>NZ_CAWOAW010000013.1:113935-423576 GCF_963879675.1 Pseudomonas sp. Larv2_ips
CGCCAGGAGCGGCCCGCCATCGGTGACCCTTCCCAATCTCCAAAACGACGCTTATCAAAGGTGGGAGCGGGCTTGCCCGCGAAAGCGGTTTATCAGTTCCAAAGTTGCTGCCTGACACGCCGCATTCGCGAGCAAGCCCGCTCCCACAGGTTGAGTTGCATTAACCCGGCGATTACGCAGTAGCCCGCCAGGAGCGGATCGATCAGGTAATCCCAATAGTTCTCCGACGCCTTGAGCCGCAGTGCGAAGGCCAGGGTGCCCACTGCCAGCATCCACACCGCCAACGTGTTGCGCAGCCAGAGCAGCAGCAACGCCGCCGCGCCCACCAGCACAATCATCGGCCGCGGGTTGAAGCCCCAACGGTAAGGGTCGTGATACGTCAGGCCCATCGTGGCGGGATACAGCAGCAGGCTCAGCGCGCCAAACAGCAGCAGCAGCTGCACTTGATGTGGGCGATTAACCGGTTGCACTACGCCCAATCGGCACAGCGTTACCCACGCCAGCAACACCAAGGTGCTGATCGCCAGGTCATCGGTAAAGCTGCGCACGTACGCCGCCAATGGCAGTTCATTCACCGGGATAAAACTCAGCACCACCAGCATCGGCAGCAGCCATGGCCGCCAGGGTGCGGTAAAGCGAACCCTGCTCAAGAGCACAAACCCCAGCAGCACAAAACTCAAATGGGCCTGCCACACAGAAACCATCACAAATGCTCCGCCAGCCAGGCTTCGTTGAAGCTGACATGTTTGATAAAGGTGTTATTCCACGAGTACACCACGTGGTACATGCCGTCCGGGCTGCGGCTGAAATACGGATACTCGTACTCGAAATCACAGCCGCGCGGTTTGCACACGCGGTAATCCAGGTTGCTCAGAAAACGTTGCTCCAGCGGCAAGCGCTTGGCGCCGCTGGAAGCGCGAAAGCCCTCGCCGATGATTTCTTTGTAAGCCGCGTGGGAGAACGGCTGGCCGAGCGGGTCGGGCGACTGGTCCAGTTCCACCACCGTGCGCCATTGGCTGAACTGGGCGTTGGTCCCGTAGAGGCTGAGCTTGAAGCGACCGTCTTGCAGGTCGTTGAGGGCCACCAGCAAACCGTCATCCTCGGTTGCCACTGCCGCCAGGGATGAATTGGGGTTGGCCGGCTCCAACGGGTACGGCTCGCTCCAGGTTTGCCCGGCATCGATGGTGCGGCTGGCGAGCACGCGGTGATGGGTTTCGCCGGCGTAGCGCAACATCGCCACGGCGCGCTGGCCGTCCTGCGCCACGATGGTCGGCTGCAGGGAGTGCTTGCCGCGGCTGATGCGAAATTTGTCGATCACCGCGCCGTCGGGGCTCAAATACAGGTACTCGGCAAACTTGCCCATGAACTCGTGATACACCGGCAAGCCAATCGAACCGTCGGCGTGAAACACCGGCGCGGCGCGCACCAGCGTGCTGATATTAAAGAACGGTGAGGTCACCAATTGCCGCGGCGTCGACCAGTTTGCGCCGAGGTCAGTGGAGACCATCACGTTGATCGCGCTGGTGGCCCAGCCGCCGACCGACACCGACACATAAAACATCCACAGGCGTTTATCTGGCCCCAGCGCAATCACTGGGTTGCCCAGTTTGCGAATGTAGCGCTGCGTGCCGTCGCGGGTACTTTCGCGCGTGGCCAGCACCTGCTCGGCGCCCCATTCGCCGCTGCGCGCATCAAACCTTGCGGTGCGCACCTGCACATCGGCGGCGCCTTCGCGGCTGCCGGCAAACCACACGGCCATCAAGTCGCCGCCAGGCAGGGCGGTGACGGAGGAAGCGTGCACAAAGTCGGTAAGTTGCGAGGACACAAAGCGGCTGGTGTATTGCGGCGCCGTCGCGACCTTGGAGGTGTTCGGGCTCGCCTGGGCAAACGGCGCCAGCACGTGCGGCGGATGGCTTTGCCAGGCGGCGAAAAACACCGCGAGCAGGCTGCAGATCAGTAAGGCGGAGCGCATAGAGAACCTGTTGGGGAAAAGGATTACTGCGCACGCTCATCCGGCAGGCGTTTCCTGCAACCGGTGAGCATGGATAACGGCAGGTTGTCCTTCACCTGGAGACTTTCATACACGGCGGCCAGCACATGCACACAGACCAGACCCAGCAGCACATTGGCGGTGGTTTTGTGGACCTGCAGCGGCCAGTCGGCGCCCCATAACGCGTCGACTTCCTGCATCAGGAAACCGCTGATACCGAGGGTCAGCAGCGCCGACATCATCAACAGCATCACCAGCGCGCCGATGGGCGAATGACCGAGGCGATGCAGCCCTCGTCCGTCCAACACCCTACGCACATGGGCACTGAGTCGCGCAGGCGATGGCCAGAAATCCGACCAACGCGCACTGCGCGGTCCTACGAACCCCCACACCAGTCGCACCAGCAACCAGGCCATGGCGTAGTAGCCCAGCCACACATGCCAGTCGTCGCCCGCTTCGTTAAAGAAGTAGTTGGCGACGAAGGCCCCGGCGATAGACAGATGAAACAGCCTCACCAACGGGTCCCACAGGCGCAGGGATTCGCCTGCCATCAGCCCTTGATCTCAGTCTTCACGGCCTTGCCGGTGACCGGGTCGTGGTAGATTTCGACCTTGCGCTTGTCCTTGTCGAAGCCGTAGATCTCGTAGCAGTTGCCGTCGGTGACCTTGAACTTGCTGATCTCATACCCTTGAGCCTTGAGCGTGTCCTGGAAGGCTTTTTCGTCTTGCCACTGCGAGCGTTCGGCGGTGGTGCACTGCGGGCCGGCGAGGGCCATGGGGCTGGCGATAATCAGGGACAGCAGGAGAATTTTGCGCATGGAAAAGCTCTCGGCAGATGTGGGAGATTTCACAGTGCAAAACCAACCTTAGCGCAACCTTAGTTGGCAACGCGCCGTAACATCTTTCCCCGAAGGGGCCGCTGCAGAACCGGCATCATTCCGCCGTTTCCTACAGAGATTTCGCAATGCGCCTACTCCTAGTCGAAGATGATCGTGCCCTCGGCCAGGGCATTCGCGTGGCATTGGGCGCTGAAGGCTACACCCTGGATTGGCTGCAGGATGGCCTCAGCGCCCTGCACGCACTGCGCACTGAAAGCTTCGATTTGCTCCTGCTCGACCTCGGCCTGCCGCGCCTCGATGGGCTCGACCTGTTGCAGCAACTGCGCGCCGGGCAATACGACTTGCCGGTGCTGATCCTCACCGCCCGCGACGGCACCGCCGAACGTATCGCCGGCCTGGACACTGGCGCCGACGACTACCTGATCAAACCCTTCGACGTCGAAGAACTCAAAGCCCGCGTGCGCGCCTTATTGCGACGCAGCCAGGGCCGTGCCCAGCCAATGCTGGAGCACGCTGGCGTCAGCCTCGACCCGGCCACCCAGCAAGTGCGTTATCAGGATCAAGACATCATCGTCACCCCGATGGAATACCAGCTGCTGCACCAACTGATGGTGCGCCCCGGCAAAGTCGTGACCCGCGAGCGCCTGTCTCGCGCGCTGTATGGCTGGCAGGACCGGGTGGAGAGCAACACCCTGGAAGTGCTGATCCATAACCTGCGCAAAAAGTTATCCACCGAGCTGATCCGCACCGTGCGCGGCGTCGGCTACGTGCTGGCGCTTAACCCATGACTTCCGTTCGCGCCCGCATCCTCATTCCGGTGCTGGTGTTTATTTTGCTCGGCGACGCGCTGATCAGTTGGCTGGTGCTGCGCGACAGCCACCATGAAATCGAGGAAGTCTACGACGCTCAACTCGCCCAAAGTGCGCGCCTGCTGCAAGGCGTACTGCGCCAGCGCGACCCAGGCGAAGCGGATTGGGACAGGTTGTATCAGGCGTTCGACCAGGCCATGAGCCGCGTCGGTGAAGACGGCGTCGCGCACCCGTATGAAACCCGCTTGACCTTCCAGGTATGGCGCACCGACGGTGAACTCCTCGTGCGTTCCGCCGAGGCGCCCGTGCTGGCTGCGCCGCCGACTACCCTCGGCTCCCACGACATCATGGAGAACGGCAACGACTGGTGCGCCTTCCTCCTCGCCGACCCGCAGCAGGGCTTGCTGATCTGGGTGGGCGAGCGCGACGACATTCGCCAGGACCTGATCGAACGCATCGTGCGCCACACGCTCTGGCCCTCCTTGATCGGCGTGCCGCTGCTGACTGTGCTGATCTGGCTGACCATTGGCTGGGGCCTCAAACCCCTGCGCGCCATGGTGCTGTCGATTCGCGGGCGCAACACCGACACCTTGCAACCGCTGCACCTCAAACCGCTGCCGACTGATCTGGAACCGATGCAAACCGCGCTTAATCGGTTGTTGGTGCAGATGGATGACCTGCTCGAGCGCGAACGCCGCTTTATCGCGGATGCTGCCCATGAACTGCGCACGCCGCTGGCGATTTTGCGCATTCACGCGCAGAACGCTCAAAGCGCTGCGACCGAAGAGCAACGGCGCGAAGCATTGGATTTTTTGGTGAACGGAGTGGATCGCGCTACGCGAATTGGCAGCCAGTTGCTGACCATGGCGCGCATCGAGCCGCAACTGAACAACCCCGTGTGCAAGCCCGTGCAACTGACGGAACTGGTGCGCGAAGAACTGGCTGAGCTGACGCCACTGGCGATGGAAAAGGGTGTGGAGCTGGTGTTGGAAGGAGAGGAGGAATGTTGGGTGCAAACCGAGCCAGTGGCGCTGGCGATTGCGTTGCAGAACCTGGTGACCAATGCGCTTAACTTTTCGCCTGCAGGCAGTGAAGTGAAAGTGGTGATCGGCGCTGACTGCTTGAGCGTGGAAGACCAAGGTCCGGGGATTGATGAAGCGGAAATGGAGCGGTTGTTTGAGCGTTTTTATAGCCGGGATAACGCTAACGGCGCGGGGTTGGGGTTGGCGATTGTGGAGATGATTGTGGGGAAGATCGGCAGTGAATTGACGTTGAACAATCTGGCGCAGGGCGGCTTGCGCGCGCGGCTGAGCTTCACGGCTTGCGCGCAAGCGCCTGCGGGTATACCACACCGTTGAACGTGTGGGTGCAGCAGTCACAGCTTGGCTTCATCTGTTCGGGCGTCAATTGGGGGTTAACCTTTTGCAGCAGGCCCGACTCGTCGACCCACAAACCGCTGTAATAGCTGGAGTCGCCTAACAGCACATACTCGTCTTTGTCGCTTTCATGCAGCGCAACTATCCAGAACACGGGCTCCGAGCGATCCAGTCGAGCGTTGGCTTCGCTGAATACCTTGTCCCATGGCTGACCAACTTTGGACAGGAGAAAACGGAATAGCGGCGTGTAGTCAAAACCATGTCGTTGACGGCTGTGCATTGAACCGCGGGTGGACAGTGAGTGCTTTGCTTGTTTGGTACGCCGTTCATAGCGATAAGCGAAACCGCTACCGTGGCGCACGCCATGGGTTCGGGTGTTGACTGAGCGGTAGAGGAGGGGCTTTTTCATGGCATCAGGATTCCTTCCTGGGTTGTTTTGGAGGTGGCGGCCAAGCGCCTTGGTAGCGGAAGGAAATTTGGTAGTCGAAAAGGTTGGGCTGTATTTCATGCTGGAAGTAGGGCTGGAGAATTGATATCCAATTGGGGAGAACGTTGAAAACGTCGGCGTATATCGCGGTTTCTTCGCTCAGCCCCAGAGCATCAAAAGAACTGTCTGCATCATGAATATCCACGGAGCACTCATTTTCTTTTAAGTTATCATTGTTCTTTTCGTACCAGCGCAATTTAATTTTCATGACCATTTTTGCAGCTCCTCTCTTTCGGCAAAATCGACGGTGCAGGTTGCACCGTTCCTTGGCATTGTGGGGCTGGCGGATCGGGTGAGAACCCTGAGACACCAAAGGTTTTTTTCCAGAAAGTGAAGGCCGGCCAATGAGGTTTCGACTCTTTAAAATGGTTACGCGTCGCATGCCAAATACAGCGACGCATTTTTCGGAAAGACCAACGAGGTAATTTTCTCGATGCCTTCGATTTGCTGGGGAGTTAGCAGGTAGTCATAGACACATTCGTGCTCGTCCTCCCAACCCATAATTGGCAGCAAATCGGCAGCTTTCAGGTTGAGCGGTATTTCAGTCGAAATCTCCTCGCTTCCCACTGGGACTACGTAGATCAGGTGTTTCATGGATCTATTCTATCCTTCTCGTGTTTTTTGCGTCTTTGGTTCGTTCACCTGTTATAGGATCGAATTCGCCCAAGTGTTTCCCTCGCTTGTTGTACTTCTCGACCTTGCCTCGTTCAAAGTCCCATTCGTAGATATAGCCATGGGGATCCTTCCAGCGCGGCCTAAGGTGGCCTCCGCCTGTGACTCCGGATTTGGACTACAGAGCCAACTGCCCTAGACACAACGGGCAGGGCACTGCCGCTGATCTTGCGCAAAGCCACCGCGCCTCGGCTGTCCACCTCGCGCCCACCCAACAGGCTGAAATGGCCGTAGTCCTTGATCAGCTCCAACGGTACGTAACCGCTGGGGTCGTTGTAGCGAATGATGCCGTCGGGCAGTTGGCAGGGTTTGGTGAATACGCAACCGGGAAGCTTCGCGGGCGTAGGCGTAGGCGTAGGCGCCGGTGCAGGTGTTCGGTCGAGCAACACCATGGGCGGCGAATAGGGCACCCGTTTCGGCTGCGGCATCAGGATTCGTCGTTTGAGTTGTTCTTCTGCCGTGATGGGGTACGCGCGTTCTGACATGACGGGCTCACTTCCTTGTGCGAGGGAGTGAGCGTACGAGGGGGGATCAGAGGTTGATGTCGGGTTTGTTCGATGGTGTGCGTGGGAAAAGTCAGCTGGTTTCTAGCGACCCAAAAATGGGGAGTTGGGATTGCTGATGTTAGTGCCTACAGGCAGGTAGGACCGTTCTGAATTTGCTCCTGGGTCATCTTTAGCTCCTAAGCGTTTGCTACGGTCGCGAGCCAAATACGCGATGGATACGCCGAATGCTCACGTTCAACACCCTTTGGAAAAACCATCCCGAAATTTTCGGAGACGCTGCTCCATGCCGAACCAACGGCGCCAAGAATTTCAGTGATCAATGTGCGATCAACCTTGGCGTGCCGCCATGGACAACAGCACGGATCGCTGCGCCTGGGCGGCGCATTATTTGGGGGAGATGGCGAAGGCGGTGGTGGATGATTTGGCCGATGGGATGTTGCCGAATGGGTGATGGAGGAGGGTGACGCTGTTGGTGTGTAGGCGGGTGAGTTGAGGGTGTGGCGGCTGGCGTCTTCGCAGGCAAGCCAGCTCCTACAGTGGAGGGTGTACATCCGTTGAGTCAGTGTTAGCAGTAAAAGAGACCTTGGGGCGCCAAGGTCTCTTTTTTTGTCTATGTGTATGACGTTTTGCTCGCGCATCTGTATCTAACGGCCTGCTTTTCAACGCCCTACCATGGTGCCCAGCACAACTCTTAAGGAGCGACACCATGTCCGAACTGTCCAGCTGGCTGGCCTACGGCCTGATCTCACTCGGCATGGTACTCACGCCCGGGCCGAACATGATTTACCTCATTTCCCGCTCGATTTGCCAGGGGCGCACGGCCGGGTTGATCTCACTGGGCGGCGTTGCGTTGGGCTTCCTTGTGTATATGTTTTGCGCGGCATTGGGCATCACTGCGTTGGTGATGGCGGTGCCGTTTGCCTACGACGCGCTGCGACTCGGCGGGGCGTTGTACCTGGTGTACCTGGCCTGGCAGGCGGTCAAGCCGGGTGGTCGTTCGCCGTTTCAGGTTCGGGAATTGCCCCAGGACAGCCCGCGCAAGCTGTTCATGATGGGCTTTGTGACCAACCTGCTGAACCCCAAAGTGGCGGTGATGTATTTATCGCTACTGCCGCAGTTCATCGACCCGAACGGGCATGGCAGTGTGCTGACGCAGTCCCTGGTGCTGGGCTTTACGCAGATTGCCATCAGCGTGAGCGTTAACGCGTTGATTGCCATGATGGCGGGCTCCATCGCGGTGTTCTTCGTCACCCGCCCGGGCTGGCAGGTTGTGCAGCGATGGGTGATGGGCTCGGTGTTGATGGGGTTGGCGCTGCGGATGGCGGTTGAGGGGCGGCGGTAAGTCGCTTGTTACAGGATGGCTTTCAGGTAGTCCTTGAGTGCGTCGAGCGGGGCGTCGAGTGCTTCCAGTGTCGGGGCTTGGCGCACGTCCGCCGCAAGCCGTTGCAGCTCACGCCCCATCACCGTGCTTGGGCCGCCCAGGGAGTCGAGTGCTAACGCCAGGCACTCATCAAGCTTGAGTTGAATCGTGGCCAAATCCCCCTGACGCACCAACAACCCGAACACCTCGCGCTCATACCCGTCCATGATCAGGTCATCGCGCAGAATCGGGCTCGCGCCTTCGGTCTCATGCACCAGCTTGAGAGCAAAAAGGGCAACAGCTTCCAGCGTCAATTCCATGGTCCCGGCTCCTTAACGTCTGCGTTCGCCTGCGGCTGCTCACTTTTCGACAGGCGAAAAAAAAGACCTTGAATTTCAAGGTCTTTCTTTAAGATGGTGCCCCGAGGGAGACTCGAACTCCCACTCCTTTCGAAAACGGATTTTGAATCCGCCGCGTCTACCAATTCCGCCATCAGGGCTCAATGGCGGCGAAGTATAGAGATGAGATTACCGTTGGTCAATCACGTTTCATGGTCTATTTTCACTATTTCCGCTAGACTTCCCGGCCCTGCTAGACGAACCCCATCATGCGCGTTGCTGACTTTACTTTTGAGCTCCCTGATTCGCTGATCGCTCGCCACCCTTTGGCCGAGCGTCGCGCCAGTCGACTGCTGACCCTGGACGGGGTGAGCGGTGCCCTCGCACACCGTCAATTCACTGATTTGCTTGAGCATTTGCGCCCAGGCGATCTGATGGTGTTCAACAATACCCGGGTGATTCCGGCACGGCTGTTTGGCCAGAAAGCGTCCGGCGGCAAGCTGGAAATTCTGGTCGAGCGGGTGCTGGACAGCCATCGCGTGCTGGCCCATGTGCGCTCCAGCAAGTCGCCGAAACCGGGTTCGAGCATCCTGATCGATGGCGGTGGCGAGGCCGAGATGGTCGCGCGCCATGACGCGCTGTTCGAGCTCAAGTTTGCCGAAGAGGTGTTGCCGCTGTTGGAACGCGTCGGCCATATGCCGTTGCCTCCTTATATAGACCGTCCCGACGAAGACGCGGACCGCGAGCGCTACCAAACGGTGTACTCCCAGCGCCTGGGTGCTGTTGCCGCGCCGACGGCCGGGCTGCACTTTGACCAGCCGCTGCTGGATGCGATCGCCGCCAAAGGCGTCGAAAGCGCCTACGTGACTCTGCACGTGGGGGCCGGCACGTTTCAGCCGGTGCGTGTGGATAACATCGAAGACCACCATATGCACAGCGAGTGGCTGGAAGTCAGCCAGGAAGTGGTGGATGCGGTGGCGGCGTGCAAGGCGCGCGGCGGTCGTGTTGTTGCGGTGGGCACCACCAGCGTGCGGTCGTTGGAGAGTGCGGCGCGTGATGGCGTGCTCAAACCGTTCAGCGGCGACACCGATATATTTATCTTCCCGGGCCGGCCGTTTCATGTGGTCGATTGCCTGGTGACCAACTTCCATTTGCCGGAATCCACGCTGTTGATGCTGGTGTCGGCATTTGCCGGTTACCCGGAAACCATGGCCGCTTATCAAGCTGCCATCGCCAACGAGTACCGTTTTTTCAGCTACGGTGATGCGATGTTTATCACCCGAAACCCTGCGCCGACTGCTCCTAAAGAAGCGGGCCCTGAGGAACAACTATGAGTCGTATGTCGTTTGAATTGTTGGCCACGGATGGCAAGGCTCGTCGTGGTCGCCTCACGTTTCCGCGCGGCACCGTCGAAACCCCGGCCTTCATGCCCGTGGGCACTTACGGCACCGTCAAAGGCATGCTGCCGCGTGACATCGTCGCCACCGGCGCCGAAATCATCCTTGGCAACACCTTCCACCTGTGGCTGCGCCCGGGCACGGAAGTGATCAAGAAGCATGGCGACCTGCATGACTTCATGAAGTGGCAGGGCCCGATCCTCACCGACTCCGGTGGTTTCCAGGTGTTCAGCCTGGGCGCCATGCGCAAGATCAAGGAGGAGGGCGTGACCTTCGCCTCGCCGGTCGACGGTTCCAAGGTGTTCATGGGCCCGGAAGAGTCGATGCAGGTGCAGCGCGACCTGGGCTCCGACATCGTGATGATCTTTGACGAATGCACGCCGTACCCGGCGGACGAAGACGTGGCGCGTATCTCCATGGAGCTGTCGTTGCGCTGGGCTCAGCGTTCGAAGAATGCCCACGGCGACAACACCGCGGCGCTGTTCGGTATCGTTCAGGGCGGCATGCACGAAAGCCTGCGCAAGCGCTCGCTGGAAGGCCTGGACAAGATTGGCTTTGACGGCCTGGCCATCGGCGGTTTGTCGGTGGGCGAGCCCAAGCACGAGATGATCAAGGTGCTGGATTACCTGCCGGGCCTGATGCCGGCTGACAAACCTCGTTACCTTATGGGCGTTGGCAAACCGGAGGATCTCGTAGAGGGTGTGCGCCGCGGTGTGGACATGTTCGATTGCGTGATGCCAACCCGTAATGCCCGCAATGGGCATCTGTTCATCGATACAGGCGTGCTGAAGATCCGTAACGCGTTCCATCGCCATGATGATTCGCCGCTGGATCCCACCTGTGACTGCTACACCTGCCAGAACTTCTCGCGCGCTTATCTGCACCATCTGGACAAGTGCGGGGAAATGCTGGGTAGCATGTTGAATACCATCCACAATTTGCGTCACTACCAAGTCCTGATGGCTGGTTTGCGCGAGGCTATTCAACAGGGTACATTGGCCGCCTTCGTCGATGCCTTCTATGCCAAGCGCGGGCTCCCTGTGCCGCCCTTGGACTGAGTTTTCCGACCCTAAGATTCACTATTTGCAACTGGAGTGCTAAATGAGCTTTTTTATCTCTAATGCCATGGCTGACGCCGCTGCGCCTGCCGCTGCCGGCCCTATGGGCGGTGGTTTTGAGTGGATTTTCCTGGTCGGCTTCCTGGTCATTTTCTACCTGATGATCTGGCGTCCACAGGCCAAGCGCGCCAAAGAGCAGAAAAACCTGCTGGGCAGCCTGCAAAAAGGCGACGAAGTTGTGACCACTGGCGGCATCGCCGGCAAGATCACCAAGGTTTCCGATGCTTTCGTGGTTCTGGAAGTCTCCGACACCGTAGAAATGAAGTTCCAGAAGGGCGCCATCGCCGCCACGTTGCCAAAAGGCACGCTCAAAGCGATCTGAGTAACAACCTTTACCAATCGACGGGGCGCGCAAGGCGCCCCGCGTTATAAGCGGGCGGCGTGATGCTGAACAAATACCCTCTGTGGAAATACGTACTGATCCTGGCGGTGCTGGCGATCGGTTTTATTTATTCCGCTCCCAATCTTTATCCTGATGACCCTGCGATCCAGATCACGGGCGCCAGCACTTCGCTGCAAGTCAATCAGGCTGACCTGGAACGCGCGAGCAAAGCGCTCACCGACGCGGGAATTCAGGTTAAAGCGGCAACATTGGCGGCTGATGCGAAGGGCGGCTTGTTGCGCCTGACCAAGGCAGAAGACCAATTACCGGCCAAAGACGTTGTGCGCAAGGTCATGGGTGACGACTATGTTGTCGCGCTGAACCTGGCACAGACCACGCCAAAATGGCTGCGCAGCATTGGCGCGCACCCGATGAAGCTGGGTCTGGACTTGTCCGGTGGTGTGCACTTCCTGTTGGAAGTCGACATGGACAAAGCCCTCGACGCACGCCTGAAAGTCTACGAAGGCGATGTGAAGAGCCTGCTGCGCAAAGAGAAGTTGCGTTATCGCAGCCTGCCGCAGCTCAACGGTGCCATTCAGCTGGGCTTCTCTGACGAAGCGTCCCGCGAACAGGCCCGTGCGCTGATCCGCAAGAACTTCAACGATTTTGACATCGTGCCGGCCGACCTCAATGGTCAACCTGTACTGCGTCTGGCGATGACCCCAGCCAAGCTGGCGGAAATCCGCGAATACTCCATCAAGCAGAACTTGACCACGGTACGTAACCGCGTCAACGAGCTGGGTGTGGCTGAGCCGATTGTTCAGCGTCAAGGCGCCAACCGCATTGTGGTTGAGCTGCCGGGCGTACAGGACACTGCTGAAGCCAAGCGTATCCTGGGTAAGACCGCCAACCTGGAGTTCCGTCTGGCTGCTGAGCCGGGTGCTTCTCGCGCGACTGCCGAAGAATTCGAGTTCCGTGAAGGTAACCGTCCTCCAGCGTTGATCGAGCGTGGCTTGATCATCACCGGCGACCAGGTCACCGATGCAAAGGCAGGTTTTGGCGAGCACGGCACGCCTGAAGTGAACATTCGTCTGGATGGTCACGGTGGCGAACTGATGAGCCGCGCCACGCGCAGCAACGTTGGTCGCAGCATGGCGGTGATCTTCATCGAGCAGCGCCCGATCACCACCTACACCAAGCAAGTGGTCAACGGCGTCGAGAAAGACGTGCCGGTGCAGACCTTCAAGGAAGAGAAGAAGATCATCAGCCTGGCGACCATCCAGTCGCCGCTGGGTGCTCAGTTCCGCATCACGGGCCTGAACGGCCAGGGCGAATCGTCCGAGCTGGCACTGCTGCTGCGTGCCGGTGGTCTGGCGGCGCCGATGTACTTCGCTGAAGAGCGCACCATTGGCCCGAGCCTGGGTGCTGACAACATCACCAAGGGTATCGACGCAGCCTTGTGGGGCATGCTGTTCGTGTCGCTGTTCATCATCGCCATCTACCGCTTCTTCGGCATCATCGCCACCGTGGCCCTGGCGGGCAACATGGTCATGCTGCTGGCGCTGATGTCGCTGCTGGGCGCTACACTGACCCTGCCAGGCATCGCCGGTATCGTACTCACCATGGGTATGGCGGTAGACGCCAACGTACTGATCTTCTCGCGGATTCGTGAAGAGATCGCGGCGGGCATGACCGTACAACGTGCAATCAACGAAGGCTTCGGCCGGGCATTTACCGCGATTCTCGACTCCAACTTGACCACTTTGCTGGTCGGCGGGATTCTCTTTGCCATGGGCACCGGCCCGGTCAAAGGTTTTGCGGTCACCATGTCCCTCGGTATCTTTACCTCGATGTTCACGGCCATCATGGTGACCCGCGCAATGGTCAACCTGATCTTTGGCGGGCGTGACTTCAAGAAGTTGTGGATTTAAGGGGCTGCCATGTTACGTACAATCAACTTCATGGGCGTTCGCAACATTGCGTTCGGCGTCACTGTGCTCCTTACCGTTCTGGCGCTGTTCAGCTGGTTCCATAAGGGCCTGAACTACGGTCTGGACTTCACCGGCGGTACGCTCATCGAGCTGACCTACGAGAAGCCGGCCGACGTTACCCTGGTGCGCAACGAGCTGGTCAAGGCCGGCTATCACGAAGCCATCGTGCAGAGCTTTGGTGCGACCACCGACCTGCTGGTGCGTATGCCAGGTGAAGACCCGCAACTGGGTCACCAGGTAGCCGAAGCCTTGCAGAAGGTCGGCGGTGACAACCCGGCGTCGGTCAAGCGCGTTGAGTTCGTAGGCCCGCAGGTGGGTGAAGAGCTGCGCGACCAGGGCGGCCTCGGCATGCTGATGGCGCTGGTCGGCATCATGATCTACCTGGCGTTCCGCTTTCAGTGGAAGTTCGGCGTCGGCGCGATTGTGTCGCTGATCCACGACGTGATCGTGACCGTGGGTATCCTCGCGTACTTCCAAATCACCTTCGACCTGACGGTGTTGGCGGCGGTGCTGGCGATCATTGGTTACTCGCTCAACGACACCATCGTGGTATTCGACCGGGTGCGTGAAAACTTCCGCGTACTGCGCAAGGCGTCGCTGATCGAGAACATCAACGTCTCGACGACCCAGACCCTGCTGCGGACCATGGCGACATCGATCTCCACCTTGCTGGCGATTGCTGCGCTGATGATCTTCGGTGGCGACAACCTGTGGGGCTTCTCCCTGGCGCTGTTTATCGGCGTTCTGGCGGGTACCTACTCGTCGATCTACATCGCCAACGTGGTGCTGATCTGGCTGAACCTCAACAGTGAAGACTTGATCCCTCCTGCCGCTACCGGCAAGGAGGTCGACGACCGCCCTTGACGGGCGCTTGTTGACACGCTGTTACAAAGAAGGCGCGAGTATTGAACTCGCGCCTTTTTTTTTGCTCCAAGGCTGGGTATAGCGCGGACGTTTCGGTCCGTTTGTGATGGTCAGGAGGTTCACGTGAACAAGTCGTTGCTGGTTGGTGCGGTATTGGGTGCTGTCGGTGTGACTGCCGGGGGTGCTGTTGCCACCTACAGCCTGGTAAAAAGCGGCCCTGAGTATGCGCAAGTGCTGGCGGTGCAGCCGGTGAAAACCCAGATTAAAACCCCGCGCGAGGTCTGCAAGGACGTCGCCGTAACCCGGCAGAAGCCGGTGCAGGATCAACATCAAATCGTCGGCACCGTGGTTGGTGCGCTGGCCGGTGGCCTGTTGGGCAACCAGGTCGGTGGCGGTAATGGCAAGAAGCTGGCGACTGTAGCCGGTGCGGTGGGTGGCGGTTACGCCGGTAACAAGGTTCAGGAAGGCATGCAGAACCGCGATACCTACACCACCACACAAACCCGTTGTAACACCGTCAACGACATCAGCGACAAGGTTGTCGGCTATGACGTGCGGTACACCCTGGATGGCAAAGAAGGTTCGGTGCGCATGGACCGTGATCCAGGTGGCCAGATTCCAGTGGATAAAGAAGGTCGTTTGGTTCTGGGTCAAAACCAGCAGTAATTCCAGGCCGAGCGCGGTTCAAAATGTGAGAGGGGGCTTGCTCGCGAACGCGGAGTGTCAATCGACAGATTTATTGACTGGCTACCGCTTTCGCGAGCAAGCCCGCTCCTGCATTGGGTATGGGTTGACGCTGGAATTGCCGTATCGCCCAAATCACAGGCATAAAAAAAGCACCCCTCGGGGTGCTTTTTTGTGCCCGCTCGCTTAGCGCTTCAGCGAAGCCGGCAGGTGCGGCTGGATCGCCGTCAGTACAGCCTTGAAGCACTTGGTGTTACCGGCAACGACGTGGCCTTTCTCAAGGAAGTCGTGGCCGCCAGTGAAGTCGCTCACCAAACCGCCAGCTTCTTGAATCAGCAGTGCGCCTGCGGCCATGTCCCACTCGGACAGGCCCGACTCCCAGAACGCATCAAAACGACCGGCAGCTACATAGGCCAGGTCCAGACTGGCTGCGCCAGCGCGACGGATACCGGCGGTCTGGCCAACCAGGGCGCGGAACATGCCCAGGTAGTTTTCCAGGTTGTCCATCTGGTCGTCACGGAACGGGAAGCCCGTGCCCAGCAGGGCGCCGTCGAGGCTGGTGCGACCGCTGACACGCAGACGGCGACCATTCAACTGGGCCCCACGGCCGCGGCTGGCGGTAAATTCTTCCTGGCGAACCGGGTCCAGAACCACTGCGTGTTCCAGGCGGCCGCGGTATTTGCAGGCAATGCTCACGGCAAAGTGAGGAATGCCGCGCAGGAAGTTGGTGGTGCCATCCAGTGGGTCGATGATCCACAGGTAGTCTTCGCCTTCGCCGCTGCCTTTGTGCAAACCGGTTTCTTCGCCGAGGATGCCGTGGGTAGGGTAGGCCTTGCGCAGAGCGTCGATGATTTTCTGTTCGGCGGCGCGATCCACCTCGGACACATAATCCTTGGCGTCTTTTTCGTCGACCTTGATGGTATCCAGGCGCTCGATGGAGCGGAAGATCAATTCACTGGCGCTGCGGGCGGCGCGCAGCGCGATATTCAGCATGGGCTGCATGGATGTGTCACCTAAGGTTGTTAAAGAAAGCCGGGCATTCTAGCAGAAACTTTCTTCAGGTGAAGGACGACGTTAGCTTTCATGGCATAACCTTAGGCTGTTCTGTAAGATTTGCTCCCCTTTCCCGTGTCCGAGAGCGCCTCCCTTGCTGCAAAACATTCGTGTCGTTTTGGTCAATACCAGTCATCCCGGCAACATCGGCGGGGTGGCGCGAGCCATGAAAAACATGGGGCTGACGCGCCTGGTGCTGGTCGAGCCGCGCGTGTTCCCGCACCACGAGGCCGATGCCCGTGCATCCGGCGCCAATGACATCCTCGAAAAAGCCCAGGTCGTCGCCACGCTGGAAGACGCCTTGGTCGGCTGCAACCTGGTGCTCGGCACCAGCGCCCGCGACCGTCGCATCCCCTGGCCGCTGCTGGATCCGCGCGAGTGCGGCACCAAAGTAGTGGAAGAAGCTGCCGGCGGCGCAGAAATCGCCTTGGTATTCGGCCGTGAAGACTCCGGCCTCACCAATGAAGAGCTGCAGCGATGTCATTACCATGTGCACATTCCATCAGACCCTGAATTCAGTTCGCTGAACCTCGGGGCGGCGGTGCAGGTATTGAGTTATGAAGTGCGCATGGCCTGGCTGGCCGCTGAAGGTCAGCCGAGCAAGGTAGAAAAGGATGAAGTCGCATCGACCAAGAGTGGCGAACTGGCCACGATGGACGAGCTGGAGCGATTCTATGAGCACCTGGAGCAAACCCTGGTGGCCATCGAATTCCTCGATCCGGAGAAACCACGGCACTTGATGGCGCGCCTGCGTCGCTTGTACGGGCGCAGCTCGGTCAGTCGAGCAGAGATGAATATATTGCGTGGCATCCTCACGGAAACCCAGAAAGCGGCCCGTGGCGAGCTGCTTAAGCGGAAGGATTAAAAATGTTCGAGCGTTTGCGAGAAGATATCCAGAGTGTTTTCCACCGTGACCCGGCGGCGCGCAACGCCTTTGAAGTGCTGACCTGCTACCCGGGCATGCACGCGATCTGGATTCACCGCCTGTCCGGCGCGTTGTGGGGCATGGGCTGGAAATGGCTGGCGCGCGTGGTGTCGAACTTCGGCCGCTGGTTGACCGGCATCGAGATTCACCCGGGTGCCAAGGTGGGGCGTCGCTTCTTTATCGACCATGGCATGGGCATTGTGATTGGCGAGACCGCCGAAATCGGTGATGACGTGACCCTGTATCAAGGCGTGACGCTGGGCGGCACCACCTGGAATAAAGGCAAGCGCCACCCGACTTTGGGTGATGGCGTGGTGGTAGGAGCGGGCGCCAAGGTGCTCGGTCCCTTTACGGTGGGTGCCGGTGCCAAAGTAGGTTCCAATGCTGTGGTGACCAAGGCCGTGCCGCCTGGCGCCACCGTTGTGGGCATTCCTGGGCGGATCATCGTCAAGCCGGAAGTTGGCGATGAGCAGGAAGCCAAGCGCAAGGCCATGGCTGAGAAGATCGGCTTCGATGCTTACGGCGTCAGCGAAGACATGCCTGACCCCGTGGCGCGTGCCATTGGGCAATTGCTTGACCACTTGCAGGCAGTCGACGGCAAGCTGGACGGCATGTGCGGCGCGTTGAAGGAGCTGGGCAGCAGCTATTGTGCGAAAGATCTGCCTTCGCTGCGCGAAGAAGACTTCGCTGAGATCAAGAGCGAACACGCTACAACCAAGGCTGGGTGAGCGCGGTCCCCTGTGGGAGCTGGCTTGCCTGCGATAGCGGTCTGCCAGCCACCTTCTCATTGCTGATCCACCGCTTTCGAGGGCAAGCCAGCTCCCACATTTGATCTCCACTGGTCTTGAGATAAGGCTTGGGCCCTGTTCCCGCTGTTCGATCCCACCCCATCCTGCTATGATTCGCGCGCCCTTTTTACGGGTAATCCTGACTAAAGTACTAGGTCTTATAGTTGACTTAAATACTCGGGAATCGCATACTTGCTCCCATTCTGAAACACCTTGGTACTTGTCCATGAGACTGACTACAAAAGGCCGATACGCGGTAACCGCCATGCTTGACCTGGCCTTGCACGCGCAAACTGGGCCGGTGTCCCTGGCCGATATCTCCGAGCGCCAAGGCATTTCCCTGTCCTACCTCGAACAGCTGTTTGCCAAATTGCGCCGTAGCAACTTGGTTTCCAGCGTGCGTGGGCCGGGTGGTGGCTACCAACTGTCCCGCGACATGCAGGGCATTCAAGTAGCCCAGGTGATTGACGCGGTCAACGAATCCGTCGATGCCACCAAATGCCAGGGTTTGGGTGATTGCCACGCCGGCGACACCTGCCTGACGCACCACTTGTGGTGTGACTTGAGCCTGCAGATCCATGAGTTTTTGAGTGGTATCAGCTTGGCTGATCTTGTGACTCGCCGTGAGGTGCAAGAAGTAGCCCAGCGTCAGGACCAGCGCCGTTGCAACACTAAGGCGCCGCGTCTGGACAAGATCGAAGCGTCCGCCGTCGAGTGACAGCCGCAGAGCTAACGGCACGCCAGCCAGCCTGATTTAGGAGAAAGTCCATGAAATTGCCGATTTACCTTGATTACTCAGCGACCACCCCGGTTGATCCGCGTGTCGCGCAAAAGATGAGCGAATGCCTGCTGGTTGACGGAAACTTCGGCAACCCGGCCTCCCGTTCCCACGTGTTCGGCTGGAAAGCCGAAGAAGCGGTCGAGAATGCTCGTCGCCAGGTTGCTGACCTGGTGGGCGCCGACCCACGCGAAATCGTCTGGACCTCCGGTGCTACCGAGTCCGACAACCTGGCAATCAAGGGCGCGGCGCATTTCTACGCGACCAAAGGCAAACACCTGATCACCACCAAGATTGAGCACAAGGCTGTCCTCGACACCATGCGCCAACTGGAGCGTGAAGGTTTTGAGGTCACCTACCTCGAGCCAACCACCGACGGCATCGTCACCCCGGCCATGATCGAAGCCGCGCTGCGTGAAGACACCATCCTGGTTTCCGTGATCCACGTGAACAACGAAATCGGCACCATCAACGACATTGCGGCCATCGGCGAGCTGACCCGTTCCAAGGGCATCCTGCTGCATGTCGACGCGGCTCAGTCCACCGGCAAGGTCGACATTGACCTGTCGAAACTGAAAGTCGACCTGATGTCGTTCTCCGCCCACAAGACCTACGGTCCTAAAGGCATCGGCGCGCTGTACGTGAGCCGCAAGCCTCGCGTGCGCATCGAAGCTACCATGCACGGCGGCGGTCACGAGCGCGGCATGCGTTCCGGCACCCTGGCGACCCACCAGATCGTCGGCATGGGTGAAGCCTTCCGTGTAGCCAAAGAAGACATGGCTGCCGAAAACGTGCGCATCAAGGCGTTGAGCGATCGCTTCTACAAGCAGGTCGAGAACCTTGAAGAGCTGTACATCAACGGCAGCATGACCGCCCGTGTACCGCACAACCTGAATTTGAGCTTCAACTACGTCGAAGGCGAGTCGCTGATCATGGCGCTCAAGGACCTGGCGGTTTCGTCCGGTTCGGCCTGCACCTCGGCCTCGCTTGAGCCTTCGTACGTGCTGCGCGCCCTGGGCCGCAACGACGAACTGGCACACAGCTCGATCCGCTTTACGTTCGGCCGTTTCACCACCGAAGAGCAAGTCGATTACGCCGCGCAGAAAGTCTGCGAAGCCGTCAACAAGCTGCGCGTTCTGTCGCCGCTGTGGGACATGTACAAAGACGGTGTCGACATTTCCAAGATCGAGTGGGCGGCACACTAAATATAGAAGCCGCCACCCAAGCTCTGTAGGAACGTGGCGGAAAACGCAGGCGTTTTTACAGGGTTCCAGAGCGGCCCTGATGAGTGAGGATTCAGTACCATGGCTTACAGCGAAAAGGTCATCGACCACTACGAAAACCCGCGCAACGTCGGCAAGATGAACGCGGAAGACCCTGATGTCGGCACTGGCATGGTCGGCGCTCCGGCGTGCGGCGACGTTATGCGCCTGCAGATCAAGGTCAACGACGCTGGCGTTATCGAAGACGCCAAGTTCAAGACTTACGGCTGCGGTTCCGCCATTGCCTCAAGCTCCCTCGCGACCGAGTGGATGAAAGGCAAGACCCTGGATGAGGCTGTCACCATCAGCAACACCCAGCTGGCCGAAGAACTGGCCTTGCCGCCAGTGAAAATTCACTGCTCCGTACTCGCAGAAGACGCCATCAAGGCGGCCGTTCGCGACTACAAGCAGAAGAAAGGCTTGATCTAAGCATTTGGCGACGAGTAAGGAGTCAACGATGGCTATCAGCATGACAGAAGCGGCTGCGCAGCACATTCGCCGCTCCCTGAATGGGCGCGGCAAAGGTGAGGGGATTCGTCTGGGTGTTCGCACCACGGGCTGTTCCGGCCTTGCCTACGTGCTGGAGTTTGTCGACGAGGTGGTCGAAGAGGATCAGGTGTTCGAAAGTCACGGCGAGAAAGTGATCATCGACCCTAAAAGCCTTACCTACCTGGACGGCACCGAGCTCGATTTCGTCAAGGAAGGGTTGAACGAAGGCTTCAAGTTCAACAACCCAAACGTGCGCGGTGAATGTGGCTGCGGCGAAAGCTTCAACATCTGAGGCTATCTGTGGGTACTCCTTGTCATTTCGCTTTATTCGAGCTGCAGCCGAGCTTTCGGCTGGACCTCGAGCAGCTTGCCACGCGCTACCGAGAATTGGCGCGTGGCGTGCATCCGGACCGCTTCGCTGACGCTTCCGAGCGTGAGCAACGCCTGGCGCTGGAGAAGTCGGCCAGCCTCAATGAAGCCTATCAGACGCTTAAAAGCCCCCCGAAACGCGCGCGTTACCTGCTCGCGATGAATGGTGGCGAGTTGCCGATTGAAGTCACGGTGCACGACCCGGACTTCCTGATGCAGCAGATGCAGTGGCGCGAAGAACTCGAAGATTTGCAGGACGAAGCCGATGTGGCCGGTGTCGCAGTCTTCAAGCGCCGTCTGAAAGTGGCCCAGGATGAGCTCAACGAAAGCTTCGCAGCCTGTTGGGATGATGCAGCGCAACGTGAACAGGCCGAACGCCTGATGCGGCGCATGCAGTTCCTCGACAAGCTCACCTACGAAGTGCGCCAGCTAGAAGAGCGCCTCGACGATTAACCCAGTGCTGCCCGTGCACGCCTGATAGACAGATAAGACCTGATTACCATGGCCCTACTGCAGATCGCCGAACCCGGCCAAAGCCCTCAACCGCACCAGCGTCGCCTGGCGGTCGGGATTGACCTGGGCACCACCAATTCCCTGGTCGCCGCCTTGCGCAGCGGCCTGTCCGAGCCGCTGCCCGACGCCGATGGCCAGGTTATCCTGCCGTCGGCCGTGCGCTATCACGCCGACCATATTGAAGTCGGTGAGTCGGCCAAGCTGGCGGCGTCCTCCGATCCTTTGAACACCGTGCTGTCGGTCAAGCGCTTGATGGGTCGTGGTCTGTCCGACGTCAAGCAATTGGGCGACCAGCTGCCGTATCGCTTTGTCGGTGGCGAATCGCATATGCCATTCATCGACACCGTCCAGGGCCCCAAAAGCCCGGTGGAGGTGTCGGCCGATATCCTCAAGGTGCTGCGCCAGCGCGCGGAAACCACCTTGGGCGGCGAACTGGTCGGCGCGGTGATCACCGTGCCTGCGTATTTTGATGACGCTCAGCGCCAAGCCACCAAGGACGCGGCGAAACTCGCCGGTCTGAACGTGCTTCGCCTGCTCAATGAGCCGACGGCCGCCGCTGTGGCCTATGGCCTGGATCAGCACGCCGAAGGCCTGGTTGCAATTTACGACCTGGGCGGCGGCACCTTTGATATTTCGATCCTGCGCCTGACCGGCGGTGTGTTCGAAGTGCTGGCCACCGGTGGTGATACCGCCCTGGGCGGCGATGACTTCGATCACGCCATTGCCGGCTGGATCATCACCAGCGCCGGTTTGTCCGCCGACCTTGACCCGGGCGAGCAGCGTCATTTGCTGCAAACCGCCTGCGCGGCCAAAGAAGCGCTGACTGACGCCCGTTCTGTCGATGTTTCCTACGGTTCCTGGTCGGCCCAGCTGACGCGCGAAGCCTTCGACGCGCTGATCGAGCCAATGGTCGCTCGCAGCCTTAAAGCTTGTCGCCGTGCGGTACGTGATTCCGGTGTTGAGCTGGAAGACGTCGCTGCCGTGGTTATGGTCGGCGGTTCGACTCGTGTGCCGCGTGTGCGCGAAGCCGTTGCTGAAGCATTTGGTCGCCAGCCGCTGACCGAAATCGATCCGGATCAAGTGGTTGCCATCGGCGCTGCGATCCAGGCCGATACCCTGGCCGGCAACAAGCGCGACGGTGGCGAATTGCTGCTGCTCGACGTGATCCCGTTGTCCCTGGGGCTGGAAACCATGGGCGGCCTGATGGAGAAGGTGATTCCACGCAACACCACCATCCCCGTTGCCCGCGCCCAGGACTTCACCACGTATAAAGATGGCCAGACGGCCATGATGATTCATGTGCTGCAAGGTGAGCGCGAGCTGATCAGCGACTGCCGTTCCCTGGCGCGCTTTGAATTGCGCGGCATTCCGGCGATGGTGGCCGGTGCAGCGAAAATTCGCGTGACCTTCCAGGTTGACGCCGATGGTCTGCTCAGCGTGGCTGCGCGTGAACTGGGTTCGGGCGTAGAAGCCAGCATCCAGGTCAAGCCGTCCTACGGCCTGACCGACGGCGAAATCGCCAAAATGCTCAAGGATTCGTTCCAGTACGCCGGTGACGATAAAGTCGCCCGCGTACTGCGTGAACAGCAAGTTGATGCGCAGCGCTTGCTTGAGGCCGTACAAGGCGCTCTCGACGCCGACGGCGAGCGCCTGTTGGACGCCGAAGAGCGCATGGTCATCGACCTGCAGATGCAGGAACTGGCCGAACTGATGAAAGGCAACGATGGTTACGCCATCGAGCAGCAGACCAAGCGCCTGTCGCAAGTGACTGATGCCTTTGCCGCCCGCCGCATGGATCAGACGGTGAAAGCCGCACTGGCCGGGCGCAACCTGAATGAAATCGAGGAATAATTAATGCCGCAGGTCATTTTTCTGCCACACGCCGAGCATTGCCCGGACGGTATGGTCGTGGAGGCTGAGACCGGCAAGTCCATTCTCGAAGTTGCCCATGACAACCACATCGAGATCGAGAGTGCCTGCGGCGGTGTTTGCGCCTGCACCACCTGCCACTGCGTGATTCGCGAGGGTTTCAACTCGCTTGAAGAAGCGGATGAGCTGGAAGAAGACTTTCTGGACCGCGCGTGGGGCCTTGAAGCGACTTCTCGCCTAAGCTGTCAGGCAAAGGTTGGGACCGAAGACATCACCGTCGAAATTCCGAAATATTCCCTCAACCATGCGGCTGAAGCACCGCATTGATTCAAGGAAATGTCATGAGCCTGAAATGGGTTGATGTACAAGAAATCGCTATACAACTTGCTGAAGCCCACCCTGAGGTCAATCCTCTGACGGTCAACTTCGTCAAGCTGCGCAATCTGGTGATGGAGCTGCCGGACTTTGACGACATCCCCGACCGGGGTGGCGAAAAGGTTCTGGAGGCGATTCAAGGCCTGTGGATCGAAGAAGCAGACTGAGCCGCCTTATTACGCAGTTAGGCAATACCCAATAACCCGCGTATAATTCGCGGGTTTAATTTTTCGTAAATTACCGTTTCTGGAGTTACACCATGGCTGTTCAACGTACTTTCTCCATCATCAAGCCTGACGCTGTTGCAAAAAACGTCATCGGCGAGATCACCACTCGTTTCGAAAAAGCCGGCCTGAAGGTTGTAGCTTCGAAACTCAAGCAACTGTCCAAAGCTGAAGCTGAAGGCTTCTACGCTGAGCACAGCGCTCGTGGTTTCTTCGGCGACCTGGTTGCCTTCATGATCTCCGGTCCTGTTGTTGTTCAGGTTCTGGAAGGCGAAAACGCTATCGCTCTGAACCGTGAGCTGATGGGCGCTACTAACCCTAAAGAAGCAGCTGCCGGCACCATCCGTGCTGACTTCGCTGAGTCCATCGACGCCAACGCTGTTCACGGTTCGGACTCCGAAGCCGCTGCTGCTCGCGAAATCTCGTACTTTTTCGCTGCTACTGAAGTAACCGCTCGCTAAGCATCGGCTTAAAGAGTGAGGGTGAATCCATGACTACATCGACTGTTAAAACCAACCTGCTGGGTCTGACTCAGCCGGAAATGGAGAAATTCTTCGACTCAATCGGGGAGAAGCGTTTCCGTGCCGGTCAGGTAATGAAGTGGATTCACCACTTTGGTGTCGACGATTTCGACGCCATGACGAACGTCAGCAAGGCCTTGCGCGATAAGCTCAAGGCCATTGCTGAGGTCCGTGGTCCCGAAGTGGTCAGCGAGGACATCTCCAGCGACGGCACCCGTAAGTGGGTGGTGCGCGTGGCGTCCGGCAGCTGCGTCGAGACCGTCTACATTCCCCAGGGCAAGCGCGGCACTTTGTGCGTTTCGTCCCAGGCAGGCTGTGCCCTGGACTGCAGTTTCTGCTCCACCGGCAAGCAAGGCTTCAATAGCAACCTCACCGCCGCCGAAGTCATCGGCCAGGTGTGGATTGCCAACAAATCCTTTGGCAGCGTCCCGGCAACCGTCGACCGTGCCATCACCAACGTGGTGATGATGGGCATGGGTGAGCCGCTGCTGAACTTCGACAACGTGATTGCGGCCATGCACCTGATGATGGACGACCTGGGCTACGGCATTTCCAAGCGCCGTGTGACCCTGTCGACCTCAGGCGTAGTGCCGATGATCGATGAGCTGGCCAAGCACATCGACGTCTCCCTGGCGTTGTCGCTGCACGCGCCCAATGACGCATTGCGTAATCAATTGGTGCCGATCAACAAGAAGTATCCGCTTAAGATGCTGCTCGAATCTTGCCAGCGTTACATGGCGACTTTGGGCGAGAAGCGTGTGTTGACCATTGAGTACACCATGCTCAAGGACATCAACGACAAGGTTGAGCACGCCGTCGAGATGATCGAGTTGCTCAAGAACACCCCGTGCAAGATCAACCTGATTCCGTTTAACCCGTTTCCACATTCTGGCTACGAGCGGCCGAGCAACAATGCTATCCGCCGTTTCCAGGATCAACTGCACCAGGCCGGCTACAACGTCACCGTACGCACCACGCGTGGTGAAGACATCGACGCCGCCTGTGGCCAATTGGTAGGGCAGGTGATGGACCGCACCCGCCGTAGCGAACGTTATATCGCCGTGCGCGAACTTAACGCCGCCGAAGATTTGCCGCAAATTGCTGTGAATCGAATCTGAGAGAGGATCTCTATGCCCTTGCGCCTTGCGCTGCTTTTGCTAGTTACCGGCCTCGCGGCCGGTTGTGTTTCATCGGGCCATGACAGCCCTTTGCAGACGGGTAAAGGCCGTGACGAGGCGCGAGTTGCCTATGTGCAACTGGGCTTGGGTTATTTGCGGCAAGGCATGAGCGAGCAGGCCAAGGTGCCGTTGAAAAAGGCCCTCGAACTGGACAGCGATGATGCCGACGCGAATGCCGCATTGGCTTTGGTGTTCCAGGCCCAGGCTGAGCCTGAGTTGGCCGATCAATATTTCCACAAGGCTTTGGCCTCGCGTCCTGCCGACCCTCGGCTGCTGAACAATTACGGCAGCTTCCTGTTCGAGCAGAAACGTTATGACCAGGCTTCCCGTTATTTCCAGCAAGCCTCCGCCGACGCCCTTTACCCGGAGCGGTCGCGGGTATTCGAGAACCTTGGGGTCACCTCGATGCGCCTCGGCCAGCGTGACAGCGCGCGCCAGCAGCTGGAAAAAGCCCTGCATTTGAACAGTCGTCAGCCACGCGCGTTGCTCGAAATGGCTGAGTTGTCTTACGAAGACAGGCATTATGTGCCGGCACGTGACTATTACGAGCGTTTTAGCCTGCTCAGCGGGCAAAATGCACGTAGTCTATTGCTCGGTGTGCGGCTGGCGACGGTTCATGATGAACGCGATACAGCCGCACGTTTTGGCCAGCAACTCGAACGACTCTATCCCGGTACGCCGGAATATCAGCAATACCTGTCGGAGCAATGATGAAAGCGGCGCACCCGGAAGTTGTAGCAGCTAATCGCGTAAACCCAGGCGAGACCTTGCGTCAGGCCCGCGAAAGCAATGGTTGGTCGCTGGCAGAAGTGGCCCTCAAGCTCAATTTGACCACGACTTCCCTGGGCAACCTGGAAGCCGGCGCGTTCGACAAGCTGCCTGGGCATACCTTCGCCCGCGGCTATATCCGCGCCTATGCCAAGCTGCTGGGCATTGACCAGACCGTGCTGGTCCAGGAATTCGACCAATTTACCGGCACCGACTCTCAGGGCAGCAATGTGCACGGCCTGGGTCGCATCGAAGAGCCGGTGCGGGTTTCCCACACGATTTTGCGCATTGTCAGCCTGTTGCTGCTGATTGCCGTGATCGGCGGCGGTTTCGTCTGGTGGCAAGACCAGGCCTCCCAGCGCAGCAAGGACCTGACCAGCAACGCCATGGAGCACGTCGAAGTCGAAAGCGCCGACGGCACCACCCAGATTCACCCGCTGGACGAGCCGGAAGACCAGGCCGTTGCCGAAGGGCAGGCCGCGCCAGAAGCGCCGGCCACCACCGAGCAGCCCATGCCGGAAGCGGGTACTGCAGCGGCGACTGCTGCCGTGCCGACTCCAGCCGCACCGGCGGCTCCGGCCGCGCCAACTGCCCAGGCCCATACCCCAGCCGTTGCCGCTCAGGCTCCAACGACCGCCGCGCCAGCTGCACCGGCAGCGCCGGCCGTTGCGCCGCCAGCTGCGCCTGCGTTGATCGCCGGTGACGGCCATATCCAGATTACCTTCGTCGCTGACTGCTGGACGCAAGTCACCGATGGCAACGGCAAAGTGCTGTTCAGTGGTTTGAAGCGTAAGGGAGATACGCTTGACCAAGGCGGCAAGCCTCCTTTGACGCTGCGTCTGGGCTTTGCCCGTGGCGCGCAAGTGGCCTACAACGGCCAGCCTGTGGACGTAGCGCCGTTCACCAGTGGCGAGACCGCTCGCCTCAAGTTGGGACAATAGTCATGCACGGCGAATCTCCAATCAAACGTCGCGTATCGCGCAAGATCTGGGTCGGCTCGGTGCCGGTGGGTGGCGACGCCCCCATCGCGGTGCAGAGCATGACCAACAGCGACACCAATGATGTCGCTGCCACCGTCGCCCAGATCAACCGTCTGGAAGCGGCCGGCGTAGACATCGTGCGGATTTCCGTGCCAGACATGGACGCTGCCGAAGCCTTCGGCCGCATCAAGCAGCTCGTCAAGGTGCCGCTGGTTGCCGACATTCACTTCGATTACAAAATTGCCTTGCGTGTCGCCGAGTTGGGCGTCGATTGCCTGCGCATCAACCCGGGCAACATTGGTCGCGAAGACCGTGTGCGCGCAGTGGTGGATGCTGCCCGTGATCGCGGCATTCCGATCCGCATCGGTGTCAACGCCGGTTCCCTGGAAAAAGACCTGCAGAAGAAATACGGCGAACCGACCCCGGCCGCGCTGGTTGAATCGGCGCTGCGCCACGTTGAGCACCTTGAACGCCTGAATTTCCAGGACTTCAAGGTCAGCGTAAAGGCTTCCGACGTGTTCATGGCGGTAGAAGCCTACCGCCTGCTGGCCAAGGAAATCGTGCAGCCGTTGCACCTGGGTATCACTGAAGCGGGCGGTTTGCGCTCAGGCACAGTGAAATCTGCGGTAGGTCTCGGTATGCTGCTCGCCGAAGGGATTGGCGATACTATCCGCATCTCCCTGGCGGCGGACCCGGTAGAGGAAGTGAAGGTCGGTTACGACATTCTCAAATCCCTGCATTTGCGTTCCCGTGGCATCAACTTCATTGCCTGCCCGAGCTGCTCGCGGCAGAACTTCGACGTGGTGAAAACCATGAACGAACTGGAAGGGCGCCTCGAAGACTTGCTGGTGCCACTGGATGTTGCGGTGATTGGCTGTGTGGTTAACGGCCCGGGTGAAGCCAAAGAGGCGCACATCGGCCTGACTGGCGGTACGCCCAACCTGATTTACATCGACGGCAAGCCGTCGCAGAAGTTGACGAATGACAATCTGGTGGATGAGCTCGAAAGACTGATCCGCGAGAAAGCGGCCGAGAAGGTCGCGGCTGACGCAGCGCTGATCGCGCGCGGCTAAGAACGAATTTAAGGATTAGATGTGAGCAAGTCTCTGCAAGCCATTCGTGGCATGAACGACATCCTGCCGGAGCAGACGCCGTTGTGGCGCTACTTCGAAAGCACGGTCGCGCGCCTGCTGGATAACTACGGTTACAAGCAGATCCGCATGCCGATCGTCGAATTCACCGAGCTGTTCAAGCGCTCTATCGGTGAAGTGACCGACATCGTCGAAAAAGAGATGTACACCTTTGAAGACCGCAACGGCGACTCCCTGACCCTGCGTCCGGAAGGCACCGCTGCGTGCGTGCGCGCCGTGCTCGAGCATGGCATCACGGGTGGCGGCCAGACCCAGAAGCTGTGGTACATCGGCCCGATGTTCCGCCACGAGCGCCCGCAGAAAGGTCGCTACCGTCAGTTCCACCAGATCGGTTGCGAAGTCTTCAACCTGGATGGTCCGGACATCGACGCCGAGCTGATCGTGCTGACCTGGCGCCTGTGGGGCCAACTGGGTATCCGCGACGCGGTCAAACTCGAACTCAACAGCCTGGGCACCAGCGAATCCCGGGGCCGCTATCGCGAAGCCCTGGTCGAGTACCTGTCCGCTCACCTGGACAAGTTGGATGAAGACAGCCAGCGCCGTCTGAAAACCAACCCGTTGCGTGTACTGGATACCAAGAACGCCGACACCCAGGCCGTACTGGTCGATGCGCCGAAAATGGCCGACTACCTGGACGACGAATCGCGCACGCACTTCGAGGGCCTCAAGGCTCGTCTGGATGCGGCCGGTATTCCCTACGTGATCAACCCGAAACTGGTGCGTGGCCTCGATTACTACAGCAAGACCGTATTCGAGTGGGTCACCGACAAACTCGGCGCCCAGGGCACCGTGTGTGCCGGTGGTCGCTACGACGGCCTGGTTGAGCAAATGGGCGGCAAGCCGACCACGGGCGTGGGCTTTGCCATGGGTATCGAGCGGCTGATCCTGCTGCTCGAAACCCTGGAGCAGGTTCCGGAAGAAATTTCCCGTCAGGTGGATGTGTACCTGTGCGCCTTTGGCGAGGCCGCCGAACTGGCAGCCCTGGCCCTGAGCGAGAAAGTACGCGACCAACTGCCGAACCTGCGCCTGCAGGTCAATGCCGGCGCCGGCAGCTTCAAGAGCCAGTTCAAGAAGGCCGACAAGAGCGGTGCGCTGTATGCACTGATCCTCGGCGATGACGAGCTGGCCCAGCAAGTGATAGGTTTCAAACCCCTGCGTGGCCAGGGCGAGCAACAGAACATTGCCTTTGATGCGCTTGCCGCGCACTTGGCCACCTGCGTCGTGCAGGGTTGAAGCTGTCGAACAGCCGAATTTAGCGATTAAGGAGTATTGGGGTGTCGAGTACTGATGATGAGCAGATGGCCGAGTTCAAGGACTGGTGGCAGCGTAACGGCAAGCCCCTGGTTACCGGCGGTCTGCTGGCTTTAGTGGTGGTGTTCGGCTGGCAAGCCTGGCACAAGTATCAGGCCAACCAGTCCCAAGGCGCCTCGGTCCTCTATCAGCAATTGCTGGAAACCACGCTCACGCCGGACGGCAAGCCTGATCCTGCCCAGGTTGCAGACCTGGCCGGCAAGCTCAAAAGCGAATTCGGCGGTAGCACCTACGCCCAGTACGGCAGCCTGTTCGTCGCGAAAGTTGCGGTGGACACCGGCAAATTGGATGACGCCGCGACCGAACTGAAGGCCATCGCCGACAAGCCGACCAACCCGACCCTGGGTGAAATCGCACGTCAGCGCCTGGCACAGGTATTGGCGGCACAGAACAAGGCTGACGAAGCACTCAAACTGCTCGACGGCGATGCTGACAAAGCATTTGTGGCCACTCGTGAAGAGCTCAAGGGCGACCTGTTGGTCCAATTGGGTCGTACCGACGAAGCCCATGCTGCGTACCAAAAAGCCAAGGCGGCGCTGTCTGATGAAGCGGCAGTCGGTGGCTTACAAATCAAGCTGGACGACTTGGCCAAAGGGGATGCGTGACGTGATCCGTTGGAAACATGCAGCATTGCTGGCTCTGGCCGTTCTGGCCGCGGGTTGCAGCAGCAACAGTAAAAAAGAACTGCCTCCGGCCGAGCTGACCAGCTTCAAGGAAGAAGTGGTCCTGCAAAAGCAGTGGAGCCGCTCCGTCGGTGATGGCCAGGGCGACCTGTACAACCTGCTGCAGCCGGCAATCGACGGCGAAAACATTGTGGCCACTGACTCCACTGGCGTGATCATTGCCATGGATCGCATGAATGGCGACGTGAAGTGGAAGAAAGACCTCGAGTTGCCGGTTTCCGGTGGCGTGGGTGTCGGCTACGGCATGGTGCTGGTCGGTACGCTCAAAGGCGACGTGGTTGCTCTGGACTCGGCGACGGGCGAAGAGAAATGGCGCGCTCGTGTGACCAGTGAAGTGCTCGCAGCGCCTGCCACCAACGGCGATGTCGTAGTGGTGCAGACCCAGGATGACCGTGTGATCGGCCTGGACGCCGCCACCGGCAACCAGCGTTGGTTGTACGACAGCACCCCTGCGGTGCTGACGCTGCGCGGTACCAGTGGTCCGATTGTGACCAACAACCTGGCCGTTGCAGGCCTGTCGACCGGTAAAGTGGTCGCCCTGGATACCCAGAACGGCGTGCCGGCCTGGGAAACCCGTGTGGCAATCCCTCAAGGTCGTTCCGAGCTGGATCGCGTTGTGGACATCGACGGCGGCTTGCTGCTGTCGGGCGAAACCCTTTACGTGGCCACCTACCAGGGCCGCGTTGCGGCGCTGGACCTGCAAAGCGGCCGCATCAACTGGCAGCGTGATGCTTCCAGTTATGCCGGTGTCGCCCAAGGGTTTGGCAGCGTCTACGTAAGCCTGGCGTCCGGCACCGTTGAAAGTGTCGATGAGCGTTCCACCACTGCATTGTGGAGCAACGACTCTCTGGCCCGCCGTCAACTGTCGGCACCGGAAGTGTTCTCCAGCTACGTAGCGGTAGGCGACTTCGAAGGTTACCTGCATCTGCTGAGCCAAGTGGACGGTCGTTTTGTCGGCCGCGAGCGTATCGACAGCGACGGCCTGCGTGCCCGTCCGCTGGTCGTGGGTAACATGCTTTACGTGTATGGCAACAGCGGCAAGCTGGAAGCCCTGACCATCAAGTAAGAACTATGCTTGGGGTAAAACCCAGGCGGCCCCGCTTCGGCGGGGCATGCGGCATTTGAATATGCTGCCCCGAGCACCAGCCGCTGCCTTGCAGCGGCTTTTGTATTTTCTGAAATAACGAAGTGGAGAGCCGCATGGTTCCCGTAATCGCCCTGGTGGGCCGACCTAACGTCGGCAAGTCCACCTTGTTCAACCGCCTGACCAGGACTCGCGACGCCATCGTCGGCGACTTGTCCGGTCTGACCCGTGATCGCCAATACGGTGAGGCAAAGTGGCAAGGGCGCTCCTACATTATTGTCGACACCGGTGGTATCTCCGGTGACGAGCATGGCATGGACGAAAAGATGGCCGAGCAGTCGCTGCTCGCTATCGAAGAAGCCGATGTCGTGTTGTTCCTGGTGGACGCCCGCGCGGGCTACACCGCTGCCGACCAGATGATTGGCGAGCACCTGCGCAAGCGCAACAAGCGTTCCTATCTGGTCGCCAACAAGATCGATAACATCGATCCTGAGGCGGCCCGTGCCGAGTTCAGCCCGATGGGCCTGGGCGACGCGATCCCGGTCGCCGGTGCTCACGGTCGCGGTATCACCCAGATGCTGGAAATCGCCCTGCGCGACTTCCCTAAGGATGACGCCGAGGAAGAAGAAGGCATCGAGGAGATCGTCGCCGAAGGTGAGGAAGCCAAGCGCATTCCTGGCCCGAGCGAAAAAGACGGTATCAAGATCGCCATCATCGGCCGCCCGAACGTTGGCAAGTCGACCCTGGTTAACCGCATGCTCGGTGAAGACCGCGTAATCGTTTATGACCAGCCCGGTACCACGCGCGACAGTATCTACATCCCGTTCGAGCGTAACGACGAGAAGTACACGCTGATCGACACCGCCGGTGTGCGCAAGCGCGGCAAGATCCACGAGGAAGTTGAAAAGTTCTCGGTGGTCAAAACCCTGCAAGCGATCAAAGACGCCAACGTGGTGATCTTCGTGATGGACGCCCGCGAAGGCGTGGTGGACCACGACCTCAACTTGCTGGGCTTTGCCCTGGAAGCCGGTCGCGCCCTGGTGATCGCGATCAACAAGTGGGACGGCATGACGCCGAGCGAGCGCGATTTCGTCAAGATCGAGCTGCAGCGTCGCCTGTTCTTTGTTGAGTTCGCCGATATCCACTTTATCTCGGCACTGCACGGCACTGGCGTGGGTAACCTCTACGCGTCCGTACAGAACTCGTTCAAGTCCGCGGTCACCCGATGGCCGACCAACCGTCTGACCCAGATCCTGGAAGACGCGGTTGGCGAGCACGCGCCACCGATGGTCAACAACCGCCGGATCAAACTGCGTTACGCCCACTTGGGTGGTGCCAACCCGCCGATTATCGTGATCCACGGTAACCAGATCGAGAAGGTGCCAAAGTCCTATGTGCGTTACCTGGAAAACACCTACCGCCGTGTCTTGAAACTGGTCGGTACGCCGATCCGTATCGAGTTCAAAGGTGGCGAGAACCCATACGAAGGCAACAAGAACACATTGACTGACCGTCAGGTGAACAAGAAGCGTCGTTTGATGACTCACCACAAGAAGGCCGACAAGAAGCGCCGCGACAAGAAATAAGCGCCGCTTCAAGTTCTAAGCTACACGCTGCAAGAGAGGGCTCTTTTTGAGCCCTTTTTTGTGCCTGATGGATTGCTGGCTTGACCTGCTTGCAGCTTGCAGCTTAAAACTTGCAGCTCACCCGAAGGGGGCTCCCATGATCACCAGCAAGCTGCCGAATGTCGGTACGACCATTTTCACCACCATGTCGCAACTCGCTGCCGAGACCGGCGCGCTCAACCTGTCCCAGGGCTTTCCCGATTTCAATGGACCCAAGGCGTTGCTCGATGCGGTGGGCCAGCACGTTGCCAGCGGGCATAACCAGTATTCACCGATGACCGGTTTGCCAGCCCTGCGCCAGCAAGTGGCGGCCAAGATCGCCCGCAGCTACGGCGCTACGGTTAATCCCGACAGCGAAGTGACCATTACTCCCGGCGCCACTGCCGCGATTTTCTGTGCGATTCAGGCGGTGATCCGCAACGGCGATGAAGTCATCGTGTTCGACCCCTGCTACGACAGCTACGAGCCCTCGGTCGAGCTGGCCGGCGGTCGCTGCGTGCATGTGCAACTGAGCCTGCAGGGCTTCTCCCTGGACTTTGAAAAGATCAAGGCCGCGCTGTCGCCGCGCACGCGCATGATCATCCTCAACACCCCGCACAACCCGACCGGCGCACTGATCAGCCGCGCCGAGCTGGACCAGTTGGCCGAATTGGTCCGCGACCGCGATATCTATCTGGTCAGCGATGAAGTCTACGAACACTTGGTGTTCGACGGCGTGCCCCATGTCAGCGTATTGGCCCATGAAGAACTGTATCAGCGTGCGTTCGTGGTCAGCTCTTTCGGCAAGACTTACCACGTCACCGGCTGGAAAACCGGCTACGTGGTCGCGCCACCGGCGCTGACCGCTGAACTGCGCAAGGTGCATCAATATGTCAACTTCTGCGGCGTGACCCCTTTGCAGTACGCTTTGGCGGACTTCATGGCCGATCACCCGGAACATGTCGAACAATTGCCGGCTTTCTACCAGGCCAAGCGCGACCTGTTCTGCGACTTGCTGGCGCCGTCGCGCTTCAGCTTTGCCCGGGTGACCGGTACTTACTTCCAATTGGTGGATTACTCACAGATTCGCCCGGACCTGGATGACGTCGCCATGTCGCTGTGGATGACCCGCGAGCACGGCGTGGCGACGATCCCGGTCTCGGTGTTCTACCAGAACCCACCCCAAGGCCAGCGCCTGGTGCGCCTGTGCTTTGCCAAACGCGAGGAGACGCTGCAACAAGCAGCCGAAAAACTATGCGTGATCTGAGTGCATTACCCAACCTGAACATCGCCCTGGTGCAGACCAGCCTGGTGTGGCATGACCGTCAGGCCAACCTGGAACATTTCGAGCTGTTGCTGGAGCAGGCCAAAGGGGCCGACCTGATTGTGCTGCCGGAGATGTTCACCACCGGGTTTTCAATGGAGTCGCATACCCTTGCTGAACGGGAAAACGGTCCGACCCATCACTGGCTCCAGGCTCAGGCGGCGAAGTACAACGCCGTGATCACCGGCAGTGTGATTATCCAGGCCGCCGATGGCAGTCATCGCAACCGCCTGCTGTGGGCGCGGCCGGACGGCGAGGTGTTGCACTACGACAAGCGCCACTTGTTCCGTATGGCGGGCGAGCACGATCACTACACGCCGGGCGAGCGCCAGGTGCAGTTCGAATTGAAGGGTTGGCGTATTCGGCCGTTGATTTGCTATGACCTGCGCTTCCCGGTGTGGAGCCGTGATGCTCAGGACACTGACTTGCTGCTGTACACCGCCAACTGGCCGGGTGCGCGGCGCCTGCACTGGAACCGTTTGCTGCCAGCGCGCGCGATCGAAAACCTGTGCTACGTGGCGGCGGTGAATCGGGTGGGCACGGATGGGAAGGGCTTTGCCTACACCGGAGACAGTCAGGTGCTGGATTTCCAGGGCGAGACCTTACTGAGTGCAGGGGAGGCGGATGGCGTGTTTCAGGTGTGCCTGGAGGCGGCAGAGCTGGCGGCGTATCGCGAAAAATTTCCGGCGAACCTTGACGCAGACAGGTTTGAGTTTGTCTGAAAGACCGCTTTCGCGAGCAAGCCCGCTCCCACATTTGGAATGCATTGCGCCTGTGGGAGCGGGCTTGCCCGCGAAGAGGCACTTACTGACCCCACAAAACCTGCGCCCAACAAAAAGGCCCCTGAGTGCTCACCCAGGGGCCTTTTGCATTTCCACGAACCCGCTTACGCCGCTTTCGCTTCCTGCTGGCTCAACGAGCGGTTCAGGGCACTGAACAGTGCCTTGAAGCTGGCCGTGGTGATGTTTTCATCAATGCCCACGCCATGCACCGGACGCTCGCCATTCACACGCAGCTCAATGTAGGCCGCTGCCTTGGCGTTGGTGCCTGCCCCGATGGCATGTTCGTTGTAGTCCATGATCTCTACGCCAATCGGCAAGCCAGCCACCAGCGCTTCCAGGGCGCCGTTGCCTTTGCCTTTCCAGTGCAGGTTGGTTTCGCCCTGGCCTTTGCCCGAGACTTCCACTTCGACAAAGCTGTTGCCGTTTTCTTCCTGCAGACGATGGCTGACCAGCGCGTACGGCGTGTTGGCTTGCAGGTATTCACGCTGCAGCAAGGCGTAGATCTGTGGCGCGGTCATCTCAAGACCCACGCGGTCGGTTTCAGCCTGGACCACCTGGCTGAATTCGATCTGCATGCGGCGCGGCAAGCTGATGTCGTATTCCTGCTCCAGCAGGTAGGCGATGCCGCCTTTGCCCGACTGGCTGTTCACACGAATCACCGCTTCGTAGCTGCGGCCAATGTCGGCCGGGTCGATCGGCAAGTACGGCACTTCCCACAGCGCGTCGGCTTTCTGCTGGGTGAAGCCCTTGCGGATCGCGTCCTGGTGGGAGCCGGAGAACGCGGTGTGCACCAGGTCGCCGACGTACGGGTGGCGTGGGTGCACTTGGATCTGGTTGCATTCCTCGACGACTTTGCGCACGCCGTCGATGTCGGAGAAGTCCAGTTGTGGGTCCAGACCCTGGGTGTACATGTTCAGTGCCACAGTCACGAGATCGACGTTACCGGTGCGCTCGCCGTTGCCGAACAGGCAGCCTTCGACACGGTCGGCGCCGGCCATCAGGCCCAGCTCGGTGGCGGCTACGCCGGTGCCACGGTCGTTGTGCGTATGCAGACTGATGATCACGCTGTCGCGGCGGTTGATATGACGACCGAACCACTCGATCTGGTCGGCATAGATGTTCGGCGTTGCGCACTCGACGGTGGCGGGCAGGTTGAGGATCATCTTGTGCTCAGGCGTCGGGTTCCACACCTCGATCACCGCGTCACACACTTCTTTGGCGAACTCCAGCTCAGTGGCGCTGAAGGTTTCCGGGGAATATTCGAAGGTCCATTGGGTTTCCGGCTGCTGGGCGGCGTATTTGACGAACAGCTTGGCGGCGTTGACCGCAATGGCCTTGATGCCGTCCTTGTCCTGGTTGAACACGATGCGGCGGAACGACGGCGAAGTGGCGTTGTACAAGTGCACGATGGCCTTTTTGGCGCCGCGCAGGGATTCGAAGGTGCGTGCGATCAAGTCTTCACGGCCCTGGGTCAGCACCTGGATGGTGGTGTCCTCGGGGATATGGTTGTCTTCGATCAGGGTGCGCACGAAGTCAAAGTCGGTTTGCGAAGCAGCCGGGAACGAGGCTTCGATTTCCTTCACGCCCACCGCAACCAGGGTCTTCCAGAAACGCAGTTTTTTTGCGGCGTCCATCGGCTCGATCAGCGACTGGTTGCCATCACGCAAGTCGGAACTGCACCAGATCGGCGCTTCGGTGATGGTTTTCGACGGCCAGGTGCGGTCCGGGATATCGATGGTCGGGAACGCACGGTACTTCGAAGACGGGTCTTTGAGCATGCTCATCGGGAAATCCTTTGTTGTAGGGGCCGAGAAAAGGCGGCCTGCCGTAGAACTGTTTTTAGGGATAAAGCAAGAAGACGAGGCAGATCGATTCAGCCTGGCAGTCGTGCGCTGACGAGGCACAGGCTGCGGTGCTGGCGGAGCTGAATGAGGGTGTGAGAGGTTTTCATAAGCTCAACCCTAACCGCCGGGGTGAAAGATGGCAAGCTGTCGAGAAAAATTGAGATAAGTTCTGCTATCTGGCGGGCGTGCGAGATTTTATGGCGGGTTTGTAGCTGAGAGTTGATTTTAATTGCGTGGCCTTTATTAGGGGCGCAATTGTGTTGGCAGACCTGGCGCCATCGCGGGCAGCCCGGCTCCCCCAGGGAATCGCGATCACCTGTGGGAGCCGGGCTTGCCCGCGATGAGGCCGGTATGTTTAATATTTATATCAGGGCTGGAACGCGCCAATAAAGATCGCCGGGTCGACTCGTGCATCGTTGAGGCTGATGTTCCAATGCATGTGCGGCCCGGTGGCGCGGCCCGTCGAGCCGACCTTGCCCACCACCGCGCCGCGCGCCAGTTGGTCGCCCACCTTCACGTCGATCTTGGACATATGGCAGAACATGCTGATAAAGCCCTGGCCATGGTCGACAAAGACGGTGTTGCCGTTGAAGAAGTAATTGCCGGTAAGGATGACTTTACCGGCCGCCGGGGTCTTGATCGGCGTGCCGGCACCGACGGCGAAGTCGAGGCCCGAATGCGGGTTGCGCTCCTCGCCGTTAAAGAACCGGCGTACGCCAAACTTGCTCGACAGCGGCCCATTCACGGGTTTATCCAGCAGTAAGTTGCTGGGCGTGTTTGGACTGAAACTGCGGTAAGCCTTGAGCTGGACCGCCAGTTCGCCCTCGATGCGCTTGAGCTGTGCCGGGTCAGGATTGACCTGGCTTTTGTTTTTCAGGGTGATGTGCTGCTCGGGGTATTTCTTGAAGCCCACCACAAACGGCAGGGTTTGCCCACCGCTGGTGAGGCGTTGGGTGCCGGGTTTAACCGTCAGGGGAATCCCGACAATCGCCAGCCAGGTGTTCTGTTCCTTGACCACCAACACCGGCCTGTTCTGATAGGTGGCTTTGGGCGCGGTTGCCGATGCACCCAGATCGACAACAGCGACGCCGCCCGGCACCGGCTTGTTCAGCAGCCTGGTGATGTAGCTGTCGGCATGGGCATTGAAGGTGAGGCACAACAGCATCAGCAGGCTAAATAGACGGGGCATCAATCAATCCAATAACGAAAGGGTGACGGGCGCCAGGTGGTTATCTTCCACCCGCACCTGCAATTGGCCTTCACCGAGGCGCGCGGTCAGGCGCTGGCCGGTGTGGGTTTGCGCGGCGTTGCGGATCGCCTGGCCACGTTCGTCCAGCAAAATGCTGTAGCCACGGCCCAGGGTCGCCAGTGGGCTGACCACTTGCAGCGTCTGCACCTGGCTTTGCAGTTGCAAGCGACGCGCCTTGAGGCCTTCGCGCATGGCGCGCGGCAGGCGTTCGGCGAGGCTGTCCAGGCGCTGGCGCAGCAGGGCCAGTTGACGGCCGGGGTGCTGACCGGCGAGGCGGGTTTCCAGGCGGATCAGGCGTTCGCGACGGGTATTGAGGCTGCGTTCGAAGGCGCGGCGCATGCGCATGTCCAGGTCATCCAGGCGCTGTGCCTGTTGGCGCAGACGTTCGCCGGGGTGACGCAGGCGGCGGGCCATGCCTTCCAGGCGCAGGCGCTCGTGACTCAGGCGATTGCGCATCAGCATCACCAGGCGGCGGTGCAGGTTTTCGACCTGGCGCACCAAATGGCTGGCATCGGGGGCGAGCAATTCGGCGGCAGCGGAGGGCGTGGGCGCGCGCACGTCGGCCACGAAGTCGCAGATCGACACATCGGTTTCATGGCCGACGGCGCTGACAATCGGCGTCACGCACGCGTCCAACGCACGCGCCACGGCTTCTTCGTTGAAGCACCACAGATCTTCCAGGGAGCCACCGCCGCGAGCGAGGATCAACGCGTCGAAGCCACGTGCGTCGGCCAGCTTGAGGGCGCGCACAATCTGCGACACGGCCTCGCGGCCTTGCACGGCCGTCGGGATCAGCGTTAATTCAACGTTCGGCGCGCGGCGGCCGAACACGCTGATGATGTCGCGGATCACCGCACCTGTGGGCGAACTGATGATGCCAATGCGCCGAGGATGCGCCGGCAGCGGCACCTTGCGTTCGGCACTGAACAAGCCTTCGGCGCTGAGCTTTTCCTTCAACGCATCAAAGGCCAGGCGCAGCGCGCCATCACCGGCGGGCTCTACGGTGTCGAGGATCAATTGATAGTCGCCACGGCCCTCGAACAGCGAGACCTTGCCGCGCACTTTGACCGCCAAACCATCCTTCAAGGCTTGGCGCACCCGTGCGGCGTTGTTGCGAAACAACGCGCAACGCACCTGGGCGCCGCTGTCCTTGAGGGTGAAGTACACATGGCCGGACGCCGGGCGGGCGAGGTTGGAGATCTCGCCCTCGACCCAGATATTGGTGAACACGTCTTCCAGCAACACCCGCGCGCGGCCGTTGAGCTGGCTGACAGTCAGGACTTCGCGGTCCAGGCCCAGACGGGCAAAGGGATCTTTAATCATGGGCGGCAGTTTATAGGCATTCGCGCAAGGTTTGGCAGAATTGCTCGACCAGCGCGCTCGGCGTCTGCGCGCAGGCCAGGGCCACGGTGCTGAGGCAGTCCGGATCAGCCAGGGGCAAAAAGTGCAGGTTGGCGGGTGCGATGTCCTGCATGGATTTTGGTAACAAGGCAATTCCGAAACCGGCCTGGATCAGTTGCAGCTGCGTGGTTTTGCGTGACATCACCCGTGCAGCCTTGGGGAAAAATCCTGCGCGCATGCAGAGTTCGGCTGACAGATAACTCAGGCCGCCGCGTTGGGGATGGGGGATCGAGATAAACACTTCGTCCTTGAGCTGTTCCAGTTCGACAGGTGCATTGCTGCGCGCCAGCGCGTGATCAGGCGGCACAGCCAGCACCAGCTGTTCGTTGTACAAGGGCACCACCCGGACACCTTCGCGTTGGCGCAACACCGGCAAGCGCAACAGCCCGACTTCAAGCCGACCCTCGGCGATTTCCTCAAGTTGCGCCTCGGAGGACAGTTTGACGATGTCCATCGACACGCCAGGGCAGCGCTCCAGCCAGGTGCTGATGGCTTTCAACACGTGCCCGCTCATCGGCACGGTGCTCGAATGGCTCAGGCGCAACGTGCCCAGCTTGCCATGGCCCACCTGGGTGGCCATTTCGCCGGCCTTGAGCAACTCGCTCAGCAGGTTGCGCGCCCGTGGGTAAAAGGCTTCGCCGGCCGCCGTCAGCCGGGGTTGGCGCGCGGTGCGTTCGAACAGTGGCGTTTGCAGCTGGGTTTCCAGCTCTTTGATCTGTCGGCTCAGGGCCGATTGCGCCACAAACAGGCGTTCGGCGGCGGCGCTGAAGCTGCCGCTGTCGGCAATTTCGACGAAGTAGCGCAGTTGGCGAGTGGAAATCACGCGTCATGCCTTTTCGAGATGAGTGGAGGGCTTTGAAGATATTAGTCGCAACACTCGCCGATGGCTAAAGTGCACGTCATCTTTTTCAAGGAAGTGCCCATGAGCCTGGTTGAGCTGATGAGTCAGTGGTCGTTTGGCGGCGTTGATTGGCTGGTGATCGGCCTCGGCATTGTCGTGGCCTACATCGTGTTTGGTATCGCAGGCTTTGGTACGGCGCTGGTCGCGGGGCCGATCCTGATTGTGTTTATGCCGTTGTCGAAAATCATCCCGCTGCTGGTGTTGCTCGACTTTGTCGCGGCCTTTGGCAACCTGCTGCAATCGCGGCGGGAGGTGAACAAGCCGGAGCTGTTGCGATTGCTGCCGTGCATGGCTATCGGTTGCACGCTTGGGGTGGTGTTTTTGCTCAATCTGCATTCGGACCTGTTGCTGCTGTTGATGGGGCTGTTTATCAGCGCCTATGCGCTTTACAGCCTGGCGGTAAATGCGCGGCCGACGCAGCTGGCGGCGGGCTGGTCGATTCCCATGGGCACGGTCGGTGGGTTGTTTGGTGCCTTATTTGGTAGTGGCGGCTTTTTATATGCGATCTACCTGAACAGTCGTCTGCCCAAGGACGCGGCGCGGGCCACGCAAAGTGCGTTGATCAGTTGCAGCACCGTGGTGCGCCTGAGCCTGTTCCTGATTGCCGGGGTGTACGCTGATTGGCCGCTGTTGATGTTGGCGCTGTGCCTGTTGCCGGCGATGGCCCTGGGGCTGTGGGTTGGGCGCAGGCTGACGATGCGGATGTCGCGTGAGGCGTTTGTGCGGTGGGTGACGTGGCTGGTGTTGGCGAGCGGCATTGCGTTGATCGGGCGGTACTTGAGTACTTGACCTGTGGGTGTCAGGGATTAAGCTGCCGGGCTCTAGGGCCTCATCGCGGGCAAGCCCGGCTCCCACATTTTTGATTTGTGAACGCAGTCAAATGTGGGAGCGGGCTTGCCCGCGATGGGGCCAGTAGCCACACCGCAGGACTCTCATGAACTCCCAAAGCATCCTTGTCCCGAAAATTTCCACCTTGCCCGTCCACGAACCCCGCGCGCGGGCGATCGTGCGCTGGCTGGTGCGCAAGAACATCATCAAGGAAGAGCTGACCACCTGCGGGCGTACCGGCAATCGCATGGCCTACGCCCTGGCCGACGGCGCCCGTGCCGTGGTGTTGCACCCCGAAGCGCTGCCGTTCAACGAGCCGATCAATGGCCTCGAGATTATCTACAAACGCTGCATCTATACGCCGGCCAAGGGTTTTCTCGAAGAAGCCGGCTGCCCGGAGTGCCTTAAAGAAGTCGGCGAGGCGCTGTTCGAAAGCCTGGAAGACTGGATGCCCGGCCACACCGACAACTTCACCTGCCCTTTGTGTGGGCATGAAGACGACATCAACGGGTTTCTGTTCCTGCAGGAATGCGGGTTTTCCAACCTGGGTTTCATTTTCAACAACTGGGCAGAGGCGGGCTTCAAGCAAAGCTTTATCGACGAATTCGCCGATTGGCTGGACCAAAAGATGAGTTGGGTCAAAGTCGAGCTTTAACCCTTCTATCAGTATTACCAAGTTTGTCAGAGTTTTACATTGAGCCTGACAGGGTGCATGTATATAATGGCGCGCTTCCATTTTCCCGCTCGGGAGCCCCCGCGATGCTGCGTATCAGCCAAGAAGCTCTGACATTCGACGACATTCTCCTAGTGCCCGGTTATTCCGAGGTGCTTCCTAACGAAGTCAGTCTCAAGACCCGCCTAACCCGTGGCATCGAGCTGAATATTCCCCTGGTTTCCGCTGCCATGGACACCGTCACCGAAGCCCGTTTGGCAATCGCCATGGCTCAGGAAGGCGGCATCGGCATCATCCACAAGAACATGACCATCGAGCAGCAAGCTGCCGAAGTGCGCAAGGTCAAGCGTTACGAAGCCGGTGTGGTGAAAGATCCAATCACCATCGAAGCCGACGCCACCGTGCGTGACCTGTTCGACCTGACCCGCCTGCACAACATCTCCGGCGTCCCGGTACTGCATGATGGCGACCTGGTCGGCATCGTCACCTCCCGTGACGTGCGTTTCGAGAACCGTCTTGAAGTCACCGTCCGCGAAGTGATGACGCCTAAAGAGCGCCTCGTGACTGTCAAGGAAGGCGCCGACAAGAACGATGTGCGCGAGCTGCTGCACAAGCACCGCATCGAGCGCGTGCTGATCGTCGACGACAAATTCGCCCTCAAAGGCATGATGACCGTCAACGACATCGAAAAAGCCAAGGCTTACCCGCTGGCCAGCAAGGATGACCAAGGTCGTCTGCGCGTTGGCGCTGCGGTCGGCACCGGTAAAGACACCGGCGATCGCGTTTCGGCCCTGGTCGCTGCCGGCGTTGACGTGGTGGTGGTCGACACTGCCCACGGTCACTCCAAAGGCGTGATCGACCGCGTGCGCTGGGTCAAACAGAATTTCCCTGACGTGCAAGTGATCGGCGGCAACATTGCCACCGGCGCTGCCGCCAAGGCCCTGGCCGAAGCAGGCGCCGACGCCGTCAAGGTCGGTATCGGCCCGGGCTCGATCTGCACCACGCGTATCGTCGCCGGTGTGGGCGTGCCACAAATCAGCGCCATCGCCAACGTCGCCGCTGCCCTTGAAGGCACCGGCGTTCCGTTGATCGCCGACGGCGGCATCCGTTTCTCCGGTGACCTGTCCAAGGCCATCGTCGCCGGTGCTTCCTGCGTGATGATGGGCTCGATGTTCGCCGGTACTGAAGAAGCGCCGGGCGAGATCGAACTGTTCCAGGGTCGTTCGTACAAGGCTTACCGCGGCATGGGTTCGCTGGGCGCCATGTCCCAGGCGCAAGGCTCTTCCGACCGTTACTTCCAGGACTCCTCGGCAGGCGCCGAGAAGCTCGTACCGGAAGGCATCGAAGGCCGTGTGCCGTACAAAGGCACCTTGAGCGCGATCATCCATCAACTGATGGGCGGCCTGCGTTCCTCGATGGGCTACACCGGCAGCGCCGACATCGAAGAAATGCGTACCAAGCCTGAGTTTGTACGAATCACCGGCGCCGGCATGGCTGAATCCCATGTCCACGACGTGCAGATCACCAAGGAAGCGCCAAACTACCGCGTAGGTTGAGGCTTCCAGCAAAATGTTAAGTAACCGGGGCTGTTTTATTCAGCCCCGAGTTGTTTCTGAATTACATAGACGAGACTGATCCTCATGGCCCTCGACATTCACGCCCACCGCATCCTGATCCTCGACTTCGGTTCCCAGTACACCCAGCTGATCGCCCGCCGCGTGCGCGAAATCGGCGTGTACTGCGAACTGCACCCGTTCGACATGGATGACGAAGCGATTCGCGAATTCGCCCCTAAAGGCGTCATCCTCGCCGGCGGCCCCGAGTCCGTGCACGAAGCCAACAGCCCGCGCTGCCCGCAAGCCGTATTCGACCTGGGCGTGCCCGTCTTCGGTATCTGCTACGGCATGCAGACCATGGCCGAGCAACTGGGCGGCAAGGTTGAAGGTTCCCAGCTGCGTGAATTCGGTTACGCCCGTGTTGATGTGGTCGGCAAGAGCCGCCTGCTGGACGGCATCGAAGACCACATCGACGCCGACGGCCTGTTCGGCCTCGACGTGTGGATGAGCCACGGTGACAAAGTCACCAAGATGCCGGAAGACTTCCACATCCTGGCCAGCACCCCGAGCTGCCCGATCGCCGGCATGTTCAGCGACGAGCGTCGTTACTACGGCGTGCAGTTCCACCCCGAAGTCACCCACACCAAGCAAGGCGGGCGCATCCTGTCGCGCTTCATCCTCGACATCTGCGAGTGTGAAGCCCTGTGGACTCCGTCGAAAATCGCTGAAGACGCCATCGCCCAGGTTCGCGCCCAGGTCGGCACCGACAACGTGCTGCTCGGCCTGTCCGGCGGCGTTGACTCCTCGGTAGTTGCTGCCCTGCTGCACAAAGCCATCGGCGACCAGCTGACCTGCGTGTTCGTCGACAACGGCCTGCTGCGCCTGCACGAAGGCGAGCAAGTGATGGCGATGTTCGCCGAGAACATGGGCGTCAAGGTGATCCGCGCCAACGCGGAAGACCAGTTCCTGAACAACCTGGCCGGCGAGTCCGATCCAGAGAAGAAGCGCAAGATCATCGGCCGCACCTTCATCGACGTATTCGATGCCCAGTCCAACAAACTGGACAACATCAAGTACCTCGCCCAGGGCACCATCTACCCTGACGTGATCGAGTCGGCCGGCGCCAAGAGCGGCAAGGCTCACGTGATCAAGTCCCACCACAACGTGGGTGGCCTGCCTGAGGAAATGAACCTCAAGCTGGTAGAACCGCTGCGCGAGCTGTTCAAGGACGAAGTCCGCCGTCTGGGCCTGGAACTCGGCCTGCCGTACGACATGGTCTACCGCCACCCATTCCCAGGCCCGGGCCTGGGCGTGCGCATCCTGGGTGAAGTGAAAAAGGAATACGCCGACCTGCTGCGTCGCGCCGACCACATCTTCATCGAAGAACTGCGCAAAGCCGACTGGTACCACAAGGTCAGCCAGGCATTCGTGGTGTTCCAGCCAGTTAAGTCGGTGGGTGTGGTAGGCGATGGCCGTCGTTACGCCTGGGTTGTTGCCCTGCGTGCGGTGGAAACCATCGACTTCATGACCGCCCGTTGGGCACACCTGCCGTACGAACTGCTGGAGACTGTCAGCGGCCGTATCATCAATGAGATCGAAGGTATTTCGCGCGTGACGTATGACGTGTCGAGCAAGCCGCCGGCGACGATTGAGTGGGAATGATCCTGCGCTAGCAGGTAAACGCTAAATAACAAAACCCCGGCCATGTGCCGGGGTTTTGCGTTTCAGGCGTCAGGCGTTTAGAAAAACTCATCCAGCAGGCAGTAAAACTTCATCCGCTGCTCATCAGGCTCAACACCATAAAGCTCAAAGAATGGCTTTACCCATTTCGGCCCAACGTTGCGTTCGATGCTGCGTGCCGCCAGGGCCAGGTCTTGATAGCGGTCGCTGATGCCAAGGCGTCCGCAGTCGATAAAGCCGCTGAAACGGCCGTCTGCGGCCATGAAATTCGGCAGGCAGGCGTCACCGTGGGTCACTACCAGGTCGTGGGTGTTGGGCTGGGTCGACAAGAGCTCGGCGAACACATCCTCGAGGCTTCGCCCGAGTCGTTCGTCGTCGAAGTCCGTCTCATCGATCAGCCCGGCATTGACGTGCGCCCGCGCGAGCGCGATGCGCTGTTGCAGGGCGTGATCGAAGGGGCATTGCGCGATGGGTACCTGGTGCAGGGTGCGCAGGGCTGTCGCCAGGATGTCGACGGTCTGCGCGGCGGACAGCGTGTTGGCGCTGGCCAGGTCCTGCCCAGGCACGGCGGTCATCAGCAGCCAATGGTGGTGGGTGTCTATCAGCTCATCCAGTACAACGGGTGCAGGCAAATTAACCTGCCGGAGCCACCGAAGGCGCTCGATTTCGTCCGCAAGTTCGCTGAACGCCACCAGGGGTTCGGCCTTCAGGAACAGATCCTTACGCCCGACCTGGCGCAGGCGGAACACGTCAGCCCGCGATTCACCGATGGCCTGTTGCTCAATCAGCGCCTGCGCAAACTGTGTACGCCACTTGTCTGGGATATTCACAGTACCTGACCTCTCTGGCCTCAGCGCCGCGCAATATCCGAGAAGTAAAACTTGTCCAGCGTATGCCGCGACTCGGTGTACTCGAACTGCCGCCCATCCTGCAAAAACGTCTGGTTGCTCACCACGATCACATGGCTCTGACCTTCGAGGTCCAGGTGGGTCTGATCGTCCTTGCTGCGCGGCAGGGCTTCGATGGTGCGTTGCGCGTAGCTGATCTGCAGCTGCAGCGTTTGTTCGATAAACGCGTAGATGGACTGTTCGGCGATGTCGCGGTCCAGACCGGGGATCAGTTCGGCAACGAAGTGGTTGATGTCGAGGATCACCCGTTTGCCGCCGATGCGCCGTACCCGTTTGATCCGCGTGATCAGAGTGCCGGGTTCGGCCTCGATGTGTTGCAGCAGTGAACCTTCCAGCGGGACTTGGCTGAACTCGACGACTTCGGTGCGTACGTCATCGCCCAGGTCAGCGTGGGTTTCGTGGAAGCTGACGATGCCGCCCAGTTGAAACTCGATCGGGTTGGGCGACAGCACGAACGTGCCCTTGCCGTGAATTTTTTGCGCGAAACCGCGCTCCTGCAGCTGCTCGATTGCGCGACGCACGGTGCCACGGCTGGCCTGGTAGGCGTCCATCAGTTCGGTTTCGGAGGGAAGGCGCGTGCCGCGTTGCAGGCGTTCGGTGGTGATGTTGGCAAGCAGATCCGTATAGATCTGGTTGTATTTGCTCATGGGGATGGCTCTATGCCCGACTTGATGAGGGTGAACTGCGCGTTCAAGGCAGGAACCTTAGTGGCAGAGGTGGGCTTTGTCCATTGGCCGCCTGTGGAATAGAGGAAAAGTCTGACTCCACATTCAGAAAATTAAACTATTTGTAACTCGTACAGACGAGTTGTTGCTTTAACTCGTACAGACGAGTACTTTTGCCCTCGGCGTGCTGCCAATGACTGCCCCCAAATAAAAAAATCAAAGTGGAAACCAAGCATGAGCCACGACTATTCGACTATTGCCCGCGAGATTCTCGAGAACCTCGGGGGCAGCGACAACCTTGAGCAGGCTGCCCACTGCGTGACCCGCCTGCGCCTGGCGCTCAAGGACCCGAGCCTGGTCAACAGCAGTGCGTTGAACCAGGTCGATCTGGTCAAGGGGTCGTTCTTCACCGGCGGCCTGTTCCAGGTGGTGATCGGCCCCGGTGAAGTGGAGCGGGTTTACGCCGCCCTGCGCGAGCAGACCGGTCTTGCCGCCTCCACCATCGCCGACGTGAAAAAGAAAAGCGCTGACAAGATCAACCCTATGCAGCGCCTGGTGCGGGTGTTCTCCGATGTGTTCATGCCGATCCTGCCGGCGCTGATCATTGCCGGCTTGCTCATGGGTGTGAACAACCTGATGGGCGCAAAGGGCATGTTCATCGCGGACAAGACCTTGCTGGAGGCCTACCCGAACCTGGACGGGGTGTGGAGCCTGATCAACCTGATGGCCAACACTTCGTTTGTGTTCCTGCCCGCGCTGGTGGGCTGGTCGGCGGCCAAGCGGTTTGGCGGCAGTGAAATCCTCGGCATCGTGCTCGGCCTGATGCTGGTGCACCCGGACCTGCTCAATGCCTGGAACTACGGTAAGGCGGTCAGCGGGCTTGATGGCCAGAGCATGCCGTACTTCGATATTTTCGGCTGGTTCAAAATCGAGAAGGTGGGCTATCAGGGGCAAATACTGCCGATCCTGATGGCCGCCTATGTCATGAGCGTCATCGAGAAATGGCTGAAGGCGCGTGTACCCAATGCCATTCAATTGCTGGTGATTCCAATCACCACCATTGTCGTCACGGGCGTGCTGGCGCTGGCGATTATCGGTCCTGTGACCCGTCACCTGGGCATCCTGATCACCCAAGGCCTGGTCACGCTGTTCGACCTGGCGCCAATGTTGGGCGGGGCGATATTCGGTCTGCTGTTTGCACCGCTGGTGATCACCGGCATGCACCACATGTTCCTTGCCGTGGACCTGCAATTGATCGCCATTCAGGGTGGCACCTTTATCTGGCCAATGATCGTCATGTCTAACCTGGCCCAGGGCAGTGCGGCGCTTGGGGTGTTCTACATGACGCGCAATGCACGAGACAAAAGCATGGCGTCCACCTCCGCAATCTCCGCTTACTTCGGCATCACTGAACCGGCGATGTTCGGCATCAATCTGCGCTTCAAGTTTCCGTTCTATTCAGCGTTGCTCGGCTCGGCCATGGCCAGTGTTTTCCTGGCGATGAACCAGGTCCAGGCCTCTGCCATTGGGGTGGGCGGCTTGCCTGGCTTTATCTCGATTATTCCGCAGTTCATCCCGGTGTTTCTGATTGGGATGTCGATCGCGATTGTCGTGCCGTTTGTTTTGACCTGTGTGTTGAGCATGAAGATTGTTCAGCCTGGATACAGGGTCGCCTGACCTACCGCTATCGCAGGCAAGCCAGCTCCCACAGTTGATCGCATTTCAAATTGAAGGAACCCACCATGCAAAACTGGCAGCACTCGGTGATCTACCAGATCTACCCAAAAAGCTTCCACAGCCACGCGGGTAACGCCACCGGTGACCTGCTGGGCATCGTGGACAAGCTCGATTACCTGAAATGGCTGGGCGTGGATTGCCTGTGGATCACCCCATTCCTGCGCTCGCCGCAGCGCGACAACGGCTATGACATCAGCGACTACTACGCCATCGATCCAAGCTACGGGACCATGGCCGACTGCGACCTGCTGATCAGCGAAGCGGCCAAGCGCGGCATCACGCTGATGCTCGACATTGTGGTCAACCACACCTCCATCGAGCACGAGTGGTTCCAGCAGGCGCGCAGCAGCCTCGATAACCCGTACCGCGACTTCTACATCTGGCGCGACCAGCCAAACAACTGGGAATCCAAGTTCGGCGGCTCCGCCTGGGAATACGAAGCGCAAACCGGCCAGTACTTCCTGCACCTGTTCGACCACACCCAGGCCGACCTGAATTGGGACAACCCCCAGGTGCGCGCCGAGGTGTTCAAGCTGATGCGCTTCTGGCGCGACAAGGGCGTGGGCGGTTTCCGCCTGGACGTGATCAACCTGATCTCCAAGCCCGCCGATTTCCCCGAAGACAACACGGATGGTCGTCGCTTCTACACCGACGGCCCGAACGTGCACGAATACCTGCAGGAAATGCACCGCGAAGTCTTCGAAGGGCATGACCTGATCAACGTCGGCGAGATGTCGTCCACCAGCCTGGAACACTGCATTCGCTACTCCAATCCTGAGTCGAAAGAGCTGTCGATGACCTTCAACTTTCATCACTTGAAGGTCGATTACCCGAACCTGCAAAAGTGGGTGAAGGCCGACTTTGATTTCCTGCAGCTCAAGCAGATTTTCTCTGACTGGCAACTGGGCATGCAGGCCGGTGGTGGCTGGAATGCGCTGTTCTGGTGTAACCACGACCAACCGCGGGTGGTCTCGCGTTTTGGTGACGACGGCGAGCACCGCGTGGTCTCGGCCAAGATGCTCGCCACGGCGCTGCACTTCCTTCAGGGCACGCCGTATGTGTATCAGGGCGAAGAGTTGGGCATGACCAATCCTGGCTTCAACACGATCGAGCAGTACCGCGATGTCGAGACCCTGAACATCTTCCGGCTCAAGCGCGATGCCGGTGAGTCCGAGGCCTCGAGCATGGCGGCGATCATGCAGAAGTCGCGCGACAACGGCCGCACGCCGATGCAGTGGAGCACTGAAGTCAACGCCGGTTTCAGCAGCGGTGAACCCTGGATCGGTATTCCAGCCAACGCGGCGCAGATCAACGTCGAAGGCCAACGGGATGACCCGGATTCGGTGCTGCATCACTACCGTGCGCTGATTGCGTTGCGTCGGCATGAGCCGCTGATTCAGGCGGGGGTTTATCGCCCACTGCTGCAAGACCACCTTCAGGTCTGGGCCTACCTGCGCGAAGGCCATGGCGAGCGCTTGCTGGTGGTGAACAACTTCTATGGCAAACCCTGCGAAATCCAGCTGCCGCAAGGCGTGATCAACGCGTCGAGCGCGCAGCGCCTGCTGATCAGCAACTACCCCGATTGCCCGTTGCGTACGGCCACGGTGGTGTTGCGCCCTTATGAATCTTTCGTGCTGCACCTGACCGACTGAAACACCGCGAGTCACCCGTAGGAGCCCACTTGCCGGCGATAGCGCCCTGAGCGCGCCATTGCCAGCGAGCAGGCCCCTGCACGCCGCGCGAAAGACAAAAAGTAAGAAAAAAATAAAAATAAAAGGAGTGCTTCATGAAAACAACAATAAAGCTGGGCCTCATTGCGTCATGCCTCACCGCACCTTTTGCCGCGCAGGCCCTGGAATTTGCCGGTTACTTGCGCAGCGGCGCGGGCACTTCAACGGGCAGTGGCAAGCAGCAGTGCTTCCAGTTGCCGGGGGCGCAATCCAAATACCGTCTGGGTAACGAATGCGAGCAGTACGCCGAGCTTGAGCTGCGCCAGGACCTTCTGACACTCGACGACGGCTCGGTGCTCAGCGTCGATGCCATGGCATCGCTGTACAACAAGTACGACCGTGCCCTGAAGTTCCAGGGCGAAGACAACGGCTCGGCGCGCATGCCGCAGATGTATGCGCAGTGGTCCAATTTGCCCAGCCTCAATGGCGGCTCGGTGTGGGCGGGCCGGCGTTACTACAAACGTAACGACATCCATATCTCCGACTTCTACTACTGGAACCAGAGCGCCACGGGCGGCGGCGTCGAGGACGTGCTGATCGGCGACCTCAAATACAGCTACGCCATTTCCCGCAAGGACAACCTGTACCAGAAGGAATACGCCACCCGTCACGACTTCAACGTCGCGGGGTTCAAGACCAACCCCGGCGGTGAGCTGGAGTTTGGCTTGAGCTACATCGAAAAAGCCGGCGGGCGCGACGCCAACAGCGGTTGGGCGATCACGGCGCAGCATGTGCAAAAACCTTTCCTGGGCGGCAAGAACAAGTTTGCCTTGCAGTACGGCGAAGGCCCCGGCACGGGCTTGGGCTACACCGGCAACACCGCGTTGGATAACAGCAGTAAAAGCTACCGCGCCGTGGAGTTTTTCGACTGGCAGGTGACCCCGCGTTTCGGCGGGCAGGTCGAGGCGGTGTATCAAAAAGATATTCGCCCTGGCAGCCAGGACCAAACCTGGATGTCCATCGGCGTGCGCCCGGCGTATGCCATCAGCGAGCAGTTCAAACTGGTCACCGAACTTGGGCATGATCAGGTCGACGCCACCGGTGGCACGCGCAAGCTGAGCAAATTCACCTTCGCCCCGACCTGGTCGCCCAATGGCCCGGATTTCTGGGCGCGGCCGGAAGTGCGTTTGTACTACACCTATGCAACCTGGAACGAAGCGGCCAAGCGCGCGGCGAATGAATTGGCGGCGGGCTCGGCGTTGTCCGACACCGGCGCCTACGGCACAGCGCGGCATGGCTCGAATGTGGGTGTGCAGGTCGAATACTGGTGGAAATAACGCGGATTTAAGTGAATGAGTTTTATGTGGGAGCTGGCTTGCCTGCGATAGCAACACCTCGGTTCTACTGAGAAACCGAGTCGCCAGCATCGCAGGCAAGCCAGCTCCCACATTGGATCTTCGTTCGCCCTATGATTTTTACAGAACAAAACAGCAGGTGAAGTCATGACCACAACGCAACCCCTGGAACTGCTGGCGCCGCTATCGGGTGTGCTGCTGGCGCTGGATCAGGTGCCCGACCCGGTGTTCGCCAGTCGCATGATCGGCGACGGCCTGTGCATCGATCCCACCTCGCAGACCCTTTGCGCGCCGCTGGCCGGGGTGATCAGCAGTCTTCAGGACAGTGGCCATGCGGTCAGCGTTACCGACGACAACGGCGTCCAGGTGCTGATGCATATCGGCCTGGACACGGTGAACCTGGCAGGCCAGGGCTTCACGCGGCTGGTGCAGGAAGGCCAGCGAGTGGAAGCTGGGCAGCCGCTGATTGAATTCGATGCCGATTACGTGGCGCTCACTGCGCGCAGTTTGTTGACCTTGATGCTGGTGGTCAGCGGCGAGCCGTTTACGCTGTTGGCGCCCGACGGCAATTGCGTGGATGTGGGCCAGCCGCTGCTGCGAGTATCCCCCGGCGAGGCAACTGCAGCAGTCGCGCAGGAGGAGGGTGAGGCCCTGTTCTCCAAGCCGCTGAGCTTGCCCAACGCCAATGGCTTGCACGCCCGCCCTGCGGCGGTGCTTGCCCAGGCGGCCAAGGGTTTTGAGGCGAGCATTTACTTGCACAAGCAAACCCAAAGCGCCAACGCAAAATCCCTGGTGGCGATCATGGCGCTGCAAACCGCACAGGGCGACACCTTGCAGGTCAGTGCGGCGGGTAACGATGCCGACGCGGCGATCAAGGCATTGGTCGCGCTGTTGGCCGAGGGCTGCGGCGAAACGGTTGCGGCACCGGCGCAGGTGATTGAGGCAGTCGCGCCCGTGTCGTCGGCCGCGTTGCTGCGTGGCGTGTGTGCGTCACCGGGTTCGGCATTTGGCCAGGTTGTGCAGGTGGCAGAACCGGAGCTGAACATCATTGAAAACGGCACGGGCGAAACCGCCGAGCGCGACGCGTTGACGCGTGGCCTGCTGGCGGCGACCGAGGCGCTGCAAACCCTGCAAGCCAAGGCGGCCGGCAGCGCCCAGGCCGAAATTTTCAGGGCCCATCAGGAGTTGCTCGAAGACCCGACCCTGCTGGAGCAAGCCCACGGCCTGCTGGCCGAAGGCAAAAGCGCCGCCTTTGCCTGGAACAGCGCCACCGTTGCCACCGCCAAGCTGTTCCAGGGCCTGGGCAATGCGTTGCTCGCCGAGCGCGCGGCGGATTTGGCCGATGTCGGCCAGCGCGTGTTGAAGCTGATTCTCGGTATCCAGGACCGCGCATGGGACTTGCCCGAGCAGGCCATCCTGATCGCCGAGCAACTGACGCCGTCACAAACCGCCAGCCTGGATACGCGCAAGGTGCTGGGGTTTGTCACTGTCGGCGGCGGCGCGACCAGTCATGTGGCGATCCTCGCCCGTGCGCTCGGCCTGCCGGCGATTTGCGGTGTGCCAGGGCAGGTGTTGGCACTGGCTAATGGCAAACAAGTCCTGCTCGACGCCGACAAAGGCGAGCTGCACCTGGAGCCAGACCTGGCTGAAATCGAAACACTGCAGGCGGCCCGTGATCAGCAAGTGCAGCGCCGCCAGCGTGAGGTGGCGCAGGCGGCCTTGCCGGCCACGACCCGCGACGGTCATCACGTTGAGGTCACGGCCAACGTCGCTTCATTGCAGGAAGTGGAGCAATCCCTGGCCCTGGGCGGTGAAGGCGTCGGCCTGCTGCGTTCGGAATTTCTCTACCTGGACCGCAACCGCGCACCCAGCCCCGAGGAGCAAGCGGGCACCTACAGCGCCATCGCCCGCGCCCTGGGCACTGAACGCAATTTGGTCGTGCGCACCCTGGACGTGGGGGGCGACAAACCGTTGGCCTATGTGCCGATGGAAAGCGAGACCAACCCGTTTTTGGGCTTGCGCGGTATCCGCCTGTGCCTGGAGCGCCCCGAGCTCCTGCGCGAACAGTTTCGCGCGATCCTTGCCAGCGCCGGTTTGGCGCGGCTGCACATCATGTTACCGATGGTCAGCCTGCTCTCGGAGCTGCACCTGGCGCGCAGGATTCTTGAAGAGGAAGCGCTGGCGCTGGGGCTTGAAGCGTTGCCGAAGCTGGGCATCATGATCGAGGTGCCGTCTGCGGCGCTGATGGCCGATGTCTTTGCCCCGCATGTGGACTTTTTCTCCATCGGCACCAATGACCTCACCCAATACACCTTGGCCATGGACCGTGATCACCCACGGCTGGCCAGCCAGGCTGACAGCTTTCACCCTGCGGTGTTGCGCCTGATCGCCACCACCGTCAAGGCCGCGCATGCCCATGGCAAGTGGGTGGGCGTGTGTGGCGCGTTGGCGTCCGAAGCGTTGGCGGTACCCATGTTGATCGGGCTTGGCGTGGATGAGTTGTCGGTCAGCGTGCCGCTGATCCCGACCATCAAGGCCACCGTGCGCGAGCTGGGCCTGGCTGACTGCCAGATCATTGCCCGCCAGGTGCTGGGCCTGGAAGAAGCTGCGCACGTACGCGAGGCCCTGCGCCAGTACCACGCGGCTACCGTTCAAACCTCACCTGTCGTGGAGCACTGAGCATGTTCGAGAAATTGCAGCGGGCGTTCTGGAAAGCCCTGACCCCGGATTTGATTGCCGAGACGGTCACGGCGCCGACGCCGAGTCTGTTGTCGGCCAGCGTGCTGAGTGCATTGGGTGGCGCGGATAACCTCAAGTCTCAGCAACGCGTGGCGTTGACGCGGGTGCGTGTGCAACTGCAGGATGCGGCGCGGTTGGATGAGCCGGCGTTAAAGGCGGCGGGTGTGCCGGGGGTGATGGTGTTGGGCGGCGGCGTCGTGCATTTGCTCACGGGTCTCTGAAGCCAGGCGCAGCTCAAAAATGTGGGAGCGGGCTTGCTCGCGAAGAAGGAGTGCCAGTCACTGAATGTGTCGACTGACACACCGCTGTCGCGAGCAAGCCCGCTCCCACACGGGTTTTGGGGTGTTTGGGCGAGTGGCTTACAGCTGCGGGTTATCTTCCGGCGGCTTGGTCTTGTCCACGCCCGGCACATGCAAATTGCCGTCGACCACCTGGTTGCCTTCCAGCTGCGGCTGGGTCACCCAGGTGAGGATGTCGTAGTAACGCCGGATGTTCGCCACAAAATGCACCGGCTCACCGCCGCGCGCATAGCCATAGCGGGTTTTGCTGTACCACTGCTTCTGCGCCAGGCGCGGCAGCATCTTCTTCACGTCCAGCCATTTGTTGGGGTTCAGGCCGTCCTTCTTCGCCAATGTGCGCGCGTCTTCGAGATGGCCGGTGCCGACGTTGTAGGCGGCGAGGGCGAACCAGGTGCGATCCGGCTCGGCGATGCTGTCGTCCAGCTCATCCTTGATTTTCGCCAGGTATTTGGCGCCGCCCATGATGCTTTGCTTGGCATCCAGGCGGTTGGACACGCCCATGGCCTGGGCGGTGTTCTGGGTCAGCATCATCAGGCCACGCACGCCGGTCTTGGAGGTGACGGCCGGTTGCCACAGTGATTCCTGATAGCCGATGGCCGCCAATAGGCGCCAGTCGACTTTTTCTTCCTTCGCGTAAGTCCGAAAGTGCTTCTCGTATTTGGGCAGGCGTTGCTGCAAGTGCTGGGCAAAGGTGTAGGCGCCGACGTAACCGAGAACATCGACATGCCCGTAATAGCGGTCTTTAAGACGCTGCAGGGTGCCGTTCTTTTCCACCTTGTCCAGGTAGCTGTTGATCTCGTTGAGCAGGCTGTTGTCATCGCCTGCCGCCACGGCCCAGCTTTGGTGGCTGGCATTGCCGAGGTCGAAGGCCACGCGCACGTTGGGGAAGTACACCTGGTTCATCGCGACTTCATTGGAGTCCACCAGGGTCAGGTCGATTTGCCCCTCGTCGACCATGCGCAGCAGGTCGACGACTTCAACGGCGTCGGACTCTTCGTATTCAATCGCGGGATTTTGCTTTTTCAGCTCGGCCAATTGCTCGGCGTGGGTGCTGCCCTTGAGCACCATGATCTTCTTGCCCACCAGGTCGGCTGCGGTGGTGGGGCGCGACTGGCCGTTGCGGTAGATGATCTGCGGCGTCACTTCCAGGTAAGGGTGCGAGAAGCGCACCTGTTGCTCGCGCTGTTCGCTGCTGACCAGACCGGCGGCGGCCAGAACCGGGCCGTTGGGTTTGCCCAACTGGCCGAACAGGTCATCGAGGTTGTCGGCGGTCTCGATTTCCAGCTTCACGCCCAGGTCGTCGGCAAACCGCTTGACCAGTTCGTATTCGAAACCGGTTTCACCGTTGCGGTCCTGGAAATACGTGGCCGGGCTGTTTCGGGTGATCACCCGCAATACGCCATCCTCCTTGATTCGCTCGAGCGTGCTGGGTTTATCAACACAGGCGCTGAGCATCAGGAAGAGTCCGGTTGCGATCAGCCATTTGGCGCATCGCGGGCGCAAAGCAGTAGGGGAGAACATCTGCGCAGTATACGCAAACGACCCTCAGCGCCATATCTCGACAGCAGCGGACTTGTCTGCTAGCGCCCGCAGAACCGGGCTGCAGCCCGCAGAAACGCGGGTTGGCGAGGGTTTGTGACGGTTAAAATAACTGCGCGCCCAGCCCCGGAAAATGCCCCGATACTGTGCAAACCGTGCCAACTGACGTTCGGCAGCGGCCAGCCGTGCCGTTTCGGGTGCCGTTGGCGATGGTTTACGCTAGAATGCACGGCCTCAAAGCACACCCCCTTCCCGAGGCTGTCCCGAAGATGTTGATCCTGCGCGGCGCTCCTGCCCTTTCTGCCTTTCGCCACAGCAAACTCCTTGAGCAACTGAGCCAGAAGGTTCCAGCGGTTACAGGCTTGTATGCTGAATTTGCTCACTTCGCCGACGTCACCGGCGTGTTGACCGCCGACGAACAGCAAGTGCTGGCGCGCCTTCTGAAGTACGGCCCAAGCGTTCCCGTTCAAGAGCCTGACGGCCGCTTGTTCCTGGTTCTGCCGCGGTTCGGCACCATCTCGCCCTGGTCGAGCAAGGCCAGTGATATCGCCCGCAACTGTGGCCTGGAAAAAATCCAGCGCCTGGAGCGCGGTATCGCTTTCTATGTTGCCGGCCAGTTCAGCGATGCCGAAGCCGAGCTGATCGCCAGCAGCCTGCACGACCGCATGACGCAGATCATCGTCAGCCAGCTGGAACAGGCTGCCGGCCTGTTCAGCCACGCCGAACCCAAGCCGCTGACTGCGATTGACGTGCTCGGCGGTGGCCGCGCCGCCCTCGAGAAGGCCAACACCGAACTGGGCCTGGCCCTGGCCGAAGACGAGATCGACTACCTGGTCAACGCCTTCAACGGCTTGAAGCGCAACCCGCACGACATCGAGCTGATGATGTTTGCGCAGGCCAACTCCGAGCATTGCCGTCACAAGATCTTCAACGCCAGTTGGGACATCGACGGCCAAAGCCAGGAAAAAAGCCTGTTCGGCATGATCAAGAACACCTACGTGATGCACAGCGAAGGCGTTCTGTCGGCTTATAAGGACAACGCCTCGGTGATCGTCGGCTCGGTGGCCGGCCGTTTCTTCCCGGACCCTGAGACCCGCCAGTACGGCGCGGTGCAGGAGCCGGTGCACATCCTGATGAAGGTTGAGACCCACAACCACCCGACCGCAATTGCCCCGTTCCCGGGCGCAGCTACGGGTTCGGGCGGCGAAATCCGCGACGAAGGCGCCACCGGCCGTGGCGCCAAGCCAAAGGCGGGCCTGACCGGTTTCACCGTGTCCAACCTGCAGATCCCAGGTTTTGAACAGCCGTGGGAAGTGCCGTATGGCAAGCCTGAGCGCATCGTGACCGCGCTGGACATCATGATCGAAGGCCCGCTGGGCGGCGCCGCGTTCAACAACGAATTCGGGCGTCCGGCCCTGACCGGTTACTTCCGTACCTTTGAACAGTCCATCACCACCCCGCGTGGCGATGAAGTGCGCGGCTACCACAAGCCAATCATGTTGGCCGGCGGCATGGGCAACATCCGTGAAGAACACGTCAAGAAAGGCGAGATTCTGGTCGGCTCCAAGCTGATCGTACTCGGCGGCCCGGCCATGTTGATCGGCCTGGGCGGCGGCGCTGCTTCCTCCATGGCCACCGGCACCAGCTCGGCCGACCTGGATTTTGCTTCCGTACAGCGCGAAAACCCAGAGATGGAACGCCGCTGCCAGGAAGTCATCGACCGTTGCTGGCAGCTGGGTGACAAGAACCCGATCAGCTTCATCCACGACGTCGGCGCCGGCGGTTTGTCCAACGCCTTCCCGGAACTGGTCAACGATGGCGAGCGTGGCGGTCGTTTCGAACTGCGCAACATTCCAAACGACGAGCCGGGCATGGCCCCGCACGAAATCTGGAGTAACGAATCCCAGGAACGCTACGTACTGGCCGTCGGCCCTGAAGACTTCGCGCGCTTCCAGGCCATCTGCGAGCGTGAGCGTTGCCCGTTTGCCGTGGTCGGCGAAGCCACTGCCGAGCCGCAACTGACGGTCACCGACAGCCACTTCGGCAACAGCCCGGTCGACATGCCGCTGGAAGTGCTGCTGGGCAAAGCCCCGCGCATGCACCGTTCGGCGGTGCGTGAAGCCGAGCTGGGCGACGACTTCGACCCAAGCACTCTCGAACTGGCCGACAGCATCGAACGCGTGCTGCACCACCCGGCCGTGGCGAGCAAAAGCTTCCTGATCACCATCGGCGACCGCACCATCACCGGCCTCGTGGCCCGTGACCAAATGGTTGGCCCATGGCAAGTGCCGGTGGCCGACGTTGCCGTCACCGCCACCAGCTTCGACGTCTACACCGGTGAAGCCATGGCCATGGGCGAGCGCACGCCGTTGGCCCTGCTGGACGGCCCGGCGTCGGGCCGCATGGCCATTGGTGAAACCCTCACCAACATCGCCGCCTCCCGCATCGGCAAGCTGTCCGACATCAAACTCTCGGCCAACTGGATGTCCGCTGCCGGTCACCCAGGTGAAGACGCGCGCCTGTACGACACCGTCAAGGCTGTCGGCATGGAGCTGTGCCCTGAGCTGGGCATCACCATTCCGGTGGGCAAGGACTCGATGTCCATGGCCACCCGTTGGAACGAAGACGGCACCGACAAGAGCGTGACCTCGCCGCTGTCGTTGATCGTTACCGGTTTTGCACCGGTGACCGACATCCGCCAGACCCTGACCCCGCAACTGCGCATGGACAAGGGCACCACCGATCTGATCCTGATCGACCTGGGCCGTGGCCAGAACCGCATGGGCGCCTCGATCCTCGCGCAAACCCACGGCAAGCTCGGCAAGCACGCGCCGGATGTGGATGACGCCGAAGACCTGAAAGCCTTCTTCGCCGTGATCCAGGGCTTGAACGCCGACGGCCACCTGCTGGCTTACCACGACCGTTCCGACGGCGGCTTGCTGACCAGCGTTGTAGAAATGGCCTTCGCCGGTCACTGCGGCCTGAACATCGTGCTCGACAGCGTTGCCGAGGATGCGTCCGAAATCAACGGCATCCTGTTCAACGAAGAGTTGGGCGCCGTGATCCAGGTTCGCCAGGACGCCACGCCAGACGTGCTTGCACAATTCAGCGCCGCCGGCCTGGACGACTGCGTGGCAGTGATCGGTCAGCCGATCAACAACGGTGAGGTCAACATCTCCTTCAATGGCGACACTGTGTTTGCCGGCCAACGCCGTCTGCTGCAACGCCAGTGGGCCGAGACCAGCTACCAGATCCAACGCCTGCGTGACAACGCCGACTGCGCCGAGCAGGAATTCGACGTGATCCTGGAAGAAGACAACCCGGGCTTGAGCACCAAGCTCAGCTTCGACGTCAACCAGGACATCGCCGCGCCTTACATCAAAAAAGGCATTCGCCCACAAGTTGCGGTACTGCGTGAGCAGGGCGTCAACGGCCAGGTGGAAATGGCGGCTGCGTTCGACCGCGCCGGCTTCAATGCGATCGACGTGCACATGAGCGACATCCTCGCCGGTCGCGTTGACCTCAACGCGTTCAAAGGCCTCGTCGCCTGTGGCGGTTTCTCCTACGGCGACGTGCTGGGTGCCGGTGAAGGCTGGGCCAAGTCGGCCCTGTTCAACAGCCGTGCGCGTGATGCGTTCCAAGGCTTCTTCGAGCGCAACGACAGCTTCACCCTGGGTGTGTGCAACGGTTGCCAGATGATGTCCAACCTCAGCGAACTGATCCCGGGCAGCGAGTTCTGGCCGCACTTTGTGCGTAACCGTTCCGAGCAGTTCGAAGCCCGTGTGGCCATGGTGCAGGTGCAGGAATCCAACTCGATCTTCCTGCAAGGCATGGCCGGCTCGCGCATGCCAATCGCCATCGCCCACGGCGAAGGCCATGCCGAGTTCGAAAGCGAAGAAGCCCTGCTCGAAGCCGACCTGTCCGGCTGCGTGGCCATGCGCTTCGTCGATAACCACGGCAAGGTCACCGAAAGCTACCCGGCCAACCCGAACGGCTCGCCGCGCGGGATCACCGGCCTGACCAGCCGCGACGGTCGCGTGACCATCATGATGCCGCACCCGGAGCGTGTATTCCGCGCCGTGCAGAACTCGTGGCGCCCGGAAGAGTGGAACGAAGACGGCGCCTGGATGCGCATGTTCCGCAACGCCCGCGTGTGGGTGAACTAAGGCGGTGTACAAGCTCGCTTTCTTTGTGCCCGCAAGCCATGTGGAGACGGTGAAAACCGCCGTCTTCGCTGCTGGCGGCGGGCGCATAGGCAACTACGACAGCTGCGCCTGGCAAGTGCTGGGCCAGGGCCAATTCCGCGCGTTGGACGGCAGTCAGCCGTTTATCGGGCAGGTGGGCCAGGTTGAAGTGGTTGAAGAATGGAAGGTTGAGCTGGTGGTGGCGGATGAATTGATCGTGGCTGTAGTGGCTGCGCTCAAACTGAGTCACCCGTATGAGACACCGGCGTATGAGGTCTGGCAGCTGGCGGATTTTTGATGCGCTGGCTGTGAAAACAAGAAACCCGCTGGGCCAGTTTGGTCAGCGGGTTTTTTGTTGGCTGTGATGGCCTCTTCGCGAGCAAGCCCGCTCCCACATTTGACCGCATTGCCACGTCGGGCACCGATCAAACTGTGGGAGCGGGCTTGCTCGCGAAGGCGTCGGGACAGGCACCTCAGACCTTTCCCACATGCCTTTCAGGTTGTCCCTCGGAACTGGCCTCACTAATCTTCTCGGGTCGCTGCCAATGTGGCGACCAGGACTGCAAGCCTGAATTTCACCAGGAGCCTATTACGTCTGGAGCTTTATGATGATCAGCGAAAACTTGCGGTCTGGTTCAACCGTGTTTCAATCCGAATCCCAGCAGGTTGGTGATTCGCCCACCGATCAAATCTTCACCGTACTCCCCAACCTGAACAGCGAAACCCTCCTGGCCAATGCCTCCCAAGACCTGGCATCCGTGCAAGCACTGGCGGGCAATCTGGCGTTTGACATCGACGGCCCGCAGCGTGATGCGGTGCTGGGAATTCATCGGATGCTGGAGGGTATCCAGTTGATGGTGGATCGGGTGTTGGATTTAGTTGAGGTGCCTGAACCGAAGTAATCGGGCGCCTGTCGGGCCCAATCGCGGGCAAGCCCGCTCCCACATTTTTGAGCTGTGAATACAGTCAAATGTGGGAGCCGGGCTTGCCCGCGATGAGGCCAGAACAGCCGCTACAGCGCTAGACCCTGGCGCCGACCTCACGGCCACTGACCAACCGCTCCAGCGCCTCACTCAACCCTGAGGCCTTGTCACCAATCAACAAGTGCCAAACACCGCTATCCAACTGGCTCACGCCCTGGCAACCGAGCGCCGTCAGATCAGTCTCGGACAACACCGAATCATCCCCCAATTCCACCCGCAACCGGGTCATCGCCACGGCGTCCAGCTGGCGTACATTTTCGCGGCCACCCAAGGCCTTCAGCCATTTCTCGGCCTCCTGCACATTCACCGCAACCGGCTTATCCACAGGTGCAGCCGCCACGGGCGCATTGGCAACAAACGATGGCATGGCCAAGCGAATCTCGTCAGCGATGCTGTCGGCCATCGGCCCGACCACCACCTGCAAACTCCCGCCATTGCCCGGCCGAACCACGGCCATGGCGCCAAGTGCTTTCAAATCGGCGTCCACTGCTTTGTTGCGATCCACCATGTCCAACCGCAGGCGGGTGGTGCAGGCGCCGACACTCAGCAAATTCGCCGCACCGCCCAGCGCACGGATGTAGGCGCCGGCCCGTTGGTTATCACTCATCGCTTCGGCCTGCACCACCTGGATGTCTTCACGCCCCGGCGTCTTCAGGTTGAAGCGGCGAATGCAGTAGTTGAACACGCTGTAGTAGATCACCGCGTACGCCAGGCCGACCGGGAACACCAGCCAGCCGTTGGTGGACTTGCCCCAGCCCAGCACCATGTCGATAAACCCACCGGAGAAGGTAAAGCCGAGGTGGATATTCAGCATGTTGGTCACGGCCATCGACAGGCCGGTGAGTACCGCGTGAATCAGGTACAAAAACGGCGCGAGGAACATGAACGCGAACTCAATCGGCTCAGTCACGCCGGTCAAGAACGAGGTCAGCGCCATCGACAGGAAAATCCCGCCCATCACCTTGCGGCGCTCCGGCAGGGCGTTGCGGTACATCGCCAGGCACGCGGCGGGCAGGCCGAACAGCATCACCGGGAACATGCCGGTCATGAACTGGCCACCTTTGGGGTCGCCGGCAAAGTAGCGGGTCAGGTCGCCCGTGACGACGGCGCCGGTGGTCGGGTCGGTGAAGGTGCCGAACACGAACCACGCCATGTTGTTGAGGATATGGTGCAGGCCGGTGACGATCAGCAGGCGGTTGAACACGCCGAACACGAAGGCGCCAAAGCTGCCGCTTTCCATCAGCAGCACACCGAAACTGTTGATGCCGTGCTGGATCGGCGGCCAGATCAGGCCAAAGATCACGCCCAGGGCCACTGCCGAAAAGCCGGTGACAATCGGCACAAAACGTCGCCCGCCAAAGAAGGCCAGGTATTCGGGCAACTTGATGTCCTTGAAGCGGTTGTACAGCCCGCCCGCCATCAAGCCGCTGGCGATACCGGCGAGCATGCCCATGTTGATGGTGGTGTCCATCACCTTGAGCGTGGAAACCATCACCAGGTAACCAATCGCACCGGCCAGGCCCGCCGTGCCGTTATTGTCGCGGGCAAACCCCACAGCGATACCGATGGCGAAGATCAGCGCGAGGTTGGCGAAGATCGCCTGCCCGGCGTCGTGCATCACGGCGATGTTGAGCAGGTCGGTGTCGCCCAGGCGCAGCAAGAGGCCGGCGATCGGCAGGATCGCGATCGGCAGCATCAGCGCGCGGCCCAGGCGTTGTAAGCCTTCGATAAAATGTTGGTACATGGCGTGTCTCCCTTTTTCTTGTTGTTGTCAGCTCAGCGGCCAGTGGTGTTGGCAGGCTTGGCGAACCGCCTTGGCGCTGCTCAGGTCGAGCAGGCCAAGGCTCAGTTGCCGGCAGTGAGCCGCGTCCAGGTGACGGACGCGGTCCTTGATTTCTCCGATCTGTGGCGGGCTCACCGACAGCTCGCTGACGCCCAGGCCGACCAGCACTGGCGTGGCCAGCGGATCGGACGCGAGGGCACCGCAAACGCCGACCCAACGCCCATGCTTGGCGGCGCCCGCGCAGGTTTGCGCGATCAGGCGCAGCAGCGCCGGGTGCAAGGCATCGACCCGCGCGGCAAGGCCGGCGTGGTCGCGGTCCATGGCCAGGGTGTACTGGGACAGGTCATTGGTGCCGATGGAGAGGAAGTCGGCGTGCTGGGCCAACTGCTCGGCCATCAACGCGGCGGCGGGTACTTCGATCATCACGCCCAGCTCCGGGCGCTGAGTCAGCCCCAACTCGGCACACAACTCGTCCAGGCGCTGGCGGATCTGCAGCAGTTCATCCACTTCGCTGACCATCGGCAGCAGAATGCGGCACCGTGCCAGGGGGCTGACTTGCAGCAGCGCGCGCAGTTGCTGGTCGAGCAGTTCGGGCCGCACCTGGGCCATGCGGATACCGCGCAGGCCCAACACCGGGTTGGCCTCCACGGGCAGCGGCAGGTAGTCGAGCTGCTTGTCGCCGCCCACGTCGATGGTGCGGATGATCACCGACTTGTCGCCCATGGCATCCAGCACGGCTTGGTAGGCTTGGCGCTGCTCTTGTTCATCCGGCGCGGTGCGGCGATCGACGAAGAGGAATTCGGTGCGCAGCAGGCCGACGCCATCGGCGCCGTTTTCAAACGCCACGTGGGCCTCGGCGCTGGAGGCGACGTTGGCGGCCACTTCAATACACACGCCATCGCGGGTGTGCGCCGGTTCTTGTGCTTGTGTCTGTTGCTGCTGGCGGCGCAGTTTTTGCGCGTCGCGAATCTGGTGCACTTCAGCGTGACGCGCCTCGCTGGGCGTCAGTTCCAGGCGCCCATTGACCGCGTCGAGCACCACGCGTTGGCCTTGGGGCACATCAAGCACTGCTGCGCCCAGCGCCACCACGCAGGGCAAGCCTTTGCCGCGAGCCAAAATGGCCACGTGGGACGTAGCACCGCCTTCGGCCATGCAGATGCCGGCCGCGTGTTGCGCACTCAGTTGCAGCAGGTCGGACGGCGTCAGCTCGTGGGCGCTGACAATCGCCCCGGCAGGCAATTCGAAATGCCAGGTTTCGCCCAGCAGTGAACGCAGCACGCGTTGCTGCAAGTCGCGCAGGTCGTTGGCGCGCTCGGCGAACAGCGGTTTGCCCAACGCCAGCAACACCGCGCATTGCGCCTGGATTGCATCGCGCCAGGCGTGGGTGGCGGCGCTGCCTTGTTCGATGGCCGCGGTGGCCGCGTCCAGCAGGGCCGGGTCTTCCAGCAGGGCGAGGTGGGCGGCGAAGATCTCTTCTTCTTCGACGTTTTTGCGTTGGCGGGCGTGGTCCAGGGTCGTGCGGATCTCGCCACGCACTTGCTCAAGGGCCGTGTCCAAACGTTGCAGTTGTTCATCGGCCGAGTGATTGCCGGTGTCGGCCGGCAGTTCTATACCGGTGAGACGCAACAGCGGCCCGCAGACCAGGCCGGGTGCCGCGCACACGCCTTGCAACACACCGGCTTCGGTGTTCGCCTTGCGTGGGGCGACCGCCACGGGCGCGTGGTGTTCTTCGCTGACCGCCACCGACAGCGCCGCCACCAACGCCTGCAACGCCGCCTCGCAATCCTTGCCGCGGCAAGTGACGCGCACTTCGTCGCCTTCACCGATCCCCAGCCCCATCAAGCCAATCAGGCTGTCGCACGGCGCTGACTTGCCCGCGAAGTGCAAGTGCGCGTGGCTGCTGAAACCCTGTGCGGTTTTGCGGATCAATGCGGCAGGGCGCGCATGCAAACCGCCCCGGTGTGTAATGCGCACGCAGGCGCGGACTTCGGTGACCGAGTTATCCACAACCGCCTGCTGGGTGGTCGCTGAGCGCGTGACGATGTGCAGCAACGGCTCACCGACCTGGGTGATTTTTCCTGCCACCGGCCGCAGCTCAAAACGCTCGCCATTGGTCAGGATAATCAGGCTGACCAGGCTTTTGCACTGGCGCGCAATGCGGTCCAGATCAAACTGCACCAGCGCCTGGCCCTTGTTCACCCGTGCGCCTTCCTTGACCAGCAGCGCAAACCCTTCGCCATTGAGTTCCACCGTGTCGATGCCCACGTGCATCAGCACCTCGGCGCCGTTTTCGGCACGAATCGTCAGGGCATGCCCGGTGCGCGCGACATGGATGATCACCCCGTCACAGGGTGCGTGCAGGCAATCGTTCAGCGGGTCGATGGCGATACCGTCACCCATGGCACCACTGGCGAACACTTCGTCGGGCACCTCGCCCAGGGCGAGCACCGGGCCACTGAGTGGGGCGCTGAGGGTCAATTCATTATTGTTGTTGGACATGGGCACGGTACTCATCAGGAAAACACGACAATCGACTCAGTGAGTGCGGGTAACTTTGCTCAGGTGACGCGGCTGGTCGGGGTCCATGCCCCGGGCTTGCGCCAGGCCGGCGGCCATTACGTAGAAGCTTTGAATCGCCAGGATCGGGTCCAGGCTTGGGTGTTCGGCGCGGCTCAGGGTCAGGTCGCGCTCGGCGATATCGTCTGGCGCGGCCAGCAGCACGCGCGCGCCGCGCTGACGCATGTCGGCGGCCAGGCTCAGCAGCCCGGCCTGCTCGGCGCCACGTGGGGCGAATACCAGCAGTGGGTAGTTTTCGTCGATCAAGGCCATCGGCCCGTGGCGGACTTCAGCGCTGCTGAAGGCTTCGGCCTGGATCGCCGAGGTTTCCTTGAGCTTGAGCGCAGCTTCCTGGGCGATGGCAAAACCGGCGCCACGGCCGATCACCATCAATTGCTGGCAGCCACGCAGGGCCTCGATGGCGCTGCTCCAATCCTGTTTGGCCGCTGCACGCAGTTCATCGGGCAGCGCGCGGCAGGCTTGCAGCAAGGCGGCTTCCTGGTTCCAGTGGCCAATCAACTGCGCGCTGGCGCTGAGGGTGGCGATGAAGCTTTTGGTCGCGGCCACGCTGTGTTCCGGCCCGGCGCACAGCGGCAGGTGGAATTCGCAGGCGGCTTCCAGTGGCGAGTCTTCAGCGTTGACCAGCGAAATGCTCAGGGCACCGCGTTTGCGCAGCAGGCGCAGGCTGTTGACCAGGTCCGGGCTTTGCCCCGACTGCGAGAAACCGAATGCCACCTGACCGCTGACTTTCAATGGCGCCTGCAACAGGGTCACCACTGACATCGGCAGCGACGCCACCGGAATGCCCACATGCTGCATGGCCAGGTAGGCGAAGTAGCTCGCGGCGTGGTCCGAGCTGCCACGAGCAATGGTCATCGCCACTTGCGGCGGCTGGCGGCGCAGGCGACCGGCGATTTCCTCCAGCAGCGGGTCCAGGCGCTGCAGTTGCGCGGCCACGGCATCACAGGAGGCCAGGGCCTCTTCAAGCATTTTTGAAGTCAATGGTTTCTCCTTCGACCATTACGTCGGTGAGGTGCAGGGAGCGGTCCAGGCGTACGCAGTCGGCGAAGCTGCCGGGTTGCAGGCGGCCGCGTTCTTCCAGGCCCAGGTAATCCGCAGGAAATTGCGACAGGCGTTGTGAGGCTTCGCTGATGGGCAGGCCGATTTTCACCAGGTTGCGCAGCGCCTGGTCCATGGTCAGCGTGCTGCCGGCCAGGGTGCCGTCGGCCAGGCGCACGCCGCCCAGGCATTTGGTCACGGTGTGGCTGCCCAGCTTGTATTCGCCGTCGGGCATGCCGGCGGCGGCGGTGGAATCGGTGACGCAGTACAGGCACGGGATCGAGCGCAGGGCCACGCGCATGGCGCCGGGGTGTACGTGCAGCAGGTCGGGGATCAACTCGGCGTACTTGGCGTGGGCCAGGGCGGCGCCGACGATGCCCGGCTCGCGGTGGTGCAGCGGGCTCATGGCGTTGTACAAATGCGTGAAGCTGGTAGCGCCGGCGGCGAGGGCGGCGACGCCTTCTTCATAACTGCCCAATGTGTGGCCGATCTGCATGCGCACGCCGCGTTGGCTGAGGGCGCGGATCAGGCCGTCATGCCCGGCGATTTCCGGGGCGATGGTGATCACCCGGATCGGCGCCAGGCGCAGGTAGGCTTCCACTTCGGCCATCAGCGCGGTGTGGGCGAAGTTGGGTTGCGCGCCGAGTTTGCCCGGATTGATATAGGGGCCTTCCAGGTGCACCCCGAGTACGCGGGCGCTGCCGGTCGGGCGCTGCTCGCAGAAGCTGCCAAGCTCGCCGAGCACGCGGGAGATCTCGTTCACCGGCGCCGTCATGGTGGTGGCCAGCAGCGACGTCGTGCCAAAACGCACGTGGGTGCGGGTGATGGTCGCGAAGGCGTCTGCGCCTTCCATGATGTCTTTGCCGCCACCGCCGTGCACATGCAGGTCGATGAAACCCGGCAGCAAGTAGGGCAGGTCGTTGTCAGCCGGGTCGCACGGCGTGCCTTGGACGGCGACCACTTTGCCGTGTTCGTGCACCAGGCGGCCGCGAATCCAGCCGCTGGGCGTGAGGATGTTGTCTTCGGACATGGGCAGTTCTCTAAATGCGCAGTTCAGCGGAATAGTCATGGCGGCGCAGCTCTGCGACGAAGTCGTAGTAGTCGTTGCGGCAGTAGGTGTCGGTGATTTCAATCGGCGTGTTGTCGGCGGTGTAGCCGACCCGCGTCATCAGCAGCATGGCGGTGCCGGGGGCAATGCCCACCAGCTTGGCGAACTCATCCGAGGCGTTGATCGCCTGGATATGCTGCAAGGCGCGCACGATGGGCTTGCCGATGCTTTCCAGGTACTCGTACAGCGAATTGCCGATGGCCTGCGGATGCGGCAGCACCGAGGCGGGCATGGCGGTCATTTCAATTGCCATCACCGTGTCGTCGGCTTTACGCAGGCGTTTGAGGCGCGCGACTTTGTCGGTCGGCGACAGGCCCAGGCGGATCAGTTCTTCGTGGGTCGGCGGGGTGATGTCGCGTTCCAGCCACTGCGAAGTGGGTACAAAACCTTTCAGGCGCAGCATTTCGCTGAAGCCCGACAGGCGTGACAGCGGTTGTTCCAGACGCGGCGTGATAAAGGTGCCGGAGCCCTGGCTGCGACGGATCAGGCCTTGGGCAAACAACACTTCCAAGGCCTTGCGCGCGGTCACCCGCGAGATGCTCAGTTGCTCGCTGAGGGCGCGTTCCGACGGCAAGGCCTGCTCGGATTTCCACTGGCCGGCATGGATCGCCGCTTCAAGGTTACGGGCCAGTTGCAGGTACAGCGGCGTGGATTGTTTCTCGTCGGGGCGCAGCGTCTGGATGGGATTCATCTGTGAAGTTTCCGATGCGGTTATTGGAGTGTTGTCGCCCGGTAATGGCCGGAAATTAATACCACTTAAATACCATGTCAATGCAGTCAAAACGGTGCAGAACCCGGTTTCAGGGCGCTTTAAGGGTGCGTGGTATCAAGTGGTATTAGAGAGGTCTTTATCGCGCGCAGAACTGTGCAGCCCGGCGCGGTGAACTGGTATTCACCGGCAGGCGCTGCCAGGGGCAGGAATTATTTTCAGATTATTTTACGAACGGTACGAAATTACGGCCGAATCTCGATCATGGTGCCGTCTTTGACCAGGTTCCAGACTTCGCGCATGTCGACATTGCGCATGCCGATACAGCCATCGGTCCAGTCGAGGGTGTGGAACCATTGCTCCGGGTATTCTTCGGTGTCGGGCGTGCCGTGGATCATGATCATGCTGCCCGGTCTCACGCCTTCGCGGCGCGCGCGGGCAGAGTCGCTGATGTTCGGGTAGGAGATGTGCAGGGCCAGGTTGTAGCGGTCGCTGGTCTTGCGCCAGTCGATCCAGTAAAAACCTTCCGGCGTGCGGCGGTCACCCTCGAACTGCTTGGTGCCCTTGGGGTTTTTGCCCAGCGAGATACGGTAGGTTTTGAGCGGTTTGCCGTCGTTGATCAGTTGCAACTGGTGCGCGGACTTGAGCACCAGGATTTTCTCGACAGGTTTGCCGCCGAGGATTTCCACCGTGGAGGCCGAGGACAGGGTAGCGAACGACAGGCAGATGAAAGCGAGCAACCAACGCATTGAAACGGTTTCCCTTGTTAGACGGTGCTGCCTGAAGGTGTTATTTGGCCGGCCGCGTCATCGGCGGCACCGACTCGCTGCGTACCGGGAACCGTTGTTGCCGGCGGTCAGCGAAGAAGCATTCTAAGGTACGCCCGACCGTGCGGAAAGCCAGCTCTGACCAAGGGATATCGGCTTCATCGAACAGTTTCACCTCAAGGCTTTCGGGGCCTGCGGCAAAGTCCAGGTCGACCAGTTCGGCACGGTAGAAAATATGCACCTGGCTGATGTGCGGCACGTCGATCAGGGTGTAGATGCTCATGTTGCGCACGCGGGCGCAGGCTTCTTCCAGGGTTTCGCGCATGGCGGCCTGTTCCACGGTCTCGCCGTTTTCCATAAAGCCTGCGGGCAAGGTCCAGTAACCCAGGCGCGGCTCGATAGCGCGACGGCACAGCAGCACTTGATCGCCCCACACTGGCACGGTGCCGGCGACGATATTGGGGTTCTGGTAGTGAATGGTCGAGCAGTGATCACACACATAGCGCAGGCGTGTGTCGCCTTCGGGAATGCGCTGGGTAACCGGTTTACCGCACTGGCTGCAGAAGTTCATGCTGGGGTTCCTGGAGAGTGGGCCTATCTTGGCTTGGCGGGCAGGGCCCTGCAAGTTGTCGTTTCGCGACATGTGCCGGGTTTTGGGGTTGGGCACCCGCCCGCTTTGGTGCATGATGCAAGGTAGCCAACAGACCGAGATGACTCATGCTGGACGAGCTACTTCGCCGGGTAAGCAATCACACCCCTCACACACTGGAAACTGACGGGCGTTTCCCCGAGGCCGCCGTGTTGGTGCCGATTACCCGCAGTGACGAACCCGAGCTGATCCTGACCCTGCGCGCCAGCGGCCTGTCGACCCACGGCGGCGAAGTGGCGTTTCCGGGCGGGCGGCGTGACCCCGAAGACCCGGACCTGATCTTTACCGCGCTGCGCGAAGCCGAGGAAGAAATCGGCCTGCCGCCCGGCCTGGTGGAAGTCATCGGCCCGTTGAGCCCACTGATTTCCCTGCACGGTATCCGCGTGACGCCGTATGTCGGGGTTATTCCCGATTACGTTGAATACCTGGCCAATGATGCCGAGATCGCCGCCGTATTCAGCGTGCCTCTGGAGTTCTTCCGCCAGGACCCGCGCGAGCATACCCACCGTATCGATTATCAGGGCCGCAGTTGGTATGTGCCCAGCTATCGGTTTGGCGAATATAAAATCTGGGGGCTGACGGCAATCATGATTGTCGAGCTGATCAACCTGCTCTATGACGACGCGCAGATCAGCCTGCACCAGCCACCCAAGAGTTTCATCAATACCTGAGCCATCGCTTGAATGGCACCGCCGTGAGGACACACCATGAAATACCGCCTGGGCGACGCCCGCGTCGAGACTCATCCGCAAAGCTGGGTGGCGCCCAATGCCACGCTGGTCGGCAAGGTCAAGCTGGAGGAGGGCGCCAATGTGTGGTTCAACGCGGTGTTGCGTGGCGACAACGAACTGATCCTGATCGGCAAGAACAGCAACGTGCAGGACGGCAGCGTGATGCACACCGACATGGGCTACCCGCTGACCCTGGGCACCGGCGTGACCATCGGCCATAACGCCATGCTGCATGGCTGCACCGTCGGCGATTACAGCCTGATTGGCATCAACGCGGTGATCCTCAACGGCGCCAAAATCGGCAAGCATTGCATCATTGGCGCCAATTCGCTGATCGGCGAAGGCAAGGAAATTCCCGATGGCTCGCTGGTAATGGGCTCGCCGGGCAAAGTGGTGCGCGAGTTGACCGAAGCGCAGAAGCGCATGCTCGAAGCCAGCGCCGCGCACTATGTGCATAACGCGCAGCGCTATGCGCGGGACTTGGTTGAGCAGGAAGAATGAACCCGATTGAACGCCCTGTTGCCTCACCCTGCGTGAGCATTTGCGCGCTGGATGACGATGATATTTGCACAGGCTGCCAGCGCAACGTGGATGAGATTACGCGCTGGAGCCGCATGGACAATGCCGAACGCCGGGTGGTGTTGGGGTTGTGCCACGAGCGTGCGAAGGCGAGTGGGTTGGTGTGGATGATGCCGGGAAAATCCGGCGCCTGAGCCATCGCTATCGCAGGCAAGCCAGCTCCCACAATTGCTATGTGAATACTTTCAAAAATGTGGGAGCTGGCTTGCCTGCGATGAGGCCCTGCCAGACGACATCCCTGTAATTGTGTACCCTGTGCGGCATTACCCACAGGTCCATCTCCATGCTCTTCCTGATCGCCTACATCAGCAGCGTCGTGCTGATCAACTTCGCCTTTTCCACCGCTCCGCATCTGGACGTCATCTGGTCCGCCTGGGGCGGCCTGGTGTTTATCCTGCGCGACATGGTGCAAACCCGCTTCGGCCATGGCGCGATACTCGCCATGCTGGCGGCGCTGGTGCTGTCGTATATCACTTCCGACCCGTCCATCGCCCTGGCCAGCGCCACGGCATTTGCGGTGTCCGAATGCATTGACTGGCTGGTGTTCAGCATCACCAAGCGTCCACTGCACGATCGCCTGTGGATAAGTTCGGCGCTGAGTATTCCCCTCGATACCTTTATCTTCTTCGGCCTGATCGGCGCGCTGACGCCAGCGGTGGCGGGTACGGCGTTGGTGTCGAAATTCGCCGGAGTCACGGTGGTGTGGCTGATCATGGCCTGGCGCCTGCGCAAACGCGCCGTCGCCAACTGAGGCCAATTCTTGCAGTTCATGTAAAATGCCGGCCTTTCTCCCCATGATCCGCTTCCCTGAGGACCTGAGATGACCCGAATCGGAACTCCATTGTCGCCAACCGCGACCCGCGTTTTGCTGTGTGGCTGCGGTGAGCTGGGCAAGGAAGTGGTAATCGAACTGCAACGCCTGGGCGTTGAAGTGATTGCCGTGGATCGTTACGCCAACGCGCCGGCCATGCAGGTTGCGCACCGTAGCCACGTGATCAACATGCTCGACGGCGCCGCCCTGCGTGCCGTGATCGAAGCCGAGAAGCCGCACTTTATCGTGCCGGAAATCGAAGCCATCGCCACCGCCACGCTGGTAGAGCTTGAAGCCGAAGGCTTCACCGTGATTCCGACCGCGCGTGCCACCTCGCTGACCATGAACCGCGAAGGCATCCGTCGCCTGGCCGCCGAAGAGCTGGACCTGCCGACGTCGCCGTACCACTTTGCCGACACCTTCGAGGACTACAGCAAGGCCGTCCAGGACCTGGGCTTCCCGTGTGTGGTCAAGCCGGTGATGAGTTCTTCGGGCAAGGGCCAGAGCCTGCTGCGCAGCGCCGATGACGTGCGCAAAGCCTGGGATTACGCTCAGGAAGGCGGGCGTGCCGGTAAAGGCCGCGTGATCATCGAAGGCTTTATCGACTTCGATTACGAAATCACCCTGCTGACTGTGCGCCACATTGGCGGCACCACCTTCTGCGCGCCGGTCGGCCACCGTCAGGAGAAAGGCGACTACCAGGAATCCTGGCAGCCGCAAGCGATGAGCCCGATTGCCCTGGCAGAATCCGAGCGCGTCGCCAAAGCCGTGACCGAGGCGCTGGGTGGCCGTGGTCTGTTTGGCGTGGAATTGTTCATCAAGGGCGATCAAGTGTGGTTCAGCGAAGTGTCGCCGCGCCCGCATGACACCGGCTTGGTGACCTTGATTTCTCAGGACCTGTCGCAGTTCGCGCTGCACGCGCGTGCGATCCTGGGCCTGCCGATTCCGTTGATCCGCCAGTTCGGGCCTTCGGCCTCGGCGGTGATTCTGGTAGAAGGGCAGTCGACCCAGACCGCGTTCGCCAACCTCGGCGCGGCCTTGAGCGAGCCGGACACGGCGTTGCGTCTGTTTGGCAAGCCAGAAGTCAATGGTCAGCGCCGGATGGGTGTGGCGTTGGCGCGGGATGAGTCGATTGAGGCGGCGCGGGCCAAGGCGACTCGTGCTTCGAAGGCTGTTGTTGTAGAGCTGTAAAACCGCGTCGCGCCCATCGCAGGCAAGCCAGCGCCCACATTTGATTGGGTTCACATATTTTGAATTGTGAATGCCTTCAAATGTGGGAGCGGGCTTGCTCGCGAAAGCGGTCTATCAGACGACCTTGTTCAAATCATTATCCCGCGTCTCTTTCAAGCACAGCACAGCAATCAAGCTGAGCAACGCTGCCGCTGACACATACCCGCCCACATAACTCAGCCCGCCCATCGCCACCAGCTTGGTCGCGAAAAATGGTGCGGCCGACGCCCCGACAATCCCGCCCAGGTTATACGCCGCCGATGCGCCGGTGTAACGCACGCGGGTCGGGAACAGTTCCGGCAGCATCGCGCCCATTGGGGCGAAGGTCACGCCCATCAGAAACAATTCCAGTGCCAGGAACAGAGCGACGGCCCAAGTCGAGCCGTGGGTGAGCAGCGGCTCCATGGTGAAACCCGACAGAATCGCAAGAAGGGCGCCGACGATCAGCACCGGCTTGCGCCCGTACCGGTCGCTGGCCAAGGCCGCCAGCGGCGTAGCCAGGCCCATGAACAACACCGCGAAGCAGAGCAGGCCCAGGAACGTCTCGCGGCTGTAGCCCAGTGTTGAAACGCCGTAACTCAGCGAGAACGCGGTGGTGATGTAGAACAACGCATAGCACACCACCATCGATGCCGCGCCCAGCAGGACCGGCAGCCAATGCTGGCTGAACAACTCCACCAACGGCACTTTCACCGGCGCTTCTTTGGCGACGGCGTTGGCGAACACCGGGGTTTCATGCAGTTTGAGGCGTGCATACAGGCCAACCATCACCAGCGCTGCGCTGAGAATGAACGGGATGCGCCAGCCCCAACTGCGGAACTGCTCGTCGTTCAGGCTCATGGCCAGGATCAGGAACAAACCGTTGGCCGCCAGAAAGCCAATCGAAGGGCCCAATTGCGGGAACATGCCAAACCAGGCGCGCTTGCCCTTGGGGGCGTTCTCGGTGGCCAGCAATGCTGCGCCGCCCCATTCGCCGCCAAGCCCCAGGCCCTGGCCGAAGCGCAGCACACACAACAGGATCGGGGCCCACGCGCCAATGCTGTCGTAACCCGGCAGCAAACCGATCAGCGTGGTGCACACGCCCATCAGCAGCAACGACGCCACCAGGGTTGATTTGCGCCCGATACGGTCACCGAAGTGGCCGAACAGCGCCGAACCTAGCGGGCGAGCGATGAAGGCGATGCCAAAGGTCAGGAACGACGCCAGCATCTGCGCGGTGCCGGAAGTCTGCGGGAAGAACACCGGGCCGATCACCAGCGCAGCGGCCGTGGCGTAGATGTAAAAGTCGTAGAACTCGATGGCGGTGCCGACGATGCTCGCGGTGGCGACCCGTGCGGTCGAGTTGAGCGGGGCAGCGGTTGCAGCCTCGTTATAGGTGGTGCTCATTGAGGTATCCCTGACGGTCATTGCGCGTTTGGACGCGGATTATTATTGGTCAAACACCCATGGATCAGGGGTGTAAGCGGGGCGGCTCGGGATGGGAGCAAACACCGGTCAGACACGGTAACGCAGTGCCTGGACGCGCTGAGTGCGGGTAGCACGCGGTCGGGCGGGGCTCTGGTAAGCCGCACCGATTATAGGAAGGGGTTTGAACATACAACAAGAGGCTCAGTCACGATCTATCAAACGCTGCAAATCAACTGTGGGAGCGGGCTTGCTCGCGAAAGCGGTGGGTCAGTTAAAGATGGGCTGACTGATCCACCGCTTTCGCGAGCAAGCCCGCTCCCACATTGGAGTGCGCAGTGCCGAAAAGCTAGGCGGCGACAGGCACGCGGCTGGTGTGCCAGATCAGTACCTTGCTCACGCGGTTGTCCTCGGTCTCGAGGATTTCCAGGCGATAGCGGCCGATCTTCAGGCACACCGCGCAATCCGGAATGGTCTCCAGCGCTTCGGTCACCAGGCCGTTGAGGGTCTTGGGGCCGTCGCTGGGCAGGTGCCAGCCCAGGCTTTTATTCAGCTCGCGGATCGAAGCGGCGCCGTCGATGATGTAGCGGCCGTCGGGCTGCGCTTCGATATGCGGGTTGTCCGTTGCCTGATCACTTTCGAATTCGCCGACGATTTCTTCGAGGATATCTTCCAGGGTGACGATGCCCAGCACTTCGCCGTATTCGTCCACCACCATGCCCAGGCGTCGCTGCTGCTTGTGGAAGTTCAGCAATTGCAGTTGCAGGGGCGTGCTTTCGGGGACGAAATAGGGCTCGTGGCAGGCGGCGAGCAAGGCTTCTTTGGTCAGGCTGGCGTCGGGCAGCAGGTGTTGGATCTGCCGGGTATTGAGCACCGCTTCGACCTGATTGATGTCACTGTGGAACACCGGCAAACGGGTGCGCTGCGAGGTGCGCAGTTGCTCGATGATTTCCTCGACCGAGTCATCCAGGTTGATACCGTCCACTTCGCTGCGCGGCACCAGGATGTCGTTGACCGTGATGTTGTCCAACGCGTGAATGCCGGGCATGCCGGGCGTACGATTGTCGTCGGCCTCGGGCTCGGGTTCATCGTCGTGATCGGGCAATGGTTCGTCGCTCTTTTTCACCACGCCGGATTTGCGAGCGAACGGGCGCAGCAATAACAGGCTGATGCCATTGAGCAGCCAGGCCAGGGGGTAAAGGATTTTCAGCGGCACACCCAGCAGCGTATTGCCAAAGCCCAGTACGGCTTGCGGGTGGCGAACCGCCAGGGCGCGCGGCAGGTAGTCGGCGAGCACCAGCAGGATCGCGCAAGAGATCAGCCAGCCGAGCCACGGGCCGTTCTGCGCCCAGGCGTAGATTGCCAGCAGCGTGCAGAGAATCACCACGGCCGCGCGACACAGGCTGTTGCACAGAATCAGGCTGTTACGCGGGAAGTTCAGGCGGGCGGCAGCCTTGTCACCCTGGCGTGTACCGGGGCGCAGCGCCAGCACGTGTTGTTGTGCGGCTTCGATGGCGGTAAACAGCGCCGCCCATAACACCAGCAAGGCGATTACCGCGAGCATCGGCCCAAGGGGCAAGTTGTCCATGATCGCTGCCCGTCAGATATGCAGGATGTATTCGCGAACCAGCTTGCTGCCGAAATAGGCCAGCATCAGCAGGCAGAAACCGGCCAGGGTCCAGCGGATCGCCTTGTGCCCACGCCAGCCGAGGCGGTTGCGCCCCCACAGCAGCACGCTGAACACCACCCAGGCCAGGCACGCCAGCAGGGTTTTGTGCACCAGGTGTTGGGCGAACAGGTTTTCGACGAACAGCCAGCCGGAAATCAGCGACAGCGACAACAGCGTCCAGCCGGCCCACAGGAAGCCGAACAGCAGGCTTTCCATGGTTTGCAGCGGCGGGAAGTTCTTGATCAGCCCGGACGGGTGCTTGTTTTTAAGCTGGTGGTCCTGCAGCAGCAGGAGCAACGCCTGGAACACCGCAATCGTGAACATGCCGTAAGCCAGGATCGACAGCAGGATGTGGGCGAGAATGCCCGGCTCCTCGTCGATCACTTGCACGGTGCCGGTCGGGGTGAATTGCGCCAGCAGCACCGTCAGCATTCCCAGCGGGAATAGCAGCACCAGCAGGTTTTCCACAGGAATGCGGTAACAGGCCAGCAGCGTCAGGGCGATGACGGCCGCGGCGATCAGACTGGCGGCACTGAAAAAGTCCAGGCCCAGGCCGACCGGCGTCATCAAGTGAGTGAACAGGCTCGCGGCGTGGGCGAGCAGGGCGACGACGCCCAGGCCTACCAGCAGACGTTTATCCGCTTTTGTGCCTTGGGCCAGACGAGTGCCCTGATAGAGAGTCGCAGCGGCGTACAAAATGGCGGCGGCGAGGCTGGGTAGCAAACTGGGTGACAAGGGGACCATAAATCCTGATAGACAAGCCCGAAAGGCGCTGAGTTTGGCACACACCAACGCTGCACGAAAGACTCCCGGGCCAGACAGCGGGTGTGCACAGGCGCAGTCTTCGCTATAATCCGCGACCTGCCCACGCCGCAGGCTCGCCGAGCGCTGTTTTTAACAGCGATTTACCACAGCCTGGGCCGCCATTACCTCGGTCTACAAAGCATTTCGATGAATAGGGCCTGAAAGGATCGCGCATGTTTGAAAACTTGACTGACCGTCTCTCGCAGACGCTGCGCCACGTAACCGGCAAGGCCAAGCTGACCGAGGACAATATTAAAGACACCCTGCGTGAAGTACGCATGGCGTTGCTGGAAGCCGACGTGGCCTTGCCGGTGGTGAAGGACTTCGTCAACTCGGTCAAGGAGCGCGCGGTCGGCACCGAAGTGTCCCGCAGCCTGACCCCGGGCCAGGCCTTTGTGAAGATCGTGCAGGCCGAACTCGAAAGCCTGATGGGCGCGGCCAACGAAGACTTGAACCTCAGCGCCGTGCCACCGGCCGTCGTGCTGATGGCCGGTCTGCAAGGTGCGGGTAAGACCACCACCGCCGGCAAGCTGGCGCGCTTCCTTAAAGAGCGCAAGAAGAAGTCGGTAATGGTGGTGTCGGCCGACGTGTACCGTCCGGCGGCCATCAAGCAGCTGGAAATGCTCGCAGGCGAAGTGGGCGTGACCTTCTTCCCGTCCGACCTGAGCCAGAAGCCGGTCGACATTGCCAACGCGGCTATTAAAGAAGCCAAGCTCAAATTCATCGACGTGGTCATCGTCGATACCGCCGGTCGCCTGCACATCGATGAAGAGATGATGGGCGAGATCAAGGCGCTGCATGCCGCGATCAATCCTGTCGAGACGCTGTTCGTGGTCGACGCCATGACCGGCCAGGATGCGGCCAACACCGCCAAGGCCTTTGGTGATGCGCTGCCGTTAACCGGCGTGATCCTGACCAAGGTCGACGGTGATGCCCGTGGCGGTGCTGCGCTGTCGGTACGTGCAATCACCGGCAAGCCGATCAAGTTCATCGGTATGGGCGAGAAGAGCGACGCGCTCGAGCCGTTCCACCCTGAGCGTATCGCTTCGCGTATCCTCGGCATGGGCGACGTGCTCAGCCTGATCGAGCAGGCCGAAGCCACGCTCGACAAGGACAAGGCCGATAAGCTGGCCAAGAAGCTGAAGAAGGGCAAGGGCTTCGACCTCGAAGACTTCCGTGACCAGCTGCAACAAATGAAGAACATGGGCGGCCTCGGCGGCCTGATGGACAAACTGCCGAACATCGGCGGTGTGAACCTGGCGCAAATGGGCAATGCCCAAGGCGCGGCAGAGAAGCAGTTCAAGCAGATGGAAGCCATCATCAACTCCATGACCCCGGCCGAGCGCCGCGACCCTGAGCTGATCAGCGGTTCGCGCAAGCGTCGGATCGCCATGGGCTCCGGCACCCAGGTGCAGGACATCGGTCGCTTGATCAAGCAGCACAAGCAGATGCAGAAGATGATGAAGAAGTTCTCCGCAAAAGGCGGAATGGCCAAGATGATGCGCGGCATGGGCGGTATGTTGCCCGGCGGCGGCATGCCAAAAATGTAAAGAATTCGAGCGGAAGTTCACTTCTGCTCCGACCCACAGGGATGTGGGATCTCCAGCAAACCCGCGGTTAGCGGGAGCTGACTCGCCGTTTTAACCGACGGCTCTATAGCAGATCTGAGTGGCACGCTGATAGGCGCCAGAAAAAGACATTTGCAAAAGTCCGGATATTCCTTAGAATATGCGGCCTTTCGGGCACCTATGCCCGCTGTGCATTTAGATTTGCAGCACCGACTACAGGAACGATGTTCACATGCTAACAATCCGTCTTGCCCTTGGCGGCTCCAAAAAGCGCCCGTTTTACCACTTGACCGTAACCGACAGCCGCAACCCGCGCGACGGTTCGCACAAGGAACAGGTTGGTTTCTTCAACCCTGTTGCTCGTGGTCAAGAAGTTCGTCTGTCCGTGAACCAAGAGCGCGTAGCCTACTGGCTGAGCGTGGGTGCACAGCCATCCGAGCGCGTTGCAAAACTGTTGAAGGACTCGGCTAAGGCCGCAGCCTGAGCAATATGAACGCGACGCCAGCTGTTGCTGATGATTTGATCGTTATCGGCAAGATTTACTCTGTTCATGGCGTTCGCGGCGAAGTGAAGGTGTATTCCTTTACTGATCCGACTGAAAACCTGTTGCAGTACAAAACCTGGACGCTCAAGCGCGAAGGTAGTGTGAAACAGGTCGAGCTGGTCAGTGGACGCGGGAGCGATAAGTTCCTGGTCGCAAAGCTCAAGGGTCTTGATGATCGTGAAGAAGCTCGTCTTCTGGCCGGTTACGAGATCTGCGTGCCGCGCAACCTGTTCCCTGAATTGACCGACGGCGAGTACTACTGGTACCAGCTGGAAGGTCTGAAGGTTATTGATCAACTCGGGCAATTGCTCGGGAAAATCGACCATCTTCTGGAAACCGGCGCCAATGATGTAATGGTGGTCAAGCCTTGCGCTGGCAGCCTGGATGATCGCGAACGCCTGTTGCCGTATACCGAGCAATGCGTGTTGGCCGTCGACCTGGCAGCGGGCGAGATGAAGGTGGAATGGGACGCGGACTTCTAAGCGTGGCTAATTTGCGCATTGAAGTGATCAGTTTGTTTCCCGAGATGTTCTCCGCCATCAGCGAGTACGGCATCACCAGTCGGGCGGTGAAACAGGGGCTGTTGCAGCTTACCTGTTGGAACCCGCGAGACTACACGACAGATCGACATCACACTGTGGATGATCGCCCATTTGGCGGTGGTCCGGGCATGGTGATGAAGATCAAGCCCCTGGAAGACGCGTTGGTTGAGGCCAAGGCCGCCGCCGGGGAGAAGGCGAAGGTAATTTACCTGTCCCCTCAAGGCCGTCAGCTGAAACAGGCTGCGGTACGCGAACTGGCGAATGAGGAAGCACTGATCCTGATTGCCGGTCGCTATGAAGGCATTGACGAGCGGTTTATTGAAGCTCATGTCGATGAAGAGTGGTCGATTGGGGACTATGTCCTGTCTGGCGGCGAGCTGCCGGCGATGGTCCTGATAGATGCGGTTACACGACTGCTGCCTGGAGCTTTAGGGCATGCGGACTCCGCGGAGGAAGATTCCTTCACGGATGGTTTGCTGGATTGCCCGCACTACACCCGACCGGAGGTGTATGCGGATCAGCGTGTTCCCGACGTATTGCTAAGTGGCAATCACGCACACATCCGGCGTTGGCGTTTACAGCAGTCCCTTGGTCGGACCTATGAACGACGCGCCGATCTTCTGGAAAGCCGCTCGCTTTCTGGAGAAGAGAAGAAGCTGCTCGAGGAATACATCCTCGCGCGGGACGATAGTTAACAACGTATCGATGGTAGGTCCATTGACTTACCTTAGGAGCACAGCATGACTAACAAAATCATCCTTGCACTCGAAGCAGAGCAGATGACCAAAGAGATCCCTACCTTTGCCCCGGGCGACACTATTGTCGTTCAGGTGAAAGTGAAGGAAGGCGACCGTTCGCGTCTGCAAGCATTCGAAGGCGTGGTAATCGCCAAGCGTAACCGTGGTGTGAACAGTGCTTTCACTGTTCGTAAAATCTCCAACGGTGTTGGCGTAGAGCGTACTTTCCAGACCTACAGCCCGCAAATCGACAGCATGGCCGTTAAGCGTCGCGGTGACGTACGTAAAGCCAAGCTGTACTACCTGCGTGACCTGTCCGGTAAAGCAGCTCGCATCAAGGAAAAACTGGCTTAAGTCCAGCCTCCCGATGCAGAAAAAAGCAGCCTACGGGCTGCTTTTTTGTGCCTGAAATTTGTCCCTTGCCTGCCGGTACTTGCCCATGACCACCCGCCTCGAAGAAATCCAGCGCCGCACCGACCTGTCCGTGACCCACGTGACCAAGGCTGTGTTTCCGCCGACTACCAACCACCACAACACCCTGTTCGGCGGCACCGCCTTGGCCTGGATGGACGAAGTGTCGTTCATTACGGCCACGCGTTTTTGCCGCTTGCCGCTGGTGACGGTCTCCACCGACCGCATTGATTTCAATCACGCGATTCCGGCCGGTTCTATCGTTGAACTGATCGGCCATGTCATCAAGGTGGGCAACACCAGCCTCAAGGTCGAAGTCGAAGTGTTCGTCGAGAGCATGAGCGCCGATGGTCGCGAAAAGGCGATCCAAGGCGTGTTCAGCTTTGTCGCGATCGATGCCGACAAGCGTCCGGTGCCGGTGCTGCCAGGGTTTGTTGACTGATCCTGAACCGAGTCGCGGCCATCGCAGGCAAGCCAGCTTCCACATTCGATCGGTGTTGATGCCTGCTATCAGGCAAAACACAAAACCCATGTGGGAGCTGGCTTGCCTGCGATAGGATCTACCAGACACTCCAGTCATCAGCCTGAGCCCCTATGCCCGCCATTGACCACCCTCTGATCGACCGCTTTCTCGACGCCTTGTGGCTGGAAAAAGGCCTGTCGGACAACACCCGCCAGGCCTATCGCAGTGACCTCGCCTTGTTCAATGGTTGGCTGCAGGAAAAAAACCTCGAACTGATCAATGCCGGTCGCGAGCTGATCCTCGATCACCTGGCCTGGCGTCTTGAGCAGAACTACAAGCCGCGCTCCACTGCGCGATTTCTCTCCGGCGTGCGTGGCTTTTATCGCTACCTGCTGCGGGAAAAGCTCATCGCCACCGACCCGACGCTGCAAATCGACATGCCACAACTGGGCCGGCCATTGCCCAAATCCTTGTCGGAAGCCGACGTGGATGCCTTGCTCGCCGCGCCCGACCTCAGCGAAGCCATTGGCCAGCGCGATCGCGCCATGCTCGAAGTGCTCTACGCCTGCGGCCTGCGCGTGACCGAACTGATCAGCCTGACCCTTGAGCAGGTCAACCTGCGCCAGGGCGTGCTGCGGGTGATGGGCAAGGGCAGCAAGGAGCGCTTGGTGCCGATGGGCGAAGAAGCAATCGTGTGGGTCGAGCGCTACGTGCGTGATGCCCGCATCGAGTTGCTCGGTGGGCGGCCCAGCGATGTGCTGTTTCCCAGCCTGCGCGGCGAGCAGATGACCCGCCAGACCTTCTGGCACCGTATCAAGCACCAGGCCAAGGTGGCCGGGATCGGCAAGGCGCTGTCGCCGCACACGTTGCGCCATGCGTTCGCTACCCACTTGCTCAACCACGGTGCGGACCTGCGCGTGGTGCAAATGCTGCTGGGGCACAGTGACTTATCCACAACCCAGATCTATACGCATGTCGCGCGGGCACGCTTGCAGGATATGCACGCCAAGCACCACCCGCGCGGATGAAATTCCACCCGAAACGGCCCAATTTGCCCGCCGCAGTCTGCCCTCCGGCCCAACTGTGGTAGGCTTTGCCGGTTAGCAAAGGGGACGGTCAGACTTTTGTTTGCCTTGAGTGTATGACCCCGTATTTTCAGATCGGTGTTCCACACCCGTCCCTGCATCTGCCTTCAGGAGTTCCCATGCGCTTGACCCAGATTATTGCCGCCGCAGCGATTGCGTTGGTTTCCACTTTTGTTGTCGCCGACGACGCCGCCGAGCAAACGATTCGCAAGAGCCTGGCCAACCTGCAGCTCGACACGCCGATCGAAAGCATCAGCGCCAGCCCGATGGCCGGCCTGTATGAAGTCAAGCTCAAAGGCAGCCGCGTGCTGTACGCCAGTGCCGATGGCCAGTACATCGTTCAGGGCTACCTGTTCCAGTTGAAAGATGGCAAGCCGGTCAACCTGACCGAGAAGGCCGAGCGCCTGGGCGTGTCCAAGCTGATCAACGGCATCCCAGTGGCTGAAACCGTGGTGTACCCGGCCATCGGCGAGACCAAGACCCACATCACCGTGTTCACCGACACCACCTGCCCGTACTGCCACAAGCTGCACGCCGAAGTGCCTGCGCTGAACAAGCTCGGTGTGGAAGTGCGCTACGTAGCGTTCCCGCGCCAGGGCCTGGGCTCGCCGGGTGACGAGCAGTTGCAGGCGGTATGGTGCTCGACCGACAAGAAAGCCGCGATGGACAAAATGGTCGATGGCAAGGAAATCAAGGCGGCCAAATGCGCCAACCCGGTTTCCAAGCAGTTTGCCTTGGGTCAGTCGATTGGCGTGAACGGTACACCGGCCATCGTTTTGGCTGACGGCCAAGTCATTCCGGGCTACCAGCCGGCGCCACAAGTTGCCAAACTGGCATTGGGTGCGAGTAAGCAGTAATCGTCGAGCCTTTGGCGATCATGCTCCGCCGAACAGTCGGCGGGGCATTAATTGAGAGCCGCAGTTGTGCGGCTGTTTTCCACGGCCGACCTTGAGTCGGCCGTTTCATGGGGAGTTCTTCAGTGAAACCGGTCAAAGTAGGCATCTGTGGGTTAGGGACCGTCGGTGGCGGCACCTTCAACGTACTTCAGCGTAATGCTGAAGAAATTTCCCGCCGTGCAGGGCGTGGGATTGAAGTGGCACAAATTGCCACGCGTACGCCAAAGCCTCAGTTCCAAACGACCGGTATTGCGATTACCAACGATGTCTTCGCCGTGGCGACCAACCCTGAAATCGATATCGTCATCGAGCTGGTTGGTGGCTACACCGTGGCCCGCGAGCTGGTGCTCAAGGCCATTGAGAACGGTAAACACGTGGTCACCGCCAACAAGGCGCTGATTGCCGTGCATGGCAACGAGATCTTCGCCAAGGCGCGCGAGAAGGGCGTGATCGTGGCGTTCGAAGCGGCCGTGGCCGGTGGCATTCCGGTGATCAAGGCGATCCGTGAAGGCCTGTCCGCCAACCGCATCAACTGGGTGGCCGGGATCATCAACGGCACCGGTAACTTCATCCTCACCGAAATGCGCGAAAAGGGCCGTACCTTCGAAGACGTGCTGGCCGAAGCCCAGGCCCTGGGTTACGCCGAAGCCGACCCGACTTTCGACGTGGAAGGCATCGACGCCGCGCACAAGCTGACCATCCTGGCGTCCATCGCCTTTGGCGTCCCGCTGCAGTTCGACAAGGCCTACACCGAAGGCATCACCAAGCTGACCACTGCCGACGTGAATTACGCCGAAGCCTTGGGCTACCGCATCAAGCACTTGGGCGTAGCGCGCAGCACCCCGGCCGGTATCGAGCTGCGTGTACACCCGACGCTGATCCCGGCCGATCGTCTGATCGCCAACGTCAATGGCGTGATGAACGCGGTGATGGTCAACGGCGACGCGGCAGGTTCGACCCTGTTCTACGGCGCCGGCGCCGGCATGGAGCCGACCGCTTCGTCGGTGATCGCCGACCTGGTTGACGTGGTTCGCGCCATGACCAGCGACCCGGAGAACCGCGTGCCGCACCTGGCGTTCCAGCCGGACTCGCTGTCGGCCCACCCGATCCTGCCGATCGAAGCCTGCGAAAGCGCCTACTACCTGCGTATCCAGGCCCAGGATCATCCGGGCGTGTTGGCCCAGGTGGCGAGCATCCTGTCGGAGCGCGGCATCAACATCGAGTCGATCATGCAGAAGGAAGTCGAGGAGCAAAACGGCCAGGTGCCGATGATCCTGCTGACCCACCGCGTGCTCGAGCAGCACATGAACGATGCCATCCGGGCTCTCGAAGCTCTTCAGGGCGTGGTTGGGCCGGTCGTTCGTATTCGCGTCGAACATCTAAATTAATTCAGCTGCAAGCGCCAAGCTGCAAGCTGCAAGTAAAAGCAGATCCGCTGTTACTTGCAGCTTGTCACTTGAGGCTTGAAGCCCAAACCGAAGGTTTGCCCCTATGCGTTACATCAGCACCCGCGGCCAGGCACCGGCCCTGAATTTCGAAGACGTTTTGCTGGCAGGCCTTGCCACGGACGGCGGCCTGTATGTGCCGGAAAACCTGCCACGCTTTACCCAGGAAGAAATCGCTTCGTGGGCCGGCCTGCCGTACCACGAGCTGGCCTTCCGCGTGATGCGCCCGTTCGTGACCGGCAGCATTCCGGATGCAGACTTCAAGAAGATCCTGGAAGAAACCTACGGCGTGTTTTCCCACAGCGCCATCGCGCCATTGCGTCAGCTCAATGGCAACGAATGGGTACTTGAGCTGTTCCACGGCCCGACCCTGGCGTTCAAGGACTTCGCCCTGCAGCTGCTCGGTCGCTTGCTCGATTACGTGTTGGAAAAACGCGGCGAGCGCGTGGTGATCATTGGCGCGACCTCCGGTGATACCGGTTCGGCGGCCATCGAAGGCTGCAAGCACTGTGAAAACGTCGACATCTTCATCCTGCACCCGCACAAGCGCGTGTCGGAAGTGCAGCGTCGCCAGATGACCACCATTTTTGGTGAGAACATCCACAACATCGCCATTGAAGGCAACTTCGATGACTGCCAGGAAATGGTCAAGAACAGCTTCGCCGACCAGAGCTTCCTCAAGGGCACGCGCCTGGTCGCCGTGAACTCGATCAACTGGGCGCGGATCATGGCCCAGATCGTTTACTACTTCCACGCAGCCCTGCAGCTGGGCGGCCCGGCGCGTTCGGTATCGTTCTCGGTGCCGACCGGCAACTTCGGCGACATTTTCGCCGGTTACCTGGCGCGCAACATGGGCCTGCCGATCAACCAGTTGATCGTCGCCACCAACCGCAACGACATCCTGCACCGCTTCATGAGCGGCAACCAGTACGTCAAGGAAACCCTGCACGCGACGCTGTCGCCGTCGATGGACATCATGGTGTCGTCGAACTTCGAACGCCTGCTCTTCGACATGCACGGTCGCAATGGCGCCGCCCTGGCCGAGCTGATGAGCAGCTTCAAGAGCGGTGGCGGTTTCAGCGTCGACCAAGAGCGCTGGACCGAAACGCGCAAGCTGTTCGACTCCCTGGCGGTGGACGATGCACAGACCTGCGAAACCATCGCTGAAGTCTATGCCCAGACCGGCGAACTGCTGGACCCGCACACCGCTATCGGTGTGAAGGCTGCGCGCGAATGCCGTCGCAGCCTGGATATTCCGATGGTCATTCTGGGTACGGCTCACCCGGTCAAATTCCCGGAAGCGGTGGAGAAGGCGGGCGTAGGCAAGGCGCTGGAATTGCCCGAGCACTTGGCTGACCTGTTCGAGCGCGAAGAGCGTTGCACGGTGCTGGCCAATGACTTGAAGACTGTGCAGGCGTTTGTCAGCCAGCACGGGAACCGTGGCAAGCCGTTGTAAGGCGAACCGCGTAGGCAAAACGCCGCTTTCCCTTCCTCGGGTCAGCGGCGTTTTTTGTTTAAGGCAGGCCTGTTTGCTACGAGCGCTTACGCGAGCAGCTGCTGCGCAGGGGCTACGACGGTGCCCAATACCGTAAACATGGCCATGACGACACCCATTGGGTACCAGGCATTCTCTCGGGTGATCTTGTGAGCTTGCGCACTGCATGTGCGTTGTTCGGCATCGATGCGTAAGCAGGAATGTGCGCGCGTTTTTTGCCTGTCATGTTTCAAGTGCATGCTGGTTCACGTCACTCCCTGACGGCCCCATAAAGACGATAAAGCGAACTTTCCTACGTCATAACCAGTCACTTAGGATAGATGCAGCTCCCGTTGAAACGATTGTTCCCGAACTATTGAGTGGTGATCGAGATGGAAAGTATCAGCCTATTGCTCGAAGAAGCACTGAGCCCTTATCAGGTGACATTGACCACCGCTGGTGTGCAGGACGAATGCCTGGTGACCGTGAAGAACCCGGCCGGCGCCATCGTTGTCGAGCGTGAAGTTGACCGCGCGCAATTGACTGATAAACGCGTGTTGGTGGATGTGGTGGATTGCTTGCTGCGCGATCTGAAAATCGCCGAAGGGCGTCTGGAGCCGTCCGTCATCGCGGCCTTGCGCAGCGCTGCCCAGACCCGCAATGGCGCCCTTGCATGAAGAATTGTTTAACTAGGGAAACTTCCTACAGCATGGCCGGTCAGATTTTGTAACAGCAAGAGCAAACATTGTGCTCCGGTGTTTGTGGCTTGTTGTACTGGTCTTTGTAGGCCACGTTTAACCCCGAAGTGTCTCCCCACTCTTCGGGGTTTCTTTTTGCCTGCGATTTGTCCTGTGATCACTCAGGGTTCGGTGAATCCTGGAAAAAACCAGGGTTGTCGCGCAAGTATTGTTCTCGCGTGACCGGGTCCAGCCACGATGTGTAGGACTGCTGTAACTGCTCCTGCGGGATGTCGCGTAATACCTGGTCGATACGTGCCATGGCCAGGCGGCCTTGAGGCGTATCCGAGCAACCGATATGCGTACGCTGATAAGGCGCTGAGCCCTTGATGGGATAAAACACCAGGTCTCGTGCGGCGATGCCTTGTTGCGTGGCGTGATAGCGGATTTCCGGCCAGTAGCCCAGCACCGCTTCCAGCCGCCCAAGGCGTTGCATTTGCAGCAGGCTGCCAAGGGCGTCATTGCCGTAATGGAGCGCCAGAATGTGGGGATCGACGCCTTTTAGCTGTTCGTCGATGACGGGGCCGTAACTGCGTTCGGCGGTGGCGCCGATGCGTGCTTTGTGGGCGTCGAGGAAGGCTTGCAGGTCAAAGTGTTCGTCGACGATAAAGGACGTCATTGCCGCTTGCTGGTTTCGCCTTATGGCTACGCCGTTGCTCGCCACCGCAAATGCCTGGGCAGAGAACACGATGTACTTCGCGCGTTCCGGCGTCCACAGCAGCGACGGGTCGCAGGTCAGGGAGGCGGCGCGCAGCATCTGGATGCCGCGGGCGCGATTGACGTGCATCACGGTGTGCCGGTATTGCGGCAGACGCTCGCTGAGCACGGGCAGCAATTGATCCAATGCCCCTTGGCCTTTCTGTGGGCCCTCGAAGATGGTCAGCGGCGGCAGGTCGCGCAGCAACCAGATCATCGTGTCCTCGGCACGCACGGCGAGCGGCCATACGCCGAACATCGCGCCGATGAAGCACAAGGGAATGGACCAGCGTCTACACGGGCCAGCCATCAGATCGCGCCGCCCTCGCGCAAGCGGGTGATGGCCGCCGTGTCGTAGCCCAATTGGTTAAGTACCTCGCCGTTGTGCTCGCCCAGCTGCGGCCCGACCCATTCACAACTGCCGGGCGTGTCCGACAGCTTGGGCACGATCCCCGGCATCTTGAAGTCCTTGCCGCCCGGCAACTGAGCCTTGAGGAACATTTCCCGCGCCAGAAACTGCGGGTCACCGAGCATGTCCTCGGCGCTGTAGATGCGGCTGGCGGGCACTTGGGCCTGGTTGAGTTGCTCGACCACCTGGTCCAGTGGCAGCGAATTGACCCAGCGGTCGATCACGCCATACAGCTCGTCACGGCGGCTGTCGCGCCCATCATTGCTCGCCAATGTCGGATCGTTGGCCAGGTCCTCACGCCCAATGGCCGACATGAAGCGCTTGAAGATCGCGTCGCCATTGGCTCCAATCTGCACATGCTTGCCATCGGCGCTGGTATGGATCGAAGACGGCGTGATGCCGGGCATGATGTTGCCGGTACGTTCACGGATAAACCCGAACACATCAAACTCCGGAATCATGCTCTCCATCATCGCGAAGATAGCCTCATACAGCGCCACGTCCACCACCTGGCCAAGCCCGCCGTTGACTTCGCGATGACGCAACGCCATCAGCGCACCAATCACCGCCCACAAGGCGGCTATCGAATCGCCGATGGAAATTCCGGTGCGTACCGGCGGGCGATCTTCGAAACCGGTGATATAGCGCAAACCGCCCATGGATTCGCCCACCGCGCCGAACCCTGGCTGGTCCTTCATTGGGCCGGTCTGGCCAAAACCTGAAAGACGCACCATCACCAGCTTGGGGTTCAGGGCATGCAGGGTTTCCCAGCTCAAGCCGAGTTTTTCCAGTACGCCGGGGCGAAAGTTTTCGATCAGGATGTCGGCGTCTGCCAGCAACTGTTTGAGAATCGCCAGGCCATCCGGGTGCTTGAGATTGAGCGTCAGCGACTTCTTGTTACGCGCCTGCACAAACCACCACAGCGACGTGCCCTCATACAGCTTGCGCCATTTACGCAGCGGGTCGCCGCCATCAGGAGACTCGACCTTGATCACCTCGGCCCCGAATTCGGCACAGATACGTGACGCAAACGGTCCGGCGATCAGGGTGCCCAGTTCGATGACTTTCAGGCCGGCAAGCGGTTTGGCATTAAACGACATGAGGATCCTTAGCAAGCGCGGGACGGTGGTGTGATGCCTTTTAACATAGGCGAGCGGCCCAGGGATAAGGATGATGCAGCGCAGTATTCGTTGATTGACCTCACCATCGGTTAGACTGGCCGCCTTTCCCTGTCTCTAGAAGCCCGTTCATGGCCCAGCCGTCCACGACCTACAAATTCGAACTCAACCTCACCGACCTCGATCGCTCGGTGTATGAGAGCGTCAAACAGACCATCGCCCGCCATCCATCGGAAACCGAAGAGCGCATGACCGTGCGCCTGCTGGCCTACGCCCTCTGGTACAACGAGCAACTGGCGTTCGGTCGTGGCCTTTCAGATGTCGACGAACCAGCCTTGTGGGAAAAAAGCCTGGATGATCGGGTGCTGCACTGGATCGAAGTCGGCCAGCCTGACGCCGACCGCCTGACCTGGTGTTCGCGACGTACCGAGCGCACCAGTTTGCTCGCCTATGGCAGCTTGCGCGTGTGGGAAGGCAAAGTGGTGCCGGTAGCCAACAACCTGAAGAACGTGCACATCGCTGCCGTGCCGCAGGAAGTCCTCGAGACCCTGGCCAAGGACATGCCGCGCGTGATCAAGTGGGACGTGATGATCAGTGAAGGCACGATTTTTGTGACCGACGACCGTGGCCAACATGAAGTGCAATTGCAATGGCTGGTCGGCGAACGCGGCTGAAATTCTGGGAGCCGGGTTGTGTGGGCGCTGGCTTGCCTGCGATGCAGACACTTCGGTCTTTCAGCGATACCGAGGTGATGCATTCGCGAGCAAGCCCGCTCCCACGGGAGCCGGCTCCTACAGTTGATCCATGTTGCATTCAGCATTGTTGTTTAACCGTTGTACTAGAAGAGAAGTTTCCGTTACCCCATGCGTATCGATCCTCGCCCGTTGCCCGCTGTCCTGCCGTTTCTCGGTGAATTGCCACCGCTGTTGACCCGTCTTTACGCCGCACGCGGGGTGCAGTCCGAAGCTGAGCTGGACAAAAGCCTGGCGCGGTTGATTCCCTACCAGCAGCTCAAGGGCATCGACGCGGCGGTGGACCTGCTGGTGACGGCCTTGGAGCAGCGCCAGCGCATCCTCATCGTGGGTGACTTCGACGCCGATGGCGCCACTGCCAGCACGGTAGGCACTCTGGGCCTGCGTCTGCTCGGTGCGGCCCATGTCGACTACCTGGTGCCCAACCGCTTCGAATACGGCTATGGCCTGACGCCGGAAATCGTTGCGGTGGCGCTGCAGCGCGAACCGCAGTTGCTGATCACCGTGGACAACGGCATTTCCAGTGTCGAAGGCGTGGCGGCGGCCAAGGCGGCAGGGTTGAAGGTGTTGGTCACCGACCACCACTTGCCGGGTGATGAGTTGCCGGCAGCAGATGCCATCGTTAATCCGAACCAGCCCGGTTGTGAATTTCCCAGCAAGGCGCTGGCTGGCGTAGGCGTGATCTTTTATGTGCTGATGGCCTTGCGCGCGCGACTGCGCAGCCTGGGTTGGTACGCCAACAAGCCCCAGCCGAACATCGGCGAGTTGCTCGACCTGGTCGCCTTGGGCAGCGTCGCCGACGTGGTGCCTCTGGACGCCAACAATCGCATCCTGGTGCACCAGGGCCTGGAGCGTATTCGCGCCGGTCGCGCGCGGCCGGGCATCAAGGCGATTCTTGAAGTCGCCAAGCGCGACCACGCGCGCATCACCTCCACCGACCTCGGTTTTATCCTCGGGCCGCGTTTGAACGCCGCCGGGCGCCTGGACGATATGAGCCTGGGCATCGAATGCCTGCTCACCACTGACTTCGCCGCCGCGCGGGAAATGGCAGCGCAGCTGGACGGGATGAACCAGGACCGCAAATCCATCGAGCAGGGCATGCAGCGCGAAGCGCTCGCCCAGCTCAAGGACTTGCCGGTGGAATCGATGCCCTATGGTTTGTGCCTGTTCGACCCGGAATGGCACCAGGGCGTGATCGGCATTCTGGCGTCGCGAATGAAAGAGCGGTATTTCCGCCCGACCATCGCTTTCGCCGATGCCGGTGACGGCCTGCTCAAGGGCTCAGGGCGCTCTGTGCAGGGTTTTCACATCCGTGACGCGCTGGCGGTCGTCGCAAGCCAGCATCCCAGCCTGATCACCAAATACGGCGGCCACGCAATGGCGGCCGGTCTGACCTTGCCAGAGGCGAATTTCCCGCTGTTTGCCGAGGCCTTCGACGCTGAAGTCCGTCGGCAACTGCGAGAAGAAGACCTGACGGGCCGGTTGCTGTCGGATGGCACGCTGGCGGTGGAAGAGTTTCACCTGGAACTGGCGCGCGCATTACGGCATGCCGGGCCGTGGGGGCAGCACTTTCCCGAGCCGTTGTTCCACGGTGTGTTTCAGTTGGTCGAGCAGCGCGTGGTCGGTGAGCGGCACCTCAAAGTGGTGCTCAAGAGCGAATGCGGGTCGGTGAAGCTCGATGGCATTGCGTTTGGTGTGGACCGTGAGGTCTGGCCTAATCCGACGGTGCGTTGGGTCGAGTTGGCCTACAAGCTGGACGTGAACGAGTTTCGTGGGAATGAGACTGTGCAGTTGATGATTGCGCACATCGAACCGCGCTGAATCTAAACAACTGCAAAAACACATATGGGAGGGGGCTTGCCCCCGATAGCGGTACTTCAGTCAGCGTATCTGTAGCTGACCCACCGCCATCGGGGGCAAGCCCCCTCCCACATTTCAAGCCATGCAATACCCGAAATTACTCGGCTTTGTCCTTGGCCTGATGCTTGACGATGATATCCACCAGGCGCTGTGCCAGCGCTGGGTAGTTCTCGTCAAAGTGATGCCCGCCTGGCAGCTTCACGGCTTCGCCAACAGCGGTCTTGTCGGTGCAGCCACTCTCGTCGACTTCTTCGGCGCCGTAGATGCACACCACTTTGTCAGCCGGCAACTTGGCCATTTCCGGGCCGGTGGCGGCTTCTTTACCGGCGTTGCCCAACCAACCTTCCACTTCGATCTCAAAGCTGCCGGTGCGTGCAAATGCCAGCAGGATGATTGCGTCGACGCGCTGCTGTTCGTTTTCAGGCATGCGGTTGTAGATCGCCGGCAGTACGTCGGCGCCGAATGAATAACCGGTCAGCACGAAGCGTTTGGTGCCCCATTTCTGCCGGTAGTGCTGCATCAATTCGGTGAGGTCCTTGGCGCTTTGTTCAGGCGTTTTGTGCTGCCAGTAGTAGCGCAGGGTGTCGATGCCCACGACCGGGTAACCGATCTTGGCCATTTCACCGGCGACGTCACGGTCCAGGTCACGCCAGCCGCCATCACCGGAGAGGAACAGGGTGACGGTGTCCTTGGCTTGGCCGGCCGGTACTTCAACTACCGGAATCGCCAGGCCGCCGTTGTCCGAACCCACCAGCTGCTTGCGCAGTTCGTTGTTCAGCACTTGCGGGTAGTGGATGTCGTAGTCGCTGATGCTGGTAGTCGCGCGCGGGGTATCGCGTACGAAACTGGCACTTTCGTCGTCAGGGTTATCGTTCCACGCCACCAGCCAATTGCCATGGGCAGAGGTCTTCGGCAGTGGGTTCTTGCAACCTTCCTGCACCAGGGCGAAGCCGACGGAGATGGCGTTGGCCTTGTCGTCGTTCTGTGTGGCCAGCCAGCGCCAGGCGAGTGCTGCGCCAGGGCCGATGCCGCTGACCAGCGTTGCCGGGCCTTTGAGCTGTGCCAGGGCGCTTTGCAGCGCTTGTTCCTGCAGCTTGCAGTCATCCTTTGGCAGGATCACTTGAACGATTTGCGCAGAGCCGCCCTGGCTCAGAGCAATCAGTTGGCTATCGCTCAGGGTCTCATCGGCCATTACGGCCACGGCCACACGGGCTTTTGCCGAGCCGTTAGGCGTCACACGGGTCATCACCGAACCGTCGGCCTGGGGCAATTGTTCCAGGGTCGGTTGCGGGGCAGGGCGGTTCCAGTACCAGAAGCCACCCGCCGCGATCAGCGCGAGCAGCACTACAAAGGCCAATACATACCGCCAGGAGCGTCGAATCATCAGCGTTTCACCAATCCAGTCAAGCCGCCCGCAATCAGGGCGGCGGTATCGGCCAGTGCCACCAGCGGATCAAGTCCTGCGGGCACGGCCATATAACGGGGTTCCCAGTCAGGCTGGAACTTGTCTTTAAAGCGGCGCAAACCTTGGAAGTTATACAGTTGCTCGCCACGTCGGAACACCATCGAGCCCAGGCGTTGGGTCAGCGGTGCGCCACGGCGTGGTTGCAGGCCCGACAACGGCACCATGCCGAGGCTGAAGCGGGCGTAGTCGTGGTTCTTATAATGTTGAATCAGGCCAACCATCATGAATTCCATGGTCAGCTTCGGCGCGTCCGGGTGCGCACGCATCAGGTCGAGACTGGCCAGGTCATGGTTGTAAGTCTCGAGCAGGTTGGCGAAGGCCACCGGGCGCCCTTCGAAGCGAATGATCGCGATACGAAAGTGCTTGAGGTAGTCGTCGCTGAAACGGCCCAGGGAGAAGCCCTTTTCCCGCACGTTCTTGCCGGTCAGCCAGGCATCGGAGATGACCTTGAGTTCTTCCATCGGCGCCTGGCCCGGTTCGAAGATCTCCAGGGACAGGCCGTCCCGGGTGCCACGGTTCCAGGTGTAGCGCAGGTCCTTCATCTCTTTGCCCTTGGCTTCCAAGTCAAAGCGTTTCAGGTCGACCCGGGCTTCTTCGCCCAGCTTGATCGCGGTCAGGCCGATGTCCATGTAGTACGGCAGGTTCTCGGCGCGGACCTGATAAAACACCGGGCGCGCGTGATGGATGTCGCACAGGTCACGGAACTGCCAGATCATCTCGGCGCGCGGCTGGGTCGGGCCGATCGGGTCATACAAGGCCACCAGGCTGCGCCCGCGGCGGGCATACATCAGGAAGGCTTCATCGTTGGGGTGGAACAGCAGCGCCTTGTCGCCGGTCAGCGCCAGGCCACCGTCGGGCTGTGAGGAGGCCATCAGGATCTTGGTGGCGCGTTCCAGTTCGTCCGGGGTTGGCAGATGAATCACCGGGCGCGCGGTGCGCAGCAGCCAGGTCAGCGAGACGATCACCAACAGCACCGCTGCACCCAGCAGCGAGCGCAGGCCGCGTGGGGCGTTGGCGTCCAGGGTGAACTGCCACCACAGCTGGTGGCTGTACGGCACGTCTTGATAGGCAAACAGCAGCAACCAGATCGAGGCGCCCAACACACAGACGCTGGCCACCAAATACAGCGGCGAGAACGGCAGTTCGGTCAGGCGGCTGGCGCGGTAGAACGAGCGCCGGAAGATCGCCAGCAGCACGGCGGTCATGATCATCAGGCTGGCTTCTTCCCAATCGAAGCCTTTAAGCAGTGAGAGCAGGGCGCCGGTGAGCAGCAACACCATGGTCAGCATCCAGGCGGCCGACAAACGCCGACGCAAGCCCTGGGCCAGCAACAGGCACAGCACGCCGATCAAGCTGGCACCGAAGTGCGAGGCGTCAATCAGGCGGTGGGGAATCAGGAAGCCGATGTTTTCCAGGCGTGAGTCGATTTCCGGCGTTGCGCCGGAAAACAGCAGGACCACGCCTGACAAAAAAACCAGTACGGCCAACACCGGCGCGGCCAGGCCGGAGGCGACCCGCAGGCTTTGCTGGGTCTGGAACAGGCGCTGGGCTTCGTTGACCAGCAGGAACACGCAGGCGATCAGCAGCGGCAGCACCACATAAATCATGCGGTAGAGCAGCAGGGCAGCAGCCAGTGGCGCGGCGCCAAGCTTGTCGGCGAATGCCGCGAGCAGAATCGCCTCGAACACGCCAACACCGCCTGGCACGTGGCTGAGTACACCGGCGGCCAGGGCCAGCAGGTACACCAGCAGGAAGGGGCCGAACGGCGGCGCTTCCGGCAGCAGCATATAAAGGACGGTGGCGGCAGCGGCAACGTCCAGCGCGGTGATGATCAGTTGCAGGAACGTCAGGCGCCGGCCCGGCAGGCGCAGGGTACGACGCCCCGCCTTGACCAGCAGGTTGTCCGAATAAGGTTGCTCCGGCAGGCGACGGCGGTAAATGCCGATGCACAGCGCGGCGGACAGCAGCAGCACTGCACCGGCAATACCGCCGAGCACGCCTTGCGACAGGTGCAGGTAGGTCGAAGCCGCCGGCAGGTTGCTCAGTGTGGCCAGTGCTGCCAGTGGCGGCAGCGCCGTACCAAGGGCCAGGCTGGCGAACACGGTCATGTGCGCCACTTCCGAAGCCCCGATACCGTGGCGTGCGTATAAACGGTAGCGCACGGACCCGCCGGAGAGCATCGACAAGCCAATGGCGTTGCCGATGGCAAAGGCGGTGAAGCCGCCCAGCGCCAGGGTCTTGGCCGGCAGTTTTACGCCGGCATAGCGTGCGCCGGAGAATTCATAACCCAGCAGAATGATGAAACCGGCGACGGCCGCCGCGAACGCACCCAGCAGGGCGGGTCTGGGCACTTCCAGAATCGAGTCGTGGAGCGCATACAGGTCCAGTTCCAGCAGTAAGTGTCGGCAGGCGATCAGGGCGATTGCGAACAGCAACAGAGTAACGGCCAGCCCGATCGGCTGACGGTATTTGCTCAACAGATCCAGCCAACGCAAGCGGGTGGGTGTGATCGGTTGTGTCGCTGTGACGGTGTCTTGTGGTTCAGACGAGTTGGCGCGCATCAATCACCTCGTGGATTGTGCGCGACAGGATGGAGGTATCCAGCCAAGTTACCAATCCCTATGGACAAAATAATTACAAATATTAACGCGTATCGCCGGGTGCGGCGACTGCGGCCATTGGTCGTAGAGGGTAATGCTTGAGCATTCAGCATAGCTTGCAATGAGATGGACTCTACAAACCGTGTACGGTTTCATGAAAGATGCCATGCCATTGTTTCAGAAGAACTTTTTCGCCAGATACAAAAAAGGCCACTCTTTCGAGTAGCCTTTTTTGATGTTTGGTTGCGGGAGCCGGATTTGAACCGACGACCTTCGGGTTATGAGCCCGACGAGCTACCAGACTGCTCCATCCCGCGTCTGTGTGTCGGCATTCTACAGAGGAACGCGAGTGTGTCAACCCGTGAATAGAAGAAAAGCGCTTGTGGTTCAATCGGTTAGCTCTCCAAGGCAACCCGTGGAAGGGCGCGGGGCCAGTGTGGCCGAGGGTTTCAGCTCTATCGGCAGGCGAATTTCGATTGAGAAAATAAATTCATCAGTGAAATTTCCTACCGCTGAAGCGGAAGATTCAAACTACTGGTGCTATATACAGGGGTGAGTGCGATACTGGCCACCCGTTGGATTACACCCTCTGTTTATATGACGCAACGCAAAATCATCCACGTCGACTGTGATTGCTTCTACGCCGCCATCGAGATGCGCGACGATCCGAGCCTGGCACAAAAGCCCCTCGCGGTTGGCGGCTCGGCGGACAGAAGGGGGGTGATCGCCACCTGTAATTATGAGGCGCGGGCTTATGGGGTGCGTTCGGCCATGTCTTCCCGCCACGCCTTGAAACTGTGCCCGGACCTGACCATCGTCAAGCCGCGCATGGATGCCTATAAGGAAGCGTCGAAGGAAATCCAGACGATCTTTCGCGATTACACCGACCTGATCGAGCCACTGTCGCTGGACGAAGCCTACCTGGACGTCTCTGACAGCCCGCACTTTGGCGGCAGTGCCACGCGCATCGCTCAAGACATTCGCCGCCGAGTCTCCAACCAGCTGCACATCACCGTGTCCGCCGGCGTTGCGCCGAACAAATTTCTGGCCAAGATCGCCAGCGACTGGAAAAAACCCAACGGCCTGTTTGTGATCACCCCGGATCAGATCGAAGACTTCGTCTCCCAGTTGCCGGTGAACAAGTTGCACGGCGTTGGCAAGGTGACCGCCGATAAGCTGGCGCGCCTGGGGATTGCAGACTGTCTGCAATTGCGTGAGTGGAACAAGCTGGCGCTGGTGCGTGAATTCGGCAGTTTTGGCGAGCGTCTGTGGAGTCTGGCTCGTGGGATTGATGACCGCGTGGTGCAGAACGACAGCCGTCGGCAATCCATCAGTGTGGAAAATACCTACGACGTGGACTTGCCGGATCTCTCAAGTTGCTTGGCGAAACTGCCCGAGCTGATGGAAACCCTGGCCGGACGCATGGCGCGCATCGACAGCAGCTATCGCGCGGGCAAGCCGTTCGTCAAAGTGAAGTTTCACGACTTTACTCAAACCACCTTGGAGCAGGCAGGGGCGGGGCGTGATCTGGAGAGTTATCAACAGCTGTTGACCCAGGCGTTCAATCGCGGCGGCAAACCGGTGCGGTTATTGGGGATCGGGGTGCGGTTGCTGGATCTGAGCAGCGGGAACGAACAGCTGCAGTTCCCCTGGTAGAAGCCGGAAGCCAAATGCGGGAGCGGGCTTGCTCGCGAAGGCGCCGTGTCAGTGGATACATTCATCACTGATACGCCGCTTTCGCGAGCAAGCCCGCGCGCACATTTAGCTCTTTACCTGTCTTGAGGTCCTAGCGTGCCCCAGGGTCCGCCACCAACCGTCCCGCATCCTTGGTCAGCGCCTGCACAAACTCCTGCTGCAACTCGGGATCGTTGCGGGTCAGTTCGATCAGGCTTTGTTCCAGCTCACTGGCTTCTTCCTCAAGGCCCAACTCCGACAGGCGCTTGACCCGGTGCACCCACTGGTTGACTTCGTCGTCTTCGAGGTCGTCGTAGATCAGGCCATGGGCTTCCAGCAACTTGCCGCGCAGGGTATTGCTGATCGCCAGGGTGGAGTCCGAGTGCACGTCGTCCTGGCCATCTTCCACGCTGATCTTCAAGGTGGTGACGCGGTTCAGGTCCTGCTCGGCAAACGGGCTGTCCAACAGGTTCAGGCGCAGTACGCCGTCGCGGTCGGTGGTCAGCTCGTGGGTCTGCTTGCCGGCGGTGACCTGTACCGGACGCTCGCTCCAGGGCAGGCTCGAATACTCCGTGCGCTTGTCACGCTGGACTTCATCGATACCGGCCAGGTTCTGTTGCGCACGGCCGTGGGATTGCACGTTCATGAACGGGTTGATGCCGTCCACGCCGTAGCTCAGCCAGTCGCGCGTCATGCTGGTCGGCAGGTTGCCGAGGGCGAAGATGTTCGCCACGTTGGCCCCCGCTCCGGCCACCAGGGCGACCGCGCCCAAGGGCATCTCGTAGAGTTTGCGCCAGGGCTGGTAGGGGGTGTAGCGATCGTAACGGCGGGTGACTTCGAATTCGGTGACCTCAAAGGTCTTTTGCTCGTGAATGCGAACCCGGCGTTGCGGCAGTTCCAGCACTTTGGGTTCACCTACATCGATCTGCAGGCTGTGGTCGAGCAATTTGCGCTCGACCCGCTCCTCGTGCTCACTGCGTTGCGACATCTGGTTGGCGCAGCCGCTGACCAGCAGGGCGCCGCACAAGGCGGCGCCCCCCAGGGCTCTGGTGTTTCGCTTGAACATGACTTCTCTTGATCTGGTTTTCAGCGACGAATACGCGCCTGAAGGAAAGACAGCACGTCAGCCACCGGCAACGGTTGGGCTTCGGCTTCGGTCCGGCTCTTGTATTCCAGATTGCCATCGGCCAGGCCGCGGTCACTGACCACGATTCGGTGCGGGATGCCAATCAGTTCCATGTCAGCAAACTTGATGCCGGGGCTGGTTTTCTTGTCGCGGTCATCCAGCAACACTTCAAAACCGGCGGCCGTCAGTTCGGCATACAGTTTGTCGGTGGCTTCGCGTACTTGCTCGGTTTCGTAGCGCAGCGGCACCAGAGCGACCTGAAACGGCGCCAGGGCGTCACTCCAGATGATGCCTTTCTCGTCGTTGTTCTGTTCGATGGCCGCTGCCACCACACGGGAAACACCAATGCCGTAGCAGCCCATGTCGAGGGTGATCGGCTTGCCGTTCTCGCCCAGTACTTCGCACTTCATCGCCTTGCTGTACTTGTTGCCCAGCTGGAAGATGTGCCCGACTTCGATGCCGCGTTTGATTTCCAGGGTGCCCTTGCCATCCGGGCTTGGGTCGCCGGCAACAACGTTACGCAGGTCGGCCACGGTTGGAACTGGCAGGTCACGCTCCCAGTTCACGCCGAAGTAGTGCTTGTCGTCGATGTTCGCGCCAATGCCGAAGTCGCTCATCAGCTCGACCGAACGGTCGATGATGATCGGCAGCGGCAGGTTCAGCGGGCCGAGCGAACCGGCACCGGCGCCAATTGCGTCGCGCAGTTCTGCGTCTGTGGCCATGACCAGCGGGCTGGCCACGCCAGGTTGCTGGGCAGCCTTGATTTCGTTGAGTTCGTGGTCGCCACGGATGACCAGGGCGATCAGCTTGCCTTCTTCTTCGGCGCGCACGATCAGGGTCTTGATGGTCTTTTCAATCGGCAGATTGAATTTTTCCACCAGCGCCGCGATGGTCTTGGTCTCTGGGGTGTCCACCAGGCGCAGCTCTTCGCTTGGCGCCGGGCGGGACGTTTCCCGTGGCACGGCTTCGGCTTTCTCGATGTTCGCCGCGTAGTCGGAACCGTTGCTGAAGACGATATCGTCTTCACCGGACTCGGCCAGCACGTGGAACTCGTGGGAGCCGGCGCCGCCGATGGAGCCGTTGTCCGCTTCAACCGGGCGGAATTTCAGGCCCAGGCGCGTGAACACATTGCAGTAAGCCTGGTGCATGCGGTCGTAGGTGACCTGCAAGGAGGCCTGGTCAGCGTGGAAGGAGTAGGCGTCCTTCATGATGAATTCGCGGCCGCGCATCAAACCGAAGCGTGGGCGGATTTCGTCACGGAATTTGGTCTGGATCTGATACAGGTTCAGCGGCAGCTGCTTGTAGCTGCTCAGCTCATTGCGCATCAGGTCGGTGATCACTTCTTCATGGGTCGGGCCGGCGCAGAAGTCGCGGCCATGACGGTCCTTGAAGCGCAGCAACTCAGGGCCATACTCTTCCCAGCGCCCGGATTCCTGCCACAACTCAGCCGGTTGCGTGCTCGGCATCAACACTTCAAGAGAGCCGGCGGCGTTCATTTCTTCGCGAACGATGGCTTCGACCTTGCGCATCACCTTCAAGCCCATGGGCAGCCAGGTGTACAGGCCGGAGGCCAGTTTGCGGATCATGCCGGCGCGCAGCATCAGCTGATGGCTGATCACAACCGCGTCGGAAGGCGTTTCTTTCTGTGTGGCGAGCAAATATTGACTGGTACGCATGGTAGGCCGTTGTCGGTTGCTTGGACTTGAAATGACTTGGGATTGTACGGGCGCAAACTGCTGGAGTACAGGTATCAGAATGCAGAGGCGGTGTGGGAGCGGGCTTGCTCCCACATTGACAGAGGTGTGTCAGTCTTCGGTGGGCGGGCTCAACCGAATCCGTCGATTTTCCTGAAACCAGTGCAGGGCAATCAGGAACAGCGTCGGTACGCCCAGCAGGCAGGTGATCAGGAAGAAGTTGTGATAGCCGAACTTCTCCACCATCACCCCTGAATAGCCGCCAATCAGGCGCGGCAGCAACAGCATGATCGAGCTGAGCAACGCGTATTGGGTAGCGGAGAACTTGAGGTTGGTCAGGCTCGACAGGTAGGCGACAAACGCCGAGGTGGCAAGGCCGGAGCTGAAGTTGTCCAGCGAAATGGTGAAGATCAGCATCTGCAGGTCGGGGCCCATGTCCGCCAGCATCACGAACAACAGGTTGGTGCCGGCCGAGGCCACGCCGCCGATAAACAGGATCGGCAGGATCCCGAAGCGCACGATCAGCAAGCCGCCCATGCCGGCGCCAAGCAGGGTCATGATCAGGCCGAAAATCTTGCTCACTCCGGCAATCTGGTCCTTGGTGAAGCCCTGGTCGATGTAGAACACGTTGGCCATCACGCCCATCACCGTGTCCGACATGCGATAGGTGGCGATCAGCCCGAGCAGCAGCAAGGCCTGCCAGCGGTAGCGCAGGATAAAGTCGTTGACCGGCGTCAGTACCGGCGCCAGGCCGCGTCGGCCCATGGCCGACAGGCACAGCGTGGTCAGGATGATATAGAGGATGGCGCGCAGGAAGGCGCGGTCCTCCATCAACAGTTCCCACAGGCTGACGCCGTGGAACAGGACGCTGGCGAAATCGGTGTTGTAGAGCTGGGTGAACATCGCCGGGACGGACACCAGCAACACGATCAGTACAAACACCGAGACCAGCTGATGCACGAAGCTGTAGCGGCCGGCCTGCAACTGCGTGCGCAGTGGCACATTGGGTTCGCGCATGAACAGGGTGGTCAGCAGCGCCGGAATCATCAGCAGGCCGAACAGCACGTAAGTGCCGGTCCACGCCGAGTGCTTATAGTTGAAACCGGTCGAGCCGAAGCCTTCGGCAAAGAACAGTGCGCCGGCGGTGGCCAGCAGGGCGGCGATGCGATAACCGGACATGTAGCTGGCAGCGAGGGCGGCCTGGCGGCTGTCGTCGGCGATTTCCAGGCGATAGGCGTCTACCGCGATGTCTTGGGTGGCCGAGGCGAAGGCGACGATCACAGCAATAGCAATCAGCCACGACAAGTGCTTTTGCGGGTCGCAAAAGCCCATGCCGATCAACCCGAGGATCACCAGCGTCTGGGCCAGCACCAGCCAGGAGCGACGTCGTCCGAGTTTACCGAGCAGCGGCAAACGCCATTGGTCGAGCAGCGGTGACCAGACCCATTTGAAGGCATAGGCCAAGCCGATCAGGCTCGCATAACCGATGGTCTCGCGGGCCACACCGGCCTCGCGCAACCACACTGAAAGCGTCGAGAACACCAACATGTAAGGCAAGCCGGCGGCGAAACCGAGCAACAACAGCACTAACGTCGAGGGGCTGGCATAGGCGGCGAGCGCGGCGCGCCAGGTTTTACGGGGCATGGGCTGGAGTCTGCCTCAGATTTGCGGAAACAAAGCGCGCACTCTAACCGCTGTGCTCTACCGGGCGCCAGCCATGACGCTGAATATCAACGCGATTGTTCAGGATACTGACACCTTCGCTGCGTAAACGCGCACGTTGCTCGTCACCTGAGGCACTGCCCACTGGCAGACTTATCCGACCACCGGCGCCCAGCACCCGGTGCCAGGGCAGCCGGCTGTCCCCCGGCAACTGGCTCAGCGTGCGCCCGACCCAGCGGGCCGCCCGGCCCAGCCCGGCCAGCTGCGCCAATTCGCCGTAACTCACCACGCAGCCTTCGGGCACCTGCGCCAACGTCAGGTACAACGCCGTACGGCGCATTTCTGCCGGGCTTTGGGGGGGATCGGCGGGTTCAATCACTGTGGGCATCGTCAGGGTCTTTGTAAGAAACGTCTGTAATCATGGTGTTGAGAATTGAACTCAATATAAATACTTGAGTCAGTCCTAGCTATCTAACACGATAACGCCCCTTTTTCGCCAACCCTGAGCCCCGAATACGCTTATGTTGTCCAGAACCTTGCTGTGCCTCGCTGTTATCAGCGCCTCCACGCCCCTGCTCGCCGACACCGTGTGGTTAAAGAACGGTGACCGCCTGACCGGCAAGATCAAAGTCTTCGACGGTGGCAAGTTGCTGATTCAGACCAGCTACGCAGGGGCCATCCCGGTGGATTGGAAGCAGGTGAAAACCCTGGAAAGTGACCAGGAGTTGCTGGTCAAGCAGGACGCGTACAGCGGTGAGAAGGCCAAATCCCTGAAAGCTGCGGATGACGGCAAGGTGGTGCTGGCCAATGGCGAGGCGCCCAAAACCGTGGAGCTGGCCAGCATCCAGCAAATCCTCAAGCCCAAGCCGGTCATCGAAGACCTGGTGTGGAAGGGCAACGTCGACCTGGCGCTGGACTACAAGCGCGCCGACAAAGACACCAATGATTACGATGTGGACTTCAAGACCACGGCCCGTCACGGCCAGTGGCGCCATACCGCACAGGGCGAATACAACCGCGAGTTCCAGGATGACGTCACCACCACCGACAACTGGGCGCTGGAATATGACCTGGACCGTTTCATCACCGAGCATTGGTTCTGGCAAGGGCGCCTGACCTACAAGCGCGACAAGGTGGAAGACTTGTCCCGCCAGCGCACGGTCGGTACCGGCCCTGGCTACCAGTTCTGGGACGATGAGCTGGGCGCGTTCTCCCTCGGTTCGCTGGTGAACCGCACCGATTACGAATATGCCGACGGCGGCAAATCCAATTTCTACTCGCTGGCCATGAAGTGGAACTACAACCGCTACCTGGTGGGCAAGACTGTGGAATTCTTCACCAACGGCGAAGTGGGCAAGCCGCTCGCCGGGCCGTCCGATTACTCCCTCGATGCGGAAATGGGCCTGCGTTACAAGGTCACCGAATGGGCGTCCCTCAACCTCAAGGCTGAACGCGACATCATCAGTGGCGAATCGCAAAGCAGCTTGAGCAAGACCCGTTACACCGCAGGGTTCGGCGTGGCCTGGTAAGTGCACTCTGGCAACCTGCGCGGATATTGATTACCTTGTGTTGAGATCCATTCCCATATGCTGTGGGCGGCGGAATACCCGAGGAGTCATACGTTGAGCGCGCACGTTGCCAAGAACGCCCGAGAGCTGTTGCTCAAGGAATACCGTGGGGCTCTCTCCACATTGTCCAAAGCCATGCCCGGGTTTCCCTTCGGCTCGGTCGTGCCGTATTGCCTCGACGAGCAGGGCCGCCCGCTGATCCTGATCAGCCGTATCGCCCAGCACACCCATAACCTGCAGAAAGACCCCAAGTGTTCGCTGCTGGTGGGTGAGCGCGGGGCCGATGACGTGCAGGCAGTGGGGCGCCTGACCTACCTGGCTGAAGCCGAGAAACTCGAAGATGCCACTGCCATTGAAGCGGCTGCCGAGCGTTATTACCGTTACTTCCCCGATTCGGCCAACTACCACAAGGCCCACGATTTCGACTTCTGGGTACTCAAGCCGGTGCGTCACCGCTATATAGGCGGGTTTGGCGCGATTCACTGGGTCGACCACCTGACACTGGCCAACCCATTTGCAGGCAAGGCCGAGCGCAGCATGGTCGAGCACATGAACGCCGACCACACCAAGGCCATCGCCCATTACGTCGCGCTGACCGGCTTGCCGACCTTTGAACCTGCGCAATTGGCCGGCGTCGACAGCGAAGGCATGCACCTGCGCATTGGCCAGTCGCTGCATTGGTTGCCGTTCGCGACGCCTTGCAACACTCCGACACAAGTACGCGAAGCCCTGGTTTCATTGGCCCACGCTGAGGTTTGGCCGAAAAAAGAGCCTGCCAACGCTTGAATTCACGAAATGGCGACGTCATCTAAGGTGGACTGGCAAGGCATTCTTGCGTTGAGGAACCATTTGATGCGCCCTTTTTTATTGCTCTTTCTGCTGTTCCCGGTGCTGGAGCTGTTCGTATTCGTTCAAGTCAGCAGTGCGATCGGGTTTTTCCCGGCCCTGTTATTGATCATTCTCGGCTCGATGCTCGGCGTTCTGGTGCTGCGCGTCGCCGGCTTGGCCACAGCGTTGCGTGCGCGTGAAAGCCTGAACCGCGGCGAGCTGCCCGCGCAAACCATGCTGGAAGGCCTGATGATGGCCCTGGCCGGTGGCCTGTTGATCCTGCCGGGTTTCATCAGCGATGTGGTCGGCCTGGTCATGTTGCTGCCGGTCACTCGCAAGCTGCTGGCTGGCAAGATGCGTCAGCGCGCCGAAGAAGCGGCGATTCGCCAGCGTGCGTTCGCCGATGACCTGCAACCCCGTGGTGGCCCGGCTCCGCGCCAGCCGTTGGGACGCGAGGGCGATGTGATCGAAGGCGAATTCGAACACCGCGACAGCAAATAACCGCTTTATTGGCACGGCACCTTCGGGTGCCGTGTTGCTTTTGTGCGTCGGCAAACATAAAAAATTTCCGCCGCGGCCCCTTGTAATAAGCTTATGCGCCCTTATGTAACGGTCACCGCAAGGTTTCTGGTGGCGACACCAGACAGACTTCCGCGTCTTGCTTGGCGAGGCGCGACCGGCACAGCCGGAATACAACCCGCCGGTACCGATACCGGCCGATGAAAAACACAATTAGGAGAGATCGACAATGAGCAAGCTTCGTCCTCTGCACGACCGCGTCGTTATCCGTCGCAGCGAAGAAGAAAAGAAAACCGCTGGCGGTATCGTTCTGCCAGGTTCGGCTGCTGAAAAAGCCAACCACGGTGTGATCGTCGCTGCAGGCCCAGGCAAGACTCTGGAAAACGGTGAAGTGCGTGCGCTGGCCGTTAAAGTCGGTGACAAGGTTGTTTTCGGCCCTTACTCCGGCAGCAACACTGTGAAAGTTGACGGCGAAGACCTGCTGGTAATGGCTGAGAACGAAATTCTCGCTGTACTGGAAGGCTGATTTTCCCGCTCATTTTTCCGTTACTCCAAAGAATTTAAGGAATATCGATCATGGCTGCTAAAGAAGTTAAATTCGGCGATTCCGCCCGTAAAAAAATGCTCACCGGTGTCAACGTCCTGGCTGACGCAGTAAAAGCGACTCTGGGCCCTAAAGGCCGTAACGTGATCATCGAGAAGAGCTTCGGCGCTCCGACCATCACCAAGGACGGCGTTTCGGTAGCAAAAGAAATCGAACTGGAAGACCGTTTCGAGAACATGGGCGCGCAGCTGGTCAAAGACGTTGCCTCCCGTGCCAACGATGACGCAGGCGACGGCACCACCACCGCTACCGTTCTGGCTCAAGCTATCGTCAACGAAGGCTACAAAGCCGTTGCTGCCGGCATGAACCCGATGGACCTCAAGCGCGGCATCGACAAGGCGACCATCGCTGTTGTTGCTGAGCTGAAAAACCTGTCCAAGCCATGCGCTGACACCAAGGCTATCGCTCAGGTCGGTACCATCTCCGCCAACTCCGACAGCTCCATCGGCGACATCATTGCCGAAGCCATGGAAAAAGTCGGTAAAGAAGGCGTGATCACCGTTGAAGAAGGCACTGGCCTGGAAAACGAACTGTCGGTTGTAGAAGGCATGCAGTTCGACCGTGGCTATCTGTCCCCGTACTTCGTCAACAAGCCAGAAACCATGGTTGCCGAGCTGGACAGCCCGCTGATCCTGCTGGTCGACAAAAAGATCTCCAACATCCGCGAAATGCTGCCAGTGCTGGAAGCCGTTGCCAAAGCCGGCCGCCCACTGCTGATCGTTTCCGAAGACGTTGAAGGCGAAGCCCTGGCGACGCTGGTTGTGAACAACATGCGTGGCATCGTTAAAGTCGCAGCCGTCAAGGCTCCAGGCTTCGGCGACCGTCGCAAGGCCATGCTGCAGGACATCGCTGTGCTGACTGGCGGTACCGTTATCTCCGAAGAGATCGGCCTGAGCCTGGAAAGCGCCACCCTGGAAAACCTGGGCAGCGCCAAGCGTGTGACCATCTCCAAGGAAAACACCATCATCGTTGACGGTGCTGGCGTAGACCAGGACATCCAGGCTCGCATCACTCAGATCCGTGCCCAGGTTGCCGAAACTTCCTCGGACTACGACCGTGAAAAACTGCAAGAGCGTCTGGCCAAGCTGTCCGGCGGCGTTGCAGTGATCAAGGTTGGCGCTGGTTCCGAAGTTGAAATGAAAGAGAAGAAAGCCCGCGTTGAAGACGCTCTGCACGCAACTCGTGCAGCCGTTGAAGAAGGCGTGGTACCTGGCGGTGGCGTTGCGCTGATCCGTGCTCTGGAAGCGCTGGTTGACCTCAAAGGCGACAACGCAGACCAGAACGTGGGTATCGCTGTACTGCGTCGTGCCGTTGAAGCTCCACTGCGTCAGATCGCTGCCAACTCCGGCGACGAGCCGAGCGTTGTGGTCAACGAAGTCAAGAACGGCAAAGGTAACTACGGTTACAACGCTGCAACTGGCGTCTACGGCGACATGATCGAAATGGGCATCCTGGACCCTACCAAGGTGACCCGTTCGGCATTGCAGGCAGCGGCCTCCATCGGCGGTCTGATCCTGACCACCGAAGCTGCGATCGCTGATGCACCGAAGAAAGAAGGCTCGGCTGGCGGCGGTATGCCAGACATGGGCGGCATGGGTGGCATGGGCGGCATGATGTAAGCCAGCCTTACCCGGCACCTGAAAAACCCCGCCTGCAGTGATGCAGGCGGGGTTTTTTTATGCGCGGTATTTGCCGCAGGCACGCGGGTCAGCGCGTGCTCACCTGCGGGATGACTTCCTTGGGTGCCTTCCAGCTCAGCAATTGTTGCTTGAAGCCGTAGCTCGCGCCCTGGTAGTAGGCGATTGCGCGCTGGATCAACGGGTCGTCACTGCCCACACGCAACTCCTGGCTCTCACCCAGCGCCTGGTCATGGCGACGCAGGGCCTGGCGCGGGCTGAGGATCGCCAGGTCATTGCCGTCAAACAGCCCAAGGTGCTGGTAGTTGCCGATGACGACGCGTGGGGGCAGCGGATTGTCCTGCAACAGGTTGCGGCCGAAGAAGGTCGACTCGTAGCTCAGGTTGATCAGGCCCAGCAAGGTGGGCGCCAGGTCGATCTGGCTGGCCAGTTGCGCTGTTTCACGCGCTTCGATGAGCTTGGGTGCATAGATGAACAGCGGGATCTGGTAGTTGGCGACAGGCAAGTCCTCTTTGCCTGCGCTGCCGGCGGTGTGGTCGGCGACAAACACAAAGATCGTGTTATCGAACCAGGGTTTCTGGCGTGCCGCATTGAGGAACTCGCCGATGGCGTAGTCGGTGTATTTCACCGCGCCGTCACGGCCATTGCCGGACTTGATATCAATGCGGCCTTCCGGATAGGTGTAGGGGCGATGATTGGAGGTGGTCATCAGTTGCAGCAAGAAGGGTTGCTGTTTGGCGTAATCGGCGTCGGCCAGCTTCAGGGTTTGCCGGTAGAGGTCTTCGTCGGCCATGCCCCACGCGTTTTTGAACGAGATTTCTGATTCGGCCACGCTGCTCTGGTCCACCACCCGGTAACCGTTGCCGCTGAAAAACGCGTTCATATTGTCGAAATAACCGCGCCCGCCGTAGACGAATACGCTGTCGTAGCCGATGGCACCGAGGTGCTGGCCGAGGCTGGCGAAACCGCTTTCACGCCCGATACGTTTGACAATCGATCGGCCTGGCGTGGGGGGAATCGCCAGCGTGATCGCTTCCAGGCCACGGTCCGTACGGGTGCCGGTGGCATAAAAATTACTGAAGTACAGGCTTTGTTTGCGCAAGGCATCCAGATTGGGCGTGAGGTTGCGCCCATCGCCGTTGCTGCCCATGTACTTGGCACTGAAGCTTTCGATGGTCACCAGCACAATATTGGGTTTGCGCAACGTGCCGGGGTTGGTGATTGCCCGGCGTATGTCCAGCGGGTCAGTGCCGACGAAGCGCGCATTGGGCTCACTGAGCTCGGCGCGCAATTGCCTGGCAACCACGTCGTCAGGCAGGCTTTTGTAGAACTGCGTGTAATCGAGCTCGTTGTTTCGGAACGCGGCGAAAAACTGATACGGGCCATTACTGGCCAATTCATTGTTGTACGCGTTACCGCCTTGGGCGCGTGGGCTGTCCTGGCTGATCAATTGCAGGCTGAGCCCGGCGACGATCAATAAGCCCAGCGCATTCAGCAGCCGGCCACGCATGGGCGGCAGCGGCGCGCGCATCGCCGCGTTGAAGGGCTTGCGCAGGGCCAGGCTCAACACAATCGCCAACATCGCCAGCAAGCTGAGCAGCTTGCCGATCGGGTACGACTCCAACAGGTTGTTCAATACTTCATTGGAGTACACCAAGTAATCGACGGCGATAAAGTTGAAACGCACGCCAAACTCATCCCAGAACAGCCACTCCGCAACCGAGGTGAACAGCATCGCGAACAGGCTGACCGTCAGCACGGCCTGCAGGAACCAGCGATGGCCGCGGCGACGCCACAGCGCGGGCGGGCACAGCAGCAAATACAGCCCCAGCGGCAGGGCGGCGTAGGTGAGAAAGCCCAGGTCGTAGAGCAAGCCGACGCCAAACACCGGCAGCAGGTTGCCACCGACTTCGTCCAGGTGCGTGAAGAGCAGCACACTGCGCGTGAGCAGGAAAATAACCAGCCACGTGCCGGTTACGAGCAGCAGAAAGCGCATAGGCGCTGTTTTGAGAAACCCCATGTCTATGTTCCTTATATCGATGGGCGGTGATCTTCGGCCTGACACTGTAGTCAGTTTGTGAAGCTATAGTGAAAAACTTGTTGGTTTATCTTATTGGTTGAAAACCTTTATCGCTAAGGCTCTGAGGTCTATCCCTGAGCCACACTTGGCCTTAAGCTGCGCGAGCCAACACGGCCGTTACCGCGTACGGAGACACTGCCCATGCGAATTTTATTGGTTGAAGACAACCGCGATATTCTGGCCAACCTGGCCGATTACCTGGGGCTAAAGGGCTACACCGTGGACTGTGCGCAGGACGGTTTGTCGGGCCTGCACCTGGCCGCTACCGAGCATTACGACCTGATCGTGCTCGACATCATGCTGCCTGGCATCGATGGCTACACCTTGTGCAAACGCCTGCGTGAAGACGCGCGCCGCGACACGCCGGTGATCATGCTCACCGCCCGTGACCAGTTGGATGACCGGCTGCAGGGCTTCAAGTCCGGCGCCGATGATTACTTGCTCAAGCCGTTCGCGCTGTCGGAGTTGGCCGCCCGCATTGAAGCCGTGCTGCGCCGTGCCCAGGGTGGCGGCCGCCGCGCCCTGCAAGTCGGCGACTTGAGCTACGACCTCGATACCCTGGAAGTCACCCGCGAAGGGCGCCTGCTCAAACTCAACCCTGTGGGCCTGAAGTTGCTTGCGGTGTTGATGCAAAAAAGCCCACATGTGCTGCGTCGCGAAATTCTCGAGGAGGCCTTGTGGGGCGATGACTGCCCCGACAGCGACAGCCTGCGCAGCCACGTCCACCAATTGCGCCAAGTGATCGATAAACCCTTCGCCAAGCCGCTGTTGCAAACCGTGCACGGTGTGGGTTATCGCCTGGCCGAGGGTCGTGATGGAGTTTAAGCAAAGCCTTGCCCAGCGGATCATCATCGCCTTTGCCTTGATGAGTGCGTTGGTGGCGGGGGCGTTCGCCATGGGCATCGTTGCGACTGTCCACCTGGTAGAAGAAAAACTGATTTCGGCAGGCTTGGGCGGCGACTTGCAACGGCTGCTGTTGATGGACAGCGTCGAGGACTGGAGCCACCGGCCAGAGCCCGACCAACTGTTCTATTTCAGTGGCGGGCGTGGTGATTTCGAGCTGCCCAAGGATTTGCGGCACCTGGAACCCGGCTTTCATGAGGTGTTCCGCGAGGCGCTGTCTTACCACGCCATGGTCGAAGTGGTGGATGGCCGTCGGTATGTCCTGCTGCAGGACCAAAGCGATTTCGAGGAACGCGAGCGGGTTCTATTCGCCGTGGTGCTGGTGGGCTTCGTGCTCAGCCTGGCGCTGGCGGTGTTCCTCGGTTGGGTGCTGGCGCGCAAAGTGATGGCGCCGGTGGTGCGGCTCGCTCGGCAGGTGCGTCATCGCGACCAGTTGCTGGGCCTGGCGCCACCGCTGGCACCCGATTATGCGGCGGATGAAGTCGGCGAACTGGCCGTGGCCTTCGATGCCACACTGGGGCGTCTGCGACAGGCGTTATCACGCGAGCAATTGTTCACCAGTGACGTCAGCCATGAATTGCGCACCCCTTTGATGGTGCTGGCCAGTTCCTGCGAACTGCTGCTGGAAAATCCGGCGATCGATCAGCGCGGCCGCAATCAGGTTGAGCGTATCGCGCGTGCCTGCGAAGAAATGCGTGAGCTGGTGCAGACCTTCCTGATGCTGGCCCGTGCCGAACACGATGAAGCGGCCATGTCGCCGCAGGTAACGCTGCCGCAGGTGGCGGACGATTTGCTCGGCATCTGGCGCGAGCCGATCGAGCGCAAGGGCCTGGCGTTGATCTACCAGCCAGGCAACCCTTCGGACGCGCGCTATAACACCACTTTTCTCCACGCCGTTATGGGCAACCTGTTGCGCAATGCCCTGCATTACACCGAACAGGGCTTCATCCGCCTGACCCTCGAACCCAATGGTTTTGTGGTGGAGGACACCGGTGTAGGGATTCCCGAAGACAAGCGTGAGGCGATGTTCGAGCCGTTCGTGCGTGGCAGCGAAAAGCGCGGCGAAGGGCTTGGCCTGGGATTATCGCTGGTGCAGCGTATTTGTGAAAACCAGGGTTGGACGGTCAGTCTCAGCACGATGGAACCCAACGGCTGTCGTTTCCACGTGCAGTTGAGTCAGGTCAATCCCTGACACTCACCCTTGCCGTTATCCTGCCAGACATCACCGTAAATCGGCGAAGATGGCCCCATGCTATTGCTTGTGTCTGTAAAGTCTTGAAATGTATGAGATTGGACAGGACAAGTTTTTCACAACGGGTTGACCTGTTGATCACAGTTCGCTGCATAAGGTTGTAGGCATCAGCTACTGGAGATCCGTTGATGTCTACCCCGATCAAGCTCGATTTTTCTGAAAAGTACGACGATCAGCACGCGCAAAATTATTTGTTCAAGCATCAGGACAATCTGGCTCGCCGGTTGTCCCACAAACGCGACGAGCAATTGGCGCGGGGTGCGCTGGCCATGGCCGGCGAACCTGGCCTGGTGTTGGACCTGCCGTGCGGCGCCGGGCGCTTCTGGCCGCTGTTGGCTGAGAAACCCAACCGTGTGATTATCGGCGCCGATAATTCAGCGTCGATGCTCAAGGTTGCGACCGTTGCTCAGCCAGCGGACGTGGTGAAACGGGTACGACCTTTGCAGACTTCTGCCTTTGATATCGATTTGCCGGATAACTCGGTCGACAGTATTTTCTGCATGCGCTTGATGCACCACATTGGTGATCCGGCGCACAGGATGACAATACTGCGAGAATTTCAGCGGGTTACCCGCGACAGCGTGATTATTTCGCTGTGGGTGGATGGCAATTTCAAGGCCTGGAAACGCAAACGCGCCGAAGTGAAACGTCGCAACAGAGGTGAGCAGGAAGGTTACCAAAACCGGTTTGTGTTACCGGCTGCTACTGTCGAGGCAGAGTTTGAGCAGGCCGGTTTCCGTGTTCAGGAATCCCTGGACTTCATACCGCTCTACGCCATGTGGCGAGTATATGTATTGCGTAAGAGGTAACAGGATGGCAGTTGAGTGCGTAGTAGGCAGTCATGTAGCTCCCGAGGAACGATTCGATTTTTTCTGGCGCCTGCAGGGCGAGTGGGTTGAAGAACCCAATCGCCGACGTGGCGGTGAAAGTGGTGTGCAACGCGTGATGAGCCCCAACGGCCGCTTGCTTTACAGCAAACGCCAGACCGGTCACATCTATCGCAGCTGGCTTCACCCGTTTGGGCGCCCCACCGTACTGCGTGAGCGTGATGCCCTGAGGGGGTTGCGTTCATTGAACGTACGCGTGCCGGAGCTGGTGTTCTGCGAGGCACGTCGCGACCCTGAGCATCAATGGAAAGCGTTGTTGGTGACGGCGTCCCTCGACGGTTTCGACGAAATCGAAAACTGGTACGCCGCCGGTGGTCGTGAGCAATACGGTGAGGCGGTGCATGAGCGCCTGCTCAAGGAATTGGCGGGCACCCTGGCACGTATGCACAAGGGCCGCTGGCAGCATGGCTGCCTGTACATCAAGCACGTGTTCGTACGCGTAACCGGGGAAGGCGATTCGGCCAAAGTAGAAGTGGCGTTGCTGGATTTTGAAAAATGCCGGCAGCGTTTGACCGCTTATCGGGCGGCGTCCCATGACATGCTGCAACTGCGGCGCCATTCGTCGTGGAACGATACCGACTGGAAAAAACTCAGCTACTTTTACGAGACGGCGTTTGGCAGCGCTATCAAGGGTTTAACCAGATGAAGCTAGAAATAGCACGAGGTTTGTTCCTGGTCGGCGCGTTGGGCATTTCAGCCCTGGCGCTGGCTGCCTGGGAGCTGCCTCGGACACAAGTGCTCAGTGCGGTGCAAGGGGGCGGGCAGTGCCCGTTACCGCGCATCGCCAAGGCGAGTGTGGCGGTCAAGCCTGATCATGAGTTGTTGTTGTTCATGTTCGGGATGTCTCAGGGCATGAGGCCGCAGAGCTGAATAAAGCGTTGAATAGATTCAAACCCCCAAAAAAGGGCCTTGCGATGCGAGGCCTTTTTTTTGCCTGTTGATTTGGGCCGCAGCACCTGTCCGTCACCGCAGTCACGCACAGGCGTCGATTTCAAATCACCTGCAGATGGTTATCCCAAAACCCTGACGGCAGCTCCAACGGTTTAGCCACCAACTGCTTCTGGCGACAGTCGTAGAAGCGGCAGCGTCCCTGGCCTGAAGTCACCACAAACCCGTCCGCTACCGCACCCACGCCGGCACAGTCGGGCAAAGGCCCATCCAGATGCAGCTCGCCGCTGTCCATGTTCCAGATAAAAAAGCGATTGCCGCGCGGCGCCGTCAGCGCCACCAGGCGTAACTCACTGTGCACGGCGACGCTGGCGGTGTAATGCCCCATCGCCTGCAGTTGCTCATCCGCCACCGGGAACGCCACAAATGGCTGCCCCGGTCGCTTGATCGCCAGCAACTCGGACCGCTCCTGAGACGGCCCCATGAACTGCTGCCCCGTGAGAATAGTGCCGTCGTCGGCAATCCCCATATGACGCACGCTGTTCATCTGCTGGCCCAGGGTTTCCTTGCTGATCAACCGGCCATCGCGGTGCATCAATACCAGGCTCGGCTCCATCGCATTGAGGTTCATCTCAACCCGGCTTTCCGCCTCGGTACGGATCCCGCCGTTGGCCACCACCAGGGTTTCCCCGTCGGGCATCCACGACACTTGGTGCGGCCCGATACCGTGGGTCGACATCTCGCCGCTGTGCACCAGCCGTTCGCCCTCGAACTTATACACACCCAGCAACCCACGGCCCGGGTCGGACGTGTCGTTCTCGGTGGCATACAACCAGTCGCCGCTCTTGTGAATCACCGCATGCCCATAGAAATGGCGATTGGCATTCGACGTGATGGTCTGCAGCAACGCGCCATCACGCAGGTTGATCAGGTAACTCTCAGTGCCCGGGCGACGGGCGACAAACAGCGCAATTGGCAGCGTCGGGTGGTTGATGATGTCGTGGCAGCGCTGACCGACCTGGGTGGCAAACACCTGCTTGCCGTCCAGGTGATAGCCCACGGCGTAGTGCTTGCCATCGGCATCATCACGCGCCGAGAGCAGCAACGGGCTTTTCAAGCCCTTCTGCTTGAACAGCGTCCAACCGCCCAACGTGAGTGCGCTGAGCAGCACACTGCCCACCGCCAAAGCCTGTCGCCTGAGCATCATCAGTCACCGTCGTTGGCGTTAAAGCCCAGTTGGATGCCCAGCGCTTTGGCCAACTCGCCTTCGTGCAGGCGGTGGACCACGTTGAGGCTGTCATAAATGTCGTTGAGTTGCTGGCGGCCGGCGTCGTCGGCCAACAGTTCGTTGAGCGTGCGCTGATTGCTGGCGAACAGCTTCAAAGACGCGGCGTAGGCGGCATCGATCTTGTCGGCCAACGGCTTCTGCTCTGACGGCAACAAGCCACGCAGGCCTTTGTTGTCGACGCCGGCCCACACGGTCTGGGCCGCAGCCAGGCTGGCTTCCAGGCTTTGCAGGGACGACTGGCTGCGCCACGCATCGGCCTGGAACGGTTGCGGGATGCCCTTGGTCTGGCGACCCATCGGCGTGCCGAGTTTTTTCTTCAGCGTGTCCAGTGCAGTGACTTGCACGCGCAGCAGATCAGCGATGGCTTCGTGGGAATCGGCGTAGCGCTGGTTGGGAAACTTGGTCATCTGCGCGAGCATGCCGTCGGTGCTGTTCCAGCTTGCCAGGATCTCTTCAGCCAAGGCTTTCTGGCGCTCGCCGATGGCGACCAGCAGCGGGCAGTAGCGGGCTTTCTGGGCTTCGTCGGCGACGTCGGTCTTGGCGTCGTAGAGGATGTATTCGTAGGCCGACAGGCCTTGTACCACCACGCTGGACTTGGCCAGGGCCGCGCCATCGATCTGCGGCTGGGCGGTGACCAGTTGTTCGACTTGGCGGCCGACCAGGTTTTTCTTGTCCGGCCAGAACTGCACTTGCCACGAACGGTTGCCCTCGGCCAGCGGGCCGATCAGCAGCGGTTGCAACTCGGCCCAGGCTTTTTGCGCGTGGAGAAAGTCGGCGCGGGCGGTCTCCAGGCTTTCTTTGCCCTGGCAGTAGGCGAGGGCACTGACGGCCAGTTGGCGGTCGGCTTCAACCCAACGGCTGTAGGTCGGCAGGATCACTTGCTTGGCGATAGCCGCCGAGGTCACCGCTTGCGGGTCCTGCGGCGAGCAGGCGCCGAGGGCGAGGGCGGCCAGGCTGGTGAACAACAACTTGGGACGAAACATGTCGAGCTCCCTTCTGTAAGTGCGGCAAAGCTTATAAAGAATTCAGGAACGCCAGCAACGCGGCACGCTGCTCGGCATTAAAGGACAGCACATGCTGCTGCGCCGCTTGTGCTTCACCGCCATGCCACAGCACGGCTTCGAGCAGATTGCGGGCGCGGCCATCATGTAAAAACTGGGTGTGGCCACTGACGGTCTGCGTCAGGCCAATGCCCCACAACGGCGGGGTGCGCCAGTCGCGGCCACCGGCCTTGAACTCGCTGCGGTTGTCGGCCAGGCCTGCGCCCATGTCGTGCAACAGCAGGTCGCTGTAGGGGCGAATCACCTGGTTGGCCAGTTCGGGTTCGGCGGCGCCTGCGGCCGTGGTGAACGTGGGTTTGTGGCAGCCCTGGCAACCGGCCTGGTAGAACAGGTTCTTCCCGGCCAGTATCTGCGGCGTGTTGACGCCACGGCGCACCGGCACGGCGAGGTTGCGGGTGTAGAACAGCACCAGGCGCAGGATGTTATCGCTGACTTCCGGCTCGCCATCGGGGCCATTGCCGTTGGGGGCCTGTTTGCAGGCGACTTGGGCGTCGGTGCAGTCATCAAAGGGTCTCAGGGACGTGGTGAGGCCCATATCACCAGAAAACGCGTGAACATTTTGTTGATTGAGGTTGGGTTGCCCGGCTTTCCAGCCAAAGCGCCCGAGCACGGTTTTTTGCCGGGCGTCATCCCACACCCAATTGGCGCGGCCGACGAGGGCTTCTTTGTCGGCCGTTTTCGGGTCGGTGTTGCGCAACACATCGGCGTCGCTGATGGCTTCGAGCAAGCCCAGGCCGATCATGGGCGGGGCGATGCGCGCCGAGAAAAGTGTATCCGGATGCATCGGGCCGTAGCCGAGCTGGGTGATGTGCAGGTCGGGCTTGCGCAGCTCGACCACGGTGCCGTCCTTGAACGTCACGTTGACCGGTGTGTAATCCACGCGCACCTTGCCTTCCGGCGCCACGCCCGGCACGGCCATGTCCTGCAATTGCCCGCCGTAGACCGGCTCGGGCACTACGCCGAGCTGCTCGATGAGTTTGGCGTAGGGCGCAGGCGCTGTCATCGGCACGGGAATCGACAGGCGCACCAGCATCGACACCGCATTGGGCGCGTCGGGCAGCGGTGGGTGACCCCGGCCGTCCTTGATGTGGCAGTTCTGGCAGGCGTTGGTGTTGAACAACGGGCCCAAGCCGTCGCGCGCGGTGGTGGTGGACGGCGCGATCACCCACGGGCTGCGGAAAAAGCTGTTGCCGACGCTGAAGTCCAGGCGGCGGGTCGGTGCCAGGTTGGCCGAGGGCAGGGAAAAGGCGTTCTGGTCGCGCTTGTTCACCGTCGTCGCGCCGCCGGCTCGCGCTTCACCGGGCTCGGCCTTGGTGAAACGTGGGGCGTCATCGCAGGCTGTCAGGCTCAAGGCCATCAACGCTGCGGACAGGCGAAAAAGCGAACCGAACATCAAGTTTCCTGAAGCGATGGCCAAAATTAGGCCGCAAAGTCTAACAGGGCGGGGCTCAATGAATAAGAGTAATTATCGTTTGGTCGAATCCGATTCATTCCCGCTAGAATGGCCGCACATTTTTCTCTGGAGGTGGCCAATGCAGGCTCTCGACGCTTTGCTCAACCGTGTTTCCGTGCCGCGTTTGCTGGAACCGGCACCGACCCAGGAGCAGCGCGATGTGCTGTTCGCCGCCGCCATGCGTGCACCGGACCACGGCCAGTTGCGCCCATGGCGTTTTCTCACCGTCGAAGGCGCGGCCCGCGAGCAGATGGGCACGCTGCTGGCCGAAGCGGCGCGCCTGCAAGACGCCGACGCCCCGCAAGCCGCCATCGACAAGGCCCAGAATGGCCCGCTGCGCGCGCCGCTGGTGGTGGTGGTGATTGCCCGCCTGCAAGAACACTTCAAGGTGCCAAAGTCCGAGCAACTGCTGGCGGCCGCGTGCGCGGCCCACGGTATTCTGCTGGCGGCTTATGCACAGGGGATCGGCGCGGTGTGGCGCACGGGCGAGCTGTCCTACTCGGCGCACGTGGCCAAGGGCCTGGGGCTGACGGCGGATGAGGAAGTGATTGGCTTCCTTTATCTGGGCACGCCGCAGAACCCGCCGCGCACTGCGCAGAAAGAAGATGTGGCGGCGTTTGTTCAGGCGTGGCCTGGCCTGTAGGCCAACGGTGATCTAAATGTGGGAGCGGGCTTGCTCGCGAATGCGGTGTGACAGTCACTGGATGTATTGACTGATCCATCGCATTCGCGAGCAAGCCCGCTCCCACATTTGCTCCTCATTGGCTTTAGATTCGGTGTTACACCTTGAACTGATCCATCAGCTTCATCTGCTGGCTGGCCAAGGCATTCAGTTGGCTGCTGATGGCCGCCGACTCGGTGGCCTGGCCGGTGAGGGTTTCAGTCACGGTACGAATTGCCGAGACATTGCGATTGACCTCTTCGGCCACGGCGCTCTGCTGCTCGGCGGCGCTGGCGATTTGCAGGTTCATGTCGCTGATGACTGTGACCGCGTCGCTGATCTTGCCCAGCGCTTGCACGGCCTGATGGATCTGCCCGGCATTGCTTTGGGCCTGGTGCTGGCTGGAATGCATGGTGGCCACCACGCCACGGGTGCCGCTCTGGATGCGCTCGATCACCAGGCGAATTTCTTCCACCGAATCCTGTGTGCGTTTGGCCAGGTTGCGCACTTCGTCGGCCACCACCGCAAACCCACGTCCGCTTTCCCCGGCGCGTGCCGCTTCGATGGCGGCGTTGAGGGCCAGCAGGTTGGTCTGCTCGGCAATGCTGCGGATCACTTCCAGCACCGAACCGATCTGCTCGCTGTTCACCGCCAAGGCCTCGACCTCGCTCACTGCCTTGCTGACTTCTTCGGCGAGGGTGGTGATGTCGCGGGTGCTCTGCTCAATGATCGACATGCCCTCGCGCGCCGACTGGTCAGCCCCGCGTGCCGCGCTGGCAGCGTTGGACGCGCTGTTGGCCACGTCGTGGGCGGTGGCGCTCATTTCATTGGACGCCGTGGCAACCTGGTCGATTTCGCGGAACTGCACCTGCATGCCTTCGCTGGTCTGGCGCGCGATGGCTGATGACTGATCAGCCGTGCCGCGTGCTTCGGTGATGCTTTGTTTGATCTGCGCGATGGTCGGTTGCAGCTTGTCGAGAAAGCGGTTGAACCAGTTCGCCAGCTCGCCCAGTTCGTCTTTCTTGGCGTAAGTCAGACGCTGGGTAAGATCGCCTTCGCCACTGGCGATGTTCTTGAGCATCGCGGCCACGGTGTTGATCGGGCGGGTTACGCCGGTGGCGGTCAGCCAGATCAGCACCAGGCCCAGCAATGCGGCGGCGGCACCGACCAGCAAGGCCTTGAGCGTGCCGGCTTGCTGGGCGTTGTCGAGGACGCCTTGCAGTTTCAGGGTGTCCGCCAGCATCACGTTCTTGGGCAGTTTGATCACGATGCCCCAGGACTTGGCGTCGGCAATCGGTTTGACCGGGTACACGGCGCGGATCGTGTCGTCTTGCTCGCGGAGAGTGCGCGTGTCGTTGGCCAGCAATTGCACAATCTCTTTGCCCTCGGCGCCCAGGGTGTCGATCAGGTTTTTGCCGACCCGCGCCGGCTCGCCGCTGTAGGCCGCGATCAAGCCAGTGCTGGAGAGAATTTCCAGGTGCGCGGCGCCGTCGAAGAGTTCTTTTTGTGCTGCGTCGGTCACCGCCTGCAGGGTGTTGAGGGCCAGGTCCACGCCAACCACGCCGATGACCTTGCCGTCGACGATCAACGGCAGCGAGAGGGTGGTCATCAGCACCTGCTTGCCGGCCACGTCGTCGGAGTACGGGTCAAGCAGGCAAACAGTGCGCGTGTCCCGTGGGCAGGTGTACCAAATGTTGTAGGGCGTGCCGCTGAGATTCGGGGTGGTCTTGGTCAGGTCGTCCTCGACCATCACCGTGTTCAGGCCTTCACCGGCGGCGCGGCTCCAGTAGCTGGAAAAGCGACCTTTTTCATTCGAGACGCGGGCCTTGTCGTCGACAAACTCGCTGTCCTTGCCATCCAGGCCATTGGGTTCGAACGACAGCCAGATTCCCAGCACCTTGGTGTTGCGCTCAAAGGCGGTCTTGAGGCTCTGGTTGAGTTCTTCACGCAGTGCACCCGCCTCCAGCCCGCGCTTGGCGGCGGTGGTGCGCAGGCCCTTGATCTGGTCGGCCAGTGCGGTGACCACCACCAGACTTTCGCCAAAGGTTTTCTGCAGCTGTACCGCCTGTTCGCCGGCCTTGGCTTGCAACAGGTTCTGCACACTCTGGGTGAGCATTCGCGAGCTTGAATCGCTGACCAGTCGGTTGTTCTGATCGGCCTCGTAAAGGTTGACGCCGACGACCAGTGCAATCACCCCCAACAGGCAGAGGCCGGACAGCAGCACGATTTTCAAGCGGATAGAGAGGGTGTCGAACATAGGTTCACTCGCGATTGGACTTGTTGACCTGCAAGCAGGGCGAGCCAAGTCCATTCGGCGCTATGTCCGAAACATCGGCGTAACGAGTTGTTTCATGAGAGAAAGACGATGAGCGGTAGGAAAAAGACTACACGCCGCGCCCTACGGGCGCTGCAAGCCGTTCCGGGCGTGACCAGATCCACAGGTTGCCCAGGCTCATGCCGGCGATCGCCAGGTAGATCGGCCAGCCATGATCGAGCATCACCAGCATCAAACCGGCGCACAGCAGCATGCTGACAGTGGCGCTGACTTTGGCACGGCGGGCGATGATCTTGCCGTTGCGCCAATTGAACAGGATCGGCCCGAACAGCCGGTGGTTTTCCAGCCAGGCACTCAGGCGCGGCGAGCTTTTGGTCGCGGCCCAGGCGGCGAGCAGGATGAATTCGGTGGTGGGCAAACCCGGTATAACAATCGCCACCAACCCAATGCCCAGGCTGACGTAGGCCAGCAGGCCGAAGAGGATCTGCGCGATTTTTGAGGTGGATTGGGTTTTGCCGGTCATAGGTTGGGTGATCACAAAAAATCAGTTTGAAATGAGATACAACTGTGGGAGCGGGCTTGCTCGCGAAGGCGGTGGTTCAGTCATGTATATGTCGACTGACACACCGCTTTCGCGAGCAAGCCCGCTCCCACATGTTTAATCGCATTCCAGCAGTCAGGCCAATTCAGGGGCGCTAGCGTACGCCTGTTCCAGCAGCACGGTGAAGCGTACAAACGCGTCGATCGCACCTTTTTCTACCGCCGCTTCTTCTTCAGCGCTGAATGCCAGGCCGTCGAGGGTGCGGGTAAAGCGCTTCCAGCCCTCGGCGCGACCACCGGCCGGCTCGCCGAGGTGACGGGCTCCGAAGGTTTCGCTCAGGCCCAGGCCCACGGCGCGTTTGATCAGAAACGCGGCGCCCAGCTTGGAGCCCTCGGAGACGAACAGCCAGCCCAGGGCTTCGGCCTTGCTCGGGTTCTTAACAGCGCCGGCGACCGGTGCAGGCACTTCGGTGTCCAGGTCGCCGAGGTCCAGCTTGGCGGCTTCGGCGCGGCAGCGTTCAGCCAGGTCAGGGACGATCTTGATCAGCTCAGGGTCGTTGTACAGCGCCACCAGTTCCGATTGGAACAGGTACTGCGCGACCACGAAGCGGGCGAAGTTGGCTTGGGTTTCGAATGGGGCGTGGGCTTTGACCAGCGCATCGAGCTTGGTGTGGGGCTCGTTGGTGATCTGGTTCAGGCGCTGGGAGCGCAGGCTTGGGCGTTCTGCGGTAGGGGAAGCGGTCATCGAAAAAAGTCCTTGAGAAGAGTAGCGCCTGGGTGCCCTAAAGAGAGCTGTTATCAACTAGACGAACAAGAAGACGCGGCACAGTAAAAAATCCTCACCTCGCCGGTGAAATTCCGGCGAGGTGAGGAGACGGTATTTGGGATAAGTGCTGTCAGATGTCCCAGATCAGGTTGATCGCGAAGTTGCGGCCGGGCTGGGTCAGGCGGTCGAGGTTGGCGGGCGCTGTCACGCCGGCTTCGCCGACGCCGTCGTAGCTGCGCACGTCATCCCAGTTCCAGTACTTCTTGTCGGTGAGGTTGTAGAGGCCGCCGTTGATGGTCACATCGTGGGTGACTTTGTAGTAACCGGTCAGGTCGACGATGCCGAAGCCTGGCGTTTTGAACGGCGCACTGGTGCTGCCATCCGGTGCGTGGAAGGTGGTGCTGTCGACGCGGTTCTGTTTCTTCACCAGCGTCCAGCTGACGAGCGCGCCGTATTGCTCTTGCTCGTAGCCCAGGCCGAACACGCCCTTAAGCGGGTTGACGCTGTTGAGCGGCTCGCCGTTGTCGTCGTTGCGGCCGTAGGTGTAACCGACCGAGCCCTGGGTGTAGAGGCCTTGCGGTGCGCCGAACGCGTCGAGGTTCAGGCGGCCCTTGGCTTCAACCCCTTTGATGGTGGCGTGCTTGATGTTGTTGGCTTCGAAGGTTTGTATGTCGCCGCCGGCGACCGAGGCGTCTTCGTCGATAAAGTCGCGGTACTTGTTGTAGAACACCGCGATGTCGAAAGAGCCCTCGTCGAAATGACCGCGAATCCCGGTTTCGATGCCCTTGCTGGTTTCCGGCTTGAGGTTTGGGTTTGGCTCGACGGTGTAGCCCAGGTTGAGGTTTTCAAAGCGACCATAGAGCGCCTTGGCCGATGGCGTGCGGAAGCCCTCGGCGTATTGACCGAACCAGGTGTATTGATCGGTCAGCGCATAGGTCAGGCCGAACTTGGGCGTTACACGGTGCCAGGTTTTTTCTTTGTCGCTGACCGGGTAGGTGCCGGTCGGGTTTACGGTGTTGAGGAATTCCTGGGTCAGCTTGGGTTTGAGCTGGGTGTAGTCATAGCGCACTGCCGGCAGGAAGGTCCATTTGTCCCAGGTGATCTGGTCCTGGGCGAACAGCGAGTAGGTGTTGATGGTCGGGTCCGGGAAGTCGCTGGATTTTTTCACGCTGTCGCTGGCTTGCGGGCTGGGGGCGCCGATGGCCGTGCAACCCGAGCCGACGGCGAGGCAGGAGGCCGAGCCTTCGCGCGAGCCGGTGACTTTCTGCTGTTTGAGTGTGGTGCCATAGGTCACTTGGTGATCGGTTTCACCGATGTTGAAAGCCTTGTCCAGTTGGGCGTCGAAAACCCACTGTTTTTCTTCGTATAGCGTGTCACGGGTGCGTAATACGCGACGACCCGCCTGGTAGATTTCGGCGGTGGTCTGGTCGGTCTTGGCGATCTGGTAGTTCAGGCTGGTCTTGATGCGATCGGCAATCGGCGACTCCAGGGCAACGGTGTTTTCCAGGCCGAAGCGCTCGCGAGTGATGGTGTCGTTGCCCGAGCGGGCACGGTACAAATTCATTCCTCGACCACCGATGAACGGGCCGCCCACGGCGTTTTTCAGGTTAACGTCGCGGTCATCCTTGAACTTCTCGTAGGTCAGGCCCAGACGGTTGTCATCGCCATAGTTCCAGCCCAATTTGGCCAGGATATTGGTGGTGCGCGCGTCTTCCGGGTTGGCGCCAGTGCGGGCCAGGCCGGTGGCGTTGTTGCCGTCGTAGGATTCCATTTCATGGCCATTGCGCTGGCTCAAGTGCAGCAAACCGTCGAAGTCCTGCACGCGGCCGGCAACGGTGCCGGAGGTCAGCCAGCTGTCGTCGGCGGAGCTGTAACCGGTTTTCAAACGGGCGCCGACGTCCTGGCCGGGCTTGATGATGTCGTCCGGGTCGAGGGTGAAGTAGCTCACCGCGCCGCCGATGGCGCTGCTGCCGTACAAGGCCGAGGCCGGGCCACGCAAGATTTCCACGCGCTTGACGATTTCCGGGTCGACGTAGTTGCGGCGCGTCTTGGCGTAGGGGCCGTTGAAGAAGTTGTCCGGCACTTCGACGCCGTCGACTTGAGTGAGGATGCGGTCGCCGTCGATGCCGCGAATGTTGTAGCCCGCGTTGCTGGCGCGGGTGCCTGCGCCACCGACTGACACGTTGGGCTCGTAGCGCACCAGTTCACGGATGGTGTTGACGTTCTGGCGGTCCAGTTCCTGTCGATCATGCACAGTGACCGTGCTGGGCACGCTGGTGACGTCCTGTTCGTTGCGCGTGGCGCTGATGGTCACCTGTTGCAGGTTGAGCACGCTGCCGGCCGCGCGTTTTTCCAGCACGATGTTGTTGGTGCCCAGTTTGCGATAGCTCAGGTTGGTCCCCACCAACAACCGGTCCAGGGCTTTTTCGGGTGACAGCGGGCCGCGTGCGCCAGGGGACGACACACCTTGGCCCAGCTCTGCCGGCAGGCCGACTTGCCAGCCGGTCACGGCGGTAAACGCGTTCAGCGCCGAGACCAATGGCTGCTGCTCGATGCTGAAATTGTAGTTGCCGTGGCTGCGGGCGACCGGCTCGGCGGCAGTGGCGGCCATGACTGGCGCGCTGGCCATCAGAAGGGCAGCGGTCAGCAACGACAGGACGGGCGAAGAAGACCGGCGGTTGAAACGAGAGGACATCGAGAGCGCTCCGGAGTACGAATCTTATAGTTGCGAACCGAATCAAATAGGAATCAGTTGCATTGGCTATAACGAGACGTACCGCCGGTTAACATCGAGTAAAAATAATTCTCATTTAGTTCAGAATGACCAGCGCCGGGTATTCCGAGAGTGTGGCCGAGGTGATGTGGGCCAGCGAGCGCACCACGTCCAGCGGCTGGTCGAGGCGGTAATTGCCGGTGACAGCTGTGCTGGCGAGCTTGTCGTTGGTGTTGACGATCCAGCCCGGGTAATAGCGGCGCAGCTCTGCCAGCACGTCGCTCATCGGGCAGTTTTCAAACACCAGCCGACCCTGGACCCAGGCCAGGTCCTTGCTCACATCCAGCTTGGCGGGCTGGCCAAAGCCTTTGGGGCCGATACGGATACTCTCACCGGCGCGCAGGCGCACGCGGGCGTCGTCGAAGGTGTTGCTCAGGTCGACGTCACCGCGCTGCACCTGCACCTGCGCTTCGCCATTGAGGTAGCGCACGGCGAAGTCGGTGTCGCGCACGCTGGCGCGCACCGGCCCGGCGTCAATCTCCAGGGGCAGGCCACGGTTGGGCGCAACTTCGAAAAACGCCTCGCCTTGGTACAGGCGCGCGATGCGCTGGTGGTCTTTGATGCGGCTGGAAAACGCCGAGTTGGTGTTCAGCAGTACTTTGGAGCCGTCGTCCAACTGCACGCGCTGGCGTTCACCGACCACGGTGAGGTGGTCGGCTTGCAGGCGCACGGGCAGGTTGCTGAAGCTGAACAGGCCGATCAACAGCACGGCGGCGGTGGCCAAGGGTTTCCAATGCGGTTTTACCCGGCGCCAGGCGCTCGGTTTGCGCGGCGCTGCCAGGGCCACGGCGGCGCTGTGTACCGGCGCGCCGCCCCAGGCGGTCCGGGCTTTGTTGAACGCGTGTGCGTGTGCCGGGTCACTGGCCAGCCAGGCATCGAACTGCGCTTGCTGCCCGGGTTGCGGGCACTGCAAGACGATCAGCCAGTCAAGGGCCTGGTCCATAGCAGTGTCTTGCAACACCTCATGAGCCAGCTCATGGGGGCGCAGTTTATTCGGGTCGGTCACGGTGTTCCTCGGGTCTTCGCCACGTTCTATTCATCTTTCCTACAGACTGGATCGCCACATCTGTCGGCTGAAGCTTAAGGCTGATCCAGCCGTTCAGCCACTCCTACACAGATGGCCATGATCAATTTCAGTTCCTTTTGCACGGTGCTCAAGGACACTTGCAACTGATCGGCAATCTCTTGGTAGCTGCAACCGTGCAGGCGGCTGAGGATGAATATCTGCTGTTGCCGAGCGCTCAGCTGGCCGAGGCTGACACTCAGGTGTTCGAGCAATTGCTCGGCCTGGGTCGCGTCTTCGGGCGTGCTGATGGGCGCCGCGACGCTTTGCAGCACGTCCAGCGGGACGTCTTCCTGCAGCGTACGGGCTTGAATGCGGCGCGAACGCAGGTGGTCCAGCGCCAGGTTGCGTGCAGTCTGGTAGACGAAGGGTTCGAGGTGATCGATCGGCCGCTCGCTGAGGGCCCGGGTGACGCGCAGGTAGGTTTCCTGCAACAGGTCCTCGGCGGTGCTGTGGTTGTTCACCATCCGCTGCAAGGTGCGAAGCAGAATCACCCGTTGAGTGATAAAGACTTGGTTGAAGCGGGATTGGCTCACAGTGCTACCAGATCGATTTGCAGTTAATGATAATGCTTATCATCAACGGAAATGGCAAGTGGCTATTGCTGTGGGCCTACCACGGGCTGGTTAGTGCACAAAACTCATGTGGGAGCGGGCTTGCTCGCGAATGCGCAGTGTCAGTCAATGGATCGGGCGACTGATTCACCGCGTTCGCGAGCAAGCCCGCTCCCACACAAGCCCGCTCACACAGAGCGCTTCGTGCCTGTTTACTCGGCGTTGCAGAGCGCCAGGCAGTTATCCAGCATCCGGTTGGAGAAACCCCACTCGTTGTCGTACCAGGCCAGCACTTTGAGCAATTTACCGCTGACCTTGGTGTGATTGGCATCGAAGATCGACGACAGCGGGTTATGGTTGAAGTCACTGGAAACCAGCGGCAGGGAGTTGTAGCCGAGGATTTTCGAGTGCTGGCTGGCTTCTTTGAGCAGCGCGTTGACTTGCTCGGCGGTGGCTTCTTTCTTCAGCTCCACAGTGAGGTCGACCAGCGACACGTTGATCACCGGTACCCGCACCGCCATGCCAGTCAGCTTGCCCGCCAGTTCCGGCAGCACCAGGCCCACCGCTTCAGCGGCGCCGGTCTTGCTTGGGATCATGTTCTGGGTGGCCGAGCGCGCGCGGTACGGGTCGGTGTGGTAGACGTCGGTCAGGTTCTGGTCGTTGGTGTAGGCGTGAATGGTGGTCATCAAGCCGTTTTCGATGCCCAGCTCGCGGTGCAGCACCTGAGCCACAGGCGCCAGGCAGTTGGTGGTGCAGGAAGCGTTGGAGATGATCTGGTGGGATTGGCGCAAGATGTCATGGTTCACCCCGTACACCACCGTGGCGTCTGCGCCTTTGGCGGGGGCCGAGATGATTACCTTGCGCGCGCCGGCGGTAATATGAGCGGCCGCCTTGTCACGGTCGGTGAACAGACCGGTGCATTCGAACACCACGTCGATCTTGTGCGCCGCCCACGGCAACTCGGCGGGGTTGCGAATGGCACTGACGGCAATCCGGTCACCATTGACGGTCAGGCTTTCCTGATCGTGGGCAACCTCTGCTTCGAAAGTACCGTGTACGGTGTCGTATTTGAGCAGGTGGGCATTGATCGAACTGTCGCCCAAATCATTGATGGCGACGATCTGCAAATCCTGGCGGTAGCCTTGGGTATACAGTGCGCGCAGGACATTACGGCCGATACGGCCAAAACCATTGATTGCGATACGAAGAGTCATTGGAAAGTGCCTGTCGTCGATTTGTTGTAAGAATTACAAGATTATTCGCATAAAAATAGAAAACAAGCCTTTTTAGTGGCAATATTTTGTTCAATCTACAACGAGTGACCTGAATCAACTGGTCCGATGATACAAACGACACCCTGCCATCCCATGAGCTGCGGGCGTTTGATCAGCATAGACACTCAGGTCGCCACATCCGTTAGCCTGGAGTTCTACACATGCATCCCCGCGTTATTGAGGTCACCGAACGGCTTATCGCCCGCAGTCGTGCAACCCGCGAGGCTTACCTTGCGCTCATTCGCGGCGCCGCCAGCGACGGCCCGATGCGCGGTAAGCTGCAATGCGCCAACTTCGCCCACGGCGTGGCGGGCTGCGGCACTGAAGATAAAAATAGCCTGCGCATGATGAACGCCGCCAACGTGGCAATTGTTTCCTCATATAACGACATGCTCTCGGCGCACCAGCCGTACGAACATTTCCCTGAACAGATCAAAAAAGCCCTGCGCGAAGTCGGGTCGGTCGGCCAGTTCGCCGGCGGCACGCCTGCCATGTGCGATGGCGTAACCCAAGGCGAACCCGGCATGGAGCTGAGCCTGCTCAGCCGTGAAGTCATTGCCATGTCCACGGCGGTAGCGCTGTCCCACAACATGTTCGACGCCGCGCTGATGCTGGGCATCTGCGACAAGATCGTCCCCGGCCTGATGATGGGCGCGCTGCGCTACGGCCACCTGCCGATGATCTTTGTGCCGGGCGGCCCGATGCCCTCGGGCATCTCCAACAAGCAGAAGGCCGACGTGCGCCAGCGCTACGCCGAAGGCAAGGCCACCCGCGAAGAGCTGCTGGAATCGGAGATGAAGTCCTACCACAGCCCCGGCACCTGCACCTTCTACGGCACCGCCAACACCAACCAGCTGCTGATGGAAGTGATGGGCCTGCACTTGCCGGGCGCCTCGTTCGTCAACCCGTACACGCCGCTGCGTGATGCGCTGACCCGCGAAGCCGCGCACCAGGTCACGCGCCTGACCAAAGCCAGTGGCGACTTCACGCCGATCGGCGAGATCGTCGACGAAAAATCCATCGTCAACTCCATCGTCGCGCTCAACGCCACCGGCGGTTCCACCAACCACACCCTGCACATGCCGGCCATCGCCATGTCGGCGGGCATCATCCTCACCTGGCAGGACATGGCCGACCTCTCCGAGGTGGTGCCGACCCTGTCCCACGTGTATCCAAACGGCAAGGCCGACATCAACCACTTCCAGGCGGCGGGCGGCATGTCGTTCCTGATCCGCGAACTGCTCGAAGCCGGCCTGCTCCACGAAGACGTCAACACCGTGGCCGGCAAGGGCCTGAGCCGCTACACCCAGGAGCCGTTCCTGGTCGACGGCGAGCTGATCTGGCGCGACGGCCCGATCGAGAGCCTCGACGAAACCATCCTGCGCCCCGTGGCCCGTGCGTTCTCGCCCGAAGGCGGCTTGCGCGTGATGGAAGGCAACCTCGGCCGTGGCGTGATGAAAGTCTCTGCCGTTGCCCCGGAGCACCAGATCGTCGAAGCGCCGGCCGTGGTGTTCCAGGATCAACAGGACCTGGCCGACGCCTTCAAGGCCGGTGAGTTGGAAAAAGACTTTGTCGCGGTGATGCGCTTCCAAGGCCCGCGGTCCAACGGCATGCCGGAATTGCACAAAATGACGCCGTTCCTGGGTGTATTGCAGGACCGTGGCTTCAAGGTGGCGTTGGTGACAGACGGGCGTATGTCCGGCGCGTCGGGTAAGATCCCTGCCGCGATTCACGTCAACCCCGAAGCCCAAAGCGGCGGGCCACTGGCGCGGGTCAAAGATGGCGATATCATTCGCGTGGATGGCGTGAAAGGCACCTTGGAGCTTAAGGTGGACGCCGAAGAATTCGCAGCGCGCGCGCCTGCCACGGGCCTGTTGGGCAACAACGTGGGGGCGGGGCGTGAGCTGTTTGCATTTATGCGCTTGGCCGCAAGCTCCGCAGAGCAGGGCGCCAGCGCCTTTACCTCTGCCTTGGAGACGCTTAAGTGAAGCTTGCGCTGGTCGGTGACATCGGTGGTACCAACGCCCGTTTTGCGTTGTGGCGGGATCAGGAGCTGCACTCGATCCGCGTGCATGCCACCGCGGACCACCACAGCCCTGAGGAGGCTATCAAGGTCTACCTCAAGGAAGAAGGCCTGGAAATCGGGGACATCGGCGCGGTATGCCTGTCGGTCGCGGGGCCAGTGAGTGGCGATGAATTTAAATTCACCAACAATCACTGGCGCCTGAGCAAAACTGCATTCTGTAAGACCTTGCAGGTGGATGAGCTGCTGTTGGTCAATGACTTCACTGCCATGGCCCTGGGCATGACTCGCCTCAAGCCCGACGAATTTCGCGTGGTCTGCGAAGGCACGCCGGAACCGCTGCGCCCGGCGGTGGTGATCGGGCCGGGTACCGGCCTTGGCGTCGGCACCTTGCTGGACCTGGGCGAAGGCCGATATGCGGCGCTGCCGGGGGAGGGCGGCCACGTCGACCTGCCGCTGAGCAGCCCGCGTGAAACCCAGCTGTGGCAGCACATCTACACCGAAATCGGGCACGTCAGTGCCGAAACCGCCTTGAGCGGCGGCGGCCTGCCACGGGTGTACCGCGCGATTTGCGCGGTCGACGGGCACACGCCGGTGCTGGACACGCCCGAAGCCATTACGGCAGCCGGCCTGGCAGGAGACCCGGTGGCGATCGAAGTGTTGAACCAGTTCAGCATCTGGCTGGGCCGCGTGGCCGGCAACAACGTGCTGACCACCGGTGGACGCGGTGGCGTGTATATCGTGGGCGGGGTTATTCCACGCTTTGCCGACTTCTTTATCAACAGCGGTTTTGCCAAGAGCTTCAGCGACAAAGGCTGCATGAGCGATTATTTCAAAGGCATTCCGGTGTGGTTGGTGACCGCGCCGTATTCCGGGTTGACCGGGGCGGGTGTGGCACTTGAGCAGGCTTTTGCGTAGGCAGTGATGGCCTTTTCGCGAGCAAGCCCGCTCCCACATTCAACCGCATTTATCCAGTTGGAATGAGTTTAAATGTGGGAGCGGGCTTGCTCGCGAAGGGGTCCTTGAAAGCAACACATGACTCAGGTTTGGCCATAACAACAAGGAGGACCCCGTGAGCGCAATCAGTAAATCGATTCTCCTCGTCGACGACGACCAGGAAATCCGCGAATTGCTGCAGACCTACCTCAGCCGCGCCGGCTTCCAGGTGCGTGGCGTGCCGGATGGTGCAGGGTTTCGCCAGGCGATGAACGAGGCGCCGTGCGATCTGGTCATCCTCGATGTGATGCTGCCCGACGAAGACGGTTTCAGCCTTTGCCGCTGGATTCGCCAGCACCCGCGCCAGGCGCAGGTGCCGATCATCATGCTCACTGCCAGTTCCGATGAAACCGACCGCGTGATCGGTCTGGAGCTGGGCGCCGACGACTACATCGGCAAGCCGTTCAGCCCGCGCGAGCTGCAAGCGCGCATCAAAGCCTTGCTGCGCCGCGCCCAGTTCGGCCAGGAACGCAGCAGCGGCGGCGACGTGTGGGTGTTCGATGAATGGCGACTGGACATGATCAGCCATCGCCTGTTTCACGTGGACGGTGAAGAGGTGATTCTTTCCGGCGCCGACTTTGCCCTGCTCAAACTGTTTCTCGATCACCCGCAACAAATTCTCGACCGCGACACCATCGGCAACGCCACCCGTGGCCGCGACCTGATGCCGCTGGACCGTATCGTCGACATGGCCGTGAGCCGCTTGCGCCAACGCCTGCGCGATACCGAAAAACCCCCACGGCTGATCCGCACCGTGCGCGGCAGCGGTTATCAACTGGCAGCCAGCGTGGTTGCCGGCAATGCCCACTGAGCATTTAAGCGAACGCCGTCGCCGTTTCCCGGTGCCGCGCTCGCTGCTGGGGCGGATGTTGCTGCTGACCTTGCTCGCAGTGCTGTTCGCCCAGGCGCTGTCCAGCGTGATCTGGGTCTCGCAATTGCGCGCCACTCAACTTGAAGGCCTGGTCACCAGCGCCCGCAGCCTGGCGCACTCGATGACGGCCAGCGTGAGTTATTTCCGCTCGTTGCCGGTGGCCTATCGCCCGTTAGTGCTTGATCAACTGCGCAGCATGGGTGGCACCCGCTTTGTGGTGACGCTCAACGATCGCCCGCTGGATATGCAGATATTGCCGCAGACCCCGCGCAAGCAGGCGGTGTTGCAAGCGGTGGACGAAGTCTTGCGCCAGACCCTGGGCGGCGACGTGCACATCTCGGTGGAGTTCGTCAGTGCCGAAGACCTGCGCATTTTCAACGCTGGCCTGAAGCTCGATGAACTGCCGCGGTCCTGGGCGCATTACGCGTTGACCCTGGAGCCGGTGAATCCGCCGGTGCTGGTCACGCAGATCCAGCTGGCGCCGGGCGAATGGCTGTACATCGCTTCGTTGTTGCCCGAGCCCTACACCAGCCTTGAAGAACAGGGCCTGCCGTCGCAGCAGGTGTGGTTTATCGTGCTCACCAGCGGTTTTCTATTGTTGTTTATCGGCCTGTTGGTGCACTGGCAAAGCCGACCGCTCAAGCGTCTGGCGCGGGCGGCGCGGGACATGTCCCTGGGGGCTGACGTGGAGCCGGTGGCCGAAGGCGGCGGCAGCGAAGTGGTGGAAGTGGGCCGTGCGTTCAACGCCATGCGCGAACGCATCAGCCGTTACCTGACCGAGCGTAGCCAATTGTTCAGCGCGATTTCTCACGATTTGCGCACGCCGATCACCCGCTTGCGCCTGCGCGTGGAGCTGCTCGAAGACGAAAACCTGCAAGCCAAGTTCGGTCGCGACCTGGATGAATTGGAGTTGCTGGTGAAGGGCGCGCTGCAATGCGTGAAGGACACTGACATCCACGAAAACATCGAGCCGGTCGACCTCAATCACGTACTCGATTGCCTGGTGGAGCCGTACCTGGCGCCCAACGGCAATGGCCGCATCACGCAGGATGGCCGCGCCCTGGCGCCGTATGCAGGCAAGCCGCTGGCGCTCAAGCGCTGCATCGGTAACCTGATCGACAACGCGTTGAAGTACGGGCAGAACGCGCATTTGCACATCGAAGACGATGGCGCGGAATTTGTCCTGCACGTCGACGACGAAGGCCCTGGCGTGCCGGAGCAGCGGCTGGAGCAAGTGTTTGAACCGCACTTTCGCTTGGCCGGGCAGCAGCAGGGCTATGGATTGGGGTTGGGCATCGCGCGCAACATTGCCCATAGCCATGGCGGTGAAGTGAGTTTGCAGAACCTGCGCGAGGGTGGTTTGCGAGTCACCTTACAGCTCCCGCGAACCCTGGACTAAAGCACACAGAGGATCAAATGTGGGAGCGGGCTTGCTCGCGAATGCAGAGTGTCAGTCACCGAAAATCTTGACTGATCCACCGCTTTCGCGAGCAAGCCCGCTCCCACATTTTGAACGCCTTTGGGTCAGATGCTCTGGCGCAACCGGGCCAAATCTCTCAGCGGCGGCGCCCCAAACAACCGGCTGTACTCGCGGCTGAACTGCGAGGGGCTTTCATACCCCACCCGATACCCCGCCGCCGAAGCTTCCAGCCCTTCGGCAATCATCAAACGCCGCGCTTCCTGCAGGCGCAACTGCTTCTGGTATTGCAGCGGGCTCATCGCGGTGATCGCCTTGAAGCGGTGGTGCAACGTCGAGACGCTGAGGTTCACTTCACGGGCCAGGTCATCAATACGCAGCGGCTGTTCGTAGTTGCCGTTCAGCCACTTGATGGCCTGGCTCACACGATGGCTCTGACTGTTGGCCACGGCGATTTCATACAGCCTGTAACCCTGCGGCCCACGCAGCAAACGGTAAAGAATTTCGCGGTTGATCAATGGCGCCAGCATCGCGATATCTTTGGGCGTATCCAGCAGGCGCGCCAGGCGCAGCACGGCGTCGAGCAATTGGGTGTCGATGCGGTCGACGTACATGCCGCGCGAAGTCGGACGCGACGGCACGCCCATTGGCCCGGCCTCGGCGATCAGCGCCGTGAGTTGCGCCGGGTCGATATTGATGCGCACCGACAGGTTGGGATCTTCCGGCGTGGCATCGATGATCCGCCCGGCCACCGGCATCGCCACGGAGAACACCAGATAGTTGAGCGGGTCGTAGGCGAAGATTTCGTCAGCCAGGCGTACTTCCTTGCTGCCGCTGGCGAGGATGCACAGCGCAGGTTCCACCAGCACCGGCATGAAGTCGCGCGGCGTGTTGTGGCGGTTGAGGTACAACGAGGTGATCGCCGTGCCGTAGGAGCCATCTTCCCAGGTATGCCGGTGCACGATGCTGGCGAGTTCGGCGCGCTGTTTTTCCGTCTCGGCATCGAGGGGAGTGGACTTATGTTCCGACGACGACATGACGTGTCCTCTACAAGCTTTTTGATGGGATCAGCTTAGTGGCGGTCTTTGAGAAAGTGTTACGTCGATCCTGCACAATCCTTGCCTGATCCTGCGATAAGTCGCGAATCAGGCAAGTGCAGTGCCTGTCATCTGCCTGAAACACTGAACATGGCCATGGAATAAACCCGCGGGGCCAAACGTCTTATCTACGCTTCTGGCAGGATTGTGCAATAAGCCGGCAGGAATTGACTAACCGCGCCCGCACCCGCGCCGTTATCTTTGATCCTGTGGCAGCACGCCCTCACAGTGCTTGCCGAGCATCACTTCTCAACGGGAGAGTCGAACATGTCCACCCCCATTCCCGCGAGCCATATGGCCTTTATCCGTGCCCGTAACGGGTGCAGCACCGAACTCGGTGCACGCTTGAGCAGTTTGATTGAACCGGGCCGTCAGGCTCAGGGTTGCCTGCAATTCTCGTTGCAGCATTCCCAAGTGGATCCCGATGTGTGGCTGATCTGCGGCTTCTGGAGCAGCGAGCAGGCGATGAGCGCCTACTTCAATTCGCCCGCCTTGATGATCTTTACCGAGCTGTTGAACGACATGGTGGTGCGCAGCATGGACTTCCAGACCTTTACCGATGCATCCGCTGCGCATGCCTACGGCGAGTACCTGCAACTGGCCGGTTGAGAAGGTTAGAATGGCCGACTTTCCCATTGGCCAGGACCTGCAACATGGCACGTAAAGAGTTTGCCTACCACGAAGCCGTTTCCGCCTTGGTGCGTGAAGAAGAGGGTGGCTACAGCGCTGCCATTGCCGTCAAGGCACTGGATGGCATGGGCGCCCCCAGGTTTCACAAGATCCTTGAAGGACACACGTTCAAGACCGCTGACGACGCCGACGATGCGGCTGCCGCGCAATTGCAGCGGTTGGTCGACGTGGACGAAGAAGGGCAATTGACCTGGTCACCTGCCGCTGACTAAGCAACCCCACCGATGCAAAGGTGGGAGCGGGCTTGCTCGCGAATGCACCGTGTCAGTCACTGAAACATTGACTGATCCACCGCCTTCGCGAGCAAGCCTGCTCCCACTTTTTTTTGCCTTTCACTCAGCGCTGAGTGGCGCCTGGGCGATACATCTTGAACAACGCCTGCGGCTCTATCTGGAAGTAATCCGCCGGGCCACCACCGCGCAAGATCGGCTCGGCGGCGGCCGTGTCGTAGATCCCATCCTTGAGCAGCCACTTGGCAATGTGCACCGCGACCACCTCGCCAAGCACCAGCCAGCTCGGCACCAACTCTTTGTCGGCGCGCTGCAGCTGAATAATCTGCGTCACCTTGCATTCGAACGATACCGGGCTTTCGCCCACGCGCGGCACGCCGACGATTTTCGAGGCGACCGGCGTCAGGCCGGACAGCTCGAACTCGTTGACCTCTGGCGATACCGCCGCGCAACTCTGGTTCATCTGTTCGGCCAACGGGCGAGTGGCCAGGTTCCACACGAATTCGCCGGTCTGTTCGATGTTGTTCAGGCTGTCTTTGCGCCCGACGCTGGAAAACCCAATGATCGGCGGAATGTAATTGAACGCATTGAAGAAGCTGTAGGGCGCCAGATTCAGGCGGCCTTCGCGGTCGTGGGAGGAAATCCAGCCAATCGGCCGTGGCCCGACGATGGCATTGAACGGGTCATGAGGCAGGCCGTGGCCATTGGCGGGTTCGTAGAAATGGATATCGTCAGACATGGGCCGTGGTTCCTGCTGCGGGGGGCTGTGAGGTAGCCATAGTGCAATCCATGACGGCGAATTTCCATTGGCCGGATGGAATTTTCATTGATTGCCCACCTATTTTTCACAGCGTGCCGTTCAGTCTGCGCGCCAGGTCGACACTCCCCATGATTCGGCCCCCTGCATGACTGAGCTTCGGAGCCTTGCGCACAATGAACAAACTTCCTCAGATAACCCTGGCGTTCTGGGTCATGAAAATCTGCGCAACCACCCTGGGCGAAACCGCCGGGGATTTGTTGTCGATGACCCTGAATGTCGGCTACGCCATCAGTTCGATGATCTTGATCAGCGTATTTCTCGTCACCCTGATGACGCAGCTCTGGTCGAAAACCTACAACCCGGTGTTGTACTGGATCGTGATTCTGTCCACGAGTACCGCCGGCACCACGATGTCGGATTTTATGGACCGCACCTTGGGCCTCGGGTACGCCACCGGCTCGATGATCCTGATCGTGATCCTGATGATCATCTTCGCGTTGTGGCACCTCAGTGGTGATTCGCTGAACGTGAACAAGGTCCAGACCTTTCGAGGCGAGCTGTTTTACTGGATGGCGATCCTGTTCTCCAATACCTTGGGCACCGCGCTGGGCGACTTCCTAGCGGACGACTCCGGGTTGGGTTTTGCCGGCGGCGCCTTGCTGATCGGCTCGGCCATTGCGGCGGTGGTAGCACTCAAATACTTCACCCAGATTTCTTCGGTGCTGTTGTTCTGGGTGGCGTTTGTGCTGACTCGGCCATTTGGCGCGACCCTGGGCGACTTCCTCACCAAGCCCCATGAAAAGGGCGGGCTGGATTTCGGCACCATGGGTTCATCGGCGGTGTTGGCGGCGGTGCTGGTGGTGATGATTGCCGGGGCGTCGTATGCGCAGCGCCGGTATGGGCGCCGGCAGCCCGTAGAGCTGACCTGACGCTGTTTATGAAACGCTGAAGAACAACATGTGGGAGCGGGCTTGCTCGCGAATGCGCCGTGTCAGTCGACGTTGCTCTGACTGATCACCGCGTTCGCGAGCAAGCCCGCTCCCACACTGTTTAGTCCGTGGTAATGCGCGAATGTTTGCGGGTGTCTTTCATGGTCACGTAGACCACCAGCGACACCGCAATGCAGGCCGTCACATACCAGTAGTAACCGGTTTCCATGCCAATGCTCTTGAACCACAGTGCGATGTATTCAGCCGTACCGCCGAAGATCGACACGGTCAGCGCATACGGCAGGCCCACGCCCAAGGCACGAATTTCCGTAGGGAACAGCTCGGCCTTCACCACCGCGTTGATCGAGGTATAGCCGCTGACGATGATCAGTGCCGCCATGATCAGGAAAAACGCGCCCCACCAGGTCTGGATGGTGTGCAGGGTGGTGAGGATCGGCACGGTAAACAAGGTGCCGAGGATGCCGAAGGCGATCAGGATCGGCCGGCGGCCAACCTTGTCCGACAGCCCGCCGACAATGGGTTGCAGGCACATGAACAGAAACAGCGTGGCCGCCGAAATGGTGGTGGAGTCGGAAATGCTCATGCCCACCGTGTTCACCAGGTATTTCTGCATGTAGGTGGTGTAGGTGTAGAACGCCAGGGTGCCGCCCATGGTCAGGCCGACCACGGTCATCAGTTCCTTGGGGTGGCGCATCAAGGTGCGCATGGCGCTTTCCTTGGCCTTTGCCTTTTTGGTGAACGACTCGGTTTCTTCCATGCCACGACGCAGGTACAGCGCGACCACTGCGCACAGGGCGCCGATGGCGAACGGGATGCGCCAGCCCCAGTCGTACAGTTGTTCGGTGGTGAGCACCTGTTGCAGCACAATCAATACTGCCAGCGCGATGAGTTGGCCGGAAATCAGCGTCACGTATTGGAAGCTGGAGAAGAAGCCGCGACGTTCCTTGGTCGCCATTTCACTCAAGTAAGTGGCCGAGGTACCGTACTCGCCACCCACCGACAGACCTTGCAGCAGGCGGGCGAACACCAGCAGGATCGGCGCGCCGACACCGATGGTTTCATAACCCGGGCTCAGGGCGATGATCAGTGAGCCGAAGCACATCAACAGCACCGAAGCCATCAAGGCCGCTTTGCGACCGGCACGGTCGGCGTACAGCCCCATCAGCCAGCCACCGATCGGGCGCATCAGGAAGCCCACGGCGAAGATCGCGGCGGTGTTCAGCAGTTGGGCGGTAGTGTCGCCTTTCGGAAAGAAGGCTTTGGCGAAGTACAGCGAGAAGGCGGCGTAGACGTACCAGTCGTACCACTCGACCATGTTGCCGACCGAGCCGCTGAAAATCGATTTGATCCGGCTGGAAGTACTGCGTTCTTTTGCCGGCGCAGCCGCCGACCCCAGAGGCAGGGAGTTGGAGTTATCCATTGAAGGATCCTTCATCTAGTTGTTTTTATGGAGCCGCACGAGCGCAGCCTGTTCGGGCTATAGCAGGAGCTGTGCCAGTTAGATCAAGGCCCGGTTTAGAAGGGTTTCAGAATGTTTTTGAGCGGAAAATTGCTGATGATTTTAGGGTGATGAGCGGAAATCCGCTTATGGCTGCTGGCCTCTTCGCGGCAAGCCAGCGCCCACCGTTCGATGTGTGAACACATTCAAATGTGGGCGCTGGCTTGCCTGCGATGGCGTCTTGGCAAACACCACAGAAAATGGCCTACAGAAACATCTCCCGCACCAACCCATGCCGCTGCATCTTTTCATTGAAGGTGCGACGCGGCAGCTGCAGCTCCGCCAATACTGCCTTGATATCGCCCTTGTGCCTCACCAGCGCTGCTTTCAGGCAATGCGCTTCGAAGGCTTCCTGTTGCGCCGCCAGGGATTGCCCGGCCTCGATACCTTCCGGCTCCGGTTCACCCAGGCCCAGCACTTGGCGCTCGGCGACGTTGGCCAGTTCACGCACATTACCCGGCCAATCATGGCTGAGCAGCCGCCCCAGTTGCGCGCCGTTCAAGGGTTCGGCGCTGCGGCCCAGGCGCTCGGCGGCGCTGTGGGCAAAGTGGTCGAACAGTAGCGGAATGTCTTCACGACGCTCGCGCAGAGGTGGCAGGCGCAGCTGTGCGACGTTCAGTCGGTAGGCTAAATCTTCGCGAAAACGCCCTGCGCGTGCCTCTTCCAGCAGGTCCGGCTTGGTGGCGGCAATGATGCGCAAGTCCACGTGAATGCTTTGGTTGGAGCCCAGTCGCTCAAGCTTTTGTTCCTGCAATACGCGCAGCAACTTAACCTGTTGGGCCAGCGGCATGCTTTCGATTTCATCCAGGAACAGCGTGCCGCCATGGGCATATTCCAGCTTGCCGATACGCTTGCCTTGGGCGCCGGTGAACGCGCCACTTTCGTGACCGAACAATTCGGCCTCAAACAGCTGCTCGGGGATGGCGGCGCAGTTGAGCGCTACAAACGGCTTTTTTGCACGCGGGCCAAAATCGTGCAAGCAGCGCGCGACCAGCTCTTTACCGCTGCCGGTCTCGCCACGGATCAACACATTGACCGGCAGGTTCGCCAGGTCGAGCACCTGGCGTCGCAGGTTCTGCAAGCCTCGGGACACGCCCAGCAGGCTCGATTCGAGCTGCGCGCGGTGATCGGCCTGTTGATGCAGACGTCGGTTCTCCAGGATCAGTCCGCGTTTGTCCAGGGCGCGGCGCAGGCTGTTGAGCAAGGCGTCGGGGCTGAAGGGTTTTTCCAGAAAGTCATAGGCACCGTCGCGCATCGCTTCCACCGCCATCGGCACATCGCCGTGGCCGGTGAGCAGAATCACCGGCAAATCGGCATCCCGGCGTTGCACTTCGGCCAGCAGTTCAAGGCCGCTGAGCCCGGGCATGCGCACATCGCTCAGGATCACCCCGGCAAAGTCCCTGGGCAGGTGCGCCAGGCATTCCTCGGCGCGGCTGAACAACTGCACATCAAACCCTGACAGGCTCAACCATTGTTCGACGGCCGTGCGAATGCTGGCTTCGTCATCGACCACAATCACGGCGTTCAACATAGGTCGGGTGTCTCCAGCGCAATCGGTAAGGTCAAGGTAAAAACCGCGCCGTCGCCACGGTTGCCGGCGAGCAGGCGCCCGCCCAGTTCATGCACGATAGCGTAGGACACCGCCAGCCCGAGGCCGAGGCCGTCTCCTACGGGTTTGGTGGTAAAGAACGGGTCGAACACGCTGTTCAAGTGTTCTTCTGCAATGCCGCCGCCGCTGTCGCTGACGGTCAGTCGCCACAACTGCTGGTCGGCGTGCAGGCGGATCTCCAGGCGTTTGCGTGGCGTGTCGGCCATCGCATCCAAGGCGTTGCGCAGCAGGTTGATCAACACCTGTTCCAGGCGGATGGCATCACCGCGCACCCACGCGGGGCGGGTCAGGTCCAGCACCACGCCGATGGCTTCGTCGCGCAGGCGCGCGTCGAGCAAGTGCAGGGATTGGTCGACGACGGTGGCCAGGTCGAGCTTTTCGCGCAAGCCGCTGGGGCTTTTGCGCGCGAAGGTCTTGAGGTGGCCGGTGAGTGCGGCCATGCGCGTGAGCATGTCGTCCAGCGGTGTGAGCGCCTGGTAGGCATCGTCCACGCGGCCGTGGTCCAGCAGCAGGCGCAGGGTCGCCAACTGCATGCGTTGGGCGGTCAGCGGCTGGTTGATTTCATGGGCGAGTGCGGCGGACATCTGGCCCAGTGCCGCCAGTTTGGCCGATTGCACCAAGCCATCCTGGGCCGTGCGCAGCGCCTGGGTGCGCTCCTCCACAAGCTGTTCCAACTCTTCGCGGCTGCGCTGGCGCAGGCGGGCCAGGCGCCAGCGCTGGGTCAGGAACAGCACCAGAAACACCAGCGCCAGCCACGAGCCTGCAGCGGCGAGGCCGGCGTTGCGCTGATCCTCAAAGGCGAACTGCGGTTTGCGCAGCAGGTGCAGGGTCCAGCCTTCGGCCTTCAGTGGCAGGGATTCCCAGATGTAGTTGGCATTGCCTTCAGGGCCGCTGACGCGCATCAAATGGCTGTTTTCATCGAAGCGCTGCAGCGTCTGGGTTTGCAGCGGCTGCAATTGCTTTTTATCGTATTGGCGCGTGGCCTTGAGTTCGGCAAGGTCACTGGCTGACAGCGGCCGCAGGTTGCGGTAACGCCAGCCCGGCTGGTTGGCGATAAACACGATGCCGCGCGCGTCGCTGACCAGCAGCAGGTCATTGCCCTGGGCCCACTCACGTTCAAGTTCGGGGAATTCGAGCTTCACGACCATGGCGCCGAGAAACTGCTCATGCTCATCGACCACCGCGCTGGAGAGGAAGTAACCCGGAATGCCGGTGGTGACTCCGACCGCATAAAAACGCCCGGTGCCTTGGCTCAAGGTCTGGCTGAAATAGGGGCGAAACGCGTAGTTGTGGCCGACATAACTGCTCGGCAAGTTCCAGTTACTGGCGGCCACGGCCAGGCCGTTGCGGTCCATCAGTTCCAGGGTTGAGGACTGTGCTGCGCCGTTGATGCGCTCCAGTTTGCGGTTGAGCAGGTCCTGGGTGGTGGCGTCGAGCGGGCCTTTCAAGGCGCTGATCATTTCCGAATCCAGCGCCAGTACGGCGGGCAGGGCGCGGTAGCGTTCGATCAGGGTGTGCAGGGAATTGCCATAGAGCGTGAGCTGTTGATGGGCGCGGGCGGCGTCATCCACCAAGGCTTGGCGTTCGGCATGGCGAGTGGCCAAGGCAGCGGCCAGCACCGCACCGGCGATGATCAACAGGGAATAGAAGGTCAGGCGCAGGGGGCGTGGGATCACGATCATACGGTGATGGGCAGGCACAGTAAGGGATGAGCACCATAGCATGGGCTGCTTGGATCTTGTGGCATGCAGGCTTGTGTGGGAGCTGGCTTGCCTGCGATGGCATCACCTCGGGGTCACTGAAAAACCGATGTGCCTGCATCGCAGGCAAGCCAGCTCCCACATGATCGTGTTTGTCATTGCAACATTGCCAGTCATAAAAAAGGCGACTGGGCCATGGGCCGCAGTCGCCTTTATCCGTGCAGTGAAGTGCTTACTGCACTTCTACCGCCAGGCTTTCACTGATCTTTTTCTGCCAGATGGCAGGACCGGTGATGTGGACGGATTCACCCTTGCTGTCCACCGCAACGGTGACCGGCATGTCCTTCACGTCGAACTCGTAGATCGCTTCCATCCCCAGTTCGGCGAACGCGACTACGCGCGACTTCTTGATGGCTTGCGCCACCAGGTACGCCGCACCGCCCACAGCCATCAAGTACACGGCTTTGTGGTCCTTGATCGCTTCGATGGCGGTTGGGCCGCGCTCGGATTTGCCGATCATGCCCAGCAGGCCGGTCTGCTCGAGGATCTGACGGGTGAACTTGTCCATCCGCGTGGCGGTGGTCGGGCCAGCCGGGCCAACCACTTCTTCGCGCACCGGATCAACCGGGCCGACGTAGTAGATGAAGCGGCCCTTGAGGTCTACCGGCAGGGTTTCGCCCTTGTTCAGCATCTCGACCATGCGCTTGTGCGCCGCGTCGCGACCAGTGAGCATCTTGCCGTTGAGCAATACGGTTTCGCCCGGTTTCCAGCTTTGCACTTCTTCCGGGGTCAGCGTGTCGAGGTTGACACGGCGGGCCGATGGGCCGGCTTCCCAGACGATTTTCGGGTAGGCGTCCAGCGATGGCGCTTCCAGCGACGCCGGGCCCGAACCGTCGAGCACGAAGTGCGCGTGACGGGTGGCGGCGCAGTTGGGGATCATGCACACCGGCAGCGAGGCGGCGTGGGTCGGGTAGTCCATGATTTTCACGTCGAGCACGGTGGTCAGGCCACCCAGGCCCTGGGCGCCGATGCCCAGTTGGTTGACCTTCTCGAACAGCTCCAGGCGCATCTCTTCGATACGGTTCTGCGGGCCGCGCTTTTTCAGCTCGTGGATGTCGATGGACTCCATCAACACTTCCTTGGCCATTACCGCAGCTTTCTCGGCGGTGCCGCCGATGCCGATGCCCAGCATGCCCGGTGGGCACCAGCCGGCGCCCATGGTCGGAACGGTCTTGAGCACCCAGTCGACGATCGAGTCGGACGGGTTGAGCATGGCCATTTTCGACTTGTTCTCGGAGCCACCGCCTTTGGCGGCCACGTCCACTTCCACGGTGTTACCCGGGACGATGGAGTAGTGGATCACGGCCGGGGTGTTGTCCTTGGTGTTTTTACGCGCACCTGCCGGGTCGGCGAGGATCGAGGCACGCAGGACGTTTTCCGGCAGGTTGTAGGCGCGACGCACGCCCTCGTTGATCATGTCGTCCAGGCCCATGGTGGCGCCATCCCAACGTACGTCCATGCCCACGCGCACGAACACGGTAACAATACCGGTGTCCTGGCAGATCGGGCGATGGCCGGTGGCGCACATGCGCGAGTTGATCAGGATCTGCGCGATGGAGTCACGGGCTGCCGGCGATTCTTCGCGCAGGTAGGCTTCGTGCATCGCCTGGATGAAGTCAACGGGGTGGTAGTAGGAAATGAATTGCAGGGCGTCGGCAACGCTCTGAATCAGGTCGTCTTGCTTGATCACGGTCATGAGTCGCGCTCCTCTATAAGACGGGAACATTCAATAAAGGTGGCTCAGTTGGGTGCATCGGTCGGCTGAGTCCACCTTTCCAAGGCACGCCGTAGGTGCAGGCGCGACGCTAAAAAGGCGCGGCAGTATAACCCGGCGCGGTGGCCGATACACCCGACTATGGTCAAACTCTGTCAGGCATGATTCCCTGTACGCAGCCCTTCTGATTGAGACCTTATATGCCTGAACTGCACGTCGGCGAACGCCACTGGTCGGTAGCCACCGGCAGCAACTTGCTGGATGCCCTGAATCTGGCGGGGGTGGCCGTGCCTTACAGTTGCCGGGCGGGCAGTTGCCATGCGTGCCTGGTGCGTTGCCAGGGTGAGGTCGAGGACAAACAACCCGACGCCTTGAGCCCGGCACAACGTCAGGACGGGTGGCGCCTGGCGTGCCAATGCCAGGTTGTCGGGGACGTGCAAGTTGAAACGTTCGACCCGCTGCGTGACGGTTTACCCGCCCGGGTGGTGGGCGTCGACTGGTTGAATGCGAGTGTGCTGCGCCTGCGCTTGCAACCGGAACGTGGCCTGCGTTATCGCGCCGGGCAGCATCTGGTGGTGTGGGCCGGACAGGTGGCGCGGCCCTATTCCCTGGCGAGCTTGCCCCAGGAAGATCCGTTCCTGGAGTTTCACCTCGATTGCCGTCAGCCCGGTGAATTCATAAGCATCGCCCGCCAGTTGCAACTGGGAGACGACCTGCGCCTGGGCGAGTTGAGAGGCGGGGCGCTGCAATACGACCCTGACTGGCATTCGCGGCCGCTATGGCTGCTGGCCGCCGGCACGGGGCTTGGGCCGTTATGGGGCGTGCTGCGCGAGGCGTTGCGCCAGGATCATCAGGGCGCCATCCGTGTGATTCACCTGGCTCATGATGCCGACGCGCATTACCTGGCCGAGCCCCTGGCGCAGTTGGCTTTGCAGCACCCAAACGTCACCGTGGAGCTGTGGACTGCGGCTGAGTTGACCCAGGCATTGGCGCAACTGCGGCTTGTTTCGCGGCAAACTCTGGCCTTACTCTGCGGGCATCCTGTCAGCGTCGAGGCGTTTTCCAAGCGCTTGTTCCTGGCCGGTCTGCCGCGCAATCAACTGCTGGCCGATGTGTTTGTGCCCCGTGGTTGAGCGCTGACTTCTACAGCTGCGAGATCCACCATGACCGACGCCATCCTGCTGCAACGCGAACGCGGGCTGCTGACCTTGCAGCTCAACCGGCCGGACAAGAAAAACGCCCTGACCCGCGCCATGTACACGCAATTGGCCCACGCGTTGGAGCAGGCCGATGCGGACCCAGACATCCGTGCCGTGCTGATTCAGGGCAGCCGTGAGTGTTTTACCGCCGGTAATGACATCGGCGATTTCCTCGAACAGCCGCCCAGCGACCTCGACAGCCCGCCGTTTCACTTTATGAAAAGCCTGCTCAATTGCCGCAAACCAGTGATTGCCGCTGTGGCCGGCGCGGCGGTGGGCATTGGTACGACTCTGTTGCTGCATTGCGACCTGGTGTATATCAGCCGCGATGCGCGCTTGCGCATGCCGTTCGTCAACCTTGGGTTGTGTCCGGAGTTCGGCTCAAGCCTGATCCTGCCGCGATTGCTCGGGCATGCCAAGGCGGCTGAGCTGTTGCTGCTGGGCGAGGGATTCACCGGTGAGCAGGCGGCAGCGTGGGGCATTGCCACGCAGGCGTTGAGCAGCGGTGAAGCGGCGCTGGCCAAGGCGCGGGAAGTGGCTGAACGCTTTGAGATGCTGGCGCCGGGTGCGGTGCAGGTCAGCAAACACTTGATGAAAAGTGTGGATCGCGAGCAGTTGCGTCACGTGATTGAAGAGGAGGGGGCGTTGTTTACGCAGCGGTTGAAATCGCCGGAGGCGATTGCGGCGTTGTCGGCTTTTGTCACCAGGCGGTGAATTAGCGTCAAGTGGTCGGACGTCTTCGCGAGCAAGCCCGCTCCCACATTCGAGCGTGTTTCTTCAGGGGGTGTGCGGTCAAATGTGGGAGCGGGCTTGCTCGCGAAGAGGCCAGTGACGCCAACACCACCACCAGCCTCAAATGCAAAAAGCCCCGCCATTCTCATGGCGGGGCTTTTGTTTTTCAGCCTGTCACTCAGACCATTGGATCGCCAACGTGCAGGATCTTCATGCCGTTGGTGCCACCGATGGTGTGGTAGCTGTCGCCCTTGGTCAGGATGACCCAGTCGCCTTTCTCCACAACGCCGCGCTTGATCAGCTCGTCGATGGCAGCCTGGCTGACTTCATGCGGCGGCAACGAGGCCGGGTCGAACGGCACGGTGTACACGCCACGGAACATGGCCGCGCGAGCCTGGGTTTCGCGGTGCGGGGAGAACGCGTAGATCGGCACCGAGGAACGGATGCGCGACATGATCAACGGCGTGTAGCCACTTTCGGTCAAGGCGATGATCGCTTTAACGCCCGGGAAGTGGTTGGCGGTGTACATGGCTGCCAGCGCGATGCTCTGGTCGCAGCTTTCGAACACTTTGCCGATGCGGTGGCTGGAGGTCTTGCTGGTCGGGTGCTTTTCGGCACCGACGCAGATCCGCGCCATGGCCTGTACGGCTTCCAGCGGGTACGGGCCGGCAGCACTTTCAGCCGAGAGCATCACGGCGTCGGTGTAGTCGAGCACGGCGTTGGCTACGTCGGACACTTCGGCGCGGGTTGGCATCGGGTTCTGGATCATCGACTCCATCATCTGGGTCGCCACGATCACCGCTTTGTTATGGCGGCGTGCGTGCAGGATGATTTTTTTCTGGATACCGATCAGCTCGGCGTCACCGATTTCCACGCCCAGGTCGCCACGCGCAACCATCACAGCGTCGGAAGCCTTGATCAGGCCGTCGAGGGTTTCGTCATCGGCAACGGCTTCGGCGCGTTCGATCTTCGCTACCAGCCAGGCAGTACCGCCGGCTTCGTCGCGCAGTTTACGTGCGTATTCCATGTCGGCAGCATCGCGCGGGAAGGACACGGCGAGGTAGTCCACTTCCATTTCGGCGGCGAGCTTGATGTCGGCCTTGTCTTTTTCAGTCAGCGCCGGCGCCGTCAGGCCACCGCCGCGACGGTTGATGCCTTTATGGTCGGACAGCGGGCCACCGATGATCACGGTACAGTGCAGTTCGGTCGGGGTAGCGGTGTCGACGCGCATGACCACGCGGCCATCGTCCAGCAGCAGCTCGTCACCGACGCCGCAGTCCTTGACCAGATCCGGGTAGTCGATACCCACGACTTGCTGGTTGCCTTCGGTCAGCGGATGGCTGGTGGAGAAGGTGAACTTGTCACCGATCTTCAGCTCGATACGCTTGTTGGCGAATTTGGCGATACGAATTTTCGGGCCTTGCAGGTCACCCAGCAGCGCCACGAAGCGGCCGTGCTTGGCGGCCAGGTCACGCACCAGCTTGGCGCGAGCCTTGTGCTCGTCCGGGGTGCCGTGGGAGAAGTTCAGACGGGCAACGTCCAAACCAGCCAGAATCAGCTGTTCGAGGACTTCCGGCGAGTTACTGGCCGGGCCAAGGGTGGCGACGATTTTGGTACGACGGACGGACATGCACAGACTCCTGAGTTCAAGCGCTGGAGAAGGCTACTATGCTCTTTCGTTGTAGTCATTGTTCGTTTGCACTACTTATCGACGATTGGCTTGTTTTTGCAGCGGTTGAATAGACGAACATCCTTGAAGATTTTCGACGAGGGGTCGATACACTGCTCAAGACAGGAGAACCCCCATGCGAATTTTGCTCGTTGCTGCCCTGGCCGTCAGTGTTGTCGGCTGTACCCGCTGGTCGATGGACCACCATTTGAACAACGCTTACCGTGCCTATGGGGTGGGTGATTGCGAGCGCGTCACGCTGGAATTGTCCCAGGTTGACCGCGAGAGCCGCACCCGTCGCTACGTGCAACCGGAGGTCTCGATGTTGCGCGGCCAATGCCTGGAGCGACAGAAATTGTTCGTGGATGCAGTCCAGACCTATCAATTCATCATCAGCCAGTACCCGACAAGTGAATACGCCTACCGTGCGCGAGCCAGGCTCGACACGCTGCAGCAGTTGGGGCATTACCCCGGCGCCAGTGCGGCACAGACGCGGCCGGCGTCTTTGTAATGATATTTGTCATTCTATAGCTGGCCCGTCGCCAGTCTTGAGCTATCCTTTGGGTGTTCGTTTGTACAAGTTTCTATTCGAACGAATGCGAGGCCCGGATTCGGCAGTTGTTTAGTGACCATAGCGACGTCTGTTGGCACACCGAGATCCAGGGAGAGCGAGCCATTGGCTCGTTCCGAATCACTGGACCGGCCAGGGCATGGCCATTGGATGGCGATCTCACATGTTTACCCACCGACGGATCGAGCGGCACCAGTTACATTGCTTCCTGCAGGTATTCAACCGAGTTACCGATAAACCTATCGGTTTTCTGGGCAACGTTTCTGAAAGTGGGCTGATGTTGATCAGCCAGTTGCCCATGATGGTCGATGTGGATTTCGAGTTGCGTCTGAAAATTCCTGGCCCGACCGGCGAGTGCCAGGCAATCGACCTGACCGCGACCTGCCTGTGGAGCCATGAAGACATCAACCCGCAGCATTACGACTCGGGGTTCAGTGTGATTGAAGCGGGCGAAGAGTACAGCCAGTTGATCAGCGCCTTGTTGAATTACTTCAGCTTCGATCCGCTTCAGGCATCCGCTTAGGCATTGAACGTGTTGACCCGGGTTGGGAGGGTTAGCCCGGCCTTGGCAACGTGTCTGTGTCAGCGCGCTTTCAGAACACTCCGGCTTTTTTCCAACCCAGATAACGCGTGACGAGCGCGGCTCCCATCCCTGATGGGGGGGTGTCCAGTACGGATAACCCATGGGCGCTCAACCGGTCATGGAGTTCGTTTCGTGTATTGAGGTAGTCGACCGTCCCGCAATAAGCCAATGCTTCGGGCAGGGTTTGCACGGGGGCCTGGCGCAAATCATCGAGTACTTCCTCCCTCAAGCTGGCCACCAGTACCCGATGTTGTCGGCTGATACGCTTGACCGCTGTCAGCAATGCTTCATCGTCCTCATCGCGCAGATTGGTGACCACGATCACCAGCGCCCGGCGTTTTTGCCGAGCCAGCAGTTGGCTGGCCGCAGCTTGATAGTCGGCCGTCCGGCGGGTGGTATCCAGGTCGTATACCGCATTGAGCAGCAGGTTCAGTTGGCCGCTGCCCTTGACCGGCGCCAGGTAACGCGGCTGGTCACTGGCAAAGGTGCTCAGCCCCACGGCATCGCCCTGACGCAGCGCAACATAACTGAGCAATAGGCAAGCGTTGAGTGCATGGTCGAAATGTGACAACTCGCCGTCCTGACTGCGCATGCGTCGACCGCAATCGAGCATGAACACAATCTGCTGGTCGCGCTCATCCTGGTATTCACGGGCGATGGGTGTGCGTTGTCGTGCGGTAGCCTTCCAATCGATCTGACGCAGGCTGTCGCCCTCGCGAAATTCGCGCAGTTGGTGAAACTCCAGGCCCAAGCCCCTTCGCTGGCGTTGGCGTACGCCGAGTTGGCTGAGCCAGTTATCCACACCGAGTAACTGTGCGCTGTATAAATGGGCGAAATCCGGGTAGACGCGAGTGGCATCGCTGACCTCGGCAAATTGCCGTGCCGACCATAGCCCAATGGGGCTGGGCAGGTGAATTTCACAGCGGCTGAAGCTGAAGTGTCCACGGCGCAGAGGCCGCAGTCGGTAGCCCAGTTCGCTGCGCTCACCAGGGCGCAGTTCGATGCTTTGGGGCAGGTTTTCCATGCTCAAGCCGTCAGGAACATGATCGAACACCTTCACTGTGATTGGTCGCGAGTAATCGTGCGCCAGGGTCAGGCGCACTTCACCCCAGCGTCCGAGTGCCAGGCTGCCCGGCATTTGCCGCTGTATTTGCACACCGGGGCGACGCCGCAGGCGCACGGCATCCAGCAGCGCCAGCAGCAACAGCGCCAGTAACAAGCCCCAGGCTATCGAGTGCAGCGTGTCGGGCACCTTGAGCTGCAGCGCCGCTGCGGCGCCGAGCAGGATGTTGAGGCCCAACAGCACACTCAGCCAGCTCAGCAACAGGCGGGTCGGCTTCATGGGCGAGTCACTGCCGGGGCGCCGGGATCTGGTCCAGCAGTTGCTTGAGCACTTGGTCTACCTCCAGCCCGTCGATGTCCAGTTCCGGCGCAATGCGCACCCGATGACGCAATACTGCCAGCGCGCACCCCTTGATATCGTCAGGGGTGACGAATTCACCGCCACGCAACAACGCGCGTGCCCGGGCTCCGCGAACCAGGGCGATGGAGGCCCGAGGGCCGGCGCCGATGGTCAGCCCAGGCCACGTGCGGGTGGCTCGCGCCAAGCGCACGGCGTAGTCGAGGACTTGCTCATCCAGCGCCAGTTCGCTCGCGACCTGCTGTAGGTTCAACACATCATGGGCCTGCAGCACCGTACGTAGCGGGTGCACATCGAGCATGTCTGCCCGGGACGAGCGAGTGACTTCGCGCACCATCTCCAGTTCTTGCTGAGCATCGGGGTAATCCATGCGCACCTTGAGCATGAAACGGTCGAGTTCGGCTTCGGGCAGGGGGTAAGTACCTTCCTGTTCGATAGGGTTCTGGGTCGCCAGTACCATGAAGGGCTGACCGATAGGCAGCGCCTCGCCTTCGAGAGTGACTTGGCGCTCCTGCATGGCTTCAAGCAAGGCGGCTTGAGTCTTGGCCGGAGCGCGGTTGATTTCATCGGCCAGCAGCAAGTGAGTGAACAGCGGGCCCTTGCGCAGTTTGAACTGCTCGGTATGCAGGTCATACACAGCGTGGCCGGTGACATCGCTGGGCATCAGGTCCGGTGTGAACTGGATTCGCGCGAAATCGCCACCAAAGCAACGCGCCAGGGCACGCACCAGCAACGTTTTGCCCAGGCCGGGGACGCCTTCGAGCAGTACATGACCGCCAGCGATCAGCGCGGTAAGTACGTCGTCAATCACCTGATCCTGGCCAATCACCGCCTTGCGCAATTCAACGCGCAGGGCCTGTGCCTGCTGGCTGGCGTGTTGAAGGCTTTCGGCGGTAGGGGCAGTGGCTGCAGGGAGTTCGCTCATAGGGCATTCCTGAGAGTTTGCAGGCATGCCACCTGACGGCTGAAATCGGCGCTGGTGAGCCGCTTTGCCGGGAGTGGGCCAAGGGCCTGACTGATGATGTGGGAGGGTTGGCGCGTCAGGCGTTCAAGTACCTGCCACTGTTCAGCGGTGTCGAGGTGTTCGAAGCCAGGGTGACGTCGGCGGGCAGCGCGCTGGATGTCGCGCTGCAGGGCGTGCAAGAGGGTGCCATGGCCGGTGCGACGCAGCAGGAAATCGGCGCTGGCTTTCAAGTGTTCCTGCAACTGCCGACGTGCCCTGGGCGCAGGCGCCTGGATCGGGCCCTGGCGCATGCCGGTCCGCCAGAGTGCCAGAGCAATCAACGCCAGGAGTGCCACCAAGGCTTGAGGGAAATAGCGCATCAACAGGGTCAACAGACTGTCTACATCGCTGTTGAACAACAAGGTCACGCCAGTGCCTTGGTTGAGGTACCACAGCAGCCAGGCGTTATCGTGTTGGCCGATGCCCGGGGTTTTCCACAGCTCGCTGTCGGTTACCACGGTGACGGTGCCATGCCCGAGATTGCGTTGCATGAGATGGCTGGATTTGGCGCTGTTGGCTGAAAACTGTGCCAGGTGTTTGGGATCGGTAAGGTTGAAGTCGGTATCGAAACTGAAGTACGCCGGGGCGGTTTCATTGTCGACATAGAGTTTGGTCAGATCCGGCGTTTTCTTTTTGCGCGCCGAGGCTGGCTCATCGAAGGTTTCGCTCAAGGTCTGGTGGATGTCCAACCGATCAAGCAGCAGGTCGCCGCTTTTACCTGTCTCTTCATCCCACAGCGCTTCGGCGACCACCAGCAAATGGCCACCGGACTTTGCCCAATCGAGCAGTTCATCCACCTGGCGTGGTGTCATGTTGCCGCGATCACCCAACAGCAGAAGGCTGTTGCCTTTCGGCTGGAGGTGAGCGAGGCGTTCGAGGCTCTTGGCATGCTCGACGCTCAGGCCTTGCTGGCGCAGAAAGTACTCGGCCGCCAGATAGGGATTTTCCCGTGCTTGGGGCGATGGGCCGCGATCAACCACTTCGTCATAAGGGATCGCTTTGTGCCAGGCATAAAATGCACCAGCCCCCAACAGGCACGCCAGCAGTAGACCTGCCCACAGTAATGGGCGGTTCATTGCGCGGCGTCCGAATTGAACAACGCGCGCCATTCGCTGCAGAGCTTTTGCTGGGCGGCGAGCGGAGGCAGTCGATGGCCGTAGGCCAGGTTTTGCCAGTGGCGTGTCAGCTCATTACTGAACACCAGCAGCTGCGGTTGTTGTAATTGGTGAACACGCTCCAGGACCTGGCCTTCGGTGTCGGCGGTTTTCAGTGCAATGTTGTAGTCGTGCAACAGGTGGCTGAGCAGGCCTCGGTACAAAAGGCTGAGGGCTTGCCGTGGTTGTGTGGGCCATAATTGTTCGGCAGCACTGGCGATGTCTGCGGGCAAGGTTTCTATGCCCAACTCCAGGCCGAATAACTGCGTCGGAGCGGGTTTGGTGACCCTGGATTGACTGATTGCGCGCCGACTGACAAAAGCGTGCAACCCGTCGCGGTAGTGCCAACCGAGCAATGCGAGGCCTCCAATCAACAGGCTCCACAGGAGTATTTCCAATCCCTGGCCTACGTGTTTGAAGGTGGTGCTGTTGAGGTGATCGAGCAGTGCCTGTAACCATCCGGGTAATTTGCCGTCACCGTGCGCGGTGCCTTTGGCCGCAGGCTGGTCTTCGCCGAAGCGATAGCGGGTGACGGTTTCCGGGTTTTTGAACGGGGGGAGGGCCAGCAGAGTCTTGATGGATTGACTCGCAGCCGGGGTGCTCAGTTGCGGTTGGCTACTGGACTCATCCGCCATGACCTGTGGACTGGCCTGCAGCATCAGCCCGACCGCCAAAAGCAGTAGCGTCGCCACGCTGCCCAGGCGCTGGCGTAAACGCCGGAATACCAGTTCCAGGTCCCAGGCTTCCAGTACGGTACGGCGGTTGAGGTACAGGCTGAAACCGCACGCAACGTAGATAGGCTCCCAGAACACCAATATCAACGCATAGAACGCGTTGCCCAGATGCCCCAGCCATAGCCATTGCGAACTGGTGGCGAGCGCCAACCGTTGCCAGTCCCAATCGCGTTCAACCTGCTCAGGAATGAAGAGATAGAACAGCGCCATGCAGCCAAGCCACAGGCCGATTTCCAGGTGCATGCCAATGATTGTCAGCCAGCGCGCTGCCCCTGCGTTGCGTTGTAACAGCACGCCGAGGCGGCGTTGGCGCGCCTGGCCACCCAGTCCTTCGAGTTGGCTCACTGGCAGCACGAAACTGCGGCTCAGGCTGAGACGCCGCCAGGTCAGGCTGACCAGCAACTGGCTTTTTAACAGTCGCGGCCAATGGCGCACGGCTTGTTTGACGCTGGGTGTTTCACCAAACAGTGCCTTGGAGAGGATGTACAACGGCAACCGATCGAACGCCGGCTTGAGCCACCAGAACAGCAAAACGGCGGCCAGTGGAGACTCCCATAACAACACGGTGAGCAAGGCAAATACTGGCAAGCTCACCAGCGCCCAACTGCTCATCAACAGCCAGCGATGCTCCCTGGCCATCAACACACCAAGGTCCATGGCTTCCCAGGCAGTACGGGGGCGAATTGCCACGCTGGCGTCACTCAGGCGCATGGTGAACCCGCCCGGCGAGAATCAAGTAAGCGGCCACCAGTAGCCAAAGCGCGGCGCCCACGAGGTATTTGATCCAAGGCGTGATAGCGGTGGTGGAAGACCAATAGGCCTCAATCAACGCAGCGATCAGCAGAAACGCCATCACCCCGCAGAGCATCTGCACGCTTTTGCGCGCCGCCAAACGCAAGGATTCGCTGCGAGCGAGCGACCCCGGAGCGATAAGTGACCACCCCAGTTGCAAACCCGCTGCGCCGGCCAGGGCGATAGCGGTCAGTTCGAATGCACCGTGGCCGATGACAAACGACCAGAAGGTCTGGCCATAGCCAATTTCGGTCAGATGACCGCAGATTGCGCCGATGATCAAGCCGTTGAAAATCAGAAAGAACACGCTACCCAGGCCAAACAGCAACCCGGCTGCAAAGGTCTGGAAGGCGATGCCGCTGTTGTGCATCACGTAGTAGCCGAACATCATCCAGTTTTCGCTGGAGGCTCGCTCGGCGGCGCGCCCAAGGCGGCTGGCATCGGGGTCGTACATGCTTTGCATGTCGGCGACCTGCTGGGCGCTGACGATGCTGTAGATCAGGTCGGGAAACAGGTAAACCAGCAGGGCTATTCCCAGCAGGCTGCCGAAAAATAACAGGCCGGCGATTAACACGAAGCGCCATTGCTCACGTACCAGGCGTGGGAAGTCGGCCAGGACGAAACTCAGGACCTTTGCTCCCAATTGACTGCGATGGCGATAGAGCTGCTGGTGGCCGCGCAGGGCCAATTGCTGCAGCGGATCTACCAGATAACTGCTGTAGCCACGCTCTTGTGCCAGCGCGAGGTGCTGGCACAGGCGTCGATAGTGATGGGGGAAGTCCGCCACGTCGCGGGCCTTGGCCTTGCCTTGCTCCAACTGTGTCAGTTGCGCTGCAAAGGCTTGCCATTGGGGCTGGTGACGGCTTTCGAACAGGCTCTGCTTCATGTCGGCCCCAACAAGCCACGGGCCACACCATTGAGTTGCTCTACGGCGCGTGCAGGAGGCACTTGCAGAGGAACCGCGAGGATGGACGCAAGTTCATGCACCCGTTCGGCAGAGAGGTCGCCCTGGCGTTCGGCGAAGGCGAGAATGGCGCGCTGTTCGCTCAGGTCAAGGGCGAAGGGCAGGCGCAACGCAGCCGCTTGAGGTAACCGGGGGCGGGCCAGTGATTGTTCGCGGTAGATCACCAGGGTACCGGCGGCGAGGTCGCCGAGCCGTTTGAAATGAGGATGTTGCAGACAACTGATGGCGCCGAGGAAGTAGCCGAAGGGCAGCATGTCGACAAAGCGCAGCAGGTTGCGGATCAACGAAGCGGACCAGCCGACAGGCGTGCCATCGTCCTGTACGACCCGCAGGCCCATGACCTGCTTGCCTGGAGAGCAGCCTTGATTGAGCACTTCGAACAAGACCATGTACCACCAGCTGACCAGAAACAGCAGCAATGCACCCAGGCCAATACCAATATTGCCCAACAGGGCCAGGGGCACGAGCAGGATGCCCATGACCAAGCCACGCAAGCCCAGGTCGAAAGCAAAGGCCAGTACCCGCGGCGGCAGGCCTGCCGGGCGCAAGGGCAGATCTATCCCCTCAGGGGTCTCGATCTGGTAGCGGGTATCCAAAGGGTTTTTCGGCATTGCGATCCCTGGCAGTGCGAAGCGGCTGAGAGACACGGATGCTAGCAGTGTCGACGGTGGAAGCAACCATTCAAGGTTTTGCTGGATATTTGTACAGCCAAGGTATCGCTGGCCCCGGACGGCCAACAGCGCCTAGACTTTGCCGGTCTTCAGCACAGGAATAGCCCGTGACCTCCATTTTTTGGTACGACTATGAAACCACCGGCATCAACCCGCGCAGCGATCGCCCGCTTCAGGTTGCCGGTATTCGTACCGACCTCGAACTCAACGAGATCGGCCCGCCGGTCAACCTTTATTGCCAGCTCAGCGACGATATCCTGCCTCATCCGGCCGCCTGCGCGATCACCGGCATCACCCCTGACGTCCTGGCGGAAAAAGGCCTGGCCGAAGCCGACTTCATGACCCGAGTGCATGCCGAACTGGCCGCACCGGGCACCTGCGGCGCCGGTTACAACACTTTGCGTTTTGACGATGAAATGACGCGCTACAGTTTGTATCGCAACTTTTTCGACCCTTACGCCCGTGAATGGCAGGGCGGCAACAGTCGCTGGGATTTGATCGATGTGGTGCGCACGGCCTACGCACTTCGCCCGGAAGGGATTGTCTGGCCAGAGCAGGATGGGCGCGTCACCCTCAAGCTTGAGCGTTTGACCGCAGCCAACGGGATCGACCATGGCCAGGCCCACGACGCCTTGTCGGACGTGCGAGCAACGATCGCCCTGGCGCGCCTGGTCCGCGAGAAACAGCCCAAGTTGTATGAGTGGCTGTTTCAATTGCGCAGCAAGCAGCGGGTGATGGATCAGGTACGCCTGTTGCAACCGATGGTACATATATCCGGACGCTTTTCCGCCGAGCGTCACTATTTGGGCGTGGTGCTGCCGCTGGCCTGGCACCCGCGCAATCGCAATGCATTGATCGTCTGTGACCTTGGGCTGGACCCGCAGGGGTTACTGGATCTGGACGCCGATACCTTGCGCCAGCGTCTCTACACGCGCCGTGGCGACCTGGCGGAAGGCGAACTGCCCGTGCCGCTCAAGTTAGTGCATATCAACCGCTGCCCGGTCGTTGCCCCGTTGAATGTGCTGCGGGCGCAGGATCGCGAGCGACTTCAATTGGATATGGACACGTACCAGGCACGTGCGCTGCGACTAACTGACGCACACGAAGTTTGGCGCGATAAGTTGGCGGCTATTTATGCCGAGGAAGATTTTGCGCCGAGTGCGGATCCCGAGCAGCAGCTCTATGACGGTTTTATTGGTGATCGCGATCGTCGTTTATGTGAACAAGTCCGGGCTGCCGAGCCTTTACATCTGGCGCATCAGCAGTGGCCATTTGATGATCATCGTTTGCCGGAATTATTATTCCGCTACCGCGCGCGTAACTTTCCTGACACCTTGAACAACGAGGAGCAAAAGCGCTGGAAACTTTTCTGTCAGCAACGGTTGTCGAGTTCGGAATGGGGCGCGCCGACTACCCTGTTGGCATTTAAGCAGGCGCGCGAGGAGTTGGCCGTTAGTGCTACATCGTTTCAGTGTCAGGTGCTGGATCAATGGCAGGAGTATGCCGACTCTTTAGCCGCCCGGCTGAATCTGTAGTCAGGCATTGGAGAATATTCTGACAATAAAAAACGCCAGCAAGCTGGCGTTTTTATTTTGTTGCTTATCAGGCGAAAGCCCGACCAGGCTTAGCCCAGCAGGGTAGCCCAGCCTTCAACCACGTCGCCGCCCCACTTGGCTTTCCACTCTTTCAGCGTCTTGTGGTTGCCACCTTTGGTTTCAATCACTTCACCGTTGTGTGGGTTCTTGTATTGCTTGACCTTGCGAGCACGCTTGGTGCCGGTAGTTTTCACAGCGCCGCGGGGTGCTTTAACTTTCGACTCTGGATCCAGCAGCGCGATGATGTCACGCAGGGATTTGGAGTATTCACCCATCAGGGTGCGCAGTTTGCCTTCGAATTCCAGCTCGGTTTGCAGCTTGTCGTCTTGGGACAGGTTCTTCAAACGGGCTTGCAGCTCTTTGATAGCTTCTTCGGTGGCACGGTATTCGTTGATCAGAGACATGTGGACTACCTTATGTAGAGCGCTGATTGGCAGGAGAGTGGCCTAATAATAGTCAGGCACTAACCCCAAGTAAACATTTAAGGATGCATTTATGTGAATTACGTTGAATGTTTGTAGCCCTGCTACGCAATCGAGTTAATTAGTAGGTGGTAGACGTAAAGATAATCTCGTTTATTTTCCGACAATTGCCCGTGCATCACGTTGTACACGCATATAGCGTTGGTAAAACCTTACGCTATTAAGGGCTGTAGGCAGAGGTTGGGGACAGAATAAGCCGTAAGGAATACTGCAGTTTTTCTGCGCAATCGCTAGAATGGCCGCCTTTGCGAAGTTCTGGAGTTTCCCCCTAATGCGCACTTTTAGGCTGGTGATTGCTTGCCCGGACCGGGTTGGCATCGTTGCCAAAGTCAGTAACTTTCTGGCCTCCCACAACGGCTGGATCACCGAGGCGAGCCATCACTCGGACGATCTCAGCGGTTGGTTTTTCATGCGTCACGAAATTCGTGCCGACACGCTGCCCTTTGGTCTTGAAGCTTTTCGTGAGGCGTTTGCGCCGATCGCCGAAGAGTTTTCGATGACCTGGCATATCACCGACACCGAGCAGAAAAAACGTGTCGTGCTGATGGCCAGCCGCGAGTCCCATTGCCTGGCCGACCTGCTGCACCGCTGGCACAGCGATGAGCTGGATTGCGAGATCGCTTGCGTAATCTCCAACCATGACGACCTGCGCAGCATGGTCGAATGGCATGGCATCCCGTATTACCACGTGCCGGTCAACCCGCAGGACAAGGAGCCGGCCTTTGCCGAAGTCTCCCGCCTGGTTAAGCAGCACGAAGCGGATGTGGTGGTGCTGGCGCGCTACATGCAGATTCTGCCGCCGGAACTGTGCCGCGAATACGCCGGCAAGGTGATCAACATTCACCACAGCTTCCTGCCGTCGTTTGTGGGCGCCAAACCCTACCACCAGGCCTCCCTGCGTGGCGTGAAGCTGATTGGCGCAACGTGCCACTACGTCACCGAAGAGCTGGACGCCGGCCCGATCATCGAGCAGGACGTGGTGCGCGTCAGCCACAGCGACAGCATTGAAGACATGGTGCGTTTCGGCCGTGACGTCGAGAAGATGGTGCTGGCCCGTGGCCTGCGTTATCACTTGGAAGATCGCGTGCTCGTGCATGGCAACAAGACTGTAGTGTTCTGATACAGGTCTTGAAGAAGCACAGGCCTGGGCGTTAAATCGTCCCAGGCCTTTTTTTTTCCTGCTGTTGGGATTGATCAATGAGCGATCTACTGGACAAAGCCACCTCCCAAGCCCCGGCGACGCTGGGGGAGGGGTGTTTAAGTCGATATGACCCGGATGACCTGGACGCTGAGGACGGCACCGAGTTTCCCGGTGCCGCTGAGTTGTGGGAGCACGAACAGGCCAAATCCGAGCGCTCGGAAAAATAACGGCCCGCCGCTCTGAAAAGCGGCGGGCACTGGGCTCAGATGCGGAAACTGCCCACCAACTGTTTCAAGCGTGCGGCCTGTTGTTCCAGGTCGGTGCAGGCGCGCAGGGTGGATTGCAGGTTTTCCACGCCTTCCTGGTTGAGGGTATTGATCTCGGTAATGTCCATGTTGATCGACTCCACCACCGAGGTTTGCTCCTCGGTAGCGGTGGCCACTGACTGGTTCATGCCGTCGATCTCACCAATGCGCTGGGTCACGCTGTTCAAGCGCTCGCCGGCCAGGTTGGCGATTTCCACGCTGTCCTGGCTGTGGCGCTGGCTTTCACTCATGGTGCTGACCGAGTCGCGCGCACCGACTTGCAGCTCCTCAATCATCTTCTGCACTTGCTGCGCCGACTCTTGAGTGCGATGCGCCAGGTTGCGCACCTCATCGGCCACGACCGCAAACCCGCGCCCGGCTTCCCCGGCACGCGCCGCTTCGATGGCGGCGTTCAGTGCCAGCAGGTTGGTTTGCTGGGAGATGCTGGTGATCACCTCCAGAATTTGCCCGATGTTCACAGTCTTGCTGTTCAGCGCTTCTATATTGCTGCTGGACGCACTGATCATCGCTGACAGTTGGGTCATTGCCTTGATATTGCGATCTACCACCTGCTGGCCGTCTTCGGCCAAGTGCCGCGCATCGCTGGCCTGGCTGGAGGCTTGTGCGGCGTTGCGCGCGATTTCCTGGGCGGCGGCGCCCAGTTCGTTGATGGCGGCGGCGACGCTGTTGGTGCGGTTGGCCTGCTCGTCGGAGTTGACCATCGAGGAATTGGAGGCACTGACCACGCGCAACGCCACTTCGTTGACCTGTTCGGTGGCCGAGGACACCTCGCGGATCGAGGTATGAATCCGCTCCACGAAGCGGTTGAAGGCATTGCCCAGCGTACCGAACTCATCGTTGTTCTGGATGGTCAGGCGGCGAGTCAAGTCGCCCTCGCCATCGGCGATGTCCTGCATTGCGCGGGTCATTACGTGCAGCGGTTGCAGCAGCACGCGGATGAGCATGCCCAGCAGCGCAATGATGATCACCACAGCGATGATCGTGGCGATGACCGCCGAATTGCGGAACTCGCTGAGCATGGCGAACGACTTGTCTTTATCCACCGAAATACCCAGGTACCAGTTCACCGAGGGCAAGCCCTTGATCGGTGTAAAGGTCACGATGTTGTCTTTACCGTTGGCTTGAACTTCACTGAAGTCAGCACTGATCTTGGGCGTGTGATTGGGGTACACGTCGGCCAGGGTCTTCATCACCAGGTTTTTGTCCGGGTGCACGAGCACTTTGCCATCGGCACTGACCAGGAAGGCATAACCCATGCCGCCGAAGTTCAGCGCGCCAATGTTATCCACCAGCGTTTGCAGGCTCAGGTCGCCGCCTACCACGCCGATGCTCTGGCCAGTTGTGGTGGTGCTGGGGGTGGCGACCGAAATGATCAATTTTCCGGTGGCGGCATCAATGTAGGGTTCAGTCAGGGTTGAGCCATTGCTGGACTGGGCGCCCTTGTACCAGGGGCGAACCCTTGGGTCGAAGCCATCGGGCATCTTGGTGTCGGGGCGGATGGTGAAGGCGCCTTTGCTGTCGCCCACGTAGGTGGCCATGAACGAGGACGTCAGGGCTTTCTGTTCCAGCAGGCCGGCGACGGCGGCGGGTTCAGGGTTGATGGCAATGTTCTGTGCTGCGTTTTCCACCAGCGCTATGCGCCCGGTGAGCCAGGTCTGAATATTGCTGGCGGTGACGTCGCCCATTTCATGCAGGTAATTATTGAGGTCGTCGCGAATCGCGTTGCGTTGCAGGTAGTCGTTGTAGAGGGTAAACAATGCGAAGGCGGCGATCACGATAAGAGCGGCTGCAAGCAGGATTTTGTGGCTGAAGCGCAGGTTTTTATTCATGGCTTGAAGGGTCCGCTAAGGTCTTGATATCCGAAGCGCGTCCTCATGGGATGCGCAAAATGGCAGCGTCAAAAAAGGTGTGGTACTTCTGGTGATAGCTCTGTAAGTCCCTTTAGGAGCCATCCGATCTGTTTTTAGACTTTGTGGGTCTTACAATTATCTGTATCGACCTGGCGGCACTAAAGATTAACCAAAGGTGACGAAATGCCTGACTCCTCGCAACTCCTTATTGGCGCCGGTCCGGACGGCCAACCTGTCGCCCAGGCCATGCGCCTGGCCAACCGTCACGGGCTGATTGCTGGCGCCACGGGCACCGGCAAGACCGTCACTCTGCAGCGCCTGGCAGAGGCGTTCAGTGATGCGGGTGTGGCCGTGTTCGCCGCTGATATCAAAGGCGATCTGTGTGGTCTGGGGGCTGCCGCGAACCCTCAAGGAAAAGTGGCTGAGCGCATCGCCGGCATGCCCTTCCTTAATTACACGGCGAAGGCTTATCCGGTAACGCTGTGGGATATCCACGGGCAGTCGGGTCATCCGCTTCGCACGACCATCAGCGAAATGGGACCTCTATTGCTCGGCAGCCTGTTGGAACTCACCGACAGCCAGCAGTCGGCACTCTATGCCACCTTCAAAGTGGCGGACCGCGAAGGCCTGCTGCTGCTCGACCTCAAAGACCTCAAGGCATTGCTCAACCATCTGCGCTATCACCCGCAACTGCTGGGTGACGATGCCGCGTTGATGACCACCGGCTCCAGCCAGGCGCTGTTGCGGCGCTTGGCGGTGCTTGAACAACAGGGCGCAGAAGCCTTGTTTGGTGAGCCGGCCCTGCAGCTTGAAGATATTTTGCAGCCAGCCAGCGACGGCCGCGGGCGTATCCATCTGCTCGACGCCAGTCGGCTGGTACACGAGGCGCCCAAGGTGTACGCGACGTTCCTGCTGTGGCTGCTGGCCGAACTGTTCGAGCAGTTGCCGGAGCGCGGGGATGCCGACAAACCGTTGCTCGCGCTGTTTTTCGATGAGGCGCATTTATTGTTTGCCGACACGCCCAAGGCTTTGCAGGATCGACTGGAGCAAGTGGTGCGTCTGATCCGCTCCAAAGGTGTCGGCGTGTACTTTGTCACTCAATCCCCCGGTGATTTGCCTGACACGGTCTTGGCGCAACTCGGTCTGCGTATTCAGCACGGCTTGCGGGCGTTCACCACGAAAGAGCAGAAATCCCTGCGCGCGGTGGCGGATGGCTTTCGGGCCAACCCGGCGTTCGACACCTTGTCGGTGCTCACAGAGCTGGGCACCGGTGAGGCATTGGTGGGCACCTTGCAGGAAAAGGGCACGCCGCAAGTGGTCCAACGCGTGCTGGTCGCGCCGCCGCAATCGCGCATCGGGCCGCTCAGCGAAGCCGAACGCGCCGCGCTGATTGCCAGCTCGCCGTTGCTGGGGCGGTATGACAAGCCGATTGACCGGGAGTCGGCCTATGAAGTGTTGATGGCGCGCAAGGAGCTCGGGCCGACTGAGGCAGCCACGCCTGCTGCCGAAGAACCAAGCTTTACCGACAAGGCCGGAGCATTTTTGGGCACCACGGCCGGCAAGGCACTCAAATCAGCCATGCAACAGGCCGCCAATCAGATGGGGCGGCAGTTGGTGCGGGGTTTGTTGGGCTCGTTGCTGGGCGGCAGCAAGCGTAAGTAGCTATTCAGATTTGGGCTTGGCGTGCGCGGCCAATCGTTCCAGTGCCGCGCGCAAGCCCGGATCGCTGATTCCGTCGGCCGTTGCCTGAATGGTTTCGGCCGCATTCACCGAAAGGTTGATGGTGTGCCCCACCGCGCCCTGCTGCACGGTAGGCGGCTGCACCTTGAACTGGATACGGGTCAAACTGGCAAATTCATCAAAGGCCATCAATTGTCGCTGCAGACGTTTTTGCTGATAGCGCAAACGGGTCGCCCAATGACCGTCGGTGACAATTAACAGCAAATTTCCTTCGCGCCAGGACGCCACATGGCAATGTTCACGTGCGGCAGGTTGTAGCTGGCTTTCTACCAGGCGTTGCAAATGGCCCAAGCGTTGCGCATGGCCGAAGATGGCTTTCAACGGCTTGGCTTCGCGGAGCAACACGCTGGGCGCGCGGGCTGTAAGAGGGCGAAATGCCATGTTTAGACACCTTAAGTAACAGAGCCGCCATCTTAGCAGAAAGCGCCTGTGTGCCCCCCAGCCAATGCGTCACCCAGCGCTTTGCTCGTAAAATCAATAGGTAACTTCTGTGCCTGATGGGTTGAAGTTCCAGCAAAAGCCCTTATTTTAAACAGGCCCTCTCACAGCGCCATGCCAGCATCGGGGAATAACGCCACTTTCCTCACCCACGATTCCGGGTAGAATGCGCGTTCGCATGCGGCCGTGAGGGCTGCTCGGGCCACTCACGGTGCGCCCTCCATCCCTATGTGTGGAAGAACCTGCCGATATGTTTGCGCCTTTGTTAAAGAAACTTTTTGGAAGCAAGAATGAGCGCGAAGTTAAACGCATGCTCAAGACGGTGCAGCTGGTCAATGCCTTCGAAGAGCAGATGGTTGCCCTTTCGGACGAGCAATTGCGCGCCAAGACCCAAGAGTTCAAGGCCCGCATAGCCAAAGGTGAAACCCTCGACAAGCTGCTTCCCGAAGCCTTTGCGGTCGCCCGTGAAGCCGGCAAGCGTGTCATGGGCATGCGCCACTTCGACGTGCAGTTGATCGGCGGCATGACCTTGCATGAAGGCATGATTGCCGAAATGCGCACCGGTGAAGGCAAGACCCTGGTGGCAACCCTGGGTGTTTACCTCAACGCACTGTCCGGCAAGGGCGTGCACGTTGTGACGGTGAACGACTACCTGGCTCGCCGGGATGCCAACTGGATGCGCCCGCTGTATGAATTCCTCGGCCTGACCGTCGGCGTGGTAACGCCGTTCCAGCCGCCGGAAGAGAAACGCGCCGCTTACGCTGCCGACATCACGTACGGCACCAACAACGAATTCGGTTTCGACTACCTGCGCGACAACATGGCGTTCAGCATGGAAGAAAAATTCCAGCGCGAACTCAACTTTGCCGTGATCGACGAAGTCGACTCCATCCTCATCGACGAAGCCCGTACCCCGCTGATCATCTCCGGCCAGGCCGAAGACAGCTCGCGCCTGTACACCGAGATCAACAAGTTGATCCCGCGTCTGGAGCAGCACATCGAAGAAGTGGAAGGCGTGGTGACCAAAGAAGGTCACTTCTCCATCGATGAGAAGACCCGTCAGGTCGAGCTCAACGAAGCCGGTCACCAGTTTGTCGAAGAGATGCTGACCCAGATCGGCGAACTGGCCGAGGGCGAAAGCCTGTACTCGGCCCACAACCTGGGCCTGTTGACCCACGTGTATGCCGGCCTGCGCGCCCACAAGCTGTTCCATCGCAACGTCGAATACATCGTCCAGGACGGCCAGGTCGTGCTGGTTGACGAACACACCGGCCGTACCATGCCGGGTCGTCGTCTGTCCGAAGGCCTGCACCAGGCCATCGAAGCCAAGGAAGGGCTCAACATCCAGGCTGAAAGCCAGACGTTGGCGTCTACCACTTTCCAGAACTACTTCCGTCTGTACAACAAGCTGTCCGGCATGACCGGTACGGCCGACACCGAAGCGTTCGAGTTCCACCAGATCTACAACCTGGCCGTGATGGTGATTCCACCGAACAAGCCGCTGGCGCGTAAAGACTACAACGACTTGGTGTTCCTGACGGCCGAAGAGAAGTACGCGGCAATCATCAACGACATCAAGGACGGCATGGCCCAGGGCCGTCCGATCCTGGTGGGTACTGCCACCATCGAGACTTCCGAGCACGTGTCCAACTTGCTCAACAAGGAAGGCATCGAGCACAAGGTTCTCAACGCCAAGTTCCACGAAAAAGAAGCCGAGATCATCGCTCAGGCCGGTCGCCCAGGCGCACTGACCATTGCCACCAACATGGCCGGTCGTGGTACCGACATCCTGTTGGGCGGTAACTGGGAAGTGGAAGTCGCGGCGCTGGAAAACCCGAGCCCTGAGCAGATCGCTCAGATCAAGGCCGACTGGCAAAAACGTCACCAGGCCGTGCTGGAATCCGGCGGCCTGCAGGTGATCGCCTCCGAGCGTCACGAATCGCGCCGTATCGACAACCAGCTGCGTGGTCGTGCCGGTCGTCAGGGTGACGCCGGTTCGAGCCGTTTCTACCTGTCGCTGGAAGACAGCCTGATGCGCATCTTCGCCTCCGATCGGGTGAAGAACTTCATGAAGGCACTGGGCATGCAGTCCGGTGAAGCGATCGAGCACCGCATGGTGACCAACGCCATCGAGAAGGCCCAGCGCAAGGTAGAAGGCCGTAACTTCGACATTCGTAAGCAACTGCTCGAGTTCGATGACGTCAACAACGAACAGCGTAAAGTGATTTATCACATGCGTAACACGTTGCTGGCCGCCGACAACATTGGCGAGACCATTGCCGATTTCCGTCAGGACGTGCTCAACGCCACCGTCAGCGCGCATATCCCGCCACAGTCCCTGCCTGAGCAGTGGGATGTTGCCGGTCTGGAAGCGGCGTTGAAGAGCGACTTCGGTGTCGACTTGCCGGTCCAGCAGTGGCTGGACGAAGACGACCACCTGTATGAAGAAACCCTGCGCGAGAAGCTGATGACCGAGCTGCTGGCCGCGTACAACGAGAAAGAAGAGCAAGCGAGCGCCGAAGCGCTGCGCACCTTCGAGAAACAAATCGTACTGCGTGTGCTGGACGACCTGTGGAAAGACCACCTGTCGACCATGGACCACTTGCGTCACGGTATCCACTTGCGTGGTTATGCCCAGAAGAACCCGAAGCAAGAGTACAAGCGCGAGTCGTTCACGCTGTTCTCCGAGCTGCTGGATTCGATCAAGCGCGATTCGATTCGCGTGCTGTCCCACGTTCAGGTGCGTCGCGAAGATCCGATCGAGGAAGAAGCTCGCCTGCGCCAGGAAGCCGAAGCATTGGCTGCGCGCATGCAGTTCCAGCACGACGAAGCACCGGGTCTGGAAGCGCCTGAGGTGTTGGGCGAAGAGGTCGATGTGGCCTTGGCGCAAACCCCGGTTCGCAATGATCAGAAGCTGGGCCGCAACGAACTGTGCTGGTGTGGTTCGGGCAAGAAGTTCAAACACTGCCACGGCGAAATCAACTAAGATTTTTGCCTGACGCTGCAACACCCCGCGCCGCGACCGGCATCAGCCGTCGCGGCGTTTTGCCATTACTTCCCACCGTCGATAGCGACGGCACAGACATCACCTATTTTTAAGGAGCGCATTCATGGCTGTTGGTCTTGGTCCTTTGCCCACATTGCACCCGGTTGCCGGTTTTGAACTCGGTATCGCTTCGGCCGGCATCAAGCGCCCGGGGCGCAAGGATGTGGTGGTGATGCGCTGTGCCGAAGGTTCGACCGTCGCCGGTGTGTTCACCCTTAATGCCTTCTGCGCCGCGCCGGTAATCCTGGCCAAACAACGCGTGGCCGGTTCGATTCGCTACCTGCTGACCAACACCGGTAACGCCAATGCCGGCACAGGCGAGCCTGGCCTGGTGGCCGCTGCCCGCACCTGCGCCAAGCTGGCCCAGTTGACTGGCGTAGACGCCAGCCAAGTGCTGCCTTACTCCACCGGCGTAATCGGTGAGCCATTGCCGGTAGAAAAAATCGAAGGCGCCCTGCAAGCCGCGCTGGATGACTTGTCTGTGGATAACTGGGCTGCCGCTGCCACAGGCATCATGACCACCGACACACTGCCAAAAGGCGCGAGCCGTCAGTTCGTGCACGACGGCGTGACCATCACCGTGACCGGCATCAGCAAAGGCGCGGGCATGATTCGCCCGAACATGGCCACCATGCTCGGCTACATCGCCACCGACGCCAAAGTCTCCCGCGATGTGCTACAACGCTTGATGCTGGACGGCGCCAACAAGTCGTTCAACCGCATCACCATCGATGGCGATACCTCGACTAACGACTGCTGCATGTTGATCGCCACCGGCCAGGCCAACCTGCCGGAAATCACCTCCACCGAAGGCCCGCTGTTCGCCGCGTTGAAGCAGGCGGTGTTCGAGGTGTGCATGGACGTGGCTCAGGCCATCGTCCGTGACGGCGAAGGCGCGACCAAGTTCGTGACCGTTGAAGTCAATGGCGGCGGCAACCACCAGGAATGCCTGGATGTTGGCTACACCGTGGCGCATTCGCCGCTGATCAAGACTGCCTTGTTTGCCTCTGACCCGAACTGGGGCCGCATCCTCGCCGCCGTTGGCCGTGCCGGCGTGCCTGACCTGGACGTGAGCAAGATCGACGTGTTCCTTGGCGAGGTGTGCATTGCCAGCCGTGGCGCCCGCGCCGAAACCTACACCGAAGCCCAGGGCTCGGCAGTGATGCAGCAGGAAGAAATCACCATCCGCATCGAACTGGGTCGCGGTGAGTGCAGCGAAACGATCTGGACCACTGACCTGTCCCACGAGTACGTGAAGATCAATGCGGAATACCGCACCTGACAGCCAAGAGGATAAGCGCGGTGAAACGAGTGCATGTAGCAGCAGCGGTGATCCGCGGTGTCGATGGCAGGATCCTGCTGGCGCGCCGTGCCGATACCCAGCATCAAGGCGGCCTCTGGGAATTTCCCGGTGGCAAGGTGGAGGCCGATGAGTCGGTTGCTGCCGCCTTGTCCCGCGAATTGCAGGAAGAACTGGGCATCCAGGTCACCACGGCACGCCCGCTGATCAAGGTGCAGCATGACTACCCGGACAAGCAGGTGTTGCTGGATGTCTGGGAAGTCTCGGCCTTTACCGGCGAGCCCCATGGTGCCGAAGGGCAGCCGTTGGAATGGGTGGCCCCGCGAGACTTGATCAACTATGCGTTCCCCGCAGCGAATGCCCCGATCGTGGCGGCGGCGCGGCTGCCGGCTGAGTACCTGATTACCCCGGGCGAGCTGGAAACCCCGACGTTGCTGCGCGGTATTCAGAAGGCGATTGCCGGGGGCATCAAGCTGGTTCAGCTGCGTGCGCCCAATGGTTACGACCCTAAGTACCGTGACCTGGCGGTGGACGCCGTTGGCCTGTGTGCCGGCAAGGCGCAATTGATGCTCAAGGGCCCGTTTGAGTGGTTGGGGGATTTCCCGGCGGCCGGCTGGCACATGACGTCGGCGCAGTTGCGTAAATACGCGAGCAAGGGACGCCCGCTGCCGAAGGATCGCTGGTTGGCGGCTTCCTGCCATAACGCTGAAGAACTGGCGCTGGCGCAAATGATGGACGTGGATTTTGTCACGCTGTCACCGGTGCAGCCGACACAGACGCATCCGGATGCTCAGCCATTGGGTTGGGAGCAGGCGGCCGAGTTGATCCGTGGGTTCAGCAAGCCGGTGTTTTTGCTCGGCGGCGTAGGGCCGGCTGAGCGGGAACAGGCTTGGGCCGCTGGGGCTCAGGGTGTGGCAGGTATTCGGGCGTTTTGGCCGCAGGTTTGATGGTGTTCTGACGGGCCTGTTCGCGGGCAAGCCCGCTCCCACAGTCGACCGGGTTCCAGCGTTGGAAAGCAGTCAAATGTGGGAGCGGGCTTGCTCGCGAAGGGGCCAGATCAGTCACCGCAAAACTCAGTGTGGCTTAGCCGCCGCCTGCCACAACACCTCCGCAACCCCCTGGCGCTTGGCAATCACCCGTGCCGCCACAAACAACAAGTCCGACAACCGATTGATGTACGCCAACCCCACGCCTTCCAACGGTTCAATCGCATTCAACTGCTGACACCGCCGCTCCGCACTGCGCGCCAGGCTGCGGCACACGTGCGCTTGGGCGATCAGCGCTGAACCACCGGGCAAGATGAAGTTTTCCAGTGGCCCGACTTCCTCGTTCCAGCGATCAATCGCCGCTTCCAGCCGATCAACTTCGGCCGCATTCAATGCCTTGTACACCGGCATCGCCAGCTCACCGCCCAAATCGAACAACCGATGCTGGCAAGGGGTAAGCACCTCAATCACATCGTCCAGTTGCGGATGCTTGCCGCTCTGCTCTTCAAGGCTGGCCAGCAGTAAACCCAACTGGCTGTTGAGCGTGTCCACCTCGCCGATGGCTTCCACGCGCGGGTGGTCCTTGGGCACGCGGCGGCCGTCGCCCAGGCCGGTCTCGCCTGTGTCGCCGGTACGGGTGTAGATCTTCGACAGGCGAAAGCCCATGGTTATTGCTCCAGTTGAGTCAGGTCAAAGGTTGGCATTTGGCTGCCGGCCAACGGCAGGCGCAGGGTGAAGCAGGTACCTTGGCCGAGGGTGGAATGCACTTCCATCTGGCCCTTGTGGTTATTGGTGATGATGAAATACGACACCGACAGCCCCAGCCCGGTGCCTTGGCCGATTTCCTTGGTGGTGAAGAACGGCTCGAAAGTGCGTTTGCGCACGTTTTCGCTCATGCCGATGCCATTGTCTTCCACCTGGATCTCCGCCCAGGGCGGGTTGAGGCGGGTACGCAAAATAATGCGCCCGGGCTCGCGGTCGTCTTCACGCAGGTGAATGGCCTGGGCGGCGTTTTTCAACAGGTTGAGCAGTACCTGTTCCAGTTCGTTGGCGGTGCCGGGCACCGGGCCTAGCTGCGGGTCGAACTGGCGGATGATTGCCTGGCCCTTGAAGTCGAAGCCGATCGTCAGGTCGAAGTCATTACCGGCAATTTCCACTGCCTGGTCGATCAGTGCCGGCAAATCGCAAGGCGCCATTTGGCGATTGCTGCGGCGGCTGAAGCTGAGCATATGCGTGACGATCTTCGCCGCGCGTGCGCCGGCTTGCTGGATGCCATCGAGCAATTGCGGGACTTCGCGGCCCTGCAGGTAGCGGTTGACCACCTCCAGTTCGATGCCCGCCTGTTCCGCGTGTTCCAGGTTTTTCGGCAGGTCGGGAGACAGGCGGCGGCGGATGTTCTGCACGTTGTGCAGGATTGCCCCGAGCGGGTTGTTGATTTCGTGGGCCATGCCCGCGGCCAGGCCGCCGACGGAGAGCATTTTTTCCGACTGCACCATCATTTCTTCCAGGGACAAGCGCTGGGTGATGTCGTCGATACGGATCACCACCCCGCGCCCGGCGCCGCCCATCAAGGGGTAGAAGGTCAGGGCGTAATGCTTGGCCTCGTCATCCTTTATCCAGGTGACGCGCTCAATGCGTTCAACCGTGTGTTGCTCAACCGTGGCCTTGATTTGCGGCAGGTAGGGCTTGAGTGGCTGGAACGCGAGGAAGATCGGCTGGTTCAGCGCTTCGTCCAGGCGCGTGCCGGAAAGCGCAGTGGCTTCCTGATTCCACTGGGTGACGTAGAGTTGTTCGTCCAGGGCGATCAGCGCAGAAGGCATCGAGTCGATAATGCTGTTGAGGTAATTCTGGAAGCCCGTAAGTTTTTTCTCGATCTTGCTGCGAACCTGCACCTCGAGTTCCAGCTTGCGGTTGGTGTGGCGCGTCTCTTCGGCCAGGCCCTGGGCTTGTGCGTAGGCGGCCTGGGAGTCGTCCCGCGCTCGCTTGAGCTGATGCTCGCGGGCTTCGATACGCGACAGCATGGTGTTGAACGCTTCGGCCAGGCTGCCGATTTCATCATGGTTGCCGCGCCCGGCACGCAGGGCGTAGTTTTCTTCGCGGGTCACCTGGCGCGACAGTTCTTCGAGTTCGTGAATCGGGCGGGTGATCAAGCGTTTGATCTGCCGGGCGATGACCAGCCAGAGCAATACGCTGAAAATCAGGATGCCGAGGCTGGCTGTCAGCGTGCCGGTGTAGAACGCCACGGGTAGCTCGCTGCTGGCGACCAACAGTAAATGCCCCGGAGGCTGGCCGGCGCGGGGCAGGGTGATGACCTGGTTGCTGCGAAATTCGGTGACTCGCCAGGCCTCGATATGCCGGTAGTTGTCCGGCAGGTGCAGGCGGTTGCCATGTTGCATTTGGGCCAGGCGGGTGCCTTCGCCGTCATACAACGCGGCGGCGCGTAATGGTGAGTAACTGGTCAACTCGCTGAGCAGGGCGTCGGCCTTGGCCGGGGATTCGAGGGCTTCGGCGGCGAGGGCGGGGTTGGACACCAGGCGACCGATGGCCTGCAACGCCTGCGGGGCCATGCTTTCCTGGGAGATCCAGTAGGCGGCGCTGATAAACGTCAGGTTGGCCACTAACAATACGGTGGTCAACAACACCAGCAGGGCGGCCAGCAGTTTCTGCCCTACCGGTAGATTTTCAAGACGCTGGCGCAATGGCATCAGGGTTTTCCCAGGTGATAGACAGGTAGGCAGGGTAGCGCGTGCCTCAGTCGGTGGCTAATCCGCGTGTGCGTAAGTGGTCGATCAGCCGCGCTTGCACCTGTTGCAGATGCGGCAGGACCAACTGATGGCGGGCCGCCGCCTGGCAAGCGTAGCCCAGCAGGTAGCTGATTTCGGTGCGCCGGGCGTTGGCCACGTCTTGATACATGGAGGAGTAGTTGGCCGCCGTTGCGTGGATGACCCGCTCTACTTCGCTGTGTAACGCCTCGGCGGCGGCCGGTTGACCGCAGCATTCGAGCAACTCGGTCAACTCGGCGCACAAGGTCGCCACTTCGCATTGGTGGTCGTGCAGGCCGCCGTTGCGGCACTGGTAGAGCACGGTCAACGGGTTGATCGCGCAATTGAGCGCCAGCTTGCGCCACAGGCGGGTGAGAATATCGGTGCTCCATTCGTGGGGAATGCCGGCGGCGTGCAGGTCGTCCAGCCACAGCGGTGGCGTCGGGTGGCCCGCGTCCCCCAGCCAGGTGTAGCCATGGCCGGCAAAGACCACGCGCCAATCGCCGTCGCGGAATGCGCCTTCGGTGCTGGAGGCGAAGATGCAGCGGGCCCGCGGCAGCTGCGCGGCCACGGCATCCTGGCTGCCCAGGCCGTTTTGCAACAGGATCAGTTCGGCGTCCGGTACCAGCCGGTGTTGCAGCTGTGCGATGGCGGTTTCGGCGTCGTAGGCTTTGCACGCCACCAGCAGACGATGAATGGGTTCTTGGTTGTGGGGCGTTTCGCCGATCACTGGGTAGGTGTGTGCTACGCCATGCTCTACCAGCGTCAGGCCTTTTGCCTGCCGGTAGCTGGACAGGCGGGCCTCATCCCGCAGGATCAGCCGCACGGGTACGCCCGCGCGCGACAGGCGTGTGGCCCACAGTGTGCCCAGGCTGCCGGCGCCGAGAATGTGCCAGGTAGTCGACATGAGTTTTTGCTCCGTAGGGTCGCTCACAGTGAACAGCGCGAAAGAACCGCTATAATGCCTCGGCATTTTAGCTTGGGCGCGCTCCATCTCTACTGAGCCCGCCCCTTATATTGGAGAAATGACATGCCTTCGTTCGACGTGGTATCCGAACTGGACAAACACGAAGTCACCAACGCCGTCGAGAACGCCGTCAAGGAATTGGACCGCCGCTATGACTTGAAAGGCAAGGGCAGCTTCGAGTTCAAGGAAAAGGAACTGACCGTCAACCTGACCGCTGAAGCCGATTTCCAGCTGGAAGCGATGATCGAGATTCTCAAGCTGGCCCTGGTCAAGCGCAAGATCGACGTGCAGTGCCTTGAAGTCAAGGACGCCTACGCCTCCGGCAAGCTGATGAAGCAGGAAGCCGTGCTCAAGGAAGGCATCGACAAAGAGCTGGCGAAGAAGATCGTCGCGCATATCAAGGATGCCAAGCTGAAAGTCCAGGCCGCCATCCAGGGTGAACAGGTTCGCGTGACCGGCAAGAAGCGTGACGATCTGCAAGAGGCAATCGCGGCCCTGCGCGCCAAGACTTTCGACATGCCGCTGCAGTTCAATAACTTCCGCGACTGATGGCACTTTGCGGAACCTGCGGGTGTTTTTGACGTCCCACGCCCCAGAGTCTGTGCCTACACTTGAGCCCCACGGGGCTCATTTGCGTTTTATGGCAGTCAATCAAGCCGCACATCCGCGCAACAGGAGAAGATAGATGGATTTGAACGCTGAAGTGGATCACCTGATCAAGACCTCGCAGTCCTGGATCCCGATGATTATGGAATACGGCAGCCGGGTGTTGCTGGCAGTGATAACCCTGGCCATCGGCTGGTGGCTGATCAACGTATTTACCCACCGCGTAGGGCGCTTGCTGGCCATTCGCAATGCGGACCTGGCGCTGCAGCACTTCATCACCAGCCTTGCCAACATCGCATTGAAAGTCATGCTGATTGTCAGCGTGGCCTCGATGATCGGCGTGGCAACCACCTCGTTCGTCGCCGCCATCGGTGCGGCCACCCTGGCCATCGGCCTGGCGTTGCAAGGCAGCCTGGCCAACTTCGCCGGCGGCGTGCTGATTCTGCTGTTTCGCCCGTTTCGCATCGGCGACTGGATCGAGGCTCAAGGCACGTCCGGGACGGTCGACAGTATTCAGATCTTCCACACCGTGCTGCGTACCGGCGACAACAAAACCGTGATTGTGCCTAACGGCATCCTGTCCAACGGCATCATCACCAACACCAACCGCCAGCCTACCCGCAAGGTAGTGTTCGACGTGGGTGTCGACTACGAAGCCGACCTGCAGAAGGCTCGCGAAGTGCTGTTGGAGCTGGCGAAAGACCCGCGTGTATTGGCAGATCCTGCGGCAGTTGCTGTGGTGTCGACCTTGGGTGACAGTTCGATCACGGTGTCTTTGCGTTGCTGGACCAAGACTTCCGATTACTGGGACGTGGTGTTCATGCTTAATGAACTGTCGCGTGATCGCTTGAAAGGCGCGGGCATTGATATTCCGTTTCCACAGCGCGTTATCCGCGTGATGCAGGAACCGGCTGCGAAATAACTAAGCGCAGTGTATCGAACTTGGCCGAATGGTCAGGTTCGATGCGCGCCGTTAACCTCGTTAGTTAGCTTGCTAGTTATTTTTTAGTGAAATAAAACTGCAATAAAAAAGCCGCTCCCTTGCAAACAGGGGAGCGGCTTTTTATTTAAGGCCTAGGCCTTAAGCCATCGTTGTAATCAAACTGGCAATTACAAGATGTTCAACGGGTATTGCGCGATCAGACGCAGTTCGTCGATAGACGCCGAACCGTAGTACACGCCATCAGACGAACGATAGGTCGCTTGACGCACGCGCAGGCTCAGGTCTTTTGCTGGACCGCTCTGAATCACGTATTTGGCTTCGATGTCACGTTCCCACTCTTTGCCGTTGGAGGTCTCTGCGGTGTTAGCGCCGGTACCTTTGACGTAGCGAGTCATGAAGCTCAGGCCTGGCACGCCGAAGGTGGCCATGTTCAGGTCATAACGAGCCTGGAACGATTTTTCGTCTTCTGCGTTGAAGTCGGAACGGGCGATGGAGTTGGCCAGGAAAATCGTGCCGCCGCCGTCTACGCCGTAGCCGTAGTCACCGTCACCGCTGACTTTCTGGTAGGCCAGGGTGAACGTGTGAGCCTGGATGGTGTACGCGCCTTGCAAGCTGTAGGCACGGTTGTCCAGTTTGGTGGTGCCGTCTTTTTCTGCGCGTTGCAGGCCGGCGCCGTCGCTCTTGGTGCTGTAGATGTTGAAGTCAACGGCCAGGGACTGTTCGTTGCTCAGCGCGTGAGTCCAGTTCAGGTTGGCGTAGGTTTTCTTCCAGTAGTCTTCAGTCTTCGCGTAGTAGAGGCTGGCGCTGACTTCTGGAGTCAGGGCGTAGACACCGCCGATGAAGTCGGTTTTGGTCAGGCCCAGGCTGTCACGGTAAGTCTGTGCTTGTGCCACGCTCGAGGTGAAGTGACCACCTTCAAGTTTCAGGCCCTTGATCTCGTTGCTGGTGATCGAGATACCTTGCGGCAGCTCTGGCAGCAAGCGGCTGTCATCGGAGGCGAATACCGGCGCGGTGGTGTACTGGTCGCCGACTTTGAGCACGGTGTCGGAGATGCGGAACTTAACAGCGCCGCCGCCTTTGGAGTAGTCGTCTTGCGCGCGGCCGTCTGCACCGGTAGGGAACAGTCCAGTGCCCGAACGACCCTTGCCGCTGTCGAGTTTCACGCCCAGCAGGCCGATGACATCAACACCGACGCCGATGGTGCCTTGGGTATAGCCCGACTGGAACAGGCCGTTGAAGCCCAGGCCGGTTTCGTCTACACGGCTTTTGCCGGTGTCGTTGTTACGGAAGTCGCGGCTGAAGTTCAGCAAGCGAGTGTTGATGCTGAAAGTACTGTCTTCAACAAAGCCCTTGGAATCGTCCTGGGCGGACGCCATTGCGAACTGCGAGGTGCCTGCTGAAACAGCCAGGGCGATCATGCTCCACTTCATCACGCGCATCGTGATTTGCTCCTTTGGTTTTAGGAAGAGTACTGCCGTCCCACCTGTATTTTTATCTGGGCGGCTCTTTCTTTTTTGTGTCGGCGCAAAGTTATATCACGCGGACCCTATTGACGATACTTACCCATCTATCCTTTCAGCTTCTTTACGAGGCTGTCGTAAATTGCTATTTCCATGTCGCAAATTCACAGCCCGATTGTCACCAGGCTGACAACTTAAGTGCTGTTTTCAGACCGATTTCGAAGTTTGAAATCTTCCATGATACGCACTGAATCGCTTGTGTTTTTATCGCGAAACACCTGCTTCCAAACGGGTGTCGTTGCCGACGATAGTGAGGTGAATGCAACAAGCGTGCACAAAGCGGTAACCGAATGTCATTTTTTCGTGAAAAACGTTACGGGAGTGTAAAAACCGCATAAGCACGGGCTTTTTACGCCGTTTGGTTTGGGCTTGACGTCCAGGTGTTACACCTGTGAAGAGGTACCTAAATCCTGTGCCAGAGAAAAACGTTACCGGTTGACCCCCATGAGTGGGTAATCGGCGGATCCCTTTGAAGCACAGGTGGGTCATTTTGGTGCATCCCGTCGAGGCCCGATTTAGCGTAGCTCAAATATTCGCCTGCCTCTAAAGGGTGCAAGTTTTTTATCCGCATGCATCCAGGCTTTCCGCATTCGCCGTGAAGCGTTGCGCATTCAAAGGTATGCTGGGCACCTGAAATTGACCTGCCAAACGGAGTGCCCGCGTGTTCGCCTTAGACCAACGCCTGCAACAAGACACACTGGCTATTGGGGACTTCCCGCTCTGCCGCCTGCTGCTGTCCAATGACTCGAATTACCCATGGTTCATCCTGGTGCCGCGCATTGACGGTATCAGTGAAGTGTTTCAGCTGGATGTCGCCGATCAGCACACCTTGTGGCAGGAAACCACCGCCCTGGCGGCGTTATTGAACGAAGGGTTGGCAGCCGACAAGATGAACATTGGTGCGCTGGGTAACGTTGTCAGCCAGTTGCACGTGCATGTGATCGTGCGCAAGCGTGATGACGCCGCCTGGCCTGCACCGGTGTGGGGCAAACATCCGGCCCGACCGTACACCGAAGAGCAAGTAACGGCGATACGCACCCGACTGCGCGCTTTATTGCCTGCCGGCTTCATCTTTAGCCAGGACTGAATTATGGATCTGCAAGACCGCGTCACCGACCTGGAAAGCCGCCTGGCCTTTCAGGACGACACCATTGAGACCCTCAATGACATTCTGGTCACCCAGCAGCGGGCGGTAGAGCGCCTGCAGCTGCAGATGACGGCGCTGCTCAAGCGTCAGGAAGAAATGGGTGGCCAGTTCGAGTCATCCGAAGAAGAAGCGCCGCCGCCACATTATTAAGGCGCGCCATAAAAAAACCGCGACCCAGCCAGGCTGGATCGCGGTTTTTTTTTGCGCCGAGAAAGTATCAGCGACGCGGCAATGCCGCGATCACGTCTTCGGCTTGCAGGCCTTTGTCACGGTTCATGACGGAGAACTCCACGCGCTGGCCTTCGACCAGAACGCGGTGACCTTCGCCACGGATGGCCCGGAAGTGGACGAAGATATCGTCGCCCGAATCGCGGGAAATAAAGCCGAAGCCCTTGGAGGTGTTGAACCACTTCACGGTACCGGTATCCCGGTTGGTCATGTCGTAGTTTTGCGTGGCTGCCGCTGGGGACGAACGGTAGAAGCTGATGGCCAGGTGAAGAACGATAGCGACCACAGCAATCACCAGGCTGAGCAGGATAGCCGGGTGGCCGCCGACTTCAGGCATAGGTGCCAGGAGGGTGAGGGTTTGAACGACAACGGTCAGTACCAGCAGCGCGCTGACCAGGTTTTGCAGTTGATGACGTGTGCCTTTGTTCCAGTACGGGATCACCGGTGCCAGCGTCAGGTTAAGAAGGCCGAACAAAGCCAGGTACAGAGCGTCGTGTTGTTCCAGGTAGGGAGGGCTTCCCTGTTGCAAGCTCGGTATAAAGGACAGCAGCAACGCTGCAACGCCCGTTAGCAGGTGGACGATTTTCAACATTTTGATTAACTCACGTTAAGAAGGATCACAAGGAAGAGCTGACGGGCACGGTTCGCTTCTGAACAATGGGAGGCGTTGGGCACGTGCACGGGTATCAGCCTATGTGGTGCGCCGCGCAAATTAACGGCAACCACACGCCGTCTATTTAACAGCAAAGGCTGTGCCTACTCAAATCAAGCATTTCGGGGTGTTGCAGGCGCAATGGCATTTCTGCTTCAAACACTTGTCCTAGACAGGTGCGAAGTTTTTCGGCGGCATTTCGGGGGTTTTCCTACTCAAGGCTGAGGCCTGCGCGCCGCCGATTGAACGGGGACCGCTGGGTGTTGCAAGCCTGTCATGCAGCGGGGCGATTTGCCGCACGCCAGTTGCGTGTGTCGGGCTGCACACAGCCTGCACTCTTGCTAGAGTGGTCCTGCACCTGATCAACGAATGCTCGTCAATTGAAGGGGAAAAACATGGCAATCGATATTGGTATCAGTGAAGAAGATCGTAAATCCATCGTCGATGGGCTTTCACGGCTGCTGTCCGATACCTATGTACTGTATTTGAAGACCCACAACTTCCATTGGAACGTCACGGGCCCCATGTTTCGTACGCTGCACTTGATGTTTGAAGAGCAGTACAACGAACTGGCGTTGGCAGTGGACTCCATTGCCGAGCGTATTCGTGCCCTGGGTTTCCCGGCGCCGGGTGCCTATTCGATCTACGCCCGTCTGTCTTCGATCAAGGAAGAAGAGGGTGTGCCCAGCGCAGAAGAGATGATCAAGCAATTGGTGGCGGGCCAGGAAGCCGTGACCCGCACCGCGCGCGGTATCTTCCCGTTGCTCGATAAGGTCAGCGATGAGCCGACCGCCGATCTGCTGACCCAGCGTATGCAAGTCCACGAAAAAACGGCGTGGATGCTGCGTTCCCTGCTCGAAAACCAGTAACGCTCCAGCCCCAAAAGCAAACCGAGCGGTGCCGTCCTGGCGCCGCTCGCTTGTTTCTCTGCGCTTCCTGGCGTTGTCCTACGACTATCGACTCCGCGTCTTCTGGCTGCCTGGCACGTCCTGCTGTTTTATAGGGTCACTGTCCGATGGGAGAAACCCATGGGCTGCTGTTTGGCAATGGAGTGTCAGGTGTATGTCACGCGGAGTGGGTAGTGGAGTGATGGAAACCTGCGGTTTTCATAAGATAAAAGTCGATCCTTTCGCTAAGGGCTTCGATATGGGACTGGCCAAGCCATTGTCCCGGTCGGTCAGGCTCAACGGGTTTTCCACGTGCCTGCGGCTTGAGCAGATCTATTGGAATATCCTCACGGAGATAGCCAGGCTCAATGCCTGCTCAGTCAGCGCATTGCTGTCTTATGTCGATCGGGAAGTGCATTTGCGTTACGGAGGAGTGAAGAACTTCAGTGGCTTGGTCAGGGTGGTGTGCGTGGTTCACGTATTAAAAGGCAATACGGCGTCGCACCACCCTGACTAGTCAGGTGGCACCGGGCCGGCCCGCTACCTGGCGGGCAAGGCCTGGGGCAGAAAGCCGGCTGCGCTGCTTCGATTTACCAGATATAATCCCGCGCTTTGCTGCGCGTGCCGGGTCTTTACCCACAGGGCGGGTGCAGCGCAGTAATGATCTGATCGCCGAGACATCTCCATGCCCATGTACGATTATCAATGTGCTTCCTGTGGTCATCAGTTGGAAGCCATTCAGAAAATCAGCGCAGCGCCGCTGGTCGATTGCCCTGCCTGCCAGGCACCTGAGCTGAAGAAGATGTTGTCCATGCCGGGCTTTCGCCTGAGCGGCGGTGGCTGGTACGAGACCGACTTCAAGACCGGCGCCAAGAAGAATCTGGCGGGCGGCGACAAAGCAGACTGAGTTGAACTCTACGCGCAGGCTCCTGCATTATCCGTCCCCTGCTTAACTGTATGGTGACGAGGCGAGCCTCCACCGAAATTCGAATTACGAGAAGTGAAACCACTATCATGATGCGCAGCCACTATTGCGGCCAACTGAACGAGACCCTGGATGGTCAGGAAATCACCCTGTGCGGATGGGTTCACCGTCGCCGTGACCACGGCGGGGTGATCTTCCTCGATATCCGTGATCGTGATGGTCTGGCCCAGGTGGTGTTCGATCCGGACCGCGCTGAAAGCTTCGCCGCCGCCGACCGCGTGCGCAGCGAATATGTTGTGAAAATTACCGGTAAGGTTCGCCTGCGTCCGGCCGGTGCCGTGAACGCGAACATGGCGTCCGGCGCGATTGAAGTGCTGGGCTACGAGCTCGAAGTGCTGAACGAGTCGGAAACCCCGCCGTTCCCGCTCAACGAATACTCCGACGTCGGCGAAGAAACTCGCCTGCGCTATCGCTTCCTGGACCTGCGTCGTCCGGAAATGGCCGAGAAGCTGCGCCTGCGTTCGCGCATGACCACCAGCATCCGCCGCTTCCTCGACGAAAACGGCTTCCTCGACGTCGAAACGCCGATCCTCACCCGGGCCACCCCGGAAGGCGCGCGTGACTACCTGGTGCCGAGCCGTACCCACGCCGGTTCCTTCTTCGCCTTGCCGCAATCGCCGCAACTGTTCAAGCAACTGCTGATGGTGGCCGGCTTCGACCGTTACTACCAGATCGCCAAGTGCTTTCGCGACGAAGACCTGCGCGCCGACCGCCAGCCGGAATTCACCCAGATCGACATCGAGACCAGCTTCCTCGATGAAAAAGAGATCATGGGCCTGACCGAACAAATGATCCGCAACCTCTTCAAGGAAGTGCTGGACCTGGAGTTCGGCGAGTTCCCGCACATGACCTTCGAAGAGGCCATGCGCCGCTACGGTTCCGACAAGCCAGACCTGCGTATCCCGCTGGAACTGGTGGACGTGGCCGACCAGCTCAAGGAAGTCGACTTCAAGGTGTTCAGCGGCCCGGCCAACGACCCTAAATGCCGCATCGCCGCCCTGCGCGTGCCTGGCGGCGCGAGCATGCCGCGCAAGCAGATCGACGACTACACCAAGTTCGTCGGCATCTACGGTGCCAAGGGCCTGGCGTACATCAAAGTCAACGAGCGCGCCAATGGCGTTGACGGTCTGCAATCGCCGATCGTGAAGAACATTCCGCTGGACAACCTGAACGCGATCCTCGATCGCGTTGGTGCGGTCGACGGCGACATCGTGTTCTTCGGCGCCGACAAAGCCAAGATCGTCAGCGAAGCCCTGGGCGCGCTGCGGATCAAGCTGGGCCACGACCTGGACCTGCTGACCTGCAAGTGGGCACCGATGTGGGTCGTCGACTTCCCGATGTTCGAAGAGAACGACGACGGCAGCTTCAGCGCCTTGCACCACCCGTTCACTGCGCCGAAGTGCTCGCCTGAAGAGTTGGAAGCCAACCCGGCAGGCGCGCTGTCGCGTGCCTACGACATGGTCTTGAACGGCACCGAGCTGGGTGGCGGTTCGATCCGTATCCACCGCAAAGAAATGCAACAAGCGGTGTTCCGCCTGTTGGGCATCAACGAAGCCGAACAGGAAGAGAAATTCGGCTTCCTGCTCGATGCCCTGAAGTACGGCGCGCCGCCGCACGGTGGCCTGGCATTCGGTCTGGACCGTCTGGTGATGCTGATGACCGGCGCCCAGTCGATCCGTGAAGTGATCGCCTTCCCGAAAACCCAGAGTGCTGCGGACGTAATGACCCAGGCTCCGGGCGTGGTGGATGCCAAGGCGCTGCGCGAGTTGCACATCCGTCTGCGCGAGACGCCAAAGGCTGAGTAAGGCTGCTGCGTGAAAGCGCACTGAGGTTTACGCAGTCTAAAAAGGCGCATCTTCGGATGCGCCTTTGCGTTACAAGGGTTGTGCTTTCAAGAGGAAAACCCTGCCTGGGGCGGGATTGATAAGGTTTCTAGAGAATTTCGGAGTTGTGTTATGGCTGGCCATTCCAAGTGGGCGAACATCAAGCACCGCAAAGAGCGTCAGGATGCCAAGAAAGGCAAGATCTTCACCAAGTGGATTCGCGAGCTGACCGTCGCTGCCCGCCAAGGCGGTGGTGACCCGGGCTCCAACCCGCGTCTGCGCCTGGCGCTGGACAAGGCTCTGGGCGCGAACATGAGCCGCGATATCATCGACCGCGCCGTGGCCCGTGGTGCCGGCGCCGCCGACACCGACGACATGGTCGAACTGAGCTACGAAGGCTACGGCCCGGGCGGCGTGGCGGTGATGGTCGAGTGCATGACCGACAACCGCAACCGTACTGCGGCAGCCGTGCGCCATGCGTTCAGCAAATGCGGCGGCAACCTGGGCACCGACGGTTCGGTGGCCTACCTGTTCGAGCGCAAAGGGCAGATCACCTTTGCGCCGGGTACGGATGAAGACGCGCTGATGGAAGCTGCGATGGAGGCTGACGCCGACGACGTGGTGACCAACGAAGATGGTTCTATCGACGTGTTCACCTCGTTTGCCGGCTTCTATGCGGTGCGCAACGCGCTGGAAGCGGCAGGTTTCAAAGGCACTGACGCGGAAATCGTGATGCTGCCGACCACCAGCGCCGAACTGGACCTGGACGGCGCGCAGAAAGTGCTGAAGATGCTGGATATGCTTGAAGACCTGGATGACGTGCAGAACGTGTACTCGAACGCCGACATCCCGGAATCTGTAGCCGAGCAGCTAGGCTGAAGGGCGATGTAGATCAAAATGTGGGAGCGGGCTTGCTCGCGAAAGCGGTGTATCAGTCAGCATATGAGTTGACTGACACATCGCTTTCGCGAGCAAGCCCGCTCCCACATTAGAGCTTCTCTGTATCAAAAATTGTTTTTACCCAACCCGCAGGCGTTATGACTTTAATCCTAGGTATCGACCCCGGTTCGCGCATCACCGGTTTTGGCGTGGTGCAACAGACCCCGCGCGGCTGCGTCTACGTCGCCTCGGGCTGCATCCGCACCGGCGCGGGCGAGTTGGCCGAGCGCCTGCAGATTGTCTACCGCGGCGTGCGTGAAGTGATCCAGACCTACGGCCCGGTGACCATGGGCATCGAAAAGGTGTTCATGGCCAAAAACGCCGACTCCGCGCTCAAGCTTGGCCAGGCCCGTGGCGCCGCGATTGTTGCCGGCGCGGAGGAGGGCATGGAAATCGCCGAGTACACAGCGACCCAGGTCAAACAGGCTGTGGTCGGCACCGGTGCGGCGAATAAGGAGCAGGTGCAGATGATGGTCATGCACATGCTCAAGCTCACCTCAAAACCGCAAATCGACGCCTCCGACGCCCTGGCCATTGCCATTTGCCATGCGCACACGCGCTCAAGCTTGCTGCCGCACGGCCTGGGCACGGCACGCAGTCGTGGCGGCCGGCTGCGTCTCTGATAGCATCAGCGCAATCGTTATTTCCGGTCAGGCCTCGATCTGACCCCAAGCTTTAAGGATCTGAACCGTGATTGGACGCTTGCGCGGCACCCTGGCTGAGAAACAGCCGCCGCACCTGATTCTGGATGTGAATGGGTTGGGGTATGAGCTGGAAGTGCCCATGACCACCCTGTATCGCCTACCGTCGGTCGGCGAGCCGCTGACCCTGCACACCCATCTGGTGGTACGGGAAGACGCGCAACTGCTCTACGGTTTCATTGGCAAGCGCGACCGCGACTTTTTCCGCGAGTTGATTCGCCTGAATGGCGTAGGGCCAAAGCTCGCGCTGGCATTGATGTCGAGCCTGGAAGTCGATGAGCTGGTGCGCGCGGTGTCGGCCCAGGACACTTCGGCGTTGACCAAGGTGCCGGGCGTCGGCAAGAAAACCGCCGAGCGCCTGCTGGTAGAACTCAAGGACCGCTTCAAGGCCTGGGAAGTGGTGCCGAGCATGTTTGCCCTGGTGCCGAACCAGCCGGACATGCCGGCAGGCCAGGTCGCCAGCGCCGAGAGCGATGCGGTCAGCGCGTTGATCTCCCTGGGCTACAAGCCTCAGGAAGCGAGCAAAGCCGTATCGGCCATCAAGGACAAGAACCTGAGCAGCGAAGACATGATCCGCCGAGCCCTGAAGGGAATGATTTAAGTGATTGAAGCTGATCGTCTGATCGCGGCCACTGGCCCGCGCGACCGTGAAGAAGTCCAGGACCGGGCCATCCGCCCGCTGAGCCTGGCCGAATACATCGGCCAGCCCACCGTGCGCGAGCAGATGGAGTTGTTCATCCAGGCCGCGCGCGGGCGCAGCGAGTCCCTGGACCACACCTTGATCTTCGGCCCGCCGGGGCTGGGTAAAACCACGCTGGCGAACATCATCGCCCAGGAAATGGGCGTGTCGATCAAGTCCACCTCCGGTCCGGTGCTGGAGCGTCCGGGTGATCTGGCGGCCCTGCTGACCAACCTTGAACCGCACGATGTGCTGTTTATCGACGAGATTCACCGGTTGTCGCCCATCGTCGAAGAAGTGCTCTACCCGGCCATGGAAGACTTCCAGCTCGACATCATGATCGGCGAAGGCCCGGCGGCCCGCTCGATCAAGCTCGACCTGCCGCCGTTCACCCTGGTGGGCGCGACCACCCGCGCGGGCATGCTGACCAACCCGCTGCGAGACCGTTTCGGCATTGTTCAACGTCTAGAGTTCTATAGCACCGCAGACCTGGCGACGATTGTCAGTCGTTCGGCGAGTATTCTTGGCTTGCCGCTCGACCCGGAAGGCGCCTTTGAAATCGCCCGTCGAGCGCGGGGCACGCCGCGGATTGCCAACCGTTTATTGCGACGTGTGCGCGATTTTGCTGAAGTGCGCGCCAAGGGTCATATCACCAAGGCCGTGGCCGATTTGGCGTTGAACCTGCTGGATGTGGACGAACATGGCTTCGACCACCAGGATCGACGTCTACTCTTGACCATGATCGAGAAGTTCGACGGCGGCCCGGTGGGTGTGGACAGCCTGGCGGCGGCGATCAGCGAGGAGCGTCATACCATTGAGGATGTGCTGGAACCGTACCTGATCCAGCAGGGGTACATCATGCGCACGCCAAGGGGGCGGGTGGTGACGCGTCATGCTTATTTGCACTTCGGGTTAAACATTCCGTCACGATTGGGCGAGATGCCTGTAGTAGACGAATTCCTGGATGCAGTGGACGATTAAAAAGCTCACGTCAGTCGATTTATCTGATGTTTGTGCTGTCCTAGTGGCTGGTAGCGTCATTCAGTTGCTGCAAATGTTTCAGAGAATGGAAAAAACAGTTGCCCAGCCGGATTGGCAACCTGAGGAGTAAGCACTAGAGTATGCGCGCGCAAAACGGGGATCAGTCGTTCGCACATCGCTGTCGCGTTTATTACGAGGACACCGATGCCGGCGGCATCGTTTATTACGTCAACTACCTCAAGTTCATGGAGCGGGCTCGAACCGAGCGGCTACGGGAGCTGGGCTTTGCCCAATCCCAGCTGGCAGGGGAGGACCTGTTATTCGTCGTGCATTCCAGCGAGGCGCGTTATCACGCACCGGCGCGATTGGACGACGAGTTGCTGGTCAGCGCTGAAGTAATCGAATTGAACCGTGTCAGCCTGCGCTTTAAACAGCAAGTCAGGCGGGCAACGGATGCAACGCTGCTCTGTGAGGGGCAGTTCCTGGTGGCCTGTGTGCGCACCAATAGTTTGAAACCCCGGGCCATTCCCGAAGCTCTACGTGCGGCCTTTGCCGGCGTAAGCGGCGCGGGTAAACAATCAAAGCAGGAGATTTAGCGTGGAACCTACCGTCGTCGACCATTCCTCCATGTGGAGCCTGGTCAGCAATGCCAGTGTCGTGGTTCAACTGGTGATGTTGGTCCTGGTAGCCGCATCGGTTACCTCTTGGGTCATGATTTTTCAACGCAGCAATTTGCTGCGTGCCGGTCGACGTGCCCTGGAGAGCTTCGAAGAGCGCTTCTGGTCGGGTATCGACCTGTCCAAGCTGTACCGCCAGGCCGGCAGCAACCCGGACCCGGATTCGGGCGTCGAGCAGATCTTCCGCGCCGGCTTCAAGGAGTTCTCCCGCCTGCGTCAGCAACCGGGCGTTGACCCGGAAGCAGTCATGGAAGGCGTGGCCCGTGCCATGCGCGTCGCGATTTCCCGCGAAGAAGAGAAGCTGGAGCAAAGCCTGCCGTTTCTCGCCACCGTCGGTTCCGTGAGCCCGTATATCGGCCTGTTCGGTACGGTGTGGGGCATCATGAACTCCTTCCGTGGCCTGGCTCAGGCCCAGCAAGCGACCCTGGCCACCGTGGCCCCGGGTATCGCCGAAGCCCTGATCGCCACCGCGATCGGCTTGTTCGCTGCTATCCCCGCAGTAATTGCCTACAACCGTTTTGCCGCGCGCGGCGAGACCTTGATCAGCCGTTACTACACCTTCGCCGATGAATTCCAGGCGATCCTGCACCGTAAAGTGCACACCAGCGAAGAATAAGCAGGTAATTCCCAATGGCTTTAATCGCTCGAGCTCGCAAAAAGCGCAAGCCGGTCGCCGAGATGAACGTAGTGCCTTACATCGACGTGATGTTGGTGCTGCTGGTGATCTTCATGGTGACCGCGCCGATGCTCAATCAGGGCGTGAAGGTTGATCTGCCCAAGGTTTCCAGCGAAGCCTTGCCGCAAGACAACAACACTCAGGTCCTGACCATTTCGATCAAGGCTGACAAGACCTATTACTGGAACCTTGGCAGCGAAGTCGACACCCAGAAACAGCAGGACAAGGCCATGACCTTGCCGCAGATGACCGATGCCGTGACCAAGATCATCCGGTCCGGCAACGAAGGCGGCAAGCACACCCAGGTGTTCATTCGCGGCGACAAAGTGGTCGACTATGGTTCCGTCATGGGCGCCATGGGTGGGCTGCAGAAGGCCGGCGTGGGTAACGTTGGCTTGATTACCGAGGCGCCCTGATGCAGCAACAGCGAGAGCCGTCCGCCTCGGAAAGCTACTTCTGGCCTAGCGTCTGGGCAATTGTCCTGCACGTCCTGGTGTTTGGCATGCTGTTCGTCAGCTTTGCCATGACCCCGGACTTGCCGCCAGCCAAGCCGATCGTGCAGGCGACCCTGTATCAGCTGAAATCGAAAAGTCAGGCCACCACCCAGACCAATCAAAAGATTGCGGGTGAGGCCCAGAAGTCGGCTGCGCGCCAGACTGAAGTCGAACAGATGGAACAGAAGAAGGTCGAGCAGGAAGCGGTGAAGGCTGCTGCGGAACAAAAGAAAGAAGAGGCGGCTCAAAAGGCCGAGGAATCGAAAAAGGCTGACGAAGCCAAGAAAGCTGACGAGGCGAAAAAGGCTGATGAAGCCAAAAAAGCCGATAAAGCTGCCGAAGCTAAAAAAGCCGAAGAGAAACAATTGGCTGATATAGCTAAAAAGAAGTCTGAAGAAGAAGCCAAAAAAGCTGCCGAAGAAGAGGCCAAGAAAAAGGCCGCTGAAGACGCCAAGAAAAAGATAGTCGAAGACGCGAAGAAGAAAGCCGCCGAAGACGCCAAGAAAAAAGCTGAAGCAGACGAGGCGAAGAAGAAAGTCGCCGACGACGCGAAGAAGAAAGCTGCCGCCGACGCCAGCAAGAAAAAGGCCCAGGAAGCAGCACGTAAATCCGCCGAAGAGAAAAAGGCCCAGGCCTTGGCAGATTTGCTTTCCGACACGCCGCAGCGTCAGCAAGCCTTGGCCGATGAACGTGGTGATGAAGTCGCGGGCAGTTTCGACGACCTGATTCGGGCACGGGCAGCGGAAGGCTGGACACGTCCACCTTCGGCACGCAAAGGCATGACAGTAGTGCTGCAGATCGGCATGTTGCCGGACGGTACGGTGACTTCGGTCAGCGTGGCCAAGTCCAGTGGTGACGGTTCGTTCGACAGTTCGGCGGTTGCCGCGGTCAAGAACATTGGCCGGTTGACCGAGATGCAGGGAATGAAACCAAGCGACTTCGCTCCCTATCGTTCATTCAAGATGACATTCACACCTGAGGATCTAGCCTTGTGAGAAACCTTCTTCGAGGAATGCTTGTCGTTATTTGCTGTATGGCAGGGATAGCGGCGGCGGATGAAAAGAACATCCTGGTTACCAGCGGTAGCGATCGGGCCACCCCGATTGCCGTAGTACCGTTCGGCTGGCAGGGCGGCAGCGTGCTGCCGGACGACATGGCCCAGATCGTCAGTGACGACCTGCGCAACTCCGGTTACTACGCGCCGATTCCGAAAGGCAACATGATCAGCCAGCCTAACCAGGCCAGCGAAGTTGTGTTCCGTGACTGGAAGGCGGTGGGCGCCCAGTACCTGATGGTCGGCAACATCACGCCGGCCGGCGGTCGCCTGCAGATCCAGTACACGTTGTTCAACGTGGCCACCGAGCAGCAGGTCTTGACCGGCAGCGTATCGGGCACCGCCGAACAACTGCGGGACATGGCGCACTACATCTCGGACCAGTCGTTTGAAAAGCTCACCGGTATCAAGGGTGCTTTCTCGACACGTCTGCTTTATGTAACGGCTGAGCGTTTTTCTGTAGACAACACTCGTTACACTTTGCAGCGTTCGGACTACGACGGTGCACGCGCTGTAACCTTGCTGCAATCGCGTGAGCCAATCCTGTCGCCGCGCTTTGCGCCGGACGGCAAGCGTATTGCCTACGTATCGTTCGAGCAGCGCCGTCCACGTATCTTTGTTCAGCACATCGATACAGGTCGTCGCGAGCAGATCACCAACTTCGAAGGCCTCAACGGTGCACCAGCCTGGTCGCCGGATGGTTCGCGCCTGGCGTTCGTGCTCTCCAAGGACGGCAACCCGGACATCTACGTGATGAACATGGCTTCGCGCCAGATCAGCCGTGTTACCAGCGGCCCGGGCATCAACACCGAACCGTTCTGGGGTAAGGATGGCTCGACCATCTACTTCACCTCCGACCGTGGCGGCAAGCCACAAGTTTATAAAGCGAACGTGAATGGCGGTGGCGCAGAACGCGTGACCTTTATTGGTAACTACAATGCCAATCCTAAGCTTTCGGCCGATGAAAAGACGTTGGTGATGATTCACCGTCAGGATGGTTTCACTAATTTCCGGGTTGCGGCCCAGGATTTGCAGCGCGGAACCGTAAAAATCCTCACAGATACCAACCTTGATGAGTCAGCTACTGTTGCGCCCAACGGCACCATGGTAATCTACGCCACCCGCCAGCAGGGCCGGGGAGTCTTGATGCTCGTGTCCATTAATGGACGCGTAAGGCTCCCGCTTCCTACCGCTCAAGGCGAAGTCAGAGAACCGTCCTGGTCCCCTTACCTGAACTGACGCGGCGCTACAAAAAGAAGTACTTAACACACTGGGGTTCATTAGGAGTTTCACGATGGAAATGCTGAAGTTTGGTAAGTTTGCTGCTCTGGCTCTGGCTCTGTCCGTAGCCGTTGGTTGCTCGTCTAAAGGCGGCGACAATGCCGGTGAAGGCGCAGCTGTTGATCCAAACGCTGGTTACGGCGCTAACACTGGTGCAGTTGACGGCTCCCTGAGCGAAGAAGCTGCTCTGCGCGCTATCACCACTTTCTACTTCGAATACGACAGTTCGGACCTGAAGCCAGAAGCCATGCGCGCTCTGGACGTTCACGCGAAGGACCTGAAAGCTAACGGCGCTCGCGTTGTTCTGGAAGGTAACACTGACGAACGTGGTACTCGTGAGTACAACATGGCACTGGGCGAGCGTCGTGCGAAAGCCGTTCAGCGCTACCTGGTACTGCAAGGTGTTGCTCCAGGCCAACTGGAACTGGTTTCCTACGGTAAAGAGCGTCCAGTTGCTACTGGCCACGATGAGCAGTCCTGGGCTCAAAACCGTCGCGTCGAACTGCGTAAGTAATTCGTCATGCGAACGTGCCGTCGTGCTCTAACTGTATTGGCTCTCAGCCTCGCACCGCTTGCGGTGTGGGCTGCGGTTCCTGTGGAAGATAGCAACTCTGGCTATAACAATAGCGGGAGCAGTTATCCGCCAGCGGGTTATGGCACGAACGGCGCCTATGCTGGGGGAGCGGCTACGTCCGCTCCCTCGGCACAGGGCGAACTGTTCAACCAGCTGCAACGCATGCAGGATCAATTGTCGCAGCAACAAGGCACGATTGAAGTTCTTCAGAATCAAGTGAACCAGCTTAAGCAAGAAGGCCTGGAGCGTTACCAGGATCTTGACCGACGCATTGGAGCCGGCGTTACACCTGCCGCCACTCCTGATAATTCTTCTGCCGGTGGCGCACCAAGCGCCGCCGGTGGTGCAGCAGCAGGGGCCGCGGCGGCAAGCCAAGCCCCTGCCGCCAGCAGCGAACCGGGTGATCCGGCGAAGGAAAAGCTGTATTACGATGCAGCCTTCGACCTGATCAAAGCCAAGGATTTCGATAAGGCCAGCCAGGCCTTTACCGCATTCCTGCGCAAATACCCGAACAGCCAATACGCGGGCAATGCCCAGTACTGGTTGGGCGAGGTCAACTTGGCCAAGGGTGATTTGCAAGGTGCAGGCCAGGCTTTTGCCAAGGTCAGCCAGCTTTACCCAAAGCACGCCAAGGTGCCTGATTCGTTGTACAAACTCGCTGACGTAGAACGCCGCCTGGGTCACACCGACAAGGTCAAAGGCATTCTGCAGCAGGTGGTTGCCCAATATCCGGGTACCTCCGCTGCCCAGTTGGCACAGCGGGATCTGCAGCGCTTGTAAGCGATGCCTCCCGTTTAGAAGAAACCCGCGCCTGGCGCGGGTTTTTTCGTTAGAATCCACGCCCTTTTATGAAACACGCTTCCTGGGGTTTGCGCGTTTGCGCAATTCCTTGAAGTGCCTGACGGAGGCGGACAGCCTGTTTAGCTGTTACGCCCGTGGCGACTATGCAAGACACATTACGTATTACCGAAGTTTTTTACTCGTTACAGGGTGAAACGCGCACTGCTGGCCTGCCTACTGTATTTGTACGGCTGACCGGCTGCCCCTTGCGTTGCCAATACTGTGACAGCGCCTACGCCTTCAGCGGCGGCACCGTGCGCACCCTGGACGACATCATCGAGCAGGTTGCCGGTTTCAAGCCGCGCTACGTCTGTGTGACGGGCGGCGAACCCCTGGCCCAGCCCAATGCCATCGCGCTGCTCAAGCGGCTGTGTGACGCCGGTTACGAGGTTTCACTCGAAACCAGCGGCGCCCTGGACATCTCGGCCGTGGATCCGCGGGTCAGCCGTGTGGTCGACCTCAAGACCCCTGGCTCCAAAGAGGCGCACCGCAACCTGTACGCCAACATGGACCTGCTGACCGCCAATGACCAGGTCAAGTTCGTGATCTGTTCCCGCGACGATTATGACTGGGCGGCTTCCAAGCTGATCCAGTACGGGCTGGACCGTCGTGCAGGCGAGGTGCTGTTCTCTCCCAGCCATCACGACCTGAACGCTCGCGACCTGGCTGACTGGGTGGTGGCGGACAACCTGCCGGTGCGCCTGCAGTTGCAGCTGCACAAATACCTGTGGAATGACGAGCCGGGGCGCTGATATGGCTGATCAAAAGCGCGCAGTCATCCTGCTTTCCGGCGGTCTGGACTCGGCCACCCTGGTGGCCATGGTCCGCGCCCAGGGCTTCAACTGCTACACCCTGAGCTTCGACTACGGCCAGCGCCACCGCGCCGAGCTGAACGCCGCCGCGCGCGTGGCCCGTGACATGGGCGTGGTCGAGCATAAGGTGATCGGTCTCAACCTCAATGGCATCGGCGGGTCCGCGCTCACCGACAGCAGCATTGACGTGCCCGAGGCGCCCGGTGAAGGCATTCCGCTGACCTACGTGCCAGCGCGCAACACTGTATTTCTGTCTCTGGCGCTTGGTTGGGCTGAAGTATTGAATGCGCGCGACATCTTCATCGGTGTCAACGCGCTGGACTACAACGGCTATCCAGACTGCCGACCAGCGTACGTCGAGTCGTTCGAGCGCATGGCCAACCTGGCCACCAAGGCCGGCGCAGAGGGGCAGGGCTTCCATATTCAGGCACCGCTGCAGAACATGACCAAGGCGGACATTGTGAAGACTGGTGTAGCACTTGGCGTCGATTACACGCTGACTGTTTCCTGCTATCAGGCAGACGATGACGGCCGTGCATGTGGGAAATGCGACGCCTGCCGACTGCGCGCAGAAGGCTTCCAAGCGGCCGGAGTTACTGACCCCACGCGTTATTTCTGATTTATTTAAAATAAGGTGTTGAATAATCCTTAGAAATCAGTATTATACGCGCCACCACACAGCGGGTCGTTAGCTCAGTTGGTAGAGCAGTTGGCTTTTAACCAATTGGTCGTAGGTTCGAATCCCACACGACCCACCATTTTCAAAGCGGATGTGTGTTTAGTAGGGCGGAGTTGAGCAGTATCTACTCGATCGACATGCAGCCGTCTGCGGCAAACAGTAGTTTTGTTGTCGCATGATGTCAATGTGCAACGGATTTTCGTTGCACATGCCGGGGTATAGCGCAGTCCGGTAGCGCGCCTGCTTTGGGAGCAGGATGTCGGGAGTTCGAATCCCCCTACCCCGACCATATCCGTTAAAAAAGACGCCTATTTAGGCGTCTTTTTTTTGCCTTTTTTTTGTGCGCACATTTCTTTTGCGCGCAGGATCCTCTACCAACGCGACGTTGGCATGCGCGAAACGTGCTAGTAAGCGGTAGGGCGCTGCTGCTCCGCCGGCGCGCTTATCCGTGATCGGTAGTTATGGTGATAATTTGGTTGGTCTCGCTAATTGAGCGAGCGAATACCCTGATGCCATGCTTGGCCTTCTGATCGCAGAAGACATGAGTGCAGCTAGGGTATTCATTTCTACAGGCGGATGTTCCTGATCGCTCGAAGGTTCCTGTATTTCTCCAAAATAATTGGCTACGTGATTCAAAGCTTGCTTAAGCGCTGGATTCGTCGAAAGTTCCATGGCTATAGCTATTTCTTCCAACGCTTTGGAAGAGGTCAGCTTCACAGTCGGTCTGTCTAGCCTTCTGACCGTCCCATGTGATCGTGAAGACTGTCCGCTCGAGTCTTCACGCCGGATACGCTTTAATGCCCCTTGCATCACGCTACGCTCATGCAAGACTGTGCGCATGTGGCTGTAGTCGACCTCGACATAGCTCATGGTCGTCGCTATGTTCGAATGATTCAGCAGATTTTTCGTGAGGTGGATATTGCGATCTGGTTCTTTCATCAGATCCGTGGCCAAGGTATGACGAAAACGATGCGGGGTGATTCGAGCTCCAAATTTTTGGGTCAGCTTGCGGTACATTGCTTCGACCTGATCCGACGTCATTACTCGCCCACGGTAATGCATTGAAAAACGGTTAACGTTAAACAGTTGGTCATCTGAGGTGAAGCCAGCGCGCTTCGCTTTATCCACAATTAATTTTAGGTGGGGCGCAAGACCCTCCATGATGGGCACTGAGAACTCTCGGTGTGTTTTTTCTGTCTCTCCACGGATTAGAATCATCTGCTTATCAAAATCGACGTCTTTGTAGCGCAAATGCAATAGTGCATTGAGCCGTATACCTGTGTAGTAGAAAACTTCGAACACAGCCAGCCAAAACCAAGCAGGTGTAACCTGGCTACGCTCGTGTGTGCAGCGCTCCTGAGCCTCGAGGGCTTCGAGCCAATTTCGAGATATCTGAATAAGTTTGGCATTAAGTATCTTGCTTGGGCGTTTAGCGGGGGTCACGCAAGTTTCTTTAAATGGGTTGACCGTTGTATGTTTCAGCATTTCGTGCTTTATCGCATACGACCATACCGTGCGTAGATGGCTCGAGTAGGTATTCCAACTGCGTTTTGCCTTACCATTCGCGAGAAACTGTTTTCGCCACGTAAGGATCGACCTATGATCAATTTCTTCGATTGGGGTAGCCCCGAAATGTGCGAGCATCGCTTTGGCTGAGGATTGATAAATCTTTGCAGTTGCTGGTCGAAGGTCACGCGCAAAGATGTATTCCTCCGTAAGTAGCAAGGCGGTGGTCATTGTTGCGACTCCATTGATCCTAATTTTAAAGAAAGGCTTGCGTTATCGAGAGGTACTTCTGAGAAAATTGTGAGGGGGTCCAATAGTAAGTAACCCTTCAGCTGTTTTGATTTGCGAGGGCCGATTACGTCGCAGTTCCATATGTTCAGGCTCTTCAGGGTTTTTCGATGAAGTTTTTGCTTCTCGAAACTTCGTTGAACCAACTGCCAAGCGTTAACTTGCTGTGCTTTGGCTTGCTGTTCAATGTGGGGGAACTCAAGGACGTAGCGCTTGAATATTCCTGGCGTCACCAACATAGCGGTCCCGGCTACGGTATGGACCAGTGCTTTGGTGTCGTTAATAATGATTTTTCGAGAGGCGATCCCTTGTTTTAGCCATTCAACGAATCTCTGGCCGAGCTCGGTGTTACTGGGCATTACAATGACTTCTTTATCAGTTGGTGCATGCACGCCTCCTGGGTTAGGAGAGTGGAGGGGCTCGCTATCATCCGGTTTCGAAGACGCGCTCTGTATTGCTGGCAAGGAACTGTTTTGGGCGTTTTCTAGTGGCTCATTGACATTATTTAGGAGTGCCAGTAGCGCGTCAAATTCAGCCGGATCATCCGAAGTACGTTGTGTTTTATCAGCTGATGCCGTTGGTGCCGGCGTTAATGGCGCTGGTGCAGCATTGGCTTCAGCCGCTTGAGGTGAGCTTTTCACTGGAGCAGCGCTGTGACTTTGCACCGCAAGCTCATCCACTGCATTGCCAGCCTCAACCTCAAGGGTGCCTGCGTACACAGTGGGCCGTTCGTTGGGATCACTCCAAATCAGTGAGGGTGAAAGCTTGAGCAGGGTGAAGGTATTTCGCCAGCCGCTACCGTTGTCGATCGTTGCTTTCCAGATGGCCTTATCCTGGGCGTTGGTCTGGATTACACCCTGGTCCTGCAGCATGTTGAAGAAGGGGGCGTTCGAGCTGGGTACGCCTTCAACGCCTTGAGTCAGCAAGTAGGCGCGGAGTTGATCGGCAATCGGTTTGCTGACTAGCCACAGAGCCTCTTGTGTCAGCCATCCATCTGACGGGCCATCAGGCTGATTCAGCTTGAAGGTGTCACGGACCAGGTAACGCAAACCGTCCGCCAGCTGACGTTGCAAGGACTGTTTTGGCGCTGACAACGCACGAGCTGGGTTACCGCCAAGCTCCTGGGCGACAGAGGCCTGGTCGGCCTTGACCACAATCTCGCCTAATATTCCGGCGTGCTCATACTGGCCGGCCAGCACAAAGATCAGTTGCGACCAGGCTTCGGGGAAACCGCTGAGCCAGTCTAGGATTTCCGAGGAAAGGATCTGCGCGTATATCAGTGCGGCAGCGGCCCCGTGCAATTGGTAATTGCGTCCTTTCACATAGCGAAAGCGATAAGGGCGATTGATTGGGCCGTGCCATGGGTGCCAGGTTTTACCTCCCTCCAGTTCGATGTGCACGTCGACGGCAATCTTGCCGAGGTCGTGAATCAAAGCGCCATAAGCAGCTGCGGCAGTCCACGCTTCGGCCTGGGCCGATTGAGACTCCGGTGGTGCACCGATGGGTAGGAGGTAGGTCTGTCGAATCTTCAACGCATAGGCGACGATCTCTAAGCCGTGATCAAGCATGCCGCCTGGGTGTGCATGGTGGTGGTTCTGCGAGGCAGGGAGCTGCTGGACCAACTCTGCGTAGCGCTCCAGTGGGCGCCGATAGAGCTCCACAAACTGTGAGCGCGATAACGAAGCACGCTGCCATATGTTCTCCAGCAGTTTTTGACGCCTTGGGGTCGCCAGCAAATCCTGTCCCTGGGCAGGTTTCAGAAAACCGTTTGGTGAAGGGGCAGCAGCAGGTAAGGTTTTGCTGCGGCGGAAAAATGAGAACATCACCAGCTCCATCAATGAATCATGGACTGGCTTTTCCGCTATCTGGTGGGTTTACTTCAATGGGAAAAGGTCACCGGCTGCGTTAGGGTATTTCGAGAGGCGTTACGCCATCAGTGTGACGCTTTAGGTGGCTTCGCCTGCGCAGAACAGTTGCACGACGAGGTTCCGAACCCTTTTTTATTGAGTGTCGCTCCAGGAATTGCGACTAACAGCAGGTGAGGGCGACGAGCTTTTTGCGTAGCAAGCCCTTTCGGGTAGGGCTTTTACCCTTGTGAACCATTCCATTCGCTTTTGCAGAACCCTTTACCCTTTGGGCCATTTTTGCTCTGAAAGGTGGGTATATGGCAGGAGCAGCCTGTGTAGTTCTGTGTCAGATGGCTTGCAGCAGCGATAAATCAAGACTATAAATAGTGTCAAAGCGCCTCTAGTTATGAGGCAGTCGAGGATGAGCATCATGACCACACACACCACTCCGGGAGTTGCAAGCCGCTTGGGTTATGGCTTGGGTGTGATCGTGCGCGCCGTTTGGTTCAGTAGTAATCCTACCTGGCGCTGGGTGAAGCGTCTGGCACTGATAACATTTGCGGCCTATTCATGGCACTGGTTTGCTCATGCGTTTCTGGCGGTTTTGATGGCCGGTTTCGTTTTCGCTGTCGTTGTTGTGACTTTTTCCTCGCGTCGTAAGGTGACCTCTAACGAGGTTTTTGGCGTTGGTTGGCAAAACGGGCCTGATGGTTGGGGTTATTACGATATGTATGGAAACTGCCATACTTTTGGGGATGATGATGAGTAGCGTCTTGCCAAGAGCTACTCATAACATCAGATTATTTTCCTCAGCTCTTTGCTGCCTTGCGATCCCGCTTGTTTAACATCTTTAGTGCCGCTGGTAAGTCCTTCTAGGGCATTTCCTGCACTGACCCCTGCCCACCCCAACGCTCCTACCCAGAAGACGGGCAGAATAATAAACATTGCCCCCATCACGAAGTTCAAGATCGCATCCTGAGCCGTAGCGTTCAAACCCATCACTGGATCAAAAGATAAGTGCGGTGAGCCTGCTCCATATAGGGCATCCAAGATTGTGGTATCGACCCACCGCGCCAGTTGAAACCAAAAGTCCACGAAGATCAGCGCAAAAAATACAACTGTCATGGTCATGGCTACTTTCAACTGATAAGCGCCGACGATCAGTACCAGCGGGATGCAAATCACCATCGCCATCTTCAAGAACGCCATAACCATTGGTAGCGCCTGACGAACCATGTCCATGGCCGGGAAGTAGGCCAATGAGCCCAGTGCTACCCCTAGGGTGCCGGTAACACGGGCTGCGCCATTCCACACCGTCCCGTTAATTTGTCCACCGTAGTCTGTATAAACATCTCCTTTCACCTGGTTCGACGGTGAGACCAGTTGCCGAACAAGCGAGTCGGTCACTTCGTCCTGGGACAGCCACTTCGCCCATCCAAGCATTTTTGTCATGAGGTCAGGAGATACCTGATCTTTGATACGATCTCGTAAGCCTACTCCGCTATCGGACCACCATTGTTTACATGTTGGATATCCTCCACCTCCGCTCACCTGTGGCAACCCCACATCACGCGAAGCGTTGTATGGCCAGGACGTTCTAGGTGTCTTGGAGTAGTCCGTGTCGTAGTAGCCCGAGGTGTTCAGCAAGAAGTGGGAGCCGACCCAACTGAGGTCCTGTAAGAACTGGGGATCATTGGCTTTAGTGCCCCAGTCTGGTTGACGCATGAAGAGCCGGGCGCGTGAAGGCCCGTAACAGTCGTGGGTGAAGTCGCCGATTTCCTGGGCCAGCAGTGGGTTGTTGATCTTGGTGTTGTTCACCTCCATCCGGACTTGTCGCAGGTCGGTCCCACAAGGGATGGCTGCGACTGCTCCGTTGGTTAACCCTTTTGACAGCGCATGCATGAAAGCCCACCACATGGGCATCTGCGCACTCTTTCCAGCCAAAGAGCTAAATGTCGTGTTCCAGCCGGTGTCAGCTGGTTTGGGTAAGTTGTATTGGCATTGCTGGGCTCTACTTTGATCGAACGCCAAGGTATCGAAGCTCACATTGACGGCAGGGACCGCGAAGAATGCGACAACGACGTAGCCAACATAGATGTTGGTCTCGATCCGGGCCAGTGAAAGTACGCCTTTGTTACCCTCGTCAGCCCCTTCTCCACGCACCTTGATCCATTCCCGAATCACGATTATGCAGAAGGGCAGTGCGAACAAGCCGGTATCTGAAACCATATCCCAGATACCGTTGTTGATGATCCAGCCGACCAGCGTCAGGTAGTACTCCAAATAGTCATTGGTGTAGAGCGTCACTGGACACCTCCTGCCTGATACAGCACTTTGCTCATCTCAACCATGGCAAACAATAAAGCCACCATGACCTCGATCTTCAACAGGCCTTTGCGCCTCGATTGCGGCAACCGAGCCTTGAGCTTGAGCCAGGCAACCGCCAGTGCGATATAGAGCATCACTCGCCAGGTGAAGAGCGGCCAGTAGTTGTCAACACGCCATCCTTGCCATTCCTCGACACTGTCGAACATGCTCATCAAGACGGTGCTGAGTAGAACTACGAGGCAGGTGGTTGCGAGTAAAACACCCGTTATCACGAGAAGTCCCCGCCCGATTCGCCGAGTCATTGAAAGGTTGGGGGTGGCGACAGGATCCTGATTGTCAGTCATGGCCTACACCTCACTGTTTGCTCTTGGCAGGTGATTGCAACTGATTCAGGCGGTCCGTTTCTGGATCTCCTGGAAACACGCCGCGTGAATCTTCGGCCCGAGCTTTGCCACGTTCAATGATGGTCAGTGGTGAGTTCTTCGCGAGCTGCTGACGCATGTCCAGTTCCATCTTCAGATTGCCAATTTCCTGTTGCAGCGATGAGCTTTGCTGGCCCACCGCTTGGACGGCGAGGTCATTGGCTGCAACGTTCGGTTCCCGACTGCCCGCCATCAAGGTGCGCTGAAGGGTCAGGGCCTTCTCCAAAACGTCGGACAACGCGACTTCTGAGGCAAGTCTACGAGCCAGTACGTCCTGATCCCGCTCATCCTTGAGGGCTGCTACGACGCCCCGGGTGATGGGCAGCGAATTGCTGCTCGCTGCTTCCAGGTTATCGACCGACAGAGTCTTGCCTCCGCTGAGTAACTCCTGCAGGGCCTTCAACTTGGTGTCGTAAGTTTCCTGGATCAGCGGTGTGAGCCCTACGCCTGCGGCTGTAACCGTTTTAGGGCAGCTGTCACAGGTCTGTTGTTGCTGTTCCCCCAGCACACGATTGGCAAAGGTCGTGGCCTCTTGCGGCGATGACCAGACGTTGCACACCATTCCATTGTTGCAGCTGTCCTTATTGATCGATGAGGTATCACCGGCGGCACGTTTGTTCAGCAGGTTGTAGCCTGCCTTGGTGACGTCCCCCACGATACGAATAGGTTTTTGGCCTGAACCGCCTGCTCGATCCCCCCCGACCCAGGTGACGCCATCATTGCCGCCTTTCTTTTCGACTTGTTCCACAGCCGACACTGCGTCCGTGTTGGTGGTCAGCGTCTGGCTCATTGCTTGACCCTCAGCGAGCTTGCCCCAACCCATTTGATTACCGGCGATATCCGCCATCTTTTCACCAATAGCCCGGCAAGTGCCTTTGGACCGGTCAAAGTCCAATCGGGCTTGCAGGATGCCGTTGGTAATAAGGTTGTACAGGGCCGGGTTTGCGCGTTGAAGGATCAATGCTGGCAGCGAGGCTACTGCGCTGGTGGCATTCTGTACCACCGAGCTCATGATGTTCTGGAATCCAGAGGTGGCACCGTTCAACTGGTTTTGCAGGGTGTTGCTCATGCTCATGTTTCCGCAGACCAGGTTGTTGTTCCAGCCGCCGCCGACGGAAATACTGTCCATGTTGCCGGCGCTCCCCATGGTCACGGCATTCCCCCCGCCGATGTTGTAGAGCACGTCGTCACCGATAACGCTGCCAGAGGACGAGACGTTGATTGGGTCGGCAGATTGCGCTATTGCGCTGCTAAAACAGCAAATGAGGCAGATCGCCAAAGGGGTGAGTTTCATGTGGTGCTCCGGTCGCTTAGGTTCATAGGAAGTCGGTGCTGCCGAGGAAGGTTTGGCCACGACGTTGACAGCATGAGTAAGGGCGCCAGAGTGCCCATGCATATCCGCCATCCTGCGAGTCGATGTTGGGTAGGATGGTTGGGAATGTCGCGCAGGTGGGGTTAAGCACAGGGGTAAGCTCTTGCCACTTTCCTGTCGAGGCGTCACCTTCACGCAGCGCTCCCGCTGGCCAGTAGCCGGGATAGGGAAGGGCGAGCATCGGTAAATAGACATGTGCTTGGCCGAGACGAGTAACGACGTCGCCGGCGCGCTGTGCGATGACAGCACCCGTCTTGTAGTCATCTGTCTGGTTGAGAAAACCGCTACGGGGATAGACATTCCCCCAACTGCTTGCGGATAGCAGGCTGCCTACCTCGCGCAGACCTGGGATGAGTGCTTCGGGGTATACGGCCTCCGGGACACCATATCTCCACGCAATCGGGTCGAGGGTACTGAGGAAATAAGGAACGAGCGGCAATGTTGCGCCTTTGCAGACATAACCCGAGGCGCTGGCGAATTGGCTTAACGTGGCACCACCAGGATGGCCAATAACGTCGGCCTCCTTGAACTTGATGATGTTGTTTTCAGCAACGTGGTTGGTGGTGCCGTCATTACCGGCTTGGGCCATAGGATTTGGCGTACCGAGAGGCGACATCTCAATCCACGGGTTTGCTCCCGTGTTTGAGTAGGCCGATACCACGGCGTCCGGCACGTAGTGACGAACCTTGGTGGACGTTTTGACCTTGCAACCGAAGGGCGTGCAGAGGAGCCAATAGCAAATGCCGACCACCCTGTATTCCAGGCACGTAGGTGACAGCGTCGATGCAATGATTGTCGCCGAGGTGATCGCTGCTGAAGCGCTGAAAGACAAACTGAAGGTGATGGCCAGTGACAGTGGGCGGATCGCAAAGCGTGAGCGTCTCATCGTGACAAGCTCCGTGCTCGATCAATCTGCGTGACGGCTTTAGATACGTCTGTCTCCCCGTACACAACATATCGGCGGTCGACGACGACTGCGGGGATCTTTTCTATACCCACACTCCAGGCATCTGTGACGCCCTGCTGGGCTTGAGCCAGGTCGTTTTGAAGACGTTTTCCGGCAGGGCTTGATAGGAAACGTTGAATGGTTGCTTCAGCCTGGCGCGGATCGGCAGAGAGCTGGCGAGATAGCAGCTCCTCGAGGCGTTGCTGGTCGTCGAGACGAATGATGCGCACGCCAGTAGGTGCGGATACAGGATGTGCCTGATCAGTGATGACCCATGTTTCCGCGTGGGACGCAGTGGACAAGAACAGCAGCAGTGAAAACAGCCAGCGCCGCGTTTCGCTAAGGTGGGTAAGGATCTGGAGCATGGCACCGTACCTGATATGGATTCAGGTACAGAAGACCGGATGGTCGTCTTGAGCGCAGTAAGAAATAGGAATTTGGAGGCTTTGGGTATTTGAGAGCGGCGGGTTCTTGAGGATTGGATTAGAGATGGCACTTGGTCGGCTTAAATTGACGACGCAGCGGGTTACGCAGTTAACTGGCTATCCATACAGTAATTATTCAGGCCAAGTTTATGAACGCGACCCTTCTTGGTCCCATCGCCGCTGATGGTCATCCTCTGCCGATGTACTCCAATCCTGTCTCGGCCGGCTTTCCATCGCCTGCGGCCGATCACCTGGAAAAGTTGATTTCGCTGGATGAGCTTTTTGAAATCCGTGCACCACACGTGTACCTGGCTAAGATCCAGGGCGATAGTATGCAAGGTATCGGCATTTTCAGCGGTGACTTGGTGATCGTTGACCGAAGCAAAACTGCTCGTCATGGCGATATCGTTATTGCGGCGCTCAACGCCGAGTGCGTGTGCAAGCGTCTGCACAATCGAGATGGCCAAGTGATTTTGATAGCTGAAAATCCTAAATATCCCCCCAGGTACGTAATGGAAGGCGACGAGCTTGTGATATGGGGTGTGGTCAACTACAGCGTGCGCGACCATGAGCGATAGTTCCGGCCTTGCTCCCGGCTTGCCCGTTTTTGCACTTGCCGATTGCAACAGCTTCTACGCCAGTTGCGAGCGTGTGTTTCGTCCGGACCTGGCCACCACGCCGATCGTGGTATTGAGCAACAACGATGGGTGCGTGATTGCTCGAAGCTACGACGCAAAACCTTTCGTCAAAATGGGCGCGCCCTATTTCCAGATCAAGGACACGTTGCGCCGACACGGCATCGTGGCCTTCAGCAGCAATTACGCGCTGTACGGGCAAATGTCCGAAAGAGTCATGACGCTGATTGAGTCCATGGTGAGCGACAGCGAGGTCTATTCCATCGATGAAATATTTTGCGACCTGACCGGTATGCCCGGCGATATCACCGAATTTGGCCGAAAGATCCGTGCCAAAGTCCTAAAGCACACCGGTATCCCGGTGGGTGTGGGTATTGCCCACACCAAAACCCTGGCAAAACTGGCCAATCACACGGCAAAACGCCTGCAGGCGCAAACCGGCGGTGTCGTGGATCTGTGCGATCCGTTCAAACGCGACTGGGTGTTGCGCAATACCGCCGTAGAAGAGGTCTGGGGCATCGGTCGACGCATGACGGCGCACATGCAGGCCCTGGGCATTTGCACGGCCATGGACTTGGCCAAGGCGGATCCGCTCTTGCTCGGCCGCAAATTCAGCGTCGTCCTGGAGAAAACCGTACGCGAGCTCGCTGGCACTTCGTGCCTGGCCCTGGAAGAGGCTGCACCGGCCAAGCAGGAGATCTGCTGCAGCAGAATGTTCGGCATGCGCCTGGAGACGATCGAGCCGATCAAAGAGGCGGTGGCCACCTACGCGCAGCGGGCTTCGGAGAAGTTGCGGGCACAGCATTCCCTGTGCAAAAAGATCCGCGTGAGCATCCGGACCGGCATGTTTAACCCCGATGAGGCGCGTTACGCTAACGGCGTGGTCGTGGAGCTACCCTACCCTACCAATGACGTGCGTTTGATCACCAAGGCCGCGACACAGGCGGTGGAACGCCTGTTCCGCCCTGGGTTCCGATACAGCAAGGCTGAGATTTTGTTGATGGACCTTCGTCAACCAGGTGAATTCACCGACGACCTGTTCGCGCACACGCAACCAGCTGCAGCGGACAAGGTGATGAACGTTCTCGATGAAATCAACAGCCGGTGGGGCCGTGGAACGCTGCGCGCAGCAGCGGTGCCGGCGGCGCCGGCCTGGGCAATGCGTCGTGAGTTGATGAGCCCGAACTACACCACCAGGCTTGATCAGCTCTGGACGGTGAATGCCAATTGAGGCATCAGAATTGAGGGAGTTTTCAAAATGTGCAGTCATTACGAAGCACCGGCGCCGCAGCGGGTAGCTGACACCTTCGGTGTTGAACCTTATGAACAGGGCAAGCTGGATCTGTGGCCAGGCTACATCGGGCCCTTCATCCGCAGTGCGGAACACGTCGACCTCGAGGCAGAGTCGCCGTCGCCGAATGAAGTACTCGCCGGTTCGTTCGGCCTGGTCCCTTCCTGGAGCAAAGACACCAAAATCTCGCGCAAAACCTACAATTGCCGATCGGAGACCGCGAGTGCGAAGCCGTCTTTTCGCACCGCTTGGCGTCAGTCACACCACTGCATTATTCCTGCAGCAGCGATCTATGAGCCTGACTGGCGAACGGGAAAATCCATTCCCACGCGCATAGTTCGGTCGGATGGTGAATTGATGGGAATCGCCGGCCTGTGGGAGAAATGGCACGAGCCTGGTACCGACAGGATCCTGCACAGTTTTACGATGCTCACGATCAATGCCGATGACCATCCTTTCATGCGCAACTACCATAAACCCGAAGATGAAAAGCGCATGGTAGTTATTCTGCCAAAGGGGCTGTATGCCGATTGGTTGAAAGCCACGGCCAGCGATAGCATGGAGTTCATGCGTCAGTACCCGGCCGACCGCATGGCAGTCGCCATGTGAGGCTATACCGCTGCCTACGCTAACCTGAACTGACTAAAACGAGAGTGGTTGAATGACCAAAGATGAACTGCGACAACAGCTGCAGGAGCAATTTGAGAAGCTCTTGCAAGCAAAGCCTGACGCGGTGACGCTATATGCGGCAGAGCCGGAACCCGAAACCAAGCCGTGGAAAAAGAAGCCGAGCCCGCTTGATCAGGCATTTGCACAAGACCTGGCTGAAATTGAAAAGGCCCTGCGGGCCGAGGGATAGCCCTGGGCAGCGCCTGGTACCATTTTCCGTGAACAACAGAAGCACCATAAGGCCGGGGCTATCCTCAGCCTTTTTGTTGCCATACTATGTTAGGATTGATGACTATTTAGCGCTTAGAGTGATGCATGCCCAAGGCTATCGTTATTGAAGATGAACAGCTTGAACACGCGGTGAAGGTCGCCAGGGTTAGTAGCCCCGAGAACGGCAACCGAGATGCTGCATTGTTGCTGACATGCTTTGGCACCGGCATGACCGTGACAGAAGTTTGCCGTTTACGTGTAAGCGATTACCTGGCCGAATCCGGCACGGTGCTGATTGACTCCCAGGTACGTGCAGAAATTGCCTACAACCATCGTTCAAGGCCATTGTGCTGGACCAGTAAGAAGCTGACCAACGCGATAGACGCTCACCTTGAGGAACGGCTTGTGCGCGGTCATGGCGTTTCATCCAGGGTGATGGCTTATCGGGGCCTAGACCCTGATTCACCGTTGTTCGTCTCCGGTCGAACTGGCGAGGGTTTGAAACTCAGCGCCCAGCGCCGTGACGGGAAGACGTACTACAGTGCGAATCAACTCAGTCGGTTGTACTCCAGGCTGTTCGCTCAATCAGGGATCGAGGGAGCCAGCGCGCACTCTGGACGGCGAACCCTTGCGGTCAAGCTTAAGCGCCGGGGCATTGATCTACGGCATATCAGCGAAATATTGGGCATAGAAAGCCTGGAAGCAGTTAAGAAGCTCTGTGCCGGAGATCCTGCGCGCTTGGGCGACATTGTGCGGAGAATCATTTAATGACGCTTGTACGAGCATCAAAAGTATGTTGATTTCAATTGATCTGAAAAACTTCAAGAGCTACGAGAGGGCGAGCCTGCCGTTGTCGGCCATGACCTTTTTGATCGGCGCCAATGCCTCGGGCAAGAGCAATGTGCTTGAGGCTATCCGACTTCTTAACTGGCTGGCCAAGGGGAGTCGTCTTGATGACATCACACGATCTATTCAGAGTGGGGATGCGGTGGTCCGAGGGCAAGCAAACGACCTGCTACGCGACCCTCTTGTAAGCTTCAGTCTTGGAGGTCGATTCGAGGGTATGCCGCAAAGCTGGGACCATTTTGAAATCTCGATTGGTCTTGTAGCCGATCAACTGGTCGTTACGGCAGAAAGCGTTGTGAAGCATGGTGAAGCAGTACCTCTATATCAAATAGACGGTTTGCCTAACTCCCATACTGACGAGATCAGAGTTGCATACAATAATTTCAAGCGTGGGAAGAATAAGCCCCATATCCCTTGCTCAAACCGGCAAGCCATTTTTTATCAACTTGAAACGCCTGGTCGATTCGAGTCGGGTCATCAGGAATCACAGCGTGTAATTCCCGCTGTGACAAAAGCTTTACGCGAAACCTTGCGTAATGTGGTGTTTCTTGATCCGCGCCCTGCGCTGATGCGTGACTATGCATATGTGAAAGACGACCTTATCAAAGAGGACGGCAGCAATCTTTCAGCCGTGCTCTATCAGATTTCCCAAACCTCGGAACAGAAGGCAAAGCTGCTTGCGTTCATCAAGTCTTTGCCCGAACAAGACATCACTGATATCGAGTTCATCAAGACTGATCGCAACGATGTAATGGTTCGACTGGTGGAGTCCTTCGGGCAGAAAAGCAGGAAAGTAGATGCCCCTTTGCTCTCTGACGGAACGCTTCGCGTGCTGGCTATTGGTGCGGCTCTATTGACTGCTCCTGCGGGAGCGCTGGTGGTAATCGAAGAAATCGACAATGGCGTTCACCCTAGCAGGGCGGAAACCCTAGTAAAGCAACTCCAAGCCATCGCTGCAGAGAGGGAACTGCGGGTTTTACTTACATCACACAACCCGGCGCTCATGGACGCATTGCCTGATAGTGCGTTGGCTGATGTGGTTGCGTGTTATCGCGACCCGGAAGAAGGCGACAGCCGTTTGGTACGTCTAGGTGACCTAGACCGATACCCAGAATTGGTGGCACAAGGTCCGCTAGGGCAACTCATGACGCGACGGGTTCTTGATCGATTTTTAAAAGACAGTACCACCGAGGAGGAGCGTAAGGCTCAGGCACTGGACTGGTTGGCGGGGCTTCGCCAAAGCACACAAGGAGGAGAGGAATGACAGCTGTTTGTTTGATCGACACCTCCATCTTCGTAGAGATCCTTAATGTGCCTATGAAGGCCCAGCGACACCTTGAGACGCTCCAGCAGTTAGAGCAGCGCATACACGGGAGGGAGTCGCTGTTTTTGCCGATGGCCACAATACTCGAAACTGGTAATCACATCGGGCAGAACGGTGATGGTGGCATGCGACGTAGCTGTGCAGAAAATTTTGTTCAGCAGGTTCAGGCCGCATTAGCGGGACGTTCCCCATTCAAGGCCATCAGCTTCTTGCAGGAGGATGAGATGCACGCTTGGTTGTTGGAATTTCCGGCACACGCAATGCGTGGCAGTGGGCTCGGTGACCTATCCATTATTCATGACTGGCAACGTCTTTGCTCACTGAATCCGGCGAGACGAGTTTATATCTGGTCTGCTGATAACCATCTCAATGCGTTCGACCAAGCACCTCGACTGTAATGTCCATGAATATTCCCGGTAATGCCCAAGCCCAGCACATGTTGGGCCGAGGCCGTAGACGGGGCACGAAATGCGCCCCTCATTACGGAGGATGGAATCAGTGGCTAAGTACAAAGTTGAGCAATTCGATCACGTCATCAAGGACAACGGTAACGGTTACGACAATCTGTACCTTTCTCTCACGCTCGAAAACTCGGCAGGAAACCCAGCCAAGCGCGAGTATCGGATTTTTAAGGATGAGGTTTGGACCAGCCTGCAGGCGCTGACTAATACCATCATCAATGGACTCACTTTCGCCAAGCAAACAGGCGCATGGATTGAGCTTTCTGACTTCGAGGCGCGAACTTATCTGTCTCTGGTCTTGCCTAGCGCTGCCGGCAAAACAAATATGCGGATTTCTGCTGAAAAACTTTAAGTGGGTTGATCAAAGAGTAGTTGTTGCATGCCCGCTAGCGGGCATGTCGAGAGCCGATTTATCGGGTCGTCTGCCGACAGTCACAGACACAATGGAAAAGATAGCCCTGCACGGAAAATTGGTTGAAGTACGAAGTGAATGGGAGCGTCCCGAACGCGGCTGTGGCAGCGACTTCACCTGACAACTGATTTGGCTAAGGAACACCTATGAATGATTTGGGCTTCGCCGATGACAAGCCGATCTATTCACATGATCAAGACCTGCTTGGGCGATCTGCATTCGCGAATAACCTGGCAGCGGCTATTGCCAGCTGGAAGAACAAAGAAAGTCTGGTGATCGCCTTGATGGGGGCGTGGGGCAGTGGCAAGAGCTCGATCAAGAATCTGGCACTCCAGCATTTCAGCGCAACGCCTGAGCATCAAGTCATCGAGTTCAACCCTTGGGAATGGGGTGGTCAGGAGAAGCTGAGCGCGTCCTTTTTCGATGAGGTTTCTCTCGCCATCAAGCGCAAGGACAAGAGCAAAGATGGTAAAAAGCTGGCCAAGGTGCTGCGCCAATATGGACAGAAGCTCAACGCAAGCGCGGCCCTTATGGAAGGATTCGCCAAGTACCTGCCCCTTTTTCTTGGTTCAGCGTTTGTGACGTCGACTCTCAGTGCATGGCTTGAGGAGCCAGCGGTTAAGACGGCAATGGCCGTACTGACTACGTTGTCCGTACTCGCAGCCGGTGCGCCGACGCTGAAGAAGGTCGGTAAGTTCTTGTTGGATCGTGCCGAGGGTATGGACAAGTCGGCGAAGGAAGCTGAGCTCCCTTTAAGCGAAATCCGCCATGAGGTACGCACCTTGCTGGCGAAGCGCGACCATCCGTTGCTGATCGTGATGGACGACATCGACCGGTTGTCTGCGGAGCAGATGAAGGCTTTGTTTCAACTGGTGAAAGGCAATATGGACTTCCCGAACGTGGTGTTCCTGCTGCTGTTTCAGCGAGACATCGTCGAACAAGGTCTTGAGCGCGCCGGCTTCAAAGGGGCTGAATACCTCGAAAAGATCATCCAAGTACCCTTTAGCGTACCGGTATTGTCCTCTGAGCGGCTGGAGTCGGTGCTGTTCGAGCGACTCAACGCGATCCTGGCCAGCGAGCCACAACTGGCGGCCCAATTCGATGCTGGTTACTGGGGAAGCGTATACCGGAAGGGACTTAATCAGTTTTTCCATAACCTTCGCGATGTCTACCGTTACACCTCCACGCTCGCCTTCCACTGTCGGTTGTTGCGCGGTGTCGACGTAGCCGAGATCAACGGAGTGGACCTGTTCGCCCTGGAGTGCCTGAGAACCTTCGCCCCGTCCAGCTACGAAGCCTTGTCTCGGCACAAGCTGGCCTTGACCGGCAAGGGGCGAGAAGCAGGACATGGTGAAAAAGACCGCATCAGAACGAAGGTCGAAGGTATCTGGGCGCTCGCACCTCCGGACTGTCGCGAGGGAGTAGAACGGGTCATTCAGAAGCTGTTCCCGACCCTAGATTGGGTCTTCAGGAACACGACCTACGATGGAGCCACGCATGCTCAATGGCTGCGCGAATCCAGAGTGTGCAGCACCGAGGCCTTCGATCGCTACTTCGAGCTGGCACTTCCGCTTGGTGGTGTGTCGAATTCGCAGCTCCAGTCGCTGAAGTCGCTGCTCACGGACAGTGAGAAATTTTGCGACATATTTCGCCATAAGGACGAGGCTCAGCAGCGAGCGATATTGGGCAGGTTGGAAGCTCACATAGACGACTTTCCTATCGAGCAGTCGGACTCGGTGATAGAGACCCTTTTAAACGCCGGAGAGGTCATAGTCAGTGGCGAATCGACCTTCACCTCACTGTCCCCGGATACGCATTTGTGGCGCATATTGAAGTTCTTTTTAGACCGCCACCAAGAACCGGCAATACGCAGCGAACTACTCTTGCGCGCGTTCGAACGAGCCAAGGGGTTCACCGTTCTCACGCATCTATTGAGCAGGGAATCCTCGCTTCGACTCAAGTCGGAGCCCTGCGAGCTGGATGATGCGGGCTTCGAGCAGCTCAGGCAGCTGTTTGTTTCAGAGCTGCTGAAGAAGGCCGACATAAATCCTGAAGCCTTCCTTGAGCATGGGAACTTCACGTTGTTCGCCTATCGGCTGAACGCCATGGCGGAAGGGGCGGGAAGCCAATGGACTAAGCGCCAGGTCACTACCCTTGAGCGTTTTATTCTCTTTGCCCGGTCCGTTGTGGTTAAAACCACGCAGTATGCGGGGGATGTCGTTTCTGAGCATTACTCCATTCGGAGCTCTACGCTAGACGAACTGCTCGGGATCGAGGCTTGTCGAGGCTGGATGAGCCAGGTACAGCAAGACACGCTGGATGGGCCGGCCAAACAGGCTGTCGAGCTGGTAGGCCATGCACTGGAAAAGCATCAACGAGGGGATACGTCCGATTGGGACTGACTCGACAGGGTGAAATGATTTGCAGGGGCCACCGCCCCGGTTAGCTGGCAGCCAGCGTGGCTGCTCAACCGGGAGCGGGTCCGCGCCCCGTCAAGCGTACTGAAGCAGATTGATCGAGGAAAAGTGCCCGTCGCTCGCCGTCGTGATGGCATGCTGCCTTTAATCAGTAACCAACGGAGGCCACGGCCATGAGCGCAGCAGTAGAGTTTGAAACCCAGATTGACGGCGAACAGATCAAGGGGTGGGTGGTGAAAAACGGAAGTTCTTACTGGGCGTATGGGGACTTTCGTGGCGAACGACTTGATGTCCGCAGCACCACCCAATCAGGAGCTAAAGGTAAGTGGCGTGACAAGGCCAACCACAAGGCGAACGAGTAGGAAAAAAGCCCATGGGCAGAAAGCGAAATCAGGCAATGAGCGACTTTGCGAAGCAGATCCGCCAGTACAAGAAGAAAACCAAAGGAGAGGGAGGCAGAATTGGCTTGGGCTTGGAGTCGTCTTTCAAACCGAAAAAAATAAAGCGTGATGAAGTCGTTCTCGATTCGCAGACAACGGCCGATCAAGAGAAGGAAAAATCCATCTTGTATGCTCCGGGTTGGACGTTGAGTTCCAGCGCGGACGATTGACCTAGGAAAACGCTCAGCTGCGCCCCAAGCCCGGCCCTGAAAAAGCCGGGGCCGTGGACGTAGAGGGGCGCCTCTTTCGCGTTCGCGACAGTCAAGGTAAGAAAATGTCAATCAGTCCTGTAATCCCCGTGTTTCAGTGTCCACGTGATATCGCCCTGAAGCTCTTTCGAGAAGCTGGCCGCGCTTGGAATTCAACTAACTTGGAAGAGATGGGAGATCACCTTTTCAATTTCTGTGTAACCAATTCCTCGTTGCGGGACTGGATACTGCAATCAAAAGATGAAAAGGGGGATGCGGCTTTTCATAGTGCTTGGAGGGCAAAGGCTGATGGGCTGTTTGGCGAATGTGCCGATATAGCTAACGCCTCGAAGCACCTGGTGGTAAAGCGAGTTTCGGTCAGTGTTGGAAATCAAACATTGTCCGCGTTAGGCCCAAATGGCGTGATCAAAGGCCTTGAGAAAGAACGACAAGCCTTTAGCATCGTTCGTTCAGGCGGTGAGGACATAGACCTGCTTATGTTTTTCTTCAAAATTTGCCGGGAATGGGAAGAGCATTTTGAAAATGATCCAACCCTTGATGCGCTCCCCTTCCATGGTGAATTTTTGCTCACCACTGTCTAGGAAACCCGCGATGAAATATTTCGAGTGGGAAGGTGCAGTGACCCAGGCGGTGGCCGATGCCCTGCAAGTCAGTCGCTCCGACGCTTCCGGCATTGTCGAGGCGCAGCCGTTTTACATGCAGCAATCGTGGGGCAAGGGCATGGATGCACTGCAGACCGCTGCCAAGATCCTTGCAGCCGCCCAAGGCGAATAACCGAGGAAAACGAAGGAATATCACCGCATGACATCTAATGCCCGAAATGAGGTTGCTGCAAAAGTCGATCAGCTGATTATCGACATCATTGCTACTGTCCGTCCGGTTGCTCACACGACCCTGTTGAATGGCGCTCTGGTAGAAATTGGTAAGTTGTTACTAGACCCCGCCATGCAGGAGCAAGCCGCGCCAGTGTCGCAAATGTGGCGTTTGCTGATGGGGCTCCATATTGCAGGATCTCTAACGGAGGACGATCTCTATGACTTTGCGGGGCAGTTTCGGGATTGCTCTCTGCGTCTCTATCCAATCAAAGAAGACTGAGAATTTTCCGCACAGCCCTAAAACCTGAACAAGTAGGAAACCGCACCAGGTACACCACAAGCCCCGGCCCGAAAGTCGGGGCCGAAGACGTAGAAGGATGCCCATTTTCGCGTCCTAACCAAAAGATATGGAGCGATCATGGTTATCGTGATGAAAATAGTGATTTTCGCAGCAGTATCAGTCGCCATGATTATTCCAGGTGCGCTTTACATCGCTAAGGAGTGCGGTAATTTCGGGCTAGGAGTTGCTCTTCTGCTTGTAATACTCGCAGTAACAATCGGGCATCAAAAGCAAAAGGTTCGGGAATCGAAAGAGTAAATGGCAGATTCCCCGGCGAGCATCGTACTTGCTGGCAAGGCGCCGAAGTAAGCAGGAAAAGTGACCATGGCACAACTGATCGAGGCGATACGCTCGAGCGCCGCAAAGTGGCGAGCAGGCAACCAGGAACAACGTGAGGGCGTCGTGTCGGTGTGGAACGGCGAGGTGTGAAGCGACGTGCTAACGACCTGAAAGAAGCTGAACAGTGCTCAAAAGGTGGTGCGGGTCCGAAATATGGTCCCCACCACGACGATGAATAGGGAACCCACATGAGCGCTCTGGCTCAGTATTTAAATTTTCAAGAATTCTTCCCGATGGGCCTATTCCTTGTAGGGCTACTGGCCGGCCTCCCGGTCAGCGCCGTGGCGGTGCGGTTGCCTTATGCCGTGAAGCGCCAGTGGCTACTCGATGCATCAGGGACTTTGGGTAATGTGCGGGGGCCTAACTGCGCGGGCCGACTCGGTATGGCGTGGCGACCGGATCACCTCAGCCTGCGCGTGGGTCTTACCATGCTGGGCATGGGACTGCTCTCGGGCTGGGCTGGGTTGCATTATGGGGTAGGCCTGGCTGCGTTCGCGGCTATAGTCCTGGCGGCGGGTTTGCTGACCTTGAGCCTGATTGACCTCGATCATCAGCTATTGCCGGACGTGCTGGTGTTGCCGCTTCTGTGGTTGGGGTTGATCGTAAACAGCGTTGAACTGTTCACCTCGCTGACCAGTGCAGTGTGGGGAGCAGTTGGAGGCTACCTGCTGTTGTGGATTTTTCGCGGCGTTTCCAATCGGTTCAGCGGCACTGATGGCATGGGCCAAGGCGATCTTAAGATGATGGCCATGCTCGGCGCCTGGGGGGGCTGGCAGATCCTGCCAGGCGTTTTTGTGCTGTCGTCCCTGGTGGGCACCTTAGTTGCCGGCGTGTGGATCGCGGCGGGCAAAATTGATCGCAGAAACCCAATCCCCTTTGGTCCGTTCTTGGCCGCTGCAGGTTGGCTCGCGCTTTTGTACTCGCCGGATTGGGCTGCGATCTAAACGCCAGTCCTTCACCTGGTACGACGGTGAACCAGCACTGAAATATCGACGCCGGTGAGGCCGACAAAGCTGCAGAAGTCTTCCAAGTCGATTTGGTACGCGCGCCGGGTGCGCGGGTTGTCGATATCGGCGAACCATTCCACCCCGGCCAGCTGCTGGAATTCAACGGTGTTCAGCTGACGTTCACCGGCCGGCAACAGCACGGCTGTGGAATGGGGGAGTGGGTCGGCTATGGAATGCCCGGCCCTGTAGGTCGACCTGCCGCTTGTTCAGCGGCGGCCCATTCCCAATATTCCCGGATCAAGCGCTTGCCTTCAGCCTCGGGCACCAGGTGCTGCCAGTTCTGCTGTTCCAGTTCCAGTTCCAGTTCCTGGACGCCACGAGTTAGAGCGCAAAGCTGATTGATTTAATGGTCATTATATAGGGGGTTGCTGCTCCTTTTTTGAGCTAACCAATCAATGGCTGATAACAACAACACCCCATCAGCAGGTCCCTCAAGCTTTACGGAGCGGCCTGTCGTGTTGTCTCTAATAATGACAGTAGGAGTGGCTGTTACCCCGGCTTTGATGGCCTCCGCCGCCTGCTGGTCCACATGCTGGGCGATCACTTTGTCGGTGGCTGCACAGGACAACAGGGCCTGGTTAGTAACACCAACAACGTTCAGATCCCCTTTGAAGCCCTCACCGTTACTTCCGGTCCGGTCAAAGATTTGGTCAATGGCTTGCCAGAAGGCAGGCGCACCACCAAGCACACCGGCACATTCAGCGAGCTTGGCTTCATGAGATGCGGCCGGACCGTGCACATTCAGTGGCAGGTGATGCCACTGCAGGTTTACATCCTTCTGCTGCTGTATCCAGGTTTTCAACGCGGGTGTGTACGCCTTGCAGTAGGGGCACTCCAGGTCCGCGAATTCAGTCACAGTCCAGCGTGCTTCGGAAGGGCCAAATAACCACGGACCTGTGTTGTTCGCAGATGGTATCTCACTTCGAGTGAGGGCTAAGCAGGCCATTGATGTGCCTGCCAAAACGCACCCCAGCATCACCCAAAATTTGCGAAGGCCTGTCATGCCCGAGCCTCGGCAGGCTTCGATGAAAGCAGCGCTTGTTTACGGAGGGCCTCAAGAAGAGCGTTCTCTGCATTCTCGGGTTGTGGGTGCTGTCGCAGCCAGTTGGCTAACACCGCGTGAAGTTGGGACTCGATGTCACGACGATCCACCGCACGAACCAAAACCTGTTGCAGTTCCTCTATCAGGACGGGGGCGCAAACCTCCAGCGTCTGCAAAGCATCCTCACCAGGCTGTTCAAGCAACTGGGTCAGACTTTCAATCAGGTTTTGGGTCAAGGAATTCAGTGTTCTCATACGTGGCGCTCCAAGGCCGTGACTTGCTCGGGAAATGTGATGATGTGAGGTTCGATACCGCGATAGCGGTCTAGCGTTGCGGCAACTTCAATGGCCGCGTCGAGCTCGTTGCAGCCAGTGGCCTGCATGATGTCGTAGCGTTGTTTCTTCTCTTCCGGTTCCGTCATTGCCAGCGCCAGGTACAAACTAGGTGGTACCACCCGGAACAACATTTCCATGCTTTTGGACAGCACTACACCCTCCGTAAACTTCCCGCTTTCCTTGCGTGCGGACAGCATCATCGATTTCTGAGCTGGGGTCAGTTCACGAAAGCGTGCGATCTTCTCCACCTCATCAGGCGGCATGTTCAAGCAGATCCACCACTCGATCATATTGAGCAGGGCCGATGCCTCTGGTGGCACGTCGTCAACGTTTTGAGTAGCCATCCAAAACCAGGCTCCCAGCTTTCGCCACATTTTGGTGATCTTGACGGAGTAGGGTGACAGCAGTGGAACCTTCAACTGGATGTGGCCTTCGTCAGTGAAGAAGATCAGGGGGCGGCCTTTAAATTGATCCCGCTCGGCGATGTTGTTGACCGTGTTGAGCAGCGAAATGTAGGCGATGGCCATCTGTGCGCTGTAGCCTTCTCGGGCATACGTGGCCAAGTCCACAATGGTGATGTCCGCTTCGGGCCATGGCGTACCAGGGCGGTTGAACATGTCGCCTTCAGTGCCCATGCAGAACATGGATAAGGCTTCCGCCATCTCAAGGAAGCGTGAGCTTCGAGCTGCCGGTATACCCGGTTCATGCCCCATCTCTCGCAGTGCCTCACGAATGTCTTCAGGGAGCACGATGCGTTGTTCCGCTACACATTTCTGTGCCGCATTGAGAATGCATTGACGGATGGCACTACGGTCGGCCCGTGTAAGACGTGCATCCTCTTTATCTTCACCACCGGTAATCATCAGTCTGGCCGTGATCTCCATTTCACCCAGGATGTCGCGTTGTTCATCTTCGGTTTGGCTTGCCAGGTGTTCGTCCGAGGCCTCAAGGTCATCAGCCTTGAGCGTTTTGACGTTTGCGGTGGGCTCAATCAATTTTTCGGCATCGGCGAAGGGCGCTAAGCTAACCCCTGATCCAGGTGCGAGCCGAACACGGTTAACCGTCAATCCGAGCTTCTTGGCAAAGTCCCCCAGCAGGCCAAAACTGTTGCCGGCCTCAACGATGAAAAGGCGCGGCCGATAGATGGCAACGATCTGACTAAGGATATTTGTTGCGCTGGCCGACTTTCCTGAACCCGTAGGGCCGAAGATGAACAGATGCGCGTTCATCTGGCGGTCAAGTTTGTTCAGCGGGTCGAAGGTGATCGGTGCTCCACCTCGGTTAAACAGGGTGATACCTGGGTGCCCGGTTCCGGTCGACCGTCCCCAGACGGGAGCCAGGTTTGCAATGTGTTGAGCGAACATGAGTTGCGCGTACCACTCCAGTGCTTTGCGCTCATTGGGATCAAAATTGCCGGGCAACCATCTGAGGTACGAGTTTAAGGGGGCAACCTCATCGCGGGGCTCCACGGGCTCCATACCCGCTCCCAGCAAAGCACTGCTCAGTTGCAAACTGCGCTCCTGCAGCTCCAAGTCGTCTTTCCCGCGTAGGTAAAACGCTACGCTACCCCGGTACAGCTTGTGCTTGCGGCCGAGCAACTGGCGGGCGACAGCAACGTCTTCGCGGGTCAGGATCGACGCTTGGGTGTCACCAACGGCCTTGCGTGAAAGCTGCTCCAGGTGGCCTTCAAGTATGTCCTGCGGAGTGATCACGAGGGTGATGCAGAGAATGGTGTCCTCTGGCATTTTGTCGAACAGCGCATTGAGCGCATCACCGCCCTTGCGTGTTTCACCGGTCAGGTGGCCCGTCTTGGGCGCTTCTCGCAAACGATCGAGCATCACCACGCGGTGGGGCAGGCCGTCGAAGTACCACAAGCCTTTCTCTGTATCCGACAGCGGTTCGCGGTAACACAGGTTTTGCGAAAAGTCGGTCCCGCTGGCCAGCGGCAACTCGCCTTCCACAGTTGCCGGAACCTGCTTGCAAACCACTTCATAAAAACGGCGGATATCAGCGTCTGCAGGGCCGAGATGGTCAGGCCGTGGATTGAACCAGTGAATCAACCAGTGTCGGATAGCCTGGCCATCCATGCGATGGGTTTTAATGCCGGCGTTCGCCAACCCGCCTACCAAGCGATCACAGATTATTTTTAGGTAGGGGGCAGGTGCTTGGCCGCGCACGTCAGCTTGTGCCCCCTGAGTGCGTCGGTAGACGACAATGCGGACACGGCGTTGCTGGCCCCTCCAAGGCAGTTGGCTGACCTTGGTGTCTTCAAACAGCCCACCTGGCTTGGAAATGGCTTCCAGGTGCTGCTTGATCAGCTTCAAGTATAGCTCGGTGAAGTCACTGCCCTGTGCTCGGGGTTGGATGTAGTCGTGCAGCTGCTGCAGGTAATTGTCCCAACTGGTTTCGTCCTGAGCGTACAACTGCACGACCCACGGGGAGGTTTCAAGCTCATCGAAAGAGTCTTGCAGGGCGTTTTCCAGGGCATCCCGGGCTTTGCGCAACCAGTCGGGATCTCGACCTTCGGTACCGATCGGTGTCAGTTCGAAGAACGCGGCACGAGACACGCCGTCTTCCAACAGCATGGCTCTTTCTGCCGGCAGATAGTCCACCCACGGCAGAAGATCCACGAAAGAGGGGTTCACGTCGTACATGCGGTCGACGTCAGCGGTAGTCGCTGGTTTTTTCTTTGGGTTGCGCCAATCACTCGGCGAGGGAATGCCCATGGCAGCCAGGCGTGCGAAATACCGCTCGGTCGCAGCCTCAAAAGATTCAGTCGCTGATGCCTGCACGTCGACATGCTCGGTAGCATTAGCGGCGAGGTCCGGCTCGACTCGGTCTGAGCCGTGTCTTTTAAAGCGCTCAAAAAAACTCATCAATAAGCCTCCGTGCGTTCACCGGGCATGGCGTATTGCACGCGCTGGTACAAAGGGAACACTGTGGTGTAGCCCGGGATAGGGGCTGGATCAGAGCCCGCCAAATGAGGAAATACGTACATCACCAGGTCGGGGTTGGGCAGACGCTTGAACTGGCTGTAAATCTCGTTTTGAGAAGAGCGCGTAAACCTCGAATTTTCTTCCAGAACCGTCTGATCGGTTTGCAAAGGCCTGCGCAGGTCTTGGCGGGCATCGAGCAACTGCCGGTTCCCGGTGCTGCTTGAGCCACTGGCGCCTTGATCCCAAACGTCCATCATCGTGCTGTCGCCATGGGGAAGAAGCTCGTCCTTACTGGTGGAGCAGCCAGTCCCGAGCATTACGATCACCAGGTAAATTCCGATTTTCAAAGAATGATTAGTCAAGCGCAGTCGAAGCATGACGGGCTCCTGAGCGATAGTTGACCTTGCGGCCTTGGAGTTCGTAATCGATGGTCAGCTGCTGGTCCAGGTGAACGGCAACTTTCGCCCCGGGCTGCACGTACACTGCCGCGAAGGCTTGCCCGTAGAGCTTGTTCACCCAACTGGACACATCATTGACACCTTGGCCGATGATCTTGCCCATGGCGTCACTGCCTGAGCCGCCAACTGAACCGATGGTCCCGGACTGCGGATTTATAAATGAACTGCTGTTTCCATCCGATTTGATGAGGGAGGCAGCGCCGGCGCCGGCCGCGGTAATCAGTACCTGGGAACCGATGTATTGCGAGGCGTTGCTTTTACGATCGCCACTGATGCACGGAATACCGTAGGCATCGCTGATCCAGCCCAGGCCTCCCTGGATGGTGGTTTGGTTAGCATTGTTCTGGTTATTGCTGTTCTGACTGCCATTCGTTTCTTCTTGTGGCTGTGGCAGCGTGCGTACCGTGCCGTCATTAAAGACAAAAGTCAGGCTTTTGATCTGCCCGCGTACGCAAGACAAGGTCCAGTCGCCGGACGCTGTGCCGCTGGCCACGGCGCCGGCGACGTCGGGCAAATCGATACCGTTGGCGGTGAGGTTGTCCGGGCCAATTAGCACTTTGAACGGGTAGGGGTCGTTGACCGTGCCGTCGATGGGCACTCGGCCGATCAATGCGGACATCGCGACAGAACCCATCAATGTGGAGTTCTGTGGCAGCGTATAGACCTTGCGTACCTGTTTGCGGGCCTCCTGTGGCGAGATCTCACTCGCAACGTTCTGAGCGCCCGTACGCAGAGCATTTTGGCCTCGATCTACGGACTCGCCGAAGGAGGTGGGGAAGTTAAATCCCGAGGCGGTTTGATTGGATCCGGCAGCGATGGGCTTTCCATTGATATCGACAGGAGTAGCGTCCTGTGGCTCGATCCAAACGACATCCGGTCCAGGTGCGCCTTTGAAGTCTTGCCCATCACCAGGCTGAACGCCGAATCCGATCGGCAAATCCGATCCAGACTGATTGCTGCTAGCTGATTTGCTGCTCAGGCTGTTGTATTGCTGCTGCAGCGTATCCAGGATGGTCTGGCTCTGTTGTTGTGACTCCTGTTTCATCGTTTGCTGGGCGTTTTGTAGCTTGCTGTCAACGTTGTCGTTGATCGACTGCAAGCGTCTTTGTAGCTCAAGGTTTTGTTGCTTCAACTCATCGTTGTTCTTCAGCGCATTGGACACCTGGTCTTTGAGCTGTCTGCTTTCCACGACGATGGTGCGCAGCGTGTCGCCGGGGGTATCGCCGTCAACGCCAAGCTTTTTAGCTTCCCCCGTACTGAGCACGAGCGTTTCTGGAGCCTGAGCCTGCTTCTCAGAACTGTCCTTACTGAATAGTTTGACCACCACGAATAACGCCATGATCGCGAAAGGGATGACCAGGAATTTGACCAGAGGATTACTCTTCACGGCGACCTCCTTTCGGATCGATCTGGCTGACGGCCGCCGGCAGTAACGATTCGGCCAAACCATGGCCGCGTGTCACCAGATAAACCGTTGTGGTGTCACTTGCATCACCCTTGGTGCCGAGGTACGGGTGCTGAAACGTCGCCGTTGTGAAGTCCCCCATCAGATCCCGAGGATCCAGTGCAAGTTGCTGAGTGCTGGTGTTGCGCAGTTTCACTGCCGTCACCCAGTAGTCGTCTAACCGCCACGCTCCTAATGCAGAGGCCTCGACCGGCAACGTCGGGAGCAAAGTGGTGAGGTTAAGGCCCCGCTTAAGATTGACCTGGGCGATACCGTTTACAGGCTCAACGGTGCGCAGAGGGGCATATAGCATCTGTGCGGCATAGCGTGTAATGACCACAGGGATAGGCGTCTCACGGCGAGGTGTCGGTGGATCCTCGTCTTGAACGTTGGGCTCCGACATGGTGGCCGGAGCGCGACTGGTCGTTGGCTTAGAGCTGGCCTGCCCGTAACGAGGCGAGGGACCTTCACCGGCAACAATTTTTGCAGGCTCGGGCGCAGCCTGATTTGGTTTGCCTTCTGTAGCGATGATGTCCACCAACATGATTTCGCCACTGCTCATATTTTGGAGCTGCAGGCGAGTCGGAGGTATGGGTTCTTTGGCCAGAAGGTACAGTGCGCCACCCGTGCTCTGGACGCGCAGCTTATCAACCAAATTCCGGGGCAGACCCACTCGAACATTTTGGTCGACAAAGACAATGCGTTCCTGGCCGACGATCAAAGGCAGTGCCAGTGGAATTCGGTCCCAGCGTAAAATTTCAACGGCGTTGGCCAGCCCGCAGAAGTTGAGAATCAGTAATCCGATAATCAGCAGCCGACGCATCATCATTTACCTCCCGAACGGGCAGGTTTTGCGGAGACTTCGATGCGCTGAGGGTTACTGCTGTAGCAGTCCCAAGCCAAGCCAAAAGGATTTTTTTCGGGATCAACGTCGGAACGAATGATGTGCAAGGGGTAGCGAGCCAGAGCTCTTTTTACACGCTCACCTCCGTAATGCTCGTCGGCAGTGATATCCAAGTTCACCGTCCAGTCGTTGATACTGTGCTGCTCGACATGCTGCTCCGAGGTATCGGTTATGCCTCGACCTGGTATTTCAAATACACCACGTTCGCGCTTGCGTAATTCCCCGCTGTTGCGGCGCAGTTCGAAGTCTTTTTGCAGATAAGCTTTGCAACTGGGCGTGAGGTAGCCGCCCAAACGGGCGATGTTGTTTTCGTAGTCGGTTTCCCCGTCGACAGGCCAACGATTCATTTGCTGGAAGATATACAACCCAAAGGCATACACAGACTCTGGGGGGACATCCCACCACTGACGGGTGCTGCCCGACCGGAGGTCAGGCGGCACATGAATAGTCAGATCACGCGGCGCGCTCTGCCAGCCGTAGGCCATGTAAAGACCCAGGGCAATCAGTAGGCCAATGACCAGGCGCAGGCTGTTGATATGGGACAGTTGGGCGTCCACTTTTTTTCGATAAGTCATTGAGCCCCCGTTCTACGGCAGGTCCACGCACCCGTGCGTGTGATCAGGTGGGCCTTGTTCCAGGTAGGAAGATGTCGTGCAACGCTCAGTTGCATCTGGCGGTAGAGCCAGGTGTCCGGTCGGCCGCGTTTCCAACGTCGTAAAAAACGGCTGGAGAGGGTCAGCCCAAGGATCGCAAAGAGCATGGCTGTGGCGATAATCAGCGCCCAGATATGGGTCAAAATTGCTGCCAGAATCCCAATTACCAATCCTGAGCCGGCACTGATCGCTAGGGTTGCCCACATTTCATCGGCAGTGAGGCCGCCCATGATGACCGGCTGATTGTTCAGCCGCACCGGGAGGAAAATTAGCGTCCCATCGTCAGAGAGTTCTGTCATGGCCAAGGCTCTTTAAAGAATGTTAGTTGCCTTGGTGATCAGGAAGATGGCGACACCCAAGATGGCCACACCGACAGCGGCCGTCGCTCCAAGATCAGCCCATTTCTTCTTGCCGTGTTGGATCTCGTGGTAAACGCCGAAGGCGTGCCACGCTACCCCGGTGAAAATGACGGCGCAGACGATCAGACCCATCAGCGACATGCCGTCAAAGGCGTAGTTCTGCATGGTTTGCATCAGGTTAGAGCCCTCACCTCGAGTCGGAGGTTGGGACTGGGGGAGGGCAGCCATGGACAGTTGTGGAAGAGCAAGCATGCCGATCAGCATGTAGCGTGTTTGTGAAAGCAAATTCATGGTGAGTCTCCAATACGATCAACTGAGTACAAAGGTGGTGAGGATCATGCAAAGCAGCAGGATGCGAACCAAAGAGGTCGAAGCAATCGTCCGGTCAAGGTTGCCGGTGGCCCATCCTCGGTAGCAGCTCCAGACGGCCCAGGCCCCCCACACGAACGTGATAGCCACGGCCACGCCGACGAAAAATAGGTAGCTCGACGAAGCCGGGAAACCACTCGCCGCTTGAAAGGCGGACGCCTGAGCGCCGTTCATGCTCATGGCTTGCGACCTTCGGTGGTGTATTGGCCCGAAAGCTCGGCTGGATCCCGAGGTTGGGCTCGGCTTGGCGTCAGGTAGCCCTCCAAGCCATGGCGGATGCGGGCGATGTCACCCGCCAAGCGCTGGTAATCGAAGAAGTACCGTTTGCCCGGCTCGTCTGCTACTTGAGCGCTACGACGTGCTGTGTCCTCCAAGGCATTCAACTGGCGGATCATGACGTCCAGGTTGGCCTGTTCGGAGGCAGAAGCAGCTACCGCTTGGGAGGTAGACAGAATGATCCCGAAAAGCGAGATCAGTCCTGTCAATACGAATCGGCATGTAAGGGCGGGTAGACGCAGTGTCTGGATCACGGCTAGGCTCAAGTCATTCCTGTTGCCGTCAGCTTGCCGTGATCACACTATAGTCGCCGCAAGAAAACCATATTCCGGGCCGTTAGGATTTCTTCGTACGGTAACTGCACCCTCAGTCTCGGTGGATCGAGCGTTTGAAGAAAAGAAGATAGCCGGTGGGCAAGGCAATGCCGTATGCCCAGCCCTGGGCATTTTGATTGCCAATCTGGACTTCGCCCCTGACTACGGGTTGAACGCTGATCAGTTCCCAACCCTCTTGGCCTAGCTGAGCAAGGCGCTGCTGGTGTTCCGGATCCTGCAGGAAACCTTGAATGTCAGGTTCGGTAGATGGCTCTTCGGACTTGAACATGAAGAGTTTTTTGGTTCGGACGAGATAGTTCAGCGGGGCGAATTCGGTATGGTATTCAAATGCCTGGCGACTCATGGCGACATCCTTCATGTGTGGAGCTGCCAGGTTTTCAGTATTGAGGATGTGCAATCAACCGGAAATACTCTGCGACTGAATCGGTGATTTTCGTTGCTTGGCGAAGCTGACGTTTAAGCCTGGTCGGTGTAGCATCTTAGTGAATCTCATTACTACGAGCGTCTTATGACGGCCTATCAAAAAGATTTTCGACGTTTTCAGTTTCCAGGATTTGATCACATAGGTACTTGTTTTTTAAGGGTGCGAGTGAATTCAGATGGAACGTCTATATTTCTATGTTCCCAGCTCAAAAATTACACCGGCACATCCGTGACTAATGTTGTTGAAGAAATTTTCGTAAAAGCCGTGAGTGAGTTGCAGAAATCTGGCCTATTCAAAATAAAGCGTCCACATTGGTACAGTCTCAAGCGCGAGTTGAGCTTTTCAGAAATTGTAGCCCGCAGCTCATGGGTGGAGCATTACCCCAAGGGCGTGGGCATTTCATCCGACAAAGATACATATGCGTTGGTGAGTTTTGATCGCGATCTTAAACCCGCTTGGGACTACGTCTCATTAGAGCGTGCGATAAAAATATGCGGCGTTGAAAAAGATTTCTTCCACATCTCGCAAGAAGATCTCGATTATGAGCAGAAATTGGAGTCTCCCTACTAGCCGTCTATGAGCCGCCTAACAGAGGTATCAAAGACGCTCTGCTGGGTGCAAATTCCCTTTAGCGTACTTGCCCTGCTAGAGATGTTCTTGCATCCACATAGCGCTGCATGATGGATAACACCATCGAATTTAATGCCAGTATCTTCATTGCCCGCGTCACGGCCACATACAGCAAATTCAGCTCATCGTCTTTACGACCCTGATCGATATCGGGGGACAGAGGGTCAGCGCTAAAGTCGTCATACAGGCTGACAAAGTCCCACTCTAACCCCTTGGCTTTATGCCCTGTCGTCAGTGTGATCGTGGCATCCAACTCGTTGTCTACTGACCGAGAGCGTAGTGTCTGGATGCGCTGAGGCAGATCGGGATAGGCAGCGATGATCTTGATCGATCGCAGCATCTCCGAGTCTTGGCTCACCTCGGCAATTTCAACGTATTGCGAGAAGTCCCGGTAATCGCGCAGTAACTTACGGTTTTGCACGGATTGGTTTTGGTTGCGGCTGAACAGATACAAGTCTTCCAGGTCGCGCAATGAATAACTGTCGATGCCACCTACCCAATAGATCTTAGGCTTGCTCGCTACCAAACTAAGCGCGTTCTCTATGACGCCGGTAACCGTGCGATGGATGTATGTGCGATGCGGTAGGTCTTCAGGAAGCGCACGTTTAACCTGGGTTTTGGGGCCTAACCCTTGCAGCTTTCGAGTTTCACCCTTGTAAAAAAGGATGATGTTGGCCACATGCGCGACTGCTGGACCGAAGCGAAAGCTCTGGGTCAGGTAGTGGCGCTCTGCATCGGCCATCCAATCGCTGTTGAGAGCGTCTTCGGCACCACGGAAACGGTAAATCTGCTGGTGAGGGTCGCCGACGGTGACTTTGCAGATGCGCTGTATCCTTACCAAGTCGGCAATGACCGGGTTCACGTCTTGACCTTCATCGAGCAGAATCGCCTTAAATCGCTGGCTCAGGTCAGGTTTACTCAACTGATACAGCTTTAAATATCCATCGTGGGTGATCAACATTCCCGTGTCCTGCAGGTCGATCATCCGGTTCCAGATAATTCTGGCGACACCCAGTGCACTGTCCAGAAATCGTTCCTGCGCGCTGGTGAGCATTCGTTGACCCTGAAACCTGGGAAAGTGTCCGCGGCCGAGCTCGTTATCGGCGCTGGCCATGAAGTTGTTCAGCGTACTCAGCACATCTCGTACCAGCTCCCAGTCCTGGGTATTGATGGCCCTGGCGATATCGGTGAGGCGTAAGTTATTGGTCTGTTTGGCGGCGTATTGGCTGCCATAGACCGCATAAGCCAAGCCATGCGCCGTCTTGCAGACCACATTGCGAGGAAAGCGTCCCTTGGCTGCGAGCTCGACGGGTTTGTTGTAGCAGAGATAAAGCATTTTCACCGAGGCGTGGTGGGTGGCATAACCAACCAGTGTTGTGGTTTTGCCTGTGCCGGCGAAGGCTTGGACCAGTAGCTTCTCTGCTGTTGAATCGACGATGGGCTGCTGTTCTTGTGTCCACTGCATGGGCAGCTCCTAGAGGTATTTTTTGAAGCTGGAGACAGTGATGTAAACCGATACGCCCAATAACAACGCGCACGGCAGCAAAATAAGCAGGGGGCTGACGCTGATCGGGATAGCCAGGTAAATCGTCCATGGCACGATGGCCAGCGGAATAATGGTTCCGCGTGCTTTGTGATACAGGTAGCTCGACTCACGGCCGGAGCCGAACTTGCGTAGATCACGTCGCACCAGGCCATCCACCAGGCCCGTAAACGCCGCCAGTGCAAACAGTGGGATTGTCAGTGTCAGGATGACCATTCGTACGCAAAAGGTGAGCACGGTATAAAGCATGGCCAAGCCGTAATCCTGGAACTTGATCATGACCCGACCGAGTTCGTAGCGCAGGTCGAACATGCCGGCGTGCTGAGGCGACGTGGAGCGAGCGTATTGGGTCAATGAGTTAATGCTGTCTTGCAGGCCGCTTTTTACCATCAGCCAATCATAGGTCGTTTTTGCCAGCCAGGTTGCGGTGCGTCCTGGTTCTTTGATGACAACGCTATGTAACAAGTCCTGGGACAGCCAGCCTAGTTCATGCTCAAACATCTGCTGGGCGTGCTTCCATCCAGCATCAGGCCAAAACACGTACATGCACAGCCACTCAACGAGAATGGCGCCCAGCAGTGAGCCGAACATCACCCCCAGAAAGTGGAATGGGGCTGAAATCACCATGCCCAAAAATGATTTTTGCCCTTCCTGCTGTTGCTGGGCTTTTTCCGCCATATCGGCCATCGCTTTGCTCCTTTACGCTAAGCGACTTTGTCGTCGTTGGCCATCAGGCGGAAATCGTCGACCAGGTCTTCGGGCAGCGATTCGCTTAGTGACTGATATCCCGGCGCTTGCCACCATTCGCTGTTGGTTCCTGATCCTTTACGCATTCCTTCAACCAGGGCCTGCAGATCCTTGGGCATCACCTCGTCGGGATCACTTGCCGGCAACGGCATACGGATTTTCCAGAGGTTGCCGCCTTCGATCAGGGCAAAGCATTGCCCCTTGGGCAGAGCAACCACATGCGCCGGCTCGATCATTGGCACGCTGACGCTTTGGATCTGGTCGTGGGTGTTGGAGGTAAAGGCCGTCTTGCCGTTGATTGCGTCATTGGCGCTGCTGGCCGGTGTGCTGGTAAACACCTGAACCTTGGGTAATTGATTGGTCAGCAGCTCGGCAGTGGCGGTCTCGCGCACACGCAACATAAACAGGTTGTTGAAGTTACCGATGACCTGGCCAGCTTTTGCCCTGTTACCGATCTTCGCTTCAATGTCGCTCATGGTCTGGGTATAGGCGGTGACTTGCATGCCTGCGCCGCCGCCTTTGTTGATCATTGGTATAAATTCTTCGCCCATCAGTTCGTTAAACTCATCAGCATGCACGTTGATCGCCACCTTGGCGCCGGAGGCACCGGGCAAGCCGTCGTCGATACCGAACTTGTAGATGTGACCTGCGACTGACACCAGGTCGCTGAACATGGAGTTCCCAACGGCGGCAGCCACTTCGGTATCCGACAGTGCATCCAGTCCCACATAGACCACCGCTCGTTTACGGATGACCTGCATCCAGTCGAAGATGGGTCGCGGATCTTCAAGATCCATGTAGTCAGGCGAAAGCAGCTCGGCAATTCGTCCTGTGGTCAGCTTCTCCAGCAGCGGCAGCAGGCTGGCAACGATCTTGTCGAAGTAGGTTTTATCATAGCGCACTGCTGATCGCAGACCCTCCATCACAGGGTCCGATATGCGCTTCTGAGTCAAGTACATGTCCAAGGCCACTACACGTAGTGGACGGTCCTTCATGGCGAAACTGAGGTTTTTGCGATCGATCTTGCCCTCAAGCTCGACAATGGTTTGCCAGGCTTTAGGATCATGTTCAGCAAAGTGTTTCTGTGCATACTCGATGAAAAGCGCATCGATGTTGGTCACGTGCTTGAGGATCTGCTCGTAGTCTGGCCGACGGCCGAGGGCCACCAAGGCACGTGCGATGATGTTGACGAACCGCCAGGCGAACTCACGGAATGCTGCTGAGTTGCCTTCCCCTGATAGCTGACCGGCAATTCGGGTCGCCACCTCTGAAATACGCCCAAAGCGGCCCACGGCGTTGTAACGTGCGGAGTAGTCAGGCCATCCCAGGTGGAATACATAAAATTCGTCCAGTCGGCCGGCACGCATGCATTCGATGTACATGCGTTTGAGAAGGTCGGCATCGCCTTTAGGATCGAAGACAATCACCACCTCGCGATCAAGGTTCATCTCTTCGTTTTGTGCCGCTCTGCGCTGGCTTCGATGGACTGGCTGAACGCGTCGACCCATCTGAACGCGGCGTCGAGACCGGCTACGGGTGCGTCTGATGTCCTGGGTGATAAACAGTTCCGCCAGGCGGGTCTTACCCACCCGCGTCGTACCCAGCACCAGGGAGTGACCAACTCGTTCACCCAGCGGCAAGCTAACGTCAATTTCATGGGGTTCTATACCGTGTAAACGCGGTAATCCACCCACTGGCGGCAGTGGCCGCACCGGGTTAATCGCTACGTTCCACGAGGTGGCTTTGGTCAGGAGTCTGAGTGGAAAGGGGGCGAACTCCAGCCGCTCCTCGATGCGCCGTGCCAGGGAATAGATCGAGGTTTGCTCGACATACTCGGCGTATTTGGGCAGATAGGTGTCCATCAACCGCTGGGTGTGTTTCTGAGTCCAGCGAAAGCCCTTACCGATGAACAGGCGTTCATTACTGACCGGCATGTCCTTGCTGGTCATGGTGTAGTGGGGGAGACGCCGAATATTGCGTCGATACCGCAATACAACCAAAGCCTGTCTCAGGCGCACATATCCAAGAATCAAAAAGCCAAAAGCGGACATCACTCCAAATAAGGGCGTCAGCGCAAAGGCCCAAGGGGCGTAAATACAGAGCAGAGCTGCTGCGGCACAGACACAGACCGTGTAAAGCTCGACGGCAGGACGGAGCAATGCCTCAATGGTGAAAGAACCGGCCATGGTTGGAGCCTTCTATAGCTAAGGGGTTTTCAACGGGAGCTGTTCGTCCAGCTCCTGGCTTACTTGTGATATCTCGTGTGAAGCCAATCGATCAGCTAATTTCAAGCGCATTGCGATGGCATCACCTTGTTCTGTCGAGGTCACACGACCGCCATACAGCCAGACCACATACCTCACTTGCTCCAAGATGAGCTGGCATGTTCGCGGGTCTTCCGGTTGTCTGATCACCACTGTGAGTGACTGAGGTGGTGGCATCCTTGCCTCCTATTGCTGAATGGCTGTTGCAGTGATGAGCAGCGGGTAGTGCTTGATTTCAAGACGTTGCGCCAGGTCATTCGAGGGGGCTGGGACTATCTGAAGACCATCCGCCCAACGCTGCACCTCGGCAAAGCGTTCGGCGCTGGCCACATTCACTACGATCCCGACTGCGTGTAGTTGCTGCAGTTGATCGCGGCGTTGTGAAAGCCAGTTTCTAGACAGCTCATCGTCGCCAACCAAGAACAGTGGTTGCAAACCCGGGGCATTGATTACCCGGCCTTGTAGTTCTCCAGGTGTCAGTTGGTCTGAGCGCACTGGAAACGACCCTTGACCGCGCACTCCGATGTTTTCTAACGGTGCAGACTGGCCGGTAGGTTCCGGGACCAGGTCTTGGTAGTAGGGTAGGGCGGAAACGCCGCCACGGTCTTTAACCACAATCAATGAGCTTGCATACGCCACAATGGGCGAGGCCGAACACAGCAACAGCATTAAGCTCAACAGTTTTTTCATGGGTTGTTCGCCATCAGGTTGATACCGGTGACCCGGCTGAGGTGTTTGGCAAAAGCTCGTCGGTAGCGGGCAGCGGGTTCGCCTCCGGCAGGGCGGTGGTACCGGCCAGCAGCAGTGATCCAATCGCCTCCTTTGGCTTTTTGCTCAGCCAGAATCTGGGCCGTAACCGAGAGGTTTTTGTACGGATCCAGCCCTTCGCAGGGATAGCTATAACGGTGGCCGTTGGCACCGATGTTGGTTTGTCCAAGACCGACGTCGACCCTACTTGGGCCTGCGGTCTGAAGGGCGATCATCAACGCTCTGCAAGCATCGCTGCGTGTCGCAAAGCGATATCCGGCGCCGGCGACATTCAACGTCCAGGGCCAGGGGACGATCTGGCCGCGAAGTCGGGTGCCACTCTCTTGCAGTGCAACGGAGTACAGCACCTCGGACGGAACGCCGGCAGGCAGGGCAATCAACTGATAGGCCGGTGGCGGAACCTCGGCACCGTTAGCAAATGCCGCGGTGAGCAGTAGCCCCCCCGTTAAAGCCGCGTGAATTACAGACGCTGCCATTGTCCATTCACCTCGCGTACCACGGCCGGCAGCTCACCGCCGAGTCCAAGGCCAAGCCAGCGGCCGGCATCGTGATTCAGTGTTATCTGGCGGCTGCGTACGCTGGTTGGCTCGATGCCAGCCAGGATTGCCCAGCGGCGGATGGTCTCGTCGTCCCCTTGGCTGCCCACGAAGTAGAGATCGAAGGGTTGTTTCTGAGCCTGGAGGTCTTTCACCCGGGCAATACAGCTGGTGCAACGGTCTTGAACAAATACGGCTAATCGACCTGAGCCTTTGAGAGCATTTGTCGCGCCGGAGGTTTTAGGAGACAGCGACTCTGATGAAATTTGAATGACTTTTTCGTTGGGGTATAGGCGAGCGAAGGCTTGGTCATACGCCTTTTGATAAGCCAGTTCCTTGTCGATACGTTGCCGTTCAGCTTGCACCTGCAGTTCAGCGTAACGCCGGCGTTCTTCCGCTGATTTAGCTTCGATACCCAGTGCAGTCAGAGGATCCAGTCCTGGTGAATAGATGCCCCGGGGACCTTCCATGACGGTGCGATAGCGACTCCACTCTTGGGGTGTTAATCCCCACTCGCGGGCCAGTTCTGTCTGGCTGGCCCCTTGAGAAGAGTTCTGGGTTTCGCTGTTTTGCGTACTGGTGATGGACGTAGAAGGCCCAGGTGCAGCTGAGCAACCATAAGCCATCACAATGGCTGCCAGACCAATAATCAACGAGGCATTTTTAGCGTTCATTTTCTTTGAGAGTGTGAGAAGGCCAAACATAAAGGAGGTCCTATTGCGCGACGGTTATGGTTTGCGGCGTTCCTGCCACCTCGAATCGTGCGGATTTGCCGTCCAGAGCGTTTAGGCGCCAGGCCGTACCGGCCACGGCATCACCCGGTCGGATGAGGTAGATCTGGTTTAACTGCGTGCTGCCAGGCGGTGCTACGGACAAAAAACGCTCACCGCCCCGGTATTCAATACCGACGATGGTGAAGGGCGGCGCTTGCGGTGTGATAACGCTGGTACTGGGCTTCTGAGCGGGACGAGGCTTGCGTACAACAGCTTTGGGCTTAGACGGTGGGGCTGAAGATTGCTTGATCTGGGCTTGGCTTAATTCGTGAACACGACTATCGAGGGTTTCGACATTTGCCTTGAGCACCACTAGCTCACCTGAAGACGCAACATTACGAGAGAGATCCTGCACTGATTCGGTTGCTTGTTTCGCATAGGCCTGTGCGGCATCGATCCGATTTGACAGTGCTTGTTGTCCGGAGCGGAAGTCATCGTTGCTGACCCACTGCTTGCCATCAACAGTGTCCAGCCGTTCATCGACTTTGCTCAGGCGCGTCAGCATTGCATCGAGGGACTCTTTATCAGCAGTCGTAGACATGCTGATCCTGAGTAAGGACAGTTGATAATGTTCATAGGCCAGCATGCCTGTCAGGGCGACGAGGCAGAGGCTGAGTATCACAGTGGTTCGGGTAGGGCGTGGTAGGTTCATGGGCGTCCTCGCGCAGAAGCGAAGACACCCTCTCAAACACGGCTAGTGGGGTGCAGCAGGAAATAGGTTTTCCAGACTGCTTTGTTTTTAGGGCATGCCGTTGTGAACGGTTTGCCCACGGACAGCTAGGCTGCACCGCAGTGACGGACTTCTACTTCGCGATATTTCTGAACAAACCCTTCAACTGTAGATTGCCCGAGTCAACCAGGTGGTTGTCATCATAGTATAAAGCCACTCCATTTTTAGATCCCATGCATTGCCCATCTGGGCAAAGGTAAGGAGTCGGATCGATAACTGTGGCGTTACACTGTTTCGCGGCAGCATCTATTGCATTGTTGGCGTCGTAATTCCGCTTCTGATAGCTCATAAGAGATATCGAGATATCTGATTCATGTTGAAAAATACGTTTATGCAAATTTAATCCTTTATAAACGCTAAAAGGCATTTCAGGGATAGGTCTAACGATATATACAGGATGATTTTTAGCGATAGAGCAAACAGTCTTCGAATATTCTGAAGTGTATGCATTGATAAATTTCTGACCTTGAAGATGCTCTTGTCCAGTAATATAGGTGCGATAGCTGTTTCCACGGTCTGAGTCTAAGTACATAGCTGCCCGACTAAACAGGACAACTGGGATTCCGTGGTAGGACTTAGCCAGCGTATCCATTTTTTCGCGCATAAAGCCATGACATTTATCAGCTAGCTCTTTGTCATGCATCTCAAAATTTTGCAATATCGGGCAGCCGCCACGCGCCCAAGATAAAGCCGCTTGTTTATTCTCCATTTGCACTGCTGCTGCAGTGGACTCTGCGTGACTGTCACCGAACAATATGACAGATATGTCTCCTGAGCCAAGCTTGCAATCAGCTGCACCATAAGGGTTGGGGTGGCATTCGCGTTCATAAAGCTTGCTGGTGTATTCCGGTCTACCTAAGTCGACGTAAGCAAACCGTACTCCAGGATGGTCTTTGACCACGGAGGATAGGATTGCAGAGATACCAATCATGACCAAAACAGCACATGCATATTGTATTGCTGCTTTGCGTGGCAATATTTTTTTGTTTGTTCTCGATTCAATAAAGTAAAAAGAGAGGGTGCCTAGTACAAAAGAAAGAATAACTGCGGCTACCACATGGGGAAGGCTGTTTAGTAATCCGCAGGTGTACAGGAATACAACTAGTGGCCAATGCCATAGATATACAGAATATGAAACCGTGCCTGTATATTGTAATACTCGATTATTGCCAAAGATCGATTGCGAATTTGCTGAAATTACAAGGGCCGCACCGAGAACAGGAACCAAGGCAAGATAACCCGGCCAAAGGTCTTGCTCAGTAAAGCAAAAAATACTTAAGAGAATAGCGGCCAGGCCAAGGCCTTCGCACGCATATCCAATTCGTCTACTGACGTGCAGCGGGTACAAAAATACCAATCCGCCAACGATTAGCTCCCAGGCGCGAGTAGGCAGCATATAAAAAGCGAAGACTGGGTCAGCCTTCGAAAAGTATATAGAAGTTCCCAGAGATGCAAGGGCAAGAACAATCAAAGATATTTTGGTTTTTTGAGTGCCAAGTAATTTGTGAAGGCCCATCACAATCAGTGGATATACCAGGTAGAATTGCCATTCGACAGATAGCGACCAGGTGTGCAGTAGCCAGTTTTCATGCAACGGAGCATCAAAGTAGTTCCCAGTTTTGGCGAACATAAAATTTGAGTTGAAGAAAAGACTGCTTTTGATCGACCGGATAGCGTCACGGTAGTCATCTAAAGGGAGATAGATGAATCCAAATATCAGTAATGCCACGCACAACGTTAGGAGAGCCGGAATAATACGGCGCGCTCTCGATACATAAAAACTAAGGAGCGAGAAGGTCTGTGCTTGCAAACCGTTGAATATAATTCCGGTCATCAAGAATCCGGAAATCACAAAGAAAACGTCGACCCCAATGAACCCCCCACCAAATCCACTGATCTGGAAGTGGAAAAGCACTACGGATAGAACCGCCAGTGCTCGTAGTGCATTTATACTTTTCCGGAATTGCATCTTCGCGTCCATGATCACGTACATAGTGGGGTGGCATTGTAGTGGCCATGGAGTCGTATTTGAACAAGAAAATGGTGTTCAGCCTCAGTAGTTTTTATCGTCGATGATCCATGGATCAGAGGGTGATCGTCCGCATCATTTTGCACATGACAAGCTGAGATTAGCTTCTGAACAAAAATGGCCACCCGAAGGTGGCCATACAGTTATGCAGCAATCAACTGTCTTGCAAGTGCCATTTCAACCGAGTCCCCATCCTGGTTTAACGAATCAAGGCCCGAATCGGGAACATCTCCCGACGTGCTTTGCGCCACGGCGATCTTTTTGGCCATCAACTGCAGACATGTGATCTGAGAGCTGTTGGCATAGCCAAAGAAAATCACCCGCACGGCTTGCTTCTGCCCAATCCGCCAAGACCGCCGAGCTGCCTGTTGAAGGGTGTACACGTTGTACCCAGTCTGCAGGAACGCGATGGTCGGAAAGTCGAGCAGATCCAGACCGGTCTTTACCAGCTCAGGGTTAGTGATCATCACATCGACCCCACGATCTACCTGGTCGAGAATCCAATCCTCGCGCCTGGCGGTATCGACTGACGCCCTTAAAACCGCCACTTTCAAACCGGCCTGTTCCAGCAACCGTTTGAGGCGTGAAGTGGTGTCACGAGTGCCGCTGTACACGGTGTAGGCCAGGACTTTGCGGCCTTTGGCTTTTTCTGCGAGGCAGAGGTCGAGCAATGCCTGTTCCTTGGGCATACTTTGTTCATCTGCAAAGATCGACGGCACAAAAGCCAGCGTGTCCTTGCTGCGTGGATGTTTGACAATCTCCGGCCGGAAACAGCAGTCTGGCCAGGCCAGCAGTACGTTGAGTACAACCCCCAGAAGGGTCGTGTCTCGGCGTGCCAAAGCCTGGCGAAGCTCCTGCGTCAGTTTCCCTGCTAACTGCTGATAGGCCGATGCCTGTTCTGCAGACATGGCTATGTCGATAAACTCCTCTTGGTACGACGGCAGCACATTCCCACCGATATCTTTGAGTTTCAGGAACACGGTGAACGGCAATACGAAACGGTGAATGCCTTTAGGACCGAAGCCTGGGGCTTTTACCGTACGCACTGAGAGCTTTTTACCCTTGGCAGTTTTGTGTGACTCGTTATCTCGTTCGGTGTAGATATCCTTCAAAACGCCGTGATCACGCATGAACGACATGGCCGCAGGGGCCATGCTTCCACGTGCGTTTGGTCGGTAGCCGTCCTCGATCATGCGGCGGGTAAGGATCCGAAACAAAAGATAAAACAAGTCGTCGGCGTAGCCGCCCATGAGCGTACCGGTCAGCAATACACACTTTCGTGCTTTGGCTGCCAGTACACCCATGGCCTGGCCCTGAGCCGAACCACTGTTTTTGTACTCATGGCCTTCGTCCACCACCAGCAGGTCGAAATACCCATCAGGCAAGTAGCGCTTGATGAATTCAGTGGGTTGGTAACCGCCTTCACCAAAACCAAACTCGATGTTGGCCATGGCACGTTCCATGCGCTTGGCCTGGCGGTCGTTGAAGATGAAGTTGCCTTGAGCGTCCATCAGGTTGATGAACTCGCTGACGTTATCGATCAGCATCGAGGCGAGGAAGTCTTCTCCGAAATCGTTCAGCAGTTTGTCTGCGCGCACTGGGCCAATGGTCGGAATGCGGCACATTGACTTCAGAATGGTTGCTCGGCGTGTTCCGTTTTCAGCTTTGCCTGGGCGCATAAGCGTCCAGAGTGGGCCTTGACAGTGAGGGCAGCTGCGACGGCGTTCCTCTTGGTGAAACTCTTCGACGGTGACCCGGTTGCCTTCCTGGTCTTCCAGTAGCCGTCCGCAGTCTGGACAACCTGCTAGTCGGTGCTCGCCACCAGCACGACGTGGCCAACACACCGAGCGCCAATGAAACCCCATCCGCATGCGTACGCGCCCGAGGATGAAGAACTCTTGCCGCCCGTCGTAGGGCTCTTTCAGTTGGTCGCGCAGCTTGAGTAGCTTGACCAGGCTGTCGGGTCCATTGAGTACCCAGACGCGGGCGTCTGGGACAGTTTCGAGAATCTCTCGCCGCCACTTGTAGACCAAGTGTGGTGGAGAAACGACCAGCGTACGGCGATAGCCAGCTTTGTGCATGACGGCGGCTACAGCGATGGCCATCATGGTTTTGCCAGTCCCCATCTCTGCGTTGATCACCGCAGCCTGCTCGTCACGATCCAGCAATAACGCTGCAACGGCTTGTACCACTTCGGCCTGAGCGGAAAATGGCTGACGTTTGAGTTCATCCATCACCCGTTGCCGGGCTGGGTCGATGTGACCGGCGTAGACCGGTGGGTTTGATCGGTTGAGTGAGTCCAGCAACTCATCACCGAACTCGTCGATGAATTCGGTCAAACCGATGGAAAGAGGTGAAATTGGGGCGTGTGATAGGTCGTTCATGGTTGTTTCTCCTAAAAGGATAAAACAGGGCATGCACGACACCCTCACGGGTATTGTGAATACCCTGTGGGTTGGATAGGGGAGTCCCCTATGGGGTTGGTGGGTCAGTAGTCCGATGGCAGCAACAAGGTTGTTACGCTTCGGTCGGCTTCAGTGATGATCCAGAGCCGGGTTTCATCCCCGGCGTTGATGTCGTAGCTTGAGAACAGACGCTCTCCGGTAGTCAGGGCTCGCTGGTTACTACTCCAGTCTTCCTGGGGCAGTTCCCCCCAGTCGCCGGAGAAATGCCTTCGCAAGTAGGTACTCGGATCGAGGTGTCCATGCTCCACCAGGTGGTGTACGGATTGGGTCAGTACCAATTGTCCAGCTTCAAACGACAGGCGTGAGGTGGTGTCCGGAACCACCGTTGCAATTACTTCAACAGCTTCAGGTTGTCGTTCCGCCGAAGAGGTGATGGTGACAACGCGTCCTTGGTTGGGAGATCCCGGCGTCATGTCCCATGCCCGAATGATCGGCACGAAACGATCGGTCAGGATCCTTACCTCAGAGACGTTACCGTCCTGATCTTCGGTAAACTCGGTCTTGTGGACCTTGTCTTTATAGGTATCGCCTTTGAGCACCAGTACCCGTCCGGACTTTGAGGAAACGACGCCCGATATCGCGCCGGCAGCCAGGGCTAACGCCAAGTGCCAACGGGACAGTTCTCGTACTGGTGGCCTTGGTTGAACACCCGTTTGACCAAAGTGCAGGGTGAAGTCTGGCCACATACCGCGAAGCTGTTTAACTTCAGCGCTGAGCTGCTCCGGTTCAAGGCTGATGCGATAGAAGTGCTCCAGTTCGCTGGTCGACGACAGGACCCTATAGGGCTCCCAAGACCAACTCTCAGGTAACACTTCTGCATTCAACGTCCCGGCGCCGATCGCCTGAAGTCGTGCGCGTGTGTATTTCACGTCTTGTGGCCGAGCCAGATCCTGTCGTCGGATACGAATACCGAATATCACCACCTGTTTGAAGGTTAGATCCGCTGCGCTATAAATCCGCAGCCCGGTGAAATGATTGCAGAGCCAACCGCACAGCTCATCGTCCAGGACGTAGTGCGGCACGATGAATACCAACACGCCGCCGTATTGCAGCAGCGGGAGCGTTCGCTGATAAAACATCTTCTCCAAGCGGCGGCGTCCGTTGCCCTGGTACTGCGACGCGCCAGAGTGATCGGAGACCAAATCTCCATAAGGTGGATTGAGCCAGAGTAGACCGAAGGCCTGACGACTGATCATGGTGTCCATGAGGTCGCTGTGCAGAACGCGATCCAGCAGCGTCCTACAATGTTCGGCACGCTCTTTGTCGTATTCAACTGCGAATGTGCCTGTGCGGTCTCGCCCAAGAAAATGAGCTGCTTCGGCCAGGGCGACCCCTTCGCCGGCACATGGATCGCAGATCCGCATCTTACCGGTGGGAGAGGGGGCCAATGCCTGCAGCGTCCGTTCCAGAGTCGTCTCGTCGGTAGGGTAGTAGCCATTGCGAGCGAAGTTGCGCGCCAGGCGTGGGAACATCAAGGCCATGATGAGGCTCCTGAATCAAGGCTCAAAACTGAGCGTGGGTTGAGAGATGCCCCTGGCGGATCAGATCACCTAGGGCGGGTTCAAGTACGTCGAGCTGCAGCGACAAACGCCAGGCCGAGATAGCACCTAACGATCCCGGTAGGGACTGCAACATGTCGTGTTGGGTGAGCACTTCCATAACTGGGTTATGCCAATGCGGTAGCAGCGGTAATGGGCATGTGTCCATGACCAGGGGCCAAAGCTTTTGATGAGGAAGCTGCCCGTTCTGTAGAAGGGCGTAGGAGAAGTGATTGGCCCGGTCTGGATACGCGCAGCGCCGGTCGAACAGCCATAGGTGTACCAGGCTGCCGAATAACGTCCCGCGAAATTGCCGGGTGGTTCGTTTCTCCAGCATGTCGACGTTGGGGAAGACTGGAAGACTCCGGCCGTCGACGACGATATGAAACTGGTCCAGGCCGTTTTCAGCGGAGCCGAGGGTCAGTCTGGCCAAGAACTCCTGCAGTGCTGTGTCACGGCCCCAGGCCGACAGAAACACTAAGTTGCGCTGCTCGTCGCAGGCACAGGCATCGACATACAGATCAGGACATTCGTCGACCTGATAGAGTCGTGTGAATGAGTGGGTGGACATTTTGCAGCCTCCGGAATGGAGGGCAGCTCCAGTCCCTGAAGGGCAGGTCGCTGCCCCTCTGGGTTATGGATGATGTGTTATTGAGTGCGCTTGAATGAGCGGGTGTGTGGATCGAAGCTAGTGGTCGTGTCGCCCTGGAACAATGGCGATTGACCTATCATGTAGAGGTTGAGCCGGTACAGGGGCCGCAGTTGCAAGGCAGCGTCCGCTTGCGCCTCTGTCAGTCCAATTTCGATGAAGTGCTCGCGCATTTCGTCATCATCGGACACTTCGTTGTTGGTCAGTTGGTCTTCGACGGTCAGCAGGATGTGCTCACCGATGTCTGAGAAAATCGGATTCATGGAGTGTTTCCTTGGTGGTGGAGCTCCCGCAAGGTGGGAGATTGGCAGCTCCAGGTTTGTTGTTTGAAGTCCAGCACATAGCCAAGCTCGCCGAGGCGAGTGCATTGCTGACGCAGGCGCTGCCGGTCAACTGTGGTGTCAAGTTTGACCGTATCCCCCAGTGGCCAGATCGTGCCAAACAGAATCGCGTCTTGCTCAGTGGCGTTCTCCGAACTGGGTAGTGGCATCCCAAAGGGGGCGTCCTCTTGTGATGACGCTTTGTCGACGTTGCTTACCGCGGTTGTGGTGGTCAGCGCTTTGCGCTGTCGCGCAGGCCTTGTTTGAGTTGAAGACGACTCTTCATCTAAAGGATCTGGCTCGCTCGGTGAAAGCTTGGCAGCGTCCTCCGCCGTCAAGTTGTCCACGTCGTCGAGACTCATGCTTTCGAGCTTGGCCCGGATCTCAACCACTAACCGGCCGGCGGTAGAGTAGTACGAGGGGCGTATTTCAGTGATGAGGAAATCGCCTCTGTATTTGCCTTCATCGTATTGGTCGAGAAGCGCGTCTTTGATAACGAACTCGCCGATTGAGGTTGATAGTCGGCCGACGTTGAAGTCGCCATTGCGGCCGCTGATAGTGCGGATGGCCAACTGGCCTGGGATGTTGATCATGGGCAGCTCCACACTGCATGGGTGTAAGGCTACGAGTGCATTACTCGCACAATGAAAAAAGCCCGACAGTGTCGGGCTTGGGGTGGTGCAGTGAGTTCTGAAGGGTTTATAGGCAGGAGGTATGGGTTTCTTCCTTGAGTGAGATGTACAGATAGAATGAACCTGGCGGCGATTCTATGCGGTCAAGTTTTAGGTCCAACCAGACTCGATCCGAATTGTCGCCGGCAGGCAGCAATCGATAGAGCCCGAAATGGATTTGTGAACAGTCAGGCTGCATATGCAGTTCTCGGTAGGCCTCCAGGACGACATCGCCCAATCGGTTACTGATTACTGATACATCCTGTGGGTTTTCAATATGCACCGCTTCTTGCCAGGCCCGGGGCGTCAGAACGACCGGAAGTTTGAGCAAGTCAGACGATACGAGGTTATTGGTAGTAAGCATGTAAATCTCCAGGTGCGAAAACCACCTGGCCCGTTCGGGAGATGGTTTCCCGATGGGTCTTTATGCTGATTTGGAATCAGCTTGATAGTCAGCCAGTGTTTCCTGGCGGGTTAGTAGTATTCGGGGTGCATAAGCTCATCTTCCAACTCCCAACGAGCCCTTCGATATTCCTTGAGAAGTCCGAACTCCGACAACATTGGGCTGTTTTCGGGATTGAATTCATCTCGATGGTCCATCTTTGCCAACGTGATCACCCTATCCAGTACTTCTAACCAAAGATCTGAAGTAAGGGGGTAGCGCGGGTCTTCATCGGGATCGAGTGTCGGGTTGCTCGGCAGTAGCTTATCCAGCTTGCTATAAACACTAGCTTGAGCAGCTAAAAGACCGATTTCGGTCAGCAGCGGCAGTCGTTGAGGATTCATCATCATGGTTTATCTCCTGCGTTTGGAAATCACCAATCCCGAAGGGAGGCGTTCCCTTCGATATGAATATTGAAAGGCGCCCAGGGGGCGCCATGATTTCAATCATGCTGATTGACGTTGTTCAGGATCTGGCTGTCCTTTGCCGTCGTCATCCGAATCATCTCCAGCAGCACGATCCTGGGCAGGAAGGGGCTCAGTAGAGTCTTTCGGTTTGGCTTGGTAGACAGTATCGCCATCGACCTTGATCCAGCCGATAAAAAGAAGACGTCCTTTGAGGCTTGCCCCAGGTTGACCCTTCTTATCGCCCTTTTCATAGATAAAGCAGTCGGTCCAGATGTCACCGATACGGAAGCTCACAAGGACCTTCTTTCCTGCATCAACAGCAGCTTGGCTACGACGAATCAGCTTTTCAGCTTCGGCGCCGACGACATTACAGTCGATGTAGGAGTACTCGGTGTCGTCTGACGAACCGCGTAATGCAGCAACAGTGACAGCCATGAATGGCTTGCCCTTGCCGCGAGGTTTCACTTCACGGATACGGTTGAGGTAACCAATACCGGTGGTGTGAAGGTCGAAGAACTTGGTTTCGTTGGTTTGAGTAGTGCTCATGGTGATTCTCCAATTTCGAAATAGCAGAAAGCGGAGAAACACTTCGCCCTTGGGGGAAAGTATTCCCCGCGAGGGTGGGTAGAGCAGACAGTTGAGCTTAGTGCAGCATGAGTTTCATAGCGGCAATCATCACACCAGCTGTTGCTGAAATCATGACGCCCATGCGAATAGTCAACTTAACCTCAAGCTGAGATATCTCTGTTCTCAAATCAGCTGCAAGGTCAGTACGAAGAGCTGCGATGTCCGATTTAGTGGCCAAACGTGAAAACATATCAGCCTCCAAAGCATCAATTACAGCGTTTGCTTTCTGTTCCGGAACGTTGATCGAAATCAGCGCTTGGTAGAGAGCCAGTTCGGTTTTCATCAGACCTCCAAAAATTTGAGAGGCCTGCCCTGACGGGAAAGGCCCGTCATGGGTAGGAAAGGTGCTTCCATCGACAAAGTCGACTGATCGCGCTACCGGAAGCTATGGCGATCTTGGGAGTGGATCAATGCGGTAAACCGCATCGTAGTCTTTCGGATCCAGACTACATGGGCATGTTGCTGACGACGTCAGCTATACATGGACACAGCATGAAAATCCTGTTGCTGATTGTCAAGCCCCAGGTGAAGGGTTTCAGAGAAACCTCCCCAGCGGGAGGTTTCCTGCTGGGGTGAATGAGGGAGGTTAGCAAGCAGCAGGTGTCAGCTGTTGAGCCTTACCCCGTGAGCGCGGTTTGCGCGTTGTCTTTTCGATCACTCGGGTATTTGCCGCATACCACAGGTTCAAATCAACACCCTTGGCACGAACCATCGCTGGCAAGTGATCCATTTCACGCACCATGCTGTCAGGGACGCATGGTGGTGGAAGCAGCCCATGAGATTTAGCCTGTGCCTGATCTGCTGGACGTATGTTCGACTTCTTCATGGCGCGCCAAAACTCTCGGGCAACAACGCCGAGTGCAAAACCGAAGTTATAAGTGAGTTTGGACATGGTGATTCTCCTGCAGGTTGAAATGCGGAGAAAGCACTGGCCCTATCGGGGAAGTGATTCCCCGCGAGGTGAGTAACATCAGATGCTTCTATCGACGATTGTCGACCGACCGCGCTACCAGAAGCTCAGCAGTCTTGGGCGAATCAACACGATTGACGTGTCGCAACCTTAAAGATCCTGGTTGCCTGGGCATGATGCTGACGACGTCAGCAATACACGTCCATATCATCGAAGGGGGGATAGTGATGTGTCAAGCGGGGAGGGATATTTCGGGGAGGTCAAAGCAGGTCCAGTTTTGCAGGAGAAGTTACCGAGAGTAGCTGGTTCAACAGTCACTCTCGGATTTAGTACAAAGCGTCTTTCAGAAAAAAATACCACCTGTGTGGTGTAAAGGCGTCATCGATCCCTGGGCTGTGATCTGAACGTCTCACTTCCTACACCTGGCCGATTATCGTGGCTGAGGCCAGCAAACATAAGGCACGCATCCGCGCACAAAGGGAGCCCTGCGTTTCGCCGGCGGGCCACCGGCAGGGAAAAGCAGCTACCAAAGGGTAGCCTGATAATCCTTCGAAAGATCATCAGGCTACCCTTTGTGTGAGCTTTAAAAAATGTGGGCCACAACACCAGTGTGGCCCTGAGATTACTGTGCTTCGAACCTCAACAAAGCTCTATGTGCCTTTGAACTCGCAATTCACGAGTTAGACGGCTGCGTGTCTGGCTTGAACAGGGAGACACAGGGAGAGCTTTGAACCAGATTCGCACGCCCTTCCCGGAGCTCAGCGTGCTTTGGGGATGGAGATGAGGCGAACCGCATCTCCGGGCGCTACTGATGACCGCCAGTAGCCAACGGGGTGGAAACGTTGTTGCGTACATTATGTTGTTAGGCTGGGCGATATGCAACATAGCCAGTTTTGACCTGGGCGTTGGTCAGTTCACTGCAGTGATGGCACCGTCAGGTATAACAGATGGAATGGGGATACCGGTCACTCCAGCTTTCGGGGAGACAAGCACTCCCGCGCGATTCACACCAACGGTAGTCGACTGAATCAGATCGACCAGCGTCGATGGCATCCCTGCCGGCGCCGTGCCGTTGTAAAAGGTGTAGGTTGTTCCGGCATTGATGTAGGCCTCAATACCGAGCGGTTTCACAAACCACGTCGGCAGGTTCAGTGCAGCGTCATCAGGTATTCCAGAGAAGCTTGGATTGGATTGCGCGAATCCAGCGGCAGCGGATCGGTAAATCAGAAAGTTGCGTCCTAGCGAATCAATAGTGGCGAAGTCGGAAGCGGTTTGCGCTTGCTGTTGGTTTTCCATCAAGATCCCCGTTGCAATGATCAGAATCATCAAAACAGCCCAATTCAATGTCATGGTCATCGCTCCTTGTAACTAATTCAATCAGCGAGCTGGCAAGCTGCTGATTGGTCTACGGCTTGCTACAGGAATAACTTAAACAAGGGTTGCAGCCACCAATTTGGATACCTCCAATTAAGTTTGGGACTAATCCAGTCGGGCAGCTATAGCCCCCCGTGATTCTGTTTACATACAGCCCTGCGATGCCTGTCATGAAACCAGTTCCTACCCCAGCTGGATCGCCCTTATTCGCTGTCCATACACCTTGCTGACAAGAGAGCATTATTCCCGCTGCACTCTTTGCAATGAGCGTGCGATCGCTGCAGGCGGAACCTTCTGTAGCAAGTCCACCGACGGAGATGAATTCGTTGGTAGCGATTCGATCGTAGGCAGTTATTTTGCCGGTTGAAGTGATCTTCCCACCCCAGAGCTGGCCGCCGGTTGAGAAGTTTTTGTCGTTGTACACCTGGACCCAATCGGGGCTGTTCTGATAGATACCACCTCCCCATTTTTCGCTGTACCAGCCAGTGTCGCCCCGAGTTCTGAACCATCCACCCGTGTACGTTTCGCCCGTGACGTTCGCGGTCGACGCGTTCACATTCGCCGTGGCTGTGACATTGCGCGCTGTCACGTCGGCACCAGTCGTAACGTTGCCAGAGGCGGAGATGCTCCCTGCATTATTAATGTTGTGATTGCCCATACCGAGGTCAGTATTCATCGTGTTGAGCTCAGGGTGGTTTGGCACAGCATTTCGATACAAGTAGTCGTTGGCCAAGGCGCCGTCCATGAGAAACAGTGCACTGGCAGTGTGGCCTGGCCCAGGCGCAATGGAGTAATTACTCAGCGCGACTTGCCAGCCACCGCGGATGCCTTGAACGACGTTAGGATTGGTTGTAGATATAAAACCACCAGGTCCTCCAAGGTTTTCAGCAATGGCACGCACCCCCATTTCTGGAAGTTTCTGTCCGCCCGTGGTGACCACAATCGCTTCTAGCTGATTGGGATTGGGTTTTCGGGCAAGGCCTAGGATGGTCTGCCCGAAAACATTGGTGGGACTGTAACCTGCAGGCAGGTAATTAGCGTTGATGAGCATCGGCACCGTAATTTGCACTGGCACGGTCGCCGACGCGTTGGCGAGCACTACGTTGAAATTGTCTTTCAGGTACTTGGCCTGGGCCTCTGAAATAGTTCGCTGTTGGTCGGCCGCAATTCGATAATCCTGGGCATCCATTTGTTTAATTTGCCAAACCATCGCCAAAGTCACAACGACACCAAATACGAGCAATCCGATTGCCATATCCAGGCTTAAGAAGCCTCGCTGTTTGTTTTTAATGGTCATTCCAGAGGCTCCTTGAAGATTGGTTAGCGATGTCTTGGCCGAGCAGTGTGATCTTCCCTGCATGGACTTTTTCTCGAATGCTGGGACCGTCATCTCCCGAGAAGAGCAGGCTCTGTAGGGTGAGTCGACGGCTCCCGTCACTATCCATCGACAAAGACTGATGGATGACTGCCACCAGGCCTTTTGAAAGAAGTTCTCGGGCGTTTTTCAACAAGGGCTCACCCAGGGCCGCTAAACGCTCAATGCCATGCGTGACGCTGCCGGCATGGCCCGTACAGATAATGAGATGACCGTTGATTGAGGCCTGAATGACTTGCGCAGCGGTTGGCCCGTCACGTACCTCACCTACAAACAGAAAGTCCGCCCTTGTTCGCAGAGCAAGGACTAAGGCCTCCTCGTAGCCACCCATGCGCCTGGAAACAGGGACTTGAATGCACCGACCCTCTCCGTGTCTACCATGCAGGAACGGCTCTGGTGGATCCTCAACCGCCAGGCAGATGCCGCCCCAGGCTTCAAGGCGGGCTTTTACAAGGGATGCAGCACTCGAGGTTTTCCCTGCACCCATCTCTCCGCAGATGAAGATCAGACCGCGTATCGTGTCGCTCATCAGGGCATTCTGGAGGTGGTCGGGCAGGCCAAGCATGTCCAGGGGGCGAATTTGAACCGACGACTTGCTGAGTACAAAAACCGGCTTGCCGTTTAGATCCACCAACTTTGTGACCCGAAGGACAATGCCATCTTCGAGCAGGGCAAACTCCGGATCTTGGGTCGCGGCGTACTTCTCTTCGCATAGCTGACGGATTCGTTCTAAATCAGCCCGCCATTGGACGGGCGCCTCGACTCTTCTCGCCTGTCCTGGGAGTCCTTTGGCGTCGGCAAAACCGTCGCCAAGGTACAGGTCGACGAATTCTGCATCGGAGATCACGCTCACACTGGACTCCTTAGTACGAAGTCCAGGCGATGGTATTGGCATCCGATGAGCAACTGGTCGCAGCGGCTACCGCTGTGATTTCGCCGGCAATGGCAGTACCACCGTTGATCGCCGTCGTGGTCTGTTTGTCCTTGGCCATGTTGGACGCAAGCGTGATGCAGGCATTCTTAGGAAGGTTGGATTCGGTGATGGTGAAGGTCATACCATTACTGGTCACAGTCACGGCTCCGTTCCAACGGTTGGATAAGGCGTTGCCGTTAATGCTCATACCGCCCGTGGCTTCCAGGTTGATCAAAGACGGGGCCAGGTTGGTACCGGCTGTTGCGTACCCAGTTGTGCTTTTCAGCCTTTTTGTATTGCTCAGCAAGGTGCCCAGGTTGCTCTGTTCGATGGTGACGTCCGAGCTGCCGAACGTCCTGTACCCCATGAACACGATAAAACCGAGTGCCACGGCGATCAGCATCAGCCAGAACATCCCGTCCAGGGAAAGAAATCCGCGTTGGTTTTGGCGGCTATTTTTTGTCATCTTTACGACCTCATTTGGGTTTATTTAAGGGTTTCTGTCACATTGCCGGCCAACTGGAAGATGCCGATCACCACCAGAATCATCATGATTCCCATGGCCATCGAGGACACCCCAATAAGCGACTTCGCGATGGCCTCGACACGCTGGAGCGTTTGCTCCAGCCAACGGTTGGAAAATCTTTCCATCGATTCGGCGAAACCTTTGCGGGTGGCGAGCACTTCAAGAAAATGCATGGCCATTGGGTCTGGAAACTCGTGGCCAGCAAGTTTCAAGGCGGTACCGAAGTTTTTGCCGGCACTGACACCGTAATGAATGGCGCTCAACCGTTCCCTGAGCCACGGAGAGGCGTTGCGCTGCAGCGACTTCAATGCATCGAGCTGGTTTATGCCTGATCGCAACATCACAGCCATGTTTAAAAGGAAGATCGATCCGTGCAGCGCCTTGTAGACCGACCACGGCGGGAGCTTTTCTGCGCGCACTCTGAGCGTTTGTAGGATCTTGTTCATCTGCAGCTTCCACGTCGGGCTTGCTGCGGTGATTTGAAGTCCACAAAAAACCGGTAGAGTTACAACGGACGTCAGGATGAGCGCGACCAGGCCCACCAATGTCACTAGCCCGTAGTGAGTTACGAAATTGGATAGCGCGTAAAGAAACGCCGGCACACCTGTCCAGGCGTCGGGATTGGAGCGCTTTGTCATTGAAGGCACCATCCACATGGCGATGACGTAAAGCAGCGCTGCCATAACGCTCCACACCACTGAAGGGTAAACTGTGGCTGAGGCCACCAGCTTGCCGATCCTCTGGCGTATTTCAATGATCCTCACGCAGTCTCTAAAGGCCTGCACCAGGTTGCCGGTCTCTTCCCCGGAAGCGATCAGTGAGTTTTCGTCATAAGGCACCCAGCCTTCGCATGACACGCTGAACGACTTACCTCCTTTGACCGATTGCGCGATTTCACGACAGGCAATCGACACGGGATGCCGTTTTTGGCCGTTATCACTGAATGCTCGCGCAACAGTATTCAGGGCATCCTCAAGTTGAACGCCATCCCCATGGATGCCCATAAGGCTTTCATAAAATTGAATTCGCTCGTTCTTGCCGAACTGTTTGGCGTAAAAGGTTTCTGCCCAGCGGTTTAGCACGGCTCTGACTTCACTCAGCATGGGCGAGCTCCAGGGTTTGCCGGTCAAAGTCCAAGGGCCCCACCATCATTTCGGCGTGACGTGGATCTACCAAACCTTGTTTGAGCTTGAGGATTGTGTGGGCAGTTTTAGTGATGCCGCCCATTTCCTTCACCCAGTAACGACGTGCTGCACTGGCCCCTTTTTTATTGAAAACGTGCATGAAATTGTTGTCGGTGATGAGCGCCTCCGCGGCTACCGTACGATCAACGACACCCAAACCTTTGCATTGAGGGCACCCAGGGCCTTTGAGATAGGTCAGATCGACCGCGTCCAGGACGCGTAGGCGTTGCGCCAATGCACCGTTGAGCTGGTCCAGGTGAGCTGCGGCAGGTACACGACAGTGAGGGCATAGCACGGGAAGCAAGGACTGATTGACGATGCTGGTCATCAACGCGGGATCTGTCACAAGGTAGCGGTCTACCCCCATATCAATTAGCCGCTGAAGCCCTGCTACCGCGTTATTGGTGTGCAAAGTAGAAGACACCAGGTGCCCGGTCATCCCGCCACGAAAAGCCGCTTGGGCCGATGCCAGGTCTCTGATCTCCCCATACATCAGGACGTCCGGATCGAGTCGCATCGTGTTGGTGATGCCGTCGCTCCAGGTTTCTCCAGAGCCCAAAGGGGACTGGTTGGCCATAATTGGATATTCGGGCGGATCCTCCATGGTCAAAATGTGTTTTGTGCCACCACACTCTTGATAGAGCAGGTTCAGGTTGACCTGCTGAGTCTTGGATTTGCCGGAACCAGTGGGGCCGGTGATCAAGTTCACGCCATAAGGAAAGCTGCGGATACGGCTAAACGCCTCAATTTGCTCAGGGAGAAAACCGAGAGCCTCAAGGGTCATTTTGGTTTTGTCGTCATACAGCAGACGCAGAACCATCAAAGGACCCTCTACGAGCGGCCTGGTGGCAACCCGGGCACCAAACAGACCAAGTTGATCTACGTAGGATCGTTTGATACGTGCGTCCTGACTGACTTGTGGTTGGTAGTGTTCTTTAGCAACATCACACATGCTGTTGTAGAGTGATGAGCAGAGCTCAAGACCCACCTGGCTTTGATGCTGCTCTGCCTCCCACAACAGCCCGTGAATGCGAAAGAAGATCCTGGTGATGTCGTGACCCACTACAAAGTGAACATCGCTGGCATTATCTCGATGGGCCTTTCCTAGCAGCTGCACCACCTGCGCCTGGCGTTTGGTCTCGGTTGTCGAGAGGGCTCTGCCATTGGCGTCGTCATTAGCCTGGTAGAGCGCCTTGATCGAGCTCATCGGGCAGATCTTGACTTCAAACTGATGATTCTTGTGTTCCAACTCATCCTCGAATGCCATGACATAGGCATCCGTTTGGTGCTGGGCGGACACATATAGAATTCCATCGCTGGTCAATGCGCACAGCTGACGTAACTCCGGTCTAAGCTCGAAAGAACCGCCAGGCGCAGTGAGCAATTGCTGATGCGAATTCAGCAGCGCGGCAGCGGCCTCATCGAGAACTGGTTCCGCTTCAGTATGTATTTCAGTCAAAGTCGTCATTGGCTCGTACCTTCACCGTTGTCCTTGGATCAACCCGGGCAGCGTGGTGGCTGACGGGATAGTGCTGGAGACGGGGTTGTTGGTACTGGAAGCGCTTCCCGGTGGAACATTGGAAAACCCGAGGGGGAAGCGCTTGCCATCACGTTCCAGTGTCACGCTGTCTACGGTGAGGTTCGCCACTCGGTAGCCTCCTGGGAGTTCCCGCGCCGAGGCGTCTGCGTTCACTTCAAATCCGCTGCTGTAGAGCAACGTGGCACGAAGCCGCCTTGCGGAGCCGAATATGGCCTTGACGACAGGCAGTTCTTGCTGAGTATCGGTAGCGCGTGTGGCGGTAATAGGTGGTGGGACTAGGCCTTGAGGTACGAATGAGGCTGGAGACTGGGCTGTTGAATGGTTGTCATCGCCGTTGATTGACCGCTGAGCCTGAGCCCTTTCCGCCTGCGCTTTGAGAAGGATCGTCTGGCTTTGAACGATGGCCAGCTCTCCTACGTTGACACCGGAGACACTGTTTTCCGCTGCCCAGCCAATAGAGGGTCCGGCAGCAATAACCAGGCAGAAAAACTGCTGAATTTTACTTCGCATAAAGGTCACCTATAACTGACCACTCAAGATGGTCGGCTTTGTAATCCGCTTTGATTTCTGTAAGACGAAGCCCCTGACTTGGAGCGCCGGATAAAGAGTCGAGTGGTGTAATCCCCGTGGTGTAGCGCAACTCGAATTGCTTCCACTGAGGAGGTGGTGGGGGTGGTGGAGCAGGCTGACCAGGTAATGCCGGCTGGATGGGCACTACGACCGGCACCTCTTTCAAAACGGGGCTTTGGCCGAAGCTGTGCAGCCAGGAAGACAAATTCGCCAGCACGACGATCGCTTCCTTGAGTGGTTCATCACCGGCTGCTGGCAAGGAAATGTCGAGCTTCAACGTGGCCGAATTGCCGTCGTCAAAGAAGACCGGCCGATCAGCATAGTGGCCCTGTGTTGCCTGTATCAGAGCGTCTGCTGTGCTATTGCCCGTGCGTTTGTACGATGACAAGACCTTTGCACCGTCGCAGGCGGCGCTTGTGAACAACCAGCCTTTGATGGACAGGGCAGACTGATAAATGCCGCTGCTGCAACCCTCAAGGAAGTCTTGGACAGAAGGGCGTTTAGCCCAAGGATGCTCCAGCGCCTGGGGCAACTGCTCCACGCCAGATTCTTGCTGCAGCCTGGCTAACTCTGCCAGGCGAAGTTGTTCGGCCTGGAAAGCTGCTTCTTTGGCTATCCGGTCCTGATGACTCTGCCATTGAACCCACGCGATGATGCCGGCAGCGATCAGCGCACCAACAATCACAAGTTGCACCAGTTCCGCTTTGGATAGCCCAAATACGAGTGGTCGAAGCCGGTATTCACGTTTCAGATGCGAGGGTTGCAGCAGCTCTTCCACGTCCAGTGGTTGACCACCCATTTCAAACTCTGTGGGTAGGTACTCTTGGTCGAAGTTGATACCGCGACTGCGTTGCTGAACGACTCTACGACGAACCTCGGCACCGGTGCCGATCATGTCGCACCCGGAGATCACACCTCCTTGATACACCGCGACGAGGGCATACTGGTCGAGGTCAGCGTCCGTTCTCCAGGCCGCAATCCACGAGTCTCCCAATTGACCAGCGAGCGTCGCTGCGAGGGAGTACATGCCTTTGGTGACTTCGTCGCTGCGCGCAACGAAACCAGCCTGAATGATTGCCGATGTTCTGCGAATGGCGACGATATCTAACTGGTGTTCACGGCCGTACTGCCTTGCTTCCTTCATGTGTCCAGTGACACTGCCCAATGGATGCCAGCGTAGGCCTGTGACGAACGATTTTCCTCTGTGCTGCAGCACCTGCACGCGCGCCGAGCGAGTGCTTTTGGCGATCTCCGCGACCATGGCTTACCCCTTGAATGCTCTGCAACGCAGCAAAGGGCTGGGGCAAGAGCCCCACGGATCGTTGGCGGCTGGAAAATTCAGGGCGCTCGGGCTGCCAGTGTCGCTATCAACAACAGGTGTAATCAGCACGACCAACACATTGTGCTCGGTGTTGCGGATGCGACTACCGCCCAGGCCGAAGAATCCAGGATCACCGACACCGGATTTGGTCGCGTTTTCGCTGTTCTCCTCAAAGCCCGTCAGAACCAAGGTTTGGCCGCTACGCAATTTGACTTTGGGAGACAGGTTCTTGGTGTCGTAATCGGCGGTTTGAACGCTGGAACCATTGCTGGTGAAGGGGGTGAAGGTGGGTTTGCTGCTCATGCTCAGGGTGATCATGAGCAGCAGATTGTCCTGATCAATAATCCGAGGAAGCAACATCATGTTGAAACCGCTGGTGATCGTCGCCGGAGTCAGTGAGGTTGACGATCCGACAGAGGCCGTCGTGGTTGTCGAACTTGAGGCGATGTAGCTTTGGACATTGCCGATCTGAATAGGGGCCGGTTGCAAATTGAGCGTAGTCACCGACGGCGAACGGACATTTGAAATTCTGCCCTGCTCCGACAGTGCCTTTATGATCAAGTTAGATCCCGCCCAGGGCGACCTGGAGGTGTCCAAGATGCTCAGAGAGCCTGAGACCGCATTTGCGCCAATGCCCGTTGTGGCATTTTTAAGGGAGAAGCCCCACTTGTTGTTCAGGTTGGTATAGACCGCGGTCCAGTCCAGACCATTCTGGTCCTTATCGCTGAGGGTCACCTCGAAGACTTTGACGTTGAACAGCACCTGGCGCGTGATGCTGCGGTTGATCGAGTTCAAGTATTTCGAAACGTTGGAAAGGACTTCAGGACGGTCGTTTACCGTCAATGTCCCTGTTGATCGAGAAAGGAACATACGACCCTGCGGCTGCTGGCTTAGCATCGCTTGGACGTTTTTTTCGATATCTCCGATCAGTGATGTCTTGATTGAGACGGTTGTGCTCTGGTTACTGCCAGACTCGCCCGAAGCGCCAGATGATGAAGATCCGCCGCCCCCTCCGGAGCTCCCACTGCCAGTGGAGGTCAGCAAACCGGATTTCACAGTGCTTTCGATGACCTGATCATCACCAAACGCCCAGACATCGAAGGTTTTGGTATCGAAGTAGGTAACGTGCACGCTGCGATCATCGGATAAATAGTTCCATGCCAGGCCCTGTTGAGCGGTCACCTGATTCAACAAACCAGAAAGCTTGCCGCTGTACTTAACTGGGAATGTACGAGTCGCAAAGAGCCCATCCATACCCGTAGATCGGGCGTTGCTCGGCATGTTGCCGATGACACCGGCTGGCATGAAACTGGACAGGTTATCCGGTGATGCCATAACCGGTGGCGTATTAGATCCTGCGTTACCTTGATTGCGAATGGATAGAACGCTTGGGTCGATCGCATCTGGAGCCACGATGACTGGAACTCCACACTCGCTCGTGATGTAGTTCGCGACCTCTGCGATCCCAACGTTATAAGACGGGCGATAAGTAATGTCGCAATCCATGGACAGCGGCAAACCGCGCTTGGCGACCATGGGTTGTTTTGAGACCCATGGCTTGTCGCTGAATACCACGGTTTCGCGTGCAGGCTCTTGTTGCTGATTGCGAAGGAAGCGGCTGTATTGAGAGGCGGTCGCGGCGTCGTTTTCGGCACGGCTGGCCGACTCATTCACCCGCTGCAGTGAGCAGGAACTGATCAGAGTCATGATCAGCAATGAGGCTGTGCCTCGGATCCAGAGGCCTGCAGTCATCATTTTTTCCTCTCTGCGATGTAAAGCACCAACTGTGCTGGGCTGCCGTCTACGACGAATGAGCGAGGGGCTGAGTCGTACAGCGGAAAGATCTCTTTGATAGCCTCCTCAAAGCTGCCCTCAAACCGTAGCGGGGCGTCGATGGGGTAATCCAAGTCGTCGACCTTCCAAATTAGCGTCCACTTAGCCCTTGCTGCCCAGGCTTCTACGGTTTGCCGAAGGGTTGAGCCACTGGTTGCCGTCCATATCTGGGCCAGCGGCTTTGGAGCGGTTACCACTGCGGGAGTAGGCTTTGGCGCGACTGAGGTACTTGGGGCAACGTTTCCAGACTTCCCAATGCTTGCAGGCTGAGTGGTGGAAGCGTTAAGCGCCGAGGTGACTGACGGGCTCGCTGTGGTTTTCCCGGAAGAGGTCGTAATAGAGCCATCCTTGGCGGGCACTGCTGGGGTAGATACTGGGGTTGCAGCTGCTGGTGCTGCAGGAGCAGTTTTTATCGGCGCCGGTGAGGGCACGGCGACGACAACGGTACCGGGCGTTTCGCCGCTGGTAGTGTTTTTCGGAGTCGCTGAAGCCAAAGGAGTGGAAGGTGCGGAGGTAGCAGCCACTTGCATTGGAGCAGTGCGCGATGATTCCGGGAGCTGGTAACCAGGGCGCAGCACGTAACACACCTGGCGATTCACTTCATCCACCTTCACCTGCCAGGCCGGACCCGCGAGCACTTGCAGCGTGTTACGCAATGTCATTGGCCCAAGCTTGTACTGGGCCGCTGGGAGTGGTCGCGTGTAAAGGATGTTGACGTGACCGGTGTCGGGCGAGCACAGCGTGTAGCCTGAACGATCCACGACGTATTGCATGGCATCGCGCACATTGGGGTGCATGTTGGCAGGAATGCTGATGTCAATGATCTGAGCCATCAGGTCACGTTGACCCGAGTCAGGCAAGGTACTGACCAGGGTGTAACGACCGTAGCGCACGACCGGTTCCTTTTCAGGCACGGCGCCGCTGGGGTAGAGGTCCGGCGTCAACATATCCGGGTTACGACTACTATCAAACGCCGGCTTAGGCGTCTGCGGCGTATGAGTTGCGCAACTGGCGACGAGTGCGAGCAGGGAGAGTGTGGTGAAGTGCCTGATCATGTGCCGAAAGGCCCCCTTTGATGATGGAGGCACAGTGACAGCTAGTCATAGACGACGCAGCAGGAAATAGAGAACTGCGTCGTAAGGTTTTTAAGCGAGCGTTAGCTTTGCTAGAACGGCGATTTCTTACGCCAATGAAAATGATCGATTTGTTTTCGCACGCCTGCGGTTTTTTTCAAGAAGAGCCCACATGCTCACGCAAAATGCTGCGGCTCCCCCAAGGTCCATGCAGAACTGATCCGTCTGAAAAAAACCATGAGCTGCAACCTGGCCCATTTCCCATTGCAGGGAGAGCAGGACATAACTACATGCTAAAGCACCCGTCCAATGGGTGAGGTAACTGGGTCGTACCCTTGTCGTCAGCCATCTACGAAACTTCACAAATGCCAATATTCGAATCTCCGACTTTATGAAATGTGGCTTATTTGTAATGGAGGTGGCGAATAGAATTATCGCTACAAATGCAGCTGGTACCGCGAAGCCTGTGGTGAAGTGTTCAACAAGGCTCGCATTTCCAAATCCAACAAGCTTGAAAATGGCACGTATTGGGAGGTGTGTCTCGTAGCGGCTTAAGAACGCAAATAGCGCACACATGAGGGCGGTGGCTACTAGAAAGTACAGCTTAACTGGAAAAGACGTTCTTCTCATAACTACCCTATAACCATTTTTCTATCTTCGCGAATTTTACACATAAGGCGGGTGCTTAAACCAAGCTGTCTGCACAAGAATATTGTGGAATCCAGACTTGAGGAAAGCCTAATGAACTGCTTACAAGTAATTCACCAGTTCGGATCTAGCGTTGGCCACTGCATCCGGCTCTATCAGGTCGCTCGCTAGTTGTCGTTTATCCATCAGCATTTGCCATAGCATCTGATCAATGGTGTTCTCCACCAGCGGGATTTTCACCACAACCATGCGTAGCTGCCCATTCCGGTAGGCTCTATCCTCAGCCTGATCCTGTAGTCCTGGCGTCCAGGGCAGCCCCAGGAACATGACATAGTTGGCAGCAGTCAGGTTATTTCCGGTACCGGCGGCAGAGGTGGTCGCAGCGAACACTCTGGTGTCAGGATCACTTTGAAAACGGTCGATCGCTTTTTGGCGTTTGCCGAGGGAGTGACTGCCTACCACGGTAACGCAACCGTATCCGGCTTGCTCGCACTCCGCTCGCAGGGTGCTGACAGTGTCCTTGAACTCACAGAACAAGATGACTTTGTCTTCCACATCCAGTTCGCACAGCAGCTCCATGACGACCCGAACCTTCACCTGCTCCAGCAATTGGCGCAATGAACCGAGCCTGGCGAGACTTGGTCTGTCTTCAAGGCGTATCCGGTCGTATTCACGACGTTCCTCGACTGAAAGCTCTACCGGCAAAGTCTGACGCTGCTTGCCCTTGAGATCTGTGAGCACGTCTTTACGTCGACGAAGCATCCAGTCGCCAATCGCATCTCGAAGATTCTTGCGAAATTCCGGACTGCCGGCGAACTGTTCGCAGAACTCTTTCAGTGACAGCTTTCCAACGGGGTGCCCTGACAGTCGTAGAAGCGTGTGAAGTTCTGATTCTCGATTGAGCACCGGAGTCCCGGTCAATAAATAGCGATTGGGAACCTTGGCTGCAATGTCGAAGCCATGGCGCGTCCACGCGGCGGTGGGCTCTTTCAGACGGTGAGCCTCATCGATGATCATCACTTCAAAATGGCCGGCCTGCAGGACATAGTCGCCCAAGCGCTCGTAGTTGATGATTGTCCACTGCAACGACGGATCAAAGACCTGCTGACCTATTCTGGCTTCGGGATACACCATCTGGATTTCACGTTGCCAGTTGATAATCAGAGTCGACAAAGTGATGACAAGGATGGGGCGGTCTCCCGCTCGAATAGCGGCAGCGATGATGGCCTGACGTGTTTTTCCAAGGCCCATATCATCGGCGAGCAATGCACTGGTCCGTTGCAGCAAATGCCGGATGCCCGCTGGTTGATGGCTGAGCAATGAATAACTCGCCAGGGCCAGATCGATTTGTTCAGTGGTGAACTCGGTCCGCTCGATGGATGGCACAGCGGCAAGGTAAACGTCGGTTGAAACATCTTCGTTACCAGACGGAGCCGCGCGCTCTTGGGGCGGACCTCCGAGGCTGATGCGAGTTACTTCATCTGCGGGAACAATAGATCCGTCGGTCAGCAGCTCCTGCACGGTGTCGAGGATCTCGAACTGATCTTCAGAAAGCCCCAGCTCAAGTATGAGGTTTGAGCGCACCAGTTCGGCAGTCGAATCAATGCGCCAAGACTTGGACTGGCCAAGGAACACGCCGTGCATACGGCGAGATACAGCAACGGCTCCAGGGTGATAGTCGCCAGACAACAGAATGCCCCCCTGAGCCAGTGGAGCAATTCTGAAAGTTAAACCCCAGGTGAATGCTTGCCGGTCTGGTGATTGTTGCGCGTCTGCAAATTTTGCGGAGAAGGTCTGCCAGCTCTCGTTGAAACGGCTTTCGGTCAACTCCATCAGGCGGTGAAAGAGCAGATTCAGGTCGTCCAATAACTTGCCTTTCGGCAATCGCCAATATCGATGATGTGGATGCTCCGCGCGACGGATGTAGAAACCATCACGCTCAAGAAACAGGCGGTTGGCCCCCTCGACGTACTGCAGCAGGATCCCGAAGTCATAGCCGTCGAAGGTCACCTTTTCGACCAGTTCCTGCCGGCCGTTTATGAGACGCGGACGGCTCATGTTCTGCTCAGGCGCAGGTTGATCCATTCCGCGCACCCTTGAGCGTGTAGTTGTTTCCGGTTTCGATTTGTATAGCGAGACATGGATAGGGTTTGGTCGGGCCATTCCAGATTGATGGCCAGTCCACCCGATTTGATCTTTGCCCAAAACCACTGGTAAGCCCGGTCAACCCTTGAGCCCGATTTAGGTGTGCGATTGCGGAGCCCCCTCAGTTGTATCGTGACCAGGTGTTTAGGAGTCAATGTTGCCGGTGTCTCGCCCCAGGCACTCTCATCCATTTGGATTTCGGCAGAGGCCAATGATTGCCCGTTTTCGCGTACTGAAAAAAGACGACAGTTGCCCCGATAAGCGCTGTAGTCGTAACCATCAATGCAATGGCCCAGCGCTCGATGTTCTGCATCAAGGTCCGCTGGGCATGTCAGCTCGACAATTTGCAGCCCATTCGGGCTTACGAGTGGTGTGTCGTTTGAACTAAGCAGCGGTCTCCACGGAGTTAAAGAGTCTGTTTTTGTTTGCGGATCTGCGGCATCAAGAGCTTCACGTATGTCTATCAATGCGAGGTGAAAGCTATCCACTAAGCTGGCGATCTGGTGATAAGTTGCAGTACCAATGAAGCTTTTGAGTTTTTGCAGTGCTTCGCTGGCATCGGGTCCGTAGCTCTGATGTATGTTGTTGAAGAGCTCGTTCAGGTCTCGCAAATCGTCCGCGATTTGGGACCAACTGGGATCCGACCAATCAGTTGGACACCCCGACAGCAGCCTGTTCCAGTCCTGCGTTTGCTCACGCAGTTGATATGGGATTTTATCCAGCAGGGCGAAGAACGTGATCCAGTGCGCTTTTTTAAGGGGACGTCGATTGCCAAGTGAGGCTCCTAACAGCAGTCGATGCCAGGGAGCTTCAGGCCCCTCACGATTGATACGGGTCAATGCACTGCCGGTATCGTATACACGTTGTTGCCCTAAATAGCGCACTGCAGTACGCGGCGTCTGTAGCAGCCACGCCAGGGTGTCGGTAAGCGGAAGACCTGCGTCTGCAATGCGACCTATCAGGCACTCTTGAGCGATGATCAAAGACCCATCGTCGCTCCAGTTTGGGCGGCATTCTTGAAGTTCGTCCCACGGGCAGGTCATGTATACCTGCTCCTGCTTATCCCACGGCCATGGCCATTGATCTACCAATACCAGAAGTGGAATCAGTACCGGTTGAGCTTTAAGCGCCTGCAATCGGCGTATCCGGTCGCCTTGAGCCAGCCAGTTATAGAGCTTTGGGGAAGGGCATTGCGCCGAACGGATAGCGAACAGAAGCTCCTGGTCCAGGCACTGGCAAAACTGCTTCAGCGTGCTGCCAATCTGCTTCAGGTAAAAGCGGTTTCGAGGATTGAAGTACCGATTGTTGCTCACCATTGAATCGTGGCCTCTGCGACTGAAGCATCCGAGATCTTCAATCGATAAGGCTTTCGCCCTCTCTCCAGCCGACTTGCAGAAAGAGGTCAGGAGGACGTCTGCATACCAGCGTTTTTCAAACCTGAGCAAGAGCTGCTGGGCCACTAGTGCGGTGGGTTTTTTCTTGTGGACGCGGTCCTTGCCAGTGATTTTGCAGGCCTTCACCAGATGACCATCGAAGTACTGGAGGTGATCGCCGATTCTGGCCAACACTGGACGTATTTGATCATTTGGTGAGGGCAGGGTGACGCACCAGCACCGAGTGTGAACGGTTGACCTCAGGTAGGTTTCTATGAATGAGGTCAGTCGGGCGGGCGGTACGCTAAAATGCAAAGCCCAGGTCTGAGCAACTTCAATTTGTCGGTCAGAGAACTTCTCCAGATGCGGCGCTAAGAGGCGCAGTCCCAACACCGATTGTCTCTTCTGTTCGCTCACCCATGACCTCCTCTGCAATTTCGCAGAGGAATGTCAGGTATAGGCGCGGTCGGCTTCCAGGGTTAATGCGTAACGGCGTTGACGGTGATTTGTATCGACAATGGCAGAGGTCAACCCCCTCTGGGTTTATTGAGATCGGGTTTGCCATTCAAGTTTGGAAAACTCACCTTGCAACCATTCGATTTGAAGCCCGTGCACCCCCAAAAGTCATATCCACCGTCTCCTTTCTTCTGCCGCCTTGCGAGGGGCTGATTGCATTTCGGACAGTTGAAAGCACCACCAGATGCAGCTGCGCGTGGCGCGGAGGTCATGGCCACACTCGGCATTCCACGTTGCTGAGACAGTTCCTCTTCCAGTCGCTTATGCAGACGTGCAACGACGGCGCCGTAGGTGTCTTGGCCCTGGGCGATTTTGTCCAGGTCGCGCTCCAGCTCCCGCGTAAAATCCAGCTCCACGAAACTGAAGAACCCTTCCAGCTTCGCGATAGTTTCCTCCCCTAGCTGCGCCGGTACCAGCTTGCGGCTCTTTTCCTCGATCAGGCCTTTGTTGGTGATGTTCTTCAAGATCGAGGCGAATGTACTGGGACGACCGATACCGCGCCGTTCCATTTCCTTGATCAGGCTGGCCTTGGTGTAGCGTGAAGGTGGTTGGGTTTTCTTTTTGAGCAGTTCGCCGCTGTGGACTGACAGAATCTGTTTTGGAGTGAGCGCTGGCACGGGGTTGTTTGCTTCTGCGTTTTCCTCCTCATCCGTATCATCGCCCTTGAGCACCTTCAGCCATCCCTGGTGGCAGAGTGTTTTGCCCGATGCAGTGAAGCGCAGCGCTTTTCCGCCAGGACCAATGGCGAGCAGCTTAGCAGTGCACACGTCGTAGATGGCGGCTTCGAGCTGGCTGGCCAATGCCCGAACCCAGATCAACTTGTACAGGGCCAGTTCGTCATCGTTTTCACCAGCGGATCTTTCGGACCAATATGTTGGTGTGATGGCAGGGTGGCCTTCCTGCGCGCCTTCCGCGGACTTAAACGTCCTCCGTTCGTCGACGGCCGTCATCCCGAGGGCTTTAGCAACCGTTCGAATATCGTCCATGGCTTCATCCGGAACATTGGGGTTGTCCGTCCGGTGATAAGTGATCACGCCTTGCTCGTACAAGCGCTGGGCCACCTGCATGGTTTTGTCCGGATCCCATTTCAACGCGTTGCTGGCGGCCTGTTGAAGAGTGGATGAGATGAATGGTGCAGGAGGATGACGCTCGGCCTTGCGATCCTCGCAGGACTCCACGACCACATTTCGAGTGCCGGCGACGTGCTGAGCCAGGTTGCTATCCTGAACATAGGGGAAGTCCTTGCTTGCGAAATCCGGTACCGGTTGCCACTCGGCATACCAAGTGGTGCCCCGACTTACATCGGCAAAGAACAGACGCACGCCAAAGTGATTGATCACCTGAAAGTTGCGGATCTCGCGTTCGCGCAAGACCACAAGAAACACGGCGGGTGATTGAACGCGGCCAGCGGAAGTAGGTTTGCCCATCAGGCGCCGCAACTCTTGGGTCACCAGGTACCCCACCAAGCGGTCAAGCACACGCCGGCATTCCTGTGAGGCAACTCTGTTCAGATCGATTTGTCGAGGATTGGCCAGTGCCTCTTCAACGCGCTTGAGAGTGATCTCGTTGAAGGTAATGCGTTTGTAGGATTTGACCGCCAGTACCTGCTGGATGTGCCAGCTGATGCTTTCACCTTCACGATCAGGGTCGGTTGCGAGGTAAATTTCACTGGCCTGTTTCGCTGCTGCCTTGATGGTTTTGACGGCCCTGGCGCTCTTATCCAGGATCTCATACACGGGTGTGTAGTTTTTACGTACTCCGGTGGTGATCATGCTGTCGTCCTGACCTTTGGCCGGCAGGTCGCGGATGTGCCCACCACTTGCAACCACCTGCCAGTCTTCGCCTGGGCGTAGTTTCTTCATCATTGGCTGGAGCTTTTTCAGCTTACCAGGTGCTTCGATGATCAATAGCTTCACGTTGTGTCCCTCTCAAATAATCAGAGCGGGACTGTTGCGTCAGGCAGGTAGGGCTTCAATAGGAAATGGTCAATGCGTGGGGGAGGGCATTATGTGGCTATAGGTCCAGCGATAGCTGCTGTGCCTGGGCAAAGCCCTTTAGCCACGACGCACGCATAGCGGGGTGTTGGTAAGGGCAGTCATACACCCGTAGCCCTTTGCGCGCAGCGGCCGCACCAGTGGCAAAAACCGTCAGGTGAGGGTTGTTGGAATGTCGCTTGTCAGAGGTTTTAGGCAAGAAGGCGTTATCACCCATGCCGGTTGCTCCTCGATGCTAAAATTCATCTACCAGCAGATCCGCGCATGGCGCGATTTTTTACGGGAAATTGTTACAGTCAGATGCCGGGGCGTCGAACCAATCGGCGGCCTTTAGCCAATGTACGAAGAACTCGACAGATTGACCACTTCGACGTTGCAAATCGTGTAAATCGCCATGAAGCTCAAGATCCTCAGACTCATCATCCCAGTTGAAAAGTTCGAAGTAGTTGGTGTCGTAGCGATCCGGATTTAAAAGCTCTTGTATGAATCTTCGTGCGACGAATGAGCTCATGTCACTATAGTCATTCGCCCAGACGTCTTTATCACGCCAACCAGCTTTGATCCAGGAGGCGAGTTGAATGTTATCGGTGATACCGTAGTAGTCTGCTGCGTTTACGTCGCTTTCATCACAGTACCGCCAGTAAAGCCGCCCCAAAGTGGGGTGATCCGCTGCTACCAGAAGCCAGCCATCTGGACACCTCACCTCATCATCGTCCCGCATTGTCATACACCTTAAGGCTTCACGGTTGGGGAGGGAAAGACGTTGAGGGTTTCCCTCCACCACAAGCTTCACGATTGGGGGCCCGAAATTAAGCCCCTGTTATCAGAACGGACGGTCAGGGTCCGGGTACTCGTCGAAATCAGGCGCAGGCTGCGGACTGGATTGATCACGTGACGTGCTGCCTTGGCTCTGCGAAGGTGACAGGGTCACGCTCGCAATCCTGTGCGGCAAGATGGCGACCCGCGAGGCTTGAACCTTCAGAGCTGCATTTTCCTCACCGTCTTTTTCCCAGCGATCCATTACGGCTCGGCCGGAAACGATCACGCGCATGCCCTTCTGAAATAGGTGCGAGTAGTGTTCAGCATCTTTGTGCCACCACTCGACGTTTGCCCAGAATCCCCCTCGATCTTCGTATCCGCCTTTACCGTCCGGAATCGAGTTGTCGAAGTAGACGTTGGCCCGCATGAGCCTTCGTGGGTCCTTGTTGCCGTTGGCGAACTCTTTGAATTCCGGGGTGGAGCCGATATTGCCTTCCCAGCCTTGTACGGGTGTGGACATGAGTGTTCTCCGACGTTATGGATGTTGCGTTTGATTGGTGAGCTGCTGCAGTCGAGCGGTGTACACGGCCTCTGCCTGGCCCATTTTTTCGGCGCACTCGGCGGCCTGTTTGGTAATCGAGTGCAACAAACTCATTTGCATGTTCAAGGTGATGCGCTGCAGCTCCATCACGTAGAGGTCCTGCAGCATGGATTCCGGTGTTCTGGGTGAGCTCATCATCTCTGCCCAAACTCCCACGCCCATCCGACGGTCCGTCACTTTCTGCCAGCGCAGAAACTGGGTACCGGCTTGGGTGTTCTGTTCAGTGAGTCGCACTGGAACAAGGGTGAATGGATATTGGCGGGCCTGGCTCAGTACTTCCTGGGCAAGAGCTTTTAAGTCCGATTCTTGAGCTCGGCAAAGATCGGCAAATTGGGTCAGCTCCCCCTTACCTTTAAAAGGCTTTAAAAGGCCTTTTAGTGAGGCGGCCTGTTGCAGTCGCTGGAAGGCTTCCTGTTGCAGTGGCCGGAAGGCGGTCTGTTGCAGCGACCCATCATTGGAGGGAGTCTGGCCCATGATCTTTAACCCTCAACGGAGTCATCGAGATGATCATCCGTCTCGGTTTGCTGCTGACCGCGGATGATCGGTGGCGCGAAATTCGAACGGCGGGTGCCTTCCAGGATGTCCTGTGGCAGCTCACCGTAGCGCTCGTACATTTTGCGGGCTGCTTCAGCCTTGGCATTGTTAGCGGCGAAGTCATCGCGTGCAGCGCCGGAGTATTTGTAGATCTGGGCCAGACCAAAAAGTCTGCGCAGTACGGCTGCGCCTTCATCTATCCAGGTTTCCATGTCATGACGACCGACCAGACCGACATGCTGGGCCAGCAAAATGCGCCTGACAATTTCGTCGTAGTTAGTCAGCAGGTACACGGCCTGGAAGCCGAGTGGATTTGCGATATATAGAGGGAGGCTGACAGGCTGGATGGACAGATTCTCGCTGATGCTGATTGCCGGGGGAAGGGAGGCCATGGCTGTGTCGAGACGATCTTCGATGGTTTTGAGTGCCTCCTTTGAATCGCAGATTTTCTCTTCCAGCAGGATCATCCACCAATCTGAATACGGATCATCCTGCTGTGCGCCACGTGACATGCGATTGACTACAGTGCAGAAGCCAGACAATCCGATGATGCCAACCTTGACATCGTTTTTTGGGCGTCCCATCCAGATCCGTGCAGCGTGATGCGTGTGAAGGGTGAGCTTCACATCGCTGCGTAGTGAGCCAATATTGAGCCGGTAATTGTCAGCCATGGTGCAGTTATTCCTTGGAAAGAGGATTGACATGGCCATGCTGCAATTGGGCTGCTAAGGACGCAGCAATAAATCCATAGTCAGACGGAAGGGGATTTGTTGAGGCGTCTATATATAGAAGGAGGGCTAAACCCCCTGATTGGCCGCGTCCATCGATATCCGTTCCTGGCTGGGTGTTGTGGGCCACAGCACTTAGCCGACGGCCACCACAGATTACGGATCCTGTCAGTGTGATGCTGGCCGCATCATCCAGTCGGTAGTTATGTGGCCCACATAGCTTCGAGTTGCCACCTGGAGTATCGAATCCCTGGTGAGTGTTGTGGGCCACAGCACTTAGCCGACGGCCACCACAGATTACGGATCCTGTCAGGGTGATGCTGGCCGCATCATCCAGTCGGTAGTTATGTGGCCCACATAGCTTCGAGTTGCCGCCTGGAGTATCGGATCCAGTCGGGGTGGTGTGGGCCGCAGCACTCGGCTGACAGACATTTCCGTCTGAAGTCATGGATGTCTAGTTCTGCGAGGTTTCAGCAGGTGCAGCATCTCGCTCAGGGTCTGATTGGCGGTGTGTATCGATTCCGGATTGCCTGGAATAGCCACCGCTTTTGCCGAATGATCAATCTTTTCGGGCCTCTTGTCTGCCGGAGGACTTGCAGCGTTCTTGTGACAGAGGCTAGAGGCTACCTTGTCATCAGGACTCCAGTTGCTGTTGAAGTCGCCCCGAACCGCAATGGCGACAAGAGTCATCAAATACCCCAAAGGGTTTCGAACGCTTCCCGTGTCACAACGGTGCACCCATTGCTTGATGAGCGCAGGTTTCACCTCTGGAGGAACTTTCTGCAACGCCACAAGGGCACTCTGTTTCTGATCCGTGGGCAGCCGGTGCAGAGAATCCAGGAAATCTACAGCCGTGTCATCTGACGTGTGCGGTACATGTACAGAGCTTTTACAAACATCATTGTTTGTATCTGTATACGTACTATATGAGTTCGGATTCCGAACTGAGTCCGAACTCAGCGATTTACGGCTGAGTTCGGATTCCGAACTCAGCTCAAAAGCGATTCGCTTATCGCTTATTTCACTGAGTTCGGAATCCGAACTCACTGTGGAGGCAGGTGTATTTTGCTGAGTTCGGATACCGAACTCAGGCGCAGTCGAAGGCTGCAGGGCAGTTGCCTGAACCCATGACTGACTGTTCAAGCGAGCTTCGATGATGTTCAACCGAGTTGGTAAGCGCTCACCAACATCCGGATCCGCGGCGAACTCCTTCCAGGCAATTTCAGCGACTTCACGAATCGCCTTGGTCTGATGTTCCATAGATTGAGCGAGTAACTGCAGATAGTCTTTGTCGAACTCCAGTGCTTCACCGGGTGTTACGGGTTCATCGTGAAGGAGGTAGACGTTGCCTTGAACCTGACCACTGAGGTCATTACGCACGCGACGACCGAGGCTGAGCCAGCGAGTCAGGCGAAGGGTGACCAAGGCTTTTGATACCGTTTCACGGGACGCCGGTCTGCCGGGTAGCATGCCCAGGTATGGCCGTAGCTGCTCATAGGTGGGGAACGCCGTCATGCCGTCGTCATTAATCAGTAGGCGGAATACCTGCCAGGCATTTCGCTCAAGCGGAGACAGTCGATCATCCAGAAGCAATCGACGAGGAACTGTCTCATGAGGGTTACCGCTGAAAATAATGCCAGAGTAGGGCGCTGAGCCCTCAATCCCCGGGGGGGTCGACTCTTTTTTCTGACGCAGATGAGCCTCAAGATGCCCTGATGCAGAGTCTAGAAGTGTCGAGAAGGGGAGCCGGGACAACTTCATAGATCGTTGTCACCTTGCTCCAGTGTCACTGCCGGTAGGGCCAACTGATGGTTGGCTGATGACACCAACTTCAAACCTTTTGTGAATCCAGCGCTGGGATGCGAAGGCGGATAAAGACCCTCTCTGATCCAGGACTGAACGCGATGCCAAATAATCGCTAAGCTGAGGTTTTCCGTGCCTTCAGCTGAGTCTGCGCCCTGTGGGGCATTGAGTTCTTCTGCCACCAGCATGGCCACGTCCAGCAACGCCAGGCTGTCATCCAGCTCAACCTGATGCTCTTTCATCAAGTGGGTCCAGCGGTACCAAAGCTGGGCATCCATTTCTTCACTGAACTCTCTCCATCGTCCACGTCGTGCCGTTACGCCGATCACCAGCCTTTGCAGGGCGACGTCTTGGGGTGACAAGCCAAAGAACTGTTGCAGCATCTGCGTCGTAGCGCCCAATCGGAGAGCACGTTCAATCATGCGTACCTCCTCGTCAGAACGTTGTGCTCCGGTCAGCAGCTTCTTCACCATGTCCCCATCAATCGTGACGCTGCACCAGGAAACGGGAGTGTTAAGCAGCAAGCTCAGCACCGAAGGTTGTTGAAGCTGGGCCAAAATTTCGGGCTCCAATCCCATCTCTATGCAGCGACGGAGTTGGCCGTTGCGCATGTGGTGCAGCACCTGAGACAGGATGGCTTCATTGATAGGTGTTTTGGACATACGACTCTCTCCCTGCCATCGACCCAATCAGCTAGATGAACTCGGATTGTTGTTGGCCATTGACTTGATTTCTAAGTCGATCAAACGTCTTGCGAGACGAATAATTCGAAAGAGTTTCACCAGCGCGCCATCGCTCAGACGATTCGTGTTATCTGGAGATTGATCCTTGGCATAGGGTTGACCCAAAAGGATCTGGCCGAGCCCCGCTGCAAACTCGAAGTCGGTAAGCGCGTCGACCTGTAGTTCAGGCTGTTGCTGAATCATCTTCAACGCGATGGCGGTCGATCCGCTTAACGACTGAAGCAGAGTCAAGGTGTGATGAGCTGTGGCAGTGACTTCTATGTCTTCACTCGGGTGGCGATAGCTGAAGCCCACACCGCCGTCCACGTCCAGGAATTCACCAGGTGCATTTACTGTGCTCGCCACTTCCCGTGCCAACTGAGCTATATGCTGACGCAGGGTGACCGGATTATCGATCTCGCGTTCGATGTACCAGAGGTCAGAAATGGGATTCAGCCCACCGGCTTGGACCGGGATTGCCACCAAAGCATTGGCAGCAAAGTCAGGCAGTATTTCACCATCAAGCGCTGCGACTTCGCGCTTCATCTTTTCGACCCTTGCCGAAGTCGTCACTGGACTCGCAATGTGCCCGTCCAGTCGACTCTTTTGCTCTTCGAGACTCATGTGCGCCAAGGAAGGTGGCGTAACCTGCGGTTTGATTGGATCTTTGCTTTTTTGTTGTGCTGTGTTGGTTTGAATCGCTCCCCCGGTTTGGGGGGCGGGCGACTGTTGTGCCGGGTTTTGAGGCGGAGGGTTACCGATCTCGGTCGAGCTAACACCCTGCGGAATACCACCCAAGGTTATGGTGGGTTCAGGCAATTCGAGTATCGGTGTGGATCTTCGCAGTTGGTCCTGATTCTGGGTAATTTCCAGCAGAATTTTCTCGTACCCGAGATTCAGTGGCTTTTGCAGTTGTGCAATCAACTCGTCTTGAAACCGCTGAAACAGAAACTCTTCGGCATCTCCCTCAAACTGAGCCAGAACATCTTGGAAGACTGTTTCGAACTCAAGAGGCAGCTCGTTTCCTTGCTGCTGATAATTACGCTCCCAGCACTGAAGGGCGGTTTTTCTCAAACCTAACAGTTTTATAACTCGATCAAATCCGAGGCCTGAGTACAACATTGCGGGAATTACAGGTAGCAAGTAGCGAACAGCATCTTGCATTCTGCTGATATGGGGCTGAGAGATCGGATACCCGTCAGCTTTCAAACGTCGAGAGAGTTCACTTTGAGATATCGATCCGCCTGCTTCTTCCTCATATAGCGTTCTTGCCTTATCGACACCAATTGCCCGCTCGATGAACAGCAGTTGCCCCTGCAGATCGTTTTCGGCCAAGTGCCCGGTGAGAGAGATAATCTCCCCCCGGACTGCATCCCATGGACGAAACAGGCAGTGGAACCTGAAGAATTTCTCGTCACCGGTCTCACGATACAATTCATTGAGAATCGCCAAGCGAGTGTTGCCTCCGTTCCGGATCCGGAACTTCTCCTCACCAGGCTTACGGGTCACGGGCGGTGGCGTATCCAGGCCACGCTGACGGATCGACTCCTTGATGTCGTCGTATTTTGGGTTGCGCGTGGTCCGTGGGTTCTCGTCATAAGGCAGCGTCTCATCCAATGTCAGCAACATCGGTGTGTCGACGATGGGATCGCTCAAGCGGGCGGCTGCAGGCGACTTGGATTCGAAGCCAGGCAACTGCAGCTTTTCTTTCATGCTCTGGGCCAATGACGGTTTCATACTCTTGCCCCAGCTTGCTCATTGGCCGGAGCTGCGGCCAACAGTTGGTCGATGATCTTGTGGGCTCGATCCAAAGCGGCTTCAAGCCCCGCGGTCGCTTCCAGGCGGTGAACGATTTCCGAGTTCATTGACCGGGTGTTTTCACGTGCCTGCAGTGCGATTCGCTCGCGCATTCCGTCCGGAAGGCGGACTACGAATTTTTCTTCGAGCTGACGTTTGGTTTCATTGCTCATAGCGTTCTCCATTACTTGTCGGGCAGGGGTATGTTCAGCGACGTTTCAACTGATCACTGAGTTGGGTAGGCAAACCTTTGATAGTGAGCGTGCTTGAAGCCTCGTCGTACTCGATCTTGTCGCCCAGCAGGTGCGCTTCGAAGCTGATGGATAAGCCCTCGGCACGGCCGGTGAAACGCCGGAACTGGTTGAGGGTGCGCTTATCCGCTGGGATCTCCGGCGACAGGCCGTAGTCCTTGTTGCGGATATGGTCGTAGAACGCTTTTGGCCGATCTTCATCGATCAAGCCCGACAGCTCTTCCAGGCCCATGGGCTCGCCGAGCTTTGCCTGGCTGCTGGCATAGTCCAACAGGGTCTTCGTTTTCTCGCGTGCGGATTCATCCGGAAGGTCTTCGCTTTCAACGAAGTCGCTGAATGCCTTGAGCAGGGTGCGGGTCGCGCCCGGGCCGTCAACGCCTTCCTGGCAGCCGATGAAGTCGCGAAAGTACTCCGATAACTTCTTGCCGCTCTTGCCCTTGATGAATGAGATGTACTGCTTGGATTGCTTGTTGTTCTGCCACTCGGACACGTTGATACGCGCTGCCAGGTGCAGTTGGCCAAGGTCTAGGTGACGCGACGGGGTCACGTCCAGTTCGTCCGTCACTGCCACACCTTCACTGTGATGCAGCAGGGCGATCGCCAGATAGTCGGTCATGCCTTGCTGGTAATGCGCGAATAGCACGTGGCCACCCGTAGAAAGATTTGACTCTTCCATCAATCGTTGCAGGTGCTCGACTGCCTCCAGGCTAAACTGCGTGAAGTCCTGGTTACCGTCGAAGTACATCTTTAGCCAACCACTGAAAGGGTATGCGCCGGACTCTGCATGGAAGAAACCCCACGCTTTACCTTGCTTTGAGTTGTAGGCTTCGTTGAAGTCGGACAACATATTTTCTAGGGCTTGCGACTTCGCCAATTCGTGTTGGTTGGCATGCAGGACCGCAGGTGTGCCGTCGGGCTTCTTGTCGATCAAGTGAACGATGCAATGTCGAATAGGCATTAGATGGCTTCCAGAGTACGTTGAGATTGAGTCCGATCAGCGCGACGAAGTCGGGCTTTAGCGTTGAGGCCTGAGCGGTGATCGCTTGAGGTAGACGAGGTGTAAATGGACCCAAGCCCAGCTTTGGTGAACTTGATGTGGCCACCGTGAGTTCGAGAGACGGTCCAGCCGTTTGCCTCGGCAAATTCCACCAACTGGCGAAGGTTTTCGTGCTGTCCACGTAAACGGCTGACAGTCATTGATCAACATCCTTGTCTGCCAGAACATTGCCCGCCTGAATCGCAATGATTTCAGCCTGGTCACCAGGAAACTTGGTACCCAGCTCATGTAGAAAATGACGTGTTGCTTCACGAGCGCCTGGCACGCGAAACACAACGCTGCAGTGTTGAACTGGCTCTGGATGTTGCAGGTGGGACATCACAGCCACTTTCAAAGAGCAGCTTTGGAGATGACGGGGTACCCAAATCGACCAGAAATAGCTTGAGAGCAACGCTCCTGCGCAGAGCAGTTCGACGGTGAGCGTTGAACTTGCTGTTTCGGATACTTCTATGTAGCCGAGCTCCTGAAACTCGTGAAGATCTCCACGCATACTCAACGGGACCACTGTGCTGTGGTCACGAGCAAGGCGACCAATAGCTTGAGCAAGAGCGTCCAGTTCAACGGGGTTGATCCCCGTTTTATGAGCGTGAACCACGGCCGAGGATTCGAATCCTGCACCGGCATGAATGCTTGGGAAAAGCGAGGCGTTACTGTGCATCTGGCACCTCCAGAAGCTCCTCGATGTCATAGCTATTGCAGGTTGGGCAAATCAGCACGTCCACTTCACCGTCAGGGGAGGCCGGTACAACTCCACTCACCTGATGTATCGGATGGTGACCGTCACAGTGACGGCACCAATGAGAGATAGCGGGAGTATTTTTCATGGCTGAACCCCTTGCCAGCCACTGCTAGCACTGAGATTTGCAAAGCGGGTTTGGTGTGGAATAAAGGCGGTGCGCACCGTTCCGGTCGGGCCGTTACGAGCCTTGCCGATGATGATTTCTGCAATGCCTTTGTGTTCGGTCTCCGGGTGATACTTCTCGTCGCGGTACACGAATATGATCAGGTCCGCGTCCTGTTCAATGGCACCGCTGTCACGCAAATCGGCGTTTATTGGGCGCTTGTTAGGGCGGCGTTCCAGTTCCCGATTGAGCTGAGAAAGGGCGACTACAGGGCAGTTCATCTCCTTGGCCAGCGCTTTAAGTGCTTGGGAGATAGCGCTGATTTCATTCGCCCGGTTTTCTTGACCTGGGCAGCGCATGAGCTGCAGATAATCGATAAGGATCAGGCTCGGGTGGCCGAACCGGCGAGCCGCACGGCGGGATTTAGCCCTGATCGCACCAGGTGTAAGACCTGATGAGTCGTCTATAACCAAGCGCTCACCGTAGCTATTGATGCGCGAAACCGCGGCGGTCAGTTTCGGCCAATCTTCGTCATCGAGCTTGCCCTTCAACAGCTTGCCAAGGTCGAGATGGCCAAGGATGGCCATCAGTCGATAGATCAGCGCTTTAGCTGGCATCTCCATGCTGAAAACCTGGACAGTACAATCACGCTTTGCCTGCAGCGCTGTGTCCACAAAGTTCAAGGCCAGGGATGTTTTACCCATCGACGGACGTGCGCCGAGGATGATCAAGTCGGCTTCCTGGAATCCAGATGTCATTTCGTCCAGGTCGTCCAGGCCTGAAGGCACACCGGTCACCACTACATCACCATTGAAGTGCTCATCGATTTGCTCAACCACCGCCGTCAGGCACTTGTTGATGTTGACGAATTCCGATGCGCTTCTACCTTCACCCAAGGCGAAGAGTTGCTGCTCGATGGATTCCTGAACTTCCGTGGCATCTGCCTGCGGATCTGTAGCTTCGCGAGAGCACTGGTAGCCCAGGGTCATGAGCTGCCTGAGCTGAGAGCGGTTACGTACGATGAATGCGTAGTGCTCTATGTTCGCCACTGAAGGAGTATTTTTCGCCAGTTCGGCGAGGTAGGCGAGGCCACCCGCTTCTTCGGGATTCTCCAATGCGTCATGTATGGTGACGATATCGAACGGAATGGCCTTGTCGGCCAGGCTGGCAATGGTCCCGAACAGCAAGCGATGGTCGTGTCGGAAAAAATCGGAGTAATCCAGTTTGTCCGCGACGAGATCCCAGGCATTATTGTCGAGCAGCAGCCCGCCTAATACGCCTTGTTCGGCCTCGACGGAGTGGGGTGGAGATAGGTCGAGATGATTCATTTCAACCGCCCCTGATCTATCTGCATAAAGCCGCTGCCGGTAGCTGCACCCAGAGCTTTGACCATGTCCACTTCGACCTTGGCCGAATTGATCATCACCTGCGCAACTTCGGCCACGGCTTTGGCGCGATCGATTTCCATTGGCTTGTCTGGATCCAGCAGGCCTTCAATGGCGACGAACAGGTGATTGCGAAGATCCTCAATCTTGTTTTTCATGTTCAGCCTCACGAATGGTGCGCTTGAGTTTGCCGACAGCGCGGATTACGGACTTCAGCTCTTCCGGATAGCGATGGATGGTGTTGCGGCGCATACGCTCCGCTCGACTGAGCAGCTCAAGATTGTCGATAGCGATATGGGCCTTATTACCGTCCTTGAAGCACACGCAATGGTTGATAGGGACGGGACCGTTATGCTCCTCCCACAGCAAAATGTGCACACCTTGCCAGTCAACTGGTGGGTAACCGGTGTCAGTGATTTTTCGCTGCAGATACCCATCCGGTGTTGTGCGCAGGCTGCCAATCGGAAGCCAATTCTCGGGCCGGGTTCCTGCCTTGAACTGTGTTGTTCCCATGCGGCCGACTGAGGGAAGTCCCTTAACGCCTTTGTTCCAAGGGGTCATGCCCTTGGCAAAGCGGTGCTCAGTGCCAGTTCTGCCATCAAATCGACCACAGAGATTGCTGCTTAGAAATTCAGCGCTTTTGGATAAGCCAAGGCGTTTGGCCTTTGCGTAAACCTGATAGACGCTGAGTCCGATTTCATCGGCCAGTGCCTGGGTAGTTTCGTTGGGGTAGCGGGCAACGAGCATGCGCTCCTCAGCCTCACTCCAAATATGATGCTTTTGAATCTGCACCAATCCCAATCGGGAGCGCGCATGCTCCAAGGTAGCCTTGGCCAGAGGGGACAGATATTGACGTGTCATTGCCCACCTCCGGAAATGAGAGCGGGGTGGCCTGTTTTCCCTACGCCGCGATGGAGCTGGACGTTTTGCCCTTGATTCCAACCTGCGGTCATCGACCCGGTATCGTGGCCTTTGGCTTCGCGGGACTGGATCTCGAAGGTTTTCAGCATTGGATGGTGGTGTTCCAAGTAAGCGCTGATAGCTTTGCTTGTTTCACTGTCCATTGAGCCGGCGAATTCAGCCACTTTGTAACTCACGGCGTTTATCCAACCTTCTGCGAACAGGGCACCTCTACGGCGCTTGGTTTTCAGTTGGCATCGCTTTTGTTGGGCTACATGCTCACGGCGTGCTGCCACCAATTGGTGATGCAGTGCGGAGTACGCATGCGCAGCGAGCTCTGGCGAAATACCTTTGCCCAAGAACTTGAAAGACCAGCCCTGTAAAGGGTTGTAGTAGGCAATGTGTTGGCTATCGAACGCTCGCGCACACGTCTGAGCGAGCAGGTGAAGCCAATCTTGGGGAGCTCGGCGGGTATGTGTGGCAACGCTCGCTTCATCAACCGTGTGAGCCGCAACTTCGATGGCTTCGAGGTTGTACTGTTTCATCAGGTTTCGGGCTTGGCGAAGCGCTGTTTCAACTTCATTAGGCGATGCACCGTTGGAGTTGGCCAGTGCAAAGCATTTAGCTACTTTTTCAAGAAGTCGTTGCTTATCCATCACTCATCCCCTTCCTGCTGGGCACGAGGGGAGAGCGCCTCTGACCAAAGACGCAATGTTTCCTCTTCATCCACTGAGAGATAAACCCGGGCGCGACAGTCTGAAACCTTCTGTTTCAGCACATTGAGACGGTCCTGGACGCTGGAACCATCGTCGTAAGCAATTTCCTGCTCGATAGCTTGCACAACGTCATTACGCAGAGAGAGGACCGTGTTTATCCAGAACGCACTTGGGCTGGTCCAGCCAATGAGCTTTCGTGTGCGGGCAGGCGACAGGTAGTCACGGAGCTTGAGATTGAACTCACCAGGGGAATAACCATTCCTGAAAACGTCTGCGCGATTGAGCGTCAGCGCGGTTTTAAGAATCTCCAGGAGAGGTTCCAGAGCAGCTGGATCAGGGACAAAAGGTCTCAGATATGTATCAGCTACCAGTCGCTTCGCTTCTGCATCTCGTGCTTGTTGACGCCGCTTGGCCACGCTTTCGTCGCGGCCGCGCTTCTCCTTTGCGTGCTTTATGTTCGAATTCAATGACTCGATAAGCTTCGCGGCGTCCTGCAAAAGCTGACGCTGTTCAAAGCTCAAATGGGCACCAATGCGGCCGGGTAGATGTGTACCGCTCGTCAGAGAGTGGATGTCACGAGCGGTCCCACTTAGTTTGGCTTGCAAGCTGCGTAATTGTTGGGCGCTGTAGTACTTGCCAATCTCAAGGATGACGTCTGCAGTAATGCTGCGAGCATCGGTGATAGAAGGCTTTGCCATCTCAACGATCCTCCCTCACCAATTTGGCTACCCTCTCTTCGGTCATGGCCTCGAAGCGCTCGCGCCATTCAGGGAAAATTTCAATGGCCAATTGGCGGATGACGACTAGGGCTGCTGGGGATTTGCGGTTGGAAGGCTGGCGATATTCCAGGCGATGTGCTGGAACGCCGAGGGATGCAGCGCTGCGAAACACCACTGCAGTAGGAATAATGCTGTCCAAAACGCTGATTTCTTCATTGTCTTGGAATATTTCGCGCACTGACTGCTCGATCACCTGCGCGTCGGTGGTTTGATCGAGGTTGTTTATGGCGATCCGCACGGGAGGGATTTTCATCCCCAGGCGCCCGTAGGCGCGGAGCCCATCCAACATCTGCATGGTTCCACGGCTGAATTCGCGTGCTGCGAGCATGTTGGGTGGAAGAGGGGATATGACCAGGTCAGATGCCAGAACCACCATTTCTAGCATGGCCGATCTAGCACCTTGGGTGTCAATCAGTACCAGGTCGAAATGACCTTCGAATGCCGGCATCAGATTGGATAGGCGCAATCTGCCGTCCGGTGCCTGCAGGAGCAAGCTGTTCAGTTGGTTATTTTCGTCGTTCGAGATCACCAGGGACAGATTGGGAATTGTCGTGCTGGAGATGATCTTGAGGGAGTCGGTGATATTGAAAGCGAGCAGATCATAGATGCCGCCCTGAGCTTCCTCGACCAATTGGTAATACGAAGAGAGCGAAGGCTGGGCTGGATCCAGATCGATCAGGAGGGTACGAAGGCCTGCGTCCGCGCAGAATGCGCCGAGGTTGGCCTCTATGGTGGTTTTACCAACGCCGCCTTTGGTCGAAACGACCGCAGTGATTTTCATGGTTTGGAGCCTCTAATGTGAATTCATTAGAGGCTGCATCGAAAATCGGGTAGATTTTGGCCCATAACCAATTGGTTTCGAGACCTGAAAACCAGTTGGCTTTTAACCAATTGGTCGTAGGTTCGAATCCCACACGACCCACCATTTTTGGCGGTTTAGAAAATCCGGAAGGCCCACGCAAGTGAGGATTTCCGGGTTTTTTTTTGCCTTTGATTTGGGCCTTGCGACGCCAGGCTTTACTGCGAGCCCTTGGCATACAGACTTATCGCAGCCTGTGCATCGATCAATAGGTAAACCCAGCCCGCTCGGGCTGAGCCTGCCACCAAGCCCCCAATGCTTTGCCACGCCGAGCGGTTAGCCAAACCGCCCGGTAATGTAGTCCTCAGTCTGCTTCATCTTCGGCGTGGTAAAGATCTGGTCGGTCTTGCCGTACTCAATCAATTCCCCCATGAACATGAACGCGGTGTTGTCCGACACCCGTGCGGCCTGCTGCATGTTGTGGGTCACGATGATCACCGTGTACTGCGTCTTCAATTCCGTAATCAATTGCTCGATGCGCCCGGTGGAAATGGGGTCGAGCGCTGAGGTCGGCTCGTCCAGCAGCAACACTTGCGGGCGCAGCGCGATGGTGCGTGCGATGCACAGTCGCTGTTGCTGGCCACCGGAGAGGCTCTGTGCACTCTGGTTGAGTTTGTCTTTCACCTCATCCCACAGGGCGCCGCCGCGCAGGGCTTGCTCGACGCGATCGTTCATTTCGCGGCGGGAAAGTTTTTCGTGGTGGCGCACGGCGTAGGCGATGTTGTCGTAGATCGACATCGGAAACGGCACCGGCTTTTGGAACACCATGCCCACGTGGCTGCGCAGGCGATTCATCGAGTAGCCGGGAGCGAGGATGTTTTCGCCGTTGAGCAGCACTTCGCCACGGGCTTCCTGCTTGGGGTACATCGAGTAGATGCGGTTGAACACGCGCAGCAAGGTGGATTTGCCGCAGCCTGAAGGGCCGATGATGGCGGTGATGCGTTTTTCCGGGATATCAATGTCGATGGCGTTCAGCGAGCGCTGGTTGTTGTAGAAAAACTCCAACCCGCGCACCTGGATTTTGGTTTTTTCGTGAGCAATGCCGGTGGCGTCCATCAGTGAGACCTATTGCGTAAAAGAATCAGGCGGGATGTCAGGCTCAGCACCAGCACGAACAGCGTCAGCACCAGTGCACCCGCCCAGGCGAGCGCGTGCCAGTCATCGAACGGGCTCATGGCGTACTGGAAAATAACCACGGGTACGCTGGCAATCGGCTTGAGCAGGTTGCTGCTCCAGAACTGATTGCCGAAGGCGGTGAACAGCAAGGGCGCGGTTTCCCCGGTGATCCGCGCCAGGGCGAGCAGGATGCCGGTGACGACGCCGGCCTTGGCCGCTCTCAACACAATCTGCAGCGTCAGCTTCCATTGCGGTACACCCAATGCCAAGGCTGCTTCGCGCATGGTCGAAGGTTGCAGCTGGAGCATTTCATCGGTGGTGCGCACCACTACCGGGATCACCAATAACGCCAGGGCCAGGGCGCCGGCGATGGCGGAAAACCCGACCTGATGGTTGGTCAGCAGGTTCAGCGGCAGGATGACGCCGGTGTAGATAAACAGGCCCAGCACAATCGACGGCGCCGACAGCAGGATGTCGTTGATAAACCGCACCGTGGTGCCCAGGCGCGAGTGGCGGGCGAACTCCGCCAGCCAGATTCCCGCCATCAGCCCGATGGGCGTGCCGATCAACAGCGCGATGCCGGACATCAGCGCGCTGCCGTAAAACGCATTGGCCAGTCCGCCTTCGGTACCGGGTGGCGGAGTCATCTGGGTAAACAGGCGCAGGTTGAGCGCCTGGAACCCATTGATGAGGGTGGTCAGCAGTATCCACGCCAGCCACAGCAAGCCAAAGGCGGTGGCGCCGCAACTGAAGAACATGGCCACGGCGTTTTTAAGCGCGCGTTTGCGGTACAGGCGTTCGTGAGTATTCATAACCCTTCCTTACGCGACAGGCGCATCAGCATCAGGCGCGCCAGTGCCAGCACCACGAATGTCACGATAAACAGCAAGAAGCCCATGGCGATCAGCGCGGAGCGATGCAGGTCGGTGTAGGCTTCGCTGAATTCGTTGGCGATGACCGAGGCAATCGAGCTGCTGGGCATCAACAGGGACGCGGAAAACTGTTGCGCGTTACCCAGTACGAAGGTCACGGCCATGGTCTCGCCAAGGGCGCGGCCCAAGCCGAGAAAAATCCCGCCTACGACGGCCGAACGGGTGTAGGGCAAGACGATGTCCCACACCACTTCCCAGGTAGTGCTGCCAAGCGCGTAGGCCGATTCTTTCAACGGCGTGGGCACACTACGAAACACCTCATGCATCACCGAGGTGATAAACGGCATGATCATCACCGCCAGCACGATGCCAGCAGTGAGCATGCCAATTCCCAACGGCGGGCCCTGGAACAGCGAGCCAACAAAGGGCAGGGCACCCAGGTAGTCATTGATCAAGGGCGAGAGGTGTTCGGCCATGAACGGCCCGAACACGAACAGGCCCCACATCCCATAGATGATCGAGGGGATACCGGCGAGCAGTTCAATGGCCGACGCGACCGGCATCTTCAGCCAGGGTGGCGCGACTTCGGTGAGAAAAATCGCAATGCCGAAACTCACCGGCACCGCAATCAGCAAGGCCAGAAACGAGGTGACCAAGGTGCCGTAAATCGGCACCACAGCACCAAAGTGGTTGTTCACCGCATCCCATTCGGTGCTGGTGATAAAGCTCCAACCAAAGGTCTTGAACGCCAGGCCGCCGCCCCACAGGGTCGAGGCCGCAATGGCACCCAGCAGCACCAACACCAGCATGGCTGCGCCGAACATCGAGCGTTTGAACCACAAGTCGTGGCGTTGATCGCGGGTGGCACGACGGTCGCCCGCGGTGTCGCCTGCGTGAGTAGTCATAACCAGCGGGTGGACGGTGTCGTTCATATCAGATGTGCTCACCGCCTCCCGCAATCAATGAGGAAGGCGGTTGTAGGGCGAATCAGTTGGCGAAGTCAGACTTCCAGTAACCTTCGATGCGCGACACCAGGGAGTCCGGCAGGGCTACGTAGTCCAGCGCTGCTGCCTGTTGTTGGCCTTTTTCCAGCGACCATTTGAAGAAGCTGAACGCTGCCTGGCTTTGCTCGGCATTCTTGGGCTGCTTGTACATGATGATCCAGGTGGTCGCCGTGATCGGCCACGCGCCTTCGCCTGGGGCATTGGTCATGATCAGGTTGAAGTCTTTGGCATTGGCCCAGTCGGCGGTGTCCGCGGCTGCCTGGAAGGCCTTGGCGTCAGGTTTGACGAATTTGCCCGACGCATTCTTCAGCTGGGTGTAGGTCATTTTGTTCTGCAGCGCGTAGGCGTATTCCACAAAGCCGATAGAGTTCTTGATCTGCTTCACGTAGGCCGAAACGCCTTCGTTGCCTTTGCCGCCCACACCCACCGGCCACGGCACAGTGGTGCCGAAACCGATCTTGGTTTTCCAGCTGTCACTGACTTTGGCCAGGTAGTTGGTGAAGTTGTAAGAGGTGCCCGAACCGTCGGAGCGGTGCACCACGGTGATGTTTGCCACCGGCAGGTTCAAGCCAGGGTTGAGCGCGGCGATGGCCGGGTCGTTCCAGGCCTTGATGTCACCGAGAAAGATCTTCGCCAGCACGTCGCCGTCGAGCTTCAACTGGCCCGGCGCAATACCTTCGACGTTCATCACCGGCACGATGCCGCCGATCACGCTGGGGAACTGGCCCAGGCCGCCGGCCTTGAGCTCGTCGGCGGACAGCGGGGCGTCGGAGGCGCCGAAGTCCACGGTGGCGGCCTTGATTTGGGCAATACCGCCGCCGGAGCCGATCGACTGATAGTTGATGCGGTTGCTGGAGTTCTTGCTGTAGTCCTGCGACCACTTGGACAGCACCGGGTAGACGAAGCTGGAACCGGCGCCGGTAACGTCAGTGGCGTGGGCCACGCCGCTCAGGCACAGGGCGGCGAACAGAACAGACAGACTTTTTTTAGTCGGCAACATCACGACAACACCTCAAGGGAAGGGGTAAGTGGATAGGTCCACCTGTCCAGGACGTGACGATTTAATTCCTGAGATATGTCTGTTTAATGACGGTTTGGCTTTATGAAGAAACATTTAGAAATGTTTGCGCCGATGAACGCGGGCTTGCCCACGTCCACCGCCGCCGTGCTGCTTAGTTGATGCTTTGGTCGATCCCCGCTTGCAGCACCTGGTTGTCACTGTGCCCGCCCACTCGCAGCGGCCCAACGTTGAAGGCTTGATCCTTACGCGTGGCGTCGTCCTGTTTCTGGGTCAATTCATCCTTGGCCCCCAACGCCAGATTGACCGGTGATTTGGACAGGTTCAGCCCCACATCCGCGCGGTAGTCGCTGCCAGTCAGCGTCGTTGCCGTCACCTTGGAACCGCCCAAGTCGACCTTGCCATTGTCCGCACTGATCCGCGCGCCCGTGAGGCGAGTTTCACCACTCACCTGCAGGTTGACGGCCTGGGTACCGCGCAGGCCCGACGCTTGAGTGACGCTGTCTTTCACCCCATGGCTGACGTCCAGCTTCAACGTCGGGGTGTAGGACGTGTTGCCGCTTTTGTCGCCAAACAGCACGCCTTCTGCGGTATCGGCCACCGCACTGCCGGTGGTGTTCTTGCCGCTGACGGCGTAGCTGTCAGTGGTTTTTGGCCAGACCTTGTCCTTGAGGTCGGACAGCCGAGAGCCCACGGCCTCCTTCTTGTCCGCCAGGTAAGCCTTGGCTTTGTCCACGCCTGTACCGAAGGCGCCACGCGGCTCGGGGTTCACGTCGTAGCTGCCGCTGCGGGTGAGTTTTTCGCCGAGGCGCTCCTTGGCGTTGCCGACGCTGTTGACCACGCTGTCCTTGGCCGAAGCCAGGTGCTCGGTGCCTGTGTCCACGGCGTTTTCGAGCTTTTCACGGTGCTTGTCGAACGCGCCCTCGGCCTTGGCTTGCACCTTGTCCTTGAGCGGGCCGCTGGCCTTGGCCAGTTTGTTGACCACGCCGGGCTGGTTTTTTTCGGCATCCAGCTTGGCGTCGACGTTGACCTGGGTGCTACTGACTTGATCCTTGCGGCTCTCGACAACGAGGTTGCCGCCGACGTTGCCACTGACGTGCTGCGCTTCAATCCGCGCGCCAGCCAGGTGCGTATCACCGGCACTGTTGATGATCACGTTATCTGCCTTGATCAGGCTGTTCTGCTGGGTGGTGCCCTGCAGGCGATCCACGTCGACCTTGGCCCGCGCATTGATGGCGTGCTGGGTCTTGGGTGTGTCGTGCTCACCGGCGTCGGCCAGGGTGGTTTTGCCGCCGCTGCCGCCTGCGCCCAGGGTCACGCCCCAGGTGTTATGCGCCTGGGTCGATTGCGCCGATTCTTGCAGGATGCCGCCGTTCTGCGCCTCCAGATTGACGCTGTCAGCCACCACCTGGGTGCCTTGCAAGTGGATGGCATCCGCCGTGGCGGCGCCGCTGGTGAGGCTCACGTTGCCGTTGCTGTGCAACTGGCCGACGCTAACGCCTTGGTCGTTTTCCGCGCCTTTGCCGATGTTGAAGTTGGCGCTCAGGCTGCCAGTCGTGCCGCTGCTTTCGGCGCTGCTGGTCTTGCCGGCCCCCAGCGTCAGGCCGCCGCCCAGGTTGCTGGTGCTGCTCACGTGAGTAGCGGTGGCCGCCTGCAGATTCAGCTTGCCGCCGGCGTTGAGGCTGATGTCACCGGTCTTCGCGGTGCTGCTGCCGCCCTGAGTGCCTTGCAAAGTCATGTCGCCACCGCTGCTGAGCTGGACCGGGCCGTTGCCCTGCAGCGTCGCGACGCGCGCCTGATTGTCGTGGGCGTCCAGGCGCTTGTTGTCCAGTTGCACACCGGCACCGAGGTTGATGTTCGTACCGTTGCTGCCCGGTGCCGTGCCGACGGTCAATGAACCGCTGCCACGCAGGCTGTTATCGGTGTTGTTCTGGGTATCGTTGGCCTGGTTCAACGCCAATTCGCCACCGGCCTTGAGGTTGACGCCGGCCTGGCCGCCGTTGAACTGGCTGCCTGCATAACGCGCGTCGCCCTTGGTTTGGATGTTCACACCCTGGGCTCCGGCATAGCTGCCAACCACCGCCGTGCTGCCGGACTCGCGTACATCGCTGCTGCCGCCCGCGCCGCTGCCGCGAATGTTCAAGTCTTCACCGGTGCTGGTGTAGACCCGCACGCCGGCCTTGGCGTCCACGCCTTGCTCGCTGCTGCTGTGGGTGTTGGCGGCCGCCGTGGCGAGGTGCTCGCCGGCCTTGATCTTGAGCCCGCCCTCGCTGGCGCGGTATTGCGTGCCTTGATCCTCCAGGGTGTTGGCGACATTGACCTGCACCGTGCCACCACTGAACTGGCTGACCACAGCAGTGCTGTCCTGCTGTGTGCGGGTCTTGTTGGTGTGGCCGACTTCCACATCCAGCCCGACATTCGGTTGCTCCAAGGCATCCAGCAAGCCGGGCTGATGGAATTTGGCCTGGGCCACGCCTTCGACGGCTTTTTCGATTGGCCGGGTGATGCCTTTGTATTCAACATTGGCACCGACGTCGGCGGTCCAACCGTTCTGCTTGTGTGTACTGGTCTGGGTGTTATGCGCCGCCTGGTTATCGACCTGGGCCGCATTGACCTGCAACGCGGACCCCGCCTTCACCTGCGCGCCCTGGCTGGTGAGGGTGTTGCCGGCGTTGATCGTCAGCGTGCCGGCCGACGTCACGCGGCTGGTGTGCGCTGTGGTTTTGTCACGGGTGTCATTGCTGCTCTGATGGCTGAACTGCGCACCACTGCCGGCTCGGTCCAGGCCGCCGGTGTAGTACACGCCGCCGGCAGTGGTGGTCGCGTCAGTTTGATTGCGGGTGCTGTCACCGGTCGCCAGCAATTCGACGTTTTTACCCCTCACGCTCGCATCGCCTGCTGTGGCTTTAAGGTCGGAGCCTTTGATGCTCACCTCGCCACCCGCCGTCACGGCCAGGCTGGCGCCGCTGAGGCTGGAGGCCTGCTGCTTCGTGGTAGCGGTTTTGCTGGTGTGGTGCTGGTCTGCATAGTTCACGCCCGCCCGGTATTGGCGGCTGCCGTCGGCGGTTTCCTTGGCGTAGCCATCAAAGCCCCGCGTGTGAGTGCTGGTGGTGGTGTGGGAGGTGTTTTCAACCGAAGCGACTTTGATGTCACCCTTGGCATCCGCTTGCAGTTCGCCTGCCGCAGAAACCTTGGCGCCGCTGACGCTGATGTCCTTGGCGCTGCGCAGTGTGAGGTTGCTGTCCGAGCGCAGGTCGCTGGCGACCACGGTGCTGTCCTTGAGGTTCTTGCGACTTTCATCCTTGCTGATGCCGAAGAACTTACTGTGGTTGCTGTGGCTGTTGTCGTGGGACGTGTCTTGCACGCCGTCGATCACCAGCGAGCCGTTGTCGCTGATCACGCTGGCCTGTTGGCCGCCGCGCGCCTGGCTGCCGCTGATGCGCACCTCGTCGGCCTTGACGATCAGCTTGCCGTCGGCGTTGACCTTGCTGCCGGTGTTCAGGGTCTTGCCCTTGTCGCCGTCGCCGTTCTTGCCGAAGAAACTGCCGCCAGTCAGGTCGCCGGAGTAAGCGTTGTCGCGGCTGCTCTGGGTGCGGCTGGCGCTGGTGATGTCCACTTGGCGGGCGGCCAATTGAATATCGCCCGCCGATTTCAGCTCGGCGCCCTGCAGCTGCAATGTTTGCTGGCTGGTCAGCGCCAGCGCCTTGCCGGCCTTGAGGCTGCTGGTGACGCTGCGCTGTTCGCTGCTGGACTTGTCCCAGTTGGCTTTCCACAGGTGCTTGCGATGGTTGCCCTGGTCGCGGGTTTCATGGGTTTGGGTGGCGGCACTCAATTGCAGGTCGGCGCCGCTGTCGACGCGCAGGGCTTGGCCCGCTTCGACGGTGCTGGCCTTGATCTCGGTGTTGGCGCCAGACGACAGCGCGGCGTTTTGCTGCGCGACGACGCTGTTGCCGTGCTGGCGCGAGTCCTTGTCGGTGGTGGTGCGCTCGTAGGTTTCGTAGGTGAACAGGAAGTTGCTGTTGTTCCACTGTTCACGCTTCTCTTGCAGCGTGCGGCTTTCCAGCGTGCTGAGCGTCAGGTTGCGGCCGGCGTCGAGCTTGACGTTGCGCCCGCTGACGTCAGCGGCAGCCAGGCTCAAGTCCTTGGCGCTGTGCACGTCGACATCGCCCTGGCGACTGTGCACGCCAGCGCGGGTGGCGGCGAGGCTGTCGGCGTGGACCTGGCCGCTGATATCGAGGTCGCCGGCCGAGCTGACCTTCACCCCGTCGCGGCCTTCGACTTGCACCGCGCCCACCCGCACGCCGGCACCTTCGGCGGTGCTGATGATGTTGATGCGGCCAGCCTGCATGGCCCCAAATAGACGAGCGTCGATGCGCTGGTCCTGGGTTTTGCTCGCCGGGTCGACCTGGCGCACCTGGCCGCTGGCATAGTCAACCTGATTGCGCCCCACCGTGAGGTTCAATTGGTCACGCGCGCTGAGGCGCCCGTCGCTGTCGATGCGCGGCGCGATCAGGTTGATCGAACCCGCGTCGTTTTGCAGGCCCTGGCCTTGCACCGTCAGTTGGCCGCTGGCATCGCGCGTGTTCAAACCTTGCAGCTTGCCGTCGTTGAGTTCAGGCCGGCCCACCACCAGGTTGGCATTCGGCGTGTTGATGAAACTGCCGCCGTTGACGGAAATCCCGTTGGGGTTGGCCAGCACGTAATCGGCGGCGCGGCCAAAAATCTCCTGGGCGCCGTTGATGGCCGAGGCGTTGCGGCTCACCACTTCGTTAAGGATCACGCTCGCCGCCTGGCCCTGGAACTGCGGGTTGGCCGCCAACTGCCCGGCGAGTTGCGATTGGCCGGCCTGCAAGGCGTTGTTCAACACCACGCCCTGGCGATCGACGTTGTAGTCCAGGAACTGGTTGTGGGACAGGCCACCGGCGTTCGGCGCGACGATGTTGACGATGGGCACGCCGCCCTGGTTTTGCAGCTGCGGGGTACCGCCAGGCCCTTGGACGACGCTCAAGCCACCGGCCAGCACCAGCTGCGGCAGCAGGAACAGGCTGGCGATGGCCCAGCGCAGTTTGCCCTGAGGGGAAAGGTGAAACGTATGGGTGTCAGTCGGCATAAATATATTCGCTCTGTGTTGGCTGATCCGCGACGTGCGTTGTTCGTTGCAACGCTGCTGAGGGGGCCAGGTACGGCGGTTGACTCAGGCTAAAAACCGGTGGTTGCTCATATTTGCAGGCTCAAGCGCGTCAGCCAGACCTCCGGCTCCTGGCCAAACCCTGTGGGGGTGTTGAGGTTGCGTTGGTAATCGAGGTCCAGTTGCACGTTCTTCCAGCTGAGGTTGAGCCCGGCACTGGCCCCGCTCAGGCGTTGGCCCGGTGCGCCGTGTTCGCGCTTGACCCAGCCGTTGTCCAGGCCCAGGCGTGGCGTGATCTTTACCGGCAGGTCGCTGTTCAGCGGCAGGCGCAAGGTGTTGCGCCACACCGCGCCGATGGCCCCGGACGCACTGTTGTCGCGGTAGCCGCGCACCGCCGAGTCGTCGGTGCCCAGCAATTGTTCGATGGCGGGCAACGTATCCGGGCTGTATTGCGCCGAGAGCTGGCTCTGCCATTGCCACGCTTGGCCCTGCCATTGGCCGTTGCGCCATTGGGTGAGGTTGGCGCGGTACTTGTGGAATTGCGCCTGGGGCAGGTTGTTCTGCGCGTGGTCAGCATCGCGATCGGCGCCGAACCAGGTCAGGCCCTGGGCGTAATTGACATCGAGGTTCCACACCGCGCTGTTGAGCCAGAACAGATTCACGCCAGCCTCGGCCACAGTCAGCGTCGGGCTCTGGATGCCCAGGCGAACCTTTTGCAGGTAGCTGTCGACGTCCTTGTAGGCCAGTTGCAGGTTGGCGCTGAGTTGATGGCTTTGGTCGCGCCACAGCACGCGGTCGGTGCGCAAGCTGACCTGATCGGTGCGGCCACTGTTGTAAAACGTGGCGCGGCTGAGCTTATACGGCGAGCGGTATTCGGTGTGGCTGGCGAACAGGCTGTAGGTCCAATAACCATAAGGGATCGAATAAAACAGGCTGTTGCTGCGGCTGTAGCGCGGGCCGTGGTTGAGGGTGTCGCTGAAGCTCAGGTTGAGCGCATCGTTAAGCTGCAGCGGGCTGTCCAGGCTCAGGCTGATGGCGTTGCGATCACGCCCGGTGCCGGCGCTGCCGAGGTTATCCACGCCCAGCCCCAGACCCCAGCGTGAGGCGCTGCTGCGCGAGCGCAGGATAATGCGCGAGGCGCCCGGCGCACTGCCAGGGGCGATGTCGGCAGTGAGGTCGACCGAGCGCAGACGGTTGAGCTGGTCCAGGCCTTGCTCCAGGTCGCGCAGGTTCAGCGGCTTGCCGAGCATCCCCGCAAACGCGCCGCCTAACGACACCGGCAGGCTTTGGTCGGCCAGCTCGATGGCTTCCAGGTAGCCTTCTTCGACGTGAATATCCAGCGGCTGACCGGCAACGGGCGTGCTGACGAGGTACGGACGGCTGGCGATATAACCGGCTTCGACATACAGCCGGGTGATCTCGGCCAGCAGGCGATTGATCTGGATAACGCCCATGCAGGGCGCAACATAGGGGGCGATGTGCTTGTTCAGCTCAGCCTTGCTCAACAGCGTGACACCGGCCAGGCGTGTACCGCTCAACGGCCAGCAACGCTGGTCCCTGGTGATGTCCGCAGGCAGGGCTGGCGTGGCGGGTTGCGTACCGAAGCTGCCTCGTTGCATCTGCCGTTGGCGCTGCTCCAGTTGTAATTGCTGCAGGTCGCGCTGCTGTTGCTGCTGCAGGCGCAACGCTTCCTGACCTGGCTGCGGCGCATCGGCGGCGGCAGCCGGCAGCGCGCACAGGCAGAGCAGGGCAATACCCAGTCCGCGCAGATAACACCGGCGTTCGGTTGAGGGCTGACTCGGCACTCGACATCCTTAACGTAGAAATACTGACAAACGGCCGCTGAGCCAAACCTTGGACTCAGGGGACTTGCCGCACTTGAGTCATCATTAAACGGTTTGTTACATCGGCTGTAGGATTTATTACGTAAAACGTGAGGAATACCGCGTTATTCAGTAAAAAAATGCACAAAGGTGGTGCGAGCGCGGGGCCTGGGCGCGGGTTGGGGGTTGGTTTTACGGGTTTTGGTGGCAGTGCCAGGGTGCGGGTCGGTTTTTGATTGTTGCAGAGGAGTGGCTTAATCGAAGTGTTTATAGACGGGGCGGGTGCGGCCCCGTCTCAGGCTTAGCTTTGTGCGGTGAGGTTCAAGCGACTCTTGACGACTTTCTGCAGGAGCACGGCCAGTGCTTCGGTGGAGTAGGGCTTTTGCAACAGCACAAAACGCTGGGCTTCTTCCTGGGCGATACGTGCGTATTCGTCGTTGTAACCCGTGGTGAGCACCACCGGCAGCCACGGGTAGAGGGCTTCGAGTGCATCGAGCAATTCCAGTCCGCTCATGCCCGGCATGGAAATGTCGGAGAACACCACCTGGAAGCTTTCCGGGTTTGGCGCGAGGGCCTCGAGCGCACTGTTGGCGTCCGCGACCCAAAGCACTTTGAAACCCATTTGCTCCAGGGTCTGCGAGGTGTAGAGGCCGACGTCGGGGTTGTCCTCAACCATCAGCACGCACAGGTCCGTGGCGATGGGGACGTCGTAACTGTCCTGGATGACGGGCATCAAGCCGGCCTCGACCTTGGGCAGGTACAACATAAACTGGCTGCCTTTGCCGCATTCGCTTCGCACCAGGATTTCACCGCCCGACTGCTTGGCAAAGCCGTACACCTGCGACAACCCCAGCCCGGTGCCCTGGCCAATGCCCTTGGTGGTGTAGAAGGGTTCGAAGATGGCGTCGAGCTTTTCCGGAGGAATGCCCGAACCGGTGTCGCTCAACTCAATGGTCACGTATTCGGCGACTCGCACCGGATGGGCGCGCACTGAAGGCAGCCACGTAGCGGTTGCCACCCGGATCGCCAATTGGCCATTGCCGGCCATGGCATCCCGGGCATTGACCACCATATTCACCAGGGCAGTGTCGAATTGGCTTTCATCGGCGTTGATAAAGCAGGGTTCCTGCGGCACCTCGATGGTGACCTTGACGCGTGAGCCGGTCAGGCTGTCCATCATTTCGCCCACGCGCAGTACGCTGTTGCCGACGTTGAAAACCTCCGGACGCAGCGCCTGGCGGCGCGCGAAGGTCAGCAGTTGGGCGGTCAGGCGCGCGGCGCGGTCCACGGTGCTGGCGATGGCTTCCACGTACTTGATGCGCCGCTCTTCGCTCAAAGAGGGCGTCTTGAGCAAGTCAGCGCAAGACTTGATGACCGTCAGCAGGTTATTGAAATCGTGTGCGACACCGCCGGTGAGTTGGCCGATCGCTTCAAGCTTCTGCGATTGACGCAGGGCGTCTTCCGACAAGCGCAGGGCTTCCTTGGCTTCTTCTTCGGCCTGGATATCCCGGCCCACCGCGTGGATGTAGTCGCTGTCGGGCACGGCGGTCCAGGCGATCATGCGGTAGCTGCCATCCTGGTGGCGGTAACGGTTCTTGAAGTTGGGAAAATTCTTGCCGTCCCCCAGGCGGCTGACCGCCGAGGAGGAGACCGCGAGGTCTTCCGGGTGCACCAGGGCCAGCAGCTGGCTGCCCACCAAATCATGTTCGGTGTGGCCGAGCATGCGTGTCCAGGCCGGGTTCACCGCAGAGATGACGCCGTCGAGCTGGGCGACCAGCATCAGGTCCGGCGACAGGCGCCAGATACGATCGCGATCGCGGGTACGCTCCATCACCCTTTGCTCAAGGGATTCGTTGAGTGTGCGCAGGGACTCTTCGGCTTCACGCAGGGCGGTGATATCACGCGAGACACACAGGATCTGTTCCGGCCGGCCGTCGCTGTCGAGGATCGGGCTGACCTGCACATGCCACCATTTCAGGTTGCCGGCCAACGTCTCGGCAGGGCCGATGAAACTTGCGCTTTCGCCGTTTTTGGCGGCTTCTACGGCAGCCTTGGCATCCGTGTTTCCCTTGGCCTGCCAGAAGTCGGGCCAGGGGCAGCCGCGGATCGCGTTGAAGTCACTGACTTCCATGATTTTCATGCCGCCTTCGCTCATGAAGGTGAGGCGGGCATCGAGGTCCAGAACCTTGATGCAATCGTTGATGCTGGCCAGAACGCGCTCGGTAAACGCTTCGCTTCTGCCCAAGCCGGTGGCGGCCAGCTCGCTTGGCTCTGAGCCGATCCCGACAGTGGTATTCATTTGAGTTTGGCCGAATGGGTTAAATGGGCCTTATCATGTCATTACGATATCTATCCCACCAGCGACTTCCGCACGTTCGGTGCTGACTGGCGCCGGCAAAGCGTTGGGGTTGACGCTCAGGCGTCGGGTACTCGCGACGCGTCAGCCAGACACCCTCAATGCAATCGCGCGCACCCCGTGCCCACGTGTGACTGGGTTCAGCTTTCAAGGGCGGCCCGCCCTGGCGTGAAGGGCAGATAAAACCGGGCGGTCACGATCAGGTTCAAAGGTCATAAAAAGACGCTTAAAAACGAGCAAAGTCTTTGAAAAATCTAGAATTGTCCGACAATCCCGCGCATGAAAAACTCTTCATAAACGCCGCGCTCGAACGTTGGTAGTTTTCCCGGCGCTGACCAATAATTCGAGTCCTAATAATGAATAACAAAACTCTTAAAGGCGCCCTGGCGCTTTGCGTTTCGCTTGCCTCTACACAACTGCTGGCCGGTGGCTTCGCCCTCAATGAACAAAGCATCAGTTCAATGGGCACCGGTTACGCCGGGCGTTCTTCCTCGGCCGACGACGCCAGCACGGTGTTTGGCAACCCGGCCGGCATGTCGCGCCTCAAGCACAATGAAGTCAGCATCGGGGCGACCTACCTGGATGCCAAAACCAATATCAAGGACGCCAGCTCCAGCCAGGGCGGCGTCGATAATCCCGGCACCAACAAGGGCGACATGGTCCCCGGCATTGCCGTGCCGATGGGTTACCTGGTCACGCCGATCGATGAGCACTGGGCCTTTGGCCTGGGGATCTACGCACCGTTTGGCCTGGTGACCGACTATGAACACAGCTTCCAGGGCAATGGCTTTGGGAATAAGAGCAAGATTCAAGTCCTCACCGTGCAGCCGACCGTCAGCTACGCGTTCAATGACAAAGTGTCGGTAGGTTTCGGCCCGACCTTCAACAAAATCAGCGGCGAGCTTGACTCCAAGGTACCGGCGTTCGGGCTGGGGACGGAAACGGCCAAGATCAAGGGCGACGACACCGCGATGGGCTTCAACGCCGGTATCCTGGTGCAGGCGCTGGACAGTACCCGCGTCGGCCTCACCTACCATTCGCAAGTGGTGTATCACTTGAGTGGCCATACCGACGCCTCGGGCGTGCTCTCCGACCTGTTGGATGGCGGGGCACAGAAGTACGACGCCAAGCTGAATGTGACCACGCCGTCTTCCGTGGACTTTTCCGTCACTCACCAGCTGACCGATGCCTTGACCCTTTACGTGGGCAGCACCTATACCCGCTGGAGCCAGTTGAAGAAGATCACGGTGAACAATTCTGGCGTGTCCGAACTGACGGCTGAGCTGGCAGGCCTGGATTCCATCACCGAGCAGGAGCACTGGCACGACACGTGGTCCCATGCGATCGGCCTTTCGTATCAGCTCAACAAACAACTGGTGCTGCGCACCGGCTTCTCGGTGGACCAGACGCCGACCAACAACACCGACCGTTCCGTACGTATTCCTACAGGCGACCGTACCGTGTTCAGCCTCGGTGCCGGCTGGACGCCAGTGGATAACCTGACCTTTGACGTGGCCTATTCCTACCTGAAGGAAGAGCCGATCAAGATTCGCGACAACAACCCTCAGTTGGCACTGACCTACGATGCCAAGTATGAGAACAGCGCCAATGGTTTCGGGGGCTCGGTGACTTACCGCTTCTGACGTGCGCCATCGCGCAAAGAGCCAGTTTTTTGGCATGGCTCTTTGCCTTCAATTTTGGTTTCAGCGCTGTTAATCCCGGCGTGTCTTGGTTAGATTGAACGCTACTCAGCTTTTAAGACACGGACTGTCATGACTACGCTAACGCCTATTATAGCGACCAATCCCCTTATTGTTCGGGCTGCGACCACCGCGCCTCCCGCCACCCTGGCGAACACTGTCGACGTCTCACCGACGCGGCCTTCTTCAGTGGTCAGCCTTGGCAATCCGGCAGCCGATGTCGTCGATACCTACTCTCGAAACGGTGTGTTGCCCGGCCAGGAAAGCGTGCGGACCTGGGAAAACAACAGCGATGATTCGATCACCTGGGTCATCAACTCCAGCTTCCACTCGGTCACTACGGCCAGCCGCTACAGTGGGCTGGGCGCTGCGTTGGTGGACCAATTCACCAAAGGTGGCGGTGCCGCTATTTCCCAGTCGCTGCTCAACACCACCGCTGACCGTGCCGGCGACACCGATGCAATCAAGGCGGACCAGACGCTGCTGCACAGCAAGGCCGACAACCAAGTCAGCCTCAGCATCAAGACTGCCAGCGGCAAGACGGTGACGTTCAGCCTGTCCAGCCAGAAAGATGGCCTGGGCGTACAGGCCACTGTAGAAGGCCGGGAGTTGAGCGCCGATGAACTCAAGGCCGTCGGCCAGTTGGGCAGCGCATTCCAGGCCTCGGTCGACGGGCTGACCGCCGTACCGCCGAAACTCGACTTGAGCAAGCTGACTCAGTTCGACGCCAAGCTGCTGTCGTCGGTGGACCTCAATGCCAAGGTGAAGGCCTCGAACGGTGAGGACATTACTCTGGCCTTTCATGCCGACAGTGAGAGCCGTACCACGCGCATGAGTGGCCCGGCGGGTCAGATTGACCTCACGGTGGACCTGAGAAACGCGGCGATCCTCGGCAATGCCAAGCAGCAGGCCAAGGCGCTGCAAACCTACCTAGCGCAGTTCGACCGCGTCGAGCAGCGCGGCAGTGCCAACGCGGACCTGATGACCATGTTCAAGGACGCGTTCAGCGCCATGAACAGCAACTATCCGCCCGGGGCTGGCGCTGCGAACCCGCTGACTCATAACCCGACCGACAAAGGCTTGCTGACGGGCCTGGCTGACTTCAAGGCCTCGATCAAACAGGCGGCGGGCGCGCCCAATTCGATGCGTCGGTCGGAAGTTGAGGGCTTTTCCTACAGCGTGTCGCAGAAGACCCAGGTCAATGGCCGCAGCACGGGCGACCGCAGCGTCACCCAGAACCAGCAATCGCTGCTGTCGGCCAGCTTCCATAAAGGCCTCGACGGTGGCAAACCGCCGGTTTTTGACGGCTCTCGCGAATCGCAGAATTACCTGTATGTGCAAGTGCAGGACAAGGCCAGCAGCACCGCAACCTTCGCCTATAAAGACGGCCGACTGACGAATGCGTCCGTTACCCAATCGGCTTCCCAGAACACCCACACGCAGAAGTACGTGATGGGCAACCGGGTGCAAGACAGCGTGGTACCGAAGGAAGCCTCAACCAGGCGCGACTACCTGGCGCTGCTTGAGCACGCCGCCCAGGCGAGCAAAAAGCACAAGGATGCCTTGGAGCAGTCAACGTTTAAGGATGCCTTGGCCAACATGCATGACTCGATCCTGTTGCAGAACGATCCGGATGTGCTGATGCGCTGACGTTCGGCGTGGTCAAAGCGGGAAGGCCCAGTCATGAGCCTTCCCGTTTTTTTGCCGGACCAGCGCGCCTGCGCAGGCCAGATTAGGCTTTTGAATCGATTCGATATTCTGTAGCCTTGCGCAGCTTCACCCGTGCTTGATGAACACAATCACTTCGTCCGGCGGCGCCCGAAAGGCTCCAGAGCCGGTGGTACACTCGACTTTCGCGCAACTGCGCCTGCAGGTCTTGCGAACATGACGCAAATTTCCGAACGCCTACTGGTTCAAGCTCACCTCGACGCCAAGCAGCCCAAGGCGCTCAGCGCCGAAGAAGAGGCAAGCCTGCGTACCGCCATCGCCGCCGAGCTCAAGGCTCAGGACGCGGTGCTGGTCGCCCACTTCTACTGCGACCCGGTGATTCAGGCCCTGGCCGAAGAAACCGGCGGCTGTGTCTCTGACTCCCTGGAAATGGCCCGCTTCGGCGCAGCCCACCCGGCCAAGACCGTACTGGTCGCCGGTGTGCGTTTCATGGGCGAGACCGCCAAAATCCTCACGCCCGAAAAACGCATCCTCATGCCCACCCTGGAAGCCACCTGCTCTTTGGATCTTGGCTGCCCGGTGGAGGAATTTTCGGCGTTCTGCGATCAGCATCCCGAGCGCACGGTGGTGGTGTATGCCAACACCTCGGCGGCGGTGAAGGCGCGGGCCGATTGGGTCGTTACCTCAAGCTGCGCACTGGAAATCGTCGAAAGCCTGATGGACAACGGCGAGACGATTATCTGGGGGCCGGACAAGCACCTGGGCACCTACATTCAGCGCCAGACCGGCGCAGACATGCTGCTGTGGGACGGCGCGTGCATCGTCCACGAAGAGTTCAAGTCCAAGCAGCTCGAGGACATGAAGGCGCTGTACCCGGATGCCGCGATTCTGGTGCACCCGGAGTCGCCGACGTCGGTGATTGAATTGGCCGATGCAGTGGGTTCCACCAGCCAATTGATTGCAGCGGCCCAGCGCCTGCCGAACAAGACGTTTATCGTTGCGACCGACCGCGGCATTTTCTACAAGATGCAGCAGCTGTGCCCGGACAAGGTCTTCATCGAGGCACCGACTGCCGGCAACGGCGCGGCCTGCCGCAGTTGCGCGCATTGCCCGTGGATGGCGATGAATACACTGGAACGCACGCTGCAGTGCCTGCGCGAGGGCAGCAACGAGATCTTCGTCGAGCCGTCGGTGATTCCGCACGCGGTGCGGCCGCTCAAGCGCATGCTGGACTTCACCCAGGCGGCGCGCCTCAAGCTTGCCGGCAACGCTTAATCAAATTGTAAACACGGTCAAAATGTGGGAGCTGGCTTGCCTGCGATAGCATCACCCTGGTCTGTCTGATAGACCGAGGTGCCTGCATCGCAGGCAAGCCAGCTCCCACAGTTGTTTTGTGTAGTTTGGAATTACTTTTTCTGCTTCGGAATCCGCACCAGCTGCGTATCCGAATAGATGTCATGCCAGCTGCGTTTTTGCTTATCAAACAGCGACCAGATAAAACCCAGCCCTACGCACAACCACGACGCAATCGACACCACAAACCGCAACAGCGCTTGCCACAGGCTGATCCGCGAGCCGTCGGCGTTCTGCACGCGCACGCCCCACACCTGCATGCCCAGGGTCTGGCCGGAATAGGTCCAGAACTTGGCGAAAAAACCAAATAACACAAAAAACAGAATCGTCGACAGCAACGGGTCTCCGTCCATTGCACCGGACTCGGTGAGTGCGCGCATCTTCGCCTCGCCGATAAAGGCCATCCACACCAGCTTGTAGATAAACGCCGTGACGATCAGCAAGGCAGTGCACAGGAGAAAGTCATAGAACATCGCTGCCAGGCGACGGCCCAGGCCAACGGCGGGAAACTCGCCTTGGGGGCTCAGCAGGGGTTTGGACATGGCAGTCTCTCTAGAAGAAAAAGCCATTTTACGAGCAAACGCTTATAAAAAAGCCCCTGATGTCACCATCAGGGGCTTTTTGTCGCAGCAAGGATCAGCCTTCTGCTTGTACTTCGTCAGCCTGCATGCCTTTCTGGCCTTGCACGGCGACGAACGTCACTTTCTGGCCTTCTTTGAGGCTCTTGAAGCCGTTGCCCTGAATAGCGCGGAAGTGCACGAACAGATCCGGACCGCTTTCTGGAGTGATAAAACCAAACCCTTTCTCGTCGTTAAACCACTTGACGGTACCGCTCTGACGATCAGCCATTTTCTTATTTCCTTGACGCAAAAAAATTAATGACAGCCCCTTTCACATGAAAGAGTACTGGGCTGAGTTGCAGGAAAGTAAGAGACGTCGAACGGGTTGTAGCAAACTTTGGCTACTGCCCAGGTCCAGGTTCAAAGCGACCCATGCAAACACAGTGGGCAAACTCTACGCCAACTAACAGAGAAAAAACAAGCCCCGCCAAAAGCCCAGCGTTTGCTTGGCTTCGTGACTGTTTGATGGGTAATGTGGATCCCGTTTATTCGATAGAGTTGATCACTTGTTATAGGTTGTCCGCTATTACATTGACTATCGTCGATGCACTGTTTTATGGCGGTTGCGTTACAGTTTAGTGCACGTTAACGCAACCGCGTTACTTATAGGAACAGTCAATCAGCCACGGAAGTAACGTTGTGGCACGAATGGCATTTTACTTACACGTAATGGCACCTTTTTCCCACGTACCAACGCAGACACTTCGGTGTCCAGTGCGATGAATGCGCTGTCCAGGTAACCCATGGCAAGCGGGCCGCCCAAGGTCGGGCCAAAGCCGCCGCTGCACACGCTGCCGATCACGGTGCCCTGCGCATCGACGATCTCTGCACCTTCACGCACCGGGGTGCGTTCCTGTGGCAGCAGGCCGACACGCTTGCGGCTCACACCGGCTTGTTGCTGGGTGAAAATGCGGTCGGCGCCAGGGAAGCCACCGGCACGCGCGCCATCGGCACGGCGAGCCTTGGAGATGGCCCACAACAGGCTGGCCTCAATCGGCGTGGTGTCGGTGTTCATGTCGTGGCCGTAGAGGCACAGACCGGCTTCCAGGCGCAGCGAGTCACGGGCGCCCAGGCCGATGGCCTGCACTTCGGTCTCGGCCAGCAGGCCGCGCGCCAGGCTCTCGGCGTTGGCGGCGGGCACGGAGATTTCAAACCCGTCTTCGCCGGTGTAGCCGGAACGGCTGACATAGCAGTCCACTCCCAGCAGGCGCAGGGTGGCGAACTGCATGAAAGTCATCTTGGTCACTTCCGGCGCCAGGCGCGCCAGTACCTTCACCGCCGCCGGGCCTTGCAGGGCCAGCAGGGCGCGCTCTTCAAACAGCGGCTCGATCGTGCACTGCTCGCCAATGTGTTGGCGCAGGTGCGCCAGGTCCTGGTCCTTGCAAGCAGCGTTGACCACCAGGAACAGTTCGTCGTTACCCAGGTTGGCCACCATCAGGTCGTCAAGAATGCCGCCCTGATCGTTGGTGAACATCGCGTAGCGCTGCATGCCCACCGGCAGGTCGATGATGTCGACAGGCACGAGGGTTTCCAGGGCCTTGGCGGCATTCGCGCCGGTCAGGCGGATCTGGCCCATGTGCGACACGTCAAACAACCCGGCCTGTTCACGGGTGTGCAGGTGTTCCTTCATCACGCCCAGTGGGTATTGCACCGGCATGTCGTAGCCGGCGAAGGGCACCATGCGCGCGCCCAGCTCAAGGTGCAGCGCATGCAGTGGAGTTTTCAACAGGGTTTGGGTGGACATATTCAGCTCCTGAAAAACGTGCGGACGCGCTGTTAGGCGTCAGCACTCGATAATGTTGACCGCCAAACCGCCACGGGCGGTTTCCTTGTATTTGCTTTTCATGTCGGCGCCGGTCTGGCGCATGGTGCGGATGACTTTATCCAGCGAGACGAAATGCTGCCCGTCACCGCGCAAGGCCATGCGCACCGCATTGATCGCCTTGACCGAGCCCATCGCATTGCGCTCGATGCACGGCACCTGCACCAACCCGCCAATCGGGTCGCAGGTCAGGCCGAGGTTGTGTTCCATGCCGATCTCGGCGGCGTTCTCCACTTGAGACACGCTGCCGCCCAGCACTTCACACAGTGCGCCGGCTGCCATCGAACAGGCCACGCCGACCTCGCCCTGGCAGCCGACTTCGGCGCCCGAGATCGAGGCGTTTTCCTTGTACAAAATCCCGATGGCGGCGGCGGTGAGCAGAAAGCGCACCACGCCGTCTTCATTGGCGCCGGGGATAAAGCGCATGTAGTAATGCAAAACCGCCGGCACAATCCCGGCCGCGCCGTTGGTGGGCGCCGTGACCACGCGGCCACCGTTGGCGTTTTCTTCGTTGACCGCCAGCGCGTACAGGTTGACCCAGTCGAGCACCGACAACGGGTCGCGCAGCGCCGACTCAGGGTTCTTGCACAGCTGTCGATGCAACGCGGCAGCACGGCGCTTGACCTTCAAACCGCCGGGCAAGATGCCTTCATTGCGACAACCCACATCCACACAGTCCTGCATGACCTGCCAGATGTTCAGCAAGCCAGCGCGGGTTTCCGCTTCCGGGCGCCAGGCACTTTCATTGGTCAGCATCACCTGGCTGATCGACAGCCCATAGGTGGCGCAATGCCCAAGCAAGTCCTTGGCGTGTTTGAAGGGGAAGGTCAGCGGCGTGGTGTCTTCGACAATCCGGTCGGCGCCGGCCGCGTCTTCGTCCACCACAAACCCGCCACCGACCGAGTAATACTCGCGGCTGCGGATCTGGATGCCGGCGGCGTCGAAGGCCCGAAAAATCATGCCATTGGGATGGTAGGCGAGGGGTTTGCGAATCATCGCCAAATGTTCTTTCTCGTTGAACGCAATGCTGTGTTCACCGAGCAGGTTCAAGCGGCCGTCGCTGCGCATTTGCGCCAGGCGTGCAGCCACGGTTTCAGTGTTCACGGTGTCCGGGTGTTCGCCTTCCAGGCCCAGCAACACGGCCTTGTCGCTGCCATGGCCTTTGCCGGTGGCGCCCAGCGAGCCATAGAGTTCCACCTTGATGCCGGTGGTGGCGCTCAACAGGTTGTCGCGCTTGAGGCCCTCGACGAAGCGAGCGGCGGCGCGCATCGGGCCAACGGTGTGGGAACTGGAGGGGCCGATGCCAATCTTGAACAGGTCGAACACGCTAAGGGACATGGTTGTTCTCCGGTTTCTTATTATTTTTGAAGACTGGCTCGGTTCAAATGTGGGAGCGGGCTTGCTCGCGAATGCGTTGGTTCAGTCACCAGATGTATCAACTGGTACACCGCATTCGCGAGCAAGCCCGCTCCCACATTTTTGACCGTGTTCCTCCAGTCAGATCAGGCGTAGCTTTCGATCGACGGGCACGCACACACCAGATTGCGGTCGCCAAACACGTTGTCGACCCGGCCAACCGGCGGCCAGTACTTGCCCTCAATCAACGACGCAACCGGGTACACCGCTTGTTCACGGCTGTACGGGTGGCTCCATTCGCCGACGATTTCAGCGGCAGTGTGCGGCGCGTTTTTCAGCGGGTTGTCGTCCTTGTCCAGCGTGCCGTTTTCCACCGCGCGGATTTCTTCGCGGATGGCAATCATCGCGTCACAGAAGCGGTCCAGTTCTTCCTTGGATTCACTTTCGGTCGGCTCGATCATCAACGTGCCGGCCACCGGGAACGACATGGTCGGCGCATGGAAACCAAAATCGATCAGGCGCTTGGCCACGTCGTCCACGCTGATGCCGCTGCTGTCTTTCAACGGGCGCAGGTCCAGGATGCACTCGTGCGCTACCAGGCCATTGCTGCCGGTGTAGAGCACCGGGTAGTGCTCTTCGAGACGACGGGAAATGTAGTTGGCATTCAGGATCGCCAGTTGGGACGCACGCTTGAGGCCCGCGCCGCCCATCATGCTGATGTACATCCAGGTGATCGGCAGGATGCTCGCGCTGCCAAATGGCGCTGCGCACACCGCGCCTTCCTTGCGTTCCATGGCCGCGTGGCCAGGCAGGAACGGGGTCAGGTGCGATTTGACGCCAATCGGGCCAACACCCGGGCCGCCACCGCCGTGCGGGATGCAGAAGGTTTTGTGCAGGTTCAGGTGGGACACGTCACCGCCGAACTTGCCCGGTGCGCACAGGCCGACCATGGCGTTCATGTTGGCGCCGTCGATGTACACCTGGCCGCCGTTGTCGTGAATGATCGCGCAGATTTCGCGGATGCCTTCTTCGAACACGCCGTGGGTGGACGGGTAGGTGATCATCAGCGCGGCGAGGTGCTCGCGGTGCTCGATGGCCTTGGCGCGCAGGTCTTCGATGTCGACGTTACCGCGTGCATCACAGGCGGTCACGACCACGCGCATACCGGCCATGTTGGCGGTCGCGGGGTTGGTACCGTGGGCCGACGACGGGATCAGGCAGATGTCGCGGCGCGCTTCGCCACGGCTCTGGTGGTAGGCACGAATCGCCAGCAGGCCGGCGTACTCGCCCTGGGAACCGGCGTTCGGCTGCAGCGAGATGGCGTCGTAACCGGTGGCCGCGCACAGCATGGCTTCCAGCTCGGACGTCAGTTGCAGGTAGCCAGCGCTTTGCTCGGCCGGGGCGAATGGGTGCAGGGCACCGAACTCGGCCCAGGTCACCGGGATCATTTCGCTGGCGGCGTTGAGCTTCATGGTGCACGAGCCCAGCGGGATCATGGTGCGATCCAGGGCCAGGTCCTTGTCGGCCAGCTTGCGCAGGTAACGCATCAGCTCGGTTTCGGAGTGATAACGGTTGAACACCGGGTGGCTGAGGATCGGCGACTGGCGCAGCAGCGCGGCCGGCAGGGTGCTTTGAACGTTGGCGTCGAATTCCGGCAGGGCTTTGCCGTCCGCGAAGATCGACCACAAGGCTTCGATATCCGCCTGGGTGGTGGTTTCGTCAACCGACAGGCCCAGGCGCTCAGCATCCACCACACGCAGGTTGATGCGCTGGGCGCGCGCCTTGTCGTGAAGGGCCGCGGTGTTGGCGCCGGTGTTGAGGGTCAGGGTGTCGAAGAAGTGTGTTTGCTCAGCCTTCAGGCCCAGCGCGCTCAGGCCTTTGGCGAGAATCGCGGTCAGGTGATGAATGCGGTTGGCGATCTGGGTCAGACCTTTGGGGCCGTGGTACACGGCGTACATGCTGGCGATGTTGGCGAGCAGTACTTGCGCGGTACAGATGTTGCTGGTGGCCTTCTCGCGGCGGATATGTTGCTCGCGGGTCTGCATGGCCAGGCGCAGTGCCGGCTTGCCGAAACGGTCGACGGACACGCCGACCAGACGGCCCGGCATGTCGCGCTTGAACGCATCCTTAGTGGAGAAATACGCCGCGTGCGGGCCACCAAAGCCCAGCGGTACGCCGAAGCGTTGCGCGCTGCCGATGGCCACGTCGGCACCGAATTCACCCGGCGGGGTCAGCAGGGTCAGGGCCAGCAGGTCGGCGGCGACCGCGACCAGGGCATTGGCAGCGTGGAAACGTTCGGTCAGTTCACGGTAATCAAACACGTCACCGTTGCTGGCCGGGTATTGCAGCAAGGCGCCGAAGAATGCGCTGACGTCGGTCAGCTCACGCTCGTCGCCCACGACCACGTCGATACCCAGCGGCTCGGCACGGGTGCGCAGCACGTCGAGGGTTTGCGGGTGGCTGTGAATCGAGGCGAAGAAGGCGTTGCTGCCCTTGTTCTTGCTCAGGCGCTTGCAGAAGGTCATGGCTTCGGCGGCGGCGGTGGCTTCGTCGAGCAAGGACGCGTTGGCGATCGGCAGGCCGGTGAGGTCGCTGATCAGGGTCTGGAAGTTCAGCAGCGCTTCCAGGCGGCCTTGGGAAATCTCGGGTTGGTACGGGGTGTAGGCGGTGTACCAGGCCGGGTTTTCCAGCAGGTTGCGCAGGATCGGCGACGGCGTGTGGCAGTTGTAGTAGCCCTGGCCGATGTAGGTCTTGAACAGTTGGTTCTGGCTGGCGATGGCCTTGATCTTGGCCAGGGCCTGAGCTTCGCTCAAGCCGTCTTCCAGGCCGAGCACGCTGGTGCCCTTGATGCTTTCCGGAATCACGCTGGCGCTCAGGGCTTCGAGAGAGTCAAAGCCCAGCTTTGCGAGCATTTGCTGCTCGTCTTCCTGGCGTGGGCCGATATGACGGGCGATGAATTCGTTGGCGGTGCTGAGATTGATCGTCATGGCGCGCTCCTCAGGCTTGGGCGTTGGCTTTGATCAGGCGGTCGTACGCATCCTGATCCAACAGCTTAGCCACTGCGTCGGCATCGGCGGGTTTAAAGCGGAAGAACCAGCCTTCGCCCATCGGGTCTTCGTTGACCAGTTCCGGGCTGTCGCTGAGTTTGTCGTTTACGTCGAGGACTTCGCCGTACAGCGGCATGTACACGCCGCTCGCTGCCTTGACCGACTCAACGGTGGAGGCTTCTGCGCCCTTGGCGTAGGCCTGCAACTCCGGCAGTTGCACGAAAACCACATCACCCAGCGCGTTTTGCGCAAAAGCGGTGATGCCCACGGTGACGCTGCCATCGGCTTCGGCGCGCAGCCATTCGTGATCTTCAGTGAAACGCAACTCGCTCATGGAAACTCCTCGGGGCCAGATTCGTCTGGTGGACGGGATTGGAATAATGAGGAGTTACTTAGCAATATCGCGGCCAATGTTATTAATTCGTTATAAATCAACGGATTAATAAAATAAGCGAGGAGCTGGAAGGATTGGCCTGTAGCGATTTCGCTACAGCTGGGCCGGTGAAAAAAAGCCTATGTGGATCAAAGCCTTGCATGGCGCGCAAAAAACAGGGTTGTAGCGATATCGTTACGCTGTAGCGCTTTCAGTACACTGGATGTCGTTCTCAGACTAGATTTGGCATGCAATCCAATGTGAGAGCGGGCTTGCTCGCGAAAGCAGTGTGTCAGTCAGCACATCTGTAGCTGACCCACCGCTTTCGCGAGCAAGCCCGCTCCCACCTATAGATCGAGTGCGTTCAGGGCTTGTTTGGGATGCCGTACTTGCGCAGGCGGTGGGCAATTGCGGTGTGCGAAGTCTGCAGGCGGCTCGCCAGTTGGCGGGTCGAGGGGTAACTGGCGTAGAGCTTTTCCAGCAGGCTGCGCTCGAAGTCTTCCACTGCTTGTTCGAGGCTGTCGACTTCACCGTCGCTTTGGCGCGCCACCGACGTGCCGGCGATGTCCAGGTCGCCGATGTCCACCAAACTGCTTTCGCAAATCGCGGCGGCGCGGAAGATCACGTTTTGCAGCTGCCGAACGTTGCCCGGCCAGCGGTTTCCCAACAGCGCCGGATAGGTGCCCGGCGCCAGGCGGCACACCGGGCGCTGGATCTGCGCGCAGGCCTGCTGCATGAAGTAGCGGGCGAGCAGCAAGATGTCCTGGCCGCGCTCGCGCAACGGCGGCACTTCGACGTTGAGCACATTGAGGCGGTAGAACAGGTCTTCACGAAAGGTGCCTTCGCTGACCATCTTTTCCAGGTCGCGATGGGTGGCGCTGAGGATGCGCACATTGACCTTTACTTCGCGGTCGCCGCCAACGCGCCGGAAGCTGCCGTCGTTGAGAAAACGCAGCAGCTTGGCCTGCAAGTACGGTGACATCTCGCCGATTTCATCCAGAAAAACCGTGCCTTGGTTGGCCAGCTCCATCAGCCCCGGCTTGCCGCCGCGCTGCGCGCCGGTAAAGGCGCCGGGGGCGTAGCCGAACAGTTCACTCTCGGCGAGGTTTTCCGGCAGCGCCGCGCAGTTCAAGGCCAGAAACGGCGCACTGTGGCGCGCGCTGATGGCGTGACAGGCCCGCGCGACCAGCTCTTTGCCGGTGCCGGTTTCGCCTTGGATCAACAGCGGCGCATCGAGTGCGGCGACGCGCTGCGCACGCGCCTTGAGGGTGCGGATCGCCGGTGACTCGCCCAACAACGCATCAAAGCCTTCGGCATGGTCATGGTGCAGCGCCGACAGTTGCTCGCCGATGCGGTTGGGCTGGTACAGCGTCAGCAGGGCGCCGGCGTCGGTGATCGGCGTGGCGTCCAGCAAAAAGGTCTGGCCGTTGACGCTGATTTCGCGCAGCGGCAGGCGAAAGCCGTGTTCCAGCAAGGTCTCCAGCAGCGCCGCGTCGTTGAACAGCTCGCTGATGCTTTCCCCCGCCGGCTCGCGGCCGTACAGGGCGATCAGCGCCGGGTTGGCCAGCAGGATCTTGCCGGCACTGTCCAGTGCCAGCACCGGGTCGGTCATGGCGGCCAGCAGGGCGTCGAGTTGCAGGTGGCGGCGTTGGCCGGGGAGGATGTCCACCACCGTGACCGCCTGTACACCGTGCACGCTGAACAGCGCGTCGCGCAGTTCTTCGAGTACCTCGGCGCTCAGCGTCGGCGCATCGATGTAGACGTTGGGCGGCACCATCTCCACCGCATCCAGGTTGAGATTGCGCCCACCGAGCAGGGCCAGGACTTCCTGGGTAATGCCGACGCGGTCGATGAAGCTGACGTGGATACGCATGGGGCGGTTAACGATTCTGGGGAGCGTGAGGCGGCAAGTATGCCTTGGCGCTGAGGGAGATCAAAATGTGGGAGCGGGCTTGCTCGCGAATGCGGTGTGCCAGTCGCTTGATTCATTGACTGAAAGACCGCATTCGCGGGCAAGCCCGCTCCCACATGGAGGGTGTTGTGTCAGTGCGAACGTGTTATCCCAAGTGCTCGGGCTTGACCGGATCCCCGGGCTTCACATCCAGCTGATGCCGTACGTCCTCAAACATCAAGTCGTACTGCTTGTGCATCTGGCCATTAAGCGTCGCGATCTTGGGCATGCCATATTTCTGCGCGATGTTCATCGCATGGCGCGCAAAATCAAAGGCCTGGTCCTTGGGCAAAAAGAATTCCTCCTTGAGGTCCTTGCCCTGCACCGAACCGTGCAGCTTGAAGAGCATTCCCTTGCCTTCCTTTGGGTCCTGGCTGACCTCGTAGTCGATACACAGGTTGTAGCTGTAGTCATCCTTGTTGAGCGCGTGACGTTCGACGTGCAAGTGACCGGGTTCAAAGGTGGCCATAGGCGTATCTCCTTTACTTCACAGATAGGTGATGCCAGGTTTTGCCGTGCTGATGCGTGTACCGGCACTGCCCTGGACGATGGCTTCGATGTCCGAGAGTGAACCGATGACGGCGGTTTTTCCAGTCTGGCGGGCGAACTCGCAGGCGGCTTGTACCTTGGGGCCCATGGAGCCGGCGGCGAAGCCGAGTTTTTCCATGTCGTCGGGGTGGGCCTGGCCGATGGCTTTCTGGGTCGGCTTGCCGAAGTCGATAAAGGCCGCATTAACGTCGGTGGCGATCACCAGCAAATCGGCGTCCAGTTGCGCGGCCAGCAGGGATGAGCACAGGTCTTTGTCGATCACCGCTTCAATGCCGCGCAGCTTGCCGTCCTCGCCGTACATGGTCGGGATGCCGCCGCCACCGGCGCAGATCACGATGGCGCTTTTTTCCAGCAGCCACTTGATCGGGCGGATTTCAAAGATGCGTTTGGGGCGTGGGCTGGCAACCACACGACGATACTTATCGCCGTCCGGGGCGATGGCCCAGCCTTTTTCGGCGGCGAGTTTCTCGGCTTCGGCTTTGGCGTACACCGGGCCGATGGGTTTGGTCGGGTTTTTGAAGGCCGGGTCGTTGGCGTCCACTTCCACCTGGGTCAGCAAGGTTGCGAACGGCACTTCGAAGTCCAGCAGGTTGCCCAATTCCTGTTCGATGATGTAGCCGATCATGCCTTCGGTTTCGGCGCCCAGCACGTCCAGCGGGTAGGGCGACACGCTGGTGTAGGCCGCCGCCTGCAACGACAGCAGGCCGACTTGCGGGCCATTGCCGTGGGCGATCACCAACTCGTTGCCGGGGTGGATCTTGGCGATCTGTTCGGTGGCGATTCGGATGTTGGCGCGTTGGTTATCCGCGGTCATGGGTTCACCACGGCGGAGCAGGGCGTTACCGCCCAGTGCAACGACGATACGCATAAAGAATGTCCTTCTGAAAGTTCTAGGTTGCGAACACAGGACCCAATGTGGGAAAGGGCTTATGTGGGAGCCGGGCTTGCCCGCGATGGCATCACCTCGGTACATCTGAAATAACGAGGCGTCTGCATCGCAGGCAAGCCAGCTCCCACAGAAGCACTCCCACATTGACTGCGTTCCAACAGTGGGAGCGATGTTGGGTTAGATATCCGCCAGCGCCGACACCAGAATCGCCTTGATGGTGTGCATACGGTTTTCCGCTTGCTCAAAGGCGATGTTGGCCGGCGACTCGAACACCTCTTCGGTCACTTCCACACCATTGGCCAGGTTCGGGTAACGCGCGGCAATGTCCTTGCCCACCTTGGTTTCGCTGTTATGAAACGCCGGCAGGCAGTGCATGAACTTCACGCGTGGGTTGCCCGAGGCCTTCATCATTTTGGCGTTGACCTGGTACGGCAGCAGTTGCTCGATACGCTCGTCCCACGCTTCCACCGGCTCGCCCATCGACACCCAGATATCGGTGTGGATGAAGTCCACGCCTTTGACCGCCTCTTTTGGGTCTTCAGTGATGGTGATGCGCGCGCCGCTTTCTTCGGCAAACGCCTGGCACTGCTTGATGAAATCCTCGTGTGGCCACAGGGCTTTCGGCGCGCCGATGCGCACGTCCATGCCCAGCTTGGCGCCGATCATCAGCAGCGAATTGCCCATGTTGTAACGCGCATCGCCGAGGTAGGCGTAGCTGATGTCATGCAGCGGCTTGTCGCTGTGTTCGCGCATGGTCAGGGTGTCGGCGATCATTTGGGTGGGGTGGAATTCGGCGGTCAGGCCGTTGAACACCGGCACGCCGGCGAACTTGGCCAGCTCTTCGACGATTTCCTGTTCAAAGCCACGGTACTCGATGGCATCGAACATGCGGCCCAGGACGCGGGCGGTGTCTTTCATGCTTTCTTTGTGGCCGATCTGCGACGACACCGGGTCGATGTAGGTGACGTGGGCGCCCTGGTCGTGGGCCGCCACTTCGAACGCGCAACGGGTGCGGGTCGAGGTTTTTTCGAAGATCAGCGCGATGTTTTTGCCCTTCAGGTGTGGACGCTCGGTGCCGGTGTATTTGGCGCGCTTGAGGTCGCGGGACAGGTCCAGCAGGTAGTGCAGCTCGCGGGTGGTGTGGTGCATCAGCGAGAGCAGGCTGCGGTTGCGCATATTAAAAGCCATGGTGGATCTCCTTCTGTTTAGGTTATCCCCTTGGCCGGCGCCTCATGAGCGGCGGCCAAGGTTTGAAAGTTAGTAGTCGATTGGGTCGCGAATGATCGGGCAGGTCATGCAGTGGCCGCCGCCACGGCCGCGACCGAGTTCACCGGCGCTGATGGTGATGACTTCCACGCCGGCCTTGCGCAGCAGGGTGTTGGTGTAGGTGTTGCGGTCGTAGCCGATCACCACGCCAGGCTCCACGGCCACCACGTTGTTGCCGTCGTCCCACTGCTCGCGCTCGGCGGCGAAGCTGTTGCCGCCGGTCTCGACCACGCGCAGCGCCTTGAGGTTGAGTGCTGCGGCCACGGTTTCGAGGAAGTTGGTTTTCTCCCGCTGGATATCGATGCCGTGGGGCTTGCTTTCATCCGGGCGCAGGGTGAAGGGGATGATCTGGTTGACCACTTCCGGGAAGACGGTGACCAGGTCGCGGTCGCAGAAGCTGAACACGGTGTCCAGGTGCATCGCCGCGCGGGATTTGGGCAGGCCGGCAACGATCACGCGTTCCACGGCTTTGTTTTTGAACAGGTTGCGCGCCAGTTGGCCAATGGCCTGGTGAGAAGAGCGCTCGCCCATGCCGATCAACACCACGCCATTGCCAATCGGCATGACGTCGCCGCCTTCCAGCGTGGCGGCACCGTGTTCCTGGTCGGGGTCGCCGTACCAGATCTGGAAGTCTGCGTTGGTGAACTCGGGGTGGAATTTGTAGATGGCCGAGGCCAGCAGGGTTTCCTGGCGTCGCGCCGGCCAGTACATCGGGTTCAGCGTCACGCCGCCGTAGATCCAGCAGGTGGTGTCGCGAGTGAACTGGGTGTTGGGCAGCGGCGACAGAATGAAGCTTGCGTGGCCGAGGAAGTCGCGGAACATCTCGATGGTCTTGCCACCGAAGCTGCTCGGCAGGTCCTCGGCCGACACGCCACCGATCAGGAACTCGCTGATTTTGCGCGGCTCAAGGCTGCGCAGCCAGGAACTGACTTCATCGACCAGGCCAAGGCCCACGGTGTTTGGGGTGATCTTGCGCTCCAGAATCCAGTCCAGCGCTTCGGGGATGGCAACGATGTCGGTCAGCAGGTTGTGCATTTCCAGCACATCGATATCCCGCTCGCGCATCTTGGTGACGAAGTCGAAGTGGTCGCGCTTGGCCTGGGCCACCCACAGCACGTCATCGAACAGCAGTTCATCGCAGTTGTTGGGGGTCAGCCGCTGGTGGGCCAAACCTGGGGAGCACACCATGACTTTGCGCAGTTTGCCGGCTTCGGAATGTACGCCGTACTTCACTTTTTCCGTGGTCATTACAGATCCTCCAGTAGAAAACACTTACAGAGTCAAGAAGCCGTCGTAGAGGCCATAGGCAGCCACCAGGGCGCCAATGACGACTGCGGCGAAAATCAGCTTCTCGACGTTGGTGAAAATCGGTTTGCCCAATTCATGCTTGGCTTTGGCGAACAGGATTACGCCAGGTGCATACAGCAGGGCGGACAGCAGCAGGTATTTCACGCCGCCGGCGTAGAGCAGCCAGACCGCGTAGATCAACGCGATGGCGCCGATGAACAGGTCTTTCTTGCGTTCGCGCAGGGCGTTTTCGTAGGTCTCGCCGCGCACCGCCAGCAGCAACGCATAAGCGGCCGACCACAGGTAAGGCACCAGGATCATCGAGGTGGCGAGGTAGATCAGCGACAGGTAGGTGCTGGCGGAAAACAGCGTGATCACCAGGAAAATCTGCACCATGGCGTTGGTCAGCCACAGGGCGTTGGCCGGCACGTGGTTGGCGTTTTCCTTGCGCAGGAACTCCGGCATGGTGTGGTCCTTGGCGGCGGCGAACATGATCTCCGCACACAACAGCACCCACGACAGCAGCGCGCCCAGCAAGGAAATGATCAAGCCGACGCTGATCAGCACCGCGCCCCAATGACCGACCACATGCTCCAGCACGGCGGCCATCGACGGGTTCTGCAACTTGGCCAGTTCCGGCTGGGTCATGATCCCCAAAGACAGCACGTTCACCAGCATCAGGAACAGCAGCACGGTGATAAAGCCAATCACCGTGGCCTTGCCCACGTCGCTGCGTTTTTCCGCCCGCGACGAGAAGATGCTCGCGCCTTCGATGCCGATGAACACCCACACGGTGACCAGCATCATGTTGCGCACCTGGTTCATCACACTGCCCAGGTCCGGGTTTTTAACGCCCCAGATGTCAGCGGTGAAGATGTCCAGCTTGAACGCGAACAGCGCGATCAACACGAACAGCACCAGCGGCACGACCTTGGCGACGGTGGTCACCAGGTTGATGAACGCCGCTTCCTTGATCCCGCGCAGTACCAGAAAGTGCACGGCCCACAGCAACACCGACGCGCCAATCACCGCTGCCGGGGTGTTGCCTTCGCCAAAGATCGGAAAGAAGTAACCGAGGGTGCTGAACAGCAACACGAAGTAACCGACGTTGCCCAGCCAGGCGCTGATCCAGTAACCCCAGGCTGACGAGAAGCCCATGTAGTCGCCGAAACCGGCCTTGGCGTAGGCGTACACGCCGCCGTCGAGGTCGGGTTTGCGGTTGGCCAGGGTCTGGAACACGAAGGCGAGGGTCAGCATGCCGATGGCGGTAATCACCCACCCAATCAACACCGCACCCACATCGGCGCTGGCGGCCATGTTTTGCGGCAGTGAGAAGATCCCGCCACCAATCATTGAGCCCACGACCAGCGCAACCAGCGCGCCTAATCGAAGTTTTCCGGGAGATTCAGACATTGCGTGACTCCAATGCAGGAGAAGTGAGACCACAGAATAATTCCGTGCGCTAATCAAACAGCTGACTCAGATCACTTCATTGGCACATTCCATTGTGAATTAATGACTTAGGGGTAAGAACCCTGGGCAATAGTGTTCCTCGCAAAGTCGCGTCCCAGAGCGGCTCTGCGTTGTGATTAATCATTTAGTGCGTTTATGTGGACTTTTGAAGCTAGCCCCTTTTGCTGAATGTGCAAACTTTTTCGGGACGGACTGCCAAATAGCCGGAAGCTGGCAAAGTGCCTGCCTATTTAAATTCTAAATAAACCTAAACTATATAAACTGTCATGCCATTACGTTATGAGCTTGACCGTTTTATCGCTGTCTTTAATAAACGTTACACTCGCTGAACTAATTAGTTGAGTGCACGGTCGTCAGCTCAATTGTTAGTTATTCAGGAGTGTCCATGTCGCAACCGGCCCAAAAACTCAAACTCAGTGCGCTGATCGCCCTGGTGGTGGGCTCAATGATTGGCGGGGGGATTTTCTCCTTGCCGCAGAACATGGCTGCACGCGCTGAAGTGGGCGCCATATTGATCGGCTGGGCGATCACCGCCGTGGGCATGCTGACGTTGGCCTTCGTGTTTCAGACCCTGGCCAACCGCAAGCCCGAACTGGACTCCGGGGTGTATGCCTACGCCAAGGCCGGTTTTGGCGACTACATGGGGTTTTCGTCGGCCTGGGGTTACTGGATCAGCGCCTGGATGGGCAATGTCGGTTACTTCGTGTTGCTGTTCAGCACCCTCGGCTACTTTTTCCCGGTGTTCGGCCAGGGCAACACGCCGATCGCCATCGCCTGCGCCTCGCTGTTGTTGTGGGCCGTGCATTTTCTGGTGATGCGCGGGATCAAGGAGGCAGCGTTCATCAACCAGATCACCACCGTGGCGAAGATCGTGCCGCTGCTGATGTTTATCGTGATCGCCGGTGTGGCGTTCAAGGCGGATATCTTCACCCGTGACATCTGGGGCCTGGGCAACCCGCAAGTCGGCAGCGTGGTTGATCAAGTGCGCAACATGATGCTGGTCACCGTGTTTGTGTTCATCGGCATCGAAGGCGCCAGCGTGTATTCGGCGCGGGCCGAGAAGCGTTCGGACGTCGGCCGGGCCACGGTAATCGGGTTTCTTGGGGTCCTGGCGCTGCTGGTGCTGGTGAATGTGTTGTCCTTGGGAATCATGAGCCAGCCGGAATTGGCGCAGTTGCAAAACCCGTCTCTGGCGGGCGTGCTGGAACATATCGTCGGCCCTTGGGGCGCGATGGCGATCAGCATTGGCCTGGCCGTGTCCTTGCTTGGCGCCTTGCTGTCCTGGGCGCTGCTGTGCGCGGAAATTCTGTATGCCACTGCCCATGACAAGACCATGCCGGCCTTCCTGAAAAAGGAAAACGCCAACCAGGTGCCAGTCAACGCGCTGTGGCTGACCAATGTGATGATCCAGGTCTTTCTGGTGATCACGCTGTTTTCCCACAGCACCTACACCACACTGATCTACCTGGCCTCTTCGATGATTCTGGTGCCGTACCTGTGGTCGGCGGCCTATGCGGTGCTGTTGAGTGCGCGTGGCGAAACCTACGAAGGCGCCCGCCGCCAGCGCATGCAAGATTTGCTGGTGGGCCTGATTGCCCTGGCGTATGCCGTGTGGCTGCTTTATGCCGGCGGCTTGAAATACCTGCTGCTGTCGGCACTGCTGTATGCGCCCGGTGTGATTCTGTTCGCCCTGGCCAAGCGCGAGCAGGGCCAGCCCTTGTTCACCCCTGTGGAAAAAGGCATTTTCAGCTGCGTTGTCGCCGGCGCGGGGTTGGCGGCATATGGCTTGTATGGCGGGGTATTGTCGTTGTGAGACTGGCGTATCAGCCGCCCTATGACTGGGCGGCGATGCTGGGCTTTTTGTCCCTGCGTGCGATCACTGGGCTGGAAAGTGTCGAGGCGGGTGTGTATCGGCGCAGCATCCGTGTTGGCGGTTGCCACGGCTGGATCAGCGTTGAGTCGGGCGCGGGCGATTGGTTGGAAGTAGGCGTCGAGGTTTCTGACGCGGCGGCGCTTGCTGAGGTCGAGCGGCGTTTGAGAGCCATGTTCGACCTGGACGCCCAGCCCGGGTTGATCAATGCGCAATTGGCCACCGACCCGTTGATGGCGCAACTGGTGGCGGCGCGTCCGGGCCTTCGCGTGCCGGGCGCGTGGGACGGTCTGGAACTGGCGATTCGCGCAGTATTGGGCCAGCAGATCACGGTGGTGGCGGCCATTCGCCTGGCGGGCAAGCTGGTGGCGCAGTATGGCCAGCCACTGGCAACCCCACATGCGGGTATCACCCATCTGTTCCCGACGCCGCAGGTGTTGGCGCAGGCGGATCTGGCGACGTTGGGCATGCCCAAAGCGCGGGGCCGCACGATGTCCGGTGTGGCTCAGGCGTTGCTGGATGACCCGCAGTTGTTTGAGCCCAAAGCCAGTCTCAACGACGGCGTGGCCCGGCTGATGGCCTTGCCGGGGATTGGTGACTGGACCGCGCAGTACATCGCCATGCGTCAAATGCGTGAGCCGGATGCGTTTGCGTCGGGGGATGTTGGGTTGATCAATGCATTGGCGGCATTGGAAGGCGGGCCGGTTTCGGCGCGCCAGTTATTGGTGCGGGCTGAGGCGTGGCGGCCGTTGAGGGCGTATGCAGCGCAGCATTTGTGGGCGTCGCTGCAACGGGCGGATTGATGGCGTCTGTTAGGGCCTCTTCGCGGGCAAGCCCGCTCCCACAGGTTGACCGCATTTCAAAGGATGTACTCGGTAAGGCCTCTTCGCGGGCAAGCCCGCTCCCACAGGTTGACCGCGTTCCAAAGGATGTACTCGGTAAGGCGTCTTCGCGGGCAAGCCCGCTGCCACAGGTTGACCGCGTTCCAAAGGATGTACTCGGTAAGGCGTCTTCGCGGGCAAGCCCGCTCCCACAGGTTGACCGCATTTCAAAGGATGTACTCGGTAAAGTCTCTTTGCGGGCAAGCCCGCTCCCACAGGTTGACCGCATTCCAAAGGATGTACTCGGTAAAGTCTCTTCGCGGGCAAGCCCGCTCCCGCAGGTTGACCGCGTTCCAAAGGGTGTACTCGGTAAAGCGTCTTCGCGGGCAAGCCCGCTGCCACAGGTTGACCGCATTCCAAAGGATGTACTCGGTAAAGCGTCTTCGCGGGCAAGCCCGCTCCCACAGGTTGGCCGCGTTCCAAAGGATGTACTCGGTAAAGTGTCTTCGCGGGCAAGCCCGCTCTCACAGGTTGACCGCATTCCAAAGGATGTACTCGGTAAAGCGTCTTCGCGGGCAAGCCCGCTGCCACAGGTTGACCGCGTTCCAAAGGGTGTACTCGGTAAAGTGTGGGAGCGGGCTTGCCCGCGAAGGCGGTCTTCAGGTCACCACTGAGCCCGGTGCGAGCCCAATTCCCCCGCCGGCAAATCCCACTGCAGCGGCGTGCCGCTGAGGGTGACCGGTGCCAGCAACCGATGGGCCTGACCCCACGCCGTCTGCTCCACCACCAACCCCTGGTCACTCGGCTCTTCGGCCCGTAACGCCGGTTGCTGCGGCACCTGTCCGGCTTCCACCAGCAACTTCGCCGTGCGCGCCAGTGACAATCGCGCCGAGCCGCCACGCCCGGATTTAAAGCGTTCGCTTAGCGCCTGGATCGCGCTGGCTGCCATCAAATACCCGGTGGCGTGATCCAGCGCCTGCACCGGCAGCGGCACCGGTTTATCCGACTGCTTCCAGGCCATGCCCGCGTCGGCAATCCCGCTGCTCATCTGCACCAGGCTGTCGAAGCCGCGGCGATTGCGCCAGGGGCCGCTCCAGCCATAGGCATTGAGGCTCACGTCGATCAGCCCGGGGGCGAGGGTCTGCAGTTCTGCGGCGGTGTAGCCCAGTTGCTCAAGGGCGTCGGCGCGGTAACCGTGAAACAGGATGTCGGCGTCCTTGAGCAGCGCTTCAAACACCTGTCGGCCTTCGGGGCTCTTCAAGTCCAGACGTGCGCAGCGTTTGCCCAAGGTCATTTCCGGCACCACGCCGGGTTCGTTCCAGTCAGGCGAGTCGATGCGCAGCACGTCGGCGCCGAGCCCGGCGAGGAAGCGACTGGCCACGGGGCCGGCCAATACGCGCGTCAGATCCAGTACCTTGATGCCCGCCAGCGGGCGCGCCACCGAGCCGAGCCAGGGTTTGTCGGTGGTGGTGTCGAAGGTCTGGCGCTGCACCAACTTCTCGGCATTCACCGCCAACCCTTGGGGATGGGTTTGCCAGGCCTGCCACGCGCGCATCTGCGCTGCGCAGCCGTTGACATCGACAATCGCCTGCTCCAGTTCGGCGGCGTTCCACGTTGCAACGTTTGCGGCCATTTCGGCGCGGTCATTGACCTTGCCCAAGACCCGTTCGGCGGCGGCGCGGTGATGCGGGGCGTTGGTGTGCAGGCGAATCCAGCCATCGGCGCAGGCATAATCGCCGGCCACCGGGTCCCACAGCGGCGGTGTTTCCCAACCCACGGGGCGAATCGAGGACGAAAACCAGAAGGAGGCGAGGCGCCGGTCCACGCTGACGCTCGGCAAACGCCCGGTCTGTTGGTGGATAAGGTGAGCCACGGCCTGGCCGGCTGCGCCAATGCTGGCGCTGGCCAGTTCGGTGACGGCGAAGGTCGAGGGCAGGGCGCCAGCCTCGGTGAAAGTCAGCGGGGATTGCGGTAGATCGAGTGCGGCTTGGATGGGAGTCAGCAGGTCAGTCATCAAAGGCCCTCCGTTAGAGAAGGGCCACTATAGAAGATCCTCACACCGGTGTGACAACTCCCGGTTCCAACGGCAGGTCGATGCTGGCGATGAAACCTCCGTCGGGGTGATTGGCCAGGATCAGGCTGCCGCCATGGCGTTCCGCTGCGCGCCGTGCAATCGCCAGACCCAGGCCGTGGCCTTGGGCAGCCTGGCCGGGCGCGCGGTAAAACGGTTCGCCCAATTGGCTGAGGTGTTCGGCTTCGACGCCGGGGCCGTGGTCGCGCACGCTGATCAGAATGCGCTCGCCGTGGCGCCGGGCGTGCAACTCGATCGGTTGACCCTGTGGGTTGAAGCGCTGGGCGTTGCGCAGCAGGTTATCCACGGCGCGCTCGATCATGGTCGGCCAGCCCTTGAGCGCCAGCTCGGGGTCGGCGGTCAGTTGCACCACCTGGTCGGGAGCGCCGAGCTGGGCGTCCTTTTGCAGGCTTTTGAGCAGTGGGTTGAGGTCGACTTCTTCGGCACTCGCGTTGTCGGCATCGACGCGGGCCAAGACCAGGATTTCGCTGATCAGGGCTTCCAGGCGATCGCACTCGCGGGTCAGGCGTGGCCAGAGTCTTTCGCGTTCTTCAGGGCTTGCGCGTTCGGCCAACGCCAAGGCGATGCGCAAACGGGCCAGGGGTGAGCGCAGTTCGTGGGACACGTCGCGCAGCAACTGGCGCTGGCTGCCGATCAGGCTTTGCAGGCGGGCGCCCATGCGGTTGAAGTCGGTGGCCAATACGCCGAATTCATCGCGTCGGTTGGCCAGGCGCGCCAGGCTGTTTTGTTGGTAGGTGGCCTGGCCCAGGTCATGCACCGCGCCGCGCAGGCGGCTGAGCGGGCGGGTAATCGACAGCGTCACCAGCAGGCTGAACAGGGTCAGCACCACCAGCGCAATCGCCAGCGCACTCAGCGGCCAGAGCAGGCTGCTGCGGTGCCAGGCGTCGAGTTCCGGGTGCGGGATGCGGTAGATCAGCAGGTAGGTGTCGCCGGTTTTTTCACTGGTGTACTCGGCGGTCAGGCGGCGCCACGGCAGGTGGCCGTCCTGGCTGTCATTTTGCCGGGCCTCGAAGGCGGCGGCGCGCCGGGGGAACGTACCGCGCACCACCGGCTCGCCGCTTTCATTGAGCACCTGCACGTCGATGTGGTACTGGCGTTTGCGTTGTTGCAGCAAATCCTGAGCGGCGCCCTCGCCCTGGGCTTCGTAGAGTTGCGTCCACTCCTGCGCCAGGTTGTTGAGGCCGGGATGACGGCTGAGAATCCAGGCGTCCTGGTTGAGCATGTGCCCAAGCAGGATCGACAGCCCGGCAACCAAGGCGATGGCCAGCCAGAAACTGGCCAGGATGCGCCAGAACAATGAACGCACAGGAAACCCTCAAGCAGGAAAAGCCCAGCGGCGCGAGCCACTGGGCTGGGGTGGTAAAGCTAGAGCATTATTGCGCTTTTTGCGGCTGCTGGGCTTTCCAGGCCTGGAATTCCTTCCACTCGGCGCGGCGTTCGGCTTGTTTCTTGACGATCTCGTCGAATTTCTTCTGTTGATCGGGCTTGAGCACGGCGCGGATGTCAGCCTGGGTTTTTTGCTTGGCGGCGGCCATTTCGTTTTTCATGGCTTGCTGGTCAGCGGCTGGGAGTTTGTCCAGGTACTTGCGCACGATCTCTTTGCGGCCGTGCCATTGTTCACCCATCAGCTTGCCGATTTGCTCGCGCTGTTCGCGGCTCAGGTCGAGTTGGCTCAGCGGGCCGCCTTTGCCACGCGGACCGTGTTCACCGCCGTGGCCCGGGCCACCCATCATGTGGCCTTCAGGGCCGCCCATCGGGCCTGGGCCTTCTGGCGCGGCGGCCATGGCAACGGTCGGCAGGGCAGCGGCGAACATCAAAGCGATAAGGGTCTTGCGCATGGTGATTCTCCTGTCTCTATTCCGGTGAGTCCGGATGTGAGTAGGTTACTCAGATCAAGGTCAGCGGCGGTCAGGTGTGGGTAAAGCTTGGGTAAAGAGGGGGTTGGTGGGGGCTGACAAAACTTGGGGTGGGGCTGGGGCTGAGTGCATATCCGTTGCTGCGGTCACGGCGGCTTGCGGTTCCGCTCTTACAGCGGGTCACTTTTGGCAAACGCCCCAAAAGTAACCAAAAGGTCTTTGCCCCACCACTCGGCCCCTCGCTTGGGCTCGGTGTGCCCGAACGAAGGCTTGAATCCGTGGGCCGCCGCGACGGGCCATCCATGGCCCAACGCGGCTAACCCGGCGTCCTGCCGGGTTACCCACGGATTCAAGCCTGCGTTCGGCCAGCGTGGTTGACGGGGCCTGTCAGATCAAAAGCAAGATCAAAAGCAGAGCACGGCGGCCTAGTAGCCGACCTGAGTGGTTGAAGCAAAAGCAGGGCAACAGCACAGCAAC
>NZ_CAWOAW010000014.1:0-62733 GCF_963879675.1 Pseudomonas sp. Larv2_ips
CTGTGGGAGCTGGCTTGCCTGCGATGCAGGCACCTCGGTCTATCAGGCACAACCAGTTGATGCCATCGCAGGCAAGCCAGCTCCCACATTCGATTGAGTTCAGCCTTCAAGATCAGGTCGGCTGTCAGGCCGCCTCGCGTCCGCTTTTGATCTAACCACTCAGGTCGGCTACCAGGCCGCCGTGCTCTGCTTTTGATCTTGATCTGCTTTTGACTTTGATCTTGGGCGCCCCGTTAAACCACGCTGGCCGAACGCAGGCTTGAATCCGTGGGCAACCCGGCAGGACGCCGGGTTAGCCGTGTTGGGCCATGGATGGCCCGTCACGGCGGCCCACGGATTCAAGCCTTCGTTCGGGCACACCGAAGCGTGAGCGAGGTGCCGAGTGGTGGGGCAAGAGCCCTTTGGTTACTTTGGGGCTTTTCCAAAGTGACCCGCCGTAAGGGCGGAACCCAAAGAGGCCATCACGCAAATACCGGATATGCCCCCAAAACCCAACCCAAAAGCCCAGTCAGTTAGCCAACCGCGCCCCGCTAAGACTCCCACTCAACTCATACGCCACCAACTCCGCCTGATGCGCCGCCAAAATCTCGGGCAACGACCCGCGCAGGTATTCAACCCACGTCTTGATCTTCGCATCCAGGTACTGGCGCGACGGGTAGATCGCATACAAGTTCAGCTCTTGCGAACGGTAGTTAGGCATCACCCGCACCAGCGTGCCGTTACGCAACCCCTCGATAGCCGCATACACCGGCAACAACCCCACGCCCATGCCACTGGTGATCGCCGTTTTCATCGCGTCCGCCGAATTAACCAGAAACGGCGACGTATTGATCGCCACACTTTCCTGACCTTCCGGCCCGTTGAAGGTCCATTTATCCAGCTGGATCACCGGGCTCACCAACCGCAGGCACGCATGGTTGAGCAAATCCTGCGGCCGTTGCGCACAGCCCTTGGCCTTGACGTAATCCGGCGACGCACACGCGATGCTGTAGGTAATGCCCAGTCGCTGGGACACAAACCCCGAGTCCGGCAATTCACTGGCCAGCACGATCGACACGTCGTAACCCTCATCGAGCAAGTCCGGCACGCGGTTGGCCAGGGTCAGGTCGAAGGTCACGTCGGGATGCGTACGGCGGTAGCGGGCAATGGCGTCAATCACGAAATGCTGGCCGATACCGGTCATGGTGTGCACTTTCAACTGCCCGGCCGGCCGCGCGTGCGCGTCGCTGGCTTCGGCTTCGGCTTCTTCCACGTAGGCCAGGATCTGCTCGCAACGCAGCAAATAGCGTTTACCGGCTTCGGTCAGCGCGATGCGGCGGGTGGTGCGGTTGAGCAAGCGGGTTTGCAGATGGGCTTCCAGGTTGGAGACCGCGCGCGAGACGTTGGCCGTGGTGGTGTCCAGTTGCACGGCGGCGGCGGTGAAGCTGCCGGCTTCGGCCACGCAACTGAAAGCGCGCATGTTTTGCAAAGTGTCCATGGAGTGTTCTCAGGGGAGATAGCAAATTGTGACAGAAAGTTACGCCGTCCAGTGATCCCTACCAACGGATTATCGCCTGAACGGTAACAAAGATTCACAGGAATGCCAGCTTATCGTTCCCCATGCCGCCCCCTAGAATTGCGCCACCTCTTGCGCAACACCACCTCAGGAATACGCTTGCCGTGCCGCGTCACATCATCAGAGAGCTGAAGACTCTCAGTGTTTGGGCCTTATCGTTAGCAATCAGCGGCTGCATCGGAACCGGAGGAATCGCCCCCCAAGGCCAAGCCCTCAACGCCAATAACCTGGCCACCGACCAAGCCATCCAGAGTGCCGCCCACGACGCCCACTGGCCCACCACGCAATGGTGGCAAGCCTATGGCGATCCGCAACTCAATCAGTGGGTGCAACGTGCCACGCAAAACAGCCCGAGCCTGGCCATGGCCGCCGCGCGGGTGCGTGAGGCGCGGGCCATGGCCGGCATTGCCGAGTCGGCTGAGTCGTTGCAGATCAACAGCGACACCACCCTCAAACGCCACAACTGGCCGAAGGATCAGTTCTACGGCCCCGGCGAGTTGAGCGGAACAACCACCTGGGACAACAATTCGTCCCTGGGCCTGAGCTATGCCCTTGACCTGTGGGGCCGCGAAAGCAACGCCAGCGAACGCGCCGTCGACCTGGCGCATATGAGCGCCGCCGAAGCGCGCCAGGCCCAGCTCGAATTGCAGAACAACGTGGTGCGCGCCTACATCCAGTTGTCGTTGCATTACGCCAACCGCGACATCGTCGCCGCCACCCTGGCCCAGCAACAGCAGATTCTCGACTTGGCCAATAAACGCCTGAACGCCGGGATCGGCACGCACTTCGACGTCAGCCAGGCCGAAACGCCGTTGCCGGAGACCCATCGCCAGCTCGACGCGCTGGACGAGGAAATCGCCCTGAGCCGTAACCAGTTGGCTGCCTTGGCGGGCAAAGGTCCGGGCGAGGGCGCGCAACTGCAACGCCCGAGTTTGTCCCTCGCCGCGCCGCTGAAATTGCCGTCGAGCTTGCCGGCGCAATTGCTCGGTCAGCGCCCGGACGTGGTTGCCAGCCGCTGGCAAGTCGCCGCGCAAGCGCGTGGCATCGATGTGGCGCATGCCGGGTTCTATCCCAACGTCGACTTGGTCGGCAGCCTCGGCTACATGGCGACCGGCGGCGCCATGCTGGGGTTTCTCAGTGGCGAGAAACTCAACTACAACGTCGGCCCGGCGATCACCTTGCCGATCTTCGACGGCGGTCGTTTGCGTGGGCAACTGGGCGAAGCCAGCGCCGGTTATGACCTGGCCGTGGCCAAGTACAACCAGACGCTGGTCAACGCGCTCAAGGGCATCAGCGACCAGTTGATCCGCCGCGAATCGATGGACAAGCAGGCGTCCTTCGCCGCGCAGTCCGTGGCCTCTGCGCAGAAAACCTACGACATCGCGATGATCGCCTACCAGCGCGGCCTCACCGATTACCTCAACGTGCTGAACGCCCAGACCTTGCTGTTTCACCAGCAGCAAATCGAGCAACAGGTGCAAGCCGCACGCCTGAGTGCCCACGCCGAACTGGTCACCGCCCTGGGCGGCGGGCTCGGCGCCGGCAACGATGCGCCGCCAGACACCAAGACCCTCCCGAGCAAGACCCCGGCGGCGCTTGCCGTATTTGATCACTGAGTAGGATTTGATGACGCCCTTGCCTGCACCGCTGCGCTGGTTGCACTCCCTGGAGTGGCGCCGTGGTTTTTTCGACTGGGCACGCAGCGATGGCGTGACCTGGGTCTATATCTTCAAGGTGCTGATCGCCGCGTTCCTCACGCTGTGGCTGGCGATGCGCCTGGAACTGCCGCAACCGCGCACCGCGATGATCACTGTGTTTATCGTGATGCAACCGCAGAGCGGCCAGGTCTTCGCCAAGAGTTTTTACCGCTTCCTTGGCACCCTGGCGGGGTCGGCGGTAATGGTCTTGTTGATCGCTCTGTTTGCGCAGAACACCGAATTATTCCTCGGCGCGTTGGCGATCTGGGTGGGCATTTGCACGGCCGGTGCGACGCGTAATCGCAACTTTCGCGCCTATGGGTTTGTGCTGGCGGGTTACACCGCGGCGATGGTGGGTTTGCCCGCGCTGGCGCATCCGGACGGGGCCTTTATGGCGGCGGTGTGGCGGGTGCTGGAAATCTCTTTGGGAATACTGTGCTCGACGTTGGTCAGCGCCGCGATCCTGCCGCAAACCAGCAGCGCCGCGATGCGCAACGCCTTGTACCAGCGCTTCGGCGTGTTCGCGCTGTTTGTCACCGACGGCCTGCGTGGGCGCAGCCAGCGTGAAGGGTTCGAGGCCAGCAATGTGCGCTTTATCGCCGAGGCCGTGGGCCTGGAAGGGCTGCGCAGCGTTACCGTATTTGAAGACCCGCACATGCGGCGGCGCAATGGCCGGTTGAGTCGCCTCAACAGTGAATTCATGAGCATCACCACGCGCTTCAACGCCTTGCACCAGTTGCTTGAGCGGCTGCGCACGGATGCAGCCGATCACGTTGCCGCGGCCATCAAGCCCGGCCTGCAAGACCTGGCCGAAGTCCTTGACGGTTTCTCCGGCCGTGCGCTCACCAGCCCCGACGCGGCGCGCCTGGTCAATCAATTGAGCGCCTATAAGGATGGACTGCCCGCCAAGGTGCGCAGCCTGCGTGCGAATTTTCAGCAGGGCAATCCGAGCGAAGCCGAGCAGCTGGATTTTCATACCGCCTACGAGTTGCTTTACCGCTTTGTCGATGACCTGCACAACTACGCGCAGACCCACGCATCGCTGGCCGATCACAGCCATGAGCGCGAGCGATGGAGCGAAGCCTACACGCCGAAAACCAACTGGCTGGCCTGCGCCGCTTCAGGGATTCGCGCGTCCTTTATCCTGATCGTGCTGGGCAGTTACTGGGTGGCCACCGCCTGGCCCAGCGGCGCGACCATGACCCTGATCGCCGCCGCCACCGTCGGCCTGTCCGCCGCCACGCCCAACCCGAAACGCATGGCCTTCCAGATGGCTTGCGGCACCTTGATCGGCGCGTTGGTGGGCTTCGTCGAAATGTTCTTTGTGTTCCCGTGGATCGACGGCTTCCCGCTGCTGTGCATGATGCTTGCGCCGGTGATTATCTTCGGCTCGTTCCTCGCCTCCCGCCCGCGATACGCCGGCGTCGGCGTAGGCTTGCTGATCTTTTTCAGCACCGGCTCGGTGCCGGACAACCTCACGGTCTACAACCCTTACAGCTTTATCAATGACTACATCGCCATGGTCATTGGCATGCTGGTGTGCGCGGCAGCTGGCGCGATTATCCTGCCGCCGAACAGCCGCTGGTTATGGCGCCGCCTGGAACAGGATCTGCGCGAGCAGGTGGTGTACGCCATCAGCGGCAAGCTCAAGGGTCTGGCGTCGAGTTTTGAAAGCCGCACCCGCGACCTGCTGCACCAGGCCTACGGCCTCGCCGTCGGCCAGCCGCACGTGCAACGCGACTTGCTGCGCTGGATGTTCGTGGTGCTGGAAGTCGGCCACGCGATCATCGAGTTGCGCAAGGAGCAGGCGATATTGCCGGTGCACCCGGCGTATGCCGAGTCGCAACCCTGGCGTCAGGCGATCCGCGTGATGGGCCGCTCGCTGGTGCGGCTGTTCCTGCAACCGAGCGCCAGCAACCTGGAGCGCGGGTTGATTGCCGTCGACCATGCGATCAGCCGCGTGCAAGCCACCGATGAACCCTTCGCCCCGCACTTCGACACCTCGGCGTTGCGCCGGGTGAAAAGCTACCTGCACTTTATCCGCACGTCGTTGCTGGACCCGCAATCGCCCCTGGCCGCCCTCAAAGGATCCCCGAATGCCTCGTGAAATCGCATTCCACGGCGTCTACATGCCGACCATGACCCTGATGTTTTTTATCGCCGCAGGGCTGGCCTGGGCCTTGGACCGCTTCCTGGCCGGGTTCGACCTGTACCGTTTTTTCTGGCACCCGGCGTTGCTGCGCCTGAGCCTGTTCGTCTGCTTGTTCGGCGCCCTGGCGCTGACCGTCTACCGTTGAGAATGCCCCGATGAAAAAGTTTTTCAGCCTGCTCGCGACGTTGCTGGTACTGGCTTTGGCGATCTGGATTGGCCGCACGCTGTGGGTGCACTACATGGAGACCCCGTGGACCCGCGACGGTCGTGTGCGCGCCGACATCATCAACGTGGCGGCCGACGTCACCGGTGAAGTGGTGGAGGTGCCGGTGCGTGACAACCAGTTGGTGAAGAAGGGCGACCTGCTGATGCAGATCGACCCCGAGCACTACCGCATCGCGGTCAAGCAGGCGCAGTCGCTGGTGGCCTCGCGCAAGGCCACGTGGGAGATGCGCAAGGTCAACGCGCACCGCCGCGCCGACCTCGACGCCCTGGTGATCTCCAAGGAAAACCGCGACGACGCGAGCAACATCGCCGACTCGGCGTTGGCCGATTACCAACACGCGTTGGCGCAGTTAGAGGCGGCTGAGCTGAATTTGAAACGCACTCAAGTGGTGGCGGCGGTGGACGGCTACGTCACCAACCTCAACGTGCACCGTGGCGACTACGCGCGTATTGGCGAAGCAAAAATGGCCGTGGTCGATATGAATTCGTTCTGGGTGTATGGCTTCTTTGAAGAAACCAAGCTGCCCCACGTCAAAGTTGGTGATGAGGCCGATATGCAATTGATGAGTGGCGAGACGCTCAAGGGCCACGTGGAAAGCATCTCGCGCGGCATCTACGACCGCGATAACCCCGAGAGCCGCGAACTGATCGCCGATGTGAACCCGACCTTCAACTGGGTGCGCCTGGCCCAGCGCGTGCCGGTGCGCATTCACATTGATGAAGTGCCCGACGGCGTGCTGTTGGCGGCGGGCATTACTTGCACCGTCATCGTCAACCCAACGCAACACTAACGGCCGGAGCAGGCTTATGTGGGAGCGGGCTTGCTCGCGAAGACGGAGTGTCAGTTGAAGCAAGTGTTGACTGATCCGCCGCCTTCGCGAGCAAGCCCGCTCCCACAGTTTTGACCCTGTTAAGCCTTGATAAAGGTTTCGTGCAGATGGCGCCACAGCAAGGCTCCACTGGCCTGCTTCTCGAACACCACGGTGGCGCGTCGATCAGTCTGCGTGCCGCTGTCATCGATCTGGTGTTCGCGGTAGGTCACCGTGGCGCCGCGTGCATGGCGGTCGATCCCGGTCATTTCGCTCAAGGTGATTTTCAAGCCCGGGCGCATACCGCCAAGGCGGGTAAACAGTGCCTTCACCCCGGCCGCATTTACCCGCGTACCGGTGGCGGGCGCGATCATGCTGAAGTCGGGTGAGAAGCGCGCCAGCAACGTTTGCAGTGTGCCTTCAGGCGCAACGCCGGCAAACCATTGCTCGATCTCGACATGGGTCTGGATCACTTCTTCAAAAAAATCGCTGTAATCAATCATGGCTGGGCTCGTTGGCTGGGTGAAGCAGTGTCCGTACTCTGGAAGCGTCCAGGCGCAGCACTGCAAAAAGGGGCAGCAGTGTCAGGGCTGCCGCTATCGTGAAGGTTATGGCGAAGGAATCCAAGGCCGACAACAGCGCACTGAGCGCCGCCGCGCCGAGGCAAAAGCTCACTTGCCGATTGATATTCCACAGGGCGCTGGCATGGCCCATGCGTTCTGCGGGTATGTCGAGAAACGCCAGCGTCTGCGCGGTGCTGCTGCACAAGCTGCCACCCAGGCCCATCAAGGCATAGGCCGCAATCACCCAGGCGGGTTGGTTGAGCAACAGGATGCCGATGCATTGCAACGCCATGCCCGCCAGCAGCAAGGGTTTGGGGCCGCAGCGGTTAAACAGTGTTTTGCTCAGGAAAATCGCCAGCGCTGACGCCAGTGCCCACGGCAGCATCAGCGCGCCGGTCTGCGTGGCGTCATAGCCGAGGCCGCGCAGGTAGAGGATGGCGATCAGGCTGGTACCGATAAAGACGCCGGGGATGAACAGATAGACCAACATCGCCACGCGCAGCATCGGGCTACGGATCTGCTTGAAGATGCTGCCCACGTCCAGGGCCGGGCGCTCCGTGGCAAGCGCGTCAGGTTTTATCCACAGCAGTGCCAGCAACAAAGTGATCAACGCCAGCGGCAGGTTGGCATAGAAGATCCAGCGCCACGACAGGCTGTCGACAATCAACCCGCCCAGGGCCGGCGACAGCGCCGGCACCAGCAGCGCCACCGACATCACCCGCGCCGTCAACTGGCTGCGCTCTGCCGCTGGAAAGTGCCGGTAGGCCATGGCCTGGCCCACGGGAATCAGCAGTCCGCCGCCCAAGCCTTGCAGCGTCCGCCAGCCAATCAGGGTTTGGATTGAACTCGCCTGGCCGACCATCAGTGAAGCCCCCGCGAATAACAGCAGGCTCGCCGCGATCAGCGTTCGCTCGCCCATCAGTGCCGCCAGCCACACGCTCAGGGGAATGATCACGGTCAACCCAAGCATGTAGGCGTTGCTGATCCAGGCCAATTGCGTGACCGAGGCGTGCAGTTCGCGGGCGATGTCCGGGTAGGCGACCGTGGCGACAAACATGTTCACCAGGTCCAGGGCAAAGCCGAATAAAAAGATCCAGGCGACTTTCGAGCGGTAGGTCATGGACGCGATCCTGCGAATGAAGCGCGCAGGGTAGGCCGCCGGCAGGGTTTGGGCTACGCCGGTTTGCCTGTTAGTTTGTCAAAAATATTTTGACAAAGGAGGGCGTGGCCGATGGTCAGCCTGGACCGATTCGACACCTTCAAGGCTGTAGTAGAGGCCGGTTCGCTTACCGCAGCGGCCGATTTGCTGGGCCAGACCCGCGCCGTGGTCAGCTTCAACCTCAAGCGCCTGGAGGCGGAGCTGGGCGTGACCCTGCTGACCCGCAACACCTGCCAACTGGCGCTGACCGATGCCGGCGAGCGCTTTTACCTGCGCTGCACACGCATGCTTGAAGAAGCGCGCCTGGCGGTGGAGGAGGCGCGCTCCGAGCATGCCCAGCTCAAAGGCACGTTGCGCATCACCACCACGGTGGAATATGCGCTGGCAGTGGTTGCTCCGGCGGTGGAAGCCTTTCGCCGCTTGCACCCGGACCTGAACATTCACTTATCCACTTCCTCGACCCACGCCGATTTGATCTCCGAACGCTTTGATGTGGCGATTCGGCTGGGTCGCCTGCTCGACTCCAACCACCGTGCGGTGCAGTTGTCGACCTTTGAGGTGTTTGCAGTGGCGGCGCCCGAGTTTGCCGAGGTGCAAACGCTGGATGCGTTGGAACAGGTGCCCAGGCTGGGCCATGGCCGTTTGACCGAACTGAGCCTGACCGACCCGGCCGGCGGCGAGCGTCAATACCGTGCCGGGCCGACTGCGCTGGTGGCCGACAGTGCGGCCGTGCTTCAGGCGTTTGCCGTGCGCGGCCACGGCGTGGCGGTGCTGCCCCAATGGTTGGTGCAGGATGACCTGGCGGCGGGGCGCTTGGTGCGCTTGTTGGCGGACCATCGCTTTGCGCCACAGGGGATCTACGCGATGTACCCGGACACCCGGCATTTGCCGCTCAAGGTGCGGGCGTTTATCGATTTCATGAAAGGCTAGAGCGAGCCCGACAGGCCGAAGCGCTTCTTCAACACTTTTTCCAACAGGGCCTTGGGCACCAAGGCCGCCATCAGTGGCAGCGCCCGACAGCCATTGCCCGCGCGCAGCAGCCTTGGCGGCGTTGACTGTTGCACCGCCTTTAACACCTGCGCCGCGAATTGCTCGGCTGAGGTCGGGTTGTTCTGCGAGGCCTGGGAGCGCGCACGAATGCCTTCGCGCAACGGCCACCATGGCGATTTTTCGTTGATCAACAGCTCGGCCTGGGCGCCGGCGTTTTTCGCAAAGTGCGTGTCGATAGCGCCCGGCTGCACTTCCATCACGCGCACACCAAAGGGTGCCAGCTCCATGCGCAGTGCGTCGCTCAGCGCGTGCACTGCCGCTTTCGAGGCGCAGTAGGCACCGGCAAACGGTGTCACCAAGACGCCGGAGACACTGCCGATGTTCACCACCAGGCCTTTGGCGCGACGCAGCGCAGGAAACAGCGCCTGGGTCACGCCGACGATGGAAAACACATTGGTTTCGAACTGGCGTTGCATGGCCTCGGTGCCGCCGTCGAGCAGCGGGCCCATGGCGCCATAACCGGCGTTGTTGATCAGCACGTCCAGCCCGCCGATCTGTTCGGCGAGCGCCTTGAGCGCCATGGCGTCGTTGACGTCCAGTTGCACGGCCTTGAAACCGGCGGCAGCCAGGGCGCTGACATCATCAGGCTGGCGGGCGCTGGCCCACACTTCATAGCCTGCGGTTTTGAAGGCATCGGCCAGGGCGCGGCCGATGCCGCTGGAGCAGCCGGTGATCAGTACAGTGGGCATGAATCAATCCTTTGTCAGTCCGAGAAACTGCCTTGCAGATGCTCGGCGCGAAATTCCAGGGTTTGCGGGCGGTAGCCGGGGCGCAGCGGTGGTGTGGGCAGGCAGTCGTCCCAGGTGGCGCCGGCCTGCAACTCGCCGGGGCCGCGATAGCGTGGGGCGGCGTAGACATTGTCGGCCAGGTTGACGGAGTCGCCCGGCGCATAGGCTGCAACGCGCCAGCGCAGTTCGGTCAGCGGTACGTCGTTGCCGTTGCTCAGGACCAGTTTGAGCGGCCGGTCTGGCGGGCATTCCTGCGGCGCATAGCTGATGCGCAGTTCCAGGCGCGACAGTTGCGAGGCTTCGCGGCTGTCCAGCCACACCACCCAAATCGCCACACAGCCCAGGCCGACGGCGGCCGCCAGCGACACCGGCAACGCCTTGGCCGGGTAGCGCAGCAGCAGGATCAGCCAGGTGATGATCAGGAGAACGCCGAAGAACATGGAGACCACCTCGAATAGGGAACGAGCATCCTAACTTAAGCGTAGGTGGGATTGGCGAGCTTGAGCGGTGTGTTGGCTGGGCGGCCGCCATCGCAGGCAAGCCAGCGCCCACCTTGGACTGCATTCACCAATCAAAAGGTGGGAGGGGGCTCGCCCCCGATGACTGACTGGCTGAGCAGAAGAATCCGCGTGCAATCCTTCGGTGCACGCCTCAACCAAGGTCAAACCGGTTTCGGCCAATTGCAGGCTGGTCCCGTTCAGGTAGCTCGGGTGCTCAGTGCATGAGTGTTTTTGTGCTTTCGGACGCCATCGCAGGCAAGCCAGCTCCCACAGTTGACCGGGTACACCCGCTGGAATGCGGTTAACTGTGGGAGCTGGCTTGCCTGCGATGAGGCCCGCACATTCCCCCCAAAAACCAAAAAAAAGCCCCCACCCAACCCACTGCGGATAGGGGACGCAATGGGCTGGATGAGGGCTTCTTTCTACGACTGTTTTACTGCGCGATAGTTTTCACCGACACGCCACGTTCTACCGGGGTGGAGCGTCCGTAGATATCTTCGAACCGCTCGATATCGTCTTCGCCCAGGTAGCTGCCCGATTGCACTTCGATGATTTCCAACGGGATCTTGCCCGGGTTGCGCAGGCGGTGCACCGAGGCGATCGGGATGTAGGTGGACTGGTTCTCGCAGAGCAGGAACACGTTCTCGTCACACGTGACTTCGGCCGTGCCGCTGACCACGATCCAGTGCTCGGCGCGGTGGTGGTGCATTTGCAGGGACAGGCACGCGCCCGGCTTGACCGAGATGTGCTTGACCTGGAAGCGGCCGCCCATGTCCACCGAGTCGTAAGAGCCCCACGGACGATAGACTTCGCAGTGGTTCTGGGTTTCGCTGCGGCCCTGGTCGTTCAGGGTGCTGACCATCTGCTTGACGCCCTGGACCTTGTCCTTGTGGGCAATCATCATCGCGTCCTTGGTTTCCACCACCACGATGTTGTCCAGGCCGATCACCGACACCAGCTTGCCGTTGCCGTGAATCATGCAATTGCGGCTGTCCTGGATCACCACGTCGCCTTTGCTGACGTTACCGTGGATGTCTTTGTCGTTGACCGCCCACAGCGAGGCCCAGCAACCCACATCGCTCCAGCCGGCGCTCAGCGGTACCACGCAGGCGCGCTGGGTTTTTTCCATCACGGCGTAGTCGATGGAATTGTCCGGGCAGCAGGCGAAGGTGGCTTCGTCGAAGGTCACGGTGTCGGCGGTCTGCTCGCTGCGTTCCAGGGTCAACAGGCAGGTGTCGTAGATGTCCGGATCGTGTTTTTTCAGCTCTTCGAGGAAGCGGCTGGCGCGGAACAGGAACATGCCGCTGTTCCAGAAGTAACCGCCGCTTTTGACAAACTCGACGGCGCGTTTTTCATTGGGCTTTTCGACGAACTGTTCAACGCGGCTCACGCCTTCGGGCAGCAGCGAATCGTTGGTGGACTTGATGTAGCCATAACCGGTTTCCGGACGGGTGGCCGGTACGCCGAACAGCACCATCTCGCCACGCTCGGCGGCCACGGTGGCCAGGGCCAGGGCGCGTTGCAGGGCTTTCTGGTCGTCGATCACGTGGTCGGCCGGCAGCACCAGCATCAGCTCGTCGCGGCCTTCGTTGACCAGCATCATCGCCGTCAGGGCCACGGCCGGCGCAGTGTTGCGACCGAACGGCTCCATCAGGATGCGCTGGCATTCGAGCTTACGCGTGCTCAGTTGCTCGTTGACGATGAAACGGTGGTCCTTGTTGCAGACCACGATAGGGGAATCCATGCCTTCGAACACCAGACGCTCCAGGGTTTGCTGGAACAGGGTGTGCTCGCCGGTCAGGGCCAGGAATTGCTTAGGGAACTGTTTACGCGAAAGCGGCCAAAGACGTGAGCCGCTACCACCGGAAAGGATTACTGGAATCATGGGGGTTTCTCCTTGAATCGATTTGGGTCAGAGCTACGAAGGTTTGTCGTTCCACTCTTGTTTTTGTCTCGGTCTCTGTGGGAGCTGGCTTGCCTGCGATGCAGGCAACTCGGTCTGTCAGTGACACCGAGGTGATGCCATCGCGGGCAAGCCCGGCTCCCACAGAGAAATCATTAGCGGGTCGACACTGGGCGTTTCACCCAGACTGGCGAAATGCTCGAACCGGAACCGGTGACATACAGCACCGCCGCTTCACCACGTTCCAACGCCACCGGCTTCACATCGCCGACTTTCTTGTCACCGTCATACAACGCCAGGCTCACCTTCACCGGGTTGATTTCGCGCTCGCCACGGCCCTTGGCGGCCACCGACTTGACCACATCGGTCTTGCCGTCGGCAGTTTTCAGGGTCAGGGCCTTGTCGCTGAGGTTCTGCACGCGTACCAGGGATTTCTGCTTGTTCTTGAACGGCGGTTCTTCGATCAGTTGGGGCTGGCCGCTGCCGCTGTTGACCAGGGTGTAGTAGTGGTCGGCGGCGAGTTTGACCGGCACGGTCTGGCTGCCGACCTTGGCGCTGTAGTCACCGCCGGGCATGAAGCTGAAATCGCTGCTGGCCAGTGGCGCAACGTCGCTCAGGTTGGTGGCGCCGACGGTGGCGCTGACTTCCTGGTTGCTGGCGTTGTACACACGTACAAAGCTTGAGCCTTTCGGCGCGGTTGGGCCGTAAAGGGCGGCGTCGCCCCCGGCGAAGGCGGACATCGATACGAAGCTCAAGCCGGCAGCAATGGCCAGGGTCTTGGCGAGACGACGCGGAGTAGTAGTGAAAGTCATGTGAGTTACCTCTCTTTCAGTTTTGCGCCCGGTCGGGCGTCTCGGGTTTTTGGGTTTTAGCTGGGGTGTTCAGTGCCATGTTCTGTTGGCGCGAACCGGCTTGTTTAAGCTGCGCAACCCACTGCGGGTCGGCATCACCGATTTCGTTGTTGACGGGCAGATAACGTTCAGGGAACTCCCAGATCAGCACCTGTGGCGGGCTGTTCTTGAAGTCGTCGCTTTTGAGGTAGCTGAGCATCGGCAGAATCGGGCCGTGGCCGTCTTCGGAGTAGTTGATGACGTCGCTGTGCAAGGCTTGCTTGAGGGCGCCGACGAAGTTCCAGTTAGGGTTGGCGCTGTAGCTGGTGCCGACCAGTGCCACCGGGGTTTCGCTGTCGCTGAACAGGCCATCGTCGCCCTTGTTTTCAGCCAGGTGGGTGACGCGTTTTTGCAGCGGCTCTTTGGGCGGCATCAGGTTTTCGAACAGCGGGTCCAGCGGCAGGAACAGACGCAGGTCGCCTTTATGCGGCTCGGTTTTTTCGGCTTCGGTGACAAAGCGCTGCGGCTCACCGCTGAGCGGGGCCTTTTCGGTGATCACCTTGGCCAGTTGCTTGGCGGCAATTTCGGCGCCGTCCGGGGTCCAGTGGGTGTCGGTGCGCAGGAACACTTGCGTGCCGCCCAGCTTGGCCTGTTGCAGCGGGCCAAGCAGGTCGGGCGCGATGATCTTGTCGGCGGCGACACGGGCGTGGAAGTCCTCATACAGGTTGGCGTGGATGCTCGCCGGTTTCACTTCGCCCAGGTGTTCCGGGTACAGGCGCACCTTGGCCGGCACAATCGCCATGACCAACTCAATGCCCTGAGCCTTGAGCTTCTGGCGCACGCCTTCGACCAGCGCGTAGTTGCCTTGCAGGTTCTGGTCTTCGTTGACGATCGGGTTGAATTCCTCGTCGCTGTACAACCAGTGATCGCGGCCCAGCACCACGCCAGGGCGGCCTTCGTTGAACAGCTTGTAGTCCAGCGCGGCCCACAGGTTGGTGCCGATGCGCTTGATCGGGAACTGGTCGTCGTAGTGCGTCTCGACGGCTTTGGTCCAGCGGCCGTTCAGCACGGTCGCGTCGGCATTGGTGCTGAAGCCGAAGAAGCTGCGCATCGACCAGGCGCCGAGGGCCAGCAGCACCAGCAGGAACAGCGCGATATAGAGGACGCGGAATGAACGGGTCATGGTCGGCTCCCCTCAGAATTGGAAGTAAAGGAACGGCGAGAAACTCTGCGCCGACAGTTTCAGAATCGACGCCACGAACAGCAGCAGTACAGCGCCGCGCATGGCGTAGCGTGGCCAGTCAGCGGTCCAGTAGGCCGGCTGCACGGCGGCGTCCTGGCCGACGGTGAAACCTGGCTGGTGGATGCTGTCCGGGTTGTCGCCCGGCACGGCCTTGATCAGGCTCGGGTCGGCCGGCTTGGCTTTCTCGGCAGGGCGGTTGGTGTAGAAATCGCGCAGGCCGAAGAACGCCAACGTTGCGTACGCCACCACCAGGGTTGCCACTTGCAGGCCGGTGAGGCTGGCGCGGTTGAGTTCCGACAGCGACCATTCGCCAAAGCTGAACATTGCGCCGTACATACGGCCGGCGACGTGCAGGTTCTCGGAGCGGAAGATCACCCAGCCCATCACCACCAGCAGGAAGGTGAAGGCCCAGCGCACCACGTTGAAGCTGCGCGGCGCGGTGTTGAGGCCGATGGCTTTTTCAATCGCCAGCCACATGCCGTGCCAGGCACCCCACACGATGTAGGTGATGTTCGCACCGTGCCACAGACCACCGAGCAGCATGGTCAGGAACAGGTTGCGGTAGGTGATCAGCGTGCCTTTGCGGTTGCCGCCCAGGGTGATGTACAGGTAGTCACGCAGCCAGGTGGACAGGCTGATGTGCCAGCGCCGCCAGAACTCGGTGATCGACTGGCTGATGTACGGTTGCTTGAAGTTTTCCATGAAGCGAAAACCCATCATCAAGCCCAGGCCGATGGCCATGTCGCTGTAGCCGGAGAAGTCGAAGTACAGCTGCGCGGTGTACGCCAGCGCACCCAGCCAGGCATCGCCCGTGGTGGGGTTTTGCAGGGCGAAGCAATGGTCGGCAACCACCGCTAGGGTGTCGGCGATGAACACCTTCTTGATGAAACCTTGCATGAACCGTGTGCAGCCCTCGGAGAACTTGTCGAGGGTGTGCGTGCGGTTGTTGAACTGGTCGGCCAGGTCGCGAAAGCGCAACACGGGGCCGGCAATCAAGTGCGGGAAGATCGCCACGAACGCCGCAAAGTCGATGAGGTTGCGGGTGGCCGGGGTGTCGCCGCGGTACACGTCGATGATGTAGCTGATGGACTCGAAGATGTAGAACGAGATCCCGATCGGCAACAACACGTGGGTGAGAATGAACGGCTCCAGACCCACCGACTTCATCATCACGTTGATGCTGTCGACGCCGAAGTTGGCGTACTTGAAGTAGCCGAGGATGCACAGGTCGACCGCCACGCCCAACAGCAGCCAGCGCTGGGCCGGCTTGGTGCGCACGCCTGCTGCACCGACCTTGAGGCCGATCCAGTAATTCCACAGCGTTACAGCGGCGAACAGCGCCAGGAAGTCCACTCGCCACCAGGCGTAGAACACGTAGCTGGCAATCAGCAGCAGCAGGTTGCGATAGCGTTGCCCGCTCAAGTAGTACAAGCCGAGAAAGATCGGCAAGAACAGAAACAGGAACACATTGGACGAGAAAACCATCCCGATCTCTCCATGTTTAACAGACAGTCAAGGGCCAGAGCCCCCCCAAACCCCCCCACGATTTCGGGGGAGGCCGTACAACATTGCTACTGACGAAACCGGCTCAAACGGTGGGAGGGGGCTTGTCCCCGATGGCGGTGTAACAGCCGCCATCTGTGTTCAATGACACACTGCTATCGGGGGCAAGCCCCCTCCCACATTTGCAACCGTGTTCCGTCAGATTCCTTTGTTGCCCTTTTCATGCGTCGGGTCGTAGACCTTGGTCAGGTCACCGCCGAGCCGGAAGGTCTTGAACGGCTGCATGCCATGCTTGCGTTCGAGCACATCCGGGGCGCAGGTGTAGAGGGTGCAGAAGGGTTCAAGCCAGGCAAATTTCATGTCTTCCTTGAGGTCCTTCATGTCCTGCTCTTTGCCGTTCTTCTTCTCGAAGATCTCCGGGTCTTTGACCCCGGCCAGCACCTTGTCGCCCAAGCGTTTCAAGGCGCCGTTGTTTTCCTGGCGCAGATCCACGCCGTTGACTAAGGCAAAGCTTGCGATCATCGACAGCGGCGGCAATGCGTAGTTGTGATACGACAACGCCCGTTGCTGACGCTTCAATTCGTTAGGCAGGAAGCCTTGGTCATCGACCTGGTTGGCGCCGACCTTGTATTCCTTCACCGCCCAATCAAACAGGTCGCGACGGTTGACGGCGACGGACGTCGCCATCACCGACCAGGCGGCCCAGTAGGAGTGGTTGTTGGTTTTTTCCAGCGGCAGGTTGTCCCAATCACTGACGACCTGGTCGGCCATTTTGCTGAACCAGGCTTCGATCACCTGCGACTCCTGCTGGTGGTTGGCCAACGGGTGGGAGTCGGAGAACTTCAGGCGCACATAGGCCGAGGCCATGCTGCCCAGCGCCCATTTGCGCATGGACTTGCCGGTGTGGTTGAAGTCCTTGGACATCAACGCATCTGCCTTGGCCCAGCTGGTCAGCCAGTTGAGCGTGCATTCGAGCTGCTGCGGACGGCCGTCGCGCATGAACTGCATCACGCGCTTGCTGGTGTCTTTTTCCAGCTTGGTGATGTCGGCAGTGCTGTCGCGAAAGGCTTTTTCGGATTGCACATTCAGGGTGGAACGGGCTTTGTCCGAACCCTCGTACTTGCTGCGAAATTGCAGCGAGCCGGTGTACGGCGCCGGCATGGCGTCGCAGTCATTCTTGAAGTCGCCGGTCTTGAACGCTTCCACCGGGGCGAAATAGCCCTGAGGTGGACGCAGTGGCGCGGCGGCGTTGACTGAACCGGCGAACATCGCCAGGCCCAGCAGCGTTGGAATCAATAACTTCTGCATAGGTAACCTCATTGCCCGGCCGATGCGGTCTGTTGACCACCGGCAGGGAATACGTTGCGTGTGCAAATTTTCGCTTCGACTTTCTGCGCGGCAGCGCCCGCTTCGGGACCCTGCACTTCCACGGCCAGCAAGTTCTGCGAGGCCCAGTCTTCATCGGTGCGCAGTTCAAAGGCGAAACGCCCGTCTGTATCGGATGTTTCGGGTTTCTCGATCTTGATGTCCTCGTGGCGCCCGTTCATGTACCAGAGGGTGGCTTGCAGGGTTTTCACCGACGGGTCGGCGAAGCGGATGTCGACCTGGTGACTGCTGTTACGCAGGTCTTTGTTCGAACTGTTGACCAGCAATTCGTTCTTGCCGGGTTTGAGCGTGGTGCTGGCGCTCATCTGCGCGGTCTTGCCTTCGCAGCCGTTGTCGAGCAGCGACATCATCTGGCGGTAGATGGTCTCCTGGTCGAGGCGGTACAGCGGCGAAAATTCCCAGATCAGAATTTTCGGCGGGGTTTTCTGGAATTCGTCGCTGCCCAGGTACTGGATCATCGAGCCTTCGAGGCCACCGCCGGGGAAGGCGACGTTGAGGATGTCGGCGCCGATTTCCTGTTCCAGGAAGCCGGCGAAGTTGTAGTTCTTGCCGCTGTGGCTGGTGCCGACCAGGGTGATCTGCGGGTTGCCCGAATCGCTGAACAAGTCGCCGTCGCCCGCTTCGCCCTTGGGCTCGGTGGTGAACTGGTCCATGTACTGGATCGCGTAGCTGGTGCCGCACAGTTGCCCGGCCATGTTGTGCAGGGTGCCGGTCTTGCCCATGCGTCCGGAGCGCTTGGTTTCGAATTCGCGCTTGGGAATGTCCGCAAACTCAGGCATCGCACGCACTTTGGCACCGACGATTTTCGCGGTGCGCTGGGCACCGTAGGGCGTCCAGTGTTGGTCGCCGCGGAAATAGAAATCGTGGGCCGGCAATTCATCCGGGAGTTGCTCGTTGGTCAGCGGCGACAGGTCCGGCACCACATAACCCATCTTGGCGAAACGGCCCAGCATGGTTTTGTAGTTACCCAGTGCCTTGTCGAAATCGAACTTGGCTTTCTCTTCGGGGTTGAGTTTGTTGCGGTTCACCAGGCCACGGGTCGGCTGGTAAACCACCACCAGTTCCACGCCCTTGGCCTTGAACGCATCGTGCAGCTGTTGCATGCGTTTGTAGCCGGCGGGGCTGGTGTCAAATTCGGTGCGCAGGTCTTCCTGGGTACGGAACAGCCAATCGCCCTGGGCTTGCACCAGGGTGGTGAAGTTCTGCTGATAACGCGTGGTGTAGTTCTTCGCGTCATGGGCTGCGGGGCACAGGCTGCAGCACGGTTCGGCGGTAAAGGTCGGCGCTTTGACGTCATCGGCGCGCACGCCTTGGCTGGCCGCCAGCAGGCCGAGGGTCAGACCCGAGAGGCTCAGCAATTTGATCATGTGTGGGTGCATAAGGGTCATCCTCAGTCCTGCATTTCGGTCTGGCGTTCGAGAGGGTCGATCAGCACGGCTTTCTGTTGGCGCACCAACAGGTCGAGAATTTCTTCCTGCCGATCACCCAGCACGCCGTTGAAGCTGATGCCGCTGGATTTGGTCGGCGCCAGCATCGACACGCGATACAGCTCGACACTCAAGGGCGAGTCGATCGACAGCGGCCCGCTGCCGTTACCGGCCAGTTCACCGCCGACCACGATCAGCGAAACCTTGGCGTCGAACGGGTCGAGCGCGATGTCGCGGTCGGTGTCGGTCAAGTCCTTGATGTGGCCGTACACGCCGGTCAGGCCGTTGGCCATCGAGGTGTTTTCGTACAGGCGAATGTTCACGCTGTTACGGATGCGAATGCCGTGGCGACGATTGCTGATCACCTTGTTGCCCCACAGCAGGTTGTCGCCGCTCTCATAGAGCGTGATGCCGTCGGTGTGGTTGCGGTAGATCTCGTTGTCGGCAATCAGGTTGTTCACGCTGTTACGGTCGATCACCAGGCCCGACAACTTGTTGTCGTAGCTGCGGTTGTTGAAGATGAAGCTGTCGTTCACTTCCCGGGAAATGATGATGCCGTGCTTCTTCTTGGTGCCGTAGACGGTGTTGTCCGCAATGATCAGGCCGTGGGAACGGTCGTGCGGGTCAATGCCGTAGACGATGTTGTCTTTGTAGGTATTGCCCTTGAGCACAAAGCCGGTGGTTTCGTAGCAGTAGAAGCCGTACCACATGTCCGAGAACTCGGAATCGACGATCCAGCCGGTCGGCTCAGGACGCTTGAGCACCTTGGCCATGTTCGGCGTGTACTGGGAAATACTCACCCCGTACGACTTACTGTTGGCGTAGCCGAAGCTGGCCATTTTGCTGTTGGCGACGTAAGTCTCGGTGCCGCCCCAGGCCAGCAGGAACGGGCGAAACTCCTTGGGCGACTGAAACAGCGCCGGGCCATTGGTCTTTTCATTCCAGCCGGTGATCTTTGTGTCACGCACAAACAACTGGCCATCGTTGATCAGGAACGAACCGGCTTGCTGGGACAGGCGCAGCTCCTGGGTCTTCTTGTCGATTTCCAGAATGCCCTTGCGCCCGACCACGATCGGCAGCTTGGCCAGAAACACACCCGGTGAGGTTTCGCTCAGGTATTGCTTGGGCACTTTGCCGAGCAGGTCCTTGAGGTTCAGGTAGCCGTCGTCGACAAAGATCGCCTGAGGAATGCCGTGCTGGCGCACCACCCATTCGGCCATCTTGTTATCGCCGCCGATAAAGTCCTTCAGCGCGTCCTCCTGCATCATGCGGCGGATGCTGACCTTGCCGGGTTTGCTTCTGACGATCTTCTTTTCCATTGCCGCGGCGGTGTAGCCCGACAGGTCCGGCAGCGCAGGCTTGGCCATTTCCAGCGGCGCGGTCGGCGGGCTGGAGATGGTGTAGGTCTTGGCCTGTTGCAGTTCTTTGGCGATGGTCGGCGCCTTGCCCTGCTGCGGGGTGTCGGCGAAGGCTGTGGCACTGGCCATCAGCATCGCGGCAACCAGCATTTTTTGAGGAATCATTGCGCAGGCTCCCATCAGAACTTCCAGATCACGTCGACAAAGGCGCGATGCATGTACGAGTCGACCTGGCTGCCATACGCGTCACCTGGCTTGAACACACCGGCACGCAAGCGCACCAGGGCCGACGGTTCGTCGATCGACTGGCTCAGCGCCGCCGGCAACAGGCCTTTCTTGAAGTACTTGGTGACCACCAGGTCCATCTCCTGGCCCAGGTCTTTCTTGCCGTCTTCAAGCGGCAGGGAAGTGCTGGACAGGATCGCGCCGGTCACGTCATCGGTGTTGTTCTGCACGGCATCGATGCCGTTGCTGCCCACCGGTTTGTTGCCGTCGACACGCCAGAACTTGTGGTACACCAGGCTGGCGTCGTAGTCCTCACGCAGCTGCCAGGAACCGAACAGGCTCATCGACTGCATGTTGTTCATCTCGCCACGAAACGCCTCGCCGAAGCGGTGCACGCGCGACTGGGTACCGGTCCAGTTCGAACGGTTGCTTTGCAGGCCGTTCTGCTCGTAGTTGGCACTTGCGCGGGAGTACGCCGCGCCGACTTGCCATTGCGGGTCCAGGCGCAGGCGTACACCCAGGTCAGTCGCCCAGCCACTCACGTCATCGCTGCGCTTGGCCTGGGTGGGGCGGGTGCCGTCGGCGTTGAGTGCGTTGACCGTGTCGCGGTCACCTTTCATGCCGGTGACGCTGGCCCAGTAGTTGACGGTGTTGGTGTTGCGCCAGTTGTAGGCGTCGCTGTTGGCTTCGATGCCGAGCCAGGTCAGGTCGCCGTTTTCGCGCTTGTCCAACGGGTCGGTGGCCACGCCCGGTTCGGCGTAGTCGAGCTTGCCGTCATCATGGGTGTGATGACCGCGCAGGCCGATCCACTGCCCCGGCGTCCACTGGTAGGCGGCGTCAGCGTAGAAGTGCTGGCGGTCCTTGTCCTTGGGCGACAGTTCCTTGAGGTCGGTGCGGTATTCGCTGAAGCGTTCGGCAGCGCCGACGTTGGCCTTGAGCAAGGTGGTGTCGAAGGTCCAGTTCAGCGCCTCGATGTTGGTATCGCGCCATTGGCCGTCGTCATTGCGCAGGCGCTGGCGGCCGAACTTGAGGATCTCGCCAGGGTAGGGCGTAAAGCCGCTGTAGCCGACCCAGAACTCGCGCAGGGCCAGGTAGTTCTTTTTGGCTTTACGGTCGTCGTTGCTCGATTGTTCGGTGGTGTCATCGGAGGACTGTTGCAGCGTGTCGGTCTCGATGATGTCGCTCGACACGACCGCCTGGCCCATGGCGTAGGCGCTCCACGCGCCGCTTTCGCCGTAGACCCACGGGCGCAGGTCAAGGCCGATGCCGTTGACGTCGCCGCCTTTCTGCGTGCCGAGGTCGCGGTCATCTTCCGATTGCGCGGTGGCTTTGACTTCCAGGCCGAAGTTCTTGGCTTCGGTCAGCGCGGCCAGGGTCGGGCACGACCACAGCAGGGCGAAGGTCAGGCCGATGCCGGCCTTGACGAATGGGTTGAGCTTCATAGGGATTCCTCGCCGTCTTCTTCTTGCAGGGCGTGCAGTTGCAGCGTGCTCTGGGCCAGGGTGCCGCGCGCGGCCAGTTCCTGTTGCACCAGGCGTTGGCCTTCGGCGCGTTGCTCTGGCGTGAGCGGGGCTTCGAGCTGCGTGGCCAAGTCATTGGCCTCTGGCGTGTCCTGGGCTTTAGCCAACTGGCTGAAGACGTAGGCGTTCAATGGGTCGGGCTTGGTGCCCTTGCCTTGGGAAAACAATTGCGCGATGGCGAAGTCGGCGCTGTTCTGGCCGTTGCGCGCAGCAGTGAGCAAATGGTCGAGGGCTTTTTGCGAATAGACCTTGCCCAGGTAGCCACGGCGGTAGATCTGGCCGAGGTAGTAATCGGCGGCCACTTCCTTGCCCACGGCTTTCTCGAAATGTGCTTCGGCGGCCTTGGCATCTGCCGGGACCCACTTGCCTTCGTAATAGAGCTTGCCCAGCAACAGCTCGGCGCGCGGCTGGTCGGCGGCGCGGCCGTTGTCCAGGTACTTCATCATTTGATTGACGTCGCCCAGTTCCGGGAAGTCGTAGAGCAGTTGCGCCAGGCTGACCCAGGAAGCGGGGTAGCCGGGGGCGATTTTTTCCAGCAGGGCTTGCGCGGTTTTCTCGTCGGTCTTGCCCAGGGTTGCATCGCCCAACACGCGGGCCACGCTGTCGACACGCTGTGCGGTGACGGTGCCACGGCTGTAGCCGGCTTCCATTTGCTTGAGCAGCTCGGCCTGTTTTTCCGGCTCGGCTTTTTTCTGGTAGACCGTGGCCAGCTCGACGTAGCAGATGTCGGTGGTGTTCAGCGCGGCCTTGCAGATGCGCTCCACGTCATCCAGATGCTGGTCGTAGGTGTCCTGGGTGCGGTACAGCAGCACCTGAGCCAGGCCCGCTTCCGGGTAACCCGCGGCCTGCCATTTGCTGATCTGCTGTTGGGCATTCACGTTGGGGAAGCTGTGCGGGTATTGCAGGTACAGCATCGCCAGCGGAATCAGGGTATTGCCTTCGCCATTGGCAAAGGCTTTTTTCAGCAGGCCTTCAGCCTCGTGCTGCTCGGCCTCGGTGGCACCGGGCTTGGCGACCAGCAGGCGACCCAGACGGGCCTGGGCGCGTGGCGAGGTATCGGCGGCCGCGCGGTAGGTGGCTTCGGCCTGGCGGATTTGCTCGGGGTCACGGGTGGTCACCTGGATATCGGCCAGGCCTACTTGGGCCTCGCTGTAACCCAGGTCTGCCAACTGCTGGTAATTTTGCTGGGCGGTGACCGTGTCGCCACGCTTGAGGGCTTCGTTGGCCAAGCGCTGGTCGGGCAGGCCGGCGCAACCAGTCAAAGAGATCGCCAATGCCAGTGTGCACAGAGATCCAATGTGGGAGCGGGCTTGCTCGCGAAGCAGGCGACGCGGTACATCAGGCATACCGCGCTGATCCCTTCGCGAGCAAGCCCGCTCCCACAAGGATTGTGGAGTAGTCGGAATAGGAGTCGTCACAGGCATGTCCTCGCTTACAGACCGTGAGCCGTGGCTTTATCGATCAGCCAGTTCAGCGATGGGCCGCGGTCGCTGGTCACTTCTACCGGGCGACCGGCGTAGGTGCTGTCCAGCGGCGCATCCGGCTTGATCTGCACGCGGATGTCGGAAGACAGGTCGGCGCTGTTCAGGCTGGTGCTGCTGACGATGGTGCCGGTGCGGATCTGTTCTTCGTCGGCCACCTGGAAGCTCACCGGTGTGCCTGGGCGAACGTCGGCGAACTGGCGGTAGGTGAAGCGCGCTTCCACATTGGCCAGGCTGCCGCGTGGCACCAGTTGGAAGATCACATCGCCTTTGCTGGCGTACTGACCGTCGGCGACCAGTTGCTGGGCAACCACGCAATCGCAAGGCGAGGTCAGGGTGCCGGTCATTTGCTTGCCGAACAGCTCCTCAACCTTGGCCGGTTGCAGTTGGTCTTCGTCCAGATGGCCCTTGAGCACATCGAGCATGCTGGTGCTGAAGGTCGCCAGTGGCGCGCCTTTGGCGGCGACCGCGTCACCTTTGAGCAGGCTTTGCACGGTGCCGTCACGCGGCATGGTCACGTTCATGCCCGGCACGCTGACGAGGCCAGCCTGAGCGTGGCTGACGAAGTACATGCCGTACACCGATTTAAAGATGAAACCGAACGCTGCCAGGCCGACGATGAAGATACCTGCGCTGAACACCACGGCGCGCAGGCGGCCCGCGGCGCTCATGTTGCTGCCGCCGTCCTTGACCTTGCGCGCCTTGGTGAAGTTGTCGCGCTGCAGGGTCGCCAGCACGTCGCCCATGGTCACGATGTCACCGGACAAGTGCGAGGTGATCAGGTGGCGCAGGGTGGAAATATCCTGGGCGTCCAGGTTCTGGAACTGGCAACCGGTGCGGCCGGTCTGGCGGTCATAGGAGCGAATCTGCAGCTCTACGTCCATCGCCAGGCCGAGGTTATCGATGACAAATTGCAGGCGGCCCTTGTGCACTTCACCGACGGTCAACGGCTGAGTGGCGGTGAACGCCAGGCCGCCGGCGGACAGGTCGATCACCCGTGCTTCGGTCTGGGTGCGGTCGGTGTTGAAGAAGCGCAGCTTGGCCGGAATTTTCACCCGGGCATGTTGGCGCTGGGCTTCGGATTCGTGGACAACGTTGGCGTTTACTTGGCTATTCATGGTGTGTAGTTCCTAGTTAATTCAGGCTTGGCAGGGTCAGACCATCATCAGCAACACGGCGACGAAAATGCTGCCGGCGGAGAAGGTCATGGTCCGAGACGACCAGGTGTTGAACCAACGTTGAAAGCTGGCCAAATCGCGGGTCAGTTTGGTGTCCTGGCGGGTCCAGGACTGTTGATCAAGGCGGAAGAACACGTAGATCTTCACCAGCGCGCCCATGATCTGGTTGTAATAGAGAATCACCGGGTAGGCCGGGCCGATCTTGTGGCCGGAGCACGACAGCAGCAGGGTCAGGATCAGGCGGGTGATGCCGATCCACAGCAGGTACGCGAGGATGAATGCGCCGCCGTATTTGAAGGTGGCGATAAAGGCCACCGTCAGGCCAAGCAGGGAGGTCCACATCGACACACGCTGGTCGAACAGCACCACGCTGGTGAACAGGCCGAGTCGGCGTACACCCAGGCCCAGGGCACGGGAGTTCTGGCGCAGGTTGTTGCCGTACCAGCGGAACATCAGCTTGCGGCTGGCTTTGATAAAGCTCTTTTCCGGCGGGTGTTCCACGGTGTTGATCGCGGCGTCCGGCACGTAGAACGTGTCGTAGCCCAGGCGCATCAGGCTGAACCAGCTGGACTTGTCATCGCCGGTCAAAAACTTGAAACGGCCTAGGCGCCAGTGTTGCAGCGAGTCGCTTTCAACGTCGGCGATAAAGCCCGGGTCGGTGACCACGCTGGCACGGAACACCGACATGCGCCCGGTCATGGTCAGCACGCGCTTGGACAGGGCCATGGAGCACATGTTGATGTGGCGTTGGGCGAAGCGCAGCTTGTGCCATTCGCTCATGATGTAGCCGCCGCGCACTTCGCAGAACTCGTTGGTGGTCAGGCCGCCGACATTGCCGAACAGCTGGAACCACGGCACGGTCTTGCGAACCACACCTTCGGCGAGCACGGTGTCGCCATCGATCACCGCAACCACGGCGCGGTCATCCGGCAGGTGGCGGGAGATGGCGCGAAAGCCAAAGGCCAGACCGTCGCGCTTGCCGGTGCCGGCGATGCGCACAAAATCAAGCTTCACGTGGTCCGGCGGGTTCATGCGTTCCCACAGGCTTTTCACCAGCAGCTCATCGCTCATTTCCACCAGCGAGCAGACCACGGTGGTCGGGAAGCCGCATTCGATGGCCTCGCGAATCACCGAGCTGTACACCTGGGCGGTGGTCAGCGCGTCGATACGAAAGCTTGTGACCATCAGGAATACATGGGAGGGGTCAGCGGCTTTGCCCAGCTTGCGCACTTTGCGGCGCAGGTGTGGGTAGACCACGTACAGGAACAGCATGCCGCGAAAGAAATGCGTAGCACCCATCGAGTAGCGCCAGATGCCGACGGCGCCAATCAGGAAAATAAAATTCTTCGACTCGGAGTCGAACGTACTCGCCGGTAACAGCAGGGCGAGTCCCATCAGCAGGCTCAAAAACAACAGCCAGCCGGCGGATTGGAGCAGTACGTGTTTTAACTTGGACATAAGCGTCATCCGAAGGTGAAGAAGGCTCCAGGCTGCAAGCGCTGGGGATTGGTACGCTTGCAGCCCGGAACTTGCTGTTGCTGTTACCAGCAAATGCCTTCGGTGCGGCCGCTCACGCTGGTGGCCTTGGACATGAAGCCCACCAGGTCGACCACTTGCTTGCCGTGTGGTGCGTTATGCGCCAGGGCACGGAATTTCTCGTCGCGGTTGCCAAGGATGATCACGTCGGAGTTGTTGATCACCGCGTCGAAGTCCGAGTTGAGCAGGGACGACACGTGCGGGATCTTGCCTTCGATGTAGTCTTTGTTCGCGCCGTGAACACGGGCGTATTCGACGTTGCTGTCGTAGATGCTCAGGTCGTAGCCCTTGCCGATCAGCATTTCTGCCAGTTCCACCAGTGGGCTTTCACGCAGGTCATCGGTGCCGGCCTTGAAGCTCAGGCCCAGCAGGGCGACTTTGCGCTTGTCGTGGCTTTCGACGATGTCGAAGGCGTTCTGCACCTGGGATTCGTTGCTGCGCATCAGCGAGTTGAGCAGCGGCGCTTCCACGTCCAGGGAGCCTGCACGGTAGGTCAGGGCGCGTACGTCTTTGGGCAGGCACGAACCGCCGAACGCGAAGCCCGGGCGCATGTAGTACTGGGACAGGTTGAGGGTTTTGTCCTGGCAGACCACTTCCATCACTTCGCGACCATCGACGCCGACGGCCTTGGCGATGTTGCCGATTTCGTTGGCGAAGGTCACCTTGGTGGCGTGCCACACGTTGCAGGTGTACTTGATCATTTCGGCAACGGCGATGTCCTTGCGGATGATCGGCGCGTCGAGTTCCTCGTACAGCGACTGCAGGACATCGCCGGAGGCTTTGTCGAATTCGCCGATGACGGTCATCGGTGGCAGGTCGTAGTCGGCGATGGCGGTGGATTCACGCAGGAATTCCGGGTTGACCGCAACACCGAAGTCGACGCCGGCTTTCTTGCCGGAGCAGTCTTCGAGGATCGGGATCACCACATTGGCCACGGTGCCCGGCAATACGGTGCTGCGGACCACGATGGTGTGGCGGGTGGTTTTGTCACGCAGGACAAAACCGATCTCGCGGCATACCGATTCGATGTAGTTGAGTTCCAGGTCGCCGTTTTTCTTGCTGGGCGTGCCCACGCAGATCATCGACAAGTCGGTATCGCGGATGGCCTCGGCGAAATTGGTCGTGCCGCGCAGCCGCCCGGTCTCGATACCCTGGCTCAGCAGTTCGCCCAGACCCGGTTCAACGATTGGCGATTTGCCCGCATTGATCAGGTCAATCTTTTCCTTGGAGATGTCCACGCCGACCACTTCGTGGCCACGGGCAGACAGGCAACCGGCACACACTGCGCCAACGTAACCCAAACCAAATATGCTGATGCGCATCGCATTTACCTCTTTGTCATTGAAGACGATATTAATCATGCCAATTAGATGGCCGGAGTTCATGTTTGCAAGCGTCACTGATGCCGCGAAAGTTGGGCGAATAGACGCCGACTTGCCGCGTACAGGCATGTTGAATAACGAGTGACTAACTATTGCACTCAAGTTGTGCGAAACGTGGCCTTGTTATTGGGGCTTGCCCTGTAATGCAGCCGGCCTTCCTGGGAGAAGGGCCTGGCGCCAGTGCCGCAGAGCCTTGATAGAGGCTGTAAGCCTTTAAGTATCAATGCCTTGGGTTGTCTCACTGACCCATTAGGGGAAGCTGAGCCTTGGCCTTATAGTGGGTGGCAATGCATCCTTATCGCCGCGCTTAACTAATCGGTTTGCAATATGACCCCTGAGTCAAAGTTAAATGTGACAACTTTGCTACTTCCGTTGGTCGCCATGTAAGTCATCTCTTACAGCAACAGAGAATTTCGTTACCGGTGGTATGAGCGGTGCTTTAGGGTGAAGTTCCTGGCCACTCATCCTGTTTTCGGAAATTTCTTGAAATATTAGAAAAGATGGCACTGGTACTATATTGATAGCACTTGCTATTTGGGCCAGTAGTTACAGGTAGTTGGCACGAAGGGATAGTTTTGTGCCACTAGTGTTTTAAAAAAGTGGTGCCACTACGAAAAAAATTCAGAAATGTCGAGTGAAAGATTCGTTAGGAATGCGACAGGATATTTTTTGGCGCCAGATTAATGACGATTGTAGACCTGAAATGCGCACAAAAAAATGTGGGAGCGGGCTTGCTCGCGAAGGCGGTCTGTCAGTAACCGATGTTCTGACTCGACCAGCCTTCGCGAGCGAGCCCGCTCCCACAGTTGGATTTCAGTGTTTTTTAGAGCGGGTACGGCTTTATTCCGGTGCGTGATCGCGCAGGAACACCAGGTTGTCCGGCTTGGACTGCTCGGCGTTGAAGCGATAGCCCTGCAGATCGAACTGCTTGAGCTTGGCCGGATCGTTGATGCGCTCTTGGATCACAAAGCGGCTCATCATGCCGCGGGCTTTTTTGGCATAGAAGCTGATGATCTTGTACTGGCCGTTTTTCAGGTCCTTGAACTCGGTGTTGATGATCCGCGCGTTCAGGGCCGTGCGTTTGACCGCCGAGAAGTACTCGTTGGAGGCCAGGTTGAGCAGCACGTCATCGCCTTGTTCGGCAAGCGCTTCGTTGAGCCACTCGCTGATGCGGGTGCCCCAGAAGGCGTAGAGGTCCTTGCCGCGGGCGTTGGCCAGCTTGGTGCCCATCTCGAGGCGGTACGGCATCATCAGGTCCAGCGGGCGCAGCAGGCCGTACAGGCCCGAGAGCATGCGCAGGTGGTCCTGGGCGTAGGTGAAATCGGCGTCGCTGAAGGTTTCGGCGTTGAGGCCGGTGTAGACGTCGCCCTTGAAGGCCAGCAAGGCCTGCTTGGCGTTTTCCGGCGTGAAGGCTGGGGTCCAGCTGCCGAAGCGCGCGGCGTTGAGGCCGCCGATCTTGTCGGAGACGTGCATCAGGTCGCTGATTTGGGCAGGGCTCAGTTCACGCAGTTGTTCGATCAGCGCCTGGGAGTGGTCCAGGTATTGCGGCTGGGTGAAGCGCGGGGTGACCGGCTTGGACTCGAAGTCGAGGGTTTTGGCGGGGGAAATCACCATCAGCATGAAGTTGGCTCCTGTAATCGTGGGGGGGATTCTAGGGGGTCGCGGGGTTTGACTCCACCTATGATGGTGATAGGGGGCTGCTGTGGGCGTGTGTATATCCGTTGCCGCGGTAACGGCGGCTGGTGGTTGCGCGCTTACAGCGGGTCGCTTTTGGCAAACGCCCGGAATGCCGGCCCAGCCAAAAGTAACCACTCACCACCCGGCGCCTCGCCTGCGTTCGGCCAGCGTGGTTGACGGGGCCTGTCAGATCAAAAGCAGAGCACGGCGACCTGAGTGGTAGAAGCGGATCAAGCGCACAGCAACACACCTCTATCTGATGCGCTGAGCTCCAAATGTGGGAGCGGGCTTGCTCGCGAAGGCAGTGTGCCAGCTACCCATGAGCTGACGGATCCACCCCCTTCGCGAGCAAGCCCGCTCCCACACGTTGACCGAGTTCAACTGCCAGCACCGCAGTGCTTGGCTTTTCTGTGGGAGCTGGCTTGCCTGCGATGCAGACAACTCGGTCAATCAGGTACACCGGGTTGATGCCCTCGCAGGCAAGCCCGCTCCCACATTCGATTGAGTTCGGCTTCCATTTCGGCCATCACCCAAATAACGGATATGCCCACCAACCCAATAACCCAGCCCGGACGATCGGCTATAGTGCCCGACAACTCTGGAAAGGGAGACCCCGTGTGCGAATTGCGTTTTTACTGTCAGCTTGTTTGCTGTGCCTGGGCGCCCAGGCGGCGCCGGTTGACGTAGCCAGCCTGGACCGCACCACCTGGCCCGAAAAGCTCAGCAGCCCTGCGCTGTTCGATGTCGCTTCTCGCGCCGAGATCCTGATGTTCGCCCACAGCTTAATCGCCAGCGAAGCCCAGGACGAAGCAGCGCTCAAACAACGCCTGGGGCTGAAGATCATCAACCTGGCCGCCATCGACGACCTGCGCCGCCAGCTCTGGCAGCGCCTGCTGGAAAACTACACCTTCGCCCAACAAAGCTGCGAAGAAGACGCCTCATTCTGCTACCTGGTCGAAAGCATGGACGACCTGCGCGAGCAAGCCGGCAAATTCCAGGTCAGCGACAACTCCTTCTATATAGGCTGGGCCAACCCCAGCCACAATTTCCACGAACGCTACCTCGACGAACTGCTGCGCAAAGCCGCACTGTTCCCACAAATCAGCAGTGAAGTCCTGCGTTTCGGCGACCACGAACGCAATGGCGATGAACTCAACGACCGCCTGTTCCTGCTGACCTTCGACGGCGGCCCTGCGCCGGTCAGCGGCAATACCGACTGGCTCACCGACTACCTGCGCAAGCAAAAGATGAACGCCACTTTCTTCGCCCTCGGCAGCAGCCTGCAAACCCGTGTGGAGCGCAGTTCCGCCGCCGATGTGCAGGCGCTGTACCAAGGCCAGTGCGTAGGCACCCAGGGTTGGCAGTACCGGTCCCACAGCCATTGGGTCGACTGGCAAAGCTCGATCACCCGCAGTGCTGCGCTGGCGCAGAACCTGATGCCGGAAAACTACGTGCCGCTGTTTCGCCCGCCCTATGGCCAGCGTCGCGCCGACAGCCAGGGCTTTTTCCAGGCGCAAGGTTTACAGGTGGCGCTGTGGGACATCGATTCCCAGGACGAACCGGGCAAACTCAAGGCTGATGAGTCCGCGCAGCGGGTGCTGACATTGATGTTGCTGTGGCGCAAAGGCGTGATTGTGTTTCACGACACCCAGGAAAAGGCACGGGTCGCGTTGCCGATGTTGCTGCAGGCAACGGCGCAAAGTGGGCTGGGTTGGCAGGACTGCCGGGAGGCGTTTCGCTGAAAAAGCGCAAGTGCCCGGCCCTGTTGGGGATGAGGCGTTTTTGGGGTGATTTTGTGCGACATTTCGATGCAGGCGGACTTCCGACTTTAACGGGGTGGCTGGCACTCGGCTAGTGCTATTCGTCATCCTGAAAAATAAACTTCAAAAAAGCGTCAAAGTGCTTTTTCCTGTCATCGCTTTTGCGGTATTACGAAGTCAGATCGCCGAAACCTGCAACATAGGTGGCGTCTTCCAAGACTCCTCATGTGGGCACTGCACTTGACGTCACTACGGTGCAGTCGGTGGTCGAATCGAGGCGCAGCACTGTTGCGGTATTGCGTCGACTGGCTCCCACAAAGGTGACCGAGTATGGATGATCATGGACGTAACCCTTCTTCCGACCAGCCAATCCTTTATGTGCTTGATACCAACGTATTGATTCACGATCCAAACGCACTGCTTAACTTCGAAGAACACCACGTCGCCATCCCCATGATCGTGCTTGAGGAGCTCGACAAACTCAAAAGTGGCCACCACAGCGTTGCCGCTGAATGCCGCCAGGCCATTCGCCTGATCGACAAGACCCTGGGCGAGGCCTCGCCCGAGGACGTTGAAGTCGGCGTGCCGATCCAGCGTGGCAAAAGCGGGCCCAAGGGCTTGTTGTCGATCCTGATGAACAAGCGCAGCGAGCCCAACAGCCTGCTGCCGGAAAACCTGAACGACAATAAAATCATCAACCAATTGATCGACCTGCACGCGCGTGACAAGGACTTGCGCCTGGTGCTGGTGACCAAAGACATCAATATGCGCCTCAAGGCACGAGCGTGTGGGATCGCTGCCGAGGACTACAGTACCGACCAACTCGTTGACGACGTGTCGATGTTGTCGCGCGGTTATCACACCATGACCGGCTCGTTCTGGGACCGCGTCAGCAAAGTTGAAACCCGTCAGGACCACGGCCGCACCTGGCACCAGGTACAGCTGACCGACAACCTGCCGGCCGTGCATATCAATGAATTCATCATCGACGAACAGGGGTTTGTGGGCTGGATCAAAGAAATCCAGGTCGACAAACTGCTGATCCTCGACCTGCATCAGGAACCCCTGTTGCACCAGGAAGCCTGGGGCCTGAAACCGCGTGACATCTACCAGAGCCTGGCGCTGTATGCGCTGCTCGACCCGGACATCCACCTGGTCAACCTGACCGGCGCCGCAGGTTCGGGGAAAACCATCCTCGCCCTGGCCGCCGCCATCGAGCAGACCATGGTGACCAAGCGTTATCGCCGCATCATCGCCACCCGCAGTGTGCAGGGCCTGGACCAGGAAATTGGCTTCCTGCCCGGCACCGAAGCAGAAAAAATGGAACCGTGGCTGGGCGCGATCACCGACAACCTCGAAGCCTTGCACATGGATGACGAAAACACCCATGGCAGCGTCGATTACATCCTCAGCAAAGTGCCGTTGCAGTTCAAATCCCTCAACTACATCCGAGGTCGCAGCTTCCAGCAAAGCCTGATTTTGATCGATGAATGCCAGAACCTCACGCCGCACCAGATGAAAACCATCATCACGCGGGCCGGCGCCGGTTCCAAAGTGGTGTGCCTGGGCAACCTGGCACAGATCGACACGCCTTACCTGTCCGCGACCAGCTCCGGGCTGACTTACCTGACGGAACGCTTCAAGGACTTCCCGAACGGCGTGCATATCGCGCTGCAAGGGGTGCCTCGTTCGATCCTGGCCGAGTACGCCGAGTCCCACCTGTAAAAACATGACCCTGTCGTACTTGGTGGCTAAATGCCACGAACCACCCCGGATTTCTCACGAAGTCCGGGGTTTTTGTTATGTGCGACATTTGCCTGCGATTTAGCGCCGTGGGTGCTTGTGGACTTTGTAATTATTTTGTTACATTTTTTCTCGCCTCAAAAACCATAAGAACATTGCGTGACCCCCGTCGGAAATCCACCTCATTGATTCGACGACGTTTCGAAGACCCATGTGGGTTTTCTGCGTGACCCTGCCTATTACAAAAAGCCCGATACATCGCTCATTGACGACGCACATATCCAAAGGGAAAGGAACATGGAAGTAGCAGGTAATGGCTCCACTTTGTCTCAACGTAAGCGCGCCTCAGGTTTCAGGTCGATACCTCTCACGCCCATCGCACTCGGCCTGGCCTTATGGCTGGGTCAGGGCCCAATAGCCTGGGCAGATGACAGCAACCCCTACACCGCCCAGGTGTTGGAGTCGGCCTTCAGGAAAGCCGTGGCATCGTTTGGCCCCAACACCGATGTCTACAAGAACCTGCGCTTTGGTTACGCAGACATCGTCGATCTGGCCGCCAAGGACTTCGCCGCACAGTCCGGCAAGTTCGATTCAGCCCTCAAGCAAAACTACGAGCTGCAACCCGAAAACCTGACCATCGGCGCCATGCTCGGCGACACCAAGCGCCCGCTGGATTACGCCTCGCGGTTGGATTACTACCGCAGCCGGCTCTTCAGCAACAGCGGACGTTACACCACCAATATTCTCGATTTTTCCAAGGCCATCCTCGCCAACCTGCCGGCTGCCAAGCCCTACACCTACGTAGAGCCGGGCGTCAGCAGCAACCTCAGCGCGCAGCTGAACGCCGGCCAATCCTGGGCCGCGGCTACCCGTGACTGGAGCGCCAACGCGCAAACCTGGAAAACCCCCGAAGCCCAGGTCAACTCCGGCCTGGACCGCACCAACGCGTACTACGCCTATGCCTTGGGCATGACCGGCAAAGGTGTGAACGTGGGCGTGCTGGACTCGGGCATTCTCACCGAGCACTTCGAGTTCCAGGGCAAGAATGCCCAGGGCCAGGACCGCGTGCAGGCGGTGACGTCCACCGGCGAGTACTACGCCACCCACCCGCGCTATCTTCACGACACCCCGGACGGCGAGTTTCAAAAAGGCGAGCACTTCAGTATTTCCGGTGAGTACGACCCCACCATCAACGACGGCCACGGTACGGAAATGTCCGGTGTACTCGGCGCCAGCCGCAATGGCACCGGCATGCACGGCATCGCGTTTGACGCGAATATTTTTGTCGCCAATACCGGCGGCACCGACGACAACCGCTTCCAGGGCTCCAACGATCTGGACTACAACGCGTTCATGGCCAGCTACAACGCGCTCGCCGCGAAGAATGTGTCGATCGTCAACCAGAGCTGGGGGCAGAACTCGCGCAACGACGTAGAAAACCACTTCGGCGATGTCGGCGACAGTGCGGCGGACAACTTGCGCGACATGAAGGCTGCCTATCGCCCGTTCTGGGACAAGGCCCACGCCGGGCAGAAAACCTGGATGGACGCCATGGCCGACGCGGCGCGGCAAAACACCTTTATCCAGATCATCTCGGCGGGTAACGACAGCCACGGTGCCAACCCGGACACCAACGCCAACCTGCCGTTTTTCAAGCCGGACATCGAAGGCAAATTCCTCTCGATCACCGGTTACGACGAGACCAGCGCGCAGGTCTACAACCGTTGCGGCACCTCCAAGTGGTGGTGCGTGATGGGCGTCTCGGGGATTCCGTCCACCGGGCCTGAAGGTGAAATCATCCCGAATGCCAACGGTACATCGGCCGCAGCGCCGAGCGTCTCCGGGGCGTTGGCGCTGGTGATTCAGCGCTTCCCTTACATGACCGCCAGCCAGGCCCGTGATGTGTTGCTGACCACCTCCAGCCTGCAAGCGCCGGACGGTCCGGACACGCCTGTGGGCACCCTGACTGGCGGCCGTACCTACGACAACCTGCAACCGGTGCACGATGCCGCGCCAGGCACTCCGCAAGTGCCCGGCGTGGTCAGCGGTTGGGGCTTGCCCAACCTGCAAAAAGCCATGCAGGGGCCGGGGCAGTTCCTGGGTTCGGTGGCGGTGGCATTGCCTACCGGCACGCGCGATATCTGGGCTAACCCGATTTCCGATGAAGCCATTCGCGCCCGCCGTGTAGAGGACGCCACCGAGCAGGCGACCTGGGCGGCCACCCAGCAACAAAAAGGTTGGCTCAACGGTTTGCCGGCGAATGCCTCTGACGATGATCAGTTTGAATACGAAATCGGCCATGCGCGCGAACAGGCAACGCTGGCCCGTGGCAAAGACTTGCTCACCGGCACGACCTATGTCGGCAGTCTGGCCAAGTCCGGCGATGGCGAACTGGTGCTGGAAGGCCAGAACACCTACTCCGGCAGCACGTGGGTGCGCGGCGGCAAGCTGTCGGTGGACGGTTCATTGACGTCCGCCGTAACCGTGGATGACAGCGCTGTGGGCACGCGCAATGCCGATAACGGCGTGATAACCACGCTGGGCGGCACGCTGGCCGGCAACGGCACGGTGGGTGCCTTGACCGTCAACAGCGGTGGCCGCGTGGCACCGGGTCACTCGATTGGCACGCTGCACACGGGCGACGTGACCTTCAACCCGGGCTCGGTGTATGCCGTCGAAGTCGACCCCAACGGGCGAAGCGACCAGATCCAGAGCAGCGGCGTCGCCACCCTCAATGGCGGTGTGGTGACCGTGTCTCTGGAGAACAGCCCTAACCTGTTGTCCGCCACCGAGGCGCGTAGCTTGTTGGGCCAGCCGTTCAACATCCTCACCGCCACCCAGGGTATCAACGGACAGTTTGCGGCGATCTCGCCTAATTATCTGTTCATCGGGACTCAACTCAATTACCAGCCTAATGCGCTGACCCTGGCCGTAGAACGCAACCAGACGACCTTTGCCAGCGTTGCGCAAACCCGTAACGAGCGCGCCGTGGCGACCGCGGCCGAGGCGTTAGGCGCGGGTAGCCCAGTGTATGAAAGCCTGCTCGCTTCAGACTCGGCAGCCCAGGCGCAGGCGGCGTTCAAGCAGCTGTCAGGGCAACTGCATTCGGATGTGGCGGCAGCGCAAATGGCTGACAGCCGCTACCTTCGTGAGGCGGTCAACGGCCGGCTGCAACAGGCTCAGTCATTGGACTCCAGCGCGCAGATCGACGCCCGCGACAACGGCGGCTGGGTGCAACTGTTGGGTGGTCGCAACAACGTCAGCGGCGACAACAATGCCAGCGGTTATTCCTCGTCCACCAGTGGTGTGCTGCTGGGGCTGGACACCGAGGTTGGCGACGGCTGGCGTGTGGGCGCAGCGACCGGCTACACCCAGAGCCATCTCAATGGTGAGTCGGCTTCGGCGGACAGCGACAACTATCACCTGTCGGTCTATGGCGGCAAACGCTTCGAGGCGATTGCCCTGCGCTTGGGTGGCGCCACCACCTGGCATCGCCTGGACACTTCGCGCCGCGTGGCTTACGCCAACCAGTCGGACTACGACAAGGCCGACTACAACGCGCGGACCGACCAGGTGTTTGCCGAGATCGGCTACACCCAATGGAACCTGTTCGAACCCTTCGCCAACCTGACGTACCTGAACTACCAGAGTGATTCGTTCAAGGAAAAGGGCGGCGCCGCCGCTTTGCATGCCAGCAAGCAAAGCCAGGACGCCACGCTGTCCACCCTGGGCCTGCGCGCGCATACCCAATTGCCGGTCAGCTCGACCTCGGCCGTCACCTTGCGCGGCGAGCTGGGTTGGGAGCATCAGTTTGGCGACACCGATCGTGACGCCTCGCTTAAGTTTGCCGGCAGCGACACCGCCTTCGCTGTCAACAGCGTGCCCGTGGCGCGTGATGGCGCGGTGATCAAGGCCAGCGCGGAAATGGCCTTGACCAAGGACACGCTGGTGTCCTTGAACTACAGCGGTTTGCTGTCCAACCGCGGTAACAACAACGGGATCAATGCCGGATTCACCTTCCGCTTCTAACCTGGTGTTGTCCTGCATAAAGGGGCGCATTGCGCCCCTTTATTCATGGGATAAACAGCCCTGCGCAAATTTGACTCACGGGTTTACAATTGCCGCTCCTGATCAGGAGTATCCCTGTGCTGACTCATCTCGATTCCCAAGGTCGCGCCCACATGGTCGACGTCACTGACAAAGCCGTGACGTTCCGCGAGGCCGTGGCCGAAGCGCGGGTGCGCATGCTGCCCGACACCCTGAAAATGATTGTCGACGGCGCCCACCCCAAGGGCGACGTGTTTGCCGTGGCCCGTATTGCCGGGATCCAGGCGGCGAAAAAAACCAGTGATCTGATTCCGCTGTGCCACCCGCTGATGCTGACCGGTGTAAAGGTTGAGCTGCGCGCCGACGGCGTAGACGCCGTGCATATCCTTGCGCGCTGCAAGCTCAGCGGCCAGACCGGCGTAGAGATGGAGGCGCTGACCGCCGCCAGCGTCGCGGCGCTGACGATCTACGACATGTGCAAGGCCGTGGACCGCGGCATGACCATCGAAAGTATCCGTCTGCTGGAAAAGCTTGGCGGCAAAAGCGGGCATTTCAAGGCGGACCAGGCATGAGCATCAACGTATTGTTTTTTGCCCGCTACGCCGAAGCGGTGGGCTTTGATTCACTGGAGATGGAAGGCGATTTCGCCACCGTCGATGCGGTGCGCCTCGCGTTGGCCAATGACCCGGAGTTTGCCGTGCTCAATGAGTCCAGCTTGATGTGCGCGCGTAACGAAGAACTGTGCGGCCTTGATGAGCCGGTGCAGGCCGGCGACGAAGTGGCGTTTTTCCCGCCCGTGACGGGAGGCTGAGCATGGCCATTCGCGTACAGGCCGAGGCGTTTGATCCGGGCTTCGAGGTCAATGCGATGCACGCAGCCAATGTCGGCGTCGGCGCGGTGGTGAGTTTTGTCGGCTATGTGCGCGACTTCAATGATGGTCGCGACGTGTCGGGGATGTTTCTTGAGCACTATCCGGGCATGACCGAAAAAGCCCTGGCCAAGATAACGGCCGAGGCCGAACAGCGTTGGCCATTGCTCAAGCTGGAAGTGCTGCACCGGATCGGCGCGCTTGAACCGGGCGAGCCGATTGTGTTTGTGGCTGCCGCCAGCGCGCATCGCCAGGCCGCGTTTGAGGCCTGTGCGTTTGTGATGGACTACCTGAAGACGCGGGCGCCGTTCTGGAAAAAGGAAAACACGCCTGAAGGGCCGCGCTGGGTGGAAGGGCGGGGCAGCGATCACGCGGCGGCGGATCGTTGGAAGTAAGGTTGATGCAAAACCCAATGTGGGAGCTGGCTTGCCTGCGAAAGCATCACCACGGTGGGACTGACTCACCGAGGTGTCTGCATCGCAGGCAAGCCAGCTCCCACATGTTTAATCGCATTCAGCTTACGGGCGTTTACGCTCCACAGCGCGCAGCAAATGCGTTGGCGGCGTCTCGCAGCTGATCTTGCGGCCCAGCAACGTCTCGATCGAAGGCAACTGATACGAGTCATCCTCGCCTGCAAAACTGATCGACACGCCCGCAGCGCCGGCACGCCCGGTACGGCCAATGCGGTGGACGTAGTCGTCCGGCACTTCCGGCAGGGTGAAGTTGATCACGTGGCTGATGCCGTCGATGTGAATCCCGCGCCCGGCCACGTCGGTGGCCACCAGCACGCGAATCTTGCCTTCGCGAAAGCCTTCCAGGGTCTTGATGCGCTTGTGCTGCGGCACGTCGCCCGACAGTTGCGCGGCGTTGACGCCATCGCGTACCAGGCGTTCTTCGATGCGGCGCACCTCGTCCTTGCGGTTGGCAAACACCATCACGCGCTCCCAACCGTTGTCATTGATCAGGTTGTAAAGCAGCTTGTACTTATCGGCGCCGGCCACGGCGTAGATGTGCTGTTCGACGTTTTCGCTGGCAACGTTCAGTGCCTCGATCTCGACGATGGACGGGTCGGTGGTCCACTGCTTGGCGAGGTTCATCACGTCTTCGGTGAAGGTCGCGGAGAACAGCAGCGTCTGGCGCTCGTTTTTCGGCGGGGTCTGGCGAATGATCTGACGCACTTGCGGGATGAAGCCCATGTCGAGCATGCGGTCGGCTTCGTCCAGCACCATCACTTCGACCATGTCCAGATGCACATCGCCACGCTGGTTGAAGTCGAGCAGGCGGCCCGGGGTGGCAACCAGGATGTCGCAATGGCGAGCTTCGAGGTGCTTGAGCTGCTTGTCGAAGTCCATGCCGCCCACGAACGTCATGACGTTGAGGCCGGTGTACTTGGTCAGGTCGGCGGCGTCCTTGGCGATCTGTACCACCAGCTCGCGGGTCGGCGCGATGATCAGTGCGCGCGGTTCACCCATGTAGCGTTCTTTGGGCGGCGGCGTTTGCAGCAGTTGGGTGATGATCGAGATCAGGAACGCGGCGGTCTTGCCGGTGCCGGTCTGCGCGCGGCCGATGGCGTCTTTGCCGGCGAGGGTGAAACCCAGCACCTGCGCCTGGATCGGCGTGCAGTACGGGAACCCCAGGTCCTGAATGGCGTGCATCAGTTCCGGCGCCAGTTTGAAATCGTGGAAGCGGGTTTTGCCTTCCTGTGGCTCGACGACGAAGTCTTCAAGTTTCCACGCAATCACGGGCGCTTTAGGGGCGCGTTCGCGGCGGGGTGCCTTGGGCGCAGGTGCAGGCTCGGCCTCGGCGGATTTTGCCGGTTCAGGCGCGATCACCGGTGGCTTCTTCGGTGAGGCAACAGGTGCGGTCCGGTCTGGCTGTTTACCGTCATTGCGGCTGCCGGATGAGGGGACAGGAGCACTGGGAACAGGCGCGAGCGGCTCAGCCTCGCTTTTGCCGAACATCTTCTTAAGTGCTTTGAGCACGGTCATCTCATTAATTGGTTAAGGAATGTACGCCGGCCAGTGTAATGCAAGAATCGGGCGCGGCGTAGTGCGTTGGTCACACGGCTACATAATGTGCGGTTTTCAGCCCAGGCGAGCGGTCAGCCAGGTTCCGATGTCGTGTATCTCCTGGGGTAACACTTCGTGCCCCATTGGGTATTCCTGCCATGTCACGGTGACACCACGGCTCTTCAAATGCTCGTAGGCGCTGCGGCCCATGGCGTTCTGCACCACATCATCGTACTGGCCGTGCAGGCACAGCGCGGGAATGCGTTGTTGGCTGGCGGACAATTGCAACTCATCGCCAAAGGTGGGCGCGTAGGTGGAGAGGGCAATGACGCCGCCCAGCGGGCCCTGCCATTTCAGGAAGGCGGTGTGGAATACCACGGCGCCACCCTGGGAAAAACCGGCAAGGAAAATACGCGAGGCGTCTATTCCGGTTCTCTTCTGCTCCTCGATCAAGTCCGTGACCATGGTGGTGGAGGCTTCCAGCTCTTCCAGGCTGATCGAACGGGCCGGGCTCATGGCCTTGATGTCGTACCAACTGGGCATCTCGTAGCCGCCATTGATGGTCACCGCACGCGTCGGCGCCTGAGGCAACACAAAGCGGGTGGTCAACAATTTTTCCTGCAGCGCCTCGGCCACCGGCAGGAAGTCGTAGCGATCGGCACCCAGGCCATGCAACCAGATTACGCAGGCGTCTGCGGGCTTGGCGGGCTGAAGAATCAAGGGTTCGGTCATGTCTGCTCCATTAATGTGCGTGCGCTCCGATTGGGTGCGTCGGAACGGTGCGTGACGGGTTGATCTGTTAAGAGAATGTCGCAAGGTTGAATCTTTTCCTATTGACCATGGGCTGAAACGACTCAGCCATCACTCTGGTACGGGCCTTGCTATGTGTAGGTCGATGTCAGGACTAACTCACGACGGTAACACTATCAGTGACTGCCGCTTGGGGGATAGCAACTGGAATTACTGCGACAACTTCATGCCGCTTGACCCTAAAAAAAGCCAACACGGGTCGATATCGCCTCATAAGGGTGCGCTGAGGTTCGAGCTCCGACACAACAAGAGCAAAACTGGAGGTTTGAATGAAGGTATTGAAATCCACCCTGGCCATCGTGTGCGCGGCCGCCGTATTGGGTGTCAGTGGTTTCGCCCAAGCCGGCGCAACCCTGGACGCTGTGCAGAAGAAAGGCTTCGTGCAATGTGGCGTGAGTGACGGCCTGCCGGGTTTCTCGGTGCCGGATGCCAGCGGCAAGATCCTGGGGATCGACGCTGACGTTTGCCGCGCTGTGGCCGCTGCCGTTTTCGGTGATGCGACCAAGGTCAAATTCAGCCAGTTGAACGCCAAGGAGCGTTTCACCGCGCTTCAGTCCGGCGAAGTCGACATCCTGTCGCGCAACACCACCATGACCAGCTCTCGCGATGCCGGCATGGGCCTGAAATTCCCGGGCTTCATCACCTACTACGACGGTGTTGGCTTCCTGGTTAACAACAAGCTCGGCGTGAAAAGTGCCAAGGAACTGGACGGTGCAACCATCTGCATCCAGGCCGGTACCACCACTGAGCTGAACGTGTCGGACTACTTCCGCGCCAACAACCTCAAATACACCCCGATCACCTTCGACACCTCCGATGAAAGCGCCAAGTCGCTGGAATCCGGTCGTTGCGACGTGCTGACCTCCGACAAGTCCCAGCTCTACGCACAGCGCAGCAAGCTGGCCTCGCCGAAAGACTACGTGGTGCTGCCGGAAACCATTTCCAAAGAACCTCTGGGCCCGGTCGTGCGTAACGGCGACGACGAGTGGCTGGCCATCGTGCGCTGGGTTGGCTACGCCATGCTCAACGCTGAAGAAGCCGGTATCACTTCGAAAAACGTCGAAGCTGAAGCCAAGTCCACCAAGAACCCGGACGTTGCGCGTCTGCTGGGTGCTGACGGCGAATACGGCAAAGACCTGAAAGTGAAGAAAGATTGGGTTGTCCAGATCGTCAAGCAGGTCGGTAACTACGGTGAAGTGTTCGAGAAAAACCTCGGCAAAAGCACACCACTGGAAATCGACCGTGGCTTGAACGCACTGTGGACCAACGGTGGCATTCAATACGCACCCCCTGTGCGCTGATCGCTGATGGTTCTATCACCCGGTGGGCCAACCACCGGGTGATGTTCTGTTCCATTATTTGCGGGGCACTTCATGCAAAATCAAATCGGCGCACCCAAGCAGAAGCTCAGCTTCAGCGACCCTAAAGTGCGTGCGTGGCTCTTCCAGATCATCACGATTGTGGCGGTCGTCGCGCTGGGCTGGTACCTCTTCAACAATACACAGACCAACCTTCAACACCGGGGCATTACCTCGGGGTTCGACTTTCTTGAGCGCAGTGCCGGCTTCGGCATCGCTCAGCACTTGATCGACTACACCGAATCGGACAGCTATGCCCGCGTCTTTGTGATCGGTCTGCTCAACACCTTGCTGGTGACCGTGATCGGTGTGGTCCTGGCGACCCTGCTCGGCTTCATCATCGGCGTGGCGCGTTTGTCGCCCAACTGGATGATCAACAAACTGGCGACGGTGTATGTGGAAGTCTTCCGCAACATCCCACCGCTGTTGCAGATCCTGTTCTGGTACTTTGCGGTGTTCCTGACCATGCCGGGGCCGCGCAACAGCCATAACTTTGGTGACACGTTCTTTGTCAGCAGCCGTGGCCTGAACATGCCGGCAGCGATTGCCGCCGACGGTTTCTGGCCGTTTGTGGTCAGCGTCGTGGTCGCCATCGTGGCAATCGTGCTGATGGCTCGCTGGGCCAACAAGCGCTTTGAAGCCACCGGCGTACCCTTCCATAAGTTCTGGGCGGGTCTGGCGTTGTTCATTCTGATCCCGGCGCTGTGCGCCCTGATTTTCGGCGCGCCACTGCATTGGGAAATGCCCAAGCTGCAAGGCTTCAACTTCGTGGGCGGCTGGGTACTGATCCCCGAACTGCTGGCATTGACCCTGGCGCTTACCGTCTACACGGCGGCGTTTATTGCCGAGATCGTGCGTTCGGGCATCAAGTCCGTCAGCCACGGCCAGACCGAAGCCGCGCGCTCCCTGGGCCTGCGCCCTGGGCCGACGCTGCGCAAGGTCATCATTCCGCAAGCCCTGCGGGTGATCATTCCGCCGCTGACCAGCCAATACCTGAACCTGGCGAAGAACTCGTCGTTGGCCGCCGGTATCGGCTACCCGGAAATGGTGTCGCTGTTTGCCGGTACGGTGCTCAACCAGACCGGCCAGGCCATCGAGGTTATTGCCATCACCATGAGCGTGTACCTGGCGATCAGCATCAGCATTTCCCTGCTGATGAACTGGTACAACAAGCGCATTGCGCTGATCGAGCGGTGAGGAAACGCACATGACTTCGCATACTTTCAAACCTGATATGCCGCCGCCGAACAAAGTCTTCGGACCGATGGCATGGATGCGCGCCAACCTGTTTTCCAGCTGGCTGAATACCTTGCTGACCTTGTTGGCGTTTTACCTGATCTACCTGATCGTGCCGCCAATCCTGCACTGGGCGATTCTGGACGCGAACTGGGTCGGGACCACGCGCGCAGACTGCACCAAAGAGGGCGCCTGCTGGGTGTTTATCCAACAGCGTTTCGGGCAGTTCATGTACGGCTACTACCCCGGCGACCTGCGCTGGCGTGTGGACCTGACCGTGTGGCTGGCCATCGTCGGCGTGGCGCCGTTGTTCATCTCGCGTTTTCAACGCAAGGCGGTCTACGGCCTGAGCTTTCTGGTGCTGTACCCGATCATTGCGTACTTCCTGCTGCACGGCGGCATCTTTGGCCTGACCAACGTAGCCACCAGCCAGTGGGGCGGCCTGATGCTGACCCTGGTCATCGCCACCGTCGGTATTGCCGGTGCGTTGCCGCTGGGCATTGTGCTGGCGTTGGGGCGGCGTTCGAACATGCCGGCGATTCGAGTGGTGTGCGTGACCTTCATCGAGTTCTGGCGCGGCGTGCCGTTGATCACCGTGCTGTTCATGTCCTCGGTGATGCTGCCGCTGTTCCTGCCCGAGGGCATGGGCATCGACAAACTGCTGCGGGCGCTGATCGGCGTGATCCTGTTCCAGTCGGCCTACGTGGCGGAAGTGGTGCGTGGTGGTTTGCAGGCGATTCCCAAGGGGCAGTACGAAGCCGCTGCGGCGATGGGCCTGGGTTACTGGCGCAGCATGGGCCTGGTGATTCTGCCGCAAGCCCTGAAGCTGGTGATTCCCGGCATCGTCAACACGTTTATTGCGCTGTTCAAGGACACCAGCCTGGTGATCATCATCGGCCTGTTCGACCTGCTCAACAGCGTCAAGCAAGCCGCGGCCGACCCGAAATGGTTGGGCATGGCCACTGAAGGCTACGTGTTCGCGGCCCTGGTGTTCTGGATTTTCTGTTTTGGTATGTCGCGCTATTCCATTCATTTGGAACACAAGCTCGACACAGGCCACAAGCGTTAGGAGTTGTTGTTATGAGCGAAGCGATCAAACAGCCTGTGAGCCCTGAAGGCATTATCCAGATGCAGGGCGTCAACAAGTGGTACGGCCAGTTCCACGTGTTGAAAGACATCAACCTCAACGTCAAGCAGGGCGAGCGTATTGTGCTGTGCGGCCCGTCGGGTTCGGGCAAGTCCACCACCATCCGCTGCCTCAACCGTCTGGAAGAACACCAGCAAGGCCGCATCGTGGTCGATGGTGTGGAACTGACCAACGACCTCAAGCAGATCGAAGCGATCCGCCGCGAAGTCGGCATGGTGTTCCAGCACTTCAACCTGTTCCCGCACCTGACCATCCTGCAGAACTGCACGCTGGCGCCGATGTGGGTGCGCAAGATGCCCAAGCGCAAGGCTGAAGAAATTGCCATGCATTACCTGGAGCGCGTGCGCATTCCGGAGCAGGCCCACAAGTTTCCGGGCCAACTCTCCGGCGGCCAACAACAGCGCGTGGCGATTGCCCGTGCGCTGTGCATGAAGCCCAAGATCATGCTGTTCGATGAGCCGACGTCGGCACTCGATCCGGAAATGGTGAAAGAGGTGCTGGACACCATGATCGGCCTGGCCGAAGACGGCATGACCATGTTGTGCGTGACCCACGAAATGGGCTTTGCCCGCACCGTGGCCAACCGCGTGATCTTCATGGACAAGGGCGAGATCGTCGAACAGGCGGCGCCGAATGACTTCTTCGACAACCCGCAGAATGATCGGACCAAGTTGTTCTTGAGCCAGATTTTGCATTGATCGATGTTTGAAACGATAAACCCGGCCTGGTGCCGGGTTTATTTTTGCCTGCTGGTTTTATGCGGAGGCTTTAGTTGCGAGCTGTTGCGCGTCTTGTGCAATAAGCAATTGGTTCAGGTCTTCGCCGACATTGAGGGTTTCTATCTCGGCCAGCAGGTGCGGATGTTTATCCAGCAGGCGCATCAGTGTGAGCAGCGGCTCGGGCGGAAAAATCTCAGCCCTTTCATAGCGGGAAAATGCATTGTGCCCGCGGCCGATCAATGTTTTCACCGCTTCCTTTTGCGTCAGGTGCAGTTTTCGGCGGATCCGCTTCATTTCGGCGGCAATGATTTTCCTCGCGTCGATCAACAATTGGTCACTGGCGTCGGAATAACGCTCTGCGCTGTCGTCGTCGTGATCGAATTCGATTTCCTTGCAGGCCTGGCATTCCCAGCCCGCAATGCCTGGAATATCGCGGGTCATGCCGCGAGTGTTGATCGTGAAGGTACGTCCTTCGAAATGCTGCATTGCGTCATGAGATCCGCAGCTCATACATTGCTGGGTTTTCATAAGGTGTTCTCCTTGAAGGAGATTACGGGAGCCCCACCGCTAGGGCGGTAAGTCACTTTGATGTAAATCTCCGTACCGAAAATTTTGATCAAATAGACGTCCTGCCACACCCGGTGGTCTGAATAGGTCGTCATCGATTTGTACAACATACGATGCTCAAGAGCGCAGATCACAAGCCGCATCTGGCCGATGCTCAATTCAAGTTGTCGTGCCCCCTCGCGCGCGCTGGCCGTAAATGCTCTCTCGCCCAACCTGATGACATCCGCTTTTATCACCGCCAGATCGTAATGAGGTGTGTACTTTTCCATAAGACACCCAAGTTCAATAATTACCCTCTAAGGGTAATTTTACCAATCGAAAATTCAGTTCCTTCTGCTGCCTCAAAACCCTAGTGCGTTGCCTTTGTAGGCAAGTCCGAATAGGCTGTAGGAAAATTCATCCTATGATTGGACGAAAGCGCAAAATCCATGACAGACATCGCCCCCTTGATCAAACGCTCGCTGGTCGATCAGGCCCTGGAGCAGTTGCGTCGGCGCATCACTGAAGGCAAATGGGCCATCGGCGAGCGCCTGCCCACCGAGCCCGAGCTGTCTGCCGAGCTGGGCATCAGCCGCAATACCGTGCGCGAGGCCATGCGCGTATTGGCGTTTTCCGGCTTGATCGACATTCGTCAGGGCGACGGCAGTTATTTGCGCTCGATGACCGATCCGCTGGGCGCAATGCGGGCGTTGTCCCATTGCACTCTGGAGCAGGCGCAGGAGACCCGGCAGATTCTCGAAGTGGAGGCCATCGGGCTTGCGGCGGTGCGCCGTACCGAGGCTGATCTGAGTGCAATGCGTGACGCACTCAAGGCCAGCGCCGAGCTGTATCACGGCGACCTGGAGGCTTATATCAGCGCCGACCTGGTGTTCCACAAGCACTTGGTGGACGCGGCGCACAACCCGGCATTGAGCGAGCTGTACCAATACTTCTCTGCCATCGTCGCCGCCCAGTTGCGCCAGACCCTGAACATTTCACCGCGTCGCCAGGCCGTGTTTGATCTGCACATCGCTCTGCTCGACGCGGTGGAACAGCAAGATCCGGAACGCGCCAAATCCCTCTGCCGGCAGTTGATCAATGAACCTTGAAACCAAACGCCCCACTGAACTCGAAGAGTTATTAATCGACGCCGAAGCCGATGACGACCTGGTGCAGCACACCCCGCCCGTCGTTGCGCGGCCGTGGCTGTTACTGCTGGGCCTGATTCTGGTGGCGCTGAACCTGCGCCCGGCATTGTCGAGCATGTCGCCGCTGCTGGCTGAAGTCTCCCAGAGCCTGGGGTTGTCGGCAGCCAAGGCCGGTTTGCTGACCACCTTGCCGGTGCTGTGCCTGGGCCTGTTCGCACCGATGGCGCCGATCCTGGCGCGGCGCTTCGGTGCTGAGCGCGTGGTGCTGGGGATTCTGTTGACGTTGGCTGCCGGGATCATTTTGCGCAGTGCTTTCGGCGAGGTCGGGCTGTTCGCCGGTAGCCTGATTGCCGGTGCAAGTATCGGCATCATCGGCGTGTTGCTGCCGGGCATCGTCAAGCGTGATTTCGCCAAACAGGCCGGCGCCATGACCGGCGTGTACACCATGGCGCTGTGCCTGGGCGCCGCCCTGGCTGCCGGCTCGACGGTGCCGCTGAGCAAGCATTTCGGGGATAGCTGGAGCATCGGCCTGGGCTTCTGGATTCTACCAGCGCTGGTGGCGGCGGCGTTCTGGTTGCCACAGGTGGGGCAAAAACACGGCGCCCATCAAGTTGCGTATCGCGTGAGGGGGTTGCTGCGTGATCCGCTGGCCTGGCAGGTAACGCTGTACATGGGCCTGCAATCGTCGCTGGCCTATATCGTGTTCGGTTGGTTGCCGTCGATTCTGATCGGTCGCGGCCTTACGGCGACCCAGGCGGGCCTGGTGCTGTCCGGCTCGGTCATCGTGCAGTTGGCCAGTTCCCTCGCCGCACCTTGGCTGGCCACGCGCGGCAAGGACCAGCGGCTGGCGATTGTAGTGGTGATGGTGTTGACCCTCGGCGGCTTGTTCGGCTGCCTGTACGCGCCCATCGATGGTCTGTGGGGCTGGGCGATCCTGCTGGGCCTAGGCCAGGGCGGCACTTTCAGCCTGGCGCTGACCTTGATCGTGCTGCGCTCGCGCGACTCACATGTCGCGGCCAACCTGTCGAGCATGGCCCAGGGCTTTGGCTACACCCTGGCGTCCCTCGGGCCGTTTGCGGTCGGGCTGGTGCATGACTGGACGGGCGGCTGGACGGCCGTAGGCTGGATTTTTGCCGTGATCGGCCTGGGCGCCATCGTCGCCGGGTTGGGCGCGGGCCGTGCGTTGTACGTGGGCGTGCGCAGCGAGAAGGTATAGCGAGATAGCCTGTGAGGGGCAGTAAACCTGCTCCCGTGCCAGGCAAGCTTGGGCGTCACCCCAAGCCCTGCGCTTTTCAGGCGTTACAGGTAGCGCATTTCCAGGGTGGCCGAACCGTCGATGAGCACTTCGTTACTCAGGTCCATCCCGTCGGTGCGGTTGATGAGGGTTTGCACCTCCAGGTCGGCGACCAGGTCTTTGGTTGGCAGCGGTTGGCTGGCGTCGCTCATGGCGGCGATGGACATGTACAGACCCGGATCGAGGAACCTTTCCTTGTTCCACGAACTTCCCTGGTCAGTGGAGCCGATAGTCTGCACCGGCACATTGTCGGCGAGCGGGTTACTCAGCATCAAAACGTAATGCCCAAGCTTCTGATCGCCATTGATCAACCCCAGGCCGTAGTCGCTGGGGTTGTCGGTCGAGCCGACGCGGTTATCCACGCCATACAGGGCGAATGCCGTTGCGGCCTCACAGGTGACGGTCAGGCTCAGCGTATGGTTGCCGATGATGGTGTATTGGGTCGGGTTCAGGTCCTTGGCGGAAATCTTGCCGTGGTCGATCACCCCACCATTGGACAGGCTCGGCGTACACGCGCTGGGCGTGATCAGGCCTTTGACGGTCAACTCGGCAGTGGATGCCGCCCAGGCACCTGTGGAGGCGGCCAGTAATAGCGCGGTGGTCAAGACAGGGAAAAGCTTGTTCATTTAGCGGGTACTCCTTGGGTTGGAAAACGTCGGTGCTACAGATAAGTCACTTCCAGGGTGGCGGAGCCATCCATGCGAATGTCGCTGCTCAAGTCCAGGTTCTGCTTGGCGTTGATCACCGCTTCCAGGGTCAGTGTGCTGTTCAGGGTCTGGATGCCGGAGGGGCCCGCGGTGCTGCCTTCCAGATCGGTAAAGCCCAACAGGCTGTTGGCGCCGATGTCGATCGGGTTGCGGTTGGAGGTGCGCCAGGCCACGCCGCCGGTGGTGGACTCGGTGCCGTACAGATAAGGCACGGCATCGGCCACGGTCTGCTTGGGGTCGAACTTGACCGAATACACACCGACCTTGTTGCCGCTGCCGTCCAGGCCCAACCCGTAGTAAATCTCGCTGTTGACGTGCGCCGTGCCGTCGCGGTTGTCGCGCATGCGCAAGGCGTAGCGCGCGGCGCCGTTGCACGTGACGGTCAGGTTCAGGGACTTGAGCGGCAGCCGTGTGCCGGTTGTGAGGTTAAGGTCTTGCTGGGAGATTTTGCCGAAGTCGACCAGCCCTGCGGCTGACAGGGTTGGCGTGCAGGCCATCGGCGTAATCAGCCCATCGACGCTCAGCTCTACGCTGGAAGCGGCGAGGCTCAGCGGGTTGAAGAAGATCAAGGGCGCGAGAATCAGATATCGAAGGGTCATGAGGGCTCCGGGAGCGCTTACAGGTAGGTGATTTCGAGCGTGGCCGAACCGTCGAGCCGAACCTCAGTGCTCAGGTCCAGGCTGTCGAGTGGTGCAATAAATGCTTTCAGGCTCAGTAAAGCGCTGAGGTTTTGCAGGGCCTCGGGGCCCTGGGTGCTGCCGGCCGCCGGGGTAAACCCCAGAAGGCTGCGCGCGCCGACGTCGATGGGACTGCTGTTGGCAATGCTCCAGGCCGAGCCGCCCGTGGTGGAGTCGGTGCGATACACCTGGGAGAAGTTGTCGGCGCTGACCTGGGCAGGGTCGACCGTCAGGTAGTAGCGCCCGATTTTCTGCCCGCGTGCATCCACGCCCAAGCCATAGGCGGTTTCATCCAGGCCGCCGGTGGCGGAGCCGTCGCGGTTGTCCTTCATGACCAGGGCAAACGGCGTCGGCCCGTCACAGGCCACCGTGAGCGTCAGCGGCCGGGCTGGCAGGCGTGTGTCCTGATCGCGGCTCAAGTCGTTGATCGACAGCTTGCCAAAGCTCACCGTCCCACCGTTGGACAGCCCGGGCGTGCAGGCCGCCGGCGCAAAATGCGCTTGCAGGCGCAGCGCCCGCGAGCGCCCGGAACCGGCAGCCTCGATCCGCCCGGTGGTGTCCCAGGTAACGGCATCGCGCACAGGCGTGGCGCGCTCCTCGGCATAGGCACTGACTGCCAGTTGCAATGAGAAACTGCGGCCATACGCGGGCAGGCCGTTGAGCATCGGTACGATGCCATGCTCGGGGCGCCAGTCCAGGGCCTGGGCGCTGGCAATCGGCGGCTGGCCGCTGGCCGCCAGCAACCCCAGCGCTACAGCGCGGCCGTCCAGCAGGCCAGCGTGTACGTGCACGCGGTAGCTGCCGCCCTGGGTGAAGCGCAAACGCTCGGCGCTGGCGGCCAGGCCGCGGTAGAACACGCTCAGGTCGCTGCTCTGCGGGCAGTCCAAGGTCATGCTCAGGCGCCGCTCACCCAGCAGCCGTTCAGGGCCGGGTGCCGGGTCAATGACGCGGCGGATCGAGCCAAAGTCCAGCAGCGACTCACTCACGTCCAGTCGGCAATCGTCCTGGGCGTGGGCGGTGCCCGTCAGTAGCAGGGCGGCGAGGCAGTAATGACGTTTCAAGAGAGTCCTCACAGAGTCACGCAACGGGCGGGTGCGGTTTCGAAATACACGTCGGGGTCGGCCTTTTGCGGCAGGTCAAAGCGCAGGGCGCAACGCGGCTGCCCGGGGCCCTGGATCCAGAGCGGCCGAGGGTCGAGCACGTTGGGCAGGAATACCTGGTTGCCTTCCTGCACCAGCGTGACGAACTCGCCGTCGTCGGTGGTGACCGTCGCGCCGCGCGGCACCGGCCGGTCAAGGGTCAGCAAGGCCCGACGCGTCAGGGCCACGCCGAACGCCAGCCGGTCGACGGCGCCGCGCCCTGCCGAAACCACGGCCAGGCCATTGCTGATGTCGGCATTGCGCGGCAACGAGCGCGTCTGCACTTCCACCGGGCTACGGCCATAGGCGCTGACCTGCGGCACCACGGCCTGGCCTTGCCAGTCGGTCCACACCGGGCCGCTTGGCGTACTGACCTTGACGCCGGGCATCTGGCCCACCGACAGCAGCGCAAAGGTGTCGCGCACCGGGTAGGGCGACAAGGTCACACCGTCGCCATGCACCACCACACCGCCGCGCGCGCCGCCCTGGTAGCTGGAACGCGCGTCGCTGGAGCGGCTGTAGTTGAAGTCCAGCTGACTGTAGAACGGCAGGGCCGAAACCCCGAGGGATGACTCCACCTCGCGGTCGCGGCTGTCATGTTCAACGCCCACCCGATAGGCGAGTTGATCGTTGAGCGCTTCGTTGACGCCGATGCCGATGCGGTGCTCGCCCCCGGAGTTTCGCACCCAGGCGCGGCCTCGACGGTTTTCGCCCAAGGGCAGGCTGAGGTTCAGGTACAGGCTGTCATCGTTGTAACGGCGGCCGCCCATTTGCCATTCGGCGGTGGCGGACAGCGATACGCCGCCCACTTGCGTGCCCCACGACGCCAGTGCGCGACGGCTGCTGTCGCCGGCAAAGGAGGCGGCGCGCGACATGCCGGCGCTGAAGGCTCCCAGCCATGGATGCGCCCAGGAGACCGTGGCGCTTTGCTGGTCGCGGTAGCGTGAGCGCTGCTGCTCGCGGGTATGGGCGGCGTAGGTCGATTCGGTGAGGTCGCGATAGCCTTCGCTGCGCCATGTGTTGGCGGCGCTGATGGCCCAGCGTTCACCTATTTGCTGGGACCACGAGAGGTCCACCTGCACGCCGCGCGCTTGCGCCTGGCGAGTTGCCTCGGCGGCGACCACCGCCCATTGCAACTGGCTGTCCTGCCAGGGCAGCACACCCAGGTTGGCCCCGGCCGAGCGATAGTCTTGGGCCATCAGCAGGCCGCTGCCCAGCGTGATCAGTGGGTGGACTGCAGCCGTCCACCCGGCGCTGACCACCCAGGGGTCGGCGCCATTGCTGTCGCCGATGTTGCGCACTGTGCCGGCGGCCACGGCGTAACCCGGCGCCGGCAGACCCAGCCCCAGCATCGCCGCCGGCACGCTGAAGCGCCGTTCTTCGCCGGACGCTTCCTTGACCGTCACTTCGACATCGGAGCGCCCGTTCAAGCGCGGCACTTGGCTGAGGGAAAACGGCCCCGCGGGGACCACTGTGGAGTGAACCAACGCACCGTTTTGCCGCACCTCCACCTGGGCCGGGCCGTTGGCGATGCCATCGATCGTCGCGCCCTGATCCTGGTCTTGCAGAGCCTGCTCGGTGAGCACTTGCACGCCGGTGATCGGGGCTCCCGCCAGCACCGGGTTGTAGAGGTTGATCTGCCCGGCCTGCAACACCGCCTGCTGGCTGGCAAAGGTCCGTTGGGCGTAGGCATCCAGGTGGTTGCTGCGCGAGACGCCGTCCTGCCAGGTCTGTACCTGGCGGCTGCGCACGATCCAGTCGCCGGCGTTAAAGCCGACTTCGGTGTTGGCCGAGCCGAACCGACTGCTGCTGTCGCCGTATTCGTTGTGCAGGCCGGTCACATCGTAGTTGAGCAAGGCTGCGAAACCGCCGGTGCTGTAGCCGGAAACGTCCTGCGGCGCAATGCGCAACGCCTGCGTAGGCACTACCAGTGACAGGGCCAGGCTGGCCGGGTCGGGTTCGATCACCGTTTGCGGGTAGTGCTCGACAAAGGCGTGGCAGGCGTCGACGCGGCGTGGCGGTGCGACCAGCTGACCGGCTTGCAATAAAGCAGCGTCAAAGCACACCGCGCCGTGGTCATCGAAGCTGACGTCGACCCGACCGCGCCGTTGGCCATTGACCTCCAGGTTGACGGCGTGGCGGCCGCGGGTAAAGCGTGGCGTTTCCAGCAGCAGGCTGGCCAGTTGCGGGTCGATGCCACGCTGGTGCAGGGTCTGGTGGTCGAACGAACCGGTTGACGGCGCGTCGTCTGCCCAGGCCTTTTCGGCCAGCAGCAGATGGCTGAGCGCCCAGGCGATGCCGCCCAGTTGCACGAGTGACGGGCGCGGCATAACGCCGGACAGGGCTTCGCCGTCACGGTAATTCATGACTGTGTTCACACAATTACACTCTTTTGAGGGAAGCCCGAGGCAAGGTTTGCGGACGCGCCAGGCGGCCTTCCCGGTGACCTTCGCAGGGGTCACTTCGTTTTATAGAGGCGTCGGCAGGGTTCGACGCGGTTGGATCAAGGCGTGATGGGGGCCTCGTAGGGCGCGACAGCAAAGCCATACACCGTGGCCGGCTGCAGGCGCACTGACGTCGCCCCCGTCCCCTGGGCCGCGACCGTCAGGGTTTCTCCCGGCAACACATACGTGCGCGGCAGCAAGGTCGAGCCGTTGCCGGGCAACAGCCGCAACGCCTGCGCAAGGCGCACCACGTACGGTGTGGGGTTGCGCACGCTGAGCCGGTCGCCGTCCAGGTGCCAGGTCAGGCCCAGCCACGGCTCACGGTTGGGTGCCAGACCCTTGGGGTGCAGGATCACCGGCAGGTTCTGGCGCACCGTGACGCCCACTTGGGCACGCCCGGCTTCGGCGCCGGTGCGTTGCTGGGGCATGCCTTCGAAGACCACCCGTTTGAGCCGTTGGGTTTTAAGCGGCTCGTCCGATTGCAGGATGAACCGCACCAGCTGACGCTTGCCGGGCTCCACCCGTGACAGCGGCGGAGTGACGAACAGCAAGGTGGCCCGGTCTTCGGGGACGTCTTCGAGGGTCACGTGCAACAGGGCCAGCTTGCTGTCGGTATTGGTCACAGACACGGCCGCTTCGCCGTCCGCCTCGTGCACGATCACCACCGAGGTGTCTGGCACCATTCCATCGGCCAGCGCCGCGGCGGAGCACCATACAGCGAGGCCGGCACAACCGGCGCGTATCCAGGAAACATGCATCGTCATCTGAGGACTCATTCACTAAGGGTTACAGGTACTTGAGGTCCAGGGTGATCGAACCTTGCAAAGGCACTTCTTGTTTCAGCGTCAGGCTATTGGCCGGGCTGATGGCGGTGTCCACCCGCAGGCTGGCGACCAGTTGTCTGATGGGAATGGGCACCAGCGTGTCGAGGCGGGCGAAACCCATGTAGTGCCTGGGATGTGCATTGGGCTCTGGGTGCCAGGTGCTTCCGCCGTCCGCGGAACTGATCACCTGCAGGGCGCTGCCGTCGCCCACCGGCCCGCGCAATGACAAACCTACCGAGCCCAGGCGTTCGCTCGGCGCGTGAATGTTCATGCCCAAGCCGTACAGAACCTCGGGGTTCACAGAGGAATCCGGCTGATTGTCGATACCCACCAGTGCAAACAGCGTCGGCCCTTCACAGTTGATGCCCAGGCCCATTTGCCGGCTGGGCAGTGGCGTGAACTCACTCGGTCTCAAGGTGCGCGCCGGGATCTTGCCGTAATCGATCAGGCCGCTGTCGGACAGCGACACAGTGCAGGCCTGGGGCGTGATCCGGCCGGTAACGCTCAGGTCCACGGTTGACGCGGCGAAGGCCGGCGTCAGGTGCAAGGCGAACAGCGTGAGCGCCCGGGTGATGGTCGATGGGTTCATTGCGTCGTTATCACCGTGGGGGTTGGGTGGCGCCAGTTACAGGTACAGCACTTCAACGGTGGCATTGCCATCGATGACCACTTCGCGGGTTAACGTCATGCTGCTGGTGGGCGCAATGACGCCGCCCACTTGCAGTTCAGTGGCGAAGTGCTTGATGGCGATCGGCACGCTGAAATCGGCGGCAGCGCTGGGGGCATACAGGCCACGCGTATCCAGGTTGATGGCCCTGATCCAGCTGCTGCCATTGGTGAGCGAAACGCTCACGTCGGCGGGGGTGCCGTCGGCCACCGGGTTCTGGAAGTAAAGCCAGGCAGAGCCGATCTTTTCCCCCGCGTCCGTCAGGCCAAGCCCCATGTTGGCGCCGATGGTATGGGTGCCAGGGCGGTTATCGATGAGTTTGAAGGCCATTGGCGTGGTGGCTTCGCAGGCAATCTGCAGGTTGAGGGTGACCTGCGGCAGGTCAGTGCTGTAGGTCGGGTGCAGATCGTTGACCGAGAGTTTTCCGTAATCGACGGTTCCTCCGGCCGACAGAGCGGGTGTGCAGGCGCTGGGGGTGATCAGGCCCTTGACCGTCAGGTCGATTGTGGAGGCGGCGAAGGTACTGGTGCTGGTGCCCAGCAGCAGGGCGATAGCAAGGGCATTGCGCAGGCTGTTCATCGTGCGGGCCACTCCTGATTTGGCAGGTAAAAGAGCAAGGTCGGGCTTACCAGTACTTCACTTGCAGCGTGGCATGACCATCGATGGGCATTTCGTCCACCAGGGTCAGGTCGGTGGCTTTTACCAGGGTGGTGAAGGCGCTGAGTCGGGCGGTCAACACCTTCACCGCAATCGGGACGTTGAGGTTGTCGGCGGCGGCGAAAGCGGTCAGCCCGGCATGGCCCAGGTACGTCGAAGGACGCCAGTCGGCACCGCCGTTGCTGGATAAGAGGGTGCGCACCGGCACATTGTCGGCAACCGCATCCAGTACGTTGAACGCCACGCTGCCCAGCATCTGGTCGTCATTGACCCGGCCCAGGCCATGGCTCGCCGGGTGGATGGCCGAGGTGCCGGAGCGGTTGTCGACGGTGGTCAGGGTGAACAGGGTTTCTGCCTCGCAGGTGACCTCCAATTGCAGGTTGACGGTCTCCAGGCGAGTAGGCAGTTGGGGATCGAGGTCCTTCACCGTCAACTTGCCATGATCGACCACACCGCCACTGGACAGGTTGGGCATGCAGGCGCTGGGCGTGATCAGGCCGGTGATCCTAAGGTCAGTGGCGCTGGAGGCAAATGCCTGGGGAATGACGGCCATCAGCGCCATGAACACTGGGGCGAGGGTGCGATGGATCATGTAAAACCTCCAAGTAGGGCGATACGCGCGAGGCTGATCCGATGCGTCGTGGCACCGGGTCAGCGAGCCTTGTTTACAGGTACTTCACTTCGATCGTGGCGGAGCCGTCGAGGGACACTTCATTGCTCAGGTTCAAGTCTTGCGCGGGCGCGATCTGGGTCATCACGGCCAAGTCAGTGGTCAGGTCCTGAATCGGCACGGGTACATACAGGCCACCGGAAACACCGCCGAAACCGGCCAGGTTGCCGCTGTACCAATATTCACCATCAATCGCGCTCCAGGTTTGCCCGCCGTTGTTGGACTCCAGGGGTATGACGGCGACGTTGTCCGCAACCGGGTTCACAAGCTCAAGGTGGTAGGTGCCGATTTTCTGCGTGTTATCGATCAAGCCCAGCCCATAGCCCGTCGCGACGATGGCTGAGGACGCCCGGTTGTCGTTGCCGTTCAAGCCAAACAAGGTCTGGGCATCGCAGTTCACATTCATCTGCAAGGTCACGGCTGGCAGATCAGTGGGGGTGCCTTGATTGAGGTCCTTGGCGGAAAGCTTGCCGTGATCGACGATGCCGTTGGCGGACAAGGTCGGTGTGCAGGCACTCGGGGTGATCAGGCCTTTGACGATCAACTCCACCGAGCTTGCGGCAACAGCCTGGCCTTGATGAGCGGCCACTAAAAAGAGGGCGAGTGCTGCTAGGGACTTATTCATGTCGTGAGGTTCCGGTGCAAGGATTGCTGACTGTGCCTTGGGGCAAACAGCCATGTGTGTTGCGACCCATGGAGGACAGGCCGCGCCCCTTGTTGGGGTGCGGCGAATTTATAGAGGGGGGCGAGTCGGGGAAATACAACAAATACGAGAGTAAGCGGATAGGGCAAAGGAGTATTCGCTCATGTCAGAACCGGCTTTTGTTTACGTAGGAATTGTGAAGTTTCGTAGTTTTTGTATCGTCCAGGCGCAGTCATTCGAATACGTTTTGCGCCGCTGAACCGTCATAAAAACATCAAAAAGATGCTTCAGAATGCCGCGCCCGATCGGCCAGAGCGCGGCCGTTTCCTGCACGCATGGCGTGCCATCATCGTCCGTCGATACGGTAAGTTGAGGTAGTCATGTCATCAGGCACTCCCCCAGGCAGCATGGGTGGGGATGAGCCGCGGGCGTTGACTTCCGCGCCTGCCTGCTGGCAACGGCTCAAGGTGTTGGTGGTTGACGACCATCCGGCCTACTGCCTGCTGATGAGCGGAATTCTCGACCGCCTCGGCCTGGGCCACAAAGCGTGCAGGGATGGGCGTGCCGCACTGGCTGCGATGGACGTGCAGCACTTTGATCTGATCCTGACCGACTGCCAGATGCCGCTCATGGACGGCTATGCCATGACGCGCGAAATCCGCCGCCGCGAACGTGAGGCGCTGTCGACGCGATTGCCCATCATCGGCCTGACCTCAAACCTGGGCCCTGACGAAGTCCGCCTATGCCTGGAAGCCGGCATGGACGCGTGGCTGATCAAACCGCTGACTTTTTTGCAGCTGCACCACGTCCTGGTTTATTGGCTGGACCAAGCCCACGTGGGCGCATTCGAGCAGGGCACAAAGGCACAGGCATTGGTCGGGCAAAAAGGCTGGCCAACCCGCACGACGCTGGTGCAGATGTTTGGCCGCAGCGAAGTGGTGGACAGCATGCTTGGCAGCCTGATCCATGAAGCCCGCCAAGACCTGCGCGCGCTCTCGGGCGCGGTGGTGCGCCTCGATGGCGCCGACACCGTTCAACACCTGCACCGGTTGATTGGCAGCGTGGCATTTCTGGGCGTCACCTCGCTGGAAAAACGCGGCCTGCAACTGATGACACGGGTAAGTGGCGACGGCGTAGCCACGCATGCGCGCGACTTGATCCGGTTGCGCCAGGACCTGATGCGTTACCTGGCGTACTTGTCGGCACTGTGAAGACGCAGGCTTTCATCTGGGGTGAAGGAAGATTTCGCCCTGAGCTGTAGCTCCTTTCTGACGGCCTGCTCTGTTTGTTTTGTAGGTATAAATCTCGGTAGCCAAGAATGCTGCACGGGCTGCCCTGGCTGCTTTTCTTGGCGGTTGTTGCCGGCCACATCCGGCGCTATTTTGCGTAGGTCAAGTTGCCATCATGGTGGGTCTCATGCTTCGCGTAATAATTGCTGACGATCATCCGATTGTGCGTATCGGCCAAAAAGTCGTGATCGAGGCCAGTGGAAAGTGCAAGGTGGTCGGCGAGGCCGACGGCCCCGATCAACTGCTGGCGGTGCTCGACAGCACGCCGTGTGACCTGCTGGTGACCGACTTTGCCATGCCGGGCAATCAGCAGGCTGATGGGTACGGCCTGTTGAGCCTGATGCAACGTCAATACCCGCGATTGCCTGTGATTCTGGTGACCATGTTCGCCAACATCGCCACGCTGCGCGCTTCCTTCGCACAGGGCGCGCGGGCCATCGTGGCCAAGAGTGCCTCGGCCAGGGAGTTGCCGCAGGCCATCAAGGCGGTGAGCGAAGGCCATACCTTCGTCAGCGAAAGCCTGCGGGTGCAGTTGGTGGAAGCTGGCCCCGGCGACCAGCAAGCCGTGCCGCAGTTGTCCGGCAAAGAACGCGAGGTGGTGCGCATGCTCGCCAGCGGTATGACCGTCAGCCAGATTGCCGCCCGGGTCAATCGCAGCATCTCGACCATCAGCAAACAAAAAAGCACGGCCATGAGCCGGTTGTGCATCTCCACCGACGTGGATTTGTTCGCCTATGCCCGCAGCAGTGGCATGGTGCCGTAAGCGTGGTCATTTGCGCGGCGAATGTCGGTAGCCTTACCGGCGCTGGCGGCTTATCGTGCGCCTACCTTTTCGACGCCTGCGGAGCCTGCCCATGAGTGATGCCCACAACGCCCTGATCACCGAGTTCTACAGTGCCTTCCAGCGCCTGGATGCCGAAGCCATGGCCGCCTGCTACACCGACGATGTGGTGTTCAGCGACCCCGCGTTCGGCGAGCTGCGTGGCCGTGACGCAGGTGACATGTGGCGCATGCTCACCACCCGCGCGAAGAATTTTTCCCTGACCTTCGACCATGTGCGCAGCGATGAAACCACCGGCAGCGCGCATTGGGTGGCGACGTACCTGTTCAGCGCCACCGGCAACACGGTAGTCAACGACATTGGCGCGCGGTTTGTGTTTCGCGATGGCAGGATCTGCGAGCACCACGATCACTTCGACCTGTGGCGCTGGTCGCGCCAGGCACTGGGCCTCAAGGGGTTGTTGCTGGGTTGGTCGCCTGCGTTGAAAAACGCCGTGCGCGCCCAGGCGCTTAAAGGCCTGAAGGCATTTCAGGCCGGTCGTTGATAAGATTGGCGCTCCTCTGGTTTGCCGAATTGCCCTGTGACTGAATCGACTGAACCCAAACCCTGGTTCGTGTACCTGGTGCGCGCCGCCAATGGCTCGCTGTATTGCGGCATCAGCAATGACCCGGTGCGCCGCTTTGCTTCTCACCAAAGCGGCAAGGGCGCGCGGTTCTTTTTGTCCAGCCCCGCGGTGGCTTTGGTGTACACCGAGCAATGCGCGAGCAAGGGCGAGGCGCTGCGCCAGGAGCGGCTGATCAAAAAGCTCAAGAAGAGTGCCAAGGAGTGCCTGGCGGCGAGCGGTTCATTGATTTGACTGATGGGTTCCCATCGCCCGCACGTGGGGTGTTGCAGGCTAAGCTAGCGGCTCACTTACTTGAGCGGAGCCTGGCATGTCTGAGTTGATCCTGCACCACTACCCGCAATCCCCCTTTGCTGAAAAAGCCCGCCTGATGCTGGGCTTCAAGGGCTTGTCCTGGCGCTCGGTGTTTATCTCGCCGGTGATGCCCAAGCCTGACCTCACGGCCCTCACCGGCGGTTATCGCAAGACGCCGGTGCTGCAAGTCGGCGCCGATATCTACTGCGACACTGCCTTGATCGCCCACCGCCTGGAGCAGGAAAAGTCCGCGCCGGCGCTGTTTCCCCAAGGCCTGGAGCTGGTCACGCAAAGCTTCGCCGCGTGGGCCGATTCGTTGGTGTTCTCGCATGCCGTTGCGCTGGTGTTCCAGCCCGAATCCCTGGCCGTCAAGTTCGCCAAGGTGCCGCCGCAGATGCTTGACGTGCTGGTGGCGGACCGCGCAAAACTGTTCAGCGGCGGCACTGCGACCCGCGTGCAATTGGATCGGGCCAAGCACCAATGGCCGACGATCATCAGCCGCATCGATCAGCAATTGCAGCACCAGGCAGGGGATTTCCTGTTCGGCGAGCCGTCGATTGCCGACTTCGCCCTGGCGCATCCGTTGTGGTTCCTCAAGGGCTCCACGGTGACGGCGCCGCTGGTGGATGCCTATCCCGCCGTCGCTGCCTGGCTGGACCGTGTACTGAGCTTCGGCCATGGCACCGCCAGCGAGATGAGCGCCGAACAGGCCTTGGACGTGGCGCGTAACGCGACACCTGCGGCCTTGCCGGATGAACTGTTCGAGGACTTGAACGGCTTCAAGCCTGGCCAGCAGGTGACCATTTGCGCCACCGATTACGGCACCGACCTGGTGGCCGGCGAGTTGCTGTTCGCCGGGCGTGAGGAATTGATCCTGCGGCGTACCGACGAACGCGGCGGCACCGTGCATGTGCATTTCCCACGGTTGGGGTTTCGCATTCAGGCGCAGTAAATCAAATTATTTTCAAAACAACGTGAGGTAAATCCACCGCCCATCCGTGTAGTGCTTGAAACTGCGATCTATTCGCATTAACAGCGTTTTCTACACGGGTTCTCAGAGCATGAAATCGACGGCGGGCGGTTGGGTAAAACAGTGGCTGGGAGCCTCGGTACTGGCGGTGTCGGGGCTGGCGTTGCTGCCCCTGGCCGTTGCGCAGGCGCAGGAGCAGCAAAGCGCCCAGTTCAATTTTGCGCTGGCAGCCAAGCCACTGCCTCAGGCCCTGAGTGATTTCAGCCGCGTCACCGGGATCAGCGTGATCTATACCGATGAAGCGCCCTACGGTCTCAGCGCCCCTGCCGTCAGCGGGCAGATGAGCGCGACCCAGGCCCTGCAACGCCTGCTCGGCCACTCAGGCTTTACCTTCCGCCAGATCGACGCCCGCACCTTGGCCCTTGAACCTGTGCCCACCGACGGCGCGGTCAACCTCGGCGCCACCACCATCAGCGGCGCCGGCCAGGCCCAGGACAGCACCAGTTACCAGCCGCCACCCACCAGTTCGGTGATGCGCTCCCATGGCCTGTTGCTGGAAACCCCGCAAACCGTCAACGTGGTGCCCGCCCAGGTGCTGCGCGACCAGACCCCGCGTAACCTGGACGACGCTCTCGCCAATATCAGCGGCATCACCCAGGCCAACACCTTGGCCAGTACCCAGGACGCGGTGATGCTGCGCGGGTTTGGCGATAACCGTAATGGCTCGATCATGCAAGACGGCATGCCCGTGGTGCAGGGGCGTGCGCTGAACTCCACCGCTGAGCGCGTTGAAGTGCTCAAGGGGCCGTCTTCATTGTTGTACGGTATTCAGGACCCGGGCGGCGTGGTCAATATCGTCAGCAAAAAGCCGGAACTGACCCAATCCACCTCCCTGACCGCCCGTGGCTCGACCTTCGGCGATGGCAAGAACGGCAGTGGCGGTAACCTCGATACCACCGGCCCGATTGGCGACAGTGGCCTGGCGTACCGACTGATCGTCGACCATGAAGACGAAGATTACTGGCGCAATTTCGGCACCCACCGCGAGACGCTGGTGGCGCCGTCCCTGGCCTGGTACGGCGACACCACCAAAGTGGTCTTCGCCTACGAGCACCGCGAATTCCTCTCGCCGTTCGACCGGGGCACCGCCATCGACCCCAAGACCAATCACCCGCTGAACATCCCCACGACCCGTCGCCTGGATGAGCCGTTCAACAACATGGAAGGCCGCTCCGACCTGTACCGCCTGGAAGTCGACCACGACTTGAACGACGACTGGAAGGCGCACATCGGCTACAGCTGGAACCGCGAGACCTATGATGCCAGCCAGGTGCGCACGGTTTCGGTCAATCCCAATGGCACCCTGACCCGCAGCATGGACGGCACACGGGGTGCGCTGACCACCGATCGCTTCGCCACGATGAGCCTGGAAGGCAGCGTCAACGTCGGTGGCATGCAGCATGACCTGGTGTTCGGCCTGGACGATGAGTACCGCAAGATCTACCGCGCCGACTTGATCCGCCAGGCGCAACGCAGCGCCTTCAGCTACCTCGATCCGGTCTACGGCAAGGACGTGCAAGGCACCACCGTCAGTGCCAAGGACAGCGCCCAGACGGACCTGCTGCGCAGCGACTCAGTGTTTTTCCAGGACGCCATTCACCTGACCGATCAGTGGATCCTGGTGGGCGGTGTGCGCTATCAGGTGTACGACCAGTACGCCGGCAAGGGTGTGCCGTTCACGGCCAACACCAACGGCAATGGCCAGGCGTGGGTGCCGCGCGCCGGCCTGGTGTACCGCTACACGGATGAGTTGTCGTTCTACGGCAGCTACACCGAGTCGTTCAAACCCAACTCCACCATCGCCGCCTTGGCTGACGGCAGCACCTTGACCGGCGACCTCACGCCTGAGGAATCCAAGTCGTGGGAACTGGGGGCCAAGCTCGACATCCCAGGGCGTATCACCGCCAGCGCGGCGTTGTTCAATATCGATAAACGCAACGTGCTGGTCTCGGTGGGATCAGGGGCCAACACCGTTTACAGCATTGCCGGGCAAGTGCGCTCCCGTGGCCTGGAACTGGACGCCACCGGCCAGTTGACCGACCAATGGAGCGTGATCGGCAGCTACGCCTACACCGATGCACTCGACACCAAGGACAAAGACCCGACGCTTGAGGGCAACCGCCTGCAAAACGTGGCCAAGCACACGGGCTCGCTGTCGGCGGTCTACGATTTCGGCACTATTTTTGGTGGTGATCAGCTGCGGTTGGGCGCAGGTGCCCGCTATGTCGGCGAGCGCGCAGGCGATGCCGCCAACGATTTCAACCTGCCGGGCTACACCGTTGCCGACGCGTTTGCCACCTACGACACCAAGATCGAAGGCCAGAAGGTCAAGTTCCAGCTCAATGTGAAGAACCTGTTCGACCGCACGTACTACACCTCGGCCGCGAGCCGGGTGTTTGTGTCGCTCGGCGATGCGCGGCAGGTGTCGGTGTCCAGCACGCTGCAGTTTTAACGTGCCAGGCGGGCATTCAGTCGCGGGCGGGCTGCTGTGGCGAGCGGGCTTGCCCCCACAAACCC
>NZ_CAWOAW010000014.1:63011-81455 GCF_963879675.1 Pseudomonas sp. Larv2_ips
CCGGTGGCCGCAGCAAGCCCACTGGCCACGACAGCCCCGCTCGCCACAACGGCATTGAGCTGGTAGCGTTGCCGCCACTGAAAACTTCGCGGGAAAACGCTACTGATGCACTTGGGCAGATGGATACACACCAGCGCGATGCTGGTTGGCTTGAGCTTCTTGCTGGGCGGCTGCGCGAGCGTTTCGCAGACCTCCACCCAGGCGACCCTGAACCAACTGCTGGCCGACCCGGCGCTGCACGGCGCCACGGTTTCGCTGACGGTGCGTGACGCGCGCAGTGGCGCCACGCTTTATCAGCACAACCCGCGCACGCGTCTGGTCCCCGCGTCCAATCTCAAGCTGCTGACCACGGCGGCGGCGATGGAAGTGCTGGGCCCGCAATACCGGTTCTCCACGCAACTGCTGAGCAACGGCATACGCCAGGGCGATCGCCTGACTGGCAATCTGTACCTGCGTGGCCTCGGCGACCCGACGATCCAATTCGCCGACTACCAGGCCCTGGCCGCGCAGTTGGCCAGCCAGGGCGTGCGTCAGGTCCAGGGCGATTTGGTGTTTGACGACACTTGGTTTGACGGCGAGCGGCTCGGTGTCGATTGGTCCCACGATGATGAGACCACCTACTATGGCGCACAGATTTCGGCGCTGACCGTGTCACCCAATGCGGATTTTGATGCGGGCAGCGTACTGGTCACGGCCAAGGCACCGGCGCGTGTCGGCCAACCGGTGAGTGTCGAGATCTTTCCGCCCACCGACTACCTGCAATTGAGCAACCGCGCCGTCAGTGGGCCGGGCAATACGTATGGCATCAACCGCCGCCATGGCACCAATCTTCTGCAGCTCAGCGGCGCGGTGGCGCCGGGCAGGCAGAGCCCGCAGCTGGTGAGTGTCTGGGAGCCGACGCAACTGGTGGCCAACCTGTTTGAACACGCATTGGCGCAGCAGGGCATCACGGTGCTCGGGCGGCGGGTGATGGGCGGTGCAAGCCCGGTTGCGGCGACCGTGCTGGCCGAGCATCAATCGGCGCCGTTACAGGAATTGATCACGCCGCTGCTCAAACTCTCGAACAACAACATGTCCGAAGCCTTGCTCAAGGCCATGGGCCGTCAGACCGCCAATAGCGGCACGGCGGCGGCGGGTGTGGTGGCTGTCGCCGGTTTCCTCAAGCGCCAGGGCCTGGACACCACGGCGCTGCGCCAGGTCGACGGCTCAGGGTTGTCACGGCAGAACCTGGTGTCGTCGCAAACCCTCACCGACCTGCTGCTGGCCGCGCGCAAACAGCCGTGGTTCAACGCCTGGTACAACGCGCTGCCGATTGCCGGCAACACTGACCGCATGACCGGCGGCAGCCTGAGCTATCGCCTGCGCGGCACGCCGGCTGAAAACAACCTGCATGCCAAGACCGGCTCCATGGGCGGCGTATCGTCATTAAGCGGCTACCTCAACGACACCCATGGGCGCACGTTGGTGTTCTCGATGCTGAGCAATAACTACGTGGTGGCCGGCGCGCAGGTCAAGGCGCTGGAGAACCGCGTGGCCGTGGCCCTGTCTCGCTGGGACGATTGATTCAGGGCTGATAGCCCATCCGCCAACTCACGGCCCGGGTCGCCGCCAGCAAGCGCTGCGCCGCCGGGCCATCTTCATCGGCGTGGAACAGTGAGGTCGGGCCAACCACGGTCATCACCGCCGCCACCTGGCCGACCGCGTTGAACACCGGTGCCGACAACGCGTCGACGCCGGGCATCAGCAAACCGTGCACAAAGTGCAGGCCACGGCTGCGGATCTGCTCGCACGCGGTGGCGTAAGCCTGATCGTCCGCCAACGCATGGGCGTTACCCGCCTGGATCTCGCGCTCGCGCAATTCCACGGTTTCCCGCGATGGCAGGTAAGCGCTGAACACCAGCCCGGTGGACGAGCTGAGCAGCGGCAACACCGAACCCAGCTGCGTCACCACCGTGATCGCGCGCACCGCCGGCTCGATGTGCACGACAGTCGCGCCCTGGTTGCCCCACACTGCCAGAAAGCAGGTTTCATTCAACTCATCGCGCAGTTCGGCCAGGGGCAGGGCGCCGACTTTCAGCACATCCATGCTGCCCAGCGCGGCCAGCCCCACGCGCAACGCCTCGCGACCCAGGCCGTAATGGTTGGTGGCGGTGTTCTGTTCAGCAAAACCCGAGGCGATCAGCGCCTGTAAATAGCGGTGAACCTTGCTCGCCGGCATCTGCACATGCTCGGCCAGGCGCGACAGCGACGTGGCCGGCGACAGTTCGGCGAGAGCCTTAAGAATATCGGTGCCCACTTCGGCCGAGCGGACTTTCTGTTTACCGGTGTCGCGGGGCTTTTCCATGGAGGAGCGAGAATCCGAGAGGGGGAATGGGCGTCTTTATAGCTTGACGGTCGACAGTGATCAAATTACGTTATGCGTAACTGGATTACGATAAAAACAACTTCCGCTCAGAGGATGCTCCATGAACCTCGAATACCAATCGGGCTTTGGCAATCAATTCGCCAGCGAAGCCCTGCCTGGCGCGCTGCCCATTGGCCAGAACTCCCCGCAAAAAGCCCCGTACGGCCTGTACACCGAACTGTTCTCCGGCACAGCCTTTACCATGGCGCGCAGCGAAGCCCGCCGCACCTGGCTGTACCGCATTCAGCCGTCGGCCAATCACCCGGCGTTCGTCAAGCTTGAGCGGCAGTTGGCCGGTGGGCCGTTGGGCGCAGTGACGCCCAACCGCTTGCGCTGGAACCCTCTGGATATTCCGAGTGAGCCCACCGATTTCATCGACGGCCTGGTGGGCATGGTCGCCAACGCCGGGTCGCAACAGCCGTCTGGCATCAGCATCTACACCTACCGCGCCAATCGCTCGATGGAGCGCGTGTTCTTCAACGCCGACGGTGAACTGTTGATCGTCCCCGAGCAGGGTCGCCTGCGCATCGCCACCGAGTTGGGCGTGCTGGACGTGGAGCCGCTGGAAATTGTCGTACTGCCGCGGGGCCTGAAATTTCGCGTCGAACTGCTGGACGCGCACGCACGCGGCTACATCGCGGAAAACCACGGCGCGCCGCTGCGCCTGCCCGACCTTGGCCCGATTGGCAGCAACGGCCTGGCCAACCCGCGTGACTTCCTCACACCGGTTGCCCACTACGAAGACCTCAAAAAGCCGACAACGCTGGTGCAGAAATTTCTCGGCGAGCTGTGGGGCTGCGAACTCGATCACTCACCGCTCAACGTGGTCGCCTGGCACGGCAATAACGTGCCGTACAAATACGACCTGCGCCGTTTCAACACCATTGGTACCGTGAGCTTCGATCATCCGGATCCGTCGATTTTTACCGTATTGACCTCGCCTACCAGCGTGCACGGCCTGGCCAACCTCGACTTCGTCATCTTCCCGCCGCGCTGGATGGTGGCCGAGAACACCTTCCGGCCGCCGTGGTTCCACCGCAACCTGATGAACGAATACATGGGCCTGATCCAGGGCGCCTACGACGCCAAGGCCGAAGGCTTCCTGCCCGGCGGCGCCTCGCTGCACAGCTGCATGAGCGCGCACGGCCCGGACGGTGAAACCTGCACCAAGGCGATCAATGTCGAGCTGGCGCCGCACAAGATTGATAACACCATGGCCTTCATGTTCGAGACCAGCCAAGTGCTGCGCCCCACACAGTTCGCCCTGGAATGCCCGCAACTGCAACCCGCTTACGACGCGTGCTGGGCCTCACTGCCTGCCACCTTCAACCCGAACCGGAGATAACCCATGACTCAACCAACCCTAGCCCGCAGTTGGGTGGCCTCCGCCAACGGTCACCAGGACTTTCCCCTGCAGAACCTGCCGCTGGGCGTGTTCAGTATCAATGGCTCGGCACCGCGCAGCGGCGTGGCGATTGGCGACTGCATTCTCGACCTGCACGCGGCCCTGGATGAGTTTGACGGCGAAGCCCGCCGCGCGGTCGAGGCGACTGTCGGCGGCCAGTTGAATGCGTTCTTCGAGCTTGGCCGTGGCCCGCGTTTGGCCTTGCGCGAACGCCTGCTGGAGCTGCTTGCCGAAGGCAGCAAACTGCAAACCCGTGAGGCGCAGGTGCTGCACTTCGCCGCCGATTGCCAGATGCACTTGCCGGCAAAAATCAATGACTACACCGACTTTTACGTCGGCATCGAACACGCGCAGAACGTTGGCAAATTGTTCCGCCCCGACAATCCTCTGCTGCCCAACTACAAATACGTGCCGATCGGTTATCACGGCCGTGCCTCCACCATTCGCCCGTCGGGCACCGAGGTGCGTCGGCCTAAAGGCCAGACGCTGCCGGCCGGCCAAACCGAGCCAACGTTTGGTCCTTGCGCGCGCCTGGATTACGAACTGGAACTGGGCATCTGGATCGGCCAGGGCAATGCCATGGGCGACGCGATCGCGATTGGCGATGCGGCCGAGCACATCGCTGGTTTCTGCCTGCTCAATGACTGGTCGGCGCGCGATATCCAGGCCTGGGAATACCAGCCGCTGGGGCCTTTCCTGTCGAAAAGTTTCATCACCAGCATTTCGCCCTGGGTGGTGACGGCCGAAGCCTTGGAGCCGTTCCGCAAAGCCCAACCGGCACGCCCCGAGGGCGATCCGCAACCGCTGCCGTACCTGCTGGATAAGCGTGACCAGGCCGCAGGCGGTTTCGACATCGAACTGGAAGTGCTGCTGACCACCGCCGCGATGCGTGAGCAAAATCTGCCGGCCCATCGCCTGACCCTGAGCAACACCCAGCACATGTACTGGACTGTGGCGCAAATGGTTGCGCACCACAGCGTCAACGGCTGCCAATTGCAGGCCGGTGATCTGTTTGGTTCGGGCACATTGTCTGGCCCGCAGCCGGGGCAGTTCGGCAGCCTGCTGGAGATTACCGAAGGCGGTAAAAAGCCGATTCAACTGGCCTCGGGCGAGGTCCGTAAGTTTCTCGAAGACGGCGACGAAATCATCCTGCGCGCGCGTTGCAGCCGCGAAGGGTTTGCCTCCATCGGGTTCGGCGAGTGCCGTGGCACCGTCGTCGCGGCGCGTTAAGAGGGCAGGGCGATGGAACTCTACACTTATTACCGCTCCACTTCGTCATACCGCGTGCGGATCGCCCTGGCGCTCAAGGGGCTGGACGTCACCGCGGTGCCGGTCAATTTGCTGGTGCCGCCGGGCGGTGCCAATCGCCAGCCGGACTACCTGGCGATCAACCCGCAGGGCCGCGTGCCGGCGTTGCGCACGGACGAAGGCGAACTGTTGACTCAGTCGCCGGCAATCATCGAGTACCTGGAGGAGCGTTATCCACAGTCGCCGCTGCTTTCCAAAGACCTGGCGACGCGCGCCCATGAGCGCGCAGTGGCGTCTATCATCGGCTGTGATATTCACCCGCTGCACAACTCCAGTACCCAGAACCTATTGCGCAAGTGGGGGCACGATGAAGCGCAATTGCTGGAGTGGATCGGGCATTGGATCAGCCAGGGCCTGGGCGCAGTGGAGCAGTTGATTGGGGATAAAGGTTTTTGTTTTGGCGAGCAGCCGGGGATGGCGGATGCGTTTTTGATTCCGCAGTTGTATGCGGCGGAACGCTTCAAAGTGCCGCTGGCGGCGTACCCACGCATTGCGCGCGTGGCGGCGTTGGCGGCGCAGCATCCGGCATTTGTGCAGGCGCACCCGGCTAATCAACCCGATACCCCGGACACACCCTAAATCAATGGGGGAGCGGGCTTGCCTGCGATAGCGCAGTGTCAGCCAGTGATGGCGCACATGACAGGCCGTCATCGCAGGCAAGCCAGCGCCCACAGTTGATCAGCGTCACCCTTATAAAAATAATAGGTACCTTGCGATGCACAATCAGATTGCCAGCTTTCGTGCGGCACTCGACGCCCGTCCGGTGTCGCGCTATCAGTGGTTGATCCTCGTGTTGCTGGCGTTGCTGCTGGTCACCGATGGCTACGATGCCCAGGTACTGGGTTATGTGGTGCCGGCATTGGCCAAGGATTGGGGCCTGGAAAAAGCCGCGTTCGGCCCGGTGTTCAGCGCCAACCTGCTGGGCCTGACGCTCGGCTCGCTGCTGGTGACGCCATTGGCCGACCGCTTCGGCGTGCGCCGCATCCTGCTCGGCTGCGTGCTGATCTACGCCACTCTCACGGTGCTGATGGTGTTTGCCAATTCCCTGACCACATTGATGGCCGCGCGGTTTATCTGCGGCATCGGCATGGGCGGCGCGATGCCGAGTGCCATGGCGCTGATGTCGGACTATTCGCCCCCGCGGATGCGCACCTTGATGGTGACGCTGGCCGCGTGTGGCTTTTCGTTTGGCGGCGCAGCCGGCGGTTTTGTCGCCGCCGGGTTTATCGAAGGCTACGGCTGGCAGGCGGTGTTCCTGGCGGGCGGCGTGACGCCGTTGCTGCTGTTTCCTTTCCTGATGTGGCTGTTGCCGGAATCCCTGCCGCGGCTGTTACGCGATGCACCGCCGTATGCGCGCTTGCGTACAGTCACCGCGCGCATGCTGCCGGGTTGGCAGCCGCCGCTGGCGAGTGAAGCTGAAAACCTTCAGGAGCAGGGCAGCAAACTGACGGTGGTGGAACTGTTTCGCAAGGGTTACGCGCGCCCGACCGTGCTGATCTGGGCAACCTTTTTCGTCAGCCTGATCCTGCTGTATTTCATGATCAGTTGGCTGCCGTCGTTGTTGCTGGAAAGCGGCCTGCCATTGAAGGAAGCCAATCTGGTGACCTCGATGTTCCTGTTTGCCGGCACCTTGGGTGCCATCGGCATGGCCTGGTTTGCCGATCGCTTGAAAAGCAAAGTGCGGCTGTTGTCCGGCGTGTTGGCCGCCGCTGCGGTGTGCACCATTCTGCTCGGCTTGAATCACGATAACCCGCGTTATCTGGTGGCCTGTGTGTTTGCGGCCGGCTTCTGCATCATCGGTGGTCAACTGACCCTCAATGCCTTCGCCAGCAATTTCTACCCGGCACACGTGCGCGCCACGGGCACCGGCTGGGCTTTGGGCGTGGGGCGATTCGGGTCAATCCTGGGGCCGCTGTTTGGCAGCATGCTGTTGGCCATGCATATACCGGTGCAGCAGATTTTCTTCTTCTGCGCGATTCCGGCGGTGATCGCAGCGCTGTTGATCATTCAGGTGCGTTCGCCTGGATCAGTTGCGGCGAAGGGGCCGTTCCACAGCGATATTCTCAAAGCACCGGCCAAGCACTGATGGTGTTGGCTGGGTAGATGTTGTGATGGCGTGTTGTGGCGAGCGGGCTTGCCCCGCGTTGGGCTGCGAAGCGGCCCCAAAAACCTGCCACTGCGGTTTGTCTGGAGAGATGCGGTGACTATATTGATTGGGGATTGGGGATTGGGGCTGCTGCGCAGCCCAACGCGGGGCAAGCACGCTCGCCACGACCAGCCATATAAGCCGCAATCACCAGTTCAATGCACCACTGAATTGGGCGGCAAGTGCCCCAGCCGCTCGGTCAGGCGCAGGCGCTGGATCGGGTCTTCGCTGAGCAACAACGCGTGCTCCAGGTCGAAGCGCTCGGCGCTGGGGCAATCCAGGCGCTGGTACAGGCTGGCCCGAGCCAGGTAATCGGCGGCGCTGGCGTTGCCCAATTCCAGCACGCGCTCGGCGTCGATCAAGGCGGCCAGCGGGTTGTCGTTGGAGAGGTGCAGTTGGCGCAGGTTGCGTGACAACCGTTGCAGGATCGAGCGCGGCTCGGCGGTGAGCAAGTGGTCGGCCTGTAACTTGAGGTTCGGGCCGTACTGGCGGTGCAGCAACTCACGGCAATCATTGGGGTACAGACGCCGCCCGCCGCAGGGGTCCAGCAGGTGATCGGCACCGGGCACGCGCAGCAGGAAATGCCCCGGAAAATTCACACCGACCATCGGAATGTCCAGGCGCCGGGCCATCTCCAGCGCAATCAGGCCCATCGCCAACGGCTGCCCGCGTTTACGTTGCAGCACCTTGTCGAGAAGGGCAGCGGCGGGGCGCAGTGGGGTGAAGTCATCCTGAGCGAAGCCCAGGTCATTCAGGCGCCGCAGCAGCGGTTGGCCGAGTTCATCCGCCGGCAACAAGGGCATGCCCACGCTGACCTGTTGTTGCAGCACGGCCAGCTCTTGCAGGATCAACAGCGGCTGTACGGCCGGGTCGTGCTCGGCAGCAATCCACAGCGCGGCTTCAAACAGCGCTGGGGGTGAACGGTCCAGGCAGGCGAAAAAAGCTGTGCGGGGATTCATTGCGTTCTCCGGCGGATGCCCCCGTTTTAGCCTTGCTGTGAATTTTCGTCCAGTGATTAAGAAATATCCGGCCTGCTTATGTCGCGGGGTCTGTGAATTGGGTCGGCTTATTCCAGCGCGCTTCGGCAGTTTCCTACCGTCAGCCTATACTTGGGCCTCTACCAGAAGTGATTCGGGAGCTTGACGATGTTTGCTCTCATGCACAGCACCCGCCTTGAATCGCTGCACCTGAGCGTCGATCCGGTGACCGGGCTGAAGGCGGTCATAGCCATTCACAACAGCCGCCTGGGCCCCGCTTTGGGCGGTTGTCGCTACCTTTCTTACCCCGACGATGAAAGTGCCGTGGCTGATGCCGCGCGCCTGGCTCAAGGCATGAGCTACAAGGCTGCCCTGGCCGGTTTGCCGGTGGGCGGCGGCACGGCGGTCATCATCCGCCCCGTACACGTGGAAAGCCGCGCAGCGCTGTTCGAAGCGTTTGGCCGTTGCATCGAAAAGCTCGACGGCCGCTTCATCACTTCCATCGACAGCGGCACCTCGGTAGCAGACATGGATTGCATCGCCCAGCACACCCGCTTCGTCACCAGCACCACTGCCGCGGGCGACCCGGCGCCGCATGCGGCCATGGGCGTGTTCACCGGCATCCGCGCTGCCGCCATGGCCCGACTGGGCAGCGACAACCTTGAAGGTTTGCGCGTGGCCGTCCAGGGCCTGGGCAATGTGGGTTATGCACTGGCCGAGCAACTGCACGCGGCCGGCGCCGAACTGCTGGTCAGCGACATCGATAATGGCAAGGTGCAACTGGCCATGGAGCAACTCGGCGCGCACCCCATCGCCAATGACGCCTTGCTCAGCACGCCGTGCGACATTCTTGCGCCTTGCGGCGTCGGCGCCGTGTTCAATCGACACAGCGTCGGCCAGTTACGCTGCGCCGCCGTGGCGGGTTCGGCCAGCGCGCAACTCACCACCCTGGACATCGCCGACCAGTTGGAAGGGCGCGGCATCCTTTACGCGCCGGACTATGTGATCAATTCCGGCGGCCTGATCTACGTCGCCCTTAAACATAACGGCGCCGAGCTGCCGAGCATCACCGCGCACCTGGCGAACATCGGCACGCGCCTGACGGAAATCTTCGCCCACGCCCAAGCCGAAAAACGCTCGCCCGCCCGGGTGGCAGATGAGCTGGCCGAACGGCTGCTCTACCCATAATCGGGCATTAAAAAGGCCCTGAATCAAGGATTCAGAGCCTGTTCAATTCGGGCTTTATTCCGCCGTTGGGTTCAGCAACTCGGACAATGCGTCCGGTTGGCTCTTGAACGCCTTGGCAAATACATCGCGATTCTTCGCCATGTAGATCCCGGCTTCTTCCACCTGCTGCTCGCTCAGGGACGGCACGGCTTTTTGCAACACTTCTGCCAGCAACTCAGCGAGTTCAAGCATTTTGTCATGACGGTCAGCTTCGGCTTTATCCATGAACAAACGCTCCAGATCTCGGCTGCTGCGGTATACCACTTCGACGGCCATTCACCACCTCACATGCCTTCACGATAGTTGTCTTTTGCGACTACTGTATTTATATACAGCGAAAAGGGTAAGCCAAACCACGGGGTTTGGGTAGCAGTTTTTTAATGTAGTCGGGAAATAGGCATTGAGCACTGCCGCGAGGTGCACGTAGTCGAGGCTGGCGCCTTACCTGTGACGACCTTGTGTCTCATATCACGCGGCCACCATCTCAACTCCTACTGTCTGGCCTTTTTTCTGCATGCAGAACAACCGTCACGTCCAAATCGCATTATCCGGTCGAGCCGACCTAAGGAAGCATCATCGTGAAAATCAACTGGGCCGAAAAACTGCGCCAGAACGTCCATGGGCTGGCTGAGTCGCTGGGTAATTTGTTTGTCGAGACATTCCACTACCTGGCGCTGTTCGCCATTGGTGCGGTGACCGCGTGGGCGGCGGTGATGGAGTTTCTGGGGATGCTGGAAACCGGGCACATCAAGATCGATGACATTTTGCTGCTGTTCATCTATCTGGAATTGGGTGCGATGGTGGGGATTTATTTCAAGACCAACCACATGCCGGTGCGCTTCCTGATCTACGTGGCAATCACCGCGCTGACGCGCCTGCTGATCTCCAACGTCTCCCACCACAACCCGCCGGACATCGGCATCATCTACCTGTGCGGCGGGATTTTGCTGTTGGCATTCTCGATCCTGGTGGTGCGCTACGCCTCGTCGGCATTTCCTTCGGTGAAAGTCGAAGGCCCGCGTCGCAAAGGCGAGGCGAGCCTGGAAACCGAGAAGGGCGAGCTTTAAAGCCCGACGCTGAAGGGCAGGGCGCGAGCGGGCGGTTGCTGCAGCAGTTTATGGTCGCCGTCCGTCATCACCGTCAGAATCTCCATGGCACTGTGGCCCTGCTCGATGGCGATGCCGAACTGAATGCTTTGCACCAGCCGTTTGAGCCGTTGCGGGTCGTTGCGCTGTTCGGCGCTGATCATGCGTTTGGCGACCACGCCATCCTCGTTCGAGAGGGTGAGCATGATGCTGCCATCTAGCCGTTGGATGCTCAGGTTGACGCGGTATTTGGGCGTAAAGGTGTCGGTGATGATCTGAAAAGGATTGTCCATGGTGCGTTACCGCCTGATAAGAACATGCAGTCATTGACGACCGGTGTCTGGATTAGTTCGCGTTGCCTGACCACCGGCCACTCCGTCGCTGAGGTTTTCACAAGGTCCGTTTTCCTCAATAGCTGTACAGCAAGGGCCGTGCCGTATAGCGCCCAGAGCCAGTGAAATCTCAATGTGGGAGCGGGCTTGCTCGCGAATGCGGTCCTGCAGCCAAGTATCTATTGGCTGATACACCGTATTCGCGAGCAAGCCCGCTCCCACATTTGTTTTGCGTGGTTCTTGAGGTCAGTGCTTTGTTTCAGGGCAACACAGAGAAAACGATCGCAGACAGCGCAATCAGCCCGATCACCACCACAAACACATTCGACACTTGGCCCGAATACTGGCGCAGAGCAGGCACGCGGCGGATCGCATACATCGGCATCAGGAACAGCAGGCACGCGATGATTGGCCCGCCCAGGGTTTCGATCATGCCCAAAATGCTTGGGTTGAACGTGGCCACGGCCCAGCAGGTGAGCACCATGAACAGCGCGGTGCAGCGTTCCAGCCCTTTGGACGACAGCGTACGGTTACGCCCGCGCAGGGATTTGACGATCAAGCCCTGGAAGCCTTCGCTGGCACCGATGTAATGGCCGAGGAATGATTTGGTGATCGCCACCAGCGCGATCAACGGCGCGGCGTAGGCGATCACCGGCGTCTGGAAATGGTTCGCCAGGTACGACAGGATCGAGATGTTCTGCGCTTTGGCAGCCGCCAGGTCAGCCGGCGACAAGGCCAGCACGCAACTGAAGCAGAAAAACATTACGGTCAGCACCATCATGCCGTGCGCAGTGGCGAGGATGCCGCTGCTCTTGCGCTCGGCCTGGGCGCCGTACACACGTTTCTGGTCGACAGCGAAGGCGGAAATGATCGGCGAGTGGTTGAAAGAAAACACCATCACCGGGATCGCCAGCCATAGGGTCTTGAAGAATATCGGCAGCGGCATGCCTTCGCTGGCGGAGGCGAAGAATGCGCCGTTCCAGTTGGGGATCAGGCTCACGGCCAGCAACAGCAGGGCAGCGACGAACGGGTACACCAGCACGCTCATGGCTTTGACGATCACGCCTTGGCCGCAGCGCACAATGGCCATCAGGCCGAGGATCAGCACCAGCGAGAGGATCGCCCGAGGCGGCGGGGCCATGTGCAGCTGGTGCTCCATGAAGCTGCTCAGGGTGTTGGTCAGCGCCACGCTGTACACCAGCAAAATCGGGAAGATGGCGAAGAAGTACAGCAAGGTGATCAGCTTGCCGGCGCCGACGCCGAAGTGTTCCTCGACTACGTCAGTGATGTCGCCGGATTTGCCTGACAGCACAAAGCGCGTCAGCCCACGGTGAGCGAAGAAGGTCATCGGGAAAGCCAGCAGCGCCAGCACGATCAGCGGCCAGAAGCCGCCGACGCCAGCATTGATCGGCAGAAACAAGGTGCCCGCGCCGATGGCGGTGCCGTAGAGACCCAGCATCCAGGTGGTGTCGTGTTTGGTCCAGCCTTTGGTAACGGTGGTCTCTATTGCGACAGCGGGATTTTCAGCAGCAGGTGTACGTACATCGGTCATCGATATTGCCTCGTTATTATTTTTGCGCGGGCTCACGTTTAGGACGGGTTGCAGTGCTCCGATCAGCACTCCACCCAGCTGACCGCCAGGCCGCCCCGTGAAGTTTCTTTGTATTTGTCATGCATGTCGGCGCCGGTGTCGCGCATGGTGCGGATCACCCGGTCGAGGGAAATGAAGTGTTTGCCGTCACCGCGCAGGGCCATTTGCGTGGCATTGATTGCCTTGACCGCGGCGATGGCGTTGCGCTCGATGCACGGCACTTGCACCAGGCCGCCGACCGGGTCGCAGGTCAGGCCGAGGTTGTGTTCCAGGCCGATTTCGGCGGCGTTTTCCAGCTGCTCCGGGGTGGCGCCGAGGATATCGGCCAAACCTGCAGCGGCCATCGCGCAGGCGGACCCTACTTCGCCCTGGCAGCCGACTTCGGCGCCGGAGATCGAAGCGTTTTTCTTGCAGAGGATGCCGACGGCGGCGGCAGCCAGGAAGAAATTGACTACATCGTCATCGGACGCGTCGGCGTTGAACTTCATGTAGTAATGCAGCACCGCCGGGATGATCCCCGCCGCGCCATTGGTTGGCGCAGTGACCATGCGCCCGCCAGCGGCGTTTTCTTCGTTGACGGCGAGGGCAAACAGGTTGACCCATTCCATCGCCGACAATGTTGAAGTGATGACATTCGGCTTGCCGATTTCCAACAGGCTGCGGTGCAATTTCGCCGCGCGGCGTGGCACGTCCAGGCCACCCGGCAAGATGCCTTCATCGCGCAGGCCTTGCTCCACGCATTCGCGCATGACTGACCAGATGTGCAGCAGGCCGCTGCGGATGTCCTCATCGCTGCGCCACGCGCGTTCGTTGGCCATCATCAGTTCGGAAACCCGCAGACCGTGCTTGTTGCACAAGGCCAGCAGTTCGACGGCGCTGGAAAAGTCGTAGGGCAATTCAACATCGCTGGTCGGCGCAATGCCGGAAGCGGCTTCGGCCGCTTCGATGATGAAACCACCGCCCACCGAGTAATAGGTCTGTTCGCTCAGTAGGCCGTTGTCGCCATAGGCGTGCAGGGACATGGCGTTGGGGTGGTAGGGCAGGCTTTCTTCCAGCAGCAGCAGGTCGGTGTGCCAGTTGAAGGCGATGGCCTGCTTACCTGCGAGCAGCAGTTGGCCGGTTTCGCGCAATTGCTGGATACGTGCATTGATCGAGGTGGGATCGACTTTGTCTGGCCATTCGCCCATCAGCCCCATCACGCAGGCGCGGTCGGTGGCGTGGCCGACACCGGTGGCAGACAGCGAACCGTACAGGCGCACCTCGACACGGCGTGTCTGGCTCAACAATTGTTGGTCGGTGAGGGCCTGGGCAAAGGTCGCCGCTGCCCGCATCGGGCCGACGGTATGGGAGCTGGAGGGGCCGATGCCCACCTTGAATAGATCGAAAACGCTGATAGCCATGCTAAAGCCTTACAAGCAATGGAGTAGGAATCGCTGCCATGTTTTGTAGGACGAGCGGAATTGGCGCGATACTGAGCCTCTGGAACGGCACTGACCAACGAATTATCCTAAGACACCCTTTAGCAGGACTAAACCCTATGACTCGGCCCCTTCATGGCCAGACGTATGTCTGGTTGCACGTTTTTTCCTGTGCTGCGCGGCATTTGTCGTTCACCCGATGCGCCGAAGAACTGCACATCACACCGGGGGCGGTGAGCCAACAGATCCGCCAGTTGGAAGAGCGTTTGGGGTTTCGTCTGTTTCACCGACGCGCGCGCGGCGTAGAGCTGAGCGCCGAGGGGCAGCGGCTGGCGGCGACGGTGGGCGAGGCCTACGGCAGCATTGATGCCGAGTTGCAGCGGCTGGACGCGGGAATGATCAGCGGCACCTTGCGCTTGCGGTCCATCCCTTCGTTTCTCGGTAAGTGGCTGACCCCGCGTTTGCCGCGTCTGCAGCAACGGTTTCCGGATATTCAACTGCGCATGGTCGCGGAAGACAGCAGCGTCGCCCTGCATGAGGGCGATTTCGACTTGGCCATCGACTTGAACGACGGCAGCTATCCCGGGCTGTTATCCACAGCCTTGCTCGAAGAGCAGATTTTCCCGGTGTGCGCACCCAGCTTGCTGCGTGGGCGTCCGCCACTGCATGGCCCGGCCGACCTGGTGCATTTTCCGCTGTTGCACGACATCACCGCCTGGCGTGGGAGTTATGAATACGCTGAGTGGGAGTTTTACTTGAATGCCATCGGCTACCACCACGCCGATGTACGGCGTGGGCACACGTTCAACCGCAATCACCTGACCATCGAGGCCGCCATTGCCGGCATGGGCGTGGCGATTGCACGGCGAACCTTGCTCAATGACGAGCTGGAGCGTGGCACTTTGATCGTCCCGTTCGGCCTCGCGGTGCCAAACCACAAACGCTACGTGCTGCTGTACGCGCCGGGCGCGCTGAGCCATCCGGGCGTACGCGCGGTGCATGACTGGCTGGTGGAGGAAGCGGGGATTTTTCGCGGATTGCACCCGCTGGGAGAGGGGCAATTGTAAGGTTGGCTAAGCGTAAGAAGATGTAACTAACTCCCCACCCTAACAGCGTTTTTGCTCGTCGTCAGGCTTAATTCGTAATATGTAATTTATCTTTGCAAAGGGGTTGAATTGTTCTTCTGAGTGCTCAATTGTGTAAACAAGAGGTCATGGTTTCACCACCCCGGTGTTGCAGTTTGTGACCTCCTGCGAGCTAGCTGAAATAAGGGAAGAACTATGCAAATCCAAGTCAATAGCGATAACCATATTGAAAGCAGCATCCGACTGGAGGAGTGGGTACGTACTACCATTGAGAGCACGCTCGAACGTTACGAAGAAGACCTGACCCGCGTCGAGGTCTACCTGAAAGACGAGAATGGCGACAAGCCTGGTCCCCACGATTTGAGTTGCCGCCTGGAAGCACGGCCAAAGGGCCATCAACCACTGTCGGTATTGCACAAGGCCGACACCCTGGAACAGGCAATTGATGGCGCAGCCACCAAGCTTGAGCATGCGCTGGAGCATCTGTACGGAAAGTTACGCGGCAAACCACGCGCCGCTGGGCAAGCTCTGCCTGATACCAAGGCCGACGAGGCCGAACTCGAAGAGGAATTTCTGGAAAACGAACAGGCTGCGCTTAACGGCTGATAGCTGAGTGTTTTTTCAATCCAATCAAACGGGCCTGCATCTGCAGGCCCGTTTTTGTTTAGCTGCCACGTCGAAAGAAATACCTGCTCAACAACGCCAATCCGCAAGCGCCTATGCCGGCAAAAAGCATCGCCCAACCGGCGCCATGGCGCAGGGCCGCCTGGGCATCTGCGGGTGCGAGCATCGGCGTGTCCAACTTGCCTGCAGCGATGTTCTGGCTGATCGCGGGCCAATCCAGGGCCGTGGCATCGGGCAACAGGCCAGAGAGGTGATGACCGATGCCGAGCAACAGCACAAGGCCCATCAGCGCGATATTAAGTGCCAGCGTGATCAGTCGCGCACTCAGGTCAATGCCCGAGGCCATGCCCGCGCGGTCGGCCGAGACGGAGCCGGTGGTGGTGTTGGTGGTCGGTGAGTTGGTCAGTGCCAGCCCCACGCCAGCCGTCACGCAGCTGAAAAGCACGAGTACGACGCTCGGATGTTCGGCGCCATTGGCCGCCGCCATGGCCATAAAACCCGCACCCATCATGCCCAGGCCCAGCGGGATGATGCGGTCGGCGCCATAGCGCAGGGCCAGGCGTTCAGCCAGCGGCGGCACCAGCAAGGTGGGCAAGGTGTAGGCGAGCAGGGCGCCGCCGGTGGTCATGGTGTCGTAGCCCAGGCCCGCCTGGAAGTAGAGCGGCAGGTAGATCATGAACGGCCAGAAGCTGAAGTTCATGCCAATCGAACCCATCAAGGCGCCGTTGAAGCGCTGAATACGAAACACCGAGAAATCGAACATCGGGTGAGCGCTGCGGCGCTCGACAGCGATGAACAGCAGCAGCGCCATCAGCGACAAGCCCGCCCAGCCCAGCATGGCCGGTGAGCCGAAACCATGCTCGCTGCCCTGAGTGATGAAGTAGACCAGGGCGAACACCGACAGTGTCAGGGTCAGCATGCCCGCAATATCCAGACGATGGCCGGCCGGGTCGCGCGACTCTTGCACGCTGATACGCAGCAGTACCAAGGTCAACAATGTCAGCGGCGCATGTACCAGGAACACCCAGCGCCAGTCCGCGATTGCCAGAATCAACGCCCCCACCATCGGCCCGAAGCCAAGGCCCACGCCCGCGATCACGCCCCAAATCGCGAAGGCACGTGCACGCGTCGTGGGTTCACGGAACTGGTGCGAAAGAATCGCGAACTGGCAGATCATCATCGCGCCCGCGCCCACGCCCTGAACAAAACGCGCTGCGATCAGCGTGGAAGCATTGTTTGCCAGGCCACATGCCAGCGAGGCCAGGCCAAACACCCATAAGCACAGCACCAGCATGCGTCGCCGGCCAAAGCGATCAGCCAGTGTGCCGGCTGCCATCAATACGCTGGTGCAGGCCAGGGTGTAAGCATTCATGATCCATTGGGCATCCTGAAAACCTGTGCCCAGTTGCTGTTCCAGGGTGGGAAGGATGACCGGCACGCTGGAGATTTCCAGGCCAAACATCAGGGCGACGAGGCAGACGGCGGTGAGGGCAAGGCTATCTCTGGCGGTGCGCGGAGCGCTGACGGCCGATACAGCGGCGGCGGGCGGCATGGGGTGTTCCTTACGGTTGAGTGAAACCCTATTCTCGCGGGAACAGATTTCCTTATTCGTGATAAGTTTTCTTTTGATAAGGGAACTAAGAGCGACAATAGAATCATGGCCACTCCGCGTTTTGATGGCGTTGAACTCTTTCTGCAGATCGTCGAAAGCGGCAACCTGACCGAGGCCGCCGAGCGGCTCAACCTCACGCGCTCTGCGGTGGGTAAAGGTTTGGCGCGACTGGAAGCCCGCCTGGGCACCTGCCTGTTGCAGCGTTCCACCCGCCGCCAGCGTCTGACCGAAGACGGGCAGGCGTACTACGAGCATTGCTTGCGCGCACTGGCCGAGTTGGAAGCCGCCGAGTCGGTGCTGGAGAGTGGCCGCCAACAGCCGCGTGGGCGGTTAAGGGCGAGCCTGCCGCTGGCGTTTGGTCACCACTACGCGGCGCCTGCTTTGTGGGGCTTGATGGACCGTTATCCACAATTAGAGATCGAGATCTCGTTCTCTGACCGGCTGATAGACCTGGCACAGGAAGGCTTCGACGTGGCCGTGCGCATTGGCCCGCTGCCGGACACCGACCGCCTGAGCGCACGCCGTTTGGGCGAGCAGTCCGTGGGGTTGGCCGCCTCACCGGCGTACTTGCAACGTGTCGGGCCAATTGAGTGTATTGATGACCTCGCCAGCCACCGAGGCATTGCCTACCGTTGCAACAATTTGTATCGCTCGGGGATGACATTTCCGTTGGTGCTGGACGACCTCCAGGCCGTGGCCGATGCCGCTATCGCCGGCGTGGGCCTGGCCTGGCTGCCGAGTTGGTTGATTGCGCACTATGTGCTGCGCGGCCAACTGCAAGCGGTCCTGCCGAGCCACCGCGACCAGCCTGCACCGATCCATGTGATTTGGCCCACGGCCGCACACATGCCGGCGAAGACGCGTTGCGCAATCGATGCCCTGGTCGCCGGCACCCCAAGTTGCCTGGCGGGTAGCTGACCCTGACCAACAACCCCGATCCCCTGTGGGAGCTGTCGAGCTTCCGCGAGGCTGCGACAATCGGTGGGTCAGGCACCTTGGATAGCGCCTGTACCGCCGCCTTCGCAGCCTCGCCGGGGCTCGACAGCTCCCACAGTTGATCTCGATTGCGGGCGAGATGTGTACGCGTCGCGATGCTTTTGTGAGCCGAGGTTTGACTGACAAACCCGATCCCTGTGGGAGCTGTCGAGCTTCAGCGAGGCTGCGAAAGCGGTGGGTCAGGCACCTTGGATAGCACCTGTACCGCCGCCTTCGCAGCCTCGCCGGGGCTCG
>NZ_CAWOAW010000014.1:81465-81794 GCF_963879675.1 Pseudomonas sp. Larv2_ips
GCGCCTGTGCCGCCGCCTTCGCAGCCTCGCCGGGGCTCGACAGCTCCCACAGTTGATCTGTATTGCGGGCGATATTTGTACTTGTCGCGATGCTTTTGTGAGCCGGGGTTTGACTGACAACCCCGATCCCCTGTGGGAGCTGTCGAGCTTTAGCGAGGCTGCGAAAGCGGTGGGTCAGGCAACTTGGATAGCACCTGTACCGCCGCCTTCGCAGCCTCGCCGGGGCTCGACAGCTCCCACAGTTGATCTCTATTGCGGGCGAGATGTGTACGCGTCGCGATGCTTTTGTGAGCCGAGGTTTGACTGACAAACCCGATCCCTGTGGGAGC
>NZ_CAWOAW010000014.1:81804-184134 GCF_963879675.1 Pseudomonas sp. Larv2_ips
GATGTGTATGCGTCGCGATGCTTTTATGAGCCGGGGTTTGACTGACAAACCCGATCCCCTGTGGGAGCTGTCGAGCTTTAGCGAGGCTGCGAAAGCGGTGGGTCAGGCACCTTGGATAGCACCTGTACCGCCGCCTTCGCAGCCTCGCCGGGGCTCGACAGCTCCCACAGTTGATCTCGATTGCGGGCGATATTTGTACGTGCGAGATGCTTTTGTGAACCGAGGTTTGACTGACAAAAACCAATCCCCTGTGGGAGCTGTCGAGCTTTAGCGAGGCTGCGAAAGCGGTGGGTCAGGCACCTTGGATAGCACCTGTACCGCCGCCTTCGCAGCCTCGCCGGGGCTCGACAGCTCCCACAGTTGATCTGTATTGCGGGCGATATTTGTACTTGTCGCGATGCTTTTGTGAGCCGAGGTTTGACTGACAAACCCGATCCCTGTGGGAGCTGTCGAGCTTTAGCGAGGCTGCGAAAGCGGTGGGTCAGGCACCTTGTATATCGCCAGTACCGCCGCCTTCGCAGCCTCGCCGGGGCTCGACAGCTCCCGCAGGGGTTTGCATCGTTTGTAAGATCCCAGTCCTTGGCCGGTGCTTTTATGACTCAGGCAATCAGAACGCGATGGACGTCTGCACATACACCGTGCGCGGCTCACCGACGTATTTGCCTTTGTTGTTATCGTCGAACGAGCGGGTGTAGTACTGCTTGTTGAGGATATTTTTCACACCGACTGCCACGTTCAAATCCGACAGCTGTGGGCCGAAGTCGTACGCCGCGCGGCTGCTGAACAGCATGTAGCCTGGGATGCGTCCGGTACTGCCGTCGGCACTTTCCGCCTGGGTGTTGGCGTTGTCGGCGAACTGGCTGCTCTGGTAGCTGCTGTCCAGATTGAGTTTCCAGCGACCTTCGGTGTAACCGACGCCCACGGTGCCTTTGTGCTTGGAGGAGAAGGGTACGCGATTACCCTTGTTCGGGCCGTCTTCGCGGATGGTCGCGTCGACGTAGGCGTAGGTGGCATACACGTCAAAACCGGCCAGCGCCGGGCTTAGCCCGTCGAGGGCGTAGTTGAGGCTCGACTCGATGCCTTGATGGCGCGTTTCGCCGCGGGCGATCACCGAGTCGTTGGTCTGGTTGCTGTCGTACTGGTTGTCGAAGTTGATCAGGAACGCGCCGATTTCCGCACGCAGGGTGCCGTTGTCATAACGCGTGCCGAGTTCCCAGGTGCGGGCTTTTTCCGGTTTCACTTCGCCGCTGGTCACGCGGTTCGGCATCTGGCTGTACTGCACGCTGCCGAACGAGCCTTCAGTGTTGGCGTAGAGGTTCCAGTCTTCGGTCAGGTGGTAAAGCACGTTCAACGCCGGCAGCGCGGTGTTGTAGTCGCCCTTGTACTTGACGTTGGTCAGGTTGTTGGTCTGCTGGGACTCGATCATCTCGTAGCGGATACCTGGGGTGATGGTCCACTTGCCGATATCGATGCGGTCATCGACGAAAAACGCGTTGGCCTCGGTGGCGCCACGCGTGTCGCGGTCGTTGCGGCTGTTGGTGTCGGGCAGTTGCTGGTTGGCGCTGATCGGCGTGCGGTAGCGCAACTCGTGTCCGGCTTCGTTGATGTAGCGGTAGCCGATGCCCACTTCGTGGCTGGTAGGGCCAAGGTCGAAGCCTTGGGCGAAGCGGGTTTCGAGGCCGCGTACCCAGTACTCGCGCGGCGACAGCGAAAGGAAGTTGCCCTGATCCAGATAGCCATTACGCAACGTGGTGGTGAAGAAGGTGTTGGCGGTGAATTCGCGGCGGTCTTCCTGGTAGCGGTAACCGGCGTTGAACATCGTACGGCGGCCCCAGAATTTGTCGTAGGGGCGGGTGGACTGATATGGGTCGGCCTTGTAGTCCTTGACGTTCAAACCACCGGGCATATCGGCCTGGCCTTCGTAGTACTGCGCCATGGCGTTGAAGCTGTTGGCGTCGTCCAACTGGTATTTGCCTTTGAGGATCAAGTCGTCAATGCGCGTGTTGCTGTTTTCGCGCCAGTCGCCGCCACGGGTGCCGGAATACAAAATGGCGCCGCCCAGGCCATTGTCAGCCGTCCCGCCTGCCAGCAGGTTGCCGGTGGTTTTGAAGCCATCATGGCTGGAGGACGGGCTGGTCTCGGTCTGCAAGCCGCCTTTGACGGTGGGGGCGTCCGGGATTGCGCGAGTCACGAAGTTGACGATGCCACCGACGTTCTGCGGGCCGTAACGTACCGCGCCGCCGCCGCGTACCACGTCCACGGCGTCCATGTTGCCCATGCTGATTGGGGCAAAGGACAGCTGCGGTTGGCCATACGGCGCGAAGGGCACCGGGATGCCATCCATCAAGACGGTGGAGCGCGAGGCGAGGCGTGGGTTGAGCCCACGGATGCCGAAGTTCAGCGCCATGTCGTGGCTGCCGGTGCCGTTGTTTTCCGGGGCGTTGACGCCGGGAATGCGGTTGAGCACGTCACGTGCCTGGGTGGCACCCTGGCGCTCGAACTCGTCGCGGCGGATCACATCACGCGCGCCAGGGTGTTCGAACACGTTGGTTTGCGCCGCGTCGCCGAGCCAGTCGCCGACCACGTTTGACGTTTGCAATTGGAGAGTGGCCGGGGCGCTGGCCGGTTGCAGGCTGTAGGCGTTATCGCCCTCGGCGCGCGCTTGCAGGCCGGTGCCTTCCAAGAGTTTTTGCAAGCCTTCGTCGGCGCTGTAATTGCCCGACAAACCCCGACTCTGCATACCCGCTGTGACCTGGGAGCCGAACGAAATCAGCACGCCGGCCTCGCGACCAAATTGGTTCAGCGCGGCTTCCAGGGTTGCTGGGGCGATGTGGTAAGGCTTGGCATCCGCGGCCATTACAGAGGGCAGTGCGGTAAGACTCAGGCTGGCGCCCAGTAGGAATTGGCGCAAGGTGCGGGCAAGAAGCGTCGGTTGCTGGGGCATGAAGGGCGGTCCTGAGAAGGTAGGATCAAGGTGGCTTTCCTTCTCTGTCACGCGAGGTGTGGAAAACGGCTCATATTTTTTAAAATAATTTACGCGCGTGCCTGGACGGTCACCCAGTAGCGGGTAAAACGCCGTACTTTCACCGGCAGGCTGACCTCCAACAGGTCGAGGATGCGTTCGCTGTCATCAAGTGGGTAACTGCCGGACAGCAGCAGGTTGGCCACTTGCGGATCGCAATTGATCTGGCCTCGGCGATAGCGACCCAACTCGGCGAGGAAATCGTCCAGGCGCATGTGCGCGGCCACCAGCATGCCGTCGGCCCAGGCGCCGCTGTTGGCGTCGGTCGGGCGCGGGGTGTCCCAGCCTTTGCGGGTGAAATTGACTTGGCGCGAGGCCTCGACGGTCAGCGGCAGGCCGCTGTAGTGGTTGGGCATTACCTCGACATGGCCATCGAAAACTGCCAGTTGCGTGTGGTCGTTGAACTGACGCACGTTCAGCCGCGCCGCCTGGCTGCTGAGCAGGCCTTGGCCGGTCAGCACGTGCAGCGGCGTATCGCCGGGGCGTGCGATCAGCAAGATCTCGCCTTCGAGCAAGCGCACCAACCGTTGACTGCCGTCAAAATGCACATCCACAGCGCTGCCGGTGTTGAGCTGCAACTGGCTGCCATCGGCCAGCTGCACCTTGCGTCGTTGGCCCACGGGGCTGCGGTAGTCGGCGCTCAGCGGCGGCAGAATATGTTGCTGGCGCAGGCTCCAGGCCGCGGCCGAACCGGCGCCGAGGATCAGCAGCAGTTTGAGGGCCTGGCGCCGGCTGCTGGATTTCGGCGCGTTCAAGGCGGCGTGCGCCAAGGGTGAGGGCATGCCGCGCAGGCGTTGGTTGACGCGCTGGATGTGGTCCCACGCGCGCTGATGTTCGCTGTGGGCGTCCAGCCATTGCTGCCAGGCCGCTTGCTGGCGCGGGTTGAGTGCGCCTTGCTGCATTTCCATCAGCCAGTGCACGGCTTGTTCGGCGACTTGCGTGGAGAAGTTCATAGGGCGAAGTAGCAGCGCATGGCGGCTTTATTCAGGTGGCGCTTGACGGTGGCGATGGAGATACCCAGCTCGGCGCCGATTTGCGCGTAGGTCAGGCCGTCGAGCTGGGCCAGCAGGAAGGCGCGTTTGACCTGAACGGGCAGGCCGTCGAGCAGTTGGTCGAGCTCCAGCAAGGTCTGCAGGATGATTGCGCGTGCTTCTTCCGACGGCGTTACGTGTTCGGGCATCTGCGCCAGTGCGTCGAGGTAGGCGCGTTCCAGGTCCTGACGGCGATAGAAGTTGAACAGCACGCGCTTGGCCACGGCGGTGAGGAACGCGCGGGGTTCGATCAGCGTTGGCGCGTCCCGCGCGGTAAGTACACGGATGAAGGTGTCCTGGGCCAGGTCGGCCGCGCTTTCCGGGCAGCCGAGTTTGCGTCGCAACCAGCCGGTAAGCCAGTGGTGATGGTCGTTGTACAGAACTTCAACGAGGGTGGACGGCTGCAACGCAATCACTCCGTAAGCATCGGCATGCTTTAGAGAACAAGAATTGTTCGCATTGTAGGGCGCGTGACGAGGTTCGGCAATCCGCCAGGACCGGTGATTCATCCGTTCTCTTTTGCTTATGAGAATATTTATCATTAATATTGCGCGCTGATGACCCTGGCGCCTCCCGCATGAAAAGCAAACCCTCACTTCCCGTTGTCTATCGCCTCGCCGTAACTTCGCGCGTGCTGGCTGCCGTGGTCGGCGGTTACCTGATGGCGTCCCTGGCAGCCGTCTGCCTGGCGTTGTGGATGCCTGCGTCCCGCGCCGACGCGGTGATCACCGGGATGATGAGTTCGTTTGTGTTCTACCTGTTGGCGGTAATCTGGTGTTTTGCCTGCCGCACGGCAGGGCGAGCCTGGTTTGGCGTGATGTTGCCGAGTGCGATGTTTGCCACGCTGGCGGGCATCGGTTTGTGGATGACGCGCACATGAAAGAGGGCTTTCGCCAGGCGATGGCCTGGTTGCACACCTGGGCTGGACTGATCTTTGGCTGGCTGCTGTTTGCGATTTTCCTGACAGGGACCTTGTCCTATTTCAAGGACGAAATTACCCATTGGATGCAGCCCGAAGTGCAGGCGTATCCGTTGGATGACGCGCGTAGCCTCGCCGCCGCCCAAACCTATCTGCAGCAACAGGCGCCCAATGCCGCGCGCTGGTTTATCACCCTGCCGGACAGCCGCGATCCCGGCCTGTCGGTGATGTGGCAAGACAAAGTCGACCCCGGCAAACGCGGCAACTTCATCCAGAAAGTCCTCGATCCCGTCACCAGTCAGCCCGTGCAGGCGCGTGAAAGCATGGGCGGCGAGTTCTTCTATCGCTTCCACTTTCAGCTGCAGATGCCTTACCCGTGGGGGCGCTGGCTGTCGACCATCGCCGCGATGGTGATGTTTGTCGCACTGATCACCGGCATCATCACCCACAAAAAAATCTTCAAGGACTTCTTCACCTTCCGCCCACGCAAAGGCCAGCGCTCCTGGCTCGACGGGCATAACGCGGTGGGCGTGCTGGTGCTGCCGTTTCACTTGATGATCACCTACAGCAGTCTGGTGATCTTCATGAGCATGGTGATGCCCGCGCCGATCGTGGCTTCCTACGGCGACGACAGCCGTGCGTTTTTCAATGAAGTGTTCCCCAATACCAACAACGCGCCGGCGCTCGGCCAGCCGGGTGTATTGCTGCCGTTAGGGCCGATGTACGAGCAGGCGCGCCAGCAATGGGCGGGTGGGCATGTTGGTCGTTTGGTGGTCAACAACCCTGGCGATGTGAACGCCTCGGTCAATGTGGTCCGCGCAGGTGCCGACCGTGTGGTGCACGATTTCGGCAGCAGCGTGTCGTTCAACGGCACCACCGGCGAGTTGTTGCGGGTCAGCGGTGAACAGTCGTTGCCGGCGGCAATTGGCGGCAGTTTCTACGGCTTGCACATGGGCCATTTCGCCGGCCCGGTGCTGCGTTGGTTGTACTTTATCTGCGGGCTGGCGGGCACGGCGATGATCGGCACGGGCCTTGTGATTTGGCTCGGCAAGCGCCAGCTCAAGCACGCCAAAACTGCTGTGATGCCGTTTGAACTGCGGCTGGTTGAAGTGCTGAACATGGCCAGTATGGCGGGGCTGATGATCGCCATCGCGGCGTTTTTCTGGGCCAACCGGTTGTTGCCGGTGAGCTTCGCCGAGCGGTCCGACTGGGAAGTACAAACCTTCTTTATTGCCTGGGGCCTGAGCCTGTTGCATGCCGTGCTGCGGCGAGGCCGCCAGGGCTGGGTTGAGCAACTGAGCCTTGGCGCCTTGCTGTTTGTGGCCATTCCACTGCTCAACGCATTGACCACGTCGCAGCACTTGGGCGTGTCACTGGCCAGCGGTGATTGGGCCATGGCCGGTTTCGACCTGACGTGCCTGGCCAGCGGCCTGTTCCTGACCTGGGCGGCCTGGAAGATGCAGCGCCGCGCGGCGCCGCAGCTCAAGGCCGAACGCGCACGTGGACTGACGCTCAAGCAGGAGGCGAACTGAATGCTGCTCGCCCTGTTGATGTGCTACGCCGGGTTTACCGCGCTGTGCCTGTCCACCGACCGCCATCACGGTGAATTGCTGCACAGCAAACCCTCACCACCCCGACGCCTCACGTTGCGTGTGGCCGGTTGGCTGCTGCTGGCGCTGTCGATGTGGCCGGCCGTGGCGGCCTCGAATTGGGCGCAGGGGGTGGTGGAGTGGTGCGCCGTTTTGATGCTCAGCGCACTGTTGCTGGTGTTGCTGTTGCCATATCGGCCAAGGCTGGCCTTGATTCTGGCGGGCGTCGGCCTGCTGGCCAGCCCTGTTGCGGCGTTTGCCTTACTCTGAGCTTCCCATGATGATCAGCCCCCCACCGGAATCCCAGGACAGCCAGCACACCGATGCGGCCGGTGGGCGTGCGCATTTCCTGCAGGTGTTTTTGTCGCAGCGCTCGCAGATGGAAGCGCTGGTCAGCCGACGCGTAGGCTGCCGGGCGACGGCGGCCGACCTGGTGCAGGACCTGTTCCTGCGCTTCTGGCGCCGGCCGCTGGTGCAGGTCGAAGAACTCAGCACCTACTTGTTGCGCTGCGCCGGCAACATCGCCATTGATCACTTGCGCAGTGAAGGCGCCCGGGTGCGCAGCAGTGAGGGCTGGTTGCCAGAGCAGCAAGACAACCAGGGTTCCGAGCCCCAGGCGGCGTTTGAAGCGGGCAATGACCTGCGCCATGTAGAAGCCGCCCTGCGCAGCCTGCCGGAGCGCACTCGGCAGATTTTCCTGCTCAACCGCATCCACGGCCGCAAATATGCGCAAATTGCCCAGGCCATGGGGCTGTCCCAAAGTGCCGTGGAAAAACATATGATGCGTGCCCTCGAAGCCTGCAAAGCCAGCCTTCGCGAACCCTCGTCCCCACGCACGCCAGGGAAAGCACCGTGAACGTCACCCCCACGCCCGCCCAGGAGCAGGCCGCACTCGAATGGTTGAGCTTGTTGCATGACCAGCCCAGCAGCGGTGACCAGGCCACGTTCAGCCGCTGGTTGCGTGCCGACCCCGCGCATGTCGAGGCCTATGCTCAGGCCCAGGTGTTGTGGGAATTGAGCGAGGTGCCGGCACGCAAACTGGCGGACGAAGAGGCCTTGGCCTTGCAGGGCTACCTCAACGCGATGAACCCCCCGAAGCGCTCGCGTGCGGTGCGTTGGTCCGGCGCCCTGGCCGCGGCCGCGTGCCTGCTGGTGATGGTGTCGATGGGCGCCGGCTGGCAGCCGTCGCGCTGGGTCGATGACTTCGGTGCTGATTACGTGACGGCGCCGGGGCAGGTGCAGACCGTGACCCTGGCCGATCAATCCCAAGTCACTCTGGATGCCGACAGCGCCATTGCCGTCGACTTCAGCCACGGCGAGCGCCACATTCAGTTGCGCCGCGGGGCGGGGTTTTTCAGCGTGACCCACACCGGCCAGCCCTTTGTGGTGGCGGCTGGCAGTGGCGAAGCGCGAGTGCTCGGCACGCAGTTTGAAGTGCGCCTGCAACCGGCCGGCGCTCAGGTGACGGTGCTGTCCGGCCGCGTGGGTGTCACACCGTCACGCCAGGGCCAACAGCAAATTCTTACGGCAGGCCAGCAAGTGGCCTACGCCGACGGTGTGGCCGATACCCTGCACGCGGTCGACAGCGAATCACGTCTGGCATGGCGCGATGGCTGGCTCAACTACTACAAGGTGCCGTTGGCGGATGTGGTCAGGGACCTTGGCCGTTACTACCCGGGCCGGATCCTTCTGCTCAACGACGAGATGGGCGCCAGGCGCGTCAGTGGCAGTTTCCCAAGCAAGGATCCGTTGGCAGTTTTGAGTGCCTTGCAGGCCGTTCTGGGTTTTGAACAACACGCTGTGCTGGGTCGCATGATTGTATTGCGCTAGACACGAATGCTTCGATCGTCACTTTCAGCGTGACGATTTTTTCAAAAAATTTCTCTTGCCGGTTTTTTACAGGGCGCTGTAGGTCAGGTATCCCGGTGCCTGTAGATCGTTCATTTAACCTTCATCCCAATTGCCAAAACTTGTCACCAAACCGTTACACGGGCCGAGGATGATCCTCGGATTCCTGAGCAGGTGGTCAGGAAGATTGGCGTCGCCGTTCACCCGGTTCTGACAGCCAGTACCTCCCTCCATAACAACAGATAGATGCACGTAAGGGATCTACTCGTGACGATCAACACACTCTCTGCCCTGCTTTTAGCATCGGGCCTAGGTAGCTTTGCGCCGCTGGTTTTGGCAGACACCACTCAGGATGTCGGTTCGGTGAATGTTGCCGGCAAACAAACCCTGGGCAATGGGCACATGATTCGCGAAGAAAGTGCCAAGGCGCGGTCGACGGTAACCAAGGAAGCCATGGACGAAATGTCCGCGACCGCCAACGCCATCGACAAGCTTAAATACACGCCGGGCATCAACGTATCCAGCGACGACGCCAGCGGCACCAGCGGCACCAACTTCACCATGCGGGGCATGAGCTCGGACCAGGTCGGGGTGTCCGTCGACGGCGTGCCGATTAACGACTCGGGCAACTACAGCGTGTATTCAAACCAACTCGGCGACCCGGAAAACCTCGCCGAAGTATTTGCCACCCAGGGCTCCTCCGAGGCGGATGGCCCGCATATCGGCTCCAGTGGCGGCAACATCGGCATGATCACGATTCGCCCGACCAAAGAGTCCGGGCTGTTCGCCAAACAGATCGTCGGTGCCAATGACCTGCGCAAGACGTTCGTGCGGGTGAACACGGGCGATTTTGGCGGCCTCAAGAGCTGGGTGTCGGCCTCTCACCTGGAGGGTGACAAGTGGCGCGGCAAAGGCACGCTGCGCAGTGACAAAGTCGAGTGGAGCAGCCTGTTCGAAGACGGCAATGGCAACTCGACCCTGGCGACAGTGAAGTACAACAACCAGGAAAACTACAACTACAACACCTTGAGCAAGTCGCAGTTCGAGACTGACGGACGCCGCAAGGACTACTCGCAAACGCCGGTGTACAAGTCGGGCTTGCTGTCGTCGTCCTACAAGCTCAATCGCAACCCGTTCGAAAGCGTCAACGCCACGCTCACCCAGCGCTGGCAGTTGCAGGACAACCTGGCGCTGACGGTCACACCCTATTACTACTGGGCCAACGGTGGCAGCTTCAGCGGCCAGACCGCATCGAACCTGGGGCCGAAGTCTGATAAAGCCGGCAACTACAACCTGAGCAACCTGCAATCGGCCAACTATTACCGGCCATCGTGGACCGAAACCTGGCGCCCTGGCGTCACCGCGAAAATGAAATGGGACATCAACGAAGAACACAGCCTGGACTATGGCTACTGGTATGAACGCGCACGCCAGCGCCAGACCCAGCCGTTTATCGGCATCAACCGCGAAGGCGCGCCCGATGATGTGTGGGGCGATTACAACAGCGGCGGGCAGGTCGTCGACAAGAACGGCGCGACAGTCCAGGGCCGCCACTATTACACCGTCACCCCGTCGCAGAAACTCTGGGTGCAGGACAGCTGGCAGGCCACGCCGGACCTGAGTTTTGTCGGAGGCGTGGCATACCAATACGTCGAGCGTGACGGTAACAACTTGGGCAGCCTGTACGACAAGCCAGAAAAACGTAACACCCGTTATCACCAGTTCCTGCCGAGTTTCAGCGCCAAGTACCAGGTCGACGAAAGCAACCAGACCTTCTACAACGTCACCCGCAACATGCGCACGCCGCCCAACTACGTGCTGTACAACAAGGGCGACTCGGTCAGCCTCAAGTCTGAGTTGAGCTGGAACCAGGAACTGGGCTGGCGCTACACCGAAGATGACATGGCGTTGAGCGCGACTCTGTTCTACATCAGCTTCAAGGATCGCCAGGTGTCGACCACCGACTCTGCCGGCGACTACATGGTGCTCAACGTCGGCAGCGTGGATAACAAAGGCCTGGAACTGGAGTGGAGCGGTTTGTTGCCGCATAACTTCAACTACTACGCCTCGTACACCTACACAAAGTCCGAGCAGCAAGACGATTTGCTCAGCAAGAATGTGCTGTTGCCGACCTCGGGCAAGCAATTGGCCAACGTGCCGGAAAACATGTTCAACCTGGTGTTCGGTTATGACGACTCGCGTTTCTACGCCAACGCGGCAGGCAAATACGTCGGCAGTTTTTATGGCGATTTGACCAACAAGGAAAAAATTGAAGGCCGCACCGTGTTTGACCTGAACGCCGGTATTTACTTGCCGGTAGACAAGAAAGTCATCAAGTCGGCGACCCTGCGGTTTTCGATGCTCAACGTATTCGACAAGGAATACCTGAGCTCGGCGCGCACTGTGGCGTTCAACTCGGTACCGGTTAACGGCCTGGCGCCAAGTACGGCGTTTTACAACGTGGGGGAAGAGCGCACGGCGATGGTGTCGCTGGAAGCCAACTTCTAACTCAGGCTGGCGCAGAGCAAAATGTGGGAGCGGGCTTGCTCGCGAAGGCGGTGGATCAGTCAATACAGGTAACAACTGACACTCCGCTTTCGCGAGCAAGCCCGTCCCCACATTAGTTCTGCAGTGTTTTGCAGATCAGCTATTTCAACGCGGCCATGATCGCTTCAGGGTTGAACTCGCGAATCAGCGTGCCGTTCACGTCCACAAACGGAATCCCGCCACCGCCCAATGCCTCATAGGTTGTGCGCGCCTGGGCATCCTTCTCAATGTCCAGCGCCTGGTACGGAATGCCTTTCTGGTCCAGAAAACGTCGGATCTGCTTGCAGTAGCCACACCACTCGGTGGAATAGAGCACGACACGCGCCGATGTGCGCACTTGCTCTGAAACCACCTGCGAGGGGTTGAACAGCCGCTCGATCTTGCCCCAGTTCTGGATCACCACCACGACCAGCAACACCAACAGGACTTTCTTGAAGACCCCGCCGAGCATCAGTTACGGCGCTTGAGCTGGTCAGTCAGTTGGGTCGGCAGGCCTTTGATGATCAAAGTGCCGGCGGCTTCGTCGTACTCGATCTTGTCGCCCAACAGGTGCGCTTCAAAACTGATGGACAAGCCTTCGGCGCGACCGGTGAAGCGGCGGAACTGGTTGAGAGTGCGTTTGTCTGCCGGAATTTCCGGCGACAGGCCGTAATCCTTGTTGCGGATATGGTCGTAGAACGCTTTCGGCCGATCTTCATCGATCAATCCCGAAAGTTCTTCCAGGCCCATGGGCTCGCCGAGTTTGGCCTGGCTGCTGGCGTAGTCCACCAGGGTTTTGGTCTTTTCGCGGGCAGATTCGTCGGGCAGGTCTTCGCTCTCGACAAAGTCGCTGAACGCCTTGAGCAGGGTACGGGTTTCGCCCGGGCCGTCGACGCCTTCCTGGCAGCCGATAAAGTCGCGGAAGTATTCCGAGACCTTCTTGCCGTTTTTGCCCTTGATAAACGAGATGTACTGCTTGGATTGCTTGTTGTTCTGCCACTCGGACACGTTGATTCGCGCCGCCAGGTGCAGTTGGCCCAGGTCCAGGTGGCGCGAGGGGGTCACGTCCAGCTCATCGGTCACCGCCACGCCTTCGCTGTGGTGCAGCAGGGCGATCGCCAGGTAGTCGGTCATGCCTTGCTGGTAGTGGGCAAACAACACGTGGCCGCCGGTGGACAGGTTGGACTCCTCCATCAGCTTTTGCAGGTGCTCGACCGCCGTGCGGCTGAAACGGGTGAAATCCTGACTGCCGTCGAAATATTCCTTCAACCAGCCGCTGAACGGGTGCGCGCCGGACTCGGCGTGGAAGAAACCCCAGGCCTTGCCTTGTTTGGCGTTGTAGCTCTCGTTGAGGTCGGCAAGCATGTTCTCGATGGCGGCCGACTCGGCAAGCTCCGAATCGCGCGCATGCAGAACTGCGGGTGTGCCGTCGGGTTTTTTGTCGATCAGGTGGACGATGCAGTGACGGATCGGCATAGGCTTCTCGGCTGGTTGAAGGGGAGCGGTAAGCCTCCCCAAAAAGTCGCCAGTGTACCGCACCCATTGGCCATGACGCGCTTGGAAGGCTGTTTTGGGCGACCTCCCACGGGCTATATGCCTTTTTTTCACGGTTTAGAGCGATAAAGCTGACCAAATGGGTATGTTGAGGCGGATATTTCCCCGTCTCTGTGCTAGTTTTGCCCCGTCTTACGCCAAGACTCGGCGTTAAGCGTGCATTCAGCATCTGTCAGGTCGAACCAATCCCCGTTTCAAGCATCTATAACCCCGATCCCGTGGTTATGGCCGGGGGTGCCAGGCCTTGACGGTCAGGCTCGACGGCTGACACTGCACTCTGCAATCCATATGAATTTGATAGGGAAGGAACACCACAATGGCTATTACTAAAGACCAACTGATCGCTGACCTGGCTGAAGCAGTAGACGCACCGAAAACTACCGTGCGCGCTCTGCTGGACCAACTGAGCCAAGTTGTTGCTGATCAGCTGGAAAACGGCGGCGAAATCACTCTGCCAGGCGTTGGCAAACTGAAAGTGACTGAGCGTCCAGCCCGTACTGGCCGTAACCCTTCGACTGGCGCTGCCATCGAAATCGCTGCCAAGAAAGTTATCAAGCTGGTTGTGGCCAAAGGCCTGACCGACGCTGTTAACAAGTAAGACGCAGCAAAAAAAACCGTGCTCCGGAGCAATCCGGGCACGGTTTTTTGTTGCCTGCGATTTGACTGCAGTGGCGGTTCAGCCGGGGCGAGGGAGCAAGCGCCCTCGCCACTGGTTCAGTCGCGCACCCAGCGCTGACGCCAGATCTGCTGCTCGTTCTTGGTCTGGAAGGTCCAGGCCACGAAGCGGCTTTGCTTCTGGCCCTGGGACATTTCCACTACCTGGCTCTCAAGGACGCCGGCTTTTTTGAGGGCTGTCTGTATCGCGGGCAAGTTCGACGCTTTTGACACCAGGGTGCTGAACCACAGCACCTTGTGGGCAAAGTGCGCACTTTCGGCGATAAGTTGCGTGACGAAGCGCGCTTCGCCGCCCTCACACCACAGCTCCGCCGACTGGCCACCGAAGTTCAGGACCGGCAACTTGCGCTTGGGGTCGGCCTTGCCCAGGGCGCGCCACTTACGCTCGCTGCCTTTGGTAGCCTCTTCCATGGACGCGTGGAACGGCGGGTTGCACATGGTCAGGTCAAAGCGTTCGCCCGGCTCCAGCAGGCCCAGCAGGATCTGCTTGGGGTTGGGTTGCTGACGCAGTTGGATAACTTTGCTCAGGTCATTGGACTGTACGATGGCCTTGGCGGCGGACACCGCAATAGGGTCGACTTCGGAGCCGAGGAAGTTCCAGCGGTACTCCATATACCCAATCAACGGGTAGACGCAGTTGGCGCCCATGCCGATGTCCAGCACCTTGACGATTGAACCGCGCGGGATCTTGCCGTCGTTGACGCTGGCCAGCAGGTCGGCCAGGAAGTGCACGTAATCGGCGCGCCCCGGCACCGGCGGGCACAGGTAGTCCGCCGGAATGTCCCAATGCTGGATGCCATAGAACGCCTTCAACAGCGCCCGGTTGAACACCCGCACTGCGTCCGGGCTGGCAAAGTCGATGCTCTCTTTGCCGTACGGGTTGATGATCACAAATTGCGCCAGTTCCGGCGTGGTCTTGATCAGCGCCTGGAAGTCGTAACGGCCTGTGTGGCGGTTGCGCGGGTGCAGGGTTGCCTCTTTGCGCGGTGCCACGGGTTTGGCCGGGGCGGCGGATTTAGGCTTCTTGCGCGGGGGTTTAGGTGTGCTGGGGGCGGTCATGTTGATTCTGGTGTTGGCTCAAAGTGGTGGGCATTGTCACACATCCTGAGACCCTCTCGGGCAAATGTGGGAGGGGGCTTGCCCCCGATTGCGGTGTGAGAGTCAAAAATATTCAGACTGATACACTGCCATCGGGGGCAAGCCCCCTCCCACATTGACTGGATCGCCAGCAAGGATTGGAAAATTCCCGGCAAAAAAAAGAGGCCCGAAGGCCTCTTTTTTACACGGGGTTCACCTTACAGGCTGGAAATCCGCGCATGTTGCTCCGCCAGCTTGCTCAAGGCCTGTTCAGCCTCGGCCAGCTTGGCGCGTTCTTTGTCGATCACTTCAGCCGGCGCCTTGTCGACGAACGCCGCGTTGGACAGCTTGCCGCCCACTCGCTGCACTTCGCCTTGCAGGCGGCCAATTTCCTTGTCGAGACGGGCCAGTTCCGCGCCCTTGTCGATCAGGCCAGCCATCGGCACCAGCACTTCCATGTCGCCGACCAACGCAGTCGCGGACAGCGGTGCTTCGGCGCCATCAGCCAATACGGTGATCGACTCCAGTTTTGCCAGTTTCTTGAGCAGCGCGTCGTTCTCGGTGAGGCGACGCTGATCTTCGGCGCTGGCATTCTTCACGAACACCGCCAATGGCTTGCCCGGCCCGATGTTCATCTCGGCGCGGATGTTGCGCGTGCCAAGCATCAAGGTCTTGAGCCATTCGATATCGCTTTCGGCCGCCTCATCAATGCGCGCTTCGTTGGCCACCGGCCAAGGCTGCAACATGATGGTCTTGCCTTCGATACCGGCCAGCGGCGCGAGGCGCTGCCAGATTTCTTCGGTGATGAACGGCATGAACGGGTGCGCCAGGCGCAGGGCCACTTCAAGCACGCGCACCAGGGTGCGACGGGTGCCACGCTGACGTTCGATCGGCGCGTTTTCGTCCCACAGCACAGGCTTGGACAGTTCCAGGTACCAGTCGCAATACTGGTTCCAGATGAACTCGTACAAGGCTTGTGCGGCCAGGTCGAAACGGAACTGGTCGAGTTGGCGGGTCACTTCGGCTTCAGTGCGCTGCAACTGCGAGATGATCCAGCGATCAGCCAGGCTCAGCTCATAGGCTTCGCCGTTCTGGCCGCAGTCTTCGCCTTTATCCAGCACGTAGCGCGCGGCGTTCCAGATCTTGTTGCAGAAGTTGCGATAGCCTTCGACACGGCCCATGTCGAACTTGATGTCGCGACCGGTGGACGCCAGCGAGCAGAAGGTGAAGCGCAGGGCGTCAGTGCCATAGCTGGCAATGCCGTCGGCGAACTCGTCGCGGGTCTGCTTCTCGATCTTCTTCGCCAGTTTCGGCTGCATCAGGCCCGAGGTGCGTTTCTGCACCAGGGTTTCCAGGTCGATGCCGTCGATGATGTCCAGCGGGTCCAGGACGTTACCCTTGGACTTGGACATCTTCTGGCCCTGGCCATCACGCACCAGGCCGTGCACGTACACGGTCTTGAACGGCACTTGCGGCGTGCCGTCTTCGTTCTTCACCAAATGCATGGTGAGCATGATCATCCGGGCAACCCAGAAGAAAATGATGTCGAAGCCGGTGACCAGCACGTCGGTGGAGTGGAATTTTTTCAGGAACTCGGTCTGTTGCGGCCAGCCGAGTGTGGAGAATGTCCACAGGCCCGAGCTGAACCAGGTGTCCAGTACGTCGTTGTCCTGTTGCAGCGCCACGTCCGGGCCGAGGTTGTGCTTGGCGCGTACTTCGGCATCATCGCGGCCAACGTAGACCTTGCCCGACTCGTCGTACCAGGCCGGAATCCGGTGGCCCCACCACAGCTGACGGCTGATGCACCAATCCTGGATGTCACGCATCCACGAGAAGTACATGTTTTCGTACTGCTTGGGCACGAACTGGATACGGCCGTCTTCCACGGCGGCAATCGCAGGTTCAGCCAAAGGCTTGGTGGACACGTACCACTGGTCGGTCAGCCACGGCTCGATGACGGTGCCGGAGCGGTCGCCTTTCGGGACTTTCAGTGCGTGGTCGTCAACGCTCACCAGCAAACCGGCAGCGTCGAAGGCCGCAACGATCTGCTTGCGCGCTTCAAAACGGTCGAGACCGGCGTACTCGCCCGGGATCTTGCCGTCGATGCTCTCGTTCAGCGTGCCGTCGAGGTTGAATACCTGGCAGGCCGGCAGGACAGCGGCGTTTTTATCAAAGATGTTCAGCAGCGGCAGGTTGTGGCGCTTGCCGACTTCGTAGTCGTTGAAATCGTGGGCCGGGGTGATTTTCACGCAGCCGGTGCCGAATTCAGGGTCGCAGTAATCATCCGCGATGATCGGGATGCGACGACCCACCAGCGGCAGTTCGACGAACTTGCCGATCAGCGCCTGGTAGCGCTCGTCGTTCGGGTTAACCGCGACGGCGGCGTCGCCCAGCATGGTTTCCGGACGAGTGGTGGCGACGATCAGGTAGTCGTTGCCTTCGGCGGTCTTGGCGCCATCGGCCAGCGGGTACTTGAGGTTCCACAGGAAGCCTTTCTCGTCGTGGTTTTCCACTTCGAGGTCGGAAATCGCCGTGTGCAGCTTGGTGTCCCAGTTGACCAGACGCTTGCCGCGGTAGATCAGGCCGTCTTCGTGCAGGCGCACGAAGGCTTCTTTCACGGCTTCCGACAGGCCGTCGTCCATGGTGAAGCGCTCACGGCTCCAGTCTACGGACGAGCCCAGGCGACGGATCTGACGGCTGATGTTACCGCCGGACTGGTCTTTCCATTCCCAGATTTTTTCCAGGAATTTCTCGCGACCCAGGTCATGACGGTTCTGGCCGGTGGCTTCGAGTTGGCGTTCCACCAGCATCTGGGTGGCGATACCTGCGTGGTCGGTGCCCGGTTGCCACAGGGTGTTGCGGCCCTGCATGCGGCGGAAACGTATCAACGCATCCATGATCGCATTGTTGAAGCCATGGCCCATGTGCAGGCTGCCGGTGACGTTCGGTGGCGGAATCATGATGGTGTAGGAATCACCCGCGCCTTGCGGAGCGAAATAATTCTCGGACTCCCAGGTCTCGTACCAGGAAGTTTCAATAGCGTGCGGCTGGTAGGTCTTATCCATGCGCGGCGGGACCCTAGTTGGCATTAATTCAGGAAAGCCGGCAAGTATAACGGGGGATAGGGCGCAGGGCGAGGCGAAGACAGGCTTGAGGCGTACGCCAAGCAAATGTGAGAGGGGGCTTGCCCCGATAGCAGTGGGTCAGTGGCGGATAAGCTGGCTGACCCGGCGCTATCGGAGGCAAGCCCCCTCCCACCGTAGAGCCAGGTGTGGCTCAGGACTGATATTGGCTGAGCAACCGCTCCATGCGCGCATCCAGGCGGCGTTTGATCTCGGTTTCGATATGCGGGGCAAAGTCGTCGATCACATCCTGCATGATCAACTGCGCAGCGGCGCGCAACTCATTGTCCAGATGCAGCAGCAAGGCGTCGGGCGCTTTTTCTGCGGCGGGTGCGGGCTGTGCCACGGGAGCGGCAGCGACAGGCTCAGGCGCAACGGGCTTGCCGCTGACCATGTCGAACAACAGCGGAATCTGTACCTCGGCGTCGACCGTTTCGGTCAGCAGCGGCGGTTGCAAGCCATCATCACCGAGCAACTGACGGATCGACTCGAGGTCGTCCAGCAGGTGGTCGTCTTTTTTTATAGGGTTTGGCGTGTCCATCATGTACTCAAAGTCGTTGTAGCCGGTGATCCTGCAGAGAATAGCCCTGTTCGCGGTAGAAACGGAAACTCTCCCGCGCGGCCTGACGAATAGCCGGATCTTCCACCACCACTTCTGCCACACGGGCAAATGCCTTGGCAAAGGCGGGTACTTTCAGGTCCAGGTTGACCAACAGGTCTTTGTGATCGCCGCAGCTGTCACCCAGGCCCAGCACAACCAGGCCTTCGGGTTCGGACTCGGCAGGGCCGTGCGGCACGAAGCTTTCACCCTTGAAGCGCCATAAGCGCGCATCGAGGTCGTCACGTTGGGCGCTATCGCTGCAATGCAGGTAGATGCGGTGGCCCATGCGCCAGGCTTTTTCGGTGAGCTTGCAGGCAAAGTCCAGGCGCGCGGAAGGATCGGCGCTGGGCAATATATAGAAGTCGACTTGGGTCATTGCGGTTCCTGAGACCGGAGCGGCGTGAGGGCCGCCCCGGAATCTTCAGTTTCAGGCTTTGGCGCGGTCCAGCAGGTATTGGGTCAGCAGTGGCACCGGACGGCCAGTGGCGCCCTTGTCCTTGCCGCCGCTGGTCCACGCCGTGCCGGCGATGTCCAGGTGAGCCCAGTTGAGGTTCTTGGTAAAGCGCGACAGGAAGCAGGCCGCGGTGATGGTGCCGGCTTTCGGGCCGCCGATATTGGCGATGTCGGCGAACGGGCTGTCCAGCTGCTCTTGATATTCATCGAACAGCGGCAGTTGCCAGGCGCGGTCGTCGGCAGCCTTGCCGGCGCTGAGCAGTTGCTCGATCAACTCGTCGTTGTTGCCCAGCAGGCCCGAAGTGTGGGCGCCCAGGGCAACCACGCAGGCACCGGTCAGGGTGGCGATGTCGATCACGGCCTGGGGCTTGAAGCGTTCGGCGTAGGTCAGCGCATCGCACAGCACCAGACGGCCTTCGGCGTCGGTGTTGAGGATTTCGACGGTCTGGCCGCTCAGGGTGGTGACGATATCGCCAGGACGGGTCGCGCCGCCGCTCGGCATGTTCTCGGCACACGCCAGGATGCACACCAGGTTGATCGGCAGTTTGAGCTCGAGCACGGCACGCAGGGTGCCGAACACGCTGGCGGCGCCGCCCATGTCGTACTTCATCTCATCCATGCCTGCGCCCGGCTTGAGGCTGATGCCGCCGGTGTCGAAGGTGATGCCTTTGCCGACCAGCGCGTAAGGCTTCTCGGACTTCTTGCCGCCGTTGTATTGCATCACGATCAGGCGTGGCGGCTGGTCGCTGCCCTGGCCCACGGCATAGAAGGAGCCCATGCCCAGGTCCTTGATTTTTTTCTCGTCCAGCACCTCAACCTTCAGGCCCTTGAATTCTTTGCCCAGCGCCTTGGCTTGTTCGCCCAGGTAAGTCGGGTGGCAGATATTCGGCGGCAGGTTGCCCAGGTCGCGGGTGAACGACATGCCGGCGGCGATGGCCTGGGCGTGGGTCACGGCGCGTTCGACTTCAGCCTGGGCGGCCTTGATGGTCAGCAGGGTGATTTTTTTCAGGGCGCGCGGTTCGGCTTTCTGGCTCTTGAACTGGTCGAAGACGTAGCTGCCATCCACCAGGCTCTCGGCCAGCAGGCGGGTCTTGCCGTAGCTGTCACGGCCTTTTACGACGATTTCATCCAGAGCCAGGGCTGCATCGCTGCCGCCCAGGCCCTTGAGGGTGTTGAGAATGCCGCTGATGATCTTGCGGAACGGACGGTCTCCCAGTTCGGCGTCCTTGCCCACGCCCACCAGCAATACGCGGTCGGCTTTAAGGTTGGGCAGGCTCTGCAGCAGCAGGCTTTGGCCGACTTTGCCGGCCAGGTCGCCGCGCTTGAGCACGGCGCTGATCGCGCCACCGCTGAGTTCATCCAGTTGCTTGGCGGCGACGCCGAGCTTGCGGCCTTCGCCGACAGCGACCACGAGGGTGGCGGTTTTCAACGTTTCGGGGCTAACGCTTTTTACAACCAATTCCATTTTCGGGTCCCTTATAAAGGTCTGTGAGCCTGAGTCTGTACCCAGGCTTTAAAGCGTGGCAGCTCTGTAAACCGCCAGCGACAAAGGCCGCAGTTTGAACCTCGCCGGCGGAGCCTGACAACCCTTGCCGCGTGCTTTGTGCACGCGTATGAGCAAGCACCGTGACAGGCGCGGTCAATCACAGGATAATGCGCCATCTTTTTAGCCGGCCCGTGCAAACGGGTCGACTCGGTATGCTTGCTTGTTTGGCCGCCTTAGCCTGACAACCCTGGAGTGTCTGGTTTGATCGTCTTCCGTTATCTGTCCCGCGAAGTCCTGTTGACCCTGAGTGCCGTGAGTGCGGTATTGCTGGTCATCACCATGAGTGGTCGTTTCGTCAAATTCCTGGCCCAGGCCGCTTCGGGTGCTCTGGATCCGGGCTCGCTGTTCCTGATCATGGGCTTTCGCCTGCCGGGCTTTTTGCAACTGATCCTGCCACTTGGCCTGTTTCTCGGCATTTTGCTGGCCTATGGCCGGCTGTACCTTGAGAGTGAAATGACTGTGCTGTCGGCCACCGGCATGAGCCAGCAGCGTCTGCTGGCCATGACCATGGTGCCGGCCACCGGCGTTGCCCTGGTGGTGGCATGGCTGAGCATGAGCCTGGCGCCTCAGGGCGCCATGCAGTTCCAGCTGCTGCTGAACAAGCAGGATGCGATGACTGAGTTCGACACCCTTGAGCCTGGGCGCTTTCAAGCGCTGAACGATGGCACGCGGGTGACCTACACCGAGACCATGACGGATGACCGTGCCAACCTGGGCGGCGTGTTTATTTCTCAGAAAAATCTCGGGCAGAACCAGAAAGACCGTGGCATTTCGATTCTGGTGGCCAACAGCGGACGCCAGGAAGTACGACCTGATGGCAGCCGTTACCTGATCCTGGAAAATGGCTACCGCTACGACGGCAGCCCTGGCCTCGCCGATTATCGGGCGATCAAGTACGACACTTATGGCGTCATGCTGGCCAGGCCAGACATCAGCGAAGAGGTCACTGACCGCGATGCGCTGCCGACGTCGTCGCTGTTCAACAACAAGGAACTGCGCTCCATCGCCGAGCTGCAATGGCGGCTGTCGCTGCCGCTGCTGGTATTTATCGTGACGTTGATGGCCGTGCCGCTGTCGCGCGTCAACCCGCGTCAGGGTCGCTTCCTCAAGCTGTTGCCGGCAATTTTGTTGTACATGGCCTACCTGACCCTGCTGATTTCCGCCCGTGGTTCCATGGAAAAAGGCAAGTTGTCGCCGGCCCTCGGCCTGTGGGGCGTGCACGGGATCTTCCTGTTGATCGGCCTGGGGCTGCTCTACTGGGAACCTATCCGTTTGAAAATGAAGAGCCGTCGTGGCCTGAAGGAGTTGGCTCGTGGCTAAGCTCGATCGCTACATTGGTAGCAGCGTACTGATCGCCATTCTGGCGGTATTGGGCATTATTCTCGGCCTGGCCTCGTTGTTCGCCTTTATTGACGAAGTGGGCAACGTCACCGACACCTACACCGTCATGGATGTGTTGAGTTACGTGGCGCTGACTGCGCCGCGCCGGCTCTACGACATGATGCCGATGGCCGCGCTGATCGGTTGCCTGATCGGGCTGGGCAGCCTGGCCAGCAGCAGCGAACTGACCATCATGCGCGCCGCCGGTGTCTCGATCGGGCGTATTGTCTGGGCGGTAATGAAGCCCATGCTCCTGCTGATGGCGTGCAGCGTGCTGATCGGCGAGTACGTGGCGCCGCCGGCCGAAGCCACCGCTCAGGCCAATCGCGCCCTGGCCCAGGGCTCGGGGGATGCGCAAAGCGCCAAGCACGGCCTCTGGCACCGTCAGGGGGATGAGTTCATCCACATCAACGCCGTGCAGCCGGGCGGCTTGTTGGTGGGTGTGACGCGTTATACGTTCGACAAGGAACGGCACATGCTGACCTCCAGTTTCGCCAGGCGCGCGCAATACGACACCGAGAAATGGACGTTGAGTGACGTCACCACCACGTATTTCCGCAATGTCGGCCAGGGCACCAAGGCCAGCACCGAAGTGATCAATGTGCCGAGCGAGCAATGGGATATCGCCCTGAAGCCCGAACTGCTCAACACGGTGGTGATGATCCCGGAAAGCCTGCCGATTACCGGTTTGTGGAGCTATATCCACTACCTCAAGGATCAGGGCCTGAATAATGGCCGCTACTGGCTGGCGTTCTGGGTCAAGGTGCTGCAGCCGGTGGTCACCGCCGCGCTGGTATTGATGGCGATCTCGTTCATCTTCGGCCCGTTGCGTTCCGTGACCCTCGGTCAGCGGGTGTTCACCGGCGTACTGGTGGGCTTTACCTTCCGTATCGCCCAGGACTTGCTCGGTCCGTCGAGCCTGGTGTTCGGTTTCTCGCCGCTGTTTGCGGTGCTGGTGCCGACAGCGATTTGCGCCCTGGCCGGGTTCTGGCTGTTGCGCCGCGCGGGTTGATACTGCGCTTATGAACAAAAAATGCCCCGTTCGAGAGATCGGGGCATTTTTGTTCTGGTCAGCAAAGATGACGTCTGGCCTGAGCATCAGGTACAATTCCCGGCTATTTTTCAGCGGGCAATCTGCCTGCAGCCTTTTTGAGTGTTGATCCGTGAGTGATTTGAGTCATATCCGCAATTTCTCCATCATCGCCCACATTGACCATGGTAAGTCGACGCTGGCCGATCGATTCATCCAGATGTGCGGCGGCCTTGCCGAGCGTGAAATGGAGGCCCAGGTACTGGACTCCATGGACCTCGAGCGCGAGCGCGGGATCACCATCAAGGCGCACAGCGTTACCCTGTACTACACCGCCAAAGACGGTATCAAGTACCAGCTCAACTTCATTGACACCCCGGGCCACGTTGACTTCACCTATGAAGTCAGCCGTTCCCTGGCGGCCTGTGAAGGTGCGTTGCTGGTAGTGGACGCGGGCCAGGGCGTCGAAGCCCAGTCCGTGGCCAACTGCTACACCGCCATCGAGCAAGGCCTGGAAGTGATGCCGGTGCTGAACAAGATCGACCTGCCTCAGGCCGATCCGGACCGGGTCAAAGAAGAGATCGAGAAGATCATCGGCATTGACGCCACCGACGCCGTCGAGTGCAGCGCCAAGACCGGCCTGGGCGTCGACGAAGTGCTCGAGCGCCTGGTCAAGACCATCCCCGCACCTACCGGCAACTACGAAGATCCGCTGCAAGCGTTGATCATCGACTCCTGGTTCGACAACTACCTGGGCGTTGTTTCCCTGGTGCGTGTACGCCACGGCCGTGTGAAGAAGGGCGACAAGATCCTGGTCAAGTCCACCGGCAAGATCCACCTGGTCGACAGCGTCGGCGTGTTCAACCCGAAACACACCGCCACCACCGACCTGAAAGCCGGTGAAGTGGGCTTCATCATCGCCGGCATCAAAGACATTCACGGTGCACCGGTCGGTGACACCCTGACCTTGAGCTCCACCCCTGATGTAGACGTGTTGCCGGGTTTCAAACGCATCCAGCCGCAGGTTTACGCCGGCCTGTTCCCGGTCAGCTCCGACGACTTCGAAGACTTCCGCGAAGCCCTGCAGAAGCTGACGCTCAACGACTCGTCGTTGCAGTACACCCCGGAAAGCTCCGACGCGCTGGGCTTTGGCTTCCGCTGCGGGTTCCTGGGCATGCTGCACATGGAGATCATCCAGGAGCGCCTTGAGCGCGAATACGACCTGGACCTGATCACCACCGCGCCAACGGTTATTTTTGAGCTGGCGCTGAAAACCGGTGAAACGATTTACGTCGACAACCCGTCCAAGCTTCCGGATCTGTCCTCCATCGAGGACATGCGCGAGCCGATCGTGCGGGCCAATATTCTTGTGCCGCAGGAACACCTGGGCAACGTCATTACCCTGTGTATCGAAAAACGTGGCGTACAACACGACATGTTGTTCCTCGGTACCCAGGTGCAAGTGACCTACGATTTGCCGATGAACGAAGTGGTCCTGGACTTCTTCGACCGTCTCAAATCCACCAGTCGCGGCTATGCTTCGCTGGATTACCATTTCGATCGTTACCAATCGGCTAATCTGGTGAAACTGGATGTGCTGATCAACGGCGACAAGGTAGATGCACTGGCACTGATCGTGCACAAGGACAACGCGCACTACAAAGGTCGGCAGTTGACCGAAAAGATGAAAGAACTGATTCCGCGCCAGATGTTCGACGTCGCGATCCAGGCCGCCATTGGCGGGCAGATCATTGCACGGACCTCCGTCAAGGCTCTCAGAAAGAACGTACTGGCCAAATGCTACGGCGGTGACGTAAGCCGTAAGCGCAAGCTGCTTGAGAAGCAAAAGGCCGGTAAAAAACGCATGAAGCAAGTGGGCAACGTGGAAATTCCACAAGAAGCCTTCCTTGCGGTGCTCAGGTTGGATAGTTAGGTCCTATGTCACTAAATTTCCCGCTGTTGCTGGTCATCGCCGTTGCCGTTTGCGGCCTCCTGGCGTTGCTCGATCTGGTGTTCTTCGCCCCGCGTCGGCGGGCGGCTATCGCTTCCTATCAGGGCAGCGTCAGCCAGCCCGATGCGGTGGTGGTCGAGAAGCTGAACAAAGAGCCTCTGCTGGTTGAATACGGCAAGTCGTTCTTCCCGGTGTTGTTCATCGTGCTGGTGCTGCGTTCGTTTTTGGTGGAGCCGTTTCAAATCCCTTCGGGGTCGATGAAACCGACCCTGGACGTGGGCGACTTCATCCTGGTGAACAAGTTTTCCTATGGGATCCGCCTGCCGGTGCTCGACAAGAAAGTCATCCCGGTCGGTGACCCGCAGCGCGGCGATGTGATGGTGTTTCGCTACCCAAGCGACCCGAACGTCAACTACATCAAGCGTGTCGTCGGGCTGCCGGGCGACGTGATTCGCTACACCAGCGACAAGCGTCTGTTCATCAATGGTGAGTCGGTGGCCGAGAAACTGATCGGCGCCGAACCGAACACCTTGGGCAGCGCCGAGCTGTACCAGGAAAAACTCGGCGCGGTAGAGCACGAAATCCGTAAGGAAATGAGCCGCTACCGTGCGATGCCTGATGGCGAATGGAAAGTGCCTGCCGGGCACTACTTCATGATGGGCGACAACCGCGACAACTCCAACGACAGCCGTTACTGGGATGACCCCAATATTCCCAAGGACCTGCTGGGCATGGTTCCCGACGAGAACATTGTCGGCAAGGCCTTTGCGGTCTGGATGAGTTGGCCGGAACCCAAACTCAGCCACCTGCCGAACTTCTCGCGGGTCGGGCTGATCAAGTAATACAGGCGGCGCTGTGAACACAGCGCCGAATGCTTTTCTGGGGTTCGGACAATGCGTCGTCCGGCCTCATGCGGCACCAACCAGGATTTGAATTTGAACACTGCGTCAATCGTCGATGGCCGCCGGTGCCACCAACTAGATATGGATAAACCGTGACCGTTTCTCTAAGTCGTCTCGAGCGTCAGCTCGGCTACACCTTCAAGGACCAGGAATTGATGGTCCTTGCCCTCACACACCGCAGTTTTGCAGGGCGTAATAACGAGCGCCTGGAATTTCTCGGTGATGCCATCCTCAACTTCGCCGCCGGTGAGGCGCTGTTCGAGCGTTTCCCGCAAGCGCGCGAAGGCCAGCTGTCACGCCTGCGTGCGCGGCTGGTGAAAGGCGAGACCCTGGCCGTGCTGGCCCGCGGTTTCGGCCTGGGCGAATACTTGCGCCTGGGTTCCGGTGAACTGAAAAGCGGTGGTTTTCGTCGCGAGTCGATCCTGGCTGATGCCCTCGAAGCGTTGATCGGTGCGATCTACCTGGATGCAGGCATGGAGACGGCCAAAGAGCGCGTGGTGGCCTGGCTGGCTTCGGAGATCGAGAGCCTGACGCTGGTCGACACCAACAAAGATCCCAAAACCCGCTTGCAGGAATTCCTGCAGTCGCGCGGTTGTGAACTGCCACGCTACGAAGTGGTGGATATCCAGGGTGAGCCGCATTGCCGCGTATTCTTCGTGGAATGTGAAATCACCTTATTGAATGAAAAAAGCCGAGGTCAGGGTGTGAGCCGTCGTATTGCCGAACAGGTAGCGGCCGCTGCAGCACTGATTGCCCTGGGCGTGGAGAATGGCCATGACTGATTCAACCGCAACACGCTGTGGCTATGTTGCCATCGTCGGCCGTCCGAACGTGGGCAAGTCCACGCTGCTGAACCACATCCTGGGCCAGAAGCTTGCGATCACCTCGCGCAAGCCGCAGACCACCCGTCACAACATGCTGGGCATCAAGACCGAAGGCAGCGTCCAAGCCGTTTACGTCGACACCCCGGGCATGCACAAAGGTGGCGAGAAAGCCCTGAACCGCTACATGAACAAGACCGCTTCGGCGGCGTTGAAAGACGTCGACGTGGTGATCTTCGTGGTTGACCGCACCAAGTGGACCGACGAAGACCAGATGGTTCTTGAGCGCGTGCAGTACGTCACCGGCCCGTTGATCGTCGCGCTGAACAAGACCGACCGCATCGAAGACAAAGCCGAGCTGATGCCGCACCTGACCTGGCTGCAAGAGCAACTGCCGAACGCCCAGATCATGCCGATCTCGGCCCAGCACGGTCACAACCTTGAGGCCCTGGAGCGCGTGATCGCGGGTTACCTGCCCGAGAACGAGCACTTCTTCCCGGAAGATCAGATCACCGACCGCAGCAGCCGTTTCCTCGCCGCTGAACTGGTGCGCGAGAAAATCATGCGCCAGATGGGCGCCGAGCTGCCGTACCAGATCACCGTCGAAATCGAAGAGTTCAAGCAGCAGGGCAAAACCCTGCATATTCATGCGCTGATCCTCGTCGAGCGTGACGGCCAGAAGAAAATCATCATTGGCGACAAGGGCGAGCGCATCAAGCGCATCGGCACCGAAGCGCGCAAGGACATGGAATTGCTGTTTGATTCCAAGATCATGCTCAACCTGTGGGTGAAGGTTAAGGGTGGTTGGTCCGATGACGAGCGCGCGCTGCGCTCCCTGGGCTACGGCGACCTGTAGGGTCTTGAATACACCACAGGGCTGAAAATGTGGGAGGGGGCTCGCCCCCGATAGCGGTGGGTCAGTTAACAAAAAGTGACTGACACACTGCCATCGGGGGCAAGCCCCCTCCCACATTAGGTTTGTGTAGTTTTCAAAAATGCATTCCAGCAGTGAGCATCCATGTCCCAACCCACCAGCCAACTCGCCTACGTCCTGCACAGCCGCGCCTACCGCGAGACCAGCGCGTTGGTGGACTTCCTCACGCCCCAAGGCCGCCTGCGCGCAGTCTTGCGCAGCGCGCGGGGCAAGGCGGGTACGCTGGCACGGCCGTTCGTGGCCCTGGACGTGGAGTTTCGTGGCAAGGGCGAACTGAAAAACGTCGGTCGTCTGGAAAGCGTCGGCAACTCCGCCTGGCTCAATGGTGAAGCCCTGTTCAGCGGCCTGTACCTCAACGAGCTGCTGATCCGCCTGCTGCCCGCCGAAGACCCACACCCTGGGGTCTTCGATCACTACGCCGCGACGCTCATTGCGCTGGCCGAAGGCCGCCCGCTGGAACCGCTGCTGCGCGCCTTCGAATGGCGCCTGCTCGACGACCTGGGCTACGGTTTTGAACTGAGCAACGACCTGCACGGCGACCCCATCGCCGCAGACGGCATGTACCGCCTGCAAGTCGACGCCGGCCTGGAACGTGTTTACCTGCTGCAACCCGGCCTGTTCCAGGGCACCGAGTTGCTGGCCATGAGCGAAGCCGACTGGACTGCCCCTGGCGCCTTGTCTGCGGCCAAGCGCTTGATGCGCCAGGCGCTCGCCGTGCACTTGGGCGGGCGGCCGCTGGTCAGTCGCGAGTTGTTTCGAAAGCCCTGACAACCCCGTGTATGCTGTGCGGCGTTTCTTTCCCTTTTCAGGAGCGCTTCCGTGAGCACCAGCAATCGCATTCTTCTTGGCGTCAACATCGACCACGTCGCTACCCTGCGCCAGGCCCGGGGCACCCGTTACCCTGATCCGGTCAAGGCTGCGCTGGACGCCGAGGAAGCGGGCGCCGACGGCATCACCGTGCACCTGCGCGAGGACCGCCGCCACATCCAGGAGCGCGATGTGTTGCTGCTCAAGGACGTGCTGCAAACCCGCATGAACTTCGAAATGGGCGTCACCGAAGAAATGATGGCGTTCGCTGAACGCATCCGCCCGGCGCATATCTGCCTGGTGCCCGAAACGCGCCAGGAGCTCACCACCGAAGGCGGCCTCGATGTCGCCGGCCAGGAAGCGCGGATCAAGGCTGCGGTTGAGCGCCTGTCGAAGATCGGCAGCGAAGTCTCGCTGTTCATCGACGCCGACGAGCGTCAGATCGAAGCCTCGCGCCGTGTTGGCGCGCCGGCCATCGAACTGCACACAGGCCGCTATGCCGATGCCACCACACCCACCGAAGTCGCTGACGAACTGCAGCGCATTATCGACGGCGTAACGTGCGGCCTCAATGAAGGCCTGATCGTCAACGCCGGCCATGGTTTGCACTACCACAACGTCGAAGCCGTGGCTGCGATCAAGGGCATCAACGAACTCAACATCGGCCACGCGCTGGTGGCGCACGCGCTGTTCGTCGGTTTCAAAGGCGCAGTGGCCGAGATGAAAGCGCTGATTCTGGCTGCTGCCAGCTCCAAGTGAGCACAGTCTAAAAATCACTGAAGATCAACATGTGGGAGGGGGCTTGCCCCCGATAGCGGTGTGTCAGTCAGCCTCTCTGTAGCTGACTCACTGCAATCGGGGGCAAGCCCCCTCCCACAGTGATTTTCGGTGTGTCCAGAGTTGTAGTTACCCAGCCAAACCCTTTGAATTCAGCCATGCGGCAATGCGAAGCCTTACTGTTTAGCCGGGTCAGGTGTATCGTATCTGCCCTTTGCGGGCCTCTGGCCTGCGGCAGATACGTGAGGTTGTTGTGTCCCGATCCTTTTCCCGTCGACAAATCCTGGGTGGTCTCGCGGGCCTGGCCGTAGTGGGCGTCGGTGCCGGTGGCGGCTATCGCTACTGGCTGGGGAAAGTTGCCGAGGCTGAAGCCGGGCACGATTACGAACTGATCGCCGCGCCGCTGGACGTGGAACTGGTGCCAGGCCACAAAACCGAAGCCTGGGCATTTGGCCCCTCGGCGCCGGGCACCGAGTTGCGTGTGCGCCAGGGTGAGTGGCTGCGGGTGCGCTTTATCAACCACTTGCCGGTCGCCACCACCATTCACTGGCACGGCATCCGCTTGCCGCTGGAAATGGACGGCGTGCCTTACGTCTCGCAGTTGCCGGTATTGCCCGGCGAATACTTCGATTACAAATTCCGCGTGCCGGACGCCGGCAGCTACTGGTATCACCCACACGTAAACAGCAGCGAAGAACTCGGCCGTGGCCTGGTGGGCCCGCTGATCATCGAAGAGCGCGAGCCCACCGGTTTCAAACACGAACGCACCTTGAGCCTGAAAAGCTGGCACGTGGACGAAGAGGGCGCCTTCGTGGCGTTCAGCGTACCCCGTGAAGCCGCGCGTGGCGGCACCGCCGGGCGCCTGTCGACGATCAACGGCGTGCCCCAGGCGGTGATCGATTTGCCGGCTGGACAAATCACCCGCGTGCGCCTGCTCAATCTCGACAACACGCTGACCTATCGCATCAACATTCCCGACGTCGACGCGCAGATCTACGCGCTGGACGGCAACCCCGTCGAGCCGCGCCCATTGGGCAAGGAATACTGGCTGGGCCCGGGCATGCGTATTTGTCTGGCGATCAAGGCACCGCCTGCCGGTGAAGAACTCTCCATCCGCAACGGTCCGGTGCGCCTGGGCACTTTTCGCTCCGTCGCCAATACCGATGCGCCCACCGAATGGCCGCCGGCGCTGCCCGCCAACCCGATCGCCGAGCCGGACCTGGCGAATGCCGAGAAACTCAACTTCAATTTCGAATGGGTCGGTACGGTGTCGGTCGATGACGGCAAACCGCCGAGCTTGTGGCAAATCAACGGCAAGGCCTGGGACATCACCGACAAGACCTGTGCCGACCGCCCGATTGCCAAGCTTGAGAAGGGCAAAAGCTACATTTTCGAATTGAAGAATATGACCCAGTACCAGCACCCGATCCACCTGCACGGCATGAGTTTCAAGGTGATCGCCTCGAACCGCCACAAGGTGATCCCGTACTTCACCGACACTTACTTGCTGGGCAAGAACGAACGCGCGCGCGTGGCGTTGGTGGCGGATAACCCGGGGGTGTGGATGTTCCATTGCCACGTGATCGATCACATGGAAACCGGCCTGATGGCCGCCATCGAGGTGGCGTGATGCGCCAGATTCGCTCAACGGCGATTATCGACCGCAGCCGCGATCAGCACTTCATGCGCGAAGCCCTGGCCCTCGCCGCTCAAGGCGCCGCCTTCGGCGAAGTGCCCGTGGGCGCGGTGCTGGTGCAGGACGGTGAAATCATCGGTCGGGGTTTCAATTGCCCGATCAGCGGCAATGACCCCAGCGCCCACGCCGAAATGGTCGCCATCCGCGCCGCCGCGCAGGCGATCAGCAACTATCGCCTGGTCGGCAGCACGCTGTATGTAACGCTGGAACCATGCAGCATGTGCGCGGGCCTGATCGTGCATTCGCGCATCGCGCGGGTGGTGTACGGCGCGCTGGAGCCCAAGGCTGGGATCGTGCAAAGCCAGGGGCAGTTTTTTACCCAGGGGTTTCTTAACCATCGGGTGCTGTTTGAAGGCGGGGTGTTGGCTGAGGAATGCGGGACGGTGTTGAGTGAGTTCTTCAAGGCCAGAAGAGCCAAGCCCACACTCTAACGAACACTGAAAACCAATGTGGGAGCTGGCTTGCCTGCGATAGCGGTGCGTCAGTCACTGATCAATTGACTGAAAGATAGCTATCGCAGGCAAGCCAGCTCCCACATTTTGAGCTCTGTTTAAGCAGGGAAATCAGTGCTCACTTCTTCGCGATAATCACCGCCCGCATCGGCGCCGGCAGCCCTTCAATCGTCTTGCTGTGGTCCTCGGGATCGAGGAAGTCACTCAACGACTGATACTTCATCCACTCCGTCCCGCGCTGTTCTTCAACCGTGGTCACGCTCACATCCACACAACGCACCTCACTGAAGCCCGCACGCCGTAGCCACAGCATCAACGCCGGCACCGACGGCAGGAACCACACGTTACGCATCTGTGCGTAGCGGTCTTCCGGCACCAGCACTTGCTGCTGATCGCCTTCCACCACCAGGGTTTCCAGCACCAGTTCGCCGCCTTTGACCAGGCAATCTTTCAACGCCAGCAAATGCTCGATCGGCGAGCGACGGTGATAGAACACGCCCATGGAAAACACCGTGTCGAAGCCTTCCAGGTTCGGCGGCAGGTCTTCAAACGGGAATGGCAAGTGCCAGGCCTTCGGCTCGTTCAGGTAGCGTTGTACGGCCTGGAACTGGCAGAAAAACAACCAGTTCGGGTCCACGCCAATCACGCTGTCGGCACCCGCGCCGAGCATGCGCCACATGTAGTAGCCGTTGCCGCAACCCACATCGAGGATGCGCTTGCCGTTCAAATTCAGGTGCGGGGCAACCCGCGTCCACTTCCAGTCCGAACGCCATTCGGTGTCCACATGCACGCCAAACAGGTTGAACGGGCCTTTGCGCCACGGGCTCAGGCCCATCAGCGCAGTGCGCATCTGTGCGCGGGTGGCGTCGTCGCAATCGGTATCAAGGGTCAGGCCATTGAGCAAATCGACTTCGCTGGGCTGGATCTGCGGCAGCGCATCCAGCGCACTCTGCCAACGCTCCAGGTCGCCATGACCCTTTTCCATCTTGCTATCGAGTTGCGCTTGCAGGCCTTGGGCCCACACGGCCAACGGAGTGCCGACCAGATGGCGGGCGAGGGGGGACAGATCAATCATGGCAAGGCAATCAACGAGGCAAAGTTAAGACACTGGAACCACGGCACGACTTTCGAGAACCCGGCCGCCAACAGGCGTTCGCGGTGTTCTTCGAGGCTGTCAGGCTTCATGACGTTTTCGATGGCGCTGCGCTTCTGGGCGATTTCCAGTTCGCTGTAGCCGTTGGCGCGTTTGAACGCGATGTGCAGGTCGGTGAGCAATGCGTGCTCTTGCGGGTCGTTGAACCGCAGTTTTTCCGAGAGGATCAACGCGCCGCCGGGCAGCAGCGACTGGCGGATACGCCCCAGCAATGCCAGGCGTTCATCAGGGGCGATAAATTGCAGGGTGAAATTCAGCGCTACCACCGAGGCCGGTTGGAACTGCAGCGCGAGGATATCGCCCTCGATCACCTCAACCGGCAGCAACTCCTGGAACATCGAGTCCTGACCATTGAGGTATTCGCGGCAGCGCTCGACCATCGCCGCCGAGTTATCCACGGCGATTACCCGGCATCCGTCGGTGCGCACATGGCGGCGCAGCGCCTGGGTGACCGCGCCAAGGGACGAGCCCAGGTCGTAGAGCACGCTGTTGGGTTGCGCAAACTGCGCGGCGAGCACGCCGAGGTTCTCGACGATGGTCGGGTAACCGGGCACCGAGCGTTTGATCATGTCCGGGAACACCCGCACCACGTCCTCGTTAAAGGCGAAGTCCGGCACCTGGGGCAGGGGCTGGGCGAATAGGCGATCGGGTTCTTTGCTCACGGTTGTTCCGGCGACGAGGGGGGAAAGGCCGGCATTTTAGCCAAATTGGCCCTCGTGTGCGCGGGTTGTCTGATGGAAAGCCGAGGCGGTGATGCCCCACTGTCCCAGCCAATACGTGCTGATCAACAAATAGGGCGCCGCCTCAAAGGCGACCACGAACCGATTGATACCAATCAGCGTGTCGGAAAACACAAACGACACCGCGCCCGCCGCCGCCAGCAGGGCCGAGCGCTTGGGCACCTCACTGCCCAGTCGCGCCAACGCACGCCAGAGCATGGCGCTGATCACCAGCGCATACACCACCACCGGAATCAGCAACTCGCCCAGGCCATGGGCAATCAGAACGCTCAGCAGAATCGCGCCCACGCCCAGTGCCAATACCAGCGGCAACAACGCCAGGCGCCGGCAATCGCTGAAATAGGCTTTTAAATATGCCAGGTGCGCAGACAGGAAGGCGCCCAGGCCGAAGATAAACAGGTCGCCCGGCCACGCGAGCAACACGTCGCCCACCAGGGAAAAAATCAGCCCCAGGCTGATCCAGCGTCGATAGTCGGTGGGCGGCGCGTCATGCAGCCAGCCCAGCAACGCCAGCACCGGCAACGGTTTGACCAGCAGGCACAATAGCGCCGCGTGGGTGCTCAAACCGTAGACAAAGCTGCCGGCGCCCATCAACGCAAGAATCAGCCAAGGCATATCAGTTCACCGTGATGGCGCAGTCGAAGGTTTCGGCAGGCTCGGCTTCCGGTTCCCAAGGTTGCTGGGAGGTCAGGCGCAAACGGCCCTGGCCGGCTGCGAAGGCCTGGAAACGCCAAGTGGATTGGCCGCCACCGCCGATCACACCGGACTCGGTGCTGCTGTAAACCTCAGGGCTGAGTGCACGCAGCACGCCGCCGGCGGAATCCTGGATGGCCCAGCGATAGCCGGTGGTGGGGTTGCTCGGCAAGGTGAGGATCAGGTTTTGCCCGGTTTTAAGCTGGAGCGGGCAGGCGCTCTGGTTTTCCACTGTGACGTTTTGCTTGGGGGCACTGGCGCAGGCGGCCAGCAGGGCAAGGCTCAAGGGGAGAAGCAGGCGGGCAGCGGTCATGAGGGCTCCGTTGTATGGCGACGAAGGGCGAGCATAACCGAAGATGAGACAAGGTGTGACAAGGCGGGCTTTTGTGTTGGCAGGTCTGGCCTGATTGGCGGCAAGCCCCCTCCCACAATTTGACTGCATTCCAAAGGATGTACTCGGTCAACTGTGGGAGGGGGCTTGCCCCCGATTAGGCCAGCTCAGGCGCTAGAGATCTGTCAGAAAAGCACCTTCGCCACATCCGCAAAGCGCTTGGCGAAGTGCACCGTCATCCCTTCTTTCAGGTACTCCGGCAGCTCTTCAAAACTGCCACGGTTGGGCTCCGGCAAAATCAGCTCATGGATCTTCTGGCGCCGCGCCGCAATCACCTTCTCACGTACACCGCCAATCGGCAGTACATGCCCGGTCAGCGTCAGCTCGCCGGTCATGGCCACGCCTTTTTTCGGCGGCTGATTACGCGCCAGCGACAGCAAGGCACTGGCCATGGTTACGCCCGCGCTCGGGCCATCTTTGGGCGTAGCGCCTTCCGGCACGTGCAAGTGCACGAAGGCTTCGTCGAAGAACTTCGGATCGCCACCAAACGACTTCAGGTTGGAGCTGATGTAGCTGTAGGCAATCTCGGCGGACTCTTTCATCACCTCACCCAGTTGCCCGGTGAGCTTGAAGCCACGATTGAGTGTGTGGATGCGCGTCGCCTCGATCGGCAGGGTCGCGCCGCCCATGCTGGTCCAGGCCAGGCCAGTGATCACGCCGGTACCGGACAGCACTTGCTCATTGCGAAACACCGGCATGCCCAAGGAGCTTTCCAGATCCTTGTTGCCGATCTTGATCACCGAGTCCGGCTCGTCCAGCAGCTTGACCACGGCCTTGCGCACCAGTTTGCCCAGCTGTTTTTCCAGCTGGCGCACCCCGGCTTCGCGTGCGTAGCCGTCGATCAGCGCGCGCAGGGCGCCGTCGCTGATGGACAGGCTGTTTTTCGACACGCCGGCCTTTTCCAACTGTTTTGGCCACAGGTGGCGCTTGGCGATGGCGACCTTTTCTTCGGTGATATAGCCCGACAGGCGAATCACTTCCATCCGGTCCAGCAGTGGGCCCGGGATCGAATCAAGCGTGTTCGCCGTGCAGACGAACAACACCTTGGACAGGTCCAGGCGCAGGTCGAGGTAGTGATCGAGGAATTCGACGTTCTGTTCCGGGTCGAGGGTTTCCAGCAATGCCGACGCCGGGTCGCCCTGGAAGCTCTGGCCCATCTTGTCGATCTCATCGAGCATGATCACCGGGTTCATCACCTCCACATCTTTGAGCGCCTGCACCAGCTTGCCCGGCAGGGCACCGATGTAGGTACGGCGATGGCCCTTGATCTCGGCCTCGTCGCGCATGCCGCCGACGCTGAAGCGATAGAACGGCCGGCCCAGCGACTCGGCGATGGATTTACCCACGCTGGTCTTGCCCACGCCCGGCGGGCCGACCAGCAGCACAATGGAACCGGCGACTTCGCCTTTATAGGCGCCCACCGCGAGAAACTCGAGGATGCGGCTCTTGATGTCATCCAGGCCCGCATGGTGCTTGTCCAGCACCTTGCGTGCGTGTTTCAGGTCGAGCTTGTCTTCGCCGTACACGCCCCACGGCACTGAGGTGGCCCAGTCCAGGTAGTTACGCGTGACGGCGTATTCCGGCGAACCCGTTTCCAGGATCGACAGTTTGTTCATTTCTTCGCTGATGCGTTTTTGCGCCTGGGTCGGCAGTACTTTGCCCACCAGGCGTTGTTCGAACTGCTCGACGTCCGCGCTGCGGTCGTCCTTGGTCAGGCCCAGCTCCTGCTGGATGACCTTGAGCTGTTCCTTGAGGAAGAACTCGCGCTGGTGCTCACCGATCTTGCGGTTCACCTCGGCAGAGATTTCTTTTTGCAGGCGCGCGACTTCGACTTCCTTGCGCAGCATCGGCAGGACTTTTTCCATGCGCTTGAGCATGGGCACACAGTCCAGCACTTCCTGCAGCTCGTTGCCGGTGGCCGAGGTCAATGCGGCGGCGAAGTCGGTGAGTGGCGACGGGTCGTTGGGGCTGAAGCGGTTGAGGTAGTTCTTCAACTCTTCGCTGTACAGCGGGTTGAGCGGCAGCAGTTCCTTGATCGCATTGATCAGCGCCATGCCGTAGGCCTTGACCTCGTCGGTCGGCTCGGTCGGCTGGTGCGGGTATTCGACTTCCACCAGGTACGGTGGGCGGTGGTGCTTGAGCCAGGTTTTGATGCGCACGCGGGTCAGGCCCTGGGCGACGAATTGCAATTTGCCGTTCTCGCGGCTGGCGTGGTGCACCTTCACCAGCGTGCCGTACAGCGGCAGGCTGGAGGTATCGAAATGGCGCGGATCTTCTGGCGGGGTGTCCATGAAAAACAGCGCAAGGGAGTGGTGGTCGGATTTGCTCACCAGCTCCAGGGTCTCAGCCCACGGTTCTTCATTGACGATGACCGGCAGCACTTGCGCCGGGAAGAACGGCCGATTGTGGATCGGGATAATGTAGACCTTGTCCGGCAGGTTTTGCCCAGGCAGGGCCAGGCCGGTGTTGGACGAAGCTTGGTGTTCAGCGTTTTCGGGGTCGGCGTAATCGTTCAGGTCGATGTCCGGGAATTCTTGCTGGTCGCTCATGGGGCACCTGCATAAGGAAGTATGCAGGTTAGATGGGGCGGGGCAGCGGTGGTTTCAATGGCGGGGCGCAGTTAGCAACAAATTGCATGATATTTACGAAACACCGCCTTCCCTGTGGGCGCAGGCAAGCCAGCTCCCACCTTGTGTACCGAGCGCCGTCAGCTGATTTTGTGCAGATAAGCCGGCAATGGCTGTTCCGGCAGCACCGACAACACCTTCAAGCGTTGCAGCATGCGCTGGCGTGCCCGCTGCAAATGCTCACGCAGATTCAGCGCCGCCGCGTCATATGCGCCGTGCAGCAGCAGCTCCAGAATCAAGCGGTGCTCGGAGAGCATGGCGGGATCCGCGCCGATCCCCAGTAACCGGTAGAAAATCCGGCTGATGATCATCGGGCTCTGGCCCTGGCGAATCAGCGCGGCGATCTTGCGGTTTTGCAGGCCGGCGAGGCAGCGCTGGTGCAAGTCCTCTTCGATCTGCTCAATGGCTTGCAGGCTGCACTGCGGGCTTTGCTGAGCATCCAGCACGCGCTGCAACATGGCTTCAAGCATGTCTCGGTCGAGGTTCGGCGCGCTCTGGCGCAGGGCTTCGGGTTCCAGGCAGGCCCGCAGTTCGTAGTCCTCGGTGACCTCGCGCGCGGTCAGCGGCCCCGCCAGCCATTGGGAGTAGGGTTCTTTTTCCACCAGGCCACGGTCGCGCAAGCGCATCAGTGCTTCACGCACCACGGCGCGGCTGACGCCGTAATGGTCGGCGGCGGCTTGCTCATCCAGGCGGTAATGACCGAAGGCAATGCAGGTGGACAACGCCGCGCCGATTTCCTCGACGATCCGTTCGCCGAGCGGCCGGGTGTCTACCAACTCGTCATCGCCGTTGAGGCCCAGGTGCGCATGGCTCAAGGGCAGGCGCAGCGGCTCCATGGCCAGACCTTCGGGGTTGATCAGGTAGCCGCGGCCATTGAAGCGGCAGATCAGGCCTTCGTCGTGCAGCAGGTCCAGCGCCTTGCGCACCGGTACGCGGCTGGTGCCGAACAACTCGGCCAGCGGCGCTTCCAGCAAGACCAGCCCGTGGCGGGCGGTGCCGTTGACGATCGCATCCCGCAACAGCGTGTGAATCATCGCGTAACGGGAGGCCGAGGCGGACACTGCTTTCATCTGCTTCTCTAGGTAAAGAGTTGAAGGGCTTGTAGGAAAGTGGCCGGGGATTCTCTCATAGTTACCCCTGTCACTCTGCGCCACGGTGCTGGCACTTTTTTGGGGCCTTGGCCGTAACCCTGTTACTTTTCTGCACCAAAATGTACTTATTAATAAAAGATACATTATTCCATTCAAGGCCTGTGCCCACGACTTTGCCACCCTTTTTGTTTCCTACAAAACCATCTAGCCCGTAGCTAAAGGCCAGAAACTCGCTTGTGCACAAATGCCGGCAGCAAAGACTGGCACGAAAGCTGCCTTTGTAAAACGTACATTTTATTAATATGTACGTTTTGTGAGGTGCAGCTTGATGTCAGACGCCACATCAATGGCCGAAGCGTTCGCCAGCGGTCGCAGCGACCCGGTGCAAGTCCTCGAGCAGGCGCTGCTGCACGCGAGCATGGCGCCCACAGTGTTTATTTCCCTGACCGCCGAGCGCGCCCGTCGCGAAGCTGAGGCCGCCGCCGCCCGTTGGCGTGCCGGGCAACCGTTGAGCGTGTTCGATGGCGTGCCGCTGGCCTGGAAGGACCTGTTTGATGTCGCCGGCAGCATCACGACCGCCGGCGCCGCTTACCGTCGCGAGGCGCCAGCGGCGTTGCTCGATGCGCCGAGTGTGGGCCTGTTGTGCCGCGCCGGGATGGTCAGTCTCGGCAAGACCAACCTCAGCGAACTGGCTTATTCCGGCTTGGGCCTGAACCCGCATTTCGGCACGCCGTATAACCCGAACGGCAGCGATCAACCGCGTATTCCCGGTGGCTCGTCATCCGGCTCGGCCGTCGCCGTGGCCGGCGGCATTGTGCCGATCGCCATGGGCACCGACACCGCCGGCTCGATCCGCATTCCGGCCGCGCTCAACGGCGTGGTGGGCTACCGCAGCAGCAGCCGACGCTACAGCCGCGACGGGGTATTCCCGCTGGCGCACACCCTCGACAGCCTCGGCCCGCTGACCCGCAGCGTGCGCGATGCACTGGTGATCGACGACCTGCTCAATGGCCACGCGCAAACCCATGTTGCCCGCAGCCTCAAGGGGCAACGCTTTGTGCTGGAGCAAGGCGCGCTGGAAGACATCGAACCGGCCGTGCGCAATAACCTGCTGCGCGCCGTGGACCTCATCAAGGCCGCTGGCGCGCTGATCGAGGTGCGCCCGTCTGCCACCTTCCAGGCCACGCTCAACCTGATCAAGCAGGACGGCTGGCTCGGCTCATTCGAAGCCTTCGCGCTGCACGAGGCCTTGCTCGACAGCCGCGACGCCGACCTGCTCGACCCGCGCGTACGCCGCCGCCTCGAAGCCGCGCGTTCACTGCCCGCCAGTCAGTTGCTGCACCTGATCGACGCACGCCGTCGCCTGCAGTACCAACTGGTCGACGAGCTCGACGGCGCCGTGCTGATTACCCCGACCGTTGCCCATGTCGCCCCCCCGTTGGCCCCGCTGGAAGCCGACGACGAGCTGTTCGTGAAAACCAACCTCGCCACCCTGCGCCTGACCATGCCCGGCAGTCTGCTCGACATGCCTGGCGTGAGCCTGCCCAGCGGCCGCGATGCCCTGGGCCTGCCCACCGGGCTGCTGCTCAGTGCCCCGTCGGGAGAAGACGCACGCCTGTTGCGCGTGGCGTTGTCCGTCGAATCCGTAATGACTATTTAAGGAGACACATCATGGCTAAAGACATTCTCTGCGCATTTGGCGTCGACGTTGACGCCGTCGCCGGCTGGCTCGGTTCCTACGGCGGTGAAGACTCGCCGGACGACATCTCGCGCGGCCTGTTCGCCGGTGAAGTGGGCGCGCCGCGCTTGCTCAAATTGTTCGAACGCTATGGCCTGCGCACCACCTGGTTTATTCCCGGCCACTCGATGGAAACCTTCCCCGAGCAGATGAAGGCGGTGGCCGACGCCGGTCACGAAATCGGCGTGCATGGCTACAGCCATGAAAACCCGATCGCGATGACGGCCGAGCAGGAAGAAGTCGTCCTGGATAAATCCATCGAGCTGATCACTCAGGTCACCGGCAAACGCCCCACCGGCTACGTCGCGCCGTGGTGGGAATTCAGCAAGGTCACCAACGAGCTGCTGCTGAAAAAAGGCATCAAGTATGACCACAGCCTGATGCACAACGACTTCCACCCCTACTACGTGCGCAAGGGCGACAGCTGGACCAAGATCGACTACAGCCAGCACCCCGACACCTGGATGAAACCGCTGGTGCGCGGCGAAGAGACCGACCTGGTGGAGATCCCGGCCAACTGGTACCTCGACGACCTGCCGCCAATGATGTTCATCAAGAAAGCCCCCAACAGCCACGGCTTCGTCAACCCGCGCCACCTGGAAGAAATGTGGCGCGACCAGTTCGACTGGGTCTACCGCGAGCACGAACACGCCGTGTTCACCATGACCATTCACCCCGACGTGTCCGGTCGCCCGCAGGTGCTGCTGATGCTCGAGCGTTTGATCGAACACATCCAGAGCCATGCCGGCGTGCGCTTCGTCACCTTCGACGAAATCGCCGACGACTTTATCCGCCGCCAACCGCGTTCCTGACCCTTAGCCCACACCCCCGAGGCGCGATTTATGTCCATCTACAACAAGCTTGACCTGACTGGCTGGAAACCCCGGCAACTGACGTCCCAGGAAGTGCGCTTCGCCACCTGGATCGCGTTTTTCGCCTGGGTGTTTGCGGTGTATGACTTCATCCTCTTCGGCACCTTGTTGCCGGAGATCGGCCGGCATTTCGGCTGGGGTGAGGTGGAGCAAGCTGAAATCGCGACCTGGGTGGCGGTGGGCACAGCGGTGGTTGCCTTTGCCATTGGCCCCGTCGTCGATAAGTTGGGACGGCGCAAAGGCATTATTTTCACTGTGGCCGGTTCCGCACTGTGCTCGGCACTCACCGCGATCGGCGGAGCGTGGGGCAAGTCGCCGCTGATTCTGATCCGCTCGTTGGGCGGCCTGGGCTATGCCGAGGAAACCGTCAACGCCACGTATTTGAGCGAGCTGTATGGCGCCTCTGAAGACCCGCGCCTGACCAAACGGCGCGGGTTTATCTACAGCCTGGTGCAGGGCGGCTGGCCGGTCGGTGCGTTGATCGCCGCCGGGTTGACCGCGCTGCTGTTGCCGATCATCGGCTGGCAGGGTTGCTTCATCTTTGCCGCCATCCCGGCCATCGTGATTGCGATCATGGCGCGCAAGCTCAAGGAGAGCCCGCAGTTCCAGGTTCACCAGCGCATCAGCGAGCTGCGTAAAAGTGGCGCCGTGAAAGAGGCGCAGAACGTCGCCGTGACCTACGGCGTGGACTATGACGAACACAGCAAGGCCGGCCTCAAGGCCGCCTTCCGTGGCCCGGCCCGCCGCGCCACGCTGGTGATCGGCGCCGCGCTGTTGCTCAACTGGGCGGCCATCCAGGTGTTCAGCGTGCTGGGGACTTCGGTGATCGTCAGCGTGCACCATATCTCGTTCGAGAACTCGCTGATCATCCTCGTGCTGTCGAACCTGGTGGGGTACTGCGGTTACCTGAGTCATGGCTGGATGGGCGACAAAATCGGCCGTCGCAATGTCATCGGTCTGGGCTGGATGCTCGGCGGCCTGGCGTTCGCCGGGATGCTGTTTGGGCCAAGCAATATGGCAATGGTGGTGGGGCTCTACAGCCTGGGCCTGTTCTTCCTGATCGGGCCGTACTCGGCGGCGCTGTTTTTTATCAGCGAGAGTTTCCCCACCAGCATCCGCGCCACCGGTGGCGCGATCATTCATGCCATGGGCCCGATTGGGGCGGTGGTGGCCGGTTTCGGCGCCACGCAGGTGTTGTCCGCCGGCAGCGACTGGCAGACCGCCGCGCTGTGGTTCGGCGCGCTGCCGTGCTTTTTGTCCGGTGCGCTGATGTTTGGCGCGCGCCATGTGCGCCCGGAAACCGTTCAGTGAGGAGTGTGAGATGAGCCGTAAAGTTGCCCTGATTACCGGTGCCGCCAGCGGCATCGGCCAAGCCCTGGCCGTGGCCTATGCGCGCAATGGCGTGGCGGTGGTGGGCGGGTATTACCCGGCCGATCCGCACGACCCGCACTCCACCGTAGCGCGGGTGGAAGAAGCCGGTGGTGAGTGCCTGATGCTACCGCTGGACGTGGGCGACACCGCCTCGGTAGACGCACTGGCCGCGCAGGCCGTGCAGCATTTCGGCCGCCTGGATTACGCGGTGGCCAATGCCGGGTTGCTGCGTCGCGCACCGTTGTTGGAGATGACCGATGCGTTGTGGAACGAGATGCTCAACGTCGACCTGACGGGCGTGATGCGCACCTTTCGCGCGGCCACCCGACATATGGGCGAGGGCGGCGCGCTGGTAGCGATTTCGTCGATTGCCGGTGGCGTGTATGGCTGGCAGGAGCACAGCCATTACGCGGCGGCCAAGGCCGGCGTGCCGGGGTTGTGCCGGTCGCTGGCGGTGGAGTTGGCGCCATTGGGTATCCGTTGCAATGCGGTGATTCCGGGGTTGATCGAGACGCCGCAGTCGTTGGATGCGAAGAACTCGCTGGGGCCTGAAGGGTTGGCGAAGGCGGCGCGCGCGATTCCATTGGGCCGCGTAGGGCGGGCGGATGAGGTGGCCTCGCTGGTGCAGTTTTTGACCAGTGAGGCATCGAGTTATCTGACCGGGCAGAGCATCGTCATCGACGGTGGCTTGACCGTGCGCTGGCCTGACTGACCGCACGCGGTGCAAAAAAATGTGGGAGCGGGCTTGCCTGCGATAGCGGAGTTTCAGCCCCACATGTACTGACTGATCCACCGCTTTCGCAGGCAAGCCAGCTCCCACAGGGACCGTGTTTGTTTTAGGAGATTTTGTATGCCTCAACTGAATAATCGACGCGCCGTCATCACCGGCGCCGGCAGCGGCATCGGTGCCGCCATCGCCCGTGCTTACGCCGCCGAAGGCGCGCGGCTGTTGCTGGCCGACCGCAACGCCGCCGGCCTTGCGGAAACCGCCATCACTTGCCGCAATCTCGGCGCCGAGGTGTTCGAGTGCCTGGCCGACGTCGGCACTGTCGAAGGCGCCCAGGCCAGTGTCGACCGCTGCGTCGAGCACTTCGGCGGCATCGATATTTTGGTCAACAATGCCGGCATGCTCACCCAGGCCCGTTGCGTCGACCTCTCCATCGAGATGTGGAACGACATGCTGCGCGTTGACCTCACCAGCGTGTTCATCGCCAGCCAGCGCGCCTTGCCGCACATGCTGGCGCAACGCTGGGGGCGGATCATCAATGTCGCCTCGCAGTTGGGCATCAAGGGCGGCGCTGAACTGACCCATTACGCTGCGGCCAAGGCTGGCGTGATCGGGTTCACCAAATCGCTGGCGCTGGAAGTGGCCAAGGACAATGTGCTGGTCAACGCCATTGCGCCCGGCCCAATTGAAACGCCATTGGTGGGCGGGATCAGCGACACCTGGAAGCAGGCCAAGGCGGCCGAGTTGCCCCTGGGCCGTTTCGGCCTGGCCGACGAGGTGGCGCCCACCGCCGTGCTGCTGGCCAGTGAGCCGGGCGGCAACCTGTTCGTGGGCCAGACGCTGGGCCCGAACTCCGGCGATGTCATGCCATGAGCGAGGTGTAACCATGTGCGGACTCTGCGGATTACTCGGCGAAGACCTGCACTGGAGCGATCCTTTGGGCGATGAATTGCCAAGACGCCGTGAACGCCTGCGCCGGATTGCGGCGATCAACCAGGTGCTGGCGGTGTTCCGGCTCAAGGTCGAAGATTTCCAGGGCGCGTCTTACCTGTTGTTGGGCGCCACCGGCAAGCAGGCATTGGCCAGTGGCCTGGATCAACTCTGGCAAGCGGCTGAAGGCATGCTCGGCCGCCCGCTGGATCCGCTGGATCCCCGCTTGCTTGATCACCTGGAGTCATCATGAGCATTGCCCTCAACGTCATCACCGGTTTCCTCGGCAGCGGCAAGACCACCTTGCTCCAGCGCCTGTTGCAGGGCGAAAGCCTGGGTGACACCGCGTTGCTGATCAACGAATTTGGCGATGTCGGCATCGATCATCTGCTGGTGGAAGAAGTTGCGCCGGACACCGTGCTGCTGCCCAGCGGCTGCGTGTGCTGTTCGATTCGCGGCGAGCTCAAAGATGCATTGCTCGGCCTGTTGCAACGGCGCGAGCGCGGTGAAATTCCGGCGTTCAAGCGGGTGATCCTGGAGACCACCGGCCTGGCCGATCCGGCGCCGATCCTGGCCACGCTGAACAACGATGTGCAACTGCGCGGGCGTTTTCACATCGGCTTGGTGATCACGCTGGTCGATGCCAGTCACGCCACGTTGCAAGAGCGCCTGCACCCGGAATGGCTGGCCCAGGTTGCGGCGGCCGACCGTTTGCTGCTGAGCAAGACCGATTTGGCCGGCGATTGTGAAGCACTGCGCGCGCACTTGCGGGCACTCAACGCGGGGACGCCGATTCTTGACACCCATGAGGTTCACAGCGGCGATCAGTTGCTGCTTGGCGAAGGCTTGCGCAGCGCCGAACCGGCCGTTGAAGTCAGCCGCTGGCAGCTGCATCAAACCACCACGGCCCGCCACGGCGCGGCGCAAGTATGCTGCCTGACCTTTGACCAACCGCTGGACTGGGTCGGTTTCGGGGTCTGGTTGTCGATGCTGTTAAGATGCCACGGCGAACGAATCCTTCGCGTCAAAGGACTGCTCAACGTGAACGCAAGCTCGGCTCCCATCGTCATTCATGGCGTGCAGCATTGCCTGCACGCCCCGGTGCACTTGCCCGCGTGGCCCGGCACCGACCGCCAGTCGCGGCTGGTGTTTATCCTGCGCGGCCTCGACCCGGCGCTGTTGCGGCGCTCGTTCGAGGTGTTCTCACGGCGCTTCGCAGCATGATCACATTACGCGTGCTCGGTACATCCGTGACCCTGCTGGAATGCTTGCGCGTTCGCGCCGAAAAAGAGCTGGGTATTCGCCTGGTCTATCAGGTGCACGACGTGGCGCAGGCCCAGCGCATCGCCGTGATGCAGCCCGACAGCTACGACCTCTACGACCAATGGTTTCACAACGTTGATTTCGTCTGGCCGGCGCGGGCGATCCAGCCTATCGACACACGGCGCATCGCCTTGTGGCACGAGATCAATGACTTGCCCAAACGGGGTCGCTTGTCGGCCAATGACCGGTTGGGCAGCGGCAGCGTACCCAGCGAGCGCCTGTTCGTGCAGCACGACGGCAGCCTCGGCAGCAGCGTCACCGAGCGCATCAGCATGCTGCCATTGACCCATAACGCCGACAGTTTTGCCTACCGCCCGGAGCGTTTGCCCGAAGGCTTCAGCCACGGCAATGAAAGCTGGGGCTGGCTGCTCGACCCGGCCTGGAGCGCGCGCACTGCGCTGCAAAGCGATGCCGCGATTGGCGCGCTGGATGCCGCATTGGCGGTGCAGGGGGCAGGGCTGGCGCAGTTCAGGGACATCGGCAATATGAGCATCGAAGAGATCGATGTACTGGCTGACATTCTGGTGCGCAAGCAGAGGGAGGGGCACTTTGCGGCGTTCTGGTCGGATGATGAAGAGGCCGCGCAGTTGATGCTGAGCCCCAGCATTGATATCCAGAGTCTGTGGTCGCCGACCCTGATGCGCTTGCACCGGGCAGGCGTGAAGTATCGGCTGGCGGTGCCCCGTGAAGGGTACCGCGGATGGTTTGGTGGGTTGTCGTTGTCGCGCCATGCCCAGGGGCCGGTGCTGGATGCGGCTTATGCTTATCTCAATTGGTGGTTATCCGGCTGGCCGGGGGCGGTGATGGCGCGTCAGGGCTATTACATCGGTAACCCGGCGCGCACGCGCGATCATTTGAGCAGCGCCGAGTGGGATTACTGGTATGCCGGCAAGCCCGCCCGTGAGGAGCTGCTCGGCAGTGATGGCTTGCCGTTGATCGACGTCGGCGAGGTGCGCGATGGTGGCTCCTATGAGCAGCGCATGGGCCACATTGCAGTGTGGAACTCGGTGATGGATGAGCACAATTATCTGGTGCGGCGGTGGGGGGACTTCATGCGCGCACGGGTGTGATCAGTACGCCCCCGTCATTCCCTCAGGGGCAATGCCCCTGCAGCCCTTCAAGCCAAGCGTTTGCCGCCAATAAACTGACAGGCACATCCCCGTCCCTGTTGGGTGTACATATCCCAGCCCCCAGCTAATCTGCTTGAACCAACCATTCATTAAAAACGGATGTTTTTTTGACGCCAGGTCAGCAGCCGCCAGGAATGCGTATGACAAAGGGACGGATCGGCACAGAGAGGCGCGTGCTGCCAGAGGCCACGGCAATGAAGTGGCGCCACACATTTCAGACCCGCATTGCCGGGGTGTTGGCGCTATTGCTGCTGGTGGTCGTGGCCGCGACCTACTTCGCGGTCAAGGCCGCCACCACCCGCGCCGTGGAGAACCAGGCCCAGGTTCAGCTCAGCACCGGCAGCCAAGTGTTCGAACGTTTGCTCGACCTGCGCGGGCGTCGTCTGCAATACGGGCTGGATTGGCTCACCGCCGACGGCCCCTTCAAACTGGCGGTCGCCGAGGGCAACCCCGAAACGGTGATGGCCGCACTGCAACGGCATGGCACCGGCCTGCGTTCCAGCGAAGTGTTTGTGCTGGGCCTGGATGGCAAGGTGATGGTCAGTACCTTGCCGGTGCTGACACACGGCCAGCTATTCCCATACGACGAGGCCTTGCGTCATGCGCGACGCAGCGGCTTGCAGATGCTTATCGTCGCGATGGACGGCCAGCCCTATCTGCTTGTGCAGGATGTCGTCCTCGACCCGCAGCCCATCGCCCGCGTGGTGATGGGCTTTCCCATGGACAAGCTGTTCGCCAACGAACTGCGTTCCATGAGCAACCTTGAAGTGTCGTTCCTCAGCGTGCAGAACGGCCAGGTCGGCGAGTTGTTCAGCACCCAGCCAGAGGCCTACCAGGCCACCATCATCGATACGCTGCACCAGGCGCACCTCAACCCCGATGCGCAGATCAACCTGTTCTACGGGCAACGCGTGCTCAGCCAGGTGCTGCCGCTGGCCAACACCGGCGAGGGCGATGAGGTGCGCGTGTTGCTGCAAAGCCCGCTGGACCATGCGCTTGAGTCATTTGCGCCGCTGGACCGGCAGTTCCTCGGCATCGCCCTGGCGGTATTGTTGGTGTCGCTGGCCGCCGCGTTGTTGCTGGCGCGCCGCGTGTCACGCCCGCTCAACGCCCTGGTGGAAGCGGCCGAGCGGATTGGTGCGGGTGACTATCGAACACCGGTGCGGGTGCGCAGTCACGATGAATTCGGCTTGCTGGCCCAGGCCTTCAATGCAATGCAAAGCGGCATCGCCGTGCGCGAGCGGCAGCTGGCCCATAACGCCCTGCATGATCCGCTCACCGGCCTGCCCAATCGCGCGTTGGCCATGGAACGCCTGGGCAGTGCGATCAGTGCACAGCGCCCGGTGGTGTTGCTGTACCTGGGGATTGAAAATTACCGGGTGATCAACGAAGGCTTCGGGCCGCAGGGCGTGGAAGAAATGTTGCGTGAGGCCAGCCGGTGCCTGTCCATGTGCCTGTTGGCCAGTGACACCGCCGCGCGTATCGCCGGCAGCGAGTTTTTGCTGTTGCTGGAAAACACCGAGATCGACCGCGCGGTCGCCCGCGCCGACCGCCTGTATGCGCTGCTCACCGAGCCCCAGCGCATCGGCAACGACGAAGTGCGGCATGAAGTCAGCATCGGCATTGCCGCCTACCCGGCCGACGGCCAGCAGGTTGAAGAATTGATCAGCCGCGCCGCCATCGCCCGGCATGATGCGGCGAGCCTGCCCGGGCATCTGCAGATCTACCAGCAAGACCGCGACCTGGCGCACCAGCGCCAGATCACGCTGATCCGCGACCTGCGCCGCGCGGTCGTCGAAGGCGAATTGTTCCTGTGCTACCAGCCCAAACTCGACCTCATTCATGGCCACGTACGCCAGGCGGAAGCCTTGCTGCGCTGGCAGCATCCGACGCTGGGCCAGGTGTCGCCCGCCGAATTCATTCCCTTGGCCGAACGCACCGGCAGCATGCGCAGCATGACGCTGTGGGTGATCGAGGAGGCGATCCGGCAGATCGCCGAGTGGGCAGGGCGCGGTTTGCACATTCAACTGTCGGTCAACATTTCGGTGGACGACCTGGCCGATGACGACCTGGCCATTCGCGTCACCGCCTTGCTGATGCAATACGGCGTCGCGGCGCAGCAACTGACCTTCGAGATCACCGAGAGCGCGATCATGCACAACCCGCAACAGGCGCTCAGTGTGCTGGAGCAATTGCGCAGCTGTGGCATCAGCCTGTCGGTGGACGACTTCGGCACCGGCTATTCATCCCTGGCGCAGTTGCAGCGTTTGCCGGTGCAGGAATTGAAGATCGACCAGTCGTTCATCCGCAACCTCGACAGCGCCAGCGGAGACGGCGTGATTGTGCGTTCGACCATCGAAATGAGCCACAACCTGGGGCTCAAGGTGGTGGCCGAAGGTGTAGAGTTCGAGCCCAGCCTGAAGCTGCTCAGGCAGTGGAAGTGCGACACGGCGCAGGGTCACCTGATCAGCAAGCCGTTGAATGCCATGGCGTTTGAGATGTGGATGCGGCGAGAGCGGATTGCCCTGTAAACCCACTCGCCTGAACACCCCTGAACCCTGTGGGAGCGGGCTTGCCCGCGATGGCGGTGTGGCAGTCAAAAAATCTGTTTCTGTTGCACCGCCATCGCAGCCAAGCCGGCTACCACATTGAGTGAACATGGGCACAAAAAAAGGCGGCTACCCATCAGGTAGCCGCCTTTGTTTTACCGCCGGTTAACACTTAGTCCGGCAGTTTGAACGCCATCACATAGTCACCCTGCTTGGTGCCCAGCGAGCCGTGACCGCCAGCCATGACCAGCACGTACTGCTTGCCATCCTTGCCGGTGTAGGTCATCGGTGTGGTTTGCGCGCCTGCTGGCAGGCGGCCTTCCCACAGCTGCTTGCCGTTTTTAACGTCATAGGCACGCAGGTACTGGTCGAGGGTGCCGCTGAGGAAGGACACGCCACCGGCGGTGGTGAATGTCCCGCCCAGGCTAGGCACGCCCATGGTTAGCGGGATTGGAACCGGCGAGCTGTCGCGCACGGTGCCGTTCTTGTGCATCCAGATGGTCTGGTGGTTGGTCAGGTCGACCGCCGCCACATAACCCCACGCCGGAGCCTGGCACGGCAGGCCCAGAGGCGACAGCAGCGCTTCGAGGATCACGCCGTACGGCGCGCCTTTGTTCGGCTGTACACCTTCGGTTTCGCTGACGCGTGGACCTTGCTTGGCAATGTCGGCAGCCGGGATCAGTTTCGATTTGAACGCCATGTAGCTTGGGTTCACGAAGGCAATCTGGCGAACCGGGTCGACGGAAATGCCACCCCAGTCGAACACGCCGAAGTTACCTGGGTAAACGATCGAGCCTTGCAGCGATGGCGGGGTGAACGGGCCGTCGTAGCGCATGGATTTGAAATCGATCCGGCACAGCATCTGGTCAAACGGTGTCACGCCCCACATGTCGCGTTCTTTCAACGGCGGCGGCATGAAGTTCAGGTCGGACTTCGGTTGGGTAGGGGAGGTGTGATCACCGGCCACTGCGCCTTGCGGTACAGGGATTTCGTTGATCGGTACCACAGGCTGACCGTTGGTGCGGTCCAGCACGTAGATGCTGCCTTGCTTGGTCGAAGCCATTACCGCCTGCTTGACGCCCTGTGCGGTCTTGATGTCGATCAGGCTAGGCTGGCCGCCCACGTCCATGTCCCACAGGTCGTGGTGAGTGAACTGGAAGGTCCACTTCACGTGGCCGCTGTCGATGTCTAGAGCAGTCAGGCCGGCGCTGTATTTTTCCGAATCTTCGGTACGGTCGCCGCCGTATTGGTCAGGCATCTGGTTGCCCATCGGCAGGTAGAGCATGCCGAGTTTTTCATCGACGCTGAACATGGACCACATGTTCGGCGAGTTGCGGGTGTAGGTCTTGCCCTCGGCCAACGGGGTGGTATCGTCCGGGTTGCCGCTGTCCCAGTTCCACACCAGCTTGCCGGTGTGCACGTCGAACGCGCGGATCACGCCGCTAGGCTCGTCGGTGGAAACGTTGTCGGTCACGTGACCGCCGATCACGACCAGGTTCTTGGTCACGGCCGGTGGCGAGGTGGAGTAGTAACCGCCTGGGGCGAAGCTGCCGATATTGGCACGCAGGTCGACCTGGCCTTTGTCACCGAAGTCTTCACACATTTTGCCGGTGTCGGCATCCAGGGCGATCAGACGGGTGTCGGCAGTCGGTACGAAAATGCGTTTCGGGCAGACGGCGCTGACCGGAGCAGTGCTGGCACTGCCGGTAGGGCTTTGCTCGGAAGCGTACACGGCGTCATCGTGATACGACACGCCACGGCAGGTCATGTGCGCCCAACCTTTGAAGTTCGCGGCACCTTCGGTGCTGATCTTCGGGTCGAAACGCCAGATTTCCTTGCCGGTGTCCGGGTCCAGGGCAATCACCTGGCTGTGCGGCGTGCACACGTAGAGCATGCCGTTGACTTTCAGCGGGGTGTTTTCTGCGGTGGTTTCACCGGGATCGCCCGGGCCAGGGATGTCGCCGGTGCGGAAGGTCCACGCCGGTACCAGCTTGTGGGCGTTTTCCGGGGTGATCTGCGCCAGTGGCGAGTAACGATCACCGAAGGCCGAACGACCGTAGGAGTTCCAGTCGCCATCGGCCTGGGCCGGTGCAGCGCTGGCCATGCCAGGCACGGCGTCGCGGTCGAGCTGACCGGTCTTGACCATTTCACCCGGGTTGGTGAATTGGCTGGCCAGGGCGGCAGCGCCCGCCAGCACCACGGCCACGCTCAGCGCGCCAGTGCCCAGCGGCGCAGGCTGGCCGCGCAGCAACGGACGGCGAAACCACGGCAGCAGCAAGACGATGCCCAAGGCGAACAGCAGGGCCAGGCGCGGCACCAACTGCCACCAATCCAGGCCGACTTCCCACAGTGCCCACACGGTGCTGGCGAACAGCACCAGTGCGTACAGACCCAGCGCAGCGCGGCGGGTGGCCAGCAGCAAAACGCCGGTGAGGGCGATGCCAATACCGGCCAGCAGGTAGTACAGCGACCCGCCGAGCATGCTCAGCTTGACGCCGCCGGCCAGCAAGGCCAGCCCCATGATCAGCAGCAAGATCCCCAGCAGCCTGGGCAGCAGGCGGCTTGGGCTTGAAGCACCATCAGTGCTCATAGTGTGTTTCTCCGTGACGTTGGAATTATGTAACCCCGTGCTTCACTGTAGATGACGATTCGGCGCGGGCTTGGTTCAGCGTTAATTCGGTTTTTCTGGGGATAAGAGGGTTATCCACAGGCGGGCGATTTATTCCCGTGCGCAGGTCGGTATAAGACAGCGCTGTCTCTGAAGAGGGGTAAGTTCGGCAAGGTGGGATCGACCGCAGGCATGAAACGTTTCAGTTTGTTGCGGCAAGGATAAAGCGCCTTCTCGAATTGAGAAAGACTAAATCGAGAGATGCATCATTTCAGTTCTGGTAACAGTGACAGAACGTCGCTGCAAAAATGGCTGCGCAACCCCAATTCCCAAGTTGGATTGAGAGGGTGGCGTGCTGGTTTGTCGTGGCGAGCGGGCTTGCCACAGGAAGCACTTTTGCTACAAAAAAACGATCCCAAAGGGGGCGTCAGAAAGTGGTACGCACACCAAATTGCACACTGCGCCCCGGCGCCGGTGCGATATCGCGCAGGATCGAGCTGGCATAGCGCACGGTCTGGTTGGTCAGGTTTTCGCCATTGACGAACGCCAGCCACTGACTGGCGCCGACGTTGAAGTGATAACCCGCGCTCGCGCCCAGGGTGGTGTAGCCATCGGTACCGCTCTCGTTACTCGGCACACGCCCCTGGCCTGCCGCATGTTCGACGTCGATCCGCGCCTGCCAGCGGTCCAGTTCCCACAGCAAACCGCTGTTCAAGCGCAGCGGCGCGATACGCGGCAAGGCTTCGCCGGTGTCCAGGTTGGTTGCGCGGGTGTAATCGCCTGACAGCTCCAACGCAAACTTGCCGTAGGCACTTTCGCCGAGTTTCCAGTGATCCTGGGCTTCGAAACCGGCGAAACGTGCACGCACGCCCGAGTACCTGTACTCAGGGATGCCGCCCGCGTCCTCTTCGCCGTCATCGTTCAGCGTGCGTCCGGTGCCCAGCAGCCCGATGTAATTGGAGAAGCGGCTGTAGAACACCCCGAAGCTGCCCTTGTGGGTGCCATTGTCGAAACGCAGCGCCAAGTCGCTGGACACGGCTTTTTCTTTTTTCAGGTTGGCATCGCCCAACTCATAAGTGCCGGTGGCGACGTGGGCACCGTTGGCGTCCAGCTCGTAGAAGGTCGGCGCGCGCTCGGTGTAGCCCAGGGTCGCGGCCAGCGACCAGACCGGCGTGAGCCTGTACACGGCGCCGGACGACAGGCTGCCGGCGGTGAAGTCATTGGTTTTATCCGCATTGGCGAAGCGCGCATTGCCCTTGGCGTCCGGGTCGACGCTGGTGTGTTCCAGGCGAGCGCCGAGGCTGAGTTTGAGGCGCTCGGTGGCCTGCATGTCTTCGAGGATAAACAGGGCGCCGGCGTTGGTGTCGGTCTGCGGCACGAAGGCTTCTTCGCCCAGGGCCGAGAATTCGTTGCGGGTCACTTGCGCGCCGACCACGCCATCGAATGGGCCAATTGGCTGATGGCGAGCTTCTACGCGCGCCTCGTAACCCTTGTTCTTGAACACCGTGCCGGTTTCGCCGCCTTCGATTTCGCGGTGTTCGTAGTCGGTGTAGCCCGCGTCGAGTTTCACCGAGGTGAACGGGCCCTGCAGGTTGCGGATTTCGGAGGCGAAGGCGTAGTGATCCTGCTTCATGCGGATGCGCACGTCCCGCTCGGCGGGTGAGCCGTAGTTTGCATCGTAGTTGCTGTAGGACAGGCCGGCGTAGCCGTCGTCCCAGGTGTAGGAACCACCCACCGCGCCACCGTCCTGGCGCCCGTCGCTGTTGCCCAGGCGGCCATTTTTGCCGGGGCCATCTTCGGTGTCCGGGGCGTGGCGGCTGCGCGCAAAACCGGGGATTTTCAGGTCGTTGAATTCCCGCGCGTTCGCGTCCAGGTGCAAGGCGAAGGAGCCGTTGCCGGCCTCCAGTTTGCCGGCGCTGCTGCGGGTGGTGTCGGCGCCGCCGTAGCGCAATTCACCGGCACCGTGGATGCCTTCGATGGCTTCGGTGGGGATGCGGTTGTCGAAGGTATTGACCACGCCGCCAATGGCGCTGCCGCCGTACAGCAGGGCGGCCGGGCCGCGCACGATTTCAATGCGCTCGACGTTGACCGGGTCCAGCGGCACGGCGTGGTCGTAGGACAGTGAAGAGGCATCCAGCGCGCCCACGCCGTTGCGCAGGATACGAATGCGGTCGCCATCCTGGCCCCGAATGATCGGCCGGCTGGCGCCCGGGCCGAAGTAGGATGAGGACACGCCCGGTTGCTTGTTCAGGGTTTCGCCGAGACTGCCTTTTTGTTGCAGGGTCAGGTCATCACCTTCCAGCACTGTGGTCGGTGAAGCGAGCTGTTCGCTGCCCAATGGATTGCCGGTGATGACTTGGGGTTGCAGTTCCAGGGCGTGGGCTTCGGAGCAGATCAGCGCAGCGGCGGCAAGTGGGGTCAAGCGCCAGAGAGAAGAGAGGGACATCGAACATTCCTTGGCAAAACGGCACAAAAAAGAGAAGGCTGAAACGGTATCGGGTCAGTTACTTTTGATATTTATCGTTACAATATAACATCTCTTTTTTCGCTGAAAAGGGGAACTTTTCTCCAGGGTCTATATTCAATGCAGTGCTTCCACCTGTACGCCCCGTCGGCTAAGGTGCGCGGCTGTGTTTCCTCTTAGTGCAAAAGGCCCGGCATGACCGCGACAAGCAACGACCCGCTCCACGGTGTGACCCTGCAACACGTCCTCACCACCCTGGTGGAACACTACGAATGGGCAGGCCTGGCCGAACGCATTGATGTGCGCTGCTTCAAGAGCGATCCGAGCATCAAGTCGAGCCTGACGTTCCTGCGCAAAACCCCATGGGCGCGGGAGAAAGTCGAAGGGTTGTACGTGAAGCTGATGCGTACCAAACGCCCACTGGACTGAGCCCATGAAGCGTTTCATCGCAGCTGCGGCACTGGCCGGCTGGGTAGGGTTGGCGATTCAGCAATACCTGATTTTCTATTCGCGCTGGACCGCGGGCGCCAGCCTGCTGGGCGGGTTGATCAACTTTTTCAGTTTCTTCACGGTGCTGACCAACACGTTGGTGGTGGTGGTGCTCAGCTATGCGCTGGTCAGTCGGGATTCAGCCACCAAGCGGTTTTTTCTGGCGCCCAGGGTCAGTAGCGCGATTGCTGCGAGCATCGTCGTGGTGAGCCTGGCGTACAGCTTGCTGCTGCGGCATTTGTGGAGCCCCACAGGCTTTCAGTTCGTCGCCGATGAATTGCTGCACGACGTCATGCCGGTGCTGTTTGTGATTTATTGGTGGCGGTGTGTGCCCAAGGGCACGTTGCGTTTCAACCACATCGGCGCCTGGGTGATCTACCCGTTGGTGTACTTCGGCTATGTGCTGCTGCGCGGGCATTTGCTCGGGCAGTATCAGTACCCGTTCATTGATGTGGACACGCTCGGTTATCCACAAGTGTTTGTGAATGCCGGGGGGATTCTGGCGGGGTTTATCGGGATTTCATTGGCAGTGGTGGGGCTGGATAAATGCTTAAAGCCGCCGCGAACCTAAGGGTGGGAGCGGGCAAGTCCGCTCCCACCGTTTCGACCTCGATCGGCTTACTCTTCTTCGCTGCCGTCTGCACGCCAGTAACCCACAGCCTTGAGAAACGCTTCATTGACCTGATGCGTGTCCAGCAGCACGCGGCGCACTTGGCGCGACAGCTTGGTTTCCGTCGCCACGAAGCTGTACAGCGAGCCGCTCGGCAGCGTCAGTGTGCGAACGGTCTGTAGCAGGTCGTCCTGGCCGCGTATTACCCAGATCACGTGCACATCGGCGGCACTGTTCAGCACTTGCTGTTCTGCGGCATTGGCGATTTCAATCACTGCCAGCACCTTGCGGCCCGCCGGTAATTCTTCCAGGCGCCGTGCGATGGCGGGCAGGGCGGTTTCATCGCCGATCAACAGGTAACTGTCGAACATATCCGGCACGATCATCGAACCGCGTGGCCCACCGATGTACAGGTGTTGGCCAACCTGCACCTGCTCGGCCCAGGTAGAGGCAGGGCCATCGCCGTGCAGCACGAAGTCGATGTCCAGTTCACCGGTGTTCAGGTCGAAACGCCGTGGCGTGTAGTCGCGCATGGCCGGTTGTGGGCCCTCGCCCTTGATGCTGAAGTTCGGGCTTTCCAGCGCGGCCTGTTCGGCGGCGTTCTGCGGGAACAGCAGCTTGATGTGGTCGTCGCTGCCCAGGCTGATAAAACCTGCCAGCTCGGGCCCACCCAGAGTGATGCGGCGCATGCGCGGGGTGATGTCGGTCACGCGCAGCACTTCCAGGCGGCGGCGCTTGATCTCGTGGGTGACGCGGTGGATGGCTTGCGTATTCATTGAGCTTTTCCCTGGACTGGTTGAACGGCCGGGCCGTCGACAATGGCTTGAGCGGTGCTGTTGAGCAGCGCCGCGACACGCGCGATTTCTTCCGGGCTCCAGCGCCCGTGGTGCAGCTGCAAGGCATGGCGCAGGTTGTGCACCGCCTCGTGGATTTCGGGCGGGCGATCATGGCCGCGCAGCGAGCGTTTGCTGACGTCGATGCGCATGCGCACGCCTTCCAGGGCAATCGCCTGCTCACTTAAGGAAAGACGACCAGCGTCGGTAATTGTGTAGCGTTTTTTTCCACCTTCGGTATCGCCGGTCACCAATTCGCTTTCTTCAAGAAAGGTCAGGGTCGGGTAGATCACGCCGGGGCTGGGGCTGTAAGCGCCGTCGAACAGGCCTTCGATCTGACGGATAAGGTCGTAGCCGTGGCAGGGCTGTTCGCCGATCAAGGCCAGCAGCAGCAATTTCAGGTCGCCAGGGGCAAACACGCGTGGACCACGACCACCGCGTTCGCGGCCGGGGCGTTTTTCAAAACCGTCACGGCCATCACCGTGGTCGCGTTGGTGGGGATGCTCTCTCATTTTCGCTTTCTCCGCTTTGGTTAAGATACAACGTAAGATATATCTTTGATCGGCGAAAGACTGAGGCGACCAACGGTCGGTGGCCAGCGGTCTGGTCTTTTCAAGACAGCGGCCAGAGGTGTGAATGACAGGTAGAGTTAATGCTCAACTTTTTAAGTGTCGATGTTTATCCACAACATGACTGTTGTGGTACTGTTCTGACGGACTTTTATTCCACAGTTAAGTTGCGAATATAGACGTGTAGTCCTGTTCTTACGGATCAATTAAAAGTTTTGGCAATGTGCCATCTTTTTCCCTCAAACATTATTAATTAAAGCCACAGGCGTATAAGAAATGGCGGGCATCCTGGTTATTTGAATTGCGTGATCATTACGGTGCTTTTCAAACACTGATAAGCGCGTAATGCCCTTCGCACGTTGTGCCGTGTCTGGTGTTCAACGTTCAGCGATATATCTCAATGCAAATAACAGGTGTCGACTATGTTCAAGAAGTTCGCAATCGCTGCCCCTTTGGCTGCCATGGCGCTGTCCTCCATGGCGTTCGCGGCCGGTGAGGCCAATCACACTGTCAATATCAAGGCGAGCATCCCGACCACCGTGTTCCATGTGCAGCCGCGCGACCCTAACTGGGGCCGTGACGAGGCCATGGCCTATAACCTGGCCAATGGCGAGTTGGCGCCGTTGTCTGCGGTCTACGACATGCGCAACACCAACGGGTCTATTCACGCTTATATCGATGGCGGCCCGGCAGTGCTGTTCAACGGTGATGCCACGCAAAACATTCCACTGACCGCCACCTTGAATGGTGTGGTGCTCAGTGGCACGCCTCAGGAAGTTGTCAACGAAGCTGACGCCACGCCGGGCCTGGGCGCCGTACTGCGTATCGACGCCGCCAAACCTTCGGCGACTCAGCGTGGCAACTACACCAGTGTCATGCCGCTGGTATTTGACGCGGTGCTGCCAGCTCTTTGATGGCAATGAGTGCCCCTTGAGCCTCGTGCTCGTGGGCATCGCGTCAGCAGGCCGGCTGGTTGTTCAGGGGCCGCCGGCCTGATTTTCATTCTTGTCATTTGGCATTCAGAGTATGTGTTCATGTTCCCGATGACTCCCATCGCGGCGGCGCTTGCGCTTTTTTTTTGTGTGGGTGCCCTGGCGGCGCCGAATTCCGGTGTTGAGAACCCTGGCAGTCTGATCGCTCAGGCCCAAGGCCTGCCCACCGGGTTCAGTGATCACTTCTTCGATGTACCGCTGGCCGTGCGGGTCGACCTTGACCAGCAGTTGCTCGGCGAAGCGTTAATCGTGTTGTCCCGGGATGACCGCGTCACCCTGCTCGAATTTACCGACGTGGGCGACAGCAAAGTCCCACTGGCGACCCGCGACACCTGGCAGGCCATCCTTGAAAAAGGTGTGGCGCTGGGCGCATGTAGCCAGGCGTGCCCCGCGCAGATGCTGTCTACCCACTACAGCCTCGAGAGCTCGCAGCTTTCGATCATCACGCAAAACGTCGAACACGCCGACGACGCCCCGCGCTACTACGCGCAGCCGGAAGGCGGCAGCCGTGGCTTGATTGTCAACAATCAACTGAACCTCAATGGCGGCCAGGACGAAGACCTGGGCGGGCGTTACGGCTTGCAAGCGAGCGCCAGCCTGGGCAATTGGAGCCAGGTGTTCAACCTGCAACTGGCTCGCCAGAGTGGCGACGAAGAACACCTGCGCCACGCGATCCACGAGCTGTATACCCAGCGCGAGCTCGAAGGACGTTTTCTGCGCCTGGGCCATTTCACGCCCAATTCCGATGGCCTGACTCGACAGCTGCGCAGTTTTGGCGCCAGCCCCGACACGGCCCTGGGCGTGATGTACGGCAGCTCCGACACGCTGGCGATCAACAATGCCAAGGCCAGCGTCTATCCGATCTACGTCACGGCCAATCGTCAGGCGTCCGTGGAGATCTACCGCAATGGCCTGCTGCTCAACAGCCAGTCAGTGGCGGCCGGCCTGCAGACGCTCGACACCCGCCCACTGCCCGGCGGTATCTATGAGGTGCAAGTACGCCTGGTGGAAGACGGCGTGACTGTCAGTACTTCCCAGGAACTGGTGTACAAACCGAGCAACTGGCGCAATGCCGACGACCGCTGGCGCTACAACGTGTTTGCCGGCAGGGAAACCAAATTATTCAGCAACTGGGACGACCAGGCCTCCGGCGCCATCACCACCGGCGCCTCCGTCAACTACCTGTTGCACCCTCGGGTGATTCTTGGGTTGTCGGCACGTGAAGTGCGTGAGCAATTGCAATACGGCGGTTCGGTGGACTGGACCGTCGCCAACAACACCAGCGTTTACGCCAACGTGTATGAGACTCAGGAACACGGCACCGGGATGGACCTGCAGGCGCTTTACACCCTGGGCACCACCAACCTGGTGTTCAGCCACAACCGCAGCTGGCTCGACACCCGCGACACCTACGACACGCTGCCCGACGGCACGCGGTTGCGGCGCAACACCTTTGTCGGCGAAACCAGCAACACCGCGTTGTCGGTCAACCACCGCGTCGATGCGCTCAACTCCTGGAATGTGCGCCTGTCCCACAGCCAGGGCAATGTCGAAGGCGCCGGCCTGGACCTGGGCTGGAACCGGCGCAGTACCTTGATGGGCAGCGACGCCAACTGGCGCTTCTCGGCGTTCGACCGACCGGGCACCAACGGCACTGACGATCAGCGCAACCGTGGCATCGACGTGACGTTGAGCCTGGCGCTGGGCACCGATGGTCGCCAAGTCTCAGGCAGTGTCGGTACTCGCACGGCGCGTGATGGCGGCCGTGACAACAATGCCTCGATCACCTTGCGCCAGGACCTCACCGACCACCTGCTGCAAAGCGTCTCGGCCACTGCCATCACCGACACTTATGGCGTTGGCCTGTCGAGCACGGCCAGCTTCAGTACCGACACGGTCAGCGGCGACGGCTTCCTGCAGCGCAGCTCGTTCAACAATAAATTCACCGGCGGCCTGAACCTCAACAGCACGTTCGTGGCCGGCGCCGACAAGGCGCTGCTCACCAGCCAGTACCACGGCACGGGCGCGGGCATGATCATCGATGTCGAGACAGACCTCGACGCCATCACCCTGCGCGCCGATGACGTCAGTGGCGGTGGCGCGGTATTGCGCCCCGGTCGCAATTTTGTGCCGCTGGCCGCCTACAAAAGCAGCAGCGTCAACTTCGATTTCGACGGCAATCATCCGCCCGCCGCCAACATCCAACCGGCGCGCACTACGTATCACTTGAACAAGGGCGGGGTGGACTACCGCAAGGTCACCGTGCTGAAAACCGTGTCGGTGCTGGGGCGTCTGCTCGATGCCCAGGGTCGGCCGCTCAAGGGGCATCACGTGATCAACCACGCCAGCCGTGGGGTCAGCGAGGTGGACGGATTCTTCTCGATGGAAATGAGCGCCAGCTCGCCCACCCTGCAAGTGCGCTACCAGAACCAGTTGCTCTGCCAGTTCCGCCTCGACCCGGCCAACGCCCCGAACGAAAACGACGTGCTGATGATCGGCGACCTGCGTTGCACCCCCGACACGCTGGCCGATGCCAACTTCAGCGTGGAAACCGCCGGCTGATGACTGCCCGCACCTTTGAACCGGAGAATGTATGAAGTCAGTCGCTGCAACCAGAAGCGCCTTGGGGCCGTGCCGTGCGCTGGCCCTGATCATGGGTTTGTTCAGCACACCAGCGCAGGCGTTTGTCGAAGAGATCACCGCCGTGTTCCGTCCCGACCCGGGCAACCCGATGGTCAACAAATTCGAGAACACCACGCCGGAAAGCGGGATTTGCCCCGGGCATATTCCCGCGCGGTGCAAGGCGATGAATATTTTCACCATTCGCAGGCCCTTCTCGGCGGCGTCAAGCGAGCCCGTGCTGGCTTATGCCGAGCCGCGCAAAGGCGCTTATTTCAAAGTGCCCTCGGCCTGGCGAGACCTTCAGGTCACCCACCAGGCCACCGGTGAAACCGAGACGGTCCAGATGCGTATAGCCGGTGTGGGCGCGCGCTGGGATGTCACCTACCCACCGGGAGTCAGTGGCTGGGCGACGACCAGCATGCCTCAGTGGTCGTACTACTGGCAGCATGCGCCAGCGCCTTGCCAGGGCGTGAATTACCTGGCGGCCTCGCCGTCCTTTGCGTTGTTTTTCTGGATCGTCCCCGAGAATGCCGGTGCCTGCAGTGTGACGGCCGGCACTGACATACCCTGGATGTACTACAGCAATTTTGAATACGCCTACGAACTCAGGACCCCGAACCCGCTCACCATGAGGGCCGGTGATTACGCCGGCAGCCTCACCTACACCTTCGGGCCAGGTGGGGATTTCGACATCGGCGATGTGATGCAAACCAGCGACACCGTCGCCACCTTCAACTTCCAGCTGACCGTGGAGCACGCGCTCAAGGTCGATATCCCGCCCGGTGGCAACCGCGTCGAGCTGATCCCCCAGGGCGGCTGGCAAGCCTGGCTTAACCAGGGGCGGGCACCGGCGCGTTTGTACCGTGACCAGACGTTCCGCATCGCCACCAGTTCGCGTTTCAACATGCAGCTCGAATGCTCGATCGTCATGGGCAACACCTGCGGGCTGCGCAATGCCGAGGGCGATGAAGTGCCGCTGCAGGTCGCGGTGACCTTGCCCAGCGGCCTGGTCGATCAGTACGCACAAACGGTGAACAAACTGGCGCTGCGTCTGGATGGCGTCGGCAGTGAGCTGTTTCAGCCGTTGCATTACATCAACGACCGGCCCGGCACCCTGCACTTCGAGGTGCAGCGAGACGACATGAGCGAAATGCTCAAGCGGCCCGGGAGTACCTATTCGGGCGTGGTGACCGTGGTCTGGGATTCGCAGGTCTAGACGGCCATCCGCATTCCCGGCCCGTGGGTATCGCGCGGGCCGTGTTCAATTATCGAGGCGTAATCAAACATGAAACAGGCAGTGTTATGGATCGGGTTGTTCCTTTGTGCCCTCGGTGCCCAAGCGGCCCCGGCGATCAACGTCGGCGTGGTGTATGACTACCTCGAGCAGGATCGCAGTTCCTATCTCAAGCGCGTGTCCAACACCGGCACGAGCACGGCGTTCATCCGCGTCGACGTGCTGGAGATCGTCTACAACGCCGATGGCACCCATCGCGAGGTGCCGGTTGCATCGCTCACCGACGGCGATGGCAATGCCACCCGACGCGACGGCCTGATGGCGAGCCCGGCGCGGCTGATCGTTCCGGCCAACGGGCGCCAGGGCACGCGCCTGTTGTACATGGGGGCAAGGGACAAGGAGCGTTATTTCCGTGTGCGCTTTATTCCCGTAGTGCCGGAGAAGGACGATAACTTCGCTATCACCGACGAAGAACGGGCCGACTACAAGGACAGCCTCGCGGCCGGAATCAACGTCATGGCGGGTTACGGCACGGTGTTTTTCGTGCGACCCAAAGCCACGCGTTTCGATACGCAGATCAACCAGACAGCCAACCAATACCAGCTGCGTAACAACGGCAACAGCGTGGTGGTGCTGGATGAGTTTCGTGACTGTTCGCTCACCGCAAAAAGCGACTGCCTGCCAACCACCAAGCATCACATCCTGCCGGGGCGCCAGCTGGTGTTCGAGAAAAAAACCGACCGCACCTACGGCTTTCAGCTGATTGAAGGGCAGAACAAAAAACCGGTCACAGTCAACAGCAACGGGTGATGACGATGGTCAAGCAACTGACAAGGTTGGCGCTGTTTGCAGTGCTGGTATTGGTGGCCGCCCAGGCCTGGGCGATTGAGTCCCGTCACGCGTTTGATGTGTCGGTGACGATACCTGTGCACGATGCCTACGTGCTGCCTTCCGAGCCCGATTGGATGGGGCATGATCAAGTGCTCGCCTGGAACCTGGTGACCGCTGAGCTGAGCCGCCTGCGCAAGAATTTTGATGTTAAAAACCTTACCGGCGCAGTGGCTGCGCGGCTGGGGGCCGAGCCCTATCTGTTCAGCGGTCGCCAGCGGATTGATCTGCAAGTGCTGTTCAACAAGGTGCCGCTGACCCTGGAGAGTACCGAAGTGGTCAACGCCGCCGAGGCGCGCGTGGGGCGGCGCGCGGAGTTGGAAATCGCCGCGATCAAGCCCGTCGACGGGTACGTGGCCGGGGACTACTACGGCACGGTGCAGATCGTGTTCGACTTCCTGGCACCTTGAGCTGAGCGTGCACCGCTCACGGGTGACCGCCGCTTGCCGAGAGACAGGCATTCGCTTGCTGGTTTTATCGAGCCACCGACCCGTTTCAAGCGCTGGGGCGGTGGCGAGAAAAACCTCTTCGCGCCGCCGCCACCTTTCTCATCGGGAACGGTTGCGGCGCCCCGTCGCCTCGTTGAGCGCCCGGCGCGTCAGACGGCGCATCCATTCCTGTTCGTTGTAGCCCAGGTCGTTGAGCAGGCGGTTGTAGTGCGCGTCGTCCAAGGGGTCGTCGGTGAACACCACGCTTTCGGGCACCTGCACCGCCTCGGCCAAGTGCTTGAGCGATGCGCGCAGGCGCTCGCGTTCGGGCTCCGGCAACGCCTGGGCATTGGCCCATTGCGCCTGCGCTGTTTGCAGATCATCCAGCGCCAGGAAGCGCTCGCCGTACTCACGCTCGTTGTCACGGTACTGGCTGTCGTAAGTGTCACGCAGGTGCTGTTCCCACCAGGGTTCGAGCAGCATCTGGTTGACCAGTCCGTCGCCTTCATCCAGCGCCAGCACCGCGCTGTAGGCTTGCTCGATCTGGACGGCGCTGACCGCCGCGTTGACCCGGTAAAGCATGTGATCATTCAGCCAGGGCAGGTCAAGACGGCTGGCGAGGGCGGTTTGGTAGGCCAGGTGAATGTCCACCTCATCAACCTCGCCGGGCACCCCGTCGCGCACTTGCGATCTGAACCGCTGCCCAAGCCCGCCCTCGGCCACCGGGCGCAGGCGTCGGGCGATTTCCTGGCCCACGGCCTTCGCCAGTTGTTTGAGGTGGGCGCTGCCTTTGGCCAGCGTGACGAGGCAGCTTTCCAGCTCGGCGGCGGTTGCGGTATCTCGGCGGATCTCGCTGACCATGACCTCGATCCCCATTTCATTGAAAATCTGCGCCCCGGCATCCGGGCACAGGCCGGGAAAACTGGCCATCTTGAACAGGCGCTCACGCAGCTCGGTATCGTCATAGGCCGCCCACAGCAAGCGCCATACCTGCTGGGTCAGCAGTGGGCGGTTGACGGTGTAGCGTTGGCGGTCGGCGTCAGTTTCAAAAATGCCCTCGATCTCCAGCGCTTCAATGACTTCAAAAAAGCCCTGGGAACCCTGTTCCTGCTCCACCGCTTGCCACAGGGCTTGAGCGTCCTGAAGGTCGGCGCCTTGCAGGCCCTGCATCCAGAACGCGTTGTGCCCAAGCGGCTCATACGTGCGGTTGGGATCAAGGCCTGCGGCCACGCGCAAATCTTCATAGCGCAGGCGTTGCTCGTCCCTCAGGGTGCGCCGATCCAGGCGTGCGCGGGCCACCACTCTGCCCTGCGCGGAACCGGCTGCGACCTCGGGCAGGCGGTTGATCCGGGTGCCGCGCAGGTCGAGTACAAAGGCGTCATTGCGCGGGTGTGCGAACAACCCTTCGGGCCAGGTAGCCAGGTGCGTGCCGCTCAGGTAAAGCAGGCGCAACCCGGGCATATGGCTGATGTCGGGCGCCAGCGTCAACGGGTTGTTGCTCAAGTCGAGGCTCTTCAGGCGCCGCAGTTTTTTTAACCGCGCCACGTCCTCCGTCGTCAGTGCAAGTCTGTTGCCTGCCAGTTTTAACGCCTTGAGAAAACGCATCTGTTCCAGCGCCTGAGGCACCTGCGTGAGGCGATTGTCAGCCAGGTTGAGGCCACGCAAGGAAGGGAAGTGCTTGAGGAAGTCACTGTGGCGCTCGCCGAAGCCGCACTGGCTGGCGTCCAGAAATGTCACGTGCTCGAAACTGGCGCTCAGCGTGGGGAGCCTGGGCGGCAGGCGCAAGCCCTTGAAGTTGAGTGCGGCGCCTTGCTGGACAGCGCCGCGGCCGTCCGTGTATTCAGCAAACCGGTCACCCCAGCAGCGCATGATCAGATGGGCCAGGTGCTTTCTGGACACCCGTACTTCGTGATTATCGGCGGCGTCGGTGATGCCGAGGATGACGGAGTTCTGCCAGTTCATCAGGTCCACATGCAGTTGCTGTTTTTCCACCACCAGCGTGTTCAGGGTAGTGCGCAGTTGTGCCTGGGGAATCTCCTGCAGAAATCGGTTCATGCGCGCTTCGCTCAAGCCTGGGAACAACAGTTGCAGGGTTTGCCGGGCGTGCTCGGTGTGGGTTCGCGCGGGTGACGCGGAGCAGCGGCTGGCCGCCGGCCCACCCAGCAGGCGGCTGGTTTCGCGGCCCTGGACCATCGGCACGGGCGGTTGCGCGAGGACTTTGCGGCGCTCGGCCATGGACGCCACGCGCTGTTTGAGCCATTGCTTGAGCGTTGCACCTTCGCCCGTTTGCATACCCAATGCGTCGCGCCGGTCAGCGGGCAGGGCTTGCAGGATCGCCTCGTAAAGGTCGATGAGCGCTGACGGCCGTGAAGTCGTCGGGTCGAGTACCGCATAACCGCGCGCCTTGCGAATCAGCACGCGTGTGGTCTCGGCTGTCGCCGGCCCGGCCTCACACAGCACGCGACCGGTTACCGCCTGTTCGCGGATTTCGATGCGCAACCGAGCAAATGTGTCGCTGTGAACCTTCAAGGTGTTGAGCACCAGTCTCTCGGTCGGGGTCGGCAGCGGCGAAGGCCAGTCAAACCCCTGAAAGGCCAGCACCGATTGGTTGGCAAACCCCAATTCACGCGCCTGGTTATGCAGGCGCAGCGGCAGTTGTCGTTGGGCGAGCGCCTGGCGTTCTTCGCCGGTGGCGCTGCCGAGCAGGGCAATGGCGGCGTTGGAGTCCAGGTACTCGAACGGCTTGCGCAGGGTTGCAAGGCTGGGCTTGTCGGTGATTTCCCGGGTCTTGTAGACCTTGTCGGCAATCTCGGGGGCGTTGCTGAGAACCCGGTCGGCCAATTGATCGCGCAGGGTGGTGAGCCGAAGGTCCTTGGGGACATCGCCGTTGAGCATGTTGCGTAGCGCGGCGTCGTCGAGAAAAGCCAGTACCTGTTCAGGCAGGGTCCCGGACAGCGTCTGAGACAGGCTCAAGGTCAGCGTCCTGGCCTGGGTCGCGTTGACGTTGCCGAAGGTGAGCGCCGGTCCGGACAGATCATCATTGAGGCACACCTTCAGGGCGTGGTCCTGTGGCCAGCCGGGCAACTCGGTGATGAGCTGTGGGAACCAATCCGATGACGGCCCGTTTGGCAGCGGCGCGCCTGTACGAACCTTACGGCTGATGGCTTCGGGATAGCGCTGGGCTTCAAGGCGGCCAAGGCTGGCGGCCAACAGCGGCGGCAGCGGCTGGTTGTAGAGGTGCATCGCGCGCAGCACGTCCTCATCGGTGCCGCTGGCGATGCGCAAGTCGGCCAGTTGCTGGTCGCTGAAGTCTTGTACGCGCGGGCCAATTCGGCGCATCAGGGTCTGGCTGTCCCAGCGTTGCGGCTGTTCGCCCTCGTGCAAAAACGCGCCGTCGGCATTGAACCTCACCCAGGGCTGATACGCCTGTTCACGCGTCGGGTGCACCACGCGGTGCTCGTCGGCCCTGGCATCGTGGCGCACGTGATAATGCCGGTCCTCCAGCGGCAACAGGGTGTTGTCCGTGGGCCCCTGGGTGCTGGATTGGGCGTAGGGTGCAAGGTCCGGGTTCCACAGTTTGAGCGTGCCGTCAGCCTGTTGCACCGGGTGCAGGCCTTCGACGAACGCCGACAGTTTGAGGCGCGCGACCTCGCCGATTTTTCCCGCACCGGCAAACAAGGCGAGCTGAATCAGGTTTTCAGCCACTCCCAACACATGCTCGCCAGCCTCCTGTGCATTGCCCTGGGCCCAATCGAGGAGGCCTTCGAACACGTCGTCGCACAGCTGATAGGCGCTGTAGGCCAGCATCAATTGGCCCACCACCGGCACAAAAGGAGTGACCACCAGCAAGGCCGCATTGAGGATGTCCGAGAGTATCTGCTCGAGGTTGTCCCACCAGGCCCAGCGGGCCAGCCGGTCGACGTAGGCCGTGGATACCGCCAGCTCCCGGGCGTCGTTGACGATCTTGTTGAGCTTGACCCGGTGCAGGTAGTTCCACGGGTCGTCTCGCGCCGGGTCGGCGGCGCGGTTGGGGTAATCCCGGTCAATGTCCAACAGGCGCAATGGCAGGTGTGCACGCGACTGCAACCGCGAGAAAAACACGCCGCGCTCGGCGTGCGCCACAAATTGACTGAAAAACGCCTGATACGCCGGGCCGCTGTGCAATTGACGCGTCAGCTCTTCGACGAAGGCAATCGGCGAAGGGTACTGCTTGAGCGGATGCTCGGGGTCCTGGGGCACCCAGGCAATCAGCCGTCCACGGGCGGAGCCCTGCTCTGCAGGCGTGGCGAACAGCACAATCCCGCTCAGTTGGCAGCCTGCCAGGCTCAGGGTATGACACTTCAAGGTGTGGCCATCGAGTGACAGGCCGAGCGGCGTGGCGATGAACCTCAGCAACGCGTGATGGGCGTCGTTTGCCAGGTGACCGCTGTGCAGGCCCAGATGGGCACTGCTGCGCAAATCCGCCTTGAGCTGGCTGACCACTTCGTCGCGCACGGTGCGGGCCAGCGCCGGCTGATCGAACCCCAGCGCGGCTTGAAGGCGGACCTGGTAAAGGCCGCCGATGTCCAGGGATCGACACACGGCCTTGAAGCGCTGCGCCGTGAGTAGCGGCCCACCGGGCCGGCCCCGTATCGACAGGCTGTCGCGCTGCCCACGGGCGTCTTCCGGGCCCAGGAAGGCGTGGTCGACGAAGGTGTCGCCGGCGGCGAAGTTATGCAGGGCCATGTCCAGCAACGACAGGGTTTTGCTCTGTACGCCTCGGCTGACGTCAATCACCCACCAGGCATTGGAGGCGTCTACGTACACCCGCAGCCAGGTGTTGCGCACATCGACTTCGCCGTAGTGCGTGAACAGCGCTTGCTTGAGCAGCGGCTCGGCAAAGGCGCGCAAGTCGTTGAGCGGGCCGAGGCGTTTGTCCAGCGGCGCCTGGGCGTGCCAATGGTCAGCCACGGCGCGCTTGAGTGACACGTGCTGCGCCGGCGAGGTATCGGGGTAAGGCGCAGCAGATGGAAGACCCTGGCGTTTGAGCGCGCCAATTCGCGCCGCTGTGGTGCCCTTTACCCAAGCGGGCAATGCGTTCTGGATCAACTCGAAATGACGGCCCTGGAACGGCAGGGCGCAGGAATCGGTAGGCATGGTGTGAACCTGAACAGAGAGTGGAGACTCCCTGAGTCTATTCACGCGTCGAGGCTAAAATAAGCTTTAAAAATAGTGGCTTACGCGGGTTTTAAGGCGCGTAACGGTCAACAATTCGAGGGTGAAAAATACATAACTGACACCCTGGATTCAGCGCGCCACGCACAGCGTCTGCGTGCCCGGCTGCAGGTACGGCGTCAGGATCGGCGCCATGCCTTTGAGCACTTGCACGGGCAAAGCCGACGTGAAGGTGAAATGCTCGGCCGAGGCCCCAGGGACGAAGGCGGTCAGCGTGCCGAAGTGATGCTCGCCGATGTAGAACACAAACGTTGCGGTGCGGTTGATCGATTTGGAGCTGAGGATGCGCCCACCCGCGCCCATGGCTTCGATGCGGTTGTCGCCGGTGCCGGTCTTGCCGCCCATGGCCAGCGGCGCGCCATCGGCCAGTTTGAAACTGCCGGCCACGCGTTTCGCCGTGCCCGCATCCACCACCTGCGACAGTGCACCGCGCAGCGCCGTGGCGACTTCGCTGGGCATCACGCGCTTGCCGCGGTTGGGGTCGTTGATCACGAGCGTTTCATACGGCGTGCCGGCGGCAAAATGCAGGCTGTCGATGCGCAGCACCGGAATGCGCACGCCATCGTTGAGGATGATCCCCATCAGTTCGGCGAGGGCGGCGGGGCGGTCGCCGGAGCTGCCGATGGCGGTCGCCAGCGACGGTACCAGGTGGTCGAACGGGTAGCCGACAGCCTGCCAGCGCTGATGGATTTCCAGGAACGCTTCGATCTCCAGCATGGTGCGGATGCGGCTGTCGCGCGCGCTCTGGTGCCGGCTCTTGAACAGCCAGCTGTAGACTTCCTGGCGTTCGAATTCGCTGGCCTTGACGATCTCGCCGAAGGTCGCGTCGGGGTGGTTGAGCAGATAGCCCAGCAGCCACAGGTCGAGCGGGTGCACCTTGGCAATGTAGCCTTGGTCAGGCAGGTCGTAGGCGCCGGGGCCGTAGCTTTGGTAGAGCTTTTCGAGACGCTCGTCCGTAAGCTTTTCGGGGGTCTTGGGGTTCTTCAGATGGGAGCGCACAAAACGGTTGAAGCTCTCCTGGCTGGCCTGCGGCAGCAAGTAGCGGTGCACGGCAGCCAGGCGAATCGCGGTGGGGTGCAGGCCATCCATAAAGGTGTCGAGGCGCGTCTGCGTGTCTTTGTTGCGGTACTTTTTCCAGAACTTGAGCAGGAACGCGGTGCCTTCGTGGTCGGCGAACTTGGCCAGGTATTCCTGACGGCGCGGATCGTTGTCATCTTTGAGCAAGCGCGCGCTGTTGTCTTCGCCGGAGTAGGTGGTGTAGCGCACCAGGTCGCGCATCAGGCGAATGAACGGCAGGTTGATCGACTCGCGCAGCGCATCGCGCAGGGTCGGGCTGCGGCCATTGTCTTCATTGCGAAAATTGTGGAAGTGATGCAAGCCGCCGCCGGTGAAAAACGCTTCGCCGGGGCTGGCCGAATAGGTGCGGTTGAGGGCCGCGTCAAGCATCTTCGACAGGTCGCGGTCCGGGTTCTGGATCAGGTAGTCCAGCGCCCAGCGTGACAGTGGGTCCTGTTCGGGGACCTCGACTTTTTTCAACTCGGCTGGTGTTTGCGCGCGGTAGCGATCATGCAGCTCGGTGATGATTTGCAGGTAGGTGGTCAGCACGCGCAGCTTGGCGGTGGAGCCCAGTTCCAGCTTGCTGCCTTCGTTGATATCGAAGGGTTGGTCGGTGTTGTCGGTTTGCACCCGCACCCGTGCGCCGTCGGGCGTCAGTTCGAACAGGGTGAAGCTGTAGCGCACTTGCGGCGTGCTTTGCGGGGTGAGCAAGCGCGGGCCGAGCAGGCCCATTTGCCCTGCGAAAGCGGGGTCGGCCAGGTGCTTGAGATAGTCGGTGGCCTGGGTTTGCAGGTCGTATTGCAGCGTGCTCGTGGCCGACAGGTCGAGGCGATCGAGGTCATACAGCGGACGGTTGAGCAGGCTGGCAAGGCGACTGCGTGCAACGTTGATCGCCTTGTTGGTTTCCACCGGCTGGAGCGTCGGTTGTTGCTGCCAGTCGCGGTAAGTGACATGGCTGGCGAGGGCGGCCTTGGCCAGCGCCGGATCGATCACGTTGTTCTGTGCCAGCAGGCGGATATGGCTGTCGGTCAATTGCGCCAGCTCATCGCGGCCCTTGGTCAGATAATGCGAAGGGCGGCGCTGGGCAATCATCAGCGACAGCACTTCGCGCAGCGCCAGGCCTTTTGCTGGAAGGTCCTTGGACGCGTTACCACTCAACAGCGCATTGCTCTGGTTGAAGTCGGCGCCGTACCACACGCGTAGACCTTCAGCCATGCCGTGCACCTCACCATGGCCCGGCACCGCCGACAGCGGCACGCTATTGAGGTAGTCGCGCACGATGTTCTGCCGGCTGTCCAGGGTCTGCGGCCCCGGTTGGTAGGCGCGGACGCTGGCAGACATCATCTGGCGGATTTTTTCGCCACCGGACAGCGTCAGGCCGTCGGGCGAATGGCGATATTTTTCAAGCTGGGTGGCCAGGGTGCTGCCGCCGGCGGTTTGCCCTGGCAGATGCAGCAGTTTGGCCACCTGCGACCAGGCGGCCTTGGCAAAGCGCGGCCAGTCCACCGCCGGGTTGGCCATCGGACGCTTGGGGTCCAGCAGGTCGCGGTCTTCAATAAACAACAGGCTCTGCACCACCAGCGGTGGAATGGCGGCAAAGCTGGCATAGAGTTGCTGTGGGTAACTGAAAGCGTACAGCGGCGCCGCGCGGCAGTCGGTGATGGTCAGGCCGGCCTGGACCTTTTCGGCGTAGGGCACGAACAGGCCGTGCTCGGCGTAGCTCATCAGCGCCGGGGAAAACCGCGACTGTGCCTGGATCACGTAGTTGCGTTTGAGCAGGCGTGGCAAGAACTCATTCAGCGCGCTGTAGCCCAGGCGCCGGTCAAAAGGACCCTCGCCGGGATACACCATCGCATCACTCGCGCCAGGTTCCACCCGGTAGCTCAGTGATGCGGCAAAAGGGCTCAGGTGTTCAGCCTGCAGGCGCGAGGTGCGTATTTCCCGACTGGCGGCCCACCCCAGGGCCACCAACGCAAGCACCAGCACCAGCCCCATCAGCCGCCACCACAGGCGTCGAGAGCGGGGGCTTTGTGGCAATGGCGGTGGATCCGCACTGTCGGTCTGGACCACAGCGGGTTTCGAATCGGTCTGCCATAAAGCGCCCATAGTCGATTGATCCATTCACGCAGATTGATCGGACTTGGTTCAAGCTTAGTCGCTGGTGATGCGCCGTGAAGATTTTGTGTGCGGGCGGCCTAGCGCCATGAAAGTTTCAGGCCGCGTTTCCAGTCCGCCAGCCAGTTGGAGTTTTCGATTCGCTCCCATTGGCCCTTGTAGTACACCGACATGTGCTGGCCGGACCAGTCACGCACCCGTTCGTTGAACGCGTTCAGGTACTGGTTTGCCGGGCAGGCAATCCTGGCCCAGGGGTCGCAGATCCACAGGCCCTGCCAGTCGTCCTCCGTGAAGTCCTGGGTCTCGACCAGGCTTGACGGCGTTTTGCCGACCACCACAAAGGCATGGGTAGGCGGACGTGAGCCCCATATCTGCGAGACGCCGCCGTTGGTGCGGATCAGTTCATGGGCGACATGGGCCATCTGGTCGCAATTGCCGGCCCCGGTCTTGAGGATGATCTCGGTGTAGTCGGGCTGCCCGACCAGGGTGTATTGCCACAGCACCACAGGCGCTGCGATCCGCAACCGCGCCAGGTCGTCAACGGCATCGGTAACGAGGTTGGCGGCGCCGACTCCGGTTCTTTCGACCAACGCCAGCGTGCTGGCGTGGGCCTTCTGCGCGAGGTACTCGTTGATCTGCGCGGCGCTGGGGCCGCCGGCTACCACCGGGCGTGGCGGCCATATGTCCAGCTGCAAGGGTTTGGCGGCGACATGCACATCCAGACGCTGTCCCTGGCTGGACGCGTTCAGCAATAATTCCCGTTGTTTGAGGGGGGTCAGGGTACTGGCGGTATGGCGCAGCCTTGCCAGGGTGCCGTCAGAAAAACCGCGGGCTGCCAGTTGCCGGTACAGCACCTCCAGCGTCGGCAGTGCCACCAGCGGTTGCGTGGGCATGAGTTCGGCAATGTCCAGGTAATCGCGCTTGTAATCGCAGAAAGCGTGGATCAGCCGCGCGGCTTCGCCGCCCTGGCTGAAGTCCAGGTAATCGAAGACCAGTTCAGGCGGGTTGGCGGTCTGGATAACTTCAAAGAACACACCGGTGTCGGCCTCGACAACCCAGCGTGGGCCCGGGATCGGCCCAGGCCGGGAGAGTTCGAACACCATGGCCCGCATGACGCGCGTGTCATCAATGCCTTCGGCGATACCTTGCAGTTCCACCACCCGGGTTTCATGGCCCAGCAGGTTGTCCAGTTGGTCGTCGGGCAGCCCGAATTGCGGTTCGTCGACAAGCGCGCCCAGCGTGCGACGGCGATAGATCAGGGGCGGTGCCGGGACCTGGGTCAGCTCAAAGGCAATTTCGTCACGGCTGACTTCGTAAACGGTGTGGTGATACACCAGTCGCTGCTTCGCACCGCCCTGACTGGGCGCGGGAATGATCCGGATATGCTCCAGCGCTTGCACGCGACGTTGATGAATGGAGTGGTTAAACGCAGAGAGCCTTTTGGTGAAGCAAATGAATGGGGGCGCGTTGCGTTTGCTTCGGGTGGGCGTGCAGCGGGTGTCGAAATGGTGTTCGACGCGAAAATGAGCAGGCGATGCCAGGTCGTCCAAGTGGGTCGGTGCACTGTGTTCAAGGCGCATGACCTTGCCGTCAACCAGTAAATCCGTGGCGGTGGCGCGAGGAATGAGCAATGGCGGGGTGTCAAACAGCCGCTCGGTGACGCGCGCCTGGTAACCGTTGACGCAGTGCACCGGTGCCACGCTCAGGGCGCTGTCCAGGCGAAAGTTGGGCAGCGGTGGCCCATAGGGTCGCGCGCTGAAAGGGTCGAAGGCGTACCACTGCCTTTCGCGCATTATCGCGACAATGCGCGAAAAGTCGCTCCCGCCCAGTACGGCACCGATGCCGATGTCGGCCCTGGACAGCCAGCGCACGTACTCGCGCAACGGCGTGTTGGCGGTCCAGCGTTGTGCTTGCTCGATGGCTTCCCTCAGGGTGTGCCACGCGGCCTTGCCCAGAGCGATCAGGCCATTACGGGCCAACCTGGCGAGTGTGGGAGTAAGGTCGAGGGGGTTGAGGGTTGTCTGCAGCAGGTTCGTGCTCAATTTGCCCAGTTGCAGCAGTTTTATTGGCAGCGGTGCGGTGCTTTTCAGTACCGCCAGGCCGGCCGACGAGTAGGCGCGGGCGGGCATCAGCAGGCCGAACAGGTCGAGCAGGCACTGGTAGCTGCCATACGTCATGCGGTGGGGGTCGCCCGAGGCGATGTCCTGGCCGCACGACCACAACGGCACCAGGATTTTGAGGCGTTGCGTCAACGCGTCGTGGTGGTGTTCGAAGCCCTCTTCGGCGGACGCGCCGCGCGCCTGTTGTCGCGCAGCTTCGACGTCGAGGAAAAAATGCCGCTCGACGATGGCCTGGGTGATGCTGCGCAGGATCGCCGAACCGAACCGCGGGGTGGCGGTTTCGGCGGGTGTAGGGCCCTGCTGCCATAGCTGCTCGACGACCACCGTGGAGAACACGTTCGGCCGCGGCGCGCTGCCGGTTTCGTAGGCTTGCCAGTCGATGGCCAGTGGATTGCCGGTGTGCAAGACACTGACGGGTTGAACCGAGCCTGGTCGGCCGGTGGTAACCGACAGGGGCTTGCCGCCCAGGTCAAACACCAGGGCAGGGCCGCTGCGTTTATGCAGGCGGTTGAGCAGTGGGAACAACTCGTAATCGTGGGTGGCGTGGGGCAGGGTGCAGCGCAGGATGATGCCGAAGCGCCCGACGCGGGCTCTTTTTTCCTCGCGGGTTTCCAGGGTTTCGGCCTTGGTGGCCTCTTTGCTCAGCACCAGCAATTGCAGCTTGCCGATGGGCAACCAAGCACGCTCGGCCAGCGGTAATTGTGCCAGCAGGTCCTGAAGGGTGGTGGCGTACGCCTGTTTAAGGCGGTCAATGTGGGCGTCGAAGGCGGCCTCGAACAGCGTATTCACATGCCCCATGCGGCTGAACGCGCTGCGCATCAGGTTCAGGTCCAAGTGTGGGTGAACCGACGCCCAGTGGCGCGAAAAAGGCTGCAGCCAGCCCTGGCTGTGCAAGTCCACGAGGGAGTGCTGGCTGAGGTAAGGCACGTTGTGCCAACGCGGCGGGCCGCTGGACGCCAGGCCGAGGTTCAGCTGCAAGCGCGACGCCAACGCCCAGCGCAGGTCGGGCGTGTTGATACGGGGGTGGCCCGGGAAGACGTTTCGCAGGTCATCGAACGCCACCGACCGGCGCGTCGGAGGGTCGCTGGCGAACGTCATGAAGGCGCTTTTCAGTGCCTCCAGGCGCGCCTGCAGTCGGGCTTTCGCCGCGTTGATCGCGCCGATCGGGTAGCGTCCGTCGGCCTGTTGCGTCAGTTCACCCTGGGCGACAGCCCAATCGAGCAGGCCTTGGGTTGCGGTGTATTCGCGCCATTGTTGCTGCTCGGGCGAGGTGTCCTCCCGTGACGCCAAGGCGATGACATCGTTGTAGCTCAGTTGCTGCGGTGAGCCGGGCGCGATCCTCTGCGCCATCGCCACGCCTTGGCTGAACACCAGCCACTGGGTGGAGGTCATGAAGCGCAACGTGTCCGGCAGTTCCCGCACCAGAAACTCCGGTGCTGCCCCTGCGAGCAGCAGGTGGGCCGCCAGCGGCGTGGCCTCAGCCGAGACGACGCCGCTGCGTATCAGGTGCAGTTCCAGGTCTTCACGCAGGGCCGCGTGGGAACGGCCCCATTGGCTGCTTTGGGCGAGGTTGAACCCCGCGACGACGTAACGCTGTTCATCCGGCAGCGGATCAAGCTCGATCATCAGCGCGGCCAGCACCAGGTTTTCAAGGCTGGCGCTGTTGGTGTGTTCGTGTGGATGCTGGCCGTACCCGCCCAGTGCCTCCAGCAACCGTCGGCCCAGTTGCCGGGCAGGAGGGCGCCTGAGCATGAGCTTGAGCAACCGGTCGGCCTGGGTGCGAATCGCAGTTCGGGACAGCCCGGCCAACAACGGCCCCGCCAGATACTCCAACAGCCTGCTGCTCGTGCGCGGCAGCCAAGCGTTGACCCGCGTTCGCACGGTCTCACGCTGGTCGGGCGTTAACGGCAAACCTTGTCGGTAGTCAGCGTGTTGAGTGCTGCGCGGCAGGGTCATTTCGAGGAATTGCAGCGTACCCAGGGCGTCGCCGGCGGTACGCGGAACGGCCAGACCCTGGCCTTGTAGATGCTGGGCGAGGCTGCGCGCCTCGGTGCGCGGCGCAGGTGCGAGCGCCGGATGCAAATGAGCGTCGCCGGCCCAGGCCTGCAGCAACGTCGAGTGCGTGGCAATCACGGCGTCAGCGGCTTTGCCCTCGAGCAGCGTGCGCAAAGCCGTCGCGGCATGGTCACGGTCATGGTCCAGACGCTGCCAGTGCAGTTGCTGCATGAGCGCAATATCGGCCTCGGCGAAGTCGCAGACGGGCGGCACGTGCAGGGGCTGCGACGCGCGCAAGCGCAGACTCAGCGCCCTGGCCGCGTCTGGCGTGGCGGGCACCGCCAGGTCGTGGCACTGCAGCAACTGCGCCACGCTGAACTGGCCGCTTTGGTGAATAGAGGTGCCGAGCTGTTGCGCCACATTGACCAGTTGTTCGAGACGGCCTGCCAATGGCAGCGGCAACAGCCATTCGATGCCGAGTGCCACCTGTGCGCCATCTGCGCGCTGGCCGGTGAGCTGGCGGGTGTCGGGATCGAATGTGTAGTGGCCGGGCTGCAGGCCGTGAACCGGCTCCAGCGCCAGGAAGTCTTGATGACGGGTGATGTAACCCAGCAGCGCTGCGCCGGCTTGTTGGGCGTTGGCTGCAAAAGAGCCGGAGTCGAGGGTCAGCCTGTTGCGGTGAGCGGTTTGCGGGTTGAAACCCGCTTCGCTCGCGGCAGCCTCCAGGCTGTCGGCCAACTGCAGCAGGTCTTGGTTCAGCCGTTCGAAATCACGCGCCAGCGTTGGACTGGCGCTGGCGAAAGGGTTGAGTTGATCGAGGGCCTGGATGACGATCATTCGCTGGCCCCGGGTCTGCGGCTGAGGGTAACCGTAGAACCGCAGCACTTGGCTGGCGGGCAATTGCAGCGTGTTCTCGCCAGCAGTCATCGGCCCGTACGGCAGGCCGCTGGCCGCTGGGTCCAGGATGTCGGCGATGGTCAGGAGGGGAAGGGCCAGGGCGCACCCTTGCGCGTCGTCCCACAGGGTCCAGGTTTTTTGGGTCTGGTCTGTCAGGCTGCCATTGGCCAGGGTCAGGCTGGCGAGGTCGATGTTCCGTTGCCGGGCCCAGGCGATGAAGCGCGGGCGGTTAATGGCCTGGCGCCAGAGTTGCAGCCAGCAACCTGGCGAAGAATGGGGCGGTATCAGCAGCGGCGCGGCGCTGGTGCCATTCAAATGATTGATCAGGGCAGTGACCATGTGCTGATCACCCTCCTGGCGTCGGGTGCGGCCCTGCTCGAGTCGTTCGGTAGGCGTGTCCATTGATTTTCCCTGTGCATGGAGGCTGTTCCCTCATCCTGAGGGAGTGCCGTTGGCAGGGGGATCGTGACAGTTCCGATTTACCTGTGGCCGAGCTCGAAGCCTTGGGCCAGAGCCTTCGTTGACGGGCGGAGGGCGTCGGCCCAGGCATGACGCTGCACCATCACTGTGCAATACTCGCTGCCCTCGCGATGACCTGATAAATGCGTAAAGGCAGGTAATGCTTCCTTGTAAAAGGCTTATTTACCCAGACTTATCGCTGAATTTAGTCATTTTTAGAGTGAAAGACCCTAGTGTCGGCTTTTTATACTGCACCCCCGCCGATCCCGCAGGCTGTGCGCTGCCGGACGTGCCTGTCCACGAAACAGGCCTGGTTGAAGTGCGCCCCCGGCTTACCGGCTTGGCGTGCGCAACGCTCGGTGGTTCATATCCAATAACAAGACGAGGTTGTACCCCTATGCCAGTTGGCAATCACCTGCCCCATGGCGAGACCGCTCAGGGCGGCCCGCTGAAACGTGAACTGGGCGAACGGCATATTCGCCTGATGGCCCTCGGCGCCTGTATCGGTGTGGGCCTGTTCCTGGGTTCCGCCAAGGCCATCGAAATGGCCGGCCCGGCGATCATGCTCTCCTACATCATTGGCGGCCTGGCGATCCTGGTGATCATGCGCGCGCTCGGCGAAATGGCGGTGCATAACCCCGTCGCCGGTTCGTTCAGCCGTTACGCCCAGGATTACCTCGGCCCGCTGGCGGGCTTTCTTACCGGCTGGAATTACTGGTTCCTGTGGCTGGTGACCTGCGTGGCAGAAATCACCGCCGTTGCCGTCTACATGGGTGTCTGGTTTCCCGATGTGCCGCGCTGGATCTGGGCGCTGGCGGCGCTGGTCAGCATGGGCACGATCAACCTGATTGCGGTCAAGGCATTCGGTGAGTTCGAGTTCTGGTTCGCGCTGATCAAGATCGTCACGATCATTGCCATGGTGATCGGTGGCGTCGGCATCATCGCGTTCGGCTTTGGCAACGACGGCGTGGCACTGGGGATTTCCAACCTGTGGGCCCACGGCGGCTTCATGCCCAATGGCGTGACCGGTGTGTTGATGTCCTTGCAAATGGTGATGTTCGCGTACCTGGGCGTGGAAATGATCGGCCTTACCGCCGGTGAAGCGAAGAACCCGCAGAAGACTATCCCGAGCGCCATCGGCTCGGTGTTCTGGCGCATCCTGCTGTTCTACGTGGGCGCGCTGTTCGTGATTCTGTCGATCTACCCATGGAATGAAATCGGCACTCAGGGCAGCCCGTTCGTGATGACCTTCGAGCGACTGGGCATCAAGACCGCCGCCGGCATCATCAACTTTGTGGTGATCACGGCGGCGTTGTCCTCCTGCAACGGCGGCATCTTCAGCACCGGCCGCATGCTCTACAGCCTGGCGCAGAACGGTCAGGCCCCGGCCGCCTTCGGCACCACCTCAAGCAATGGCGTGCCGCGCAAGGCGCTGCTGCTGTCGATTTTCGTGCTGCTGCTGGGCGTGTTGCTCAACTACATGGTCCCCGAGAAAGTCTTCGTCTGGGTGACGTCCATCGCCACCTTCGGCGCGATCTGGACCTGGCTGATGATTCTGCTGGCTCAGCTCAAGTTCCGTAAAAGCCTGAGCCCGGCCGAGGCAGCCGGCCTCAAGTACCGCATGTGGCTGTACCCGGTCAGTTCGTACCTGGCGCTGGCGTTCCTGGTGCTGGTGGTAGGGCTGATGGCGTACTTCCCGGACACGCGTGTCGCGCTGTATGTCGGCCCGGTGTTCCTGGTGCTGCTGACAGTGCTGTTCTACGTGTTCAAGTTGCAGCCCACCCAGGCTGCGGCGCGTGCTCAAGCCTGACCTTCAGGCGCACAACAAAAAGCCCCGGGATCGGGGCTTTTTGTTTTTCAGGCGGTGGCCACGCGAGGCGATTGGCTCAGGCGTTGGTTGAATTCCAGCCAGGCGCCCAGCGCGGCCATCAGGGCGGCGCCGACCAGTGCGGTGACGATTTGCATGGTCAAGGCATCGCCAGCCAGGGCGTTGAGCATGTCCGCCAACGGCGCCAGTAAGACGCCCAGGCAGAATACTTCCAACGAATAACGCCCCATCCGGCAGGTCTGCCGGGCCAGCCAATTTTGTGTCCAGGCACGCCCAGGCAAAAGTTTGGCGGTGACGTAGGCCAGCGCCAGGAAGTGCAACAGTCGCACCGGTGACAAGTCGGTCTTGCTGATCGGGTAGAGCAGTTCGCTCAGGGCCGCTGGCATCAATGCGTCGTGCACCTCAGGCCAGCGCCAGGCGAGGGTGAGCACACCCGCCGCCAGCGCGTAGACCGCCGCCGTGACGAACAACGGCTGGCGCAGCAATGGCCGATTATCCTGTGCGCGGGGTTGTTGCCCGTGAATGGCCGCCGCGCCACCCAGCACAAACAGAAACTGCCAGGTGACCGGGTTGAAGTACCACACGCCGTCAGCAATGGCGGCCAGGTTCCAGCCCAGGTGCGGCGCCAGCAGGTACACCGCCATCGACACCGCGACCACCGCCCAGGTCTTGCGCAGCAGCAGTGGCAGTACCAGCGGCAAGCCCGCCAACAGCACGATATACAGGGGCAGCGGGTCCATCAGGTTCGGCTTGAAGCGCAACAGCAATTCGTCCACCAGCGCTTGCTGAGGATGGGTGACAAAATGCGTCAGGCCCATCTCTTCGACCAGGTCGCGGGTTTCGACATGGCTGTTGGCGAAGAACACAATGCCCATCAGCATTGCCAGCAGGAAGATGTGCACCACGTACAGCACCCACGTGCGCCGCAGGATCTTCAAGCAGGCCATCCAGTAGCCTTCGCGCTGCAGGACCTTGCCGTACGCCAGCACCGAGGCGTAGCCGGCAAGGAACACGAAGACTTCAGCCGCGTCGCTGAACCCGATATTGCGCAGGGTGATCTGGCCGAGGGGATTGTGGGGGACGTGATCCCAGAAAATGAAGATCAACGCCAGGCCCCGAAAAAAATCGATGCGCGGGTCGCGTCCGTTCAGCATGGCAGCGGGCTCTTGAACAAATAGTTTAGTAATGACAGGTGCACGGCAACGTTGTCGCACGCCGCACGTCGGGCGGGCGCAGGTTGGCGGTATTTATAAGCAATTGCAAAGGCTGGGTATTACTGAATGTCTCTAGACATCAATGATCACCAACGTGCCTTGGCTACCGGCAAGGACCGCGTGGGCGATACCGGCTTGGACGAGGTACATCTGGCCGGCTTCCACGCGGATTTCCTCGTCACCGATGCTCAAGCGCAGCAGACCGTTGATCACCAGCAGGCCTTCGTTGTAAGCGTAGGTTTCTGCCTCGTAGGCCTGCTCATCCATGCGCAACACCTTGATCCGCGCCGGGCCTACCTGGCCCAGGCGCGTGGATTTCCAGCTGTCAGGCAGTTGCCCGGCGAGGGCGGCGAAGTCGAGTAACGGCATGTGAATCTCCTGGTTTCAACGATGCCGTCGGTGGTCCGGTTCAGCAGTGAATAGTTTTCATCGGGTTACGCGGCTACCAGCTCATTCGGCTCAAAACTGTCCGCGCGTGCCATCTGCCACATGCGCGAATAGAACTCGCCGTTCACTTCACCGGTGAGCAGTTCACCGGGCTTGAGGAACACATGCAGTTGCGAGAACAGTTTGATTTCAGTCGCCGACATGCGTCGCACCAGGTGCTTGGCCGACAGCTGCGAGGGATGATCCAGACCGGCTGCGGCGAGCATTTCCGCCAGGGCCTTGAGGGTGTTGCGGTGGAAGTTGAACACGCGCTGGGCTTTGTCCGGGACCACCAGCGCACGTTGGCGCAGCGGGTCCTGGGTGGCGACGCCGGTCGGGCATTTGTTGGTGTGGCAGCTCTGCGACTGGATGCAGCCGATGGCAAACATGAAGCCGCGTGCGGAGTTGGCCCAGTCGGCGCCAATGGCCAGGACGCTGGCGATATCGAACGCGCTGACGATCTTGCCGCTGGCGCCGAGCTTGATCTTGTCGCGCAGATTGAGGCCCACCAGCGTGTTGTGCACAAACAGCAGACCTTCACGCAGCGGCACACCGATATGGTCGGTGAACTCCACCGGCGCGGCGCCGGTGCCGCCTTCCTTGCCGTCGACCACGATAAAGTCCGGGAGGATGCCGGTTTCGAGCATGGCCTTGGCGATGCCCATGAACTCCCACGGGTGGCCCAGGCAAAACTTGAAGCCCACCGGTTTGCCGCCGGACAGTTCGCGCAGTTGGGCGATGAACTGCATCATTTCAATCGGCGTGGAAAACGCGCTGTGGCGCGACGGCGAGATGCAGTCTTCGCCCATCATGATGCCGCGCGTCTCGGCAATTTCCTTGGTGACCTTGTGCTTGGGCAGGATCCCGCCATGGCCGGGTTTTGCGCCCTGGCTCATCTTGATTTCGATCATGCGGACTTGCGGGTTCTGCGCCTGCGCGGCGAAGCGTTCCGGGTCGAAGCGGCCGTCGCTGGTGCGGCAGCCGAAGTAGCCACTGCCCAGTTCCCAGGTCAGGTCGCCGCCGTTTTCGCGGTGGTAAGGGCTGATGCTGCCTTCGCCGGTGTCGTGGGCAAAGTTGCCGAGCTTGGCGCCCTGGTTCAACGCGCGAATGGCGTTGGCGCTCAACGAGCCGAAGCTCATGGCCGAGATATTGAACACCGACGCCGAGTACGGCTGCTTGCACTGCGGGCCGCCGACCATCACGCGAAACGCGCTCGGGTCACTCAACGGCGCAGGGCGCATGGAGTGGCCGATGAATTCGAAGCCCGATTGATACACGTCGATCAGGGTGCCGAAGGGTTTGTCGGCGGTTTCGTTCTTGGCGCGCGAGTAAACCAGTGAGCGTTGCGCGCGTGAGAAGGGCAGCGCGTCGCTGTCGGATTCGAGCAGGTACTGGCGGATTTCCGGGCGGATGGCCTCCACCAGGTAACGGATGTTGCCCAGGATCGGGTAGTTGCGGCGCACCGCGTGGGGGCTTTGCAGCAGGTCGAACAGACCGATCAAGCTGAGCACGCCGGTGACCACGGTGATTGGCCACAGCCATTCATGTTCGATAAAGGGGAGGCTGGCGAGGGTAAAAATGACGCACACGGCAAAGAAGGCGTAACGGCTTAGTAACGACAGGCTCATACGGTTTTCCTTGGGTTCACTCATCGGCTAGGCGTTTTGCGCCTGTAGAAAGATCGAGAACAGCTCCGACTGGGATTTGATCCCTAGCTTGCTGTACATGTGTTTCTTATGGACTTTCACGGTTTCAACAGAGATTCCCAGCTTACGAGCGATTTCCTTGCTGGAGCAACCGCTGAGCATCAAGCGGCCCACATCCAGCTCACGGGCGGTGAGTTGCGCGCCCCAGTCATCCGTTTGCACCGGCGGCTGCGGGGCGCTGACCTGATTGAGTTCATAGGGCAGTCGCTGGCGCAGCAAACTCAAGACCCAAGGCTGGATCAGCGACAGCAGAGCGATCTGCTGCGGGTCAAACCGCTGTTTCGAGCCCAGGGACAGGCACAGGGTACGCCCATCCGCCAACTGGCAATTAAATTGGATTTCATCGGCCACCACGTTCAGGCGGAAGTAGCGCTGGTAGTACTCGGTGAGTTCAAAGTGCTCCGGCGCGACTTCGGCCAGGCGAAACAGGCCGGTGCGTGAGTGTTCGCGGCTGGCGATATAGAAGGGGTCGAGCAGGTACAGGCCGTTGAGGTAGTCCTGGAACAACTGGTCCGGCGTGCCGTCGACGCCCGGGCATTCGGCGAACACCAGCGGGCGGTGCGCGCTGCTGAACAGCAATACCACCCAGCTGTCGAACGGCACGTAGTTGTCCAGCAAGCGCACGAGCTGGGTCCAGAAGTTGGCCTGGTCGAGGGCGTCTATCATTTGCCCCACCGAACGGTGCCAGGCGATGTCTTGTAGCGAGACTGTCATTCGTCTACCCCCATAGGGTTACCCCGGCGGCGTGATTTCCCCGACGGGTGCGGCTGCGCATACTGCGCCACAGATAAAACAACAGGACTTCCCATGAAGGTCGAATTTGCCCAGTTGGCAGGTCGTGATAACGGCACAGCTTACAACCTTGAGCGCGCCTTGGCGGCAATTGCTGCCTGCGCCGCCGACACGCAACTGATCGTATTTCCGGAAACCCACCTGATGGGCTTCCCGTCAGCCGAGACCGTCGCCGACATCGCCGAGCCGGTGGATGGCCCGACCGTGCAGGCCGTTATCGAGGCGGCTCGCGCAGGCAATATCGCCGTGGTGATCGGCATGGCCGAGAGCGACGCCGGCCAATTCTATAACACCACGTTGCTGATCACCCCCGAAGGCATTGCCCTGCGGTATCGCAAGACCCACCTGTGGGCCTCGGATCGCGGCGTGTTCACGCCCGGTGACCGCTATGCCACTTGCTTGTGGAACGGTGTGCGTGTCGGCCTGTTGATCTGCTACGACATCGAGTTCCCGGAAACCGCCCGCGCCAACGCGCAACTGGGCGCCGAACTGCTGATTGTCACCAACGGCAACATGGACCCTTACGGTCCCACGCACCGCACCGCGATCATGGCGCGCGCCCAGGAAAACCAGGCGTTTGCACTGATGGTCAATCGGGTGGAAGAAGGCGATGGCGGCCTGTTGTTCGCCGGCGGCAGTGCCCTGGTCGACCCGTTTGGCAGCTTGCTGTTCGAAGCCGGGCGCGATGAAGGGCAATTTACCGTCGAGCTGGACCTTGACCAACTGGTGGCGGCTCGCAAGGACTACCGCTACCTCGACGACCAGCGCTTGAAATTGCCGGGTGAGGTGATCGAGCGCACGGATGGGACGCGTGAACTGCTGATTCCTAAACCCTGAGAATTCCTATGGCGAGCGGGCTGTTGTGGCGAGCGGGCTTGCCCCGCGTTGGGCTGCGCAGCGGCCCTAAAACCTGCAACCGCAGTTCGTCTGGAGAACTACAGCGAATGTAATGGGGCTGCTTCGCAGCCCAACGCGGGGCAAGCCCGCTCGCTACATCAAGCATCGCTCGCCACAGTAAATACGCTTGATCATAAGAAAAATGACATCCGCTTCACCGACTTCAGTTCTGCCATAAATCTAATAAATCAGCGGAGAATCGCTCATGGCTCGTTTGCAACGCACCCTGTCGTTAGGGTCGGTGGTGCTGTTTGGCATCGCCTATATGACGCCGATCATTGTGCTCGGCACCTTCGGCATCCTCGCGCAATCCACTGGCGGCATGGTGCCGGCCGCTTACCTGGCCGCCCTGGTGGCGATGTTCTTTACCGCCATGAGTTACGGGCGCATGGCGTCGGCCTTTCCGGTGGCCGGTTCCGCCTACAGCTACGTGCGCAAGGCGATCAGCCCGAAACTGGGCTTTATCGCCGGTTGGGCGGTGTTGCTCGACTACCTGTTCTTGCCCATGGCCATCTGGTTGATCGGGGCGGCGTACCTGCATTCGGCATTCCCTGCGGTGCCGCAATGGATCTGGGTGCTGGCGTTTATCGGCGTCACCACGGCGATCAATATCATCGGTCTGAAACTGGCCAACGGCATTAATGCGCTGCTGATGTTGGTGCAGTTTCTGGTGCTGATTGCGTTTGTCGCGCTGTGCATCCATTACATCGGGGGCGACGCGAGCAAGCCGCTGTGGACCGTCGCGCCGTTCTTCAACGGCCAGATGCACATGCCGCTGATCATGAGCGGGGCGGCGATTGCCTGTTATTCGTTCCTGGGCTTTGACGCGGTCAGTACCTTGACTGAAGAAACCCGCGACCCACGCCGGACCATTCCGCGGGCGATCATGCTGATCACCTTGATCGGCGGGTTGATCTTCGTTGGCGTGTCGTATTTCGTGCAGATCGCGCATCCCTCGTTCGAGTTTGCCGATGTGGATTCGGCGGCCTATGAAATTGCGCGCAATGTCGGCGGTGACCTGTTTGTGTCGATCTTCCTGATCGGCTTGATCGTCGGCCAGTTCGCCTCGGGGCTGTCGGCCCAGGCCAGCGGTTCGCGCTTGTTGTTCGCGATGGGGCGCGACGGCGTGTTGCCCAAGTCGTTCTTTGGCACCTTGCATGCGCGCTTCGGCACGCCGGTCAACAGCATCCTGTTGTGTGCGGTTGTGGCGTTGCTGGCATTGAAGCTGGATGTGACCACCTCCACCTCGTTCATCAACTTCGGTGCATTCCTGGCGTTCAGCCTGGTGAACCTGTCGGTGATCTTTCACTACTGGATCGGCGCGAAAGCGCGTGGCGTGCGTGAGTTGATGTTGTTCCTGCTGTTCCCGGCCATCGGCCTCGCGGCGGACGTGTGGCTGATGGTCAGCCTCGATCATCTGGCGATTTACCTGGGCGTGGTGTGGTTGGCGATCGGCCTGGTTTACCTGGGGTTCCTGACGCGCGGCTTCTCGCAACAGCCGCCGGAAATGGATTTTCAGGAAGCTGCATAGACGCAACAGGTCTATCCTTATTGCAATCGGTTCTCGTTTGGGCGCATGATTTGTGTTACTGTGTAACACATTGATTGCACTCAAACGCCCCGGAGGCACTATGAAAACTGGTATCCATCCCGACTACCGCACCGTGCTGTTCCACGACACCGCCGCCGACGTGTTCTTCCTGATCGGCTCCACGGCCGACAGTGATCGCACCCACACACATAGCGATGGCAACACGTACCCTTACATTCCGTTGGACGTCTCCAGCGCCTCGCACCCGATCTACACCGGCCAGCAACGCAAGACTCAGGTCGAAGGCCGGATTGCCGGGTTCAACAAACGTTTTGCGTCGTTTGGCACCAGCCCGAAAAACGCCGAGGCGTGAGGGATTCACGTTTCACCTCAAAGGCCGCTCCAGCATTTGGAGCGGCTTTTTTTATGCGTTGATATCGCAAGGCCATCACCTGGTAAAAACCAACTAAACTCCTTGGTAATCGCCAGGAGGCATTGTCCCAGACCGTAAGGAACGCAGATCGACGATCCGAGGTGTCCCATGGGAGAGTCAGTGACCTTTATCGATGCCAACCGTCCAGTGCTGCTGTTGATCGACGCCCACCCGGACGTTTTGCACAGCCTCAAGCGATTGCTCAGCCTGGAGCCCTTCGAACTGCACAGCGCCACCTGCGCCGCTGATGCCCTGGGCATTCTCGCCACTCAACCCATTGACCTGGTGATGAGCGCCGCGCGTCTGCCGGACATGGATGGTGCCTCGTTGCTGGCGCACATCCACCAACACCACCCGCACACAGTGCGCATTCTGCTGACCGGCGAGACCGACCTGACGCTGATCGTCAAAGCCATTAACGAAGGCCAGATCTACCGTTACCTGAGCAAGCCCTGGAACGATGAAGAACTGCTGCTGGCCCTGCGTCAATCCTTGGCCCATCAGCATTCGGAGCGCGAACGTGGGCGCCTGGAGCTGTTGATCCAGGCGCAGAACGATGAACTCAAGCAGCTCAACGCCACGTTGGAAAAACGTGTTGCCTCTCGCACCAGTGAATTGCAGCAAACCGCCGATATGCTCGACCTGGCCTACGAAGAGCTCAAACACAGCTACGCCACGGGCACCGAGGTGTTCTCGTTGTTGGCCAACCTGCGCTTACCGCGCGCCAAGCAAACCAACCGGCAAATCATCGAATTGGTGCGCACCTGGTGTGTGGCCCATGGCGTAGATGAGGCCAGTAACCGCGACCTGACCATGGCTGCCGCGCTCTACAACATCGGCAAATTGAGCTGGAGCGACAGCATGATGGCCTCGCCTTCAGACCTGTTGCACAGCAGCGACCGTGAGCGTTATCGCGCTTACGCCACCCAAAGCGAATCGTTGCTGATGACTCTGGAACCGATGAAAGACGCAGCGCGGCTTATCCGCCATCATCAGGAACGCTGGGACGGCAGCGGTTTTCCCGATCACCTCAAGGGTGACGCGATTCCCGCAGGTTCGCGCCTGTTGAAACTGGCGGTGGACTTTATCGAGCTGCAAAAGGGCCTGATCCTCGAACGCCAGATGAACAGCGACGAAGCGCTGCTCTATATCCGCAAATACGCCGGTCGCCTTTACGACCCCGACATGGTGGAAAGTTTTGTTTCAGTCTGCGCCACGTACCTCAATGACGTGACCCTGGGCGACCCCAGCGTCAGGGTGCTGGGCACCCGCGAGCTGGAGGAGGGCATGGTGCTGGCGCGCAACCTCAACGCCGATAACGGCATGTTGTTGCTCAACGCCGGCAAGGTGCTGAACCTGCCGCTGGTGGACAAGTTGATCGCCTTTGAGACCATGGAAGGCGCCAGGTACAGCGTGTTTATCAAAGAGCGGCATGAAGGATTGCTTTGCGAATAACGCGCTATCTGTGATCCTTGCGCCTTTGCATTCGAGGCAGTTTTTACATGACATCCACTATCCGCATCGCCGCTGCGCTGTTGATTGGCAGCGACGGCCGAACCCTGCTGGTGCGCAAGCGCGGCACCCAGGCGTTCATGCAACCGGGCGGCAAGATCGACGCCGGCGAACAACCGGCCCAAGCCCTGGCCCGTGAGCTGTTTGAGGAACTCAACCTGCGCATCGAGCCAAGCCAGGCTGTCTATCTTGGCCACTTCTCGGCCCCCGCCGCCAATGAGCCTGGGTTCACCGTGGACGCCGAGCTGTTCCAGGTGCACATCGACGTAGCGGTGACGCCCGCGGCCGAAATCGAAGAAGTGCGCTGGATCGACCCTGCCGGTGACGGTGGCCTGCAACTGGCGCCGTTGACGCGCGACGTGATCCTGCCGTTTTACCGCGCATCGCTGACCTGCGACGCATGATGATTCGTTCGCTTGGCGCCAACGACGCCGAGGCTTATCGGGCGTTGATGCTTGAGGCGTACGGCGCTTATCCGCAGGCGTTCACCTCCAGCGTGGCGGAGCGCGCGCTGATGCCCCTGAGCTGGTGGGAAAAGCGCGTCGACAGCCCGCTGGATCGGCTGCTCGGGGCTTTTGAGGGGGACGCATTGGTGGGCATTGTCGGCCTGGCGTTCGAGCCGCGTGAGAAAGCTCGGCACAAGGTGACCTTGTTCGGCATGTACGTGAACCGGGCGTACCAGCACCGAGGCCTGGGCCGTCAGTTGGTGGAGGCGGCGCTCGCCGAGGCGCGTGAACATCCGCACCTCACACTGATTCAGCTGACCGTCACCGCTGGCAACGACGCCGCCTTCGCGTTGTACCAGCGCTGCGGCTTCATCCAGTACGGCCTGGAGCCACTGGCGGTGCGGGTGGGCGAGGATTATTTCGACAAGATCCACATGTGGCGTGAACTCAAGGTCGACTGAAATCCCAGGTGGGAACTCAATCCAATGTGGGAGCTGGCTTGCCTGCGATAACATCGCCTCGGTGCTGCAGTCAGACCGCGTCGTCTGCATTGCAGGCAAGCCAGCTCCCACATTTTTAATCTGTGTCGTTCAGCGAACGGCGCTGACGCCATCGAGCGTGGAAAACGACGTGTCCTTGGCCGTCAGCAAAAAGTCGCGCATGTACGGCGCGTCCAGCATGTCTGCACGAATCCCCGCATACAACGTCGCGAACAGCCCTTTCTCGCCCAACCGCTTGGCCTTCACGTAACCGCGCGAGCTGTACTCATGCAGCGCCCAATGCGGCATGCCGCACACACCACGGCCGCTGGCCACCAGCTGCATCATCATGACGGTGAGTTCCGAGGTGCGCACCTGGGCCGGTTCCACGTCGGCCGGCTCTAAAAAGCGCGTGAAAATGTCCAGCCGATCGCGTTCCACCGGGTAGGTGATCAGGGTCTCGGTGAGCAAATCTTCGGGCACGATGTACGATTTGTTCGCCAGTGCGTGCTGGTTGGCCACGGCCAGCATGGCTTCGTAAGTGAACAGCGGCACGTAGGTGATGCCCGGCAATTCCAGCGGGTCGGAAGTCACCACCAGGTCCAGGTCGCCCCGCGCCAGCGCGGGCAGTGGCGCGAAGGCGAAACCGGAGGCCAGGTCCAGCTCGACTTCCGGCCAGGCATCGCGGAACTGGTCGATGGTCGGCATCAGCCACTGGAAGCAACTGTGGCACTCAATGGCCATGTGCAAACGCCCGGCGGTGCCGCCGGCGAGACGCGCAATATCGCGCTCGGCGCCGCGCAGCAAGGGCAGGGTGGCGTCGGCCAGTTGCAGCAAACGCAGGCCGGCGCTGGTAAAGCGCAGTGGCTTGGTCTTGCGCACGAACAGCTGCATGCCCAAGCGCTCTTCCAGCTCCTTGAACTGATGGGACAGCGCCGACTGCGTCAGGTGCAGGCGCTCGGCGGCTTCGACCAGGCTGTCGGCTTCGCGCAAGGCGTGCAGGGTCTTGAGGTGACGGATTTCGAGCACGTGCTCTCCATGAAGACGATTTGTGAAAAACGGCAATGGCGTGAGTTTGTCTCATGTTGCAAGGCGTGTCGATCATGACCGCTGGGCGCCGTTCATCAAACTGTCACGCAACTGTGGCAGCGCGCTTGAACAAACTTCATCAGACTCGCGCTCTACTGGGGTTCTGTGTTTCGGTGTTTTTCATGCGCGTGTTGTGTTTACTGGCCGCTCTATTGTTCGGCCTGCCGTCTTTTGCGGCTTCTCGATGTGACGTCAATGTCCCGACGCAAACGGTCGACCTGGCTCAGGTGAGCATTGCCTACCAGAGCATCGGCCGTGCGTCCGACCCTGCATTGCTGCTGGTCATGGGCCTGGGCGGGCAGTTGATCCACTGGCCGGACGAAGTTGTCGTGGCGCTGTGCGAGCAAGGGTTTCGGGTGATTCGCTACGACAACCGTGACGTCGGCCTGTCCACGTGGCGCCAGGCACCGGCCAGTGCCAACCTGACCTTCGAAGTGCTGCGCTACAAACTCGGCCTGCCGGTGGCGGCGCCTTACACGCTGACCGACATGGCCGACGACGCCCTGGGCTTGATGGACGCATTGCAGATCCGCCAATTCCACGTGCTGGGTGCGAGCATGGGCGGCATGATCGCCCAGCACCTGGCGGCCATGGCGCCGCAACGGGTCGAGAGCCTGACGTTGATCATGACCAGCTCCGGCGCCGAAGGCTTGCCGGCGCCGAGTGCGGCGTTGGTGCAGTTGCTGTCGCGGCGCAGCGCGCCCAACCGTGAAGTGGCGCTGGAGCAACAGGCCGACTTGCTGGCGGCGTTGGGCAGCCCGAATGTGAAGGACGATCGCCAGGTATTGCTGCATCAGGCCGCGCTGTCCTACGACCGCGCCTTCAACCCGGACGGGGTCAAGCGCCAGATCATGGCGATCCTCGCCGAGCCCAGTCGTGTGCCGCTGCTCAATCAATTGCGTGTGCCAACGCTGGTGGTGCATGGCACTGCCGACCCGTTGCTGCCGGTGATGCACGGTGTGCATTTGGCCGCGCATATCCAGGGCAGCCAGTTGAAGTTGATTCCCGGCCTGGCGCATCGTTTTCAGGAGGCGTTCAAGGCGCCGTTGCTGGCGGCGGTGTTGCCGTACCTGCAAGCCCATCGCGAAGATGCCGCGCACTGGGCGCAGATTGATTTGGGGCAGCCTTCGAAGGTGTTGTGAAGTTGGTGTATCGTGCAACTTTTACGGCGCATCAATGCCAGCGAGGTTGCCTACCATGAGTACTCCCCTGAAAATCGATTTCGTCAGCGACGTGTCGTGCCCCTGGTGCATTATCGGCCTGCGTGGGCTGACTGAGGCGTTGGACCAGCTGGGCGCTGAGGTGCAGGCCGAGATTCATTTCCAGCCGTTTGAGCTGAACCCGAATATGCCGGCTATCGGGCAGAACATCGTTGAGCACATCACTGAAAAATACGGCTCCACGGCAGAAGAATCGCAGGCTAACCGTGCGCGTATTCGTGACTTGGGTGCGGCGTTGGGCTTTGCGTTTCGCACTGACGGGCAGAGTCGTATCTACAACACGTTTGATGCGCATCGCTTGCTGCATTGGGCTGGGTTGGAAGGGTTGCAGTACAACCTGAAGGAAGCGCTGTTCAAGGCTTATTTCAGTGATGGGCAAGACCCGTCCGACCCTGCGACCTTGGCGATTATTGCTGAAAGTGTTGGGTTGGATGTCACGCGTGCTGCGCAGATTCTGGCCTCTGATGAATACGCCGCAGAGGTGTGCGAGCAAGAGCAGCTGTGGATTTCCCGAGGGGTGACTTCGGTGCCAACTATCGTGTTCAACGATCAGTATGCGGTCAGTGGGGGGCAGCCGGCTGAGGCTTTTGTTGGGGCGATTCGTCAGATCATCAGTGAGGCCAAGGGCTGATAGGTCTTCGGGGCCTTGTGTACCTATCCTGAGTGATTGCAGCAAAGCAGATCTGCTTTTCTGTGTGAGCTGGCTTGCCTGCGATGCAGGCACCTCGGTACATCAGGCGCACCCAGTTGACGCTATCGCAGGCAAGCCAGCTCCCACATTTGACCAAGTACACCTGATGCACTGAGCTTCAAGTGTGGGAGCGGGCTCGCTCGCGAAGGCGGCGGGCCGGCCGCCAGCCAACCAGAACCAACCCATCACTCAAACTTGTAACTGATCGCCGTCTGCACCTGCCCCTGATTCACATCACCCGTCTGCTTGACGATCGTGCTGTTGGCCGCCGACCCCACCAGGTGCGTCCAACTGGCGCTGGTCAATAACGACCAATGCGTATCCAGCGGAAATTCAAAACTCTGGGTCAGCGTCAGGTTCTGGAAACCCGCGCTGGCGTTATAGGCCCGAATGCCCGAAGCCGCCGACTCCTTGTCATCCACACCAAAAAAAGTCTGCGTCTGGCGCGCATCGGCAAAGTGCGCCATCAGGCCGGTGCTACCGATGATGCCGCCGCCCAACGGGTAACCCAACTCACCGCCGAGCTTGCCCAACACGCCACTCTGATCACGCCCGCCGCCCACGGCCTGGCCAACCTGCGCGTACACGCGCCAGAACTCGGCCGGAGCGTATTGGATGAAACCGCCGACTTCCGCCATGTCCGACACATCGCGCAAACCGCGCAGTGAGCCATTGGCCGTGCGGCCCGACAGGTAATTGATGTAAGGGCCGGCAGTAATGCCGTTGGTGTTCAGCGCGCTCCAGGTCAGGCCGTCGTCGGTGCCCAGGCTGACACTGCCCCAGTCCAGATCGAAGTAGGGAATCGGCCGGGTTTCGTAGCGGCTGCCGGTAGGGTCGTGGGGTTGATAGCTGACACCCGCGCCCACTTCGCCGGTAACGCCGTCGGCCCATACCGTGCTGGAAAAGCCCCACAGCCCCAGCAAACCGGCGAATACAGCAGAAGTAACCTTGAACATGGAGCCATTTCCTTATCTGAACATGCGCGCATTCACGCGCGAAGGGCGTCCCTGACGCAAGCACTCATCTTGTTTGTAGCAAGCTACAAAAATTGTAGCTCCTGCGACACAAAACACCCGGGCTATCGGCCAAAACCCCAGCCCTGCGGGCTTTTAGCCAGTTGGCACAATCCCTGCTCTACCCCTCCTGCAAGCGCAAAGAGCGCGATTTTCTTCAAGCCCTCCAACTCAAGGAAAGGCAATGATCCACTGGCATATCGTGTGTGACTTCGACGGGACCATCACCCCAACCGACGTCATCGACAACGTCCTCCAACGCTTCGCCGGCCCCGAGTGGGAAACCATCGAACAGGAATGGCTGGATGGGCATATCGGTTCCCGCGAATGCCTGAGCCGTCAACTGGCGCTGATCAAAGCAACCCCGGCTGAACTGCTGGCGTACTTCGACAGCGTCGAGATCGACCCGGACTTCCCGGACTTCGTCGATCATGTCATGGGCCTGGGCGCGACCATCGAAGTGGTCAGCGACGGCATCGAACAAGGCATCGCGCGCATCCTGTCGCGCAACTACGTGACCTTGCTGCCGATCCTCGCCAACCGCCTGCGCCAGGTCGACCAGAACAGCTGGCGCATCGACTTCCCGTATTCCAGCGATGCCTGCCGTGCCGCTTCCGGCAACTGCAAGTGCAAATCCACCCCGCGCAACAAGCGCGTGCTGGTGATCGGCGACGGCAAGTCCGACATGTGCGTGGCCTCCACCGCCGACTTCGTCTTCGCCAAGGGCAGCCTGGCCGACTATTGCCAGGCCAACAATATTCCTCACGCGCGCTTCGACACCTTCGCCGAAGTGAGCGCATTGCTGGCCAAGCTGCCTCAGGGCATCGCGGCCAACGCTACCACCTTTACTGCTGACAACCAGGAACTCTTCCACCATGTCTGATATCCGTATCGCCACTGCCGAAGACCAGATCCTTCTGGATAAAGAAGCCAAGTACTGCTCCTACGGCGACACTGTTCACTACATCGAGCCGCCGCGTATTTTCAGCCGTTGCGAAGGCTCCTACGTGTGGGACACCGAAGACCAGGCCTACCTCGACCTGCAAATGTGGTACTCGGCCGTCAACTTCGGCTACGCCAACCCGCGCCTGAACAACGCGCTGAAACAGCAGATCGACACCCTGCCGCAAATCGCCAGCCAGTACCTGCATAAAGGCAAGATCGAGCTGTCGGAAATGATCGCAGTCGATGCCAAGAAGAAGTTCGGCCTCGACGGTCGCGTGCATTTCAACGTCGGCGGTTCGCAGTCCATCGAAGACTCCCTGAAGGTGGTGCGTAACGCCACCAACGGCAAAAGCCTGATGTTCGCCTTCGAAGGCGGCTACCACGGCCGTACCCTCGGCGCGTCGTCGATCACCTCCAGCTACCGCTACCGTCGCCGCTACGGCCACTTCGGCGAGCGCGCGCAGTTCATCCCGTTCCCGTACCACTTCCGTGGCCCCAAAGGCATGACCAAGGAAGAATACGGCAGCCACTGCGTGCAGCAATTCGCCCGTCTGTTCGAGACCGAATACAACGGCGTGTGGGACCCGAAAGTCGGCCAGAGCGAATACGCAGCGTTTTACGTCGAGCCGATCCAGGGCACCGGCGGCTACGTGATCCCGCCGATGAACTTCTACCGCGAACTCAAGCATGTACTGGACCAGCACGGCATCCTCATGGTGTCCGACGAAATCCAGATGGGCTTCTACCGTACCGGCAAGCTGTGGTCGATCGAGCACTTCGACGTGCAGCCGGACGTGATCGTCTTCGGCAAGGCACTGACCAACGGCCTGAACCCGCTGGGCGGCATCTGGGCGCGTGAAGAGTTGATCAACCCGAAGATCTTCCCACCAGGTTCGACGCACTCCACCTTCGCCTCCAACCCACTGGGGACGGCGGTTGGCCTGGAAATGTTCAAGATGACCAGCGAAGTCGACTACGGCGCGATGGTCATGGCCAAGGGCAAATACTTCCTGGAAGGCCTGCAGGACCTGCAGAAACGTTTCCCGATCATCGGCGACGTCGATGGCCTGGGCCTGGCCCTGCGCTGCGAAATCTGTGGCCCGGATGGCTTCACGCCAGACAAGGCGACCCTGGACTACATGGTTGAAGAAGGCATGAAGGGCGACATGGTCGTCGATGGCCAGAAACTCGGCTTGATCCTCGACGTGGGCGGCTACTACAAAAACGTGATCACCCTGGCGCCGTCGCTGGAAATCAGCTACCCGGAAATCGACCTGGGCTTGAAGTTGCTCGAGCAACTGCTGGTGCGAGCGACTAAACGGTGAGCACTTCCGGGATCGACCTCGGTGAAGGTGATGCCGGCTTCGTTCTCGGTGAAGGTCCGGTCGGGATCCTGTTGATCCACGGCCTGACCGGCACCCCGACGGAATTGCGTCAAGTCGCCAAAGGCTTGGCCAAGGCGGGTAACTGCACGGTGTACGTGCCCACCCTGGCTGGGCATTGCGGCGACAACAGCGACCTGCAAGCCACCGGCTGGCTGGACTGGTACGAAGGCGTGCGCAATACCTTCGTGCAGGTCAAGCAACGCCACGAGCAGGTATTTGTCGGTGGCTTGTCCATGGGGGCGGTGATGTCGATGTACGTAGCCGCCGAACACCCTGGGCAAGTCGCCGGGCTGTTGATGTATTCCACGACCTTGAAATATGACGGCTGGAGTATTCACAAGCTGGCGTTTCTCACGCCACTGCTGATGAAAATTCCGTTCGGCGTACACATCTGTCGCTTCGAAGAGAAGCCGCCTTACGGCATCAAGAACGAGCGCCTGCGGGCCATCGTCGAACGTCAGATGAAGGAAGGGGAGAGCAGCGAAGCCGGTTTGCTGACCATGGAAGGCATTACGGTGCGCGAGTTGCACCGCATGAACGCCGTGGTCAAGAAACGCATGCCCGAGGTCAAGGTACCGGCGCTGGTTTTGCACTCCATCGAGGACGACATCACCAGCCGCTGGAACGCCGATTACGTGGAGCGCCATTTGGGCGGCCCCGTGACCAAGATCCTGTTGGACAACTGCTACCACATGATCACCGTCGACCTGCAATACCGACGCGTGATCGAGTTGAGCGCCGAGTTTGTCGAGCAACATGCCTGCGTCAGTCGCACGCGCGCTGCCAGTGGCGAGCGGGCTTGCCCCGCGGTGGGTGGCGCCGCCGCCCCATCACTGACACTGCATGCTTCCAGTTAGAACCGAGGTGCCTGGGTTTGGGGCTGCTCCGCCCACCGCGGAGCAAGCCCGCTCGCCACAAGAAATAGAAAAAAAGGGAAACCCGTGATCACCGCTCAAGCCTTCTCGACTATCCGGGCCATCCAGCGCAGTGCCTGGAACGACTGTTTTCCCGGTGCCCTGGAGGATTGGGATTTTTACGTCGCCGTGGAAAACGCGGCCATTGATGACTTCAAATGGCGTTACCTGGCCGTTTACGAAGATGAAACGCTGGTGGCAGTGGCCGCTGCGTTCATCACCCATTATCGCCTCGACACCACGGTGTCGGGTGCCGGCAAGCGTTTTACCGAACGCCTGGAGCGACTGTGGCCGGGTGTTTTGCGGTTGCCGCTGTATGCCATTGGCTCGCCGATAGCCGAGCGTTGCGACGCCGGTATTGCAAGCGCCATACCCCAGGCGCGGCGCCCAGTGTTGCTCAAGCAGTTGCTGCAAGCCGCGCGACAGGATGCCAATGCCTTCGGGATTGGCCTAGTGGCGGTCAAAGATGTACCGACCGACGACCCGCACTGGGCAACCAGTTGCCGCAGCGCAGGTTTCCAGAGCATGCCGAGCTTGCCCAGCGGTCTGCTGACGGTGCCCTACGGTTCGGTAGACGCCTACCTTGGCTCGTTGTGCAAATCGACGCGCAAGGACCTGCGCCGTAAACTGCGTGCGCCGGGCCCGCGCGTGGAGTGGCGGCGCAATATTGATGATGTGTTGCCGCAGGTCATGCGCTTGTACGAGGCCACGCTCGCGCGCTCGCAGCTGCAGTTCGAACGTTTGCCGGCGCGTTACTTCACCGGCATCCTCGAACGGCTTGAAGGGCGTGCGGTCTGTGTTCTTTATTGGGTGGACGAGCACCTGGTGGCGTTCAATCTGATCCTGCTGGACCAGCACCGCCTGATCGACAAGTTCTTTGGGCACGACATGGCATTCAGCCGCGAATACAACCTGTACTTTCGCAGTTGGCTGACCAACGTCGACTACTGTATTCAGCACAAAATCCCTGTGTACGAGTGCGGTCAGGAAGGGTATGCCAGTAAGCTGCGCCTGGGGTGCGAGTTCCAAGGCAACAGCATGTTCTTCCGTCACCGTAACCGGCTGGTCAACAGCCTGCTCAAGCTCGTGAAAATGTACCTGAGACCGGACCGTTCCGACCCTGCCATGGCTGCTGCGATAAGCGAAACCTGATGATCACCAAAACCCGCCAGAAAGCCCGCCCCTTTGCCATTTCGCGCTGGAGCGTCCAGCGCAAGCTGGTGCTGGCGTTCTGGCTGGTCAGCGTTATTCCCACCATGATCGCCGCCGAGCTGGCGGCGACCACGCTGTCGCAGATTTTCGACAGTAACGTGCGTATCTGGCTGCAAGAGTCGACCAAGATCGTCAAGGACGAAATCGGCGACATCCTTCATGACAACGCGCGCATGGCCAAGCTGTTCCTGCGCTACACCAGCCCGCCTTCGACCAAGCAGGCCGCCAAGCACGACCGGCTGACCGCCGACATTGCCGACGCCACGGACATCGACGTGGTCGCGCTGATTCGCGTGAGTGATCACAAGGTCGTGTTCAGCACGGCCTCCGACGATGTGGTCAAGCAGATCGACCTGACCAGCAACGCGGTGCTGCAAACCGTGCAGGTGGCGGGCGTGAGTACGGGCCTTGTGGTCTCGACCTTCGAAACCACCCAGGAAGGCGTCGACTACCTGCTGTTGGTGGCGACGTACCTGGACAGCAGTTTCCTCACCAGCGTGGCCGATGTGCATTCCCTCGACCTGCGCCTGTACCTGGCCAATCCGTCGGGCTTTAACGAAATCTTCTCGACCCAGCGTTTCGAAAATCACCCCTCGCGCATTCCCAAGGACGTCGAAACGGCCATGCGCGCCACCAAGCAGCCGAGCGAGCAGTTCACCAACAATTACAGCGGTCTGTATTGGCCAATCTTCAATGATGCCGGCGACCTGCAAGGGGTGATCTTCAGCGGTCTGCTACGCCATACCAGCCTGGTCGGGCTGGTGAATCAGAGCAACCTGTTCGTGCTGATTTTCCTGCTCAGCTCGGCGTTGTCCCTGGGCGCCGGGGTGCTGGTGTCGCGGCGCCTGACCAAACCGTTGCGCGATTTGTCCCAAGGCGTGGACGCGGTGATCTCGGGTCATTACGAACACCGCGTATTGGTCACTGGCGGCGATGAGCTGGCGCAGTTGAGCAGCACCTTCAACCACATGACCGAGCGCCTGGGCGAACTGCATCACCTTGAAGCTCAGTTGCGCCGTCGCGATCGGCTGCACGCCCTGGGCGAAGTCGCCATGGGTTTGGCTCACGAGATTCGCAACCCGCTGGGCATCATCAAGACCGCGACCCAATTGTTGCACCGTCGCGCCGACCTGGCGGAAACCGACAAGCGCCACCTGGAATACGTGATCAGCGAGGTCAGCCGCATCAACGACCTGATCACCGAATTCCTCGATTTCGCCAAACCCAACCCGCCGCTGCGTGTGCAGCAGCCGGCGCGTGCGCTGGTGGAAGAGATCCTCGGTTTCTGCAGCCCGGAACTGTCCACGCATAACATTGACGCGCAGATTGACGACCAGGCACCCGGTGCGACGATCTATGCCGATGCCAAACAACTCAAGCAGGCGTGCCTCAACCTGATTCTCAACGCCATCGACGCGATGCCTGAAGGCGGGCGTCTGACCCTGGGCATCCGCAGTGTCGACGGCAACACGGTGATCAGCATCGCCGACACCGGCCAGGGCATCCCGGCGGATATGATCGAGCGGATCTTCACACCGTTCGTCACCACCAAGGCCTCGGGCACGGGCCTGGGCCTGGCAAAAGTCTATTCGATCATGGAAAGTCACGACGGCAGCATTGAATGTGCCAGTGAGAAAGATGCCGGCGCCACCTTCAGCCTGTACATTCCGGCCCAGGGTGATGACGACGGCGACGATGAGGATGGTCATGACGCATAACGTATTGGTAGTCGACGACGAGCCCAAGCTCTGCGACTTGCTGTCGTCGGCCCTGAGCCAGAACGGCATTCAGGTATTTACCGCAAGCAACGGCCTGCACGCGCTCAAGGTGCTGGAACAGGAAGACATCGACCTGGTGATCAGTGACTGGCGCATGCCCGGCATGGACGGCCCGGCGCTGCTGGCCGAGATCAAGGTGCGTTTCCCGGATTTGCCGGTGATCGTGATGACCGCCTACAGCACGGTGAAAAACGCCGTGCAGTCGATGCGCAACGGCGCCTATGACTACATTGCCAAGCCGTTCGACATCGACGAACTGGACATCACCGTAGCCAAGGCCTTGCAGTTTCGCGACATCATGCGCGACAACGCGCGGCTGCGCGCCGAACTCGATCACCATGCGCAGTTCGACAGCCTGGTGGGTGACAGCCCGGCGTTTCGCCAGGTGCTGCATGCAATCGATTCGGTGCGTGACAGCAACGCCACTATCCTGCTGACTGGCGAAAGCGGCACCGGCAAGGAAATGGTCGCGCGCGCGATCCACAAGCACGGCAGCCGTGCCGACAAGCCATTTGTAGCGGTCAACTGCGCGGCGATTCCGGAAGGCTTGCTGGAAAGCGAAATGTTTGGCCATCGCAAGGGCGCCTTCACCGGCGCCGTGGCGGATCGGGTCGGGCGCTTTATGCAGGCTGACAAGGGCACGCTGTTTCTGGATGAGGTGGGCGACATGCCTCTGGCGTTGCAGGCCAAGATTCTGCGCGCGTTGCAGGAGCGGGTGATCGAGCCGGTGGGCGACCCGCGCGAGCGCAAGGTGGATGTGCGGGTGATCGCCGCCACCAACAAAAACCTGCTGGACGCGGTGGCCAATAAAGAGTTTCGCGAAGACCTGTATTACCGCCTGAATGTGTTCCCGATCCCGCTGCCGGCCCTGCGCGAACGCGCCGAGGACATCGTGCCCCTGGCCCGGCACTTCGCCCAGACCCTGAGCGCCACCGCCGGCAAACGCATTACCGGGTTCAGCCCGGAGGCCTTGCAGGCCATGGCCGCATACAGCTGGCCGGGGAATATCCGCGAACTGCAAAACTGCGTGGAGCGCGCAACCATCGTCGCCGCCAAACCGGTGATCGAAGACATCGACCTGCCGGCCTACCTGTTTGCTTCAAAACCGGCAGAGGACGGCGTCACGGCGTTGCTTGGGGACAACCCTGGCGTGCCTGCGGACCTGGACGCGGCGCTGGCGGACGTCGAGAAAACCTACATCCTGGCGGCGTTGCACGAGAGCAACGGCGTGCAGGCTGCCGCGGCGGCGAAAATCGGGATTTCAGAAAGGAGCTTCTGGTATCGGCTGAAAAAGCTGGGGATTCAGGTCGACAAGATCGTCCGCTGAGATTCGGGTGATTCGCACCTCTGAATGTGGGAGCGGGCTTGCTCGCGAAAGCGGTGATTCAGTCAGCGGATATATCGACTGACGCGCCGCCTTCGCGAGCAAACCCGCTCCCACATTTTTAATTGAGGTGTGTCAGGTCACCCTTGCCCATTTTTGACCGCGGTTGTCAGCTATGCAGGCGCACCCACACGCTCACCAACACCGTCGCTGCCATCAACCATGCCACTGCCGCCACGGCGAGTGACGCTTCCAGGCGCAGGCGGTCGACCATCACATACAGCGTCGCCAAATACACAAAATACGGAATGATCGACCACATCCCAAACACGATGGTGGTCTTCAGGTCCTCCACCGAGCGGCCCTTGCCGACGATGTAGTGCGCAATCAACGCAAAGGTCGGGAACAGCGGCACCAGCCCCGCGATGTAATAGTTTTTGGTCTTGGCCAACGCCGCCAGGACCAACACTACCGCCGCGCCAATGGCGGCCTTCAAGAATAGATCCATCAGTGGCTCAATCCGTATTTCTTGACCTTGTCGAACAGGGTGGTCTTGGCCATTCCCAGTTCCAGGCTGGCCTGGGTCAGGTTGCCGCCGCTGCGCTGCAGGGCATCGTTGAGCAGGTTGCGCTCGAAGGCTTCCACCGCTTCGGTGAAGGCCAGGCCGTGGTTACTGTTGCCGTTGCCGCTTTTCTTGAAGGCGGGCAAGCCCAGGGCAAAGCGCTCGGCGACGTTGCGCAGTTCGCGCACGTTGCCTGGCCAGTCGTGGCTCATCAGTGTCGACACGGTCTGGTTGTCCAGCTCAGGCGCGGTGCGATCAAAGCGCAGGGAGGATTGCTGCAGGAAGTGCTCGAACAACTGCAGGATGTCTTCGCGACGTTCGCGCAACGGCGGCAGTTCCAGGGTTACTACGTTGAGGCGGTAGTAAAGGTCGCTGCGAAATTGGCTGGCGCGGCTCAGCTCATCGAGGTCGGATTTGGTGGCGGCGATCACCCGGCAATCCACGGCCACGCTCTGGTTCGAGCCCAGCCGCTCAAGGGTGCGTTCCTGCAACACCCGCAGCAGTTTTATCTGCAGGTTGATCGGCATGCTTTCCACTTCGTCGAGAAACAGCGTGCCTTCGTGGGCGTGCTCGATCTTGCCGATACGACGCTTGCCGGCGCCGGTAAAGGCGTTGGCTTCGTGGCCGAAAATCTCGCTTTCGAACAGGTTTTCCGGCAAGCCGCCGCAGTTCAGGGCAACGAACTGATGGGAATGGCGCCGGCTGAAATCATGCAGGCAGCGCGCGACCAGTTCCTTGCCGGTGCCGGTCTCGCCTTCGATCAACACGTTGGCCGACGTGTCGGCGACGTTGGCGATCAGTTCGCGCAGGTTCTGCATCGCCGGCGAGCGGCCGATGATGCGGCCCTCCAGCGAATCACGTTCGGCCAGCTGGCGGCGCAGCGACCACACTTCTCGCGCCAGCCCGCGTTGCTCCAGGGCGCGGCGCGCGACGTCAACCAAGCGTTCGGGGGAGAAGGGCTTTTCCATGAAGTCGTAGGCGCCATTGCGCATGGCCCCGACGGCCATCGAAATATCGCCGTGCCCGGTGATCAGCACCACCGGCAGGCTTTTATCCAGCGCTTTGAGGCGGGTCAGCAGCTCCAGGCCGTCGATGCCCGGCAGGCGAATGTCGCTGATGACGATGCCGGCAAAGTTCTCGCCAATGCGCTTGAGGGCTTCTTCAGCACTGCCCACGCCCACGCTGGGAATGTCTTCCAGCGCCAGGGCCTGTTGGCAGCCGAGCAGCACATGGGGATCGTCCTCGACGATCAGAACGGTGAGGTCGTCTTTTGCGGCTGTGGTGTCTGTATTCATGTCGACTCAGCTTTTTGAGTGCCCACCAGCGGCAGGCACAAGACAAAGGCAGTACCACCGCTGGCCGGGTGTTCCACGGCAAGGTTGCCGCCGGTGGCCGCCGCGAGGCTGGCGGAAAGGGTCAGGCCCAGGCCCAGGCCTTGTTCGCCGGGTTTGGTGGTGAAGAACGGTTCGAATAAATGCTTGCGCGTTTCGGGGTCGATACCATGCCCGTTGTCGCGCACGTGCAGGCGGTACTTGCCCTCAAAATCGTGGCCATCCAACCACAGTTCGGGCGCAGGTTGCGCCTGCATCGCGTCCAGGGCATTGCCGATCAGGTTGACCAGGATCTGCTCCAGGCGCGTCTGGTCGATTTGCAATTGAGCGTTGGCGAAGTCGCGGTGCACGGTCAACGGCAGGCCGTCGAGACGAGCGCCGAGCACCTGGAACGCGGCGTCCACGGCTTTACCGAGGTTGGCTTCGCCCTGGTCATCGCCGCGCCGGGCAAAGGAGCGCAGGCTAGCGGTGATGCGGCCCATGCGGTCGATCAGTTCGTTGATGGTCTTGAGGTTGGCGCTGGCAGTGTCGAGGGCGCCACGTTCGAGGAAACGTACCGTGTTGCCTGACAGCGTGCGCAGCGCCGCCAGCGGCTGGTTCAACTCGTGGGCGATGCTGGTGGACATCTGGCCGATGGCAGCGAGTTTTCCCGCTTGCACCAGTTCGTCCTGGGCGCGGCGCAAGGTTTCTTCGGCCTGGCGCCGTTCGCGAATCTGGCCCTTGAGCCGTTCGTTGCTGGCACGCAGGTCGGCGGTGCGTTCGGCAATCCGACGCTCCAGCTGGCTGTTGGCTTCCTGCAAGGCTTCCCGCGCGGCGAGGCGGGTGGCGATCACCTTGCGGCGCTCGTTCCAGGCGATCAGCAAAAACGCCACCAGGCCGAATGCGACAGCGACCAGAATGCCCTGGTTGATCGCCGCGCGGCGCAGGTCATTGAGTGGGGTCAGCAGGGTGAAATTCCACGGCGTGTCGTTGAGCGGGCGGGTTTGGGCGAGGTAGCTGACCTCGTGCTCGTCGTTGACCACTTCGCTGTTGGCCGGGAAGGTCAGCTTTTCGGTGCCCTCATTGAGTCGCTCACGGGCCAGCGGCTCCAGTTCGTTTAGCGTCGCCCAGTAATATTGCAGGCTGTGGGCCAGGCGTTCTTTGGTGTCGTCGCTCAGCGGGCGCACCGCCTTGAGCCGGCGGGCCGGGTCGCTGGAGAGGATGATGATGCCGTTCTCGTCGCTCACGAACGCTTCGAGGCGCGCACGCTGCCAGCGCTCTTCGAGGGCTTCGAGGCGCACTTTGACCACGGCGACTCCGATGATCTTGCCGTGCTCTTCCAAGCCGTGGGCCAGGTAGTAGCCGGGCTCGCCGTTGGTGCTGCCGATGCCATAGAAGCGGCCCGGCTGGCCGCGCACGGCATTCTGGAAATAGGCGCGAAAGGACAGGTCTTCACCCTGGTAGCTGTCGGCATCGCGCCAGTTACTGGTGGCCAGCACACGGCCGGTGGTGTCCATCACGTAGATGGCCCGACTGCGACTGCGTCGGTTCAGGCCTTCGAGGTAATCATTGACTGTCTGCCGGGTTTCCTGGTTCGGGTCGGCCAGCAGCGTGGAGACGCTGGATTCGAGCTCCAGCAGACTGGGCAGGTAGGTGTATTTGCTCAGTTCACTTTCGACGGTGCGTGCGTGCAGCTCCAACTGGCGTTCGCCGTTGTCGCTGAGGGTGCGAATGCCATAGTACTCACTGACCCAGAAGCCGATATAACCCAAGCCGATCATCAGGGCGATGATCAACGGCGGCAGGAACAGTTGGCGAATCAGACGAGGTTTCACGGCAAGTGATGGCGGTGCGGCGCGAAATTGGTTGGGGTCGCATTTCATCACAGTTGCCTTGGGTCAACCAGAGCTTGTCGGCCTGCTCAGTCCAGTGTGGGAGCGGGCTTGCTCGCGAATGCGGTGGGTCAATGAAAAATGTACCGA
>NZ_CAWOAW010000014.1:184284-780469 GCF_963879675.1 Pseudomonas sp. Larv2_ips
ATTTTCTCAAGGAAGTGCTGCGCGCGTTCGGAGCGGGCGCTGATGTCGCCGAAGAACTCCTCCTTCGGGCAGTCTTCGATGATCTTGCCGGCGTCCATGAAGATCACACGGTCGGCCACTTTGCGCGCAAACCCCATTTCGTGGGTTACGCACATCATGGTCATGCCTTCGTGGGCCAGTTGCACCATCACGTCGAGCACTTCGTTGACCATCTCAGGGTCGAGCGCCGAGGTCGGTTCGTCGAACAACATGACGATCGGGTCCATGGCCAGGGCGCGGGCAATCGCCACCCGTTGTTGCTGGCCGCCGGAAAGCTGGCCCGGGTGCTTGTGCGCGTGTGCCGAAAGGCCGACGCGCTCAAGCAGTTGCAGGCCCTTTTTGGTGGCTTCTTCCTTGCTGCGGCCAAGCACCTTGATCTGCGCGATGGTCAGGTTTTCGGTGATGGTCAGGTGCGGGAACAGTTCGAAGTGCTGGAACACCATGCCCACGCGCGAGCGCAGTTGCGGCAGGTTGGTCTTCGGGTCGGCGATAGACGTGCCGTCCACCACCACGTCGCCTTTCTGGAACGGTTCCAGTGCGTTGACGCACTTGATCAGGGTGGATTTACCCGAGCCGGACGGCCCGCACACCACGATCACTTCGCCTTTTTTAACCTCGGTGCTGCAATCGGTCAGCACCTGGAAGTCGCCATACCACTTGTTGATGTTCTTGATAGAGATCATACGGCAAACCTTTTTTGCAGACGCTTGACCAGCAGCGAGGCGGAAAAGCTGATGATGAAGTAGACGACACCGGCGAAGATCAGGAACTCATTGGAGCGGCCAATGATGTCGCCGTTAGAGCGGGCGGAGTTGAGGAAGTCCACCAGGCCCACGGTGTAAACCAGCGAGGTGTCCTGGAACAGGATGATCGACTGTTGCAGCAGCAACGGGGTCATCTTGCGGAACGCCTGGGGCAGGATGATCAGACGCATGGTCTGGCCATAGGTCATGCCCATCGCCTGTGCGGCGGCCATCTGGCCCTTGGGGATCGACTGCACGCCGGCCCGCACGATTTCACAGAAGTACGCGGCTTCGAACATCATGAAGGCCACGACGCAGGAGGTGAACGCACCAATCGGGGTGTCTTCGCCGGTGATCCAGCGCAACACGAACGGCACCGCCAGGTAGAACCAGGTGATCACCAACAGCAGCGGGATCGAGCGGAAGTAGTTCACGTAGGCGCCGGCCAGACGCGACAGCAGTTTGCTGGACGACAGGCGCATCAGCGCCAGCATCGTACCCAGCGCGATACCGCCGATCACACCCATGACCATCAACTGCAAGGTCATGACCATGCCGTTCCACAGGCCAGGAATGGCGGGGATGATGCCGCTGAAATCGAAGTCCATTATTTACCCCCCACGGAGATCAGGCCGGGCACCGCGACTTTCTTCTCGACCACGCGCATCAGCAGCATCAGGCTCATGTTCAGGGTGAAGTAGATCAGCGTGGCCAGGGTGAAGGCTTCAAACAGGTTGGCCGAGAACTCGGCAGTCTGTTTGGTTTGCGCCAGCAGTTCCATCAAGCCGATCAAGGACGCCACGGAGGAGTTCTTGAACACGTTGAGGAATTCCGAGGTAAGCGGCGGAATGATGATGCGGTAAGCTTGAGGCAGCAGCACGTTCCAGTAGATCTGCGGCAGCTTGAAGCCCATGGCGCGTGCGGCAGATTCCTGGCCGCGTGGCAGCGCCTGGATGCCGGTACGCACTTGTTCACACACACGGGCGGCGGTGAACAGGCCCAGGCACACGACGACGCTCAGGTAGGCCGAGGTGGTCGGGTTGAGGTCTTGTTTGTACCAGTCCTGCAGGTTTTGCGGCAGCAGATCGGGTATCAGGAAGTACCAGATAAACAGCTGAACCAGCAGCGGCACGTTACGAAACAGTTCCACGTAGCAGGTCGCGATGCCCGATACGATGCGGTTTGGCACGGTGCGCATGACGCCCAGAATGGACCCCAGCAACAAGGCGATAATCCATGCCACGACAGCGATGGCGATGGTCCAGCCCAAGCCGGCGATGTACCAGTCGAGATAAGTCTCGCTGCCCACGCCAGTGGACTTGAAGAACACGCCCCAGTCCCAGTTGTAATTCATTAGGGTCTCCCCTCGAGATCGATCGATGTACAAGCACCCGCTTGGGGAAGATCCTTTCCCGCCCGACGTTGAACGCCAGGCACACGCGATCGGCTCGAAAACCGCCAGGTCGAGTGTTCCAAATTAAAGCCAGCAGGTAGTAACAGACGCCTGAGGGAGGGTTGGCTCCCTCAGGAGATAAGCTTAGTCAGGTATCAGATTTTTACGTCAGGGGCTGGTTTGTCGCTTGGGTTAGCGATCAGCTCCTTAACCTTGTCGCTCATCGGGAAGTTGAGGTTCAGGCCTTTTGGAGGAATCGGGCTCTCGAACCACTTGCTGTAGATCTTGTTGATTTCGCCGGATTTGTACAGACCGACGATGGCGTCATCGACAGCTTTTTTGAAGGCTGGATCGTCTTTACGCACCATGCACGCATAGGCTTCGAAAGACTGTGGCGTACCGGTGATGACCCAGTCGTCCGGCTTCTTGGCCTTGGCTTCTTCGCCTGCGAGCAGGGCGTCGTCCATCATGAAGGCGACGGCGCGGCCGCTTTCCAGCATCTGGAAGGATTCGCCGTGGTCTTTGGCGGAGATGACGTTCATGCTCATTTGCTTATCGGCGTTCATCGCTTTGATGATGCGCTCGGACGTGGTGCCAGCGGTGGTCACGACGTTTTTGCCTTTCAGGTCGGCAAAGTCAGCGTAGGACGGCTTGCCATCCTTGTCTTTCTTGACCAGCAGGCGGGTGCCGATTTCGAACATGTTGACGGTGAAATCAACTTGTTGAGCGCGTTCGGCGTTGTTGGTGGTGGAGCCGCATTCGATATCCGCGGTGCCGTTCTGGATCAGCGGGATACGGGTTTGCGAGGTGACCAGGTTGTACTTGACCTTCAAATCGGGTTTGTTCAGGTCTTTTTTCAGGGCTTCAACGATGGCCAGTTGAATGTCGTGGGAGTAGCCCACGGGTTTGCCCGAGCCGTCCGCGATGTAGGAAAACGGAATGGAGCTGTCGCGGTGAGCGAGAGTGATGGTGCCGGAGTCGTTGATTTTCTTCAGTGTGCCGGTGAGTTCGGCGGCGAAAACTGGAGTGCTGATCAGAGCAGCAGCGATAGCTGCGCCCAGGATATGGGGAACGATGCGCATCAATACTTCCTCGACATTTGTTTTTTTTATGAAGCCGGCTAGACGGCTCTCTTTTGTACAGCGAATGCCCGTGACGGCTCCTGAAGCGTCGCAGGCAATCGTCAGGGAGTGTAGAGCATGAGTCGTGCCATACCAGGGATAAAAGGTTATCTGGTTGATTTATATGGGTATTAAGTTTGTATGACGGGAGGGGTTTGGCGGTTTGGTCCGGCAAACCGAATGGTTTGGGGTGTGGTGTTCGGAAAACCGAATGGCTGCGGTGGGGGGTGTATATCCGTTGCTGCGGTCAGGGCGGCTTAGGGTTCCGCTCTTACAGCGGGTCACTTTTGGCAAACGCCCCAAAAGTAACCAAAAGGTCTTTGCCCCACCACTCGGCACCTCGCCCAGGCTCGGTGTGCCCTCACTCCGGCTTGAATCCGTGGGCCGCCGCGACGGGCCATCCATGGCCCAACGCGGCTAACCCGGCGTCCTGCCGGGTTACCCACGAATTCAAGCCTGCGTTCGGCCAGCGTGGTTGACGGGGCCTGTCAGATCAAGATCAAAAGCAGAGCACGGCGGCCTAGTAGCCGACCTGAGTGGTTGAAGCAAAAGCGGATCAAAAGCGGAGAAACACATCTCATATCTGATGCACTGAGATCCAAATGTGGGAGCGGGCTTGCTCGCGAATGCGGAGTGTCAGCTACACATGAGTTGACTGATCCACCGCCTTCGCGAGCAAGCCCGCTCCCACAAGTTGACCGAGTTCAGCCTCCAGCACCGCACTGCTTTTGCTTTTCTGTGGGAACTGGCTTGCCTGCGATGCAGGCAACTCGGTGTATCAGTAACTCCCAGTCGATGCCATCGCAGGCAAGCCAGCTCCCACATTTGACTGAGTACAGCTTCCAGAATCAGGTCGGCTGTCAGGCCGCCTCGGCTTTGCTTTTGCTTCTACCACTCAGGTCGGCTACTAGGCCGCCGTGCTGTAGATCTTGATCTTGATCTTAGGCGCCCCGTTAAACCACGCGGCCGAACGCAGGCTTGAATCCGTGGGTAACCCGGCAGGACGCCGGGTTAGCCGTGTTGGGCCATGGATGGCCCGTCACGGCGGCCCACGGATTCAAGCCTTCGTTCGGGCACACCGAGCCTAAGCGAGGTGCCGAGTGGTGGGGCAAGAGCCCTTTGGTTACTTTGGGGCTTTTCCAAAGTGACCCGCCGTAAGGGCGGAACCCATACCCGCCATCACCCAACCAACGGATATGCCCCCCAAAACACCCCCCACAATCAGAACGTATAGTCAGCCGAAACAACCGCCGCACGCCCATCACCCGGCACCGCCCAACCGTTGTTACGGATGCGCGTCAGGTATTCCTTGTCGAACAGATTGTTAACGTTCAACTGCAGGTTCAACTGTTTGTTGACCTTGTAGCCGAGCATCGCGCGCTGCACGGCGTAGCCCGGCGCAGTCGGTGCCCCGGCGGCGCTGACCAGGTACTGCTTGGATTGCGCCGTGATGCCGTAGCCCACCTGAAAGTCGTAGGGCAGGTCGTACACCGTCCAAAGGCTGGCCGCATGTTTCGGCGTAAACGGCAGCGGCTCGCCTTTCTGCGCGTCGAAGCCGGTGGTGGCCAGGGTGAAGTCGCTGGCGCTGCGCAACACTCGGGTATCCAGGTAGGTGTAGTTGGCGAAGACTTTCCACTTATCCGTGATCGCACCGCTCAGGCCGAGTGCCACGCCGTCTGCGCGTGCTTTGCCGTCGAGCGATTGCGTGCCGCTCAGGTTGGTCGGGTCGGGATCGGCGACTTTGTAGTTGGTGCGGTCATTGCGAAAGATCGCGCCGGTGACCGACAAGGCATTGTCGAGGAAGTCCCATTTGGTGCCGATCTCATAGCTGACGGCGGTTTCCGGGGCAACGTTGCAGTTGTTGGTGGGCGCGCTGGACGTTTTCGCCGGGGTAAAGCAGCCACCATTGACGCTGGCTTGCGACGGCGTCTTGCTGTTGCCGTAGGCGATATAGAAACTGCCGTTTTCCACCGGTTTGTACACCAGCGCCAGGCGATAGGACGTCAGGTCATCCGCTTGGCCGTAGCGAACGCCGGGCGTTTCCACGCCGGTGCTGGAGTAGGCATTGGTGACCGAACTGCCGGCATTGTGCTCGTAACGCAAACCGCCGTTGATTTCCCATTGCGGGTTGAGTTTGAGCGTGTCGAAGGCGTAGGCGGCGCGGTTGTTCAGCGCACCGTCAACGTGGGCTGCGCGGGTGAAGTTGACGGGGCCGGTCCAGTCCGAGTTGGGGTCGCTGAAGCTGACCGGCGGTGGAACGATCGTGCTGCCGTTGCTGTTGGTCAGCCATTTTCCGGTATCCGCCTCGTATTCCTCGCGGCTGATGGCGATGCCGGTCACCAGTGTGTGGTCGATAAAGCCCGTGCTGAAGTGACTGGTTACGTCAGTCTGGTTGGTGAACATTTTGTTCTGGGTGTTGCGCTCGTTGCCCAGCGAACCGCCGCTTGGCTGGAAATAGCCTGGCTTGAGGCCGGTGGCGCAGGGCGCGCCCGTTATCTGGGTGCCGCTGGCCAGGCAGCCGGCCTGGGCACCTTCGGGGCCGGAGGCGCGCAGGTCCTGGCGCACGCGCTCGACGCGGGTGAAGTTGCGCACTGACACGGCGTCGTTGAAGTCGTGTTCGAGTTTCAGGCTGAACGCGTCCGAGGTGATTTGCTGGTCATTGATGTTGTGGTAACCGTAATAGTCGCTCCAACCCACACCCGGCATCGGCTTGCCGTTGTAGATGGGGATGCCGTACTGCGGCGTGTTGTCATCTTTCTGGTGTTCATAACTGACGGTAACGCGGGTCGGCGTGCCCAGGCCAAAGGCGATGGAGGGCGCAATGCCCCAGCGCGAGTAATCTTCATAATCGCGGCCCGGCACATCGTTACCATGCGCCATCAGGTTGAGCCGGAACGCCGTGGTGTCGTTGAGTTGTTGATTGGTATCCAGCGTGGTGCGCTTGTAGTTATCGGTGCCGATGCCGGCGCTGATCGTGGTTTTGTCGCGTAATTCCGGCTGCTTGGACACCAGGTTGATGGTGCCGCCGACCGCGCCGGAACCTGAGTACACCGAACTCGCGCCGCTGACGACTTCGACCTGTTCCAGGTTGAACGGGTCGGTGCGGCTGTACTGCGCGCTGTCGCGCACGCCGTCGACGTAGATGTCGCCGCTGGCCGAGAAACCGCGCAGGTTGATGCTGTCGCCGTAACCGCTGCCGCCTTCGCCGGCGCCGAAGGTAATGCCTGGCACGGTGCTGAGCACGTCGCGCAGGGTCAGCAGGTTTTGATCGTGAATGACTTCCTTGGGCACCACGGTAATCGTCTGCGGTGTATCACGCAGCGCCTCGGTGTACTTGGGGGAGGAAGGCGCTACGGGGTTGTAAACGCTCTGGCTTGGGGCCTGACCTTCGATACTGGTCGCGCCGAGCTGAATTACCCCTGTGCCGTCATCTGCAGTCTCCGCTGCATAGCTGAATCCTCCTTGCGCAGCCACTGCCAAACCCACCGCCGATGCGAGCAAATGCCGCGATGAATGAGGGGCAGAACTGATCCCGGTAGCCATTGAATAGTCTCGTGTTGTTGGAATTGAGAGGTGATCGTAATTGATAAACGATCTCAAATGTAATAGTTTGTAACAGGATGATTCATGAAATTTTTGTCAGCTTGAGAGAGTGCAGACGAGCATGCAGAGCGCGCGGCCAGGCAATGAATCGGGTGAAATCGGTGATAACCCGCGCGCGTATGCGCGATGGGTGATGCACGCTGCGCAATTGGGTGATGCCGACGCGCAGGCGACCTTGGGTCAGTTGTTGCTGGAGGGTCGGGGCATACAAAAGGACGAAGCGTTGGCGCTGAGCTGGTTTCGCATCAGCGCACGTCAGGACCACCCGATGGCCATCAACATGATCGGGCGCTGCCTTGAAAACGGCTGGGGTTGCGAAATCGACCTGCCGGACGCCGCCGAGCATTACCGCAAAGCGGGCGACCTTGGGCTGGATTGGGGGCTGTATAACTACGGCCAGTTGCTGACGCGCGGTCGCGGTGTCGAGCGCGACCTTGTCGCCGCGTATGAGTTGTTCGAGCAGGCGGCGGCCAAAGGGCATGCCAAATCGATGAACCTGCTGGGGCGGTTCCACCATGAAGGCGTCGTGGTGTCCAAGGATGTGCAACTGGCGCGGCAGTGGTATCAGCGCTCAGCCGAGGCGGGCGATTTTCGCGGGCAATACAACCACGCTGCCGAGCTGGCCGAAACCGGCGATGAGCCGCAGGCCTGCCTGTGGCTGGAGCGCGCGCTGGCAACGGCAACACCCGGGTTTTTGCAGGCGGCTTATCCGGTGTTGCTGGGCTCCGCCCTCAGCGGCATTCGTGACATGGGCCTGCGGTATCAGCGCCAGGCGCAGCAGGCATAAAAAAAGCCCCTGGCCTTTGGGCACAGGGGCTTTTCACGACGGCTTGATCAGGCCGCTTCGATCTTCGCGCGGTTCTGCTCGACCTTGGACAGGTAACGCTGCACGTTGGCCTGTTCCTCTGGGGTGGTGAACAGCCCAAGTTTGGTACGGCGCCACAACACGTCCTGCGGTTTCGTTGCCCATTCTTCGGCGCACAGGTAATCGACTTCGCGGGTGTACAGGCCGCCACCCAGGTGATCGCCCAGGTCAGCCAGCGACTGCACACCTTCGAGCAAGCGCCAGGTGCGGCTGCCGTAGGTGGTAGACCAACGACGCGCGATCTCGGCCGGGACCCAGTTGAACTTGGCGCGAACTGCCTCGGCCAGCGCTTCTGGCGTGGTCATGTTCTCGCCGCCCGGCAGGCTGGCCGTGGCCGTCCAGCTTGGACGCATCTGGGTGAAGAACGGCGCCAGCTGCGCCATCGCCGACTCGGCGAGTTTGCGGTAGGTGGTCAGCTTGCCGCCGAACACCGACAGGATTGGCGCCTCGCCAGTGCCGCCAGACAGCGACAGGGTGTAATCGCGGGTGATGGCCGACGGGTTGTCCGACTCGTCGTTGCACAACGGGCGCACGCCGGAGTAGGTGTGGACGATGTCGTCGCGGCTCAACTGCTTCTTGAAGTGGGCATTCACCACTTTAAGCATGTAGTCGGTTTCACCTTCGGTAATCGCTACTTTCGCCGGATCGCCGGTGTATTCGCGGTCAGTGGTGCCGATGATGGTCAGGTGGTTCAGGTACGGAATCGTGAAGACAATGCGCTGGTCCTCGTTCTGCAGGATGTGTGCGTGGGCACCCTCATACAGTTTCGGCACGATCAGGTGGCTGCCCTGGATCAAGCGGATGCCGTAAGGCGAATCCAGCTTCAGGTCTTCCTTGATGAACTTGGCGACCCATGGGCCGGCGGCGTTCACGAGGGCGCGGGCGCGGATCGAGAACAGGCTGCCATCGGCGCGTTCCATGTTCATTTCCCACATGCCGTTGTTGCGGTGCGCGCTGATGCAACGGGTCTGGGTGTGGATATGCGCGCCTTTTTCGCGAGCGGCCATGGCGTTCAACACCACCAGGCGGGCGTCATCGACCCAGCAGTCGGAGTATTCGAAGCCTTTGGTGATTTCGCTTTTCAGCGGGCTGTCAGGGCCGAACTTGAGGCTCTTGGAACCGGCGAGTTTTTCACGCTTGCCCAGGTGGTCATACAGGAACAGGCCAGCACGAATCATCCACGCCGGGCGCAGGTGTGGGCGGTGTGGCAACACAAAACGCATTTGCTTGACGATATGCGGGGCCTTGGCCAGCAGCACTTCACGTTCGGCCAGGGCTTCGCGCACCAGGCGGAATTCGTAATGTTCGAGGTAACGCAGGCCACCGTGGATCAGCTTGCTGCTGGCCGAGGACGTGTGGCTGGCCAAGTCGTCTTTTTCGCAAAGGAATACCGACAAACCTCGACCGGCTGCGTCTGCTGCGATGCCGACGCCATTGATCCCGCCACCAATTACGGCAACGTCATAGACTTCGGCAAGCGGTGGAGCAGGCAAGGTGGAAGGGTTCATCGGCTAGCCTCGCGATCTTTTCGTCTTGGAATTCGAACATTAATGTTCATTTACGAAAATGGTAGCTGATAAACGCGCGCACAGCCAGCCAACTTCGATTGAAAAAACTCATCGAAGGGGGGCAAAGGGAAAATTTGTGAACATGAGGGTGGCAGATAGATCGCTATCGGGGGCAAGCCCCCTCCCACAGATTGATCGCATTCCAGTGTGGGAGGGGCTTGCCCTCGATAGCGCCAGTAACGGCGCTAAACGACTTCCAGCCGAACCTTGTGCTGGTTCAACAACTGCACCAGCGCGGGCACTGGCTGCTGATCGGTCACCAAGCAGTCCACCAGGCTGATCGGCCCCAAACGAATCATGGCATTGCGCCCGAATTTGCTTGAGTCGGCCGCCAGGATCACCTGGCGCGCATTGGCAATGATCGCCTGGGAAACCCGCACTTCCTGGTAATCGAAGTCGAGCAGGCTGCCGTCTTCGTCAATACCGCTGATGCCCACCAGGGCGAAGTCGACCTTGAACTGGTTGATGAAATCGACGCTCGCCTGACCGACCACACCACCGTCGCGGCGCACATTACCGCCGGTTAACAGTACGTCGAAGTCGTCCTTGGCACTGAGCATGGTGGCGACGTTGAGGTTGTTGGTGATGATTTTCAGGTGATTGTGATTGAGCAGCGCGCGCGCGATCGATTCGGTGGTGGTGCCGATATTGATGAACAGCGAGGCATGATCAGGAATTTGTGCGGCAATGGCTTCGCCGATGCGTTGTTTCTCATCGCGCATCTGGTCGGCACGCATGGCGTACGCGGTGTTCTCGACACTGGAGTCATAGGCCGCGCCGCCGTGGTAGCGGCGCAGCAGATTGGCGTCCGCCAGCTGATTGATATCGCGGCGGATGGTTTGCGGGGTGACAACGAATAGCTGCGCCATCTCCTCGATACTGACATAGCCGCGTTCGCGGACCAGTTCGAGGATTTGTTGCTGGCGGGGAGGCAGATTCATGGGGCGTCCTTTGGGCTGCCATACAAAAGTGGCCCATGATGACGCAGCACGCCGCTCCCCGCCAGTTACAACCCTATGTGGGTCCGGCGCTTGGCTTATTCAGCGCCTTCGTGCGGTTCCCAATCGCGGGTACGGCTTACCGCTTTCTGCCAGCCGGCGTAGAGTTTTTCTTTGGCGGCTTCGTCCAGCGTGGGTTCGAATTCACGCTCGATCACGGCCTTGCCGCGCAGCTCGTCCAGGCTGCCCCAGAAACCACAGGCCAGGCCGGCCAGGTAAGCGGCGCCCAGCGCGGTGGTCTCGCGCATTTGCGGGCGCTCGACCCGAGTGCCGAGGATGTCGGCCTGGAACTGCATCAAGAAGTTGTTGGCGACTGCGCCACCGTCCACACGCAGGGCTTTGAGGCGTTCGCCGGAGTCCTGTTGCATGGCGTCCAATACGTCGCGGGTCTGGTAGGCAATCGACTCCAGGGCTGCACGAATGATGTGATCAACCCGTACGCCACGGGTCAGGCCGAACAGCGCGCCACGCGCATACGGGTCCCAGTAAGGAGCGCCCAGGCCGGTGAAGGCCGGGACCAGGTATACGCCGTTGCTGTCTTTGACCTTGCCGGCGAAGTATTCGGTGTCGGTTGCATCGGCAATGATCTTCAGCTCGTCACGCAGCCACTGTACGGTGGAACCACCGTTGAATACCGCGCCTTCCAGGGCGTAGGCCACTTCGCCGCGGGGGCCGCAGGCGATGGTGGTGAGCATGCCGTGTTGGGATTTGACGGCCTTGTCGCCGGTGTTCATCAGCAGGAAGCAGCCGGTGCCGTAAGTGTTCTTGGCCTGACCCGCTTCTACGCACATCTGGCCGAACAGGGCCGCTTGCTGGTCACCGGCGATGCCGCCGATGGCGATACCGCTTTTGGTACGGCCGTAGATTTCCGAAGACGATTTGACTTGCGGCAGCATTTCGCGCGGCACGTCGAGAATCTCCAGCATCTTCGCATCCCACTCCAGGGTGTGGATGTTGAAGAGCATGGTGCGCGAGGCGTTGGTGTAATCGGTAACGTGGGTTTTGCCGCCGGTAAATTTCCAGATCAGCCAGCTGTCGATGGTGCCGAACAACAGCTCGCCGTTGCGCGCACGCTCACGGCTGCCTTCGACGTTGTCGAGGATCCACTTGAGCTTGGTGCCGGAGAAGTACGGGTCGGTGACCAGGCCGGTGGTGTCATTGATGTACTGCTCGTGACCATCACGCTTGAGCTGCTGGCAGATCTCGGTGCTGCGCCGGCATTGCCAGACGATCGCGTTGTAGATCGGACGGCCAGTGATCTTGTCCCAGACCACGGTGGTTTCACGCTGGTTGGTGATACCGATGGCAGCGACCTGGTCATGGTGCAGGCCGGCTTGTGCCAGGGCCTCGACCATCACCGCGCTTTGGGTGGCGAAGATTTCCATCGGGTCATGCTCGACCCAGCCGGCTTGCGGGTAATGCTGGGTAAATTCGCGCTGGGCGGTGCAGACCACGTTGGCGTCACGGTCAAAGATGATCGCCCGCGAACTGGTGGTGCCCTGATCAAGGGCAATGATGTAGTTCTTATTCTGAATATCGGTCATGTCGATTGCCTTGGACGGAAAATAAGAGAGTAAGGAATCAGCCTGGGCCGCAAAGGGGCAGAGGGACCAGGCTGGCGCTATCAGGAAATACGCGTCTTGCCGTTGACAGCCGTGTCAGGTGTTTCATCTATAGCAGGTGTGGCGCTCGGCAGATGACGGGCAATCAGCCCGCGATAGGCCGCAGCACCGAGGCAGGCGCCGACAATCGGCGCGAAAATCGGAATCAGGAAGTAAGGAATATCGCGGCCACCGGTAAAGGCCATTTCACCCCAGCCGGCGAAAAAGGTCATCAGCTTGGGCCCGAAATCCCGCGCCGGGTTCATCGCAAAGCCGGTCAGTGGGCCCATGGCACTGCCAATCACCGCGATCAACAGGCCGATCAGCAGCGGGGCCAACGGGCCGCGTGGCAGGCCGTTGTTGTCGTCGGTAAGGGCCATGATCACGCCCATCAGGATGGCGGTGATGACCATTTCCACCAGAAACGCCTGGGCTGTGCTCAGCAGGGCATGCGGGTAGGTGGAGAACACCGACGCCAGCTCCAGGCTGGCCTGGGAGCCGCGAACCATGTGGTGGGTTTGTTCGTAATCGAAAAAGAGATTGCTGTAGAGCGTGTACACCAGCGCGGCGGAGCAAAAGGCGCCGGCGACCTGGGCGAGGATATAGAAGGGCAGTTTGCGTTTTTCGAAATCGGCAAAAATGCACAGGGCTATGCTCACCGCCGGATTGAGGTGAGCCCCGGAAATACCGGCGCTCAGGTAGATCGCCATGCTGACGCCGATCCCCCAGATGATACTGATTTCCCACAACCCAAAGCTGGCACCCGCGACCTTGAGCGCAGCGACACATCCTGTACCGAAGAAGATCAGAAGCGCAGTCCCCAGGAATTCGGCCATGCATTGGCTCGAAAGTGAAGGCTGTTGAAGAGCAGTTGTCATGGAAAACCTCAATTGTTGTTCTTGTTTGGCGCGCGGCCTCAACGGGCTGTTGCGCGATTTTCACCGTGGCGAGGATCCCCATCCAGGACATGGCTTATTGCTGGAGTACCGCAGGTGCTATTCCTACAGTATTCGGAAACGAAAAAATATAGACAAGAATGACGGCTGTCAAAGGTCGAAAGTGAACCATCGGTCATTTTCGAACTATTGGTCTGGTGAATGATCACGCTTACGCCGATTGGTACGTCTCGCGGGAGTGGCGCACTAGAGCGTTTTGCTGACGCTTGGCCTAGAATTGGCCCTCTGTTTGCCATGCCCGGAGTAGCCATGACCCCCGCACTGGACCTGTTGAAAAAAGTTCGTGCCGAACATCACATCTACAGTTACGAACATGACCCCAAGGCGGCGTCGTATGGCCTGGAGGCCGCGGAAAAGTTGGGGCTCGACCCGGCCCAGGTGTTCAAGACCTTGCTGGCCAGCAGTGAGAAAGGCGAATTGTTGGTGGCGGTGGTGCCAGTCGTCGGAAGTCTGGATTTAAAGGCGCTCGCCCATGCAGCCGGGGTGAAAAAGGTCGAAATGGCCGACCCAGCAGCGGCGCAACGCTCCACCGGTTACTTGTTGGGCGGCATCAGCCCATTGGGACAGAAGAAGCGTTTGCGCACATTTATCGACGTGACGGCGCAGCCGTTTGCAACGATTTTTGTCAGTGCCGGGAGGAGGGGGTTGGAAGTTGAGCTGCCGGCGGCGGTGCTGGCTGAGCATACCCAGGCCACATTCGCGCCGATTGGACGGGCCTGAAACTCGCATTTTGAATACGACGAGATCCAATGTGGGAGCGGGCTTGCTCGCGAAAACGGTGGTTCAGTAATAAATTCGTTAACTGACACTCCGCATTCGCGAGCAAGCTCGCTCCCACATTTTGATCTGGTTTCGTCAGTTACTCAGTTGGCGGGGCTGTAGCGCCTTACGCCGGAGTCGGCTTTAGGAATCTGCGCCGCAACGCTGCCCGAAGCCTGAAACAACACCAAATGCTCAGCCGCCACCCGAATCCCCACGTCCACACCCACCTGATGATCAGCATGGCTGGGGAAAATCGACTCCAGCTGTGCACCGGTCGGCAATTGCAGACGGTACAAGGTCGAAGCGCCAAGGAACGTTTTGCCGACAATCCGCGCTTTCAACGCGCTGTCCGGTGCATAAACGATGTCATCCGGGCGCAGCAACACGTCCACCGCGCCGCCGGTGGGCCAGGTGTAGGCACGATTACCGCGCAGGTCGCCGAGTTCGGTGCTGACCGACTCCGGTGAGCTCAACTGGCCACGGATGAAATAGCCCTGGCCGATAAAGCTGGCGACATACGGCGTTTGTGGCTCGTGATAGAGGTTGTAGGGCGTATCCCACTGCTCAAGACGGCCTTCCTTGAAAACCCCCACCTGATCACTCACCGCAAAGGCTTCTTCCTGATCATGAGTGACCAGAATCGCACTGGTGCCGCGCGCCTTGAGAATGTCGCGCACCTCGTGGCTGAGCTTGCGCCGCAGTTCGCCGTCGAGGTTGGAGAACGGCTCATCGAGCAGCAAGAGTTGCGGCTCCGGCGCCAGGGCGCGGGCGAGGGCGACGCGTTGTTGCTGGCCGCCGGAAAGCTCATGGGGAAATCGTTTGCCCAGGTTCTTCAGGTTGACCAACTCGAGCAACTCAGCGACCACGCGGTCTTTTTGTGGGTGCTTGCGAATGCCGAAGGCGATGTTGTCGGCCACGCTCAAGTGCGGGAACAGCGCGTAGTCCTGAAACACCATGCCGATCCGGCGTTTCTCCGGTGCGAGGGTGAAGCCGGCACTGGAGATCACGTCGCCGGCCAGGCTGATTTCACCTTCGTGCACCGGTTCAAACCCGGCGATCGCGCGCAAGGTAGTGGTTTTGCCACAGCCCGAAGAGCCCAGCAGGCAGCCGATGTCGCCCGCGTTGAGGTGCAGGTTGAGGTTCTGCACCACGCGTTGGTCTTGATAGCCGCATGCCAGATTGCGCAGGTTCAGCAGTAATGGCTGGCTCATGCGTGGTGGTACGACGGCGGGACAAGGAATTCAAGCAACGCTTTCTGGGCGTGCAAGCGGTTTTCGGCCTGGTCCCACGCGACCGAACGCTCATCGTCGAGCAGGTCAAGGCTGATTTCTTCGCCACGGTGCGCGGGCAGGCAATGCATGAACAGCACGTCCGGCGCGGCCAGGTCGAGCAGGGCGCGGGTTACTTGGAACGGTGCGAACAGGGCCAGGCGCTTGACGGTTTCTTCTTCCTGGCCCATGGAGGTCCAGACGTCGGTGCTTACCAGGTGCGCGCCGATCACCGCGTCACGCGGGTCACGCACGACGGTGACGCGGTTGCCGGCTTGAGCCAGGAAACGTGCATCCGGCTCATAGCCTTCCGGGCAGGCAACGCGCAGTTGGAAGTCGAACTGGATCGCCGCTTCTATATAGCTGTTGCACATGTTGTTGCCGTCGCCAATCCAGGCCACGGTCTTGCCCTGGATCGAACCCCGATGCTCAAGGAAGGTTTGCATGTCGGCCAGCAACTGGCAGGGGTGCAGGTCATCGGACAGGCCGTTGATCACCGGCACCCGAGAGTTGGCGGAAAATTCGGTCACGGTGCTGTGCGCGAAGGTACGGATCATTACCGCGTCGAGCATGCGCGACATCACGCGGGCGGCGTCGGCAATCGGCTCGCCGCGGCCCAGTTGGGTATCGCGCGAGGACAGGAAGATGGCTTGGCCACCCAGCTGGATCATGCCGGCTTCGAACGACACACGGGTGCGTGTCGACGACTTCTCGAAAATCATCCCGAGCACACGGTTTTTCAAAGGCTCGAACAGTACGCCGCGGTTACGCAGGTCTTTAAGCTCAATGCCTCGACGGATCACGCTGACCAGCTCTTCGGGCGTGCAATCCATCAGGGAGAGAAAGTGCCTTGCGCTCATCATTAACTACCTTTTTGCAACAGACCGCAGATACTCAAAGCCTTGTTTATTGTGACAACGGGCGAGACCTGCGGCGAAAGCCGCACGGGGCGACGAAATAGGGGAAGGCGCGATCTTATAATTAAATGTCGCGTCTTACCAATAGGGCTACGGTTTTTAAGGGTGTTCAAGAAGGGCGCTGAAGCGCTTTTGAAGACTGATTCCTGACAGCAGCGGGCCATTTGTACACTGGCGCTGAGACCTTTTGCAATGCGTGGGGGCGGGCGCAGGCCAGGCTGCGTCGGTTTCGGCGGCTCTTCGCAAGGTTTTGAAACATTTGCTCATGGTCTGGCCTGATGCCTCTCGATTCACGGGGCGAACCTTACTGGTACGCGCTCAGGTGACGGGCCATAGTTGGGTCAAAGCCCAATAAAGAGACTGGCCATGACCAAGACTCTCCACCACCGTGCCTGCCATCTGTGTGAAGCCATCTGCGGCCTGACCCTGGAAACCACCCGGGCCGACGACGGCAGCCTGGCGATCACCTCAATCAAGGGTGACGCGCTGGACACCTTCAGCCGTGGGCACATCTGCCCCAAAGCGGTGGCATTGCAGGACATCCAGAACGACCCGGACCGCTTGCGCCAGCCCATGTTGCGCGTGGGCAACGAATGGCAACCGATCCCATGGGACGAGGCATTCACGCTGGTCGCTGAGCGCCTGGCGGGTATCCAGGCCCGGCATGGGCAGAATGCGGTGGCGGTGTACCAGGGCAACCCCAGCGTGCACAACTATGGGCTGATGACTCACAGCAACTACTTCCTTGGCCAGCTCAAGACGCGCAATCGGTTTTCCGCGACCTCGGTGGACCAGCTGCCTCATCACCTCACCAGTCATCTCATGTACGGCCACGGCCTGCTGCTGCCGATTCCGGATATCGATCACACCGATTTCATGCTGATCCTGGGCGGCAACCCGTTGGCGTCCAACGGCAGCATCATGACCGTGCCTGACGTAGAGAAGCGTCTCAAGGCCATTCAGGCGCGGGGCGGCAGCGTGGTGGTGGTTGACCCACGACGCAGCGAGACGGCGGCGATCGCCGATCAGCATCTGTTTGTGCGGCCCGGAGGCGATGCGGCGTTGTTGTTCGGGTTGCTCAACACCTTGTTTAGCGAGAACCTGACGCGTGAAAGCCATTTGCCGGTCGACGGTCTTGAAGACGTGCGTCGCGCGATTGCCGGGTTTACCGCTGAAGCCATGAGCCGCCAATGTGCAGTGCCTGCCGAACAGATCCGCCAGCTGGCGCGGGACTTTGCCGCAGCGGACAAGGCGGTCTGTTACGGGCGCATGGGCGTGTCCACCCAAGCCTTCGGTACGCTGTGCCATTGGTTAGTGCAATTGATCAATCTGGTGACCGGCAATCTGGACCGTGTCGGCGGCGCCTTGTGCACCTCGCCGGCCGTGGACTTGGTGGCGTCAACCGGTGGCGGGCATTTCAATCGCTGGCAGAGTCGCGTGTCCGGGCGCCCGGAATATGGCGGTGAATTGCCGGTGTCCGCCTTGGCGGAGGAAATGCTCACCGAAGGCGAAGGCCAGATCCGCGCCCTGGTGACCGTGGCCGGCAACCCGGTGTTGTCGACGCCAAACGGTCGCCAGTTGGAGCAGGCGCTGGACGGGCTTGAGTTCATGGTCAGCATCGACCTCTATATCAACGAGACCACGCGTTACGCTGACCTCATCCTGCCGTCCACCTCGGCGCTGGAAAACGATCACTACGACACCACGTTCAATATGTTCGCCGTGCGCAACGTCACTCGGTTCAACCGCGCGATCCTGCCCAAGCCCGCAGGCGCGCTGCACGACTGGGAAATTTTTGTCGGCCTGGCCAAGGCCTTCGCGGCGCAGACAGGCGTGGCGCTCAAACCGACCATGGCGCCGGCGCAGATGATTGACTTCGGTTTGCGTGCCGGGGCTTACGGTGACGCTTCCGATCACAAGTTGTCGGTGGCGATGCTTGCCGACCATCCGCACGGCGTGGATTTGGGGCCGCTCAAGCCCAATCTTGTCGCGCGCTTGAAGACCGCCAACGGCCGGGTGCAGGCAGCGCCGGCTGTGATCCTGGCTGACTTGGCGCGGTTCGCAGCACACCCCGGGCCGGTGTTGGATGAACTCCTGTTGATCGGCCGTCGTCATGTGCGCAGCAATAACTCGTGGATGCATAACTATCATCGTCTGGTGAAGGGCAAGCCTCGGCACCAGTTGCATATGCACCCTGATGACCTGGCCAGTCGACAATTGAGCGATGGTCAGCGGGTGCGCGTCAGTTCGCGCATCGGCATGATCGAAGTGGAAGTAGTGGCCAGCCTGGACATGATGCCCGGCGTGGTCAGCCTGCCCCATGGCTGGGGGCATGGACGCCCAGGCGTGCAGATGAGCATTGCCAGCGGGCAGCCGGGGGCGAGTGCGAATGACTTGACCGACGAGCGGCAGTTGGACGAGTTATCCGGCAATGCTGCGCTCAACGGTGTGCCGGTGCAGGTAGCGGCTGCCTGAGGCGCCCGACCACCGGGCTGGAATTTTGCGTTACAATGCGCCACCGTGCCGACCTGTGAGTCGCAAAGTTCCAGCCGAGGTGTTCCATGGATATCATCGAAACGATCAAAGAGCAGATTGCCAACAACACCATTCTGCTTTACATGAAGGGCGCGCCAAACGCTCCTCAGTGCGGTTTCTCCGCGAAGGCTTCCCAGGCCATCATGCAGTGCGGCGAGAAATTCGCCTACGTGGATATCCTGCAAAACCCTGAAATCCGCGCCAACCTGCCGAAGTACGCCAACTGGCCGACGTTCCCGCAGCTGTGGGTAGCCGGTGAGCTGGTCGGCGGCAGTGACATCATCACTGAAATGGCTGCGGATGGTTCGCTGCAAGCGCTGATCAAAGAAGCAGCGGCAAACGCCGCCGCCAAGACCGACGCGTAATCCTGAAGGCGCCGGCTAGCCGGCGCCTTCAGTGCGTCAGTCAATAAAAAGCCCCGCTTCTCGAAAGAGAGCGGGGCTTTTTTATGGCCTGTTGACTACGGGTTATTCACCCATCTGCGATTGCAGGTAGTTTTCCAGGCTGACTTTGTCGATCAGGCCCAGTTGGGTTTCCAGCCAGTCGATGTGTTCTTCCTGGTCTTCCAGAATGTCTTCGAGCAGTTCACGGCTGCCGAAATCGCCCTTGGTTTCGCAGTGCGCAATGGCGGCCTTGAGATCGCTGTGGCTCTTCTGTTCGAACTTCAGGTCGCTGATGATCATTTCCTGGGTGTGCTCGCCGATGTTCAGCTTGCCCAGGTCCTGCACGTTCGGCAGGCCTTCCAGGAACAGGATGCGCTTGATCAACGCGTCCGCGTCTTTCATGGCCTTGATGGATTCTTTGTATTCGCGCTTGCCGAGCTTTTCCAGGCCCCAATCGTCATACATGCGCGCATGCAGGAAGTACTGATTGATCGCGACCAGTTCATTGGCAAGGATTTTATTGAGTTGCTGGATGACTGAGATGTCGCCTTTCATGACTGGGGTCCTGCCCTGTATTAGCTGTATATAGGCGGAGTTTGAGCGGCGAAATCCCTAGTGTCAAACCTAAGTTATTGAATAATAAATGAAAATTAATCGGAATAAGAATGTTTGTGTTCCGCGTCTTGACGCTAACTAATTGAATTGCGGGCATAAAAAAACCGGACACTAAGTCCGGTTCTTCAAAACACGCTATTTAAGCGTGTGTAAATTCTGCTGAGTAGGGGAGTGCTGACTGAGCGGTTTGCAGCTGCGTCAGGGTTTCCCGTACCACTTGCTTGGCGAGGCAAGCACATTTACCGCACTGGCTGGCAACGCCGGTGGTTTCACGTACTTCCTTGTAGCTGCAGCAACCTTCGTAGATTGCTTCGCGGATTTGTCCGTCGGTGACGCCAGTGCAGAGGCAGACATACATAAGGGAGAACCATCGCGGGTTAAGGCTTAAGTGCGATGGATCTTAATGTTAACGAGAATGATTGTCAAAGTAGATTCGTAGGGTATTGCCCGGCACTGCCCGTGCGCTGACGAACGGTTTTTTCAGTGTATGATGGTCGGTCTTCACGAAGCGTGACCGCGTCACAGGGCTGTCGCTTATTCGCGTCAGACTGGGCCGGTCCTTTTACTTCAATCGTCACCCCTGCATCAGGAGATAACCAATGAGCGTACTCGTCGGCAAACAAGCCCCGGATTTCGACGTACCTGCCGTCCTCGGCAATGGCGAAATCGTAGACAGCTTCAAACTGTCTGAAGCCATCAAAGGCAAATACGGCCTGGTGTTCTTCTACCCGCTGGACTTCACCTTCGTCTGCCCGTCGGAGCTGATCGCTCTGGACCACCGCATGGACGATTTCAAGGCGCGCAACGTTGAAGTGGTAGCCGTTTCCATCGACTCCCATTTCACTCACAACGCCTGGCGCAACACCGCCATCAATGATGGCGGCATCGGCAAAGTCAAATACACCATGGCTGCCGACATGAAGCACGACATCGCCAAGGCCTACGACGTTGAGTCCGAAGGCGGCGTGGCTTTCCGTGGCGCGTTCCTGATCGACGACAAGGGCGTTGTGCGCTCGCAGATCATCAACGACCTGCCGCTGGGCCGTAACATGGAAGAGCTGATCCGTTTGGTCGACGCGCTGCAATTCCACGAAGAGCACGGCGAAGTTTGCCCTGCCAACTGGAAAAAAGGCGACAAAGGCATGACCGCTTCCACCGAAGGTGTTGCGGCTTACCTGACCGAGAACGCTGGCAAGCTGTAAGCCACGTTCGAAGCAAAAAAAACCGGCCTGAGAAGGCCGGTTTTTTTATGCGCGGGAAATGACCTTGTGGCGACTGGTGTTCAGTGGCTGGAGGATTGTTGTGGCAATGGGTTGTTGTGGCGAGTGGGTAGGTTGTGGTGAGTGAGTAAGTTGTGGCGAGCGGGCTTGCCCCGCGTTGGGCTGCGAAGCAGCCCCAATTAGACCGCCACGATTTACCTGGCAGACCGCGTTGTTTGGTTCTGGGGCCGCTGCGCAGCCCAACGCGGGGCAAGCCCGCTCACCACAACAAGCCCGCACCACAACAAGCCCGTTCGCCACAACAGCGCTCGGGCAGGCCTCAGTCGTTGAAGTCTTCCCAGCCGCCCATCTGCTTCCAGCGGTTGACGATGCCGCAGAACAACTCGGCCGTCTTCTCGGTGTCGTAGCGAGCCGAGTGAGCCTCACGCCCGTCAAAGTCGATACCGGCCGCCTGACAGGCTTTCGCCAGCACGGTCTGGCCATATGCCAGGCCCGCGAGGGTAGCAGTGTCGAAGCTGGAGAACGGGTGAAACGGGTTGCGCTTCATGTCCAACCGCGTCACGGCGGCATTCAGGAAGCCCAGGTCGAAGCTGCTGTTGTGGCCGACCAGGATCGCGCGTTTGCAACCATTGGCCTTCAACGCCTTGCGCACACCACGGAAGATATCGGTCAGCGCCGCTTCTTCACTCACCGCCATGCGCAGCGGGTGGTCGAGCTTGATGCCGGTGAATTCCAAAGCGGCTGCTTCAATGTTCGCGCCCTCGAACGGCTCGACACGAAAGAAGTGGGTGTGCTCGGGAAACACAAAACCCTGCTCGTCCATGCCGATGGTGGTCGCGGCAATTTCCAGCAAGGCGTCGGTGGCGCAGTTGAAGCCACCGGTTTCTACATCGATGACCACCGGCAGATAGCCGCGAAACCGCTCGGCCATCGGGTGACGGGAACCGCCGCCACTGTGCTCGTGTTCGTCATCGTAATGGTCTTCACTCACTTGCTTTCCTCCAGCAGGCGCCAGCGCAGTGTTTCACCGGCGCGCAGCGGGATAACAGTCAGCTCGCCAAACGGCAGGCTGGCAGGGGCGGTCCAGTCTTCACGAACCAGGGTAATGCGGTCGGTATTCGCCGGCAGGCCGTAGAAACGCGGGCCGTTGAGGCTGGCGAAGCCTTCGAGCTTGTCCAGGGCATTGCGCTGTTCAAACGCTTCGGCGTACAGCTCGATCGCCGCATAAGCGGTGTAGCAGCCGGCACAGCCACACGCGGCTTCTTTGGCGTGTTGAGCGTGAGGCGCGGAGTCGGTGCCGAGGAAGAACTTCGGGCTGCCGCTGGTGGCGGCGTCCAGCAAGGCCACTTGGTGAGTGTTGCGCTTGAGGATCGGCAGGCAATAGAAGTGCGGCCGAATCCCGCCCACCAACATGTGGTTGCGGTTGTAGAGCAGGTGATGCGCAGTGATGGTCGCACCGACATTGGCCGAAGCCTCGGTCACAAACTGCACGGCGTCGGCCGTGGTGATGTGTTCGAACACTACCTTAAGCGTCGGGAACAGCTCGACCACGCGGCGCATATGCTCGTCGATGAAGACCTTCTCGCGATCGAACACGTCGACATCGCCACGCGTGACTTCACCGTGAATCAGCAGCGGCATACCGACTTCAGCCATGGCTTCGATGGCCGGCAGGATCTTGTCGATACTGGTCACGCCGGAATCGGAGTTGGTGGTCGCGCCCGCCGGATACAGCTTGGCGGCGTGCACGAAGCCGGTGGCCTTGGCCTGGCGAATTTCGTCAGGCTGGGTGCGGTCAGTGAGGTAAAGCACCATCAGCGGTTCGAAGCGGCTGCCGGCCGGCCGTGCAGCGAGGATGCGCTGGCGATAGGCGTCGGCTTCAGCGGCATTACGCACCGGAGGTACCAGGTTAGGCATGATGATGGCGCGGCCAAATGTGCGCGCTACATCGGCCACGGTTTGGGGTAACGCAGCACCATCGCGAAGATGAATATGCCAGTCGTCGGGACGCAGCAGGGTCAGGCGGTCGGACATTGGGGATTCCAGGCGGGTCAATCTGGTGGGAATGCTACCGGAAAAGACTCTTGCAGGCACTCGCTATCAAGTTTTGCAGGACGCTACCGATATCCCTGGGTATGCCTTAACGACGTATGACGCTTTGAAGTGTTGTAGAAACCAGTGGAGCCTCCCGTGCGCCAGCATTATCTAGCCCTGCTCAGTGTGTTCGCCAGCCTGCCTGCGATGGCCCTCACGTTCCAGACACGTCTGGAGAATATTGAGTGGAAGGTGGAAGGCGACCAGTTCGAATGCCGCTTGACCCAGCCGATCACCGATTTCGGCTCGGGTGAGTTCGTGCGCCGGGCCGGTGAGCAGGCGACGTTTCGCCTGAAAGCCTACAACGGCGCGCTGGGTGCGGGCTCGGCGACCTTGTTGGCCGCCGCTGCGCCCTGGCAGCCGGGCCGCGGGGACATCAACCTTGGCGCCGTGCGTGCCGGCAGTGGCGAGGTGTTGTTCAACAGCTCCCAAGCTCAGGCCGGGCGGCTGTTCACCGGTTTGCTGGAAGGACGTAGCCCGACCGTGCGGCATTACGGGCGCGAAGGCGGCTACTCGGAAATTCGTCTGTTGCCGGTCAAGTTCAACAAGGCCTACAACGACTACCAATTGTGCACCACCAAGCTGTTGCCGATGAATTACGACCAGGTCAAACAGACCGAAGTCGGCTTTCCCGGTGGCGGCATTGAACTGGACGCGGCCGCGAAGAAGAAGCTGGACGTGATTGTGGCGTTCATGAAAGCCGATCCTACCGTCAACCATGTCGAGTTGAACGGCCATTCGGACAACAGCGGAAATCGCCTGACCAACCGTGATGTCTCGCGCCGCCGGGCGTTGGCGGTCACGGACTACTTAAAGGCCAATGGCATCCCGGAATCGCAGATTTCCATGCGGTTTTACGGCGAGAGCTACCCACTGGCGCCCAACACCAATGCCGCCAACCGGGCGCGCAATCGCCGCGTGAATATCCAGCTGGAACGCGTGGCAGCCCCCGAGAAACCGGCGCCGCAGGCCACTGCACCGAGCAACCCGGCACACACGTCTTAAGGTGCGACCCTCGGTCGCCCGCTCGACATAATCTGTCGCTTTATCTTCATTTGCTGTCGCGCCTCTGTAAATTCACGGTTTTGGTCGGTAGAATCGACGCCTTTCCGTACAACCCCGTGGAGTGATGGCATGGCCGACGTAAACAAGGTCGTTCTCGCGTATTCCGGCGGCCTGGACACTTCGGTGATCCTCAAGTGGCTGCAGGATACTTATAACTGTGAAGTGGTGACCTTCACCGCTGACCTGGGTCAGGGCGAAGAGGTCGAACCTGCACGTGCCAAGGCGCAAGCCATGGGCGTGAAAGAGATCTACATTGACGACCTGCGCGAAGAGTTCGTCCGCGATTTCGTCTTCCCGATGTTTCGCGCCAACACCGTCTACGAAGGCGAGTACCTGCTGGGTACTTCCATCGCACGTCCGCTGATCGCCAAACGCCTGATCGAAATTGCCAACGAAACCGGCGCCGACGCCATTTCCCATGGCGCGACCGGCAAGGGCAACGATCAGGTGCGCTTCGAACTGGGCGCCTACGCGCTCAAACCAGGCGTGAAAGTGATTGCTCCGTGGCGTGAGTGGGACCTTTTGTCCCGTGAAAAGCTGATGGATTACGCTGAAAAGCACGCGATCCCGATCGAGCGTCACGGCAAGAAGAAGTCCCCGTACTCGATGGACGCCAACCTGCTGCACATCTCCTATGAAGGCGGCGTGCTGGAAGACACCTGGACCGAGCACGAAGAAGACATGTGGAAATGGACCGTCTCCCCGGAGAACGCTCCTGACAAGCCACAATACCTGGAACTGACCTACCGCAACGGCGACATCGTCGCGCTGGACGGCGTCGAAATGACCCCGGCCACCGTGCTGGCGACCCTGAACCGTATCGGTGGCGAACACGGTATCGGCCGTCTCGACATCGTCGAGAACCGTTACGTGGGCATGAAGTCCCGTGGTTGCTACGAAACCCCGGGCGGCACCATCATGCTGCGCGCTCACCGCGCCATCGAGTCCATCACCCTGGACCGTGAAGTGGCTCACCTCAAAGACGAGCTGATGCCCAAGTACGCCAGCCTGATCTATACCGGCTACTGGTGGAGCCCTGAGCGTCTGATGCTGCAACAGATGATCGACGCCTCCCAGGCCCACGTGAACGGCGTTGTCCGCCTGAAGCTGTACAAGGGCAACGTGATCGTCACCGGCCGCAAGTCCGATGAATCGCTGTTCGACGCCAACATTGCTACCTTCGAAGAAGACGGCGGCGCCTACAACCAGGCGGATGCTGCGGGCTTCATCAAGTTGAACGCACTGCGCATGCGCATTGCTGCCAACAAGGGTCGCAAGCTGTTCTGAGTGATCTGCGTTGTTAGAAATGGCCCCTGTTAAGGGGCCATTTTTTTTGCCTGCCGATTAAGTCGCGGGGGTTGAACCGAACACAATGTTTAAAAACTCAGGGGGATGTTTAAGTTTTTGTCGGTCAGGAAAGTTGATGGGTTTATTTTTCAGTTCGAATTCATATTTTGCGTTGTTGAATGAATTTTTAACACCTGACTAGGAACTATGTCCTACAGAAAATTCACTACACAAGTAAGAAAGGTATGTAAGACATGGAAAGTTCTGTAGGAAGCAGGGGTGTAAATGAATATGTTCAAAGGAACTAATGCAGGCGGTTTTTTTGCGTCTGCTCATTCGCTTGTGGGTGATGAGCAATGGGTATTTCCTGAAAGTCCTGTGCGGCACGTTTACCCTGAACCCCTTGCGCGGCGGTTATTTCACTCAAAACATGTCAGCCCCCGGAAAGTTCTGAAAGGCGCCATAAAGCCCAAACTGTCCGAGTTAATGTTTTTTTGTAGGTTAATTCCTATATCGCTGTGGGGTGGGTCTCTGCTTGCTGTTGCTTGGGGGGTAATGCTATGCCAACTAGGAAACGACTACGCTATTGTGCTTGCTCTAAATAATTCGAACAGCGAAATTGGACTTTCTCATGAATAAAGTGCTGATCGTGGATGATCATCCCGTCATTCGTCTTGCTGTGCGCATGCTAATGGAGCGTCATGGTTATGAAGTCGTTGCTGAGACTGATAACGGTGTCGATGCGTTGCAACTTGCACGGGAACATGTACCGGACATTGTCATACTGGATATCGGGATTCCCAAACTCGATGGGCTGGAAGTTATTTGCCGCTTGGCGTCTGCCAAGCAGCCCGCGCCTTTCAAGGTGTTGGTGCTGACGTCCCAGGCGCCCGGGCATTTTTCGATGCGCTGCATGCAGGCGGGAGCGGCGGGCTATGTGTGCAAGCAGCAGGACCTGACCGAATTGCTGAGCGCGATAAAGGCCGTGCTCTCCGGCTACAGCTATTTCCCCAACCAGGCGCTCAATTCCGTGCGTTCAACCATGGGCAACGCCAGCGAGGCGGACATGGTCGAGCGTTTGTCGGGGCGCGAAATGATGGTGCTGCAGCAGTTGGCCCGTGGCAAAACCAACAAGGAAATCGCCGACGGCATGTTCCTGAGCAACAAGACCGTCAGTACCTACAAGACCCGCCTGTTGCTCAAGCTCAATGCCCGGTCGCTTGTGGACCTGATCGAGCTGGCTCAACGCAACGGCCTGGTCTAGAGCGGGGCGCAGAAATAGTCGGCAAAAAAAAGCCTCCATCAGGGAGGCTTCCGGTCGTGAACGGGCTGATCAGAGGTCGAAATCGTAATCGGCCAGTTGTTTTTGCAAGCGTCGCTCTTCCAGAAGGTTATCGATAGTGCGGCGTTTGCTCAAATTGGTCTTGGCCACCTCTGCAACAGGTGCGTCCCCATCGTCATCCGACTCTGCAACGAGGTCGTCTTCTACATCCAGTTGTTCTTTGCCAGTGCTCATAAGGTTCACTCCAGGCTAAGACTGCCATTGGCGCTCCTTATAACGATAATCCATGAACGGGTAAAAAAGATTTTTTCAATCGACTGATCGAGAAAACCAATGATCGCTCAATCGTCGGACGTCTTGTCCTTGTATTCGCACAGGTCTTCGATCCGGCAGCTGCCGCAGCGAGGCTTGCGGGCCTGGCAAACGTAACGTCCATGAAGGATCAACCAATGGTGGGAATCGAGAAGATAGGGCTTGGGCACGAACTTCATCAGCTGTTTTTCCACCTCAACGACGTTTTTGCCGCGAGCGATGCCGGTTCGGTTGCTGACACGAAAAATATGCGTGTCCACTGCCATGGTCAGTTGCCGAAACGCAGTGTTGAGCACCACATTGGCCGTCTTGCGACCCACACCCGGCAGCGCTTCAAGGGCTTCGCGAGTTTGGGGCACCTCGCTGCCATGCAGCTCGACGAGCAGGCGACAGGTCTCGATGACATTCTTGGCCTTGCTGTTGTACAACCCGATGGTCTTGATGTACTCCGACAACCCTTCCACACCCAGTGCGTAAATAGCCTCTGGCGTATTGGCCACCGGGTATAGCTTGGCGGTGGCCTTGTTGACGCCAACGTCCGTGGATTGGGCCGACAGAATCACCGCAATCAGCAACTCGAATGGCGACGAGTAGGCCAGTTCGGTTTTGGGCTCCGGATTGTCTTCGTGAAACCTGCGGAAAATTTCCAGGCGTTTTGCGGCGTTCATGGGGCGGGTATTTCCTTGCAGGCTGTCGTCGTAGTTTCAAAAGTGCAGGCGTTGCAGGATAAACCATCGCCACTCTGCCCGGCAGCGACTGTCGCGGATCAATCGCCGGTGTGCGCGTCCACTTGGCGCTGCGCTTGCTCGAGCGTGTGTTGTGCGGCTTTGAGCTCATCCGCGGTGGTTTGCGGCTGGCGTAGCAACCTGCTGACGTCCGCGCGCGCGTACGCCAAGGCGGTTTTCAGCTGGCGCAGCTGAGTGTCGATGGGGCGTTTTTCCACACGCTGCAACTCAGGTCTTGGCTGCTCACTGACAGCCTCGGCGTCATGCAGGGTTCGCTCTGCGGTGGCCAGCGCGGCACTCAAGGTTGCCAATTGCTGCTCGTCAGCATTACGGTCCTGGGCCTTCTTCAATTCGGCGCGGCGCATCGCCAGCTGGATTTTCGCGCGCTTGAGTTCAGGGTCTTTGGCGGTCGGCGGTGGAGGCGGACAGTTCGCCTCCAGTGCGCTGAGCGCCTGCTCTGCCAATTCGAACTGCTGCTGCAGGACGATCAGCTGCGACTGTTGCTCAAACGTCGGCGGATGACCGAATGCCTTCAAGGATTTGTGCAACTGGGCACGACTCATTGCCACGGTGATTTTGGCTTTCTTGACCGCTGCATCCTGGGCTGCCTGAGCACTGTCGGTGTGCACAGGCACACTGGGTGTCGGGCGTTTGGATCGCGCAAGGCGCTCGGCGAGTTTATGAGCATCTTCGCGTTGCAGCCGCGCGTTGCGTTGCTCATAGCGCCGCCGCGCCCGGTCGCGCTTGAGGGCACGCGCATGGCGCTGCTGATCATTGGCAGCCAGGCCGCCGACAATCGGCAGCACGCTCGTCGTTGGGCGCATCTCAATGCAATCGACAGGGCAGGGCGCCACACACAGGTCGCAACCGGTGCACTCATCAATGATCACGGTGTGCATCAACTTGGCGGCGCCGACAATCGCATCCACCGGGCAAGCCTGGATGCATTTGGTGCAGCCGATGCACTCGGCCTCGCGAATATAGGCGACCTGGGCGGGAGCCTCGCCTCGGCTGGTGTCCAGTTCCAGCACCGGCACGCGCAGCAACTGCGCAAGGCCCGCAATGGTTTCCTGCCCACCGGGCGGGCACTTGTTGATCGCCTCGCCCTGAGCAATGCCCTCGGCGTAAGGCTTGCAGCCCGGGTGCCCGCATTTGCCGCATTGGGTCTGCGGCAGCAGCGCGTCGATACGTTGGATCAGAGTCATGGGGTGATCATTGGCATGCCGGTTAGACAAACAGGGGCTGTAGGGTGAGCCCGCCGGTTGTGGGTGGCGGCTGTTCTGTGGCGAGCCGGGCTGTTGTGGCGAGCGGGCTTGCCCCGCGTTGGGCTGCGAAGCGGCCCCACCAAGGCCACCGGGTTTCCAAAGGTAGAACCGGGTGTTTGGTTCAGGGGCCGCTACGCGCCCCAACGCGGGGCAAGCCCGCTCGCCACAACAAGGCTGCTTGCCACATCGTTTTACTTGATCCGTTGACCCGGTTTGGCACCGCTATCAGGGCTCAACAGGTAGATCTCTTCACCGCCAGGGCCCGCCGCCATCACCATGCCTTCGGAAATACCGAACTTCATTTTCCGTGGCTTGAGGTTGGCAATCATCATGGTCAGACGACCATCGAGCTTGGAGGGGTCCGGGTAAGCGCTCTTGATTCCGGAGAATACGTTGCGTCGCTCATCACCGATGTCCAGCGTCAGGCGCAACAGCTTGTCGGCACCTTCCACGGCTTCGGCCTTGATGATCAGCGCAACGCGCAGGTCAACGGCGGCAAAAGCGTCGAAGTCGATTTCCGGGGAGAGCGGGTCTTTGGCCAACTCGCCATTGCCGGCCGGTGCCGATTCGCCGGTGTCGGTCTGGCTGGCGACTAGGTCTTCTTTCGAAGCATCGGTCATCGCCTGCACCTTGACGGGGTCGATACGGGTCATCAGCGGCTTGAACTCGTTCAATTGATGGTTGCTGAGCAAGGTAGCGTGGTCATTCCAGGTCAGCGGCGCGACGTTGAGGAACGCCTCGGCGTCGGCGGCCAGCAATGGCAACACCGGCTTGAGGAAGATCACCAGCTGGCGGAACAGGTTGACGCCCGTGGCGCAGATCGCCTGGACTTCAGCTTGCTTGCCTTCCTGCTTGTTCAGCGACCACGGCGCCTTGTCGGCGATCCAGGCGTTGGCACGGTCGGCCAGGCCCATGATTTCGCGCATGGCGCGGGCGAAGTCGCGCGCTTCATAGGCGTCGGCAATGCTTGGCGCGGCGGCCAGGAAGGCCTCGGTCAGTTCCGGTGCGGCGTTCTCGGCCACCAACAAACCGCCATTACCCTTGTGGATAAACCCGGCGCAACGGCTGGCGATGTTGACGACTTTGCCCACCAGGTCCGAGTTGACCTTCTGTACGAAGTCTTCCAGGTTCAGGTCGAGGTCGTCGACGCCACGGCCCAGCTTGGAGGCGTAGTAGTAGCGCAGGTATTCCGGCGACAAGTGGTCCAGGTAGGTGCGCGCCTTGATAAAGGTGCCACGGGACTTGGACATTTTCTGGCCGTTGACCGTCAGGTAGCCGTGCACGGCGATGCCGGTTGGCTTGCGGTAGCCCGCCCCTTCAAGCATCGCCGGCCAGAACAGGGCGTGGAAGTTGACGATGTCCTTGCCGATGAAGTGGTACAGCTCGGCGGTGGAATCCTTGGCCCAGAACGCATCGAAGTCCAGCTCCGGCGTGCGGTCGCACAGGTTCTTGAAGCTGGCCATGTAACCGATCGGCGCGTCCAGCCACACATAGAAGTACTTGCCCGGCTCGTCCGGGATTTCGAAACCGAAGTACGGCGCATCGCGGGAGATGTCCCACTGTTGCAGGCCGGCATCCAGCCATTCGGCGATCTTGTTGGCCACGGCGTCTTGCAGGGTGCCGCTGCGCGTCCAGGTTTGCAGCATCTGCTGGAAGTCCGGGAGCTTGAAGAAGAAGTGCTGGGAATCCTTGAGCACCGGAATGGCGCCAGAGATGGCCGAGCGCGGGTTCTTCAGGTCAGTCGGTGCATAAGTGGCACCGCACTTCTCGCAGTTGTCGCCGTACTGGTCTTCAGTGCCGCATTTCGGGCAGGTGCCCTTGATGAAGCGGTCGGCCAGGAACATTTTCTTTTCCGGGTCGAAATATTGCGTGATCGAACGCGTGGCAATGTGCCCGGCGTCGCGCAAGCGCGTGTAGATCAGGCTCGACAGCTCGCGGTTTTCGTCGGAGTGGGTCGAGTGGAAATTGTCGAAATCAACCAGGAACTCGGCAAAGTCGGCGCTGTGTTCAGCCTGCACATTGGCGATCAGTTGTTCCGGGGTGATCCCTTCCTTTTCGGCGCGCAACATGATGGCCGATCCGTGGGCGTCGTCTGCGCAGACATAAATGCATTGATTGCCGCGATGCTTCTGGAAGCGCACCCACATATCGGTCTGGATGTACTCAAGCATATGGCCAAGATGGATAGAACCATTGGCATAGGGCAGGGCGCTGGTGACGAGGATCTTGCGTGGCTCGGACATGGGGCTCGGCTACTTGATGAAACGGAGGTCGGCCACTATAAAGCGCCGGGAAATATATTTCACCCCGTGGCGCTGTTTCTGAATCCTCCCGGGGCGCGAAAGCATGCCGCTTGGCGGCTGGAACGGTTAGGATAGCCGCCTGTTTCAGTCAGTCTTTTTTCGGGAGTAGCCCATGAGCGCCGTCAATCGCGCAGCGGTGGAAGCCGTTCTTCGCCAATACACCGACCCCTATTTGAACCAGGACCCGGTCAGCGCCGGCTGTGTACGCGCCATCGACGTCCAGGGCGACCAGGTCGCGGTCCAGATGGAGCTGGGTTATGCCGCCGGCCTTTTCAAGAGCGGTTGGGCGCAGATGCTGCAAATGGCCATCGAGGGTCTCGACGGTGTGCGTTCGGCCAAGGTCGACATCCAGTGCGTGATCGCCGCGCACAAGGCCCAGGCGCAGATCCCGGGTTTGGCCAACGTCAAGAACGTGGTCGCCGTGGCATCCGGCAAGGGCGGCGTAGGTAAATCCACCACGGCCGCCAACCTTGCACTGGCGCTGGCCCGCGAGGGGGCCCGCGTTGGCATTCTCGACGCCGACATTTATGGCCCAAGCCAAGGCGTGATGTTCGGTATCGCCGAAGGCACCCGTCCCAAGGTCAAGGATCAGAAGTGGTTCGTGCCGATTGAATCGATGGGCGTCGAGGTCATGTCCATGGCCTTCCTCACCGATGACAACACGCCGATGGTGTGGCGCGGGCCGATGGTGTCCGGCGCCTTGCTGCAATTGGTCACTCAGACCGCCTGGGGCGACCTGGATTACCTGGTGATCGACATGCCGCCAGGCACCGGCGACATTCAGCTGACCCTGGCGCAGAAAGTCCCGGTGGCCGGCTCGGTGATCGTGACCACGCCCCAGGATTTGGCGCTGCTTGATGCGAGAAAAGGCGTCGAGATGTTCCGCAAGGTCAACATCCCGGTGCTGGGCGTCGTGGAAAACATGGCGGTGCACATCTGCTCCAATTGCGGGCATGCCGAGCACCTGTTCGGCGAAGGCGGCGGTGAGAAGCTGGCCACGCAATACGGCGTTGAAGTGCTGGCTTCATTGCCGCTGGCGATGGAAATTCGTGAACAGGCGGATGGCGGCAGGCCGACCGTGGCGGCTGAGCCCGATGGGCAGATCGCTATGATCTATCAGGAGTTGGCCCGTCATGTAGGCGCGCGCATCGTCCTGCAGGAAGCGGCTGCGCCGGCAATGCCGACGATTACGGTCAGCGACGACTGATCAGCCTGAAGGAAAAGAAGCCTCGACAGTGTCGGGGCTTTTTTCTTGTCCGCAGGAAGGTCAACCGGGCGCTGTTGCGCTTTTACGCATTTGCGCGTGTAAGCATTCACTTACTTTTTCGTAAGTGTTTGGGTTTTTTACCGGGCGTGGACATCTCGAAATGGAGAGAGAATTTTCTATCTTATTGAAATATAACAATTATTTATTGTTGTTTTAGCGATGAAGCTCTTCAGCCCAGCCGTTGGATCCCGTTGAACTTCCCTTGGAACTCTCTAAGATCAGCCCTGTGTCCACGGATTGACACAGCCATCAAGGAACGATGGTTGAAGGAACGTCGCAGGATGCGATTCATCAGGATGATGAAAAAGGAATACAGGGACTAGGGAAAAAATGTGGGCGGGTCATACCGCCCCTTTTTTTTGCCTGCAGAAAAGTGAAACCTGCCCTGCAGAAACGCAAAAAGGCCCGCAAGGGGCCTTTTTTATTGGGCGGCGGCGCTTTAGCGCTCGAGGTCTGCAATCTTGCCTTTTTTGCCATCCCACTCCGCTGCATCCGGCATCGGATCCTTGCGTTCGGTGATATTGGGCCAGATTTCCGCCAATTCGACGTTCAACTGAATGAATTCCTGCATCTCTGCCGGGACTTCGTCCTCGGAGAAAATAGCGACGGCCGGGCATTCTGGTTCACACAGGGCGCAGTCGATGCACTCATCCGGATGGATAACCAGGAAGTTCGGGCCTTCGTAGAAGCAGTCCACCGGACACACTTCGACGCAGTCGGTGTACTTGCACTTGATGCAGTTGTCGGTAACGACGAAGGTCATTTCTAATTCTCTCCTCAGGCGGCGGCAGCGAAACCCCTTGTGGTGGGGCTCGCGAGGTTCGGGAGCGATAGTCTGCAGGCCAGGCTAAAAGCCCGCAGCATCCCAAACCGCGCGAGATTCTATCAGCTTGCAAGCGTCTGCGTTAGACCCGTGTCTTTAGTGCATAGAGCATTTCCAGCGCTTTGCGCGGCGTCATGTCGTCCAGGTCCAGCTTGGCCAACTCATCCAGGACAGGGTGAGGCAGGCTGGCGAACATGTCGCTCTGGTGCGGCGCAGCGGGTTTGCTGCTGGCTTTTTTCGGGCTTGCCACCACGGTTTCATGGGGCAAGGCCGTGGTTTCCAGGCGGCTGAGGTGCTCGCGAGCGCGGGTGATCACATCACCCGGTACACCGGCCAATTGCGCCACGGCCAGGCCGTAACTCTGGCTCGCCGGCCCTGGCAGCACGTGGTGCAGAAACACGATACGTTCGTTGTGCTCAGTGGCATTGAGATGCACGTTGGCCACCAGCGGCTCGCTTTCCGGCAGCACGGTCAGCTCGAAATAGTGCGTGGCGAACAATGTATAGGCGCGCAAATGCGCCAATCGCTCGGCGGCCGCCCAGGCCAGCGACAGCCCGTCGAAGGTGCTGGTGCCGCGGCCGACTTCGTCCATCAGCACCAAACTGCGCTCGGTCGCGTTGTGGAGGATGTTGGCGGTTTCGCTCATTTCCACCATAAAGGTCGAACGGCCACCGGCCAGGTCATCGCTGGAACCGATCCGCGTGAAAATGCGGTCGACCAGCGACAGCTCGCAACTGGCTGCCGGTACAAAACTGCCGATATGCGCCAGCAGCACGATCAACGCGGTCTGGCGCATGTAGGTGGATTTACCGCCCATGTTCGGACCGGTGATCACCAGCATGCGGGTGTCGTCATCCAGCGCCAGGTCGTTGGCGACGAACGGCGTGGTCAACACCTGCTCCACCACCGGGTGACGACCCTGCACGATGCGCATGCACGGCTCGCTGACAAACCGCGGGCAGTTCAAATCAAGGTTCAGCGCGCGCTCGGCCAGGTTGCTCAACACATCCAGTTCCGCCAGGGCCGAGGCGGTGTCCTGCAGCGGCGCCAGGCGGCTGATCAAGTCTTCGAGCAGCGCTTCATAGAGCATTTTCTCGCGCGCCAGAGCGCGACTTTTGGCCGACAGCGCCTTGTCTTCAAACGCTTTCAGCTCCGGCGTAATGAAACGCTCAGCACCTTTAAGGGTTTGACGACGCTGATAGTCGATCGGCGCCGACTCGGCCTGCTTGCTCGGCAACTCAATAAAGTAGCCGTGCACGCGGTTGTAACCGACCTTCAAATTGGCCAGGCCGGTGCGGGCCTTTTCGCGAGCTTCCAGGTCGATCAGGAATTGCCCGGCGTTTTCGCTCAGCGATTGCAGCTCATCCAACTCGGTGTCGTAACCGGTTTTCAGCACGCCGCCGTCACGGATGATGGCCGGCGGGTTGTCGATAATGGCTTTTTCCAGCAGCGCCGCGAGGTCCGGGTATGTGCCGGCGGTCACGGCCAGTTGTTGCAAGTGCGCAGTGTCCAGCTCGGTCATCGCCACTTGCAGCTGCGGCAGGGCGCTCAAGGCATCGCGCAGACGCGCCAAGTCACGCGGCCGCGCATTACGCAGGCCAATCCGCGCCAGGATGCGCTCGATATCGCCGATTTCCTTCAGCTGCGGCTGCAGCTTTTCAAAACGATAGCCATCCAGCAGGCAGGTAATAGAGGTTTGGCGCGCTTGCAGCACGCTCAGGTCGCGCAGCGGACGGTTCAGCCAGCGGGTCAGCAAGCGGCTGCCCATGGCGGTCTGGCAACGGTCCACCACCGATTGCAGCGTGTTATCGCGGCCACCGGCCAGGTTGGTGTCCAGCTCCAGGTTGCGACGGCTGGCGCCATCGAGCACCACGGTATCGTCCAGGCGCTCGTGGCGCAGGCTGCGCAAATGCGGCAGGGCGGTGCGCTGGGTTTCCTTGGCATAACCGAGCAGGCAACCGGCGGCGCCGATGGCCAGGGTCAGGGTTTCGCAGCCGAAGCCTTTGAGGTCTTGCACCGAGAACTGTTGGCACAGACTTTTCAACGCCGAATCACGCTCGAAATCCCACGGCGCACGACGCTTGGTCCCACGACGCTTTTCTGCCGGCAAGTCCTTGGGCCAATCATCCGGAATCAACAACTCCACCGGGTTGATGCGCTCAAGCTCCGCCAGCAGATTCTCCCAGCCCTTGATCTCCAGCACGCTGAAATTGCCGCTGGTGATGTCCAGCACCGACAGGCCGAACAAACGCTCATCGCCCAACACCGCCGCGATCAGGTTGTCACGACGCTCGTCCAGCAACGCCTCATCACTCACCGTGCCCGGCGTAATAATGCGCACCACCTGACGTTCCACCGGCCCTTTGCTGGTCGCCGGGTCGCCGATCTGCTCACAGATCACCACCGACTCGCCCAGCTTCACCAGCTTGACCAAGTAGCCTTCCAACGAATGGTAAGGAATCCCACACATCGGAATCGACTGCCCCGCCGACTGCCCGCGCGCGGTCAAGGTGATGTCCAGCAACTTGGCGGCCTTCTTCGCGTCTTCGTAGAAGATCTCGTAGAAGTCGCCCATGCGATAGAACATCAACTGATCAGGGTGCTGGTTTTTCAGACGCCAGTACTGCTGCATCATCGGCGTGTGGGAGGACAGATCGGCGGTGTTTTTACTCATTGGATAGTAGGCAAATTCGTTGAAAGTGATGGGGCAAAGGGCGCGCGTGGTCCAGTGTCGATCAGTTGCGCAGCGCAGGCTTCCAAACGACGCAGGCCGAATGTGGGAGCTGTCGAGCCTTAGCGAGGCTGCGAAGGGATCGCCGCGCTGTACCTGCAGGCCGCAGCCCCTGCATCGCTGAAGTTCGAAAGCTCAACATCGTGCCCAATCGGGGGCGCTTAACTAAACGGCATTGGGCGCTTGGCCCAGCATTTGTTGCGATGGGCGCAAGGTTAACACGTGAAGTCGGCCCTTCGCAGGTCGCAAACGGCCAGGTAAAACACAAAAAAAGGGCGGCGCCTTTATATAAAGCGCCGCCCTTTTTTACGGTCGCCCCTTACTGAATGTTGCCGGGCGAATCCAACACCTTCACTGCATCATCAACCACCGCTTTCACCATCTCCTGCAAGTAATGCGACGCCCAGGCGTAACGGTCCGTCTCCCTGGTCATCGCCGCATCTTCTGCGAGCTGCTTGGCGACATGGAGGAGGTCGGAGGCATGGTGCAAGGCTTCGTGCAGGGAAACACCGCTGTTGACACGGAATAGCGGTTGGTCGGAATGAAAGGAGAAGGGGGTGACGCCGAGGGTGGTTAACGCAGACGGATCTGTAGCGGTCATCGGTAAAACTCCCATATCAGTGGAGAGCTACCACGTTCGTTCTCAGGCGAATGGGTGGCAGCTGTGCGCAGGCTGAGAAACCGGAGATACAGGAACCCGGCAGACCCGAAGGTCTCCCACGCACAGCCGCCATTGCACGAATTGTGAGGCGAAAAAAAACGCCTGCAAATCGGGTTTGGGGGCGCTTGGTGCGCCTGCATCTTGCCGGGTTCTCAGGCCCGATCACTGAATTGGCAGCGACGGGAAGGAGGGTAGCGTGGTGCTGGGGTGGGTGCAACTGGGAAAAAGGGAAGCCTCTTTGCTTTGCCAGTTGCCAGCGGGCCCATGCGGGGGGATACGCCCCGCCAATGATCACCTGAGGATAAAAGCCCTGGTCAGTGGCTTAAAGGTGAACGCAGCTTTAGGCCACTACCGATCAATCGACTCAAGTGGAAACGGACAAAAGATGCCCGTCGGGAGAGCTCGACTGAACCTGACCTGTGGCCAGTTGAAAAGGTTTGGCAGCGCTACTCAATCAACGCGCTCGAAAAAGCGGAGACGCGATTATCGGATCTAACGCAGTTGCTGCCAAAAGAGCCTGGCAAAAAAGCTGTCCAGCGTGCCCGCAAAAAAAGCCTACGTTTCGTCGATTAGGTATCACCGCCGCAAGGTCACGCAAATGCTGAGAGTCTTTGGTCTGAGCATTTGCCCCGTGTCAGGCTATGACTAAATACGGGGCTCGGTCTTCCAACATGTCTGCTCAGCCCGAAGCCGATCTAACGGCTAACGGTCCGGCTAAGCACTCAGGCGTGCCGTCACTTCATTCAACTGCCCTGACAACCCGTGAAGGTTGCGGCTTGCCGCTTCGGTGCGCTGCATGTTGTCCAGGTTGGTACTGGCAATCGTGGTGATTTCGGTGAGGTTGCGCGAGATGTCTTCCGCCACCGAGGTTTGCTCTTCGGCGGCGGTGGCAATCTGGCGGTTCATGTCGCGAATGGCTTCCACGGCATGGGTGATGCGCTCCAGCATGGCGCCGGCCTCATTCACTTGCGCGACACTTTCTTCACTGCGCGACTGGCCACTTTCAATCGCCTGAGCCGCGTCCACCGCGCCGGTTTGCACCGTTTGGATGATCTGGTTGATTTCGATGATAGACGCCGCTGTGCGCTGGGCCAGGCTTCGCACTTCGTCGGCCACGACCGCAAAACCGCGTCCGGCTTCACCGGCGCGGGCCGCTTCGATCGCCGCGTTCAGCGCCAGCAAATTAGTCTGTTCGGCGATGCCGCGTATCACTTCCAGCACCTTGCCGATGCGGCCACTGTCGGTTTCCAGGCGACGGATCACCGTGGCTGTGTTGGCGATCTCGCCACGCATTTGGGTGATGGTGTGAATGGTGCCCCGCATGACTTTTTCGCCCTGCTGCGCGGATTGGTCGGCATCATCGGCAGCGCGTGCGGCATCGGCTGCGTGACGAGCCACTTCCTGGGCGGTGGCGGACATTTCGTTCATCGCCGTAGCCACCTGATCGGTACGGTTGAACTGCTCGTTGGTACCGCTGGCCATGAGACCGGCGATGGCGTTTAACTCGCCACTTGCGCTGTCCAGATCCTTGGCGCTGCGCTGCAAGCGGTTGAAGGTTTCGGCGAGAAAGTCGCGCAAGGTGTTGGCGGCCATGGCCAGTTTGCCCAACTCGTCTTCACGGCTACTGACCACGCGTTCGGTCAGTTTGCCTTGGCTCAGTTGCGCCACGTAGTCGATCAGCTTGCGGATGGGGTCAACCAAGTTGCGGTTGATGAGCCACAGGCTCAACAGGCCGATCAACAGACCCGAGGCGAGCATTACGATAATCCCCAGCATCACCGTGCGTTTTGCAGCAGCGCTGATCAGCGTCGATTGCTCGGCGCCCTGTTTGCGCAGTTCGCCGACAAGTTCGCTCATCTGGTCGCTGGTAGCACGGTCGACGCCTTTAACGGCGGTGTCGCCTGCGGTGGGGTCTGCACCCGCGGCGATATAGGCATCGCGGCCTTTCTGGTATGCGCTGCCCAGCTGGCGGTGTTCGTCACGCAGGCGTTCGATGCGGGCCTTGAGTTGGCCGTCCAGGCCATTTTGGTTAGCCAGTTCGCCGAGGATCCCCTGCACGTCGCGCTGACGTTCTTCGAATTGCTTCCAATATTTATCCAGGTCTGCCGGCTGCTTGCCCCGTAGCAATACGTTTTTCCATTCCTGTACCTGCACCTTGAATTGCAGATTGGCTTCGTCGATCAATTGCGACGTGTGCAGCGGACCTTCGATTAGGTTGGCGTAGTTTTGCACCCCGCTGGACAGGAAATGAAAGCATGCCAAAGCAATCAGCAACATCGCCAACAGGCTGCCGCTCAGCAGCGCGAGAATTTGGGTTCTTAGGGATCTTTGCAGCATCGGATGATACTCATGACAGAAATTAGGCACGCCTGGTTGGGCGTGAAAGACGTCCAAACATCCCTGTCTGCGGTTCCGGTTCGTGGCCGGAGCCGCGCAAATTAACACCTGTGGTATCGGCCTTCCAGAGCGGTGCTTGAGACGAGTCCGACCGCCGGTGCCTCATAATTTCTCGATTGTCGTTCTCCGTATAAATACCTCTTGTTTGAAGGTCAGATGAATGACTGCTTTTGGCTGATAACAGCCTCTCAGACTTTGAAGTTGATGAGTGTCCAGTCCCCCATCGCTTACTGACGTTTTGGCTGTCGCTTTCTGATTTGCATAAATTATGCAAATTAGCATTTGCCAACCCCTAAAACTCCCGGCACTATCCGCGTTATGCAAAAACGCAACGTTTCTATCGTCTTAAGAGAACTGCTGGACCGCGACCGGATCTCCCCCACGGAGCTTCACCGGCGTACCGGCGTGCCTCAATCCACACTCTCGCGGATCCTCAGCGGCAAGATCGTTGACCCGTCGGACAAGCACATCTCGCGCATCGCCGAGTACTTTCGCGTCAGCACCGACCACCTGCGCGGGCGCGCGGCGGCGGGGGCTTTGCGCGATGACGGGCGCGACCCGATGCATTCGGAACTCAAGGACATAAGCCTGTGGGACGACGACACGCCCGTTAATGATGACGAGGTGTCGATCCCCTTTCTGCGCGAGGTTGAATTGGCTGCTGGATCAGGAAGATTCGTCATCGAGGAAAGCGAGAAGGCCAGCCTGCGGTTCGGCAAGCGCAGCTTGCGGCATAACGGTGTGCAGTTCGACCAGGCCAAGTGTGTGACGGTGCGCGGCAACAGTATGTTGCCGGTGCTGCGCGACGGCGCCACGGTCGGGGTGAACGCAGGCAAGAGTGGCATTGGCGATATCGTCGATGGCGATTTGTATGCCATCAACCACAATGGCCAGTTACGGGTGAAACAGCTCTACCGCCTGCCTACCGGGATTCGCTTGCGCAGCTTCAATCGCGATGAACACCCGGACGAGGACTACAGTTTCCAGGATATCCAGGATGAGCAGATCAGCATCCTCGGTCATGTGTTCTGGTGGGGCATGTACGCCCGTTAACCTCCTTACGTAAGACAACGCCCGCCATTGCGCGGGCTTTTTTTCGCCTGCAGAAAACCACCAAGCCCTCTGCCCGCAAGGCCGCGAATGCACGCATGCATTTCCACGGCAAAAATAAATGCATTTGTGCATTGACTGTATATGCATACATGCATATTCTTTGTCTCAAGCCAGCCAACAAGGTGGTGGAGGCGGCAAGGATGCTGCCAAGGAAAGTGACAAGGACGGCACGCAACATCGGCAAGGACGCCATCGAAGCGATGGCAGGGATGCCAGGCAACACCGGCAAGGATGCCGACGCTCTTTAGTTTCAACGCTTCAAAAACAGGCAGCGATGAACCGGCCTAATAACGGTTCAGAGGGTTGGCAACTGACCCGGGTGTGCAGCGTAAAGCACCAGAAGCAGTTATCCGGCAGACAGGGATCGTGGTCGGAAAAACATTGAGGAAAGGTCCGTACCGCGCCAGTAGCGCCGAAAGACCGAATCTGGACCGCATTACTGAAAAGCCCGGGCGACCGGGCTTTTTGGAATGCCTACCTATCGAAGCATTTGTAAATGAAAAACGGACTATCTATTGCTCAGCCAGGAGGCGTGACATGACAAATGAACAGCAAGCGTTAGCGGAAATGCCTATCTGGCTGGTCATCGTATTGGCAGTGATCGGCGGGGTATCCGGCGAAATGTGGCGCGCCGACAAAGAGGGCGCACGGGGTTGGTCGCTGATCCGCCGTCTGGCCCTGCGCTCCGGGGCCTGCATGGTGTGCGGCGTTTCAGCGCTGATGCTGTGCTACGCCGCCGGCATGTCGATCTGGACGGCCGGCGCCATCGGTTGCCTGACTGCCATGGCCGGTGCCGATGTAGCCATCGGCCTGTATGAGCGGTGGGCGGCCAAGCGCATCGGAATCAACGAAAACTCCCGTCAGGACCCGCAGTAACTGTTGCAAGGACGCTACTTAAAATGATGCTCATCGAAAAGCCCTCTCAACTGCCCCTCGCCATTGGCGAGGCGCTGCAAGCGGCCTTCCCGGACCTGAAGATCGGCAATCACCAGGACCTTAACGGCACCGGGGATAACACCGGCGTATTGATCACGGTCGAGGGCAATGGCCCCGGCATTCGCTCCCGAGAAGGGCGCAAGGCTCACGCGTTGACCCTTTCGCTCAAGGCCATGGTTGCGCCCGGGGCATTGCCATTTGATGCCTGCGACCTGGCCAGCCAACTGATGGACCTGGTGCTGGATAACCGCTGGAACCTGCCGCAGTCACAGTGTGATTTGCCGATGAATATCGTCGCCGCGCCGTCTGTGCGCACCACGGCGGAAACGGACTACGACACCTGGACCGTTTCCTTCACCCAAACCCTTTACTTGGGACCTGTATTACTCACCGATCCCACAGGCCAACCGCTGTTCGCTCGCACCTGGGAAGTCTCGAACATCAACGACCCCGATCAATACAAACCACTGGCGGAGTAGCCCATGTTCGACGCGCTGTTACGCATGCAACTGGGGCCGATCGTAGAGCGCCTGGTGGAAATGGAAACCCAGCTTGAAGACCTTTACCGGCGTGCCGAAAGCTTCTGCCGCATTGGCGTGTGTCAGGAGGTCGACGCCGACAGCAATACCTGCAAGGTCAGCCACGGTGAGTTGCTCACGCCGGCCATCCGTTTTTTCAACCCTAGCGCCGGTGCACAGACTGAAACGCGCATTCCGTCCGTGGGCGAACAATGCCTGTTGCTCAACTACGGCGGCGGCGAAGGCGGCGGCCAGTCTGTGGCCTTGTTCGGCCTGAACACTAGTCAGTTTCCGCCGGTCTCCAGCGTTGCCAGCTTGACCCGCCGCCGCCATCAGGACGGCACTCAAAGCGACTACGACGACGCCAGCCACACGTTCAACTGGGTCAACGGCCCCACCACCTTTACCGGCTCCCGCGAGCAGGTCGACGTCAAGGTCGGCGCCGCCAGCCTGACCATGAGCGCCCAGGGCATCACCCTGCAAATCGGCGGCACCCGCCTGTTGCTCGATGCCGGCGGCGCACACTTCAGCGGCCCCGTAGTGGACCACCAAGGACGCGTCATCAGCCCCCGATAAGGACACCGCATGATCGGAATCGACAGGAACACCGGCGCAGCCGTTGATGACTGGCTGCAATTCGTGCAGCGCGCCACCCGAGCGCTGACCACCCCCGTGGGCACTCGCCAAAAACGCCCGCTGTACGGCTCGCAGATCCCGCAACTGCTCGGCCAGAACCTCGGCGACGACCTGCTGATTCTCGCCCAAAGCCACGCCGCCCAAGCGTTCTATAACGCGCAGAACGGCATCGGCGATTTCCAACCCCAGGTCATCGTCGCCACCCGCCAAGGTGCCGGCTTGTTGTTGCGCTTCGCCGGCACCTGGAAAAACCGCCAACAAACCTTCGAGGTCGTGACATGAGCATGCTGATCCCCGGCCAGAACCAACTGGAGGAACCGGCCATCATCGCGGTGGATGAGTTCGAACCGTTGCTGGCCGAATTCAAGGCGTTTGTCGTTGACTACGTCGCCACCCGAGCGCCGCAAAGTGCGGCCAAACTCAAGGTCAGTCTCGACAATGAAAGCGAGCTGCTGACCCTGGCGCTGGAAGCGTTTTGCGTGCGGCTGCAAACCCACGAGCGCAAATACAATGCACGCATCAAACAGATGCTGGCGTGGTGGGCCACCGGCAGCAATTTGGATGCGCGCCTGGCCGATATGGGCCTGGAGCGCCAGGTACTCGACCCTGGCGACCCGGCGGCATTTCCGCCTGTGCCGCCAACATTGGAGAGTGATGACGACGCTCGCCTGCGTTACTACCTGGCGCCACATGCCCCGGCCGCAGGTTCGCGAATGCAGTATCGGCGTGAGGTTTTCACTCTAGGCGAACGGCCGTCGGTGAAGGTGCAAAGCGCTACGCCAGGTGTGGTAACCGTCAGCTACACCTTTGACCCGGACGGCTATGCGGCCCAGGTCAAAGACGGCAATGGGCGTCGAACAGCGCCCGGCGAAGTCATGGTCACCGTGCTTTCCCGTGAGGGCGACGGCACGCCTTCTGTCGATTTGCTTGACGGCGTTCGTCGCCATTTCGCACGGCCGGATGTACGGCCGGAGACGGATCTGGTCAGCGTGCAAGCTGCGAAAATCCTGCCTTACAAAATCAGTGTGGTAGCGAAGATCAATGCCGGTCCGGACTCGGGCCTCACTCAAGTAGCTGCTCAAAAACTGCTGCAGGACTATGCGAAATCCTGTCATCGGCTGGAAGGTCGTGTGGACCCGAGTTGGATTGATTACGCCATTCATACAGCGGGTGCCGCACAGCTTGAAATCCTCGAGCCTGTATCTCCGATTCAGGCAACGGCCTTTCAGGCTCCCTATTGCACCGGTGTCGCGGTTGAGGTGCGAATCTTATGAGCGAAGAACAAATCGATCATAGCCTCCTGCCGGCGAATAGTTCGGCACTGGAGAGGGCGCTGGACCTCGGTTTCGCAAAGCTGGTCAACCGTATTACGCCGCCTTTTCCGAGTCTGATGAACCCTAATGAAACGCCTACGGAGTTTCTACCCTACCTGGCTGCGGATCGCGGTGTGGCGGAATGGAGTGCTAACGCTGCGGAGTCTGAAAAGCGTCTTACCGTCGGGTTTTCTTGGCCAACAAAACGCCAGGCAGGCACGCGCCTTGCGCTCGAAAATGCGGTCCGGGGGCTTGAATTATCGCCTCAGATACAGGCGTGGCATGAGAAGTCTCCTACGGGTGCGCCATACAGTTTCACCGTTAGAGCTTTCACTGATCGGCCTTACAGCGAAGAGATAAACACTCGGCTCGACAAGCGCCTCGCGGATGCAAAAAGCGAGCGTGACACGTTGGCGGTGAGTGTCGGGTTATCCGCATCAGGCAATCACTGCATCAGTGCGGTCACTGTGTGTGGGGAACTGACCACGATTTACCCCTTCAAGTTGGAAGGCCTCTCATCCATTTCGCCGCTTTATATGGCGGCGGGTATTTACACCGTCGAGACCATGACCCTTTACCCGTTGGAGTAAAAATGGCTGATTACTACACACTGTTAACAAACGCCGGGATCGCGCACGAGACCGCTTGCAAGGCAAGCGGGACGCCTATCAAGTTGACGCATATGTCGGTCGGCGATGGCGGCGGTTCTGCTTATAACCCCGACGCGACCGCGGTCGCTTTGCGCCGTGAGGTATGGCGAGGCAGCATCAATGCATTGATGCAGGATCAAAAAAACTTAAGCTGGTTACTGGCTGAGGTGACGATTCCTAATGAGGTGGGTGGCTGGTATGTGCGTGAAGCCGCCATATGGACTGACACCGGTATCCTCTATGCGGTCATTAAGTATCCAGAGTCATTCAAACCGGTAATGGCCGATCAAGGCGCAGGCAAAGAGTTTTATCTGCGTGCTATTTTTCAAACGAGCAACGCGTCGAATGTGGTGCTGTCGATCGATGACTCGATCGTCAAGGCCACGCGTGCCTGGGTGGCCGATTACGTGGCAGGCGAGCTGGCGAAACTGGACACTAAAAAGTCCGTGCGAGCCGCTGCAACTGGGCCAATTGTGTTGAGCGGTGCTCAAATGCTCGACGGCGTTGCCGTTGTGGCGGGCGACAGCGTACTGGTAACGTTCCAGGCGATTGCGGCCACTAATGGTATTTACACTGTTGCCAATGGCACTTGGTTTCGCCGTACTGATGCAGATGTCAGTGGTGAAGTAACACCTAACTTGATAGTCAGTGTTGAGGAGGGCACGAAGTACGCTGACACGCTGTGGCAACTGACCACGAACGCACCGATTATCCTGGGCACTACAGCGCTCGAATTCGAGCAGATTTATGGCCCGAGTGGGGTCACTCCTGGCACGTATCGGAGTGTCTCGGTTGACCGTCGAGGTTTTGTGATCGGTGGCACCAACCCAACCAGTCTCGCGGGTTTCGGTATTGTGGATGCTTTCACAAAAACCGAGAGCGACGTGCGCTTTCAGTCAAAATTGACCTACCTCCCTGTTCAGCAAGGCACGGGTATTGGCCAGCTCCAAAACACGGTAAGGCTGGGGTGGTCAGGTAATAATCTGAAGTTGACCATCGATAATTCCGATCTCGGAAAAATCTGGACGTCTTCTGATTTCTCTCCCGATACCAAGGCTAATTGGGGGTCGACGCTTGCCGCTTATGGAGTGACTAACGCATTTACCAAGGACGAAACCAATTATCTGGTCGGGCAACGTGCTTTGCGCGACGGTGTTACTAACATAGGCATGGCCAGTAATGACCCATCACTTATGTATATGCGCCGTGAAACAGATAACCTGGTGTATTTCATACAGAAGAAATTGGATTACACACCCGTCTCGCAAGGGACCGGCGTAGGCCAAAATAACTCAAGAGTAAACATTGGATGGTCCAGCGTTGGTTTGAAAGTAACGGTTGATACAACAGACCTGGGGAATTTTTGGTATTCCGGAAACTTCTCTCCCGACGCCAAGGCAAATTGGGGGTCGACGCTTGCCGCCTATGGCATTACCAACGCTTATACCAAAGATGAAACGGGATACTTGGTTGCACAACGCGTCATGCGCGATGGTATTACCAACATCGGCATGGCCGGTAATGATCCAGCGCTTATGTACATGCGCCGTGAATCGGATAACGCGTTGTACTTTATCCAGAGAAAACTGGATTACACACCCGTCGCGCAAGGCACCGGGGTGGGACAGACGGGATCAAGGGTTAACATTGGCTGGTCCCCTGTCGGCTTGAAGGCGACGGTGGATACAACGGATCTTGGCAATTTTTGGTATTCCGGAAACTTTTCGCCTGACACCAAGGCAAATTGGGGCTCTACGCTTGCCGCCTATGGCATTACCAACGCGTATACAAAAGACGAAACAATTGCCAAGTGCGAAGAGTATGTTTTGTCCAGGCCAATTCGCGATGCCATCACCACGGTGGGGATGGCGTCCGATAACCCTGAATTCATGTACATGCGCCGTTTGACAGACGGTGTCGTTTATTACATTCAGCCGCGTTTGGGCTACACGCCGATACAACAGGGCGGTGGCGTGGGGCAGGTTAATAACAAAGTTAAACTGGGCTTTAACTCGGCAGGGAGTCTGCGTTTAACGGTAGACGCAACAGATTTTGGCGATTTGATCAGTGACGCAAATCATGGTGCAAAAGTGGCTGCCCTTGGCCTAAGTGCAGTCGGGCAATATGCATTTGCGCGTCCGCTGGTTGCGCAGCCTGCCTCTAACCAAGGCACGATATTGGCGGGCAATCAGTTGCTCTATACATCGCTCACTGTAAGTGACGGTGCAGGCAATAATTCAGGCCTGCTCAACGTAGGGCAGTGGCGCTTGCATGGCGCTTTGACTAGCTACAACGCTTCGTTGTGGCAACGTGTTTCTTAATTAAAATATAAGGTGATCAAATGTTTACCGTTCTAAGTGCAAACAATCCACGTTGGACCGACCAGGCGCATAGCGCAATAGTGCTGAACGTGGTTTTTGAACAAACCAAAGAGACCATTGGGGAACAGCCCTTCGCGGCATCTCCTAATGACGCTGAGCCTCACGGTGTTGAGCTTTTCGAGCGTGCGAAGGCTGGCGAGTTTGGAGAGGTTCAAGAGCCTACGCGTGAAATGATCCTCGCGCTGGTGATGTGCATGCGTACGGATAAGGCTGCATCCGCTACCCAGAAAATCAACGAATTGCTGACGGCTGTTGAGGTATTGCAGGACACCATCGCCGCTGGTTTGGCGGGAGAGGAGGCGGACGAATTGCCCGCCAGGCAAGCTGAGGTGGCGGCTTGGCGCCTGTACCGCGTGCATCTTGCACAGATGGAGGGCCAGCCTGATTTTCCACAGGCAGTGATCTGGCCGGAACAGCCCGCGAGCCCTTTCATTTACACACCGCCATCCGAGCCTGAAGTGAAGGCTTTTCAGGGCGTCGATCCCTCCGAACTTCCAAAGAAATAACCTCGCGCCTTGGCGCGTAATGCTTAACCCGATATCTGAAACATTCCCCGAGAGCCGCGTTGCGGTTTTTTTTATGCCTGGAGATTCAAAAAAATGGCTACGTCTAATCGCCAGAAATACACCGTCCTCATCCCATTCCCCCTCGGAGGTGGCCACTGGTCCACCGCCGGCGAAGAACTGGAACTGCTCGACGTCGAAGCATCCACCCTGCGCACCGCCGGCCGCCTGGAACTGACCAGCGTCCTCAACTCCACCCCCAAGAAGGCTGACTAACCATGGCTGAGGTTCTTAACTTCGAGCACAACGGCATCACCGTGAATGCCACTGAATCTCCCGAGGCCATGGGTGGTCTTGGCGATAACGTCATCGGCCTGGTCGGCACTGCGCCGAACGCCCACGCGTCGATCCCGAAAAACGCGCCGTTTCGCATCAACAGCTTCACCACCCAGGCGTTGCTGGACCCGACCGGCGCCGAGTCGGGCACGCTGTTTCAGGCGGTGTACCAGATCCTCAAAGTAGTGAAGGTGCCGGTTTACGTGGTGATCGTGGAGGAGGGCGCAACCCCGGCCGACACCCTCAACAATGTGATCGGCGGCAACGAGCCAACCACTGGGCGCAAGCTGGGCCTGGCTGCCCTGAGCAGCGTCCCTGAAGACCTGACCATCATCGGCGCCCCGGGTTTCACCGGCACCAAATCCGTGGCCGGCGAGTTTGCCTCGTTCGGCAAGCGCATCAAGGCCCGTGTGGTGCTGGATGGCAAAGACGCCTCGGTTGCTGATCAGGTGACCTACAGCGGCGAACTGGGCGGTGCCGACCTGGGTTTCGACCGATGCCTGCTGGTGCACAACATGCCATCGGTGTACTCCAAGGCGGCGAAGAAAAACGTGTTCCTGTCGCCATCTTCGCTGGCCATCGCCGCATTGGCCAAGGTCAAGCAATGGGAAAGCCCGGGCAACCAGGTGACCTTCGCCGAGGACGTTTCCCGCGTGGTCGAGTACAACATCCTCGACACCTCCACCGAAGGCGACCTGCTCAACCGCTATGGCGTGAGCTACTACGCCCGCACCATCCTCGGCGGCTTCTCGCTGCTGGGTAACCGCTCCATCACCGGCAAGTTCATCAGCTACGTCGGCCTGGAAGATGCCATCAGCCGCAAGCTGGTCAAGGCCGGCCAGAAAGCCATGGCCAAGAACCTCACCAAGTCGTTCATGGACCAGGAGGTCAAGCGCATCAACGACTGGCTGCAAACCCTGGTCGCCGACGAAACCATCCCCGGCGGCAGCGTGTACCTGCACCCGGAATTGAACAGTGTCGAGAAGTACAAAAACGGCACCTGGTTCATCGTCATCGACTACGGCCGCTACGCGCCGAACGAACACATGATTTATCAACTCAACGCCCGCGATGAAATCATCGAGCAGTTCCTGGAGGACGTTCTCTAATGTTTACCAACCGTGTAAGACAGGCCATTGCGGCCACCCTGCAAGGCCTGCCGTTGTCCGCGACGGTGGAAGAGTTCACCCCGCCAAAGATCGAGTTCGACATGGAATCCATGTCCGGCGGGCGCTTCATCGCCGAAGAGATGGCCAAGAGCGGCAAGGTGCTCAATGCCAAGTTGGTTCTGCAAGGTGCCGGGCCGGAGATCATGCTGGCCCTGGGCGTGCGTATGGGCGACGACATTCTGCTGAACGTGCGTGAAGCCGGCCAGGACCAGGATGGCAAGACCTACTTCACCTACCACACCGTCGGCGGCAAACTCAAATCCCTGGAGGAGGCGAAGCTGAAGATGGGCGACAAGGTCACCACCACTTTGGAACTGTCCTGCCGTACCTACAACCGTCTGGAAAACGGCATTTCGGTGATCGACATCGACGTGCGCACCCAGAAGTTCATGCTCAACGGTGTCGACATTCTCGGCGATGCGCGCCGCGCGGTGCTGATGCCTTAAGGGCTACCGTGACCTGAAGTGAGCACAGTCAATGTGGGAGCCGGGCTTGCCCGCGATGCAGGCGACTCGGTGTGCCTGGCGTATCGAGGTGATGCCATCGCAGGCAAGCCAGCTCCCACATCGACCGCGCTCAGCTTTAGATTCGCGCTGCTTTCAACAACGCTTAAACAAGGAATTGCCCCATGGCCTGGATGCCACCGCTGCACATTCTGCTGTCTCCGATCACCGCCGACACCGGCGCGACGATCCAGCAGATTCAACTCAAGCCGCTGTTCTACGCCGCGCAAAAAGCTGCGCTGGCCCGGGCCGGTGATGACGAGGACGACCAGTTTTTTGAACTGGCGAAACTCGCCACCGGCCTGTCGGAAAAAGAACTCGATCAGCTCAAGCGCCCGGACTACGTGAGCATTGCTCAGTACGTGCACGAAATGTCGACGCGGCCTGCGTCGTTCTTCCTCGGCGAACGCGATGAACCGTCGCAGCATGAACAGGTGCACCTGATGCTGCCTCTTGATGCCGCCGGCCGCAACCTGACCGCACTGAGCCTGGAAATGCCCGCCCTGCGCGCTACCAAGGCCATGAAGAAACTCGCCACTAACAAAGAACGCGCAGAATTCATTACCGCTCATTGCACCGGCCTGATGATTCCGGACCTGGCCGGGCTGACCGTTCCTGACTGGACGGAACTGCAGGAGCGCATCGACGATTTTTTAAATCAACCGGCGGACTTCTTTCGGAGCGCGACATCGAAGTAATCCTCGATGTGGTGCCACTGATTTACTCGGTCAATGAGGCGGAGATCCTCGACTGGGACGCCGGAAAAGCATTGCGCCGCTACGACATCGCGATCACTCGCCTTGGCGTCAAACAGGAGTAGAGCGGTATGGCAGGCAATAACCATGCAAGCCCGTCAGCCATCGCCACGGAAGGCGAGCTGACGCTGGGCTCACGTGACACCGCAGTGGCGCAGGCCAGTATCAAACCCATTGCGTCAACACTCGCCGGGCCCTCGGGCGCGATGCCGGTAGAGGCCGCGAGTCTGGGGTTGGCCCTGGCGACTGCCAGCCTTGAGATCAATCTCCTGGCGGCGGGGCAGGATCGGCTGGTGAATACCCTCGAGCTGTTCAACGCCTCACTGCTCAAGATGATGGACGCCCGGCAAGTTGAAGCTGGCGAAGGCGCGGCAGCAGCAAAAGCTGCAGCCCCCGCTGAGGCGCGCAAACCCTCGCAGGCACTGGATGCCGCGATGACTGACCTGGATCAGTTGTTGATGTTTGTCGGCCGCCAGCGCAAACAACTGCGCGAAACCAACTTGGCCATGGCGTCGGAACCGATGGTAGCGGCGAGCGGTGCAAGCGCCGTGGACCTGGCACAGGTCGAGTATGTGGCCGCCCGGTCCGGCATCGGCAGCGACCGCAAGGATGCCTCGGGCAATATCGACCGCGCGGCTCGTCAGGACGACCTGACCCAGTTCGCCCGCGACGCAGCCATCATGGCGACGGCCTTCAAGGTCGACGTCAAAAATGCCGGCGACATGATGGGCGGCTGGCGCGAGTCGATGAAAATCGACCGCGAGCAAACCCGGGACCTGGCTGACGCGACCAATGTGTTGGGCACCCACGTTTCGCTCAAGGCAGAAGCGGCGGATATCGGCGCGATTGTGCAGCGCGCAGGGGGGACGGCCACCGCCGCGGGCATGAGCCCCGAGCAGGCAGCGGCGCTTTCGGCGGCATTGCTCAGTGCCGGCAACAGCAAGAGTGCAGCCGGTGTCGGGCTGGAGAAAATCAGCAGCACCCTGGCCAAAGGCGACGGCGCTTCTGAAAGCCAGCGCAATGCGTGGGCGGCGCTCAAGCTTGATCCCACGTTGCTCGCTGGCGGGATGCAGCAGGATGCGCCCCAGACCCTGCTCACGGTGCTTGAAGCGCTCAAGGCGCAACCGGCTGAGAAACAAGCGGCGTTGGCCACTCAATTGTTCGATGGCAATCAGTCGATTCTGAGCCTGGTGCCCGCCATCGATACGGTAAAGCAGGCGTTTACGCTGGTGGCCGACAAGTCGGTGTACGCGACGTCGGCACTTGGCGAACAAGGCTCGGTCCTGCGTTCGGCAGCGGTTCGCGCAGACTCCACACAAGCACGTCGTCAAGCCTTCGAGGCCAGCACCACGCGGCTGGATACCGCCAAGGATGCCGCGCTGGCGCCGATCGTGGACACCTCGCTAACCGCGATGACCGGGCTGGTGACGGGCGTGGGCTGGTTGGCCGAGGCGCTGCCCAAGACCACGGCCGCTGTAACGCTGGCTGGCGCGGCGCTGGGGCCGGTGTTTTCTGGTGTGTTCGATGCGGTGAAGGACAAGGTGTTCGAGAAGGTCGCCGGCAAGATTCTCGGAGGCGGCGATACCACACCAGGCAAGGTGAGCGCGCCAGCCAGCCAGAACACACTCAAAGGCAACGAAACGCCGCGCGGTGATCGCTCCGCAGACAAGCCTTCACGAACTGCGAGAGCCAGTAAGGTCGCGCGAAGAGGCTCCCTTGGCGTGGTGCTGGCGGGTGCTGGCATTGACCTTGTCCAGGGCGCGATGTCGGGGAGCCTGAGTAAAGCCGTCAGCACCACGGTAGGGTCAGTCGGCGGCGGTGTTGCCGGTGGCGTTGCTGGCGAATTTGCGGGCATGGCCGTTGGCCGCGCGCTCGGCACGCTCGCCGGGGCGGCGATCGGCTCGGTGGTGCCGGGGGCTGGCACAGTGCTGGGCGGGGTCATGGGCGGTGTCGCTGGCGGTGCCATCGGCAAAGTGGTCGGCGGCGCGCTGGGTACGTTTGCCGGCAGTGATATCGGCGCCTGGCTGAGTGAAAAACTGATGGGCTCCGATGACCGTCTGCCATCACCCGGCGAGACCAGCAAAAACCTCAGTAGCGCTCAAGCCGACAACCGCCAAGTCAACTTCGCGCCGCAAATCACCATCAACGCACCCGAGCAGGCCAACCCACAACAACTGGCCGCGATCGTGGTGCAACAGATCGAGGCGCAATTCTCGCCGCTGTCGATGGACAGCCTGCTGGCGACGCGACGTGACTCGGCCCTGACCGATACAGGAGTGGTGTGATGCGACAACAAATGGCGTTGGGCCCGTTTATTTTCGGGCTGTCCCGGGGGTTTGCCTACGACACCCTGGACCGTTTGAGCAGTGGGGGTTGGGGCAGCCTGGATATCGTTTCCGGCAAGCCCAAATCCACCCAAGTTGGCCAGGCGCTCGAAACGCTGTCATTCGGCGGCAAGGCCGCACGCGCGCTGGGCATGGCGCGGATGGACGAATTGCGTGCGCTGCAAGCCCTGCGTGTGCCGTTGCCGCTGGTCGATGGCGTAGGCCTGAACTGGGGGCTGTGGACCATCAAATCGGTGGACGAAAAACAGTCCTGTGTGATCGATGACGGCACGGCCATGGTGGTCAATTGGGTGTTGGTACTGGAGGAGTTCGTCAATGCGTAAGGTTCGAAGTATTGCCGGTGACTCGGTCAACCTGTTGCTCTATCGCGAGCTCGGTCGCTGTGATGATGCCGCCGAAGAGGTGCTGTGGCGCTTGAACCCGCAGTTGGCCGAACAGGGCGCGGTATTGCCGGCAGGCGTCAATGTGATTGTGCCTGAGCTGGATACCCAGCCCGTGGCCAGGCAGCCGGTTACGGCCTGGGATTAAGGAGCAACCATGACACTTGGATTTACACCCGTGGTGGAGATTTACGGTGCCAATGCCGCACTCCTCAATGAGCGGCTATTGGAGTGGGAGCATACCGACATGGCCGGGTTTACGTCCGACCAGCTCAAGCTGACACTCGACATCGAGGGCCTTGAAGGGCTGCCCAGCCTGGGCGGGCGTATCGGCCTGCGCATCGGGTATCGGGAGTCGGGCCTGGTGGACAAGGGCCGCTTCAAAATCACCCAGCGCACACCGTCACTGTTCCCGCTGCGTCTGGTGCTGGTGGCGACGGCGGCGCCCTTTGATGAGCCCGAATTCAAGAAGCGACGCACCGCCAGTCACGGGCCGATCAGCCTGGGTGCGCTGTTTCGCCAATTGACCACGCGCTACGGTTTTTCACCGCGCGTGGCGCCTGATCTGGAAGGCGAGCATATCCCGCACATCGACCAGACCAATGAAAGTGACATGGCGTTTCTCACGCGTCTGGCCAATCGCTTCGATGCCGTGGCCAAGCCTGTCGACGAGCTGTATGTGCTGGGCCGCAAAGGGCAGACAAAATCGCTGTCGGGCAAGGTCTTGCCGGTCGTGCCGTTGTCGATCACCCGCGACAATCGTCCGGGTGATCGCGCGTTTATCACCGCCAGCTTTACCCAAACCAGCCGCGCTACTTACCTGGGCGCACAAACGTCCTGGTGGGACGCGGCAGCCGGTAAACAACGAGTGGTGCAGGTGGGCATCGCGCCGTTCAAGGTGGTGACGCAGCGTTACCAGAACGAGGCTGAAGCCAGAACCGCTGCCGAGGGCGAGATGCGCCGAGTGGGGCGCGAAGGGATGCAGGTCAATGTGATCTGCCCTGGAAACCCCTTGTTCGGCGCTGAAGGCCTGTTGCTGCTGGACGAATCGTGGCCCGACTTCATGCGCGGCCGTTGGTCGATCAAGACCGTGACTTCCAGCGGCAAGCGCAGCGAGAGTTATCGATGCACGATCATGGCCAACGGTTTATCCGCGGCCGAGTGAGGACCCATGGCTATAACGCTTTCTCAACTGGTTCAAATCCTGCCCGGAGCCCGCCCTGTTGCGGGCCTTTTTTTGTCCGCATTGAACACTGCAATGTCCAGGTTCCAGATCGGCCAACCCAAGCGCATCGCTGCGTTCCTCGCGCAAGTCGGCCACGAATCCGGTGAGCTGCGCTACGTGCGCGAACTGGGCAGCGACCAATACCTCAGCAAATACGACACCGGCATTTTGGCCGCGCGCCTGGGCAACACCCCCGAAGCGGACGGCGATGGCCAGAAGTATCGGGGCAGGGGACTGATCCAGATCACCGGGCGGCGTAACTACCTGGCGTGCAGCCAGGCATTGTTCGGCGACGATCGCCTGCTGGGACAGCCGCAGCTGTTGGAACAGCCACAGTGGGCATGTGAGTCCGCGGCGTGGTTTTGGCAGAGCAACGGCTTGAATGAGCTGGCCGACAAAGACCAGTTCACCACCATTACCCGCCGCATCAATGGCGGCCTGAAAGGGCTGGAGGACCGTTTGCAAGTGTGGGCGCGGGCCAAGTCGGTGTTATGCGTTTCTTAGGCGCGTTACGGCTGATCGGCGTTTGCCTGCTGGTGGTTGTGACCTGGCAAGTACAGGCGTGGCGTTATGGCTCGCAGCTCGAGCGCCAGGCGGATGTACAGGCACAGGCGGTTGTGCTTCAACACCTGGCTGAGCAAAAAGAACGGTTGGCGTTGGAGAAGCAGCTCAGTGCCAACGATCAGCAACACGTACAGGAGTTGAACGATGCCCAACATAACCAAGCTGCTCTGCGCGACCGCCTGGCCACTGCTGATGTGCGGTTGTCAGTCCTTCTCGACGCCACCGACCGCAGTCTCAATTGCTCAGTGCCAACCGCCGCCACCGCCAGCGGCGTGGTTCATGCAACCCCGCGAGCCGGACTTGACCCGGCGCATGCTCAGCGAATTATCGCCATCACCGACGACGGCGATAACGCCCTGATCGCCTTACGTGCCTGCCAAGCGTACGTGCGCGCCGTCGGGCGTTAGCATCTTGATCCAGTCTGTCGCTTGCGTGTGCGATTTGCTCCTGTAGGGTAGGCAAATCCCCGCCTACTTCTGGAGTCGACCGTGAAGGAAATCACTCAACTGGCCGCTGAACTGGGTCGCCGTTTGCAGGTGCTTAACGCCCACGTCACCACTGCCGAGTCGTGCACCGGCGGCGGTATCGCCGAAGCCATCACGCGGATTCCGGGCAGTTCGGCCTGGTTCGAGGCGGGCTATGTCACCTATTCCAACCGGCAGAAGACTCGGCAGTTGGGCGTACCCGAGAAACTGTTCGGCAAAGTCGGCGCTGTCAGCCAGGAAGTGGTGGAGGCGATGGTCCGTGGTGCACAGGAAAAAAGCCTGTCGCGCTTTGCCGTGGCGGTCAGCGGTGTTGCCGGGCCTGACGGCGGTTCGCCGGACAAACCGGTCGGCACCGTTTGGCTGGCTTTTGGCGTTGGCGAGGAGGTGACGGCCGAGCTTGCGCACTTCCCCGGCAACCGCGACGAGGTCCGCCGACAAACGGTAAAGGCCGCGCTTGAGGGCTTGTTGCGACGAGCTGCACTAGAAATAGAAAAACAGGGGTAGGCGATCTTCGATCTTTGTGGAACAATACTGTCTACTTATACAGGTGTTGGCCGTCAGGCCTTATTGATTACGTGAGGACTTTAATGGACGACAACAAGAAGAAAGCCTTGGCTGCGGCCCTGGGTCAGATCGAACGTCAATTCGGCAAGGGTGCCGTAATGCGTATGGGCGATCACGACCGTCAGGCGATCCCGGCTATTTCCACTGGCTCTCTGGGTCTGGACATCGCACTCGGCATTGGCGGCCTGCCAAAAGGCCGTATCGTTGAAATCTACGGCCCTGAATCTTCCGGTAAAACCACCCTGACCCTGTCGGTGATTGCCCAGGCGCAAAAAATGGGCGCCACCTGTGCGTTCGTCGACGCCGAGCACGCCCTGGATCCTGAATACGCCGGCAAACTGGGCGTCAACGTAGACGACCTGTTGGTTTCCCAGCCAGACACCGGTGAGCAAGCCCTGGAAATCACCGACATGCTGGTGCGTTCCAATGCCATCGACGTGATCGTGGTCGACTCCGTGGCAGCCCTGGTACCGAAAGCTGAAATCGAAGGCGAAATGGGCGACATGCACGTGGGCCTGCAAGCCCGCCTGATGTCCCAGGCGCTGCGTAAAATCACCGGTAACATCAAGAACGCCAACTGCCTGGTGATCTTCATCAACCAGATCCGTATGAAGATCGGCGTGATGTTCGGCAGCCCGGAAACCACCACTGGTGGTAACGCGTTGAAGTTCTACGCTTCGGTCCGTCTGGACATCCGTCGTACTGGCGCGGTGAAGGAAGGTGACGAGGTTGTCGGCAGTGAAACGCGCGTTAAAGTCGTGAAGAACAAAGTGGCTCCGCCTTTCCGTCAGGCTGAGTTCCAGATTCTCTACGGCAAGGGTATCTACCTGAACGGCGAGATGATCGACCTGGGCGTGTTGCACGGTTTCGTCGAGAAGTCCGGCGCCTGGTATGCCTACAACGGCAGCAAGATCGGTCAGGGCAAGGCCAACTCGGCCAAGTTCCTGGCGGACAACCCGGATATCGCCGCCACGCTCGAGAAGCAGATTCGCGACAAGTTGCTGACCGCAGCGCCAGACGTGAAAGCTGCTGCCAATCGCGAGCCGGTGGAAGAAGTCGAAGAAGCTGATACTGACATCTGAAGCAAACGATGACTGTTGTACTGGATACACTCGTCGCCGTTCGGCGCACTGCGATGGACCTGCTCGCTCGACGCGAGCATGGTCGAGTCGAGCTGACGCGTAAACTGCGTCAGCGCGGCGCAGAGCCCGAGATGATCGAAACTGCCCTCGACCGCTTAACGGAAGAAGGGCTTCTGTCGGAAGCGCGTTACCTGGAAAGCTTTGTCTCCTACCGCGCGCGCTCCGGCTACGGCCCGGCGCGAATTCGCGAAGAGCTGAGCCAGCGCGGTCTGCAACGCGCTGATATCGACCTCGCCCTGCGTGAGTGCGGTATCAGTTGGCAGTCGCAGTTGGAAGATACCTGGCGCCGCAAGTTTGCCGGCCATCTTCCGATTGATGCCAGGGAGCGTGCGAAGCAAGGTCGCTTCCTGAGTTATCGCGGGTTTTCGATGGACATGATCAGCCGCCTGCTAAGCGGCCGAGACATGGAAGACTGAGCTTTCGAGCTGCTGAAATTCAGAATGTAGGCGCTGGCTTGACTGCGACGCGGACACTTCGGTTTCCCAGTAGGATCGCGATGATGCTATTGCAGGCAAGCCAGCTCCCACATCGAATCTGCTGTACCTCATCGAACTCGGTAAATTAAAAAGGCCCACTATGAAAATAGTGGGCCTTTTTTTTTTGCCTCCAAAAAATCATGCTGGCTCGGGCGTTACCCGCTGCTGCGCTTTCCCCTGAGCCTGTGCCCAGTTTTCCGGCAAGTTGATGTAATCCACCAACTCTCGTAGTCGGCCTTGATCGCGGCCATTGAAGTTGAACACCAAGCGCGTTAAATGGCTGAACCTCGGCTCATCGTGTTCCTCGCCGGTATAGGCAAGCTGCTGGAATTCACCACTCAGCCGCAGGCTGGCAAACTCGCTTTGCAAATGGGCCAGCGCCCGTTCACTGAGCGGATGGTTCATGCGCACCACAAACTCACGTTTCAACCAGCGCGTGGAGTGGAAGTTGGCATAGAACTGGTTAATTTCGTCCACTGCTGCTTCAGCACTGTGTACCAGTCGGACCAGCTTGAGGTCGGTGGGCAGGATATAGCGATTGGCTTCCAGTTGGCTGCGGATAAAGTCCAGAGCGCCTTGCCAAAAGCCGCCGCCTGGAGCATCCAGCAGTACCACTGGCACCAGTGGACTTTTGCCGGTCTGGATCAGGGTGAGCACTTCAAGCGCTTCATCCAGGGTGCCGAACCCGCCAGGGCACAACACCAGCGCATCGGCTTCCTTGACGAAAAACAGCTTGCGGGTGAAGAAGAAGTGGAAGGACAGCAGGTTCTCGGTGCCATCGATGGTCGGGTTGGCGTGCTGCTCAAACGGCAGGGTAATGTTGAACCCCAGGCTGTGCTCCAGGCCGGCGCCTTCGTGAGCTGCCGCCATGATGCCGCCGCCACCGCCGGTGATCACCATCAGGTCCGATTGCGCCAGCTGGGCGCCGACTTCCCGGGCTAAGGCGTACAAAGGGCTTTCAACCGGTGTGCGCGCCGAGCCGAACACGGTCACCTTGCGGCGGTCCTTGAACTGTTCGAGCACGCGGAAGGCATTGTCCAGCTCGCGGATCGCCTGCAAGGTGATTTTGGCGTTCCAACGGTTGCGATCGTCCTGGGCCATGCGCAGAACGGTGAGGATCATGTCGCGATAAAGGGGAATGTTCGGGCTGCTGGGCGCGACCAGCTGGAGTTGAGCGTCGACCTGCTGAGTGAGGTCGGTCCCGTGTTCTTCAAAATGACGGAGCAGGCGGTCATTCGATTCGTAAGGCATTCAACTTCTCCTTCTTCACAGAACCTGGGCCCTCGGCGAGGTATTCGTCCGCGGCCACGACACTGCATGTGTCGCTGCACGCCAGGGGCATTGCACGGTGTGCACCGAGCGGCAAAGCGGGCTCTGTATGTTCCTTGTGATTTGGAAACCTTTGCACTGCAAGTCGCAGGAGGGCAACCCTCTTTTGCCCTGAAAATGTTACAGAACGGCGTGGAAAATGCGCGGAGCAGGCTGTCGGGATGACTTGATCATGAGCCGAAAAACCCTTGGCTGGCAACCGGTTATTGGCCGCACATCAAGCAGTTTAGTTGTTGGCAAGCAAAGACAGCGAGGGATGTGCGCGCCACAGGACAGCAGCGCGCGACGGTGGAGCAATCGTTACTTTTTCTTCTTCGCTGCAGCAGGTGCCGGGCAATCGGCCTCGACAAACTTGACCGACGCCACCGGGCGGTTGGTCTTGTTCTCGGAGATGTCATAGCGCATCACAGCGCCTTTGGCCATTAACTCGCGGTAACCCTTGTTCAGGCACACGCTTTGACCCAGCTGGAAATACACGGCCTTGGGGTTGGCGCGCATCTGTTCGGCCCGGTCAGGTTGCACGCTGAGGTGATCGATCAGCTGCATGCCTTCAACGGTATAGGCCACTTCCAGGGTTTTTTCATCGATTTCCCGGGGCAGGTCCTTGTTGCTTTCGGCCGCGACGCTTTGCAGCTTCCTGTTCATTTGGGCCTCCAGCAGCGAGGCCGCGTGGGCGCCCATGGGCAATACCAGCGCAAGGGCGACGGATGGGGCAACAAGACGCAGCATGGAACGCAGCATGAAAATCTCCTGATTCGGTTACTGGTGCATAGACCAGCCACTGCGCTGTGCGTTCAGTGGCGCGCAATTATAGGTGAGCGCCTGCCACTACAGCCAGGCGTATCGCTCAGAAGTGCCGGCGGCTCTGCTAAACTGCCGCCACTTAAGCCTGTCTCGAGTTCCCCCAGTGTCGATTTTCCCTTCTACGGGTTACGCCCGATGAGCCATGCCGTTTCCCGTTTGCGTACCCAACGGCTGGCGCGGGCCGTGCGCCCGTTCCTCAACCGTGGTTCGCGCGCCGAGCGTTGCCCCGGCTGCCGGGTGATTCCCGAATATTGCCTGTGTGCCTGGCGGCCGCAGGTAGAAGCGCGCTCGGCGATGTGCCTGCTGATGCACGATGTTGAACCGGTGAAGCCGAGCAACACCGGCTGGCTGATTGCTGATGTGATTGTCGACACCACCGCGTTTGCCTGGTCGCGCACCGAGGTCGATCCCGCGTTGCTGACCTTGCTGGCCGACCCGCAGTGGCAACCCTATATCGTGTTTCCCGGCGAATTCGTCGCGCCAGAGCGGGTGGTCAGTGAGGTGAACGTGGAGGAGGGCAAGCGCCCGTTGTTCATCCTGCTGGACGGCACCTGGAGCGAAGCGCGCAAGATGTTCCGCAAGAGCCCCTACCTGGAACACTTGCCCGTGTTGAGCCTGGCGCCTGAACAGCTGTCGCGCTACAAGCTGCGTCGCTCCAAGCGGGATGATCATTTTTGCACTGCCGAAGTCGCCGCGCTCTGCCTGGAGCTGGCAAGCGATCAAGCGGCCAGTGAAGTGCTGGATGCTTACCTCGACGTATTCAGCACCCATTACCTGGCGGCCAAGTTCCTGTTGCCGCTGGACCCGGCGGACAGCGTTCATGCGCGCCTCTCGCCCCACGTCACGGCAGTATGACCAGACGACGTTTGCATGATGGCACTGCAAACCTGCAACTCGCTAAAATGCCCACGGGCGTAGTGCTTGACCCCCCAGGCTACGCTGGGCATGCTGGGCGCCGATTGGGGCGTAACCGTGAATTTTCAGCGTCGTTGCAGGTGTTTTTGACGCTGAGCCTGCCCCGTGGCGATGGCTGCCTGGCCGTTGCCTTGTGTACTGGCGAACCCTGAACCCGTCAGGGCTGCCATAAAAAACAGGATCATTTAATCAATGGCCACATACGAAATCCTGATAGCCGATGACCACCCGCTGTTTCGCAGTGCGCTGCATCAGGCGGTAACCCTGGGGCTTGGCCCGGACGTGCGGTTGGTTGAAGTGGCCAGCATTGCCGAGCTGGAAGCACGACTCACCGAAAAATCCGACTGGGACCTGGTGCTGCTCGACCTGAACATGCCCGGTGCCTACGGTTTTTCCGGGCTTGTGCTGTTACGCGGGCAATACCCGCAGATCCCGGTGGTGATGGTCTCGGCCCAGGAAGAAGCTGACGTGGTGGTGCGCTCCAAGGAGTTTGGCGCCAGCGGTTTCATTCCCAAGTCCAGTTCAATGGAAGCGATCCAGAAAGCCGTGCGCACCGTGCTTGACGGCGATGTGTCCTGGCCGCCGCAAGCGTTTGAAGAAATCAACGTGTCCGACGAAGCCAAGGCTGCCCGTGATGGCCTCGCCAGCCTGACGCCCCAGCAATTTCGGGTGTTGACCATGGTCTGCGAAGGTCTGCTGAACAAGCAGATTGCTTACGAATTGAGCGTGTCCGAAGCGACCATCAAGGCCCACGTGACGGCGATTTTCCGCAAGCTGGGCGTGCGCACGCGCACTCAGGCGGCGCTGCTCTTGCAACAACTTGAGTCAATTTCGCAGCACTAAGACATTGCCGATTCACGCTTTTTTGACTTTGCGTGATCTAGTTTCCCCACTTCTTTGGTTCAGTTGCCTACATCTATGTCGCCTTTCAAGGGTCAAACCGGTATCAAACGTATCTTCAACGCAGGGGGCTATTCCCTGGATGGCTTGCGTGCGGCCTTCACTGGCGAGGCGGCATTCCGTCAGTTGGTGTTGCTCAACGTGATCCTGATTCCGCTGAGCTTTTTCCTGCACGTCAGCCGGGTCGAGCGAGCCTTGCTCATCGCGGTGTGCCTGCTGGCCCTGATCGTCGAGTTGCTCAACTCCGCGGTGGAAGCGGCCATCGACCGGATTTCCCTCGACCTGCACCCGCTGTCGAAAAACGCCAAGGACATGGGCAGCGCCGCGCAATTCGTGGCGCTGACCATGATCACCCTGGTGTGGGCCGTGATTCTGATCTAAGGCATCAGGCGATGCTTGGCAGTACGATTTCGTCGCTGCGCTGAACCCCGGCGGTGAAGGCGCGGCACAGTTCCAGAAACTCGCGCATTGCCGAGGTCTGGTACTTCTGTTTATGCCAGATGAAGTAAAACTGCCGGGCCAGGTCCAGGTCCGGGGTTTCCACCGGCACCAGGCTGCCGCGGCGGAACGCATCGCGCAGCGCCAGCCGGGAAATGCAGCCAATCCCCAAGCCCGATTCCACTGCACGTTTGATCGCCTCGGTGTGCTCCAGCTCCAGGCGGATATTCAGCGCGCTGCGGTGGTGACGCATGGCCTGGTCAAAGGTCAGGCGCGTGCCGGAGCCTTGTTCGCGCAGGATCCACGCTTCATGGGTCAACTCTTCCATGCTCGCCACGCCGCGTTTGGCCAAGTGATGCTGCGGTGCGCAAAACACCACTAGCTCATCTTCCACCCAGGTTTGCACTTCGATGTCCGGGTGGCTGCAGTCGCCTTCGATTAGACCCAGGTCAATTTCGTAGTGCGCTACCTGATGCACGATATGCGCAGTGTTCTGCACATGCAGCTTCACCTGACTCTCGGGGTGCTGCTGCATGAAGCTGCCGATCAACAGCGTCGCCAGGTAATTGCCGATGGTCAGGGTGGCGCCGACCGCCAGGGAGCCGAAGCCGGACTTGCCGTTGAGCAGGTCCTCGATCTCCTTGGCTTGGTCCAGCAGCGCCACTGCCTGGGGCAACAGCTGATGGCCGAGGGCGTTCAGGCTCAGGCGTTTGCCGGCGCGGTCGAATAATTGGCAGCTGGATTGACGCTCCAGCTCGGTGATCGAGGTGCTGGCGGCGGATTGAGATAAGGCCAGAAGGCCAGCAGCGCGTGAGACGCTTTCCTGCTGGGCGACGGCGACGAAGACTTGCAGTTGACGGAGAGTAAATCGCATATCGATATAACCGATAACCCTTATCTTAATAATCCAGTTAACAGATATTGTCGCCGCCATTAGAATGCTGTGCAATTGCGCATCTCAATCTTGGCGCAGACCCATTTCCAGGAGTCCCCCGTACATGAGCAACATGAACCACGAGCGTGTCCTCAGTGTTCATCACTGGAACGACACTCTGTTCAGCTTCAAGTGCACCCGCGATCCGGGCCTGCGCTTTGAGAACGGTCAGTTCGTGATGATCGGCCTGCAACAGCCAAATGGCCGCCCGCTCATGCGCGCTTACTCCATTGCCAGCCCGAACTGGGAAGAGCATCTGGAGTTCTTCAGCATCAAGGTGCCCGATGGCCCGCTGACTTCCCAGTTGCAGCACTTGAAGGAAGGCGACGAGATCATCATCAGCAAAAAACCGACAGGCACCCTGGTGCTTGACGATTTGAAGCCGGGCAAACACCTGTACCTGCTCAGCACCGGTACTGGCCTTGCGCCGTTTATGAGCGTGATCCAGGACCCGGAAACCTACGAGCGTTTCGAAAAAGTGATCCTGTGCCACGGCGTGCGTTACGTCAACGAAGTCGCCTACCGCGAATTCATCACCGAGCACCTGCCGCAGAACGAATTCTTCGGCGAGGCCCTGCGTGACAAGTTGATCTACTACCCGACCGTGACCCGCGAGCCATTCGAAAACGAAGGCCGCCTGACCGACCTGATGCGCAGCGGCAAGCTGTTCAGCGACATCGGCCTGCCACCGATCAACCCTGAAGACGACCGCGCCATGCTGTGCGGCAGCCCAAGCATGTTGGATGAAACCAGCGAAGTGCTGAACAGCTTCGGCCTGAAGGTTTCGCCGCGTATGCGTGAGCCGGGTGATTATCTGATCGAGCGTGCGTTCGTCGAGAAGTAAACAGTCAGGGCAACAAAGAAGATCTAAATGTGGGAGGGGGCTTGCCCCCGATGGCGCCAAGTCAGTCAACAGAGATGTTGAATGTACCAGCGCTATCGGGGGCAAGCCCCCTCCCACATTTTGTTTCCGGTTTATTCAGCTGGAACCACTTCCAGTACACAGATAAGGCCCGCCTCGGGATAGTGCCAGCGCACATCCACATCCCAGAACTGCGCTCCATACTCGCGCTCCGGCCCAGGCGTCTGATACGCCGGCCGTGGATCCTGCGCCAAACACTGCTCGATCAACGCCACCAAGGGCTCGTCAAGGCGCTCAGCATGGCCTTGTGCCTGGAACAGGGCAGTCTTCAGCCACTGCACGGGAATCAGCGGCGGTGCGCTGCTGGCGATGCTGTTGGTGGCGCCCTCGATAATGTCGGCATACGGCACATACGGCTTGATATCCAACACGGGCGTGCCATCAAGCAGATCAATCCCGGAAATCCACAGCCGGCCGGGCTCGACCTTGTCCAGCTTCACCACCGACTGGCCAATGCCGTTCGGGCGGTGCGTTGCACGGGTGGCGAACACGCCCATGGACGTGTTGCCGCCCAGGCGTGGCGGCCGCACTTTGAGGCGCGGCGTGTCTTCCAGGGCCCGATGAAAAAGAAACATCAGCCACACATGGCTGACCTGCTCCAGGCCCTGTACCGCGTCGCCGCTGTCGAACGGCGCCACCAGCTCCAGCACGCCACGGGCGGCCGGCGCCAATTGCGGCTGGCGCGGGATGGCGAATTTCTCCTTGAAGCAGGAGCGCACGAAACCGACGGGCGAAACGTGGTAGGTCATTTCTGAAGCCTCAAGTTACAAGCTGCAAGCCGCAAGCGTTAACGTGCAGCTTGAGGCTCGTCGCTGCCCTTAAGCTCTGACGCGCAGCGTCAGGCCCTTGAGGAAGTTACGCAGCAACTGGTCGCCACACGGGCGGTAGTTGGTGTGGCCGAACTTGCGGAACAGCGCGCTCAGCTCTGGCTTGGACACCGGGAACTCGGCGGCCTTGAGGATCGCGTGCATATCGTCTTCCTTCAATTCGAAGGCCACGCGCAGCTTCTTCAGGATGATGTTGTTGGTCACTGGAGTTTCGATCGGCTGCGGCGGACGGCTTTCGTCCTTGCCGCGCTTGAAAATCACCAGGCCGTCAAGGAAGTGCGCCATGACGTCGTCGGGGCAGAACACAAAACCTTCTTCCTCATCTTTTTTGAGGTAGGTCAGCAGGTCTTCCTTGGTCACGTCCATGCCGCCGAGCTTGATGATCTCGACCATCTTGTTGTCGCTGATGTCGAGCATGTAGCGCACGCTGCGCAGTACGTCGTTGTGAATCATGGTGGGCAATCCTGGTATTCAACTGAGGACACCGCCCGGTCAGGCGGCGTCGAGAAAGGGGGCAGCGGCTTAGAACTTCTCTTTGCCGGACAGGTAACGCCATTGGCCGACCGGCACTTTGCCGATGGACACGCCGCCAATGCGGATGCGGCGGATGGCGATGACTTTCAAGCCAACGGCTTCGCAGAACAGGGCGATCACACCCGGTTGCGGGTTTTTCATCGCAAAGCGCAGGCGGTTTTCGTTTTGCCAGCTGGCTTTCACGGGGGGCAGCTCTTTGCCCTTGTAAGTCAGGCCGTGGTTCAGGCGATTGAGGCCGTGGGCGACCATGTCGCCTTCAACCTCTACCACGTATTCCTGCTCGATCTTGGCGGCATCGGCGGTCAACTTGCGCAGAATCTTCCAGTCCTGGGTGAACACCAGCAGGCCGCTGGCCTTGGCTTGCAGGTCGGCACTGGCGGTCAGACGCAGGAAGTGGCCCTTGAGCGGGCGTTTGCTGAAGCGATGCTCTTCGGACAGGGTTTCGGCGCTGATCGAGGCCATCGCCGTTTCCGCGTCCACGCCGACCGGCGCGTGCAGCAGAATGGTCACCGGCTCCGGTGCAGTGGCTTTGGCCTCTGGGTCCAGCTCGACCTTCTGCGTGGTGATCTTGAACTGCGGTTCGTCGATCACTTCGCCGTCCACCGAGACCCAGCCGCCTTCGATAAACAGCTCAGCCTCCCGACGGGAGCAACCGACCAGTTCGATAAGGCGTTTGGAGAGGCGTATGGGGTCAGTCATGACAAGGGCCGTAGCAAAAGGGGGCGGCTATTGTACCTGCCTGGCGCGGGTTAATCCCGGCTCCATTTCAGCGCAGGGGCTTTATTGGTCAATACACGGTTCACACTGTGGGAGCGGGCTTGCTCGCGAAGGCGGTGTATCAGCCCAGGGTGTGCTGATGGGGCCGCCGCTTTCGCAGGCAAGCCCGCTCCCACATTTTATTCTGTGTTGCGTCAGCCTCTGCGCAGTTGCTGCTGGCGTAAACGCATGTGCAGCAACGGATATGGCTGGCCCAGGCCGTCATGCTCTGCGCGGCCGATCACCTCAAAGCCCTGCTTGAAGTAAAAGCCCAGGGCCTGGGGGTTCTGTTCGTTGACGTCCAGTGTGTCGGCGTTCATGTGCTCGATCGCGTAACGCAGCAGTTGTCGGCCAAGTCCCTGTCCACGGTGCTGCGGGTCGATAAACAGCATCTCGACCTTGCCTGACGCCACCCCGGCGAACCCGGTGATGCGTTGGCGCGCGTCCTTGGTGCAGATCAGCATCACCGAGTCGAGGTAGCGCGTCAGCACCAGCTCCTTGAGCAACACGATGTAGCTGTCCGGCAAAAAGTCGTGGGTCGCCCGCACCGAATCTTCCCAGAGCTGCGCCAGGTGCACGAAGTCGCTGAGTTTGGGTGTATGAATTGCCGAAAGCTGACGCATGCCCGCTGCCTCTTGCCTGTTTCTACGCCAATGGGCAAACGATAGACCTAAAAAAGCCCCGCATCTTGTTCAGAGGCGGGGCTTTTAAGGTTTTTTTTAGTCGCGCTTGACGGCCCACAGGTCGTATTCGTCGGCGTCGGTCACGGTGCACCAGACCTTGTCGCCCGGCTTCAAACCGCTGGCATCGTCGATAAACACGTTACCGTCGATTTCCGGGGCATCGAAGAAGCAACGGCCTACGGCGCCTTGCTCGTCGACTTCGTCGATCAGCACTTCGATCTCCCGGCCGATGCGCAGTTGCAGGCGTGCCGAGCTGATAGCCTGCTGGTGCGCCATGAAGCGCTCCCAACGGTCTTGCTTGACCTCATCCGGCACGATGGCTGCGTCGAGCAAATTGGCCGGAGCGCCTTCCACCGGCGAGTACTGGAAGCAACCGACGCGGTCCAGCTGCGCTTCGGTCAGCCAGTCCAGCAGGTACTGGAAGTCTTCTTCGGTTTCGCCGGGGAAGCCGACGATGAAGGTGGAGCGGATGATCAATTCCGGGCAGATCTCGCGCCAGTTCTTGATGCGCGCCAGGGTCTTGTCTTCAAAGGCCGGGCGTTTCATGGCCTTGAGGATTTTCGGGCTGGCGTGCTGGAACGGGATGTCCAGGTACGGCAGGATCTTGCCCGCAGCCATCAACGGGATCAGCTCGTCCACGTGCGGGTACGGGTAAACGTAGTGCAGGCGCACCCATACGCCGAGGCTGCTCAAGGCTTCGCAGAGTTCGGTCATGCGGGTTTTCACCGGCGCGCCGTTCCAGAAGCCGGTGCGGTATTTCACGTCGACGCCGTAGGCGCTGGTGTCCTGGGAAATCACCAACAGCTCTTTGACGCCGGATTTGACCAGGCGCTGGGCCTCGTCCAGCACATCACCCACCGGGCGGCTGACCAGCTTGCCGCGCATCGACGGGATGATGCAGAAGCTGCAGCTGTGGTTGCAGCCTTCGGAAATCTTCAAATACGCGTAGTGGCGCGGGGTCAGCTTGATGCCTTGCGGCGGCACCAGGTCGATCAGCGGGTTGTGGTCCTGACGCGGCGGCACTACGTCGTGCACGGCGTTGACCACCTGCTCGTACTGCTGCGGGCCGGTCACGGCCAGCACGCTTGGGTGCACGTTGCGGATAGCGCCTTCTTCCACGCCCATGCAGCCGGTGACGATGACCTTGCCGTTTTCCTTGATGGCTTCGCCAATCACTTCCAGCGACTCAGCCTTGGCCGAGTCGATGAAGCCGCAGGTGTTGACCACCACCACGTCAGCGTCCTGGTACGTGGACACGACGTCATAGCCTTCCATGCGCAGTTGCGTAAGGATGCGCTCGGAGTCGACCAGAGCCTTCGGGCAACCCAGGGATACAAAGCCGACCTTGGGGTTGGCTTTTGCGATGGTGGTGGACATGTCTAACCTCGGTATTGAATGGCGCCGCCAGTCGGGCACGACACGGCGGTAGACGGGCGCTTGGTGCGCCTCTGATCAAAAAGTGCGCAATTCTAGCGACGGGCAACGCACTTGACCAGCTTTATACGGGGAAATGCGACGAGTGCTGCGCTATGCTTCGCGCCGTTGCACATGGGTAAAACCCTTGGGTCAATAAAACGTCTGTTACGAGAAGTAAAACAGCGCATGCTACGGTCAGCTTAGACGCGTTGTTTATAAAAGACCTTGGGTCAAAGGGCAGGAGTGGTTGATGGGTCAGGCAAATAGTCAGGCGGCAGGTGCCGAGCATTCCAATGCAAAGCCGATTGGCATGCTGGTGGCGGCAGTCGGGGTGGTTTACGGCGATATCGGTACCAGCCCGCTCTATACCCTTAAAGAAGTGTTTACTGGTGGTTACGGAGTTCAAGTCAACCATGACGGGGTCTTCGGCATTCTGGCGCTGATTTTCTGGTCGCTGGTGTGGGTCGTCTCGATCAAGTACGTGCTGTTTATCCTGCGCGCGGACAACCAGGGCGAGGGCGGCATCATGGCCCTGACGGCGCTGGCGCGGCGTGCGGCGTCGCCGTACCCCAAATTGCGTTCGGTGCTGGTGATCCTTGGTCTGATCGGCGCGGCGCTGTTTTACGGCGACAGCATGATCACCCCGGCGATCTCGGTGTTGTCGGCGGTCGAGGGCCTGGAACTGGCTTTTGATGGCCTGGAGCGTTGGGTGGTGCCGCTGTCTTTGGTGGTGCTGGTGGGCCTGTTCCTGATCCAGAAACACGGCACCGACCGCATCGGCAAACTGTTCGGGCCGGTGATGGTGGTGTGGTTCCTGGTACTGGCCGGGCTCGGCATCCATGGCATTGCGCAACATCCGGAAGTTCTTAATGCACTGAACCCGGTGTGGGGCGTGCGCTTCTTTGTCGTCCACCCCGGCATGGGCGTGGCGATTCTCGGCGCGGTGGTGCTGGCGTTGACCGGTGCCGAAGCGCTGTACGCCGACATGGGCCACTTCGGCCGCAAGCCGATTGCGCGCGCATGGTTCGCGCTGGTGCTGCCGGCGCTGGTGCTCAACTACTTCGGCCAGGGCGCCTTGCTGCTGGAAAACCCGGAAGCTGCGCGCAACCCGTTCTACCTGCTGGCCCCGGACTGGGCGTTGATCCCGCTCGTGGCACTGTCGACCCTGGCCACGGTAATTGCCTCCCAGGCGGTGATTTCCGGCGCGTTCTCGCTGACCCGCCAGGCCATCCAGTTGGGTTACATCCCGCGCATGCATATCCAGCACACCTCCAGTGCCGAGCAGGGCCAGATCTATATCGGCGCGGTGAACTGGTCGCTGATGGTCGGCGTGATCCTGCTGGTGCTGGGCTTCGAATCTTCGAACGCCTTGGCCTCGGCGTACGGCGTGGCAGTGACGGGCACCATGCTGATCACCAGCATCCTGGTGTCGGCGGTAATGCTGCTGCTGTGGAAATGGCCGCCCGTGCTGGCGATTCCGGTGTTGATCGGCTTCCTGTTGGTCGATGGCCTGTTCTTCGCCGCCAACGTGCCGAAGATCGTGCAGGGCGGTGCCTTCCCGGTATTGGCGGGGATTGTGCTGTTTATCCTGATGACCACGTGGAAACGCGGCAAGGAACTGCTGATGGACCGCCTCGACGAGGGCGGCCTGCCGTTGCCGATCTTCATCAGCAGTATTCGCGTGCAGCCGCCGCATCGCGTGCAGGGCACCGCGGTGTTCCTCACCGCGCGCCCGGACGCCGTGCCCCACGCGCTGTTGCACAACCTGCTGCATAACCAGGTGCTGCATGAGCAAGTGGTGATGCTGACGGTGGTCTACGAAGACATTCCGCGTGTGCCGGCCTCGCGGCGCTTTGAGGTGGACGCCTATGGGGAGGGGTTCTTCCGGGTGATCCTGCACTTCGGGTTTACCGATGAGCCGGACGTGCCCGAAGCACTCAAGCTGTGCCATCTGGACGACCTGGATTTCAGCCCGATGCGCACCACCTACTTCCTCAGCCGCGAAACGGTGATTGCCTCGCGCATCAAGGGCATGGCCCGTTGGCGTGAAAGCCTGTTTGCCTTCATGTTGAAGAACGCCAACGGCAACCTGCGCTTCTTCAAACTCCCGGTCAACCGGGTGATCGAGCTGGGCACCCAGGTCGAAATGTAAGCCGCTGCTGCACGGGAGCCGGCAATCGGCTCCCGTTTTCCATCTGAACCCTATGCAAGCCACCGTTGTCGACTAGGCTCTAGGCACTGTTTGAATAGTGCCCACAGAACCCAGAAGAGGTGCGCCATGAGTCAGCTGCTCGAACCCTACACCCTCCGCCAATTGACCCTGCTCAACCGGATTGCCGTCTCGCCGATGTGCCAGTACTCATCCGACGATGGCCTGGCCAATGACTGGCACTTGGTGCACCTTGGCAGCCGCGCCGTGGGCGGCGCCGGGCTGATTTTCACCGAAGCCACCGCCGTGACCGCCGATGGCCGCATCACTGCCCAGGACCTGGGCCTGTGGAACGACGCACAAATCGAACCGTTGCAACGCATCACGCGTTTCATTGCTGCCCAAGGCGCAGTGGCAGGCATTCAACTGGCGCACGCTGGGCGCAAGGCCAGCACGCACCGGCCGTGGATCGGCAAGCACGGCAGCGTCAAGCCGGAAGAGGGCGGCTGGGTGCCGGTTGGGCCTTCGCCGATTGCCTTTGATCCCAACCACACCCAGCCCAAACCATTGGATGACGCGCAAATCCAGCAAGTGATCGCCGATTTTGTCGCCGCTGCCAAACGCGCGCTTACGGCGGGTTTCGAGGTGGTGGAAATCCATGCGGCCCACGGTTACCTGCTGCATCAATTCCTGTCGCCCATCAGCAATCAGCGCCAGGACCACTACGGTGGCTCGTTTGAAAACCGCATACGGCTGGTGCTGGAAGTAACCCAGGCTGTGCGTGAGGTCTGGCCACAGGAATTGCCGCTGTTTGTTCGCGTGTCGGCCACCGACTGGGTGGAAGACGGTTGGAACCCGGATGAAACCGTGGAACTGGCGCGCCGCCTCAAAGACCTGGGCGTAGACCTGATCGACGTGTCGTCCGGCGGCACCGCCGCCAACGCCGAGATCCCCACTGGCCCCGGCTACCAGACGCGCTTTGCCGAGCGGGTGCGCAAAGAGTCGGGCATCGCCACCGGCACGGTCGGCATGATTACCGAGCCGGCCCAGGCCGAGCACATTCTGCGCACGTGTCAGGCCGATATCATCTTCCTGGCCCGCGAGCTGTTGCGTGACCCGTACTGGCCGCTGCATGCCGACGATGACTTGGGCGGGCGCCAGGCGACGTGGCCGGCGCAGTACCAACGGGCGACCCATCGTGATCAGCCGATTCATGAGTCTGATCTGCGCGACTGATCAGCGCCTGGTTCACCGAAACCCACCCTGACCCGGTGGGTTTTTTCTTGCGCGCGTTTCTTACAACTTCCAGCGCTGGCGGTTGCTGCGTGCGAAAGGGCTGTAGGTCTTTGTTACCTAAGCGAATTATTTAAGTTAATACTCTAAAAAAATCCCACACGTGACGAGATTGTTTCTACGCTTAAGGTAAGTCTGATTTCTGGCCCAGGGAGTCAGTCGGTGTGTCCGCGAAGGCATTGCGCCTCAGGGAAGGTGGGTGATGGGCGACAGGAGTCTTAGATCGATATCAGGAGAAACAGTCCATGGCCAAGTCCTATGGTGTAGCGGGTGTGGTGGCGTCTTTTCTGACCCGCAGGATGTTCTTGCGTGGCCGCAGGTTGAGTTCGGATGAAGCCGAATTGCTGGCGCAATATCGCGCCCTGACCGAAAACGATCAGGTCGCGATGCGGTATCTGATAGGGGCGATGAAGAGTGTGTCGCGGTTTTAGACAACCCTTAAACCGTGTGGGCGCTGGCTAGCCAGCCCCCACGTTGTGGGTCAGGTGTACTTGCGCTTGTCCGGTGCAGGCGGGAAGTACTGGTACAACCAGGTTTCACTCAAGGTGCGGTCCTGGGTGCGGATAAACAGCCGCAATTCCACCGGCTCGACGCTGTCGCTGGTCGGGTACCAATCGAACAGAATGCGATAGCCCTTGATGTTGTCGAGCACCAGCACGCTGAAGTCTTTCACTTCACCGTGCGAGCAAGTCACCACGGGCTCGATGCCGGTGCCGGCCGGCAGCCGGTCCACGCCGCCGCCCTTGAAGTCCACGGCAAAGCGGCGCGCCCACACTTCGGGGTAGTGCTCGCCCGGTGCCCAACCTTCGGTGAAGCCGCCCATGCCTGAACGGGTGGCATCGACTTGCGCCAGCGGCGTGCTCACCGGTGGCAATGCGCTCCAGTACAGCTTGTAGCCATAGTTGAGTGAATCGCCGGCGGCCACGGGCTTTTTAGGGGTCCAGAAGGCCACGATGTTGTCCAGGGTTTCGCCGGTGGTGGGGATTTCCAACAGGTCGATGGAGCCTTCGCCCCATGCGGTCGTCGGTTCAACCCACAGGCTTGGGCGCTTGCTGTACCAGTCGACGGTGTCCTGGTAGCTGGCGAACTCATGGTCGGTCTGCACCAGGCCGAAGCCTTTCGGGTCGGTGTCGGCGAACGCGTTGAATTGCAGTGTGGCCGGGTTGTTCAGCGGGCGGCAGATCCACTCGCCATTGCCGCGCCACATCGCCAGGCGGTCAGAATCGTGGATCTGCGGGTGGATGGTGTCGCACATACGGCGCTCAACGGTGCCGCAACTGAACATGCTGGTCATCGCCGCGATGCCCAGTTGTTCGATGGCGGTGCGCGCATTGATGTTCGCGTCGATGGCCATCACTACCTGATTGGCCTGGCAATCGATGTCGAAGCGGTAGGCACCGGTGGCGCTCGGCGAGTCGAGCAGGGCATAGACCACAAAATGCGTGGCGTCCTTGGCCGGGGTTTCGAACCAGAACTGCGTAAAGTCGGGGAATTCTTCGCGTTTTTTCGCGTAGGTATCAATCGCCAGGCCACGTGCGGAAAGGCCGTACTGGCCGGTGGAATCCACCGCACGGAAGTAGCTGGCGCCAAGGAACGACAGCACGTCATGGCGATCCAGCTCCGGCGCCTTGAACAGCTTGAAGCCTGCGAAACCCAAGTCGCCGGTCAGTTGCTTGGTGTCCACCGTGGTTTTTTCATAGTTGAACAACGACGGGCGGAAATGCACCTCGCGGGCTTCACGGGTCTTGGGGTCGACGCTGTGCATGCGCACCGGCGTCTTGAAACCCATGCCGACGTGGAAAAACTGCACGTCGAGCTGGCCGTTCAATTCCTTCCACAGCGAATGGTTGCCGTCGTAGCCGATGGCATTGAAATTCTGCGGCGTCATGTTTGCCAGGGTCGGCGGCAGCACCTGTCTGGTGTCTTTATACGCGGTGCCGGCGAGCTGTTTGGCCTGGGCTTTGAGTGTTTCAAAGTCAAACGCCACGGCCTTGCCATCGGCGGCACGGTTACCGGCCCAGGCCTGCGCGGCCAGCAGGCCACTGGCCGACAAACCGGTGTAAGCCGCAATGGCCATGGACGCTTTAAGCAAATTCCTGCGATGCATAGAGACAACCTGTCGTGAGCAAATCCCGCGCCGTTCCTGGCACGTGCTGGATCAGAAATAACGGTTCGGACATGCCTTCGGCCAAACGCAACGGACTATAAACAGACGCCGGATAGCTTAAGCGGTTCGGTGACGTAGGAAAATTGATTGATGGCGGCGTGATGGCCTTGCATGTGAAACAAGTTATTTCCGGGGCTCGGTCCAACACCTCACTCAAAAATGATGAAGAGCCAATGTGGGAGCGGGCTTGCTCGCGAAAGGTTTGAATCAGTCATTAAATCCCGAGACTGACACAGCGCATTCGCGAGCACGCCCGCTCCCACAATGGAACCTGTATTGGCCTATAGGCCTTATTTCAGGCTACTTCACCCACCGCCCGATACGCCTCATCAATCGCCGCATGCGCATACGCGCTCCACGCCGCATCCGAGTTGGCGATGCTCACACGCCCCACCGGCTTTTTCGCCAGCTTCATCCACGCCTCACTGTCATTGGCGTCATCAAACAAGCTGTTGGAGAACGTCGCATAACCGTGTGACCAGCGGTTGACAGTGATCGCCAGAATGTCGGTCTCGTGGTTGAACCCACCCGGGCCGAGCATGCGTTGCAACTGATCCCGCAATTGCGCTTCCAACTGCTCGAACGTCTGCCCGTACAGCTTGCCTCGCCCGGCGCGCGCCTGGTCGCGGGCGTTCATGCCGCTGTTGGGGCTGGTCGGTACGTACACCATGTGCAAGCCAATCGGCTGTGTCGGGTCGTGCGGGTGATCGTAGCCACCCATGCTCACCGGGTAGTCCAGTTTGATGCGGCTGTAAGGCTGGGTCGCTGCATAAATCTCATGCACGCCCAGTTTCTGGAACGACTGCCAATTACGGATCACCACTTTGGTGTACACCAGCGGGTATTTCACGTTTTGGCTCAGCGCATGCGCCTGCGCTGCCGGCAGGTCTTTGAGCAGGTACGGAATCATCATGTTGTAGCAGGCCAGGATGCAGCGTTTACCGCGCACCTGTGCGAGTTGGCCGCCACGGCTGTAGCCGATGTGCACGCCATCGCCGACGTTGCGCACACTCACCGCCGTGCTATTGAGTCGCAGCCGTACCGCGGCCTTGGGCTGGTCGAGCTTGGCGTAGTCGAACGCCGCCAACACGATATCGTCCATGGTGTGCCCCGGCGCCACGCCCGGGATCAGGCTGCGCACCAGCAGGCGTGCCACCGACGCGTTGCCATCCGGGAAGTGGTAGATGTAGGGCTCTTCCATTTCCGCCGCCGCTTCTTCGCTGATCGGCGCCAGGTTCATCCCGCCGAAGCCTGGGAAACCTACGCTGTAAGCATCGGCCGACGCCACCGCATCAATGCTCAACGCCATGAAGTCATTGGTGCGGCTTTGGAAGTACTTCACCGCGCCTTCCGACAACCCGACGTTCTTGAGCAGAAAATCGCGGTAGCTGGTGGCGGCAAGGTAGGCGGCTTTTTCCTCTGCGGATTTACCCGCCAGGTAATCCTTGGGCGCCGTGTGCAGCTCGATCAATGCCTGACGGTCTGCCGGCGGCAAGGGAAAGTCATTGATGAAGTCACTGATGGCGCGCGCGTTCAATTGGTCCGGGGCGATGTCGTCGGCCACCATCGGCGTCGGGTCGCCGGTCACCAGCTTGTCTTCGCCGAAGTTTTCCTTGTCGAAAAACACCCCGCGCGACAGCCCCAGGCCAGGGTAGAACTGGCGGTCGAAGGCGGTTTCGAAACGCTGGATATTCACCCCGAGCTTTTTCAGCAAGCCATTCACGTGTTGACTGTAGAGGTGTTTCGGCGACTGGAAGGCCTCACTGCCGCCGTAGCCGATGATCATGCGGCCACCGGCCTGGAATTCATTGCGCTTGGCGTGGCCGCCGAAGTCGTCGTGGTTCTCCAGGATCAGGATTTTCGCCTTCGGGTGCTTCTCGCGATAGAACCAGGCGGCCGACAAGCCACTCAGGCCGCCGCCGACCACCACCAGGTCATAGTCCTCGGTGATCGGCAGTTGCTCGGTGGCGAACACCTTCTTTTCCCAGCCCATCTGGTGTGCCACCTCGAACGAGCCGACATGGCTGCCGCGCAAGCCGGTGAGGGCGGGTGGGTAGTAACGGCCATCGGGCGCGGCCTGGAGCAATTGCAGCGGGGTCATGCTGGCGGCAAGGGTAATAGCGACGCCGTTGAGGAAGTCGCGGCGGGTGATGTCCATGGGAAGAACCTGCGAATTTTTATTGTTATAAGAAGATCCCTTGCGGGAACGGGCTTGCTCGCGAATACGGTGTGTCACTCCACACAGGTGTGCCTGATGGACCGCATTCGCGGGGCAAGCCCGCTTCCACAGGGCAGGGTGTCAGTGCTTGAACATCACATGCCGGACGGTGGTGTAGTCCTCCAACCCGTACATGGACATGTCCTTGCCATACCCCGACAGTTTCTGACCGCCGTGCGGCATTTCGCTGACGAGCATGAAGTGGGTGTTCACCCAGGTGCAGCCATACTGCAGGCGTGCGGCCAGGCGATGGGCACGGCCTACATCGGCAGTCCATACGGACGACGCCAGCCCGTAGTCCGAATCATTGGCCCAACCCAATACCTGCGCTTCATCGGTGAACCTGGTCACCGACACCACCGGGCCAAATACCTCGCGGCGCACGATTTCATCGTCCTGTTGCGCATCCGCCAACACCGTAGGCTCAAAGAAGAACCCATTGCCTTCCACCGCCTTGCCACCCGTGACCAGGCGGATGTGCGACTGAGCCACGGCGCGTTCAACAAACCCGGCCACGCGGTCGCGGTGTTGTGCGGTGATCAGTGGGCCCAGCTCGGTGGCCGGGTCATCCTGCAAGCCGTACTTGATGCTGGCGACTGCCGCGCCGAGCTTCTCGACAAACGCCTCGTAGATGTCTGCCTGGGCATAGATGCGGCAGGCGGCGGTGCAGTCCTGGCCAGCGTTATAGAAGCCGAAGGTGCGAATGCCTTCGACGGCCGCGTCGATGTCCGCGTCGTTGAAGATGATCACCGGCGCCTTGCCGCCCAGCTCCATGTGCATGCGTTTCACGCTGTCGGCGGTGCTGGAGATGATGTTCGCACCGGTGGCGATGGAGCCGGTCAGCGAGACCATGCGCACTTTTGGGTGATTGACCAGCGGGCTGCCCACGGTCGGCCCACGGCCAAACACCAGGTTGAGTACACCGGCCGGGAAGATTTCCGACGCCAGTTCGACCAGGCGCAGCGCTGTCAGCGGGGTTTGTTCCGACGGCTTGAGCACCACGGTATTACCGGCGGCGAGTGCGGGGGCGATTTTCCAGGCGACCATCATCAGCGGGTAATTCCACGGCGCGATGGACGCGATCACGCCCACCGGGTCGCGGCGGATCATCGAGGTGTGGCCCGGCAGGTATTCACCGCCGGCCGAACCGCTCATGCACCGGCTGGCGCCGGCGAAGAAACGGAACACGTCGGCAACTGCCGGGATCTCGTCGTTCAGCGCGGCGCTGTAGGGTTTGCCGCAGTTGTCCGATTCAAGCTTGGCCAGTTCTTCGCCATGGGCCTCGATTGCGTCCGCGAGTTTGAGCAGCAACAGCGAGCGATCTTTCGGCGCGGTTTGCGACCAGCCTTCGAAGGCTGCATCGGCCGCGCGCACGGCGGCGTCGACCTGGGCTTCGCTGGCTTCTTTGATTTCCACCAGCACGCGGCCGAGTGCCGGGTTGAATACCGCTTGGGCCGGGCCCTCGCCTTCGAGCAGATGGCCATTGATCAGTAATTTGGTTTGCATGGTTCAGCTCTCCACCAACTATCGTTATTTCCTTGAATAAACTGGTTCTAAATGTGGGAGGGGGCTTGCCCCCGATAGCAATCTTCCAGTCATACCCTCTACAACTGACCCACTGCCATCGGGGGCAGGCCCCCCACATTTGAACCGTGTTCCTTCAATGGCACCGTTATTTACCGCCACTCCCGGCCACGCTTTCACCGCCGCGTGTCAGGTAATAGGCACCGAGAATCGGGAACATCGTGACCAGCATCACCAGCATCGCCACCACGTTGGTCACCGGCACATCGCGAGGGCGACTCAGCTGGTTGAGCAGCCACAGCGGCAAGGTGCGCTCGTGGCCGGCGGTGAAGGTGGTGACGATGATTTCGTCGAACGACAGCGCAAACGCGAGCATGCCGCCGGCCAGCAGCGCCGAGCCCAGGTTGGGCATGATGATGTAGCGGAAGGTCTGCCAGCCGTCGGCGCCCAGGTCCATCGACGCTTCGATCAGGCTGTGGGACGTACGGCGCAAGCGCGCGATGACGTTGTTGTAGACAATCACCACACAGAAGGTCGCGTGGCCGACGATGATGGTGAACATTCCCGGCTCGATCCCCAGCGTCTTGAACGTCGCCAGCAGCGCGATACCGGTGATGATCCCCGGCAGCGCAATCGGCAGGATCAGCATCAGCGACACGCCTTGCTTGCCGAAGAACTCACGGCGATACAACGCGGCCGAAGCCAATGTGCCAAGCACCATGGCGATCAGGGTGGCGATGGCGGCGATCTGCAGCGACAGCTTGATCGCTTCCAGTACGTCCGGCCGGGCGAAGGCCACGCTGAACCACTTCAGGGTAAAGCCCTGGGGTGGAAAGCTGAACGCGGCTTCTTCGGTGTTGAAGGCGTAGAGGAAGATGATCAGGATCGGGAAATGCAGGAAAACCAACCCGCCCCAGGCCGCGATTTTTAAACCCAGTGAGGCTTTTTCAGAGTGCATCGAAGGCCCCCAGACGTTTGACGATGGACAGGTAAACCGCGATCAGCACGATCGGCACCAGGGTGAATGCAGCGGCCATGGGCATGTTGCCGATGGCGCCTTGCTGCGCGTAGACCATGCCGCCGACGAAGTACCCCGGCGGGCCCACCAGTTGCGGCACGATGAAGTCGCCCAGGGTCAGCGAAAACGTGAAGATCGAGCCGGCAGCAATGCCCGGCACCGACAGCGGCAAAATCACCTGCATGAAGGTCTGGCGCGGCTTGGCGCCCAAATCGGCCGAGGCTTGCAGCAGCGACGGCGGCAAACGCTCCAGCGAAGCCTGGATCGGCAGAATCATGAACGGCAGCCAGATATAGACGAACACCATGAATCGCCCCAGGTGCGAGGTGCTCAAGGTGCTGCCGCCCACGCCGGGAATGCCCAGCACGAACTGCAACAGGGGCTCCAAGCCCAAATGCTGCACGAACCACTGCGCCACGCCGCCCTTGGCCAGCAGCAAGGTCCAGGCATACGCCTTGACGATGTAGCTGGCCCACATCGGCATCATCACCGCGATGTAGAAAAACGCCTTGGTCTTGCCGGTGGTGTAGCGCGCCATGTAGTAGGCGATGGGGAAGGCCACCACGGCACTGGCGATCGACACCACAATCGCCATGCTCAAGGTGCGCACGATGATGTCGAAGTTCGACGGCTGGAACAGCGCGGCGAAGTTGGCCAGGGTCAGGTCTGGCGTGACCGCCATGGTGAAGTCGTCAAACGTGTAGAAACCTTGCCACAGCAGGGTCAGCAGCGAGCCCAGGTAGATCGCGCCGAACCAGATCAGCGGCGGTATCAACAGCATCGCCAGGTACAGGTTGGGCTTTTTATACAGCAGGTTCGAAAACCTGCGCATCGGCGGTTGGGAAAGGGCCAGGCTCATGTCACACCTCGCCTGCGGTATCGGTCAGCGGGGTCATGGCTTCCCGCGCCCAGCGCGCGGTGATCGACTGGCCGACCTGATGGCCGCTGCTGATGTCCAGCCATTGGGTGTTGGCCTGGCTGATGTTGAGGGCCTGGCCGTTTTCCAGTTTCAACTCATAGCGGGTGGCGCTGCCCTGGTACTGAATGTCGTGCAGCACACCGCTGATTTCGACGTCGCCGACGCCCAGCGGGCCTTCGGCAAAACGCACGTGTTCCGGGCGAATCGAGAATGGCTGCGCACTGCCGCTGAGGCGCTGGGCCAGTTCATCGCGAATCACGTTGGAGGTGCCGACAAACTCGGCGACGAAAGTGGTCGCTGGTTTCATGTACAGGTTGCACGGGGTATCGACCTGTTCAATGCGGCCCTTGTTGAACACGGCCACGCGGTCAGACATCGACAGCGCTTCGGTCTGGTCATGGGTGACGAAGATGAAGGTGATGCCGAGCTGGCGCTGCAGCTTTTTCAGCTCGCTTTGCATTTGTTCGCGCAGCTTCAAGTCGAGGGCGCCCAGCGGTTCGTCGAGCAGCAACACGCGGGGGCGGTTGACCAGCGCGCGGGCCAGGGCCACCCGTTGGCGCTGGCCACCGGAGAGCTGCACCGGCTTGCGCTCGCCATAGCCGCCGAGGGCGACCATGCCCAAGGCTTCTTCGGCGCGGTTGAGGCGTTCGGTCTTGCCGATGCCTTTGACCTTGAGGCCGTAGGCCACGTTGTCGCGCACATTCATGTGTGGGAACAGCGCGTAATCCTGGAACACGGTGTTCACGTCGCGCTGATACGGCGGCAAGCCGGCGGCTTCCTCGCCATGAATACGGATCGAGCCTGCGCTCGGCTGCTCGAACCCGGCAATCAGGCGCAGGCACGTGGTCTTGCCGGAGCCGGAAGGGCCGAGCATGGAAAAGAACTCGCCGTCCTGGATATCGATGCAAACCCGGTCAACGGCTTTCACTTCGCCGAACTGACGGGAAACGTGGGTGAATTGGACTGCAAGCGTCATGGTGCGGTGCTCCAAAAAGGCGCGGGTCGTCGCAGCGGCCCGGCCTGGACTTCTGAAAAATCAAAACATCTGTGAATGCGGTCAATGTGGGAGGGGGCTTGCCCCCGATGGCAGTTGGTCAGTGACCGATAGGTTGGCTGACACATCGCGATCGGGGGCAAGCCCTCTTCCACAGGGGATCTATGCCGTCTGCAGGGTCTTACCTGCCGCCCATGATCGCGATGTAATCCTGGGTCCAGCGGCTGTACGGCACGAACTTGCCGCCTTCAGCCTGCGGGGTTTTCCAGAAGGCGATCTTGTCGAACTGGTCGAAGCCGTTGGTCTTGCACCCTTCGGCGCCCAGCAGTTCACTTTCCTTACAGGCCGCAGGCACCGCCGGCAGCGAGCCGAACCAGGCAGCAACATCGCCCTGGACTTTGGGCTGCAGCGACCAATCCATCCACTTGTAGGCGCAGTTCGGGTGCTTGGCCTCGGCATGCAGCATGGTGGTGTCCGCCCAGCCGGTGGCGCCTTCTTTGGGGATGGTCGAGGCAATCGGCTGCTTCTCGTTGACCAGGCCGTTGACCTGATACGGCCAGGCGCTGGAGGCCACCACGCCTTCGTTTTTGAAGTCGCTCATCTGCACGGTGGTGTCGTGCCAGTAGCGGTGGATCAACGGTTGCTGGGCGCGCAGCAATTCGAGCACGGCCTTGTACTGGGTTTCGGTCAGCTCGTACGGGTTCTGGATGCCCAGTTCCGGCTTGGTGCTCTTGAGGTACAGCGCCGCGTCGGCAATGTAGATCGGGCCGTCATAGGCTTGCACGCGGCCCTTGTTCGGCTTGCCGTCCGGCAGGTCCTGCGCCTGGAACACCACATTCCAACTGGTGGGCGCGGTCTTGAACACGTTGGTGTTGTACATCAACACGTTCGGGCCCCACTGGTACGGCGTGCCGTACGTTTGCTGGCCGACCACGTACCACGGGGCATCCTTGAGACGCGGGTCGATGTTTTTCCAGTTCGGGATCAGCGCCGTATTGATCGGCTGCACGCGTTTGCCGCCGATCAAGCGCAGCGACGCGTCGCCGGAAGCGGTGACCAGGTCATAACCGCCCTTGGCCATCAGGCTGACCATTTCGTCGGAGGTGGCGGCGGTTTTCACATTGACCTTGCAGCCGGTTTCCTTCTCGAAACCGGTGACCCAGTCGTAGGCCTTGTCGCTTTCGCCACGTTCGATGTAGCCGGGCCAGGCGACGATATCCAACTGGCCTTCACCGGCGCCCACCGCCTTGAGCGGTTCGGCGGCCTGCAGGCTGGCGCTGGCCAGCAGCGCGGTGGTCAGGGCACTGAGCAGTGCGGTCTTGTGCGCAGACATGGGGGTTCCCTCTTCTTTAATTATGGTCGGGGCAGTTTGTGCAGCAGGTAATGCGTGAGCGTCGTTGTTGTTTTAAAGGTGCTGGCCGTGGCGAGCCATGATGTGGCGCACCACGCTGTAGTCCTGCAGCGAATCGCTGGACAAGTCTTTGCCATACCCCGAGCGCTTCAAACCGCCGTGGGGCATTTCGCTGACCAGCATGAAATGACTGTTGATCCAGGTGCAGCCGTATTGCAGGCGCGACGCCACTTGCATGGCCTTGTCCAGGTTCTGGGTCCAGACGGAAGAGGCCAGGCCGTATTCGGAGTCGTTGGCCCAATCCACCGCCTGTTCCAGTTCGTCGAAGCGGGTCACGGTAACCACCGGGCCAAACACTTCGCGCTGCACGATTTCATCGGTCTGTTTGCAACCGGCCAGCAGGGTTGGCTGGTAATAGAAGCCGGCGCCTGAGTGCACGGCCGCACCGGTGACGCGCTCGATATGCGGCTGGCCAAGGGCGCGCTCGACAAAACTGGCGACGCGGTCGCGCTGGCGCGTGCTGATCAGCGGGCCGAGTTCGTTGTCGGCATCGCGCTTGCCGGCAAAGCGCAGGCTGCTGACGGCAGCGCCGAGGTCGGCGACCAATTTGTCGTGAATGCCGGCCTGGGCGTAGATGCGGCAGGCAGCGGTGCAATCCTGGCCGGCATTGTAGTAACCGTAGGCGCGCACGCCCTCGACCACGGCCTGCAGGTCGGCGTCGTTGCACACGATCACCGGCGCCTTGCCGCCCAGTTCCAGGTGCGTGCGTTTGAGGGTTTTGGAGGCGGCCTGCAGAATCTTCTGCCCGGTGACGATATCGCCGGTCAGCGAAACCATGCGCACTTTGGGATGGCTGACCAAGTGACTGCCAACGCCTTCACCGCCGCCACACAGGATGTTGATCACCCCGCGCGGCAGCAGGTCCTTGAGGACGGGGGCCAGGGCCAGGATCGACAGCGGCGTATGTTCTGACGGTTTGAACACCAGCGTGTTACCGGCGGCCAGTGCCGGGGCGATTTTCCAGGCGGCCATCATCAGCGGGTAGTTCCACGGCGCAATCGAGGCGACGACGCCAATCGGGTCGCGGCGCACCATGCTGGTGTAGCCGGGCAGGTATTCGCCGCTGAGTTGGCCGGTCTGGCAACGCACGGCACCGGCGAAAAAGCGGAATACATCCACGGTGGCGCTCAAATCATCCTGGCGCGCCAGGTGCAACGGCTTGCCGCAGTTCAGCGATTCCAGGCGGGCGAGGTAGTCGGCTTGTTTTTCAATGGCGTCGGCAATCCCCAGCAGGATGTTCGAGCGTTGCTGCGGCGTGGTCCGCGACCAACCGGCAAAGGCGCGATGAGCGGCGAGGATGGCGCTTTCGACTTGCTCGCTGCTGGCTTCGGCAATCTGGGTGAGGACTTCACCGCTGGCCGGGTTGATGATCGGCTCGCCAAGCCCCTGGCCCTGGACCAGTTCGCCGTCGATCAGCAACGCAGTGAGCAGCGGGGTGGGCGCGCCGGACATTTTTCGCGATCTCTTTTCTTGTGTGGCCATGGGCGTTCTCTTACAAGGCGCCTGACCTTCTCTTATGGGATAGGCAGAGACTAGAGGTCAGGCGCGAGGTCAACAAATACTAAATACTGAAAGCAGCATTCGATTAAATAGATGGCTTGCGCGGATGTGGCTGTTCGCGGGCCACCGTCAGGAATGGATCAACCAGCGCCGGCCGCGCGGTGCCGCGGCGCCAGGCCAGGCCCACGTCGAGGGTCTGGCTAAGGTCGGCAATCGGCCGCGCTTCAATAATGTCGCCCTCAAGCGACCAGGGGCGGTACGTCATGTCCGGCTGGATCGACACGCCGAGGCCGGCGGCCACGAGGCTTCGCACGGCCTCAGTGGAGGCGGTGCGCAAGGTCACGCGCGGTTGCAGGCCGGCGCCGGTCCACATCCGTTGGGCGTTGTGGCCCATTTCATCGACGTTCAGCTGAATCAGCGGTTCGCGCGCCACATCGGCGAGGTTGATGCTGTCGTGTTCCAGCAGCGGGTGCTGGGCCGGCAGCCATAAACGGTGGGGCGAATGGGTGAGCACTTCAGTCTGCAGGGCGTGGCGGTCTTCAAGGTTGGAGAGGATCAACACGCCGACATCGATTTCGCCGCTGACCAGCAGGTGCTCGATGTACGGACGTTCATCCTCCATCACGCGGATTTCCACATTCGGGTAAGCGCGTTGAAAGCGCGTGAGCAAGTCGGCGAGGTAATAGCCGGCCACCAGGCTGGTCACGCCGATGATCAACTGGCCGGCCACTTGGTCGGTGCTCTGTTGCAGGCTGCGCTTGGCGTTGTCGACGGTGGCGAGGATCAGGTGCGCCTGGCGCAGAAACTGATGGCCCTGATGGGTCAGGGTCATGCCCTTGGCGTGGCGGTTGAACAGGTTGACGCCGATTTCCTGTTCCAGTTGCTGGATCGCCAGGGTCAGGGTCGACTGGGAAATAAACGCCGTTTGCGCGGCGGCAGAGATCGAGCCGGTCTCGGCCACGGCGATGAAGTGCCGGATTTGACGCAAGGTCATCATGCTGGAATTACCAGTGGGGTATTTTTATAGATTTGCCCGAGTGTATATCGTTTTAATCGAAGGGCAGTGGCGTTACATCTGGAAGCACTCTAGATCACGGCTTTTTGGCACTTAGTTTTACGCTGGCGACCTATTACTCCTACAAACCCAAGTGCCTGGAGGCTGCGAATGAATACCCGTGGATTGCTCGATCAGTTGCTCAAATCTGGCCAGGACATGTTGCAGAAGAAAGCCGGCGGCCAGCCCAAGTCCGACGACAAGGGCGCTCTCGGCGGGCTGCTCGGCAGTGGTGGCCTGGGCAGCCTGCTCGGTGGCGCAGGTGGCGGGGCCCTGGCGGCGGGGGCCATGGGCTTGCTGCTGGGTAACAAGAAAGCGCGCAATTTCGGCGGCAAGGCCCTGACCTATGGCGGCTTGGCGGCCTTGGGCGTGATTGCCTATAAGGCCTACGGTAATTGGCAGGCGCAACAGGCCAATGCGCCCCAGGGTGAGCCGCAGACCATCGACCGCCTGCCTCCGGCCCAGGTCGAGCAGCACAGCCAGGGCATTCTTAAAGCGCTGGTTGCAGCGGCCAAGGCCGACGGGCATGTGGATGAGCGTGAGCGCGCACTGATCGAAGGCGAGTTCACCAAGCTGGACGACGACCGTGAGCTGCAAAGCTGGCTGCACGCGGAGTTGAACAAACCCCTGGACCCGGCCGATGTGGCGCGCGCGGCAAGCACCCCGGAAATGGCCGCCGAGATGTACATCGCCAGTGTGATGCTGGTAGACGAAGAGAATTTTATGGAAAAGGCCTATCTGGATGAATTGGCGCGCCAGCTGAAACTGGAACCCGGCTTAAAGGCCGAGCTGGAAAAACAGGTGCGGCTCACCCCATAAACCCAGGCTGTTCACACATCAAAAAAGGTGAGAGGGGGCTTGCGCCCGATGGCGGTCCATCAGTTGCAGATATTTCAACTGAGCGACTGTCATCGGGGGCAAGCCCCTTCCCACATTTATTCGCATTCTGTGCACGCTCCATCAAAACCCATTGATAAATGAGGGCAAAGGCTCAGCTATACTCCCCTCCATTTGAATGGCCCTTCGAGGAATTACTGTGAAGAACTGGACCTTGCGCCAACGGATTTTGGCGAGCTTTGCGGTCATTATCGCGATCATGCTGTTGATGGTTGTGGTCTCTTATTCACGGTTGCTGAAGATTGAGGTCAGCGAGACGGCTGTCCGCGATGACGCGGTGCCGGGGGTTTATCTCAGCTCGATGATCCGCAGTGCCTGGGTCGACAGCTACCTGCAAACCCTGGAATTGCTCGGTCTGCGTGACGACAAGGGCATGACCGACGCCGACAGGGCTGACTTCAAGTCATTTGAAGGGCGCATCCAGGCACAGATGGCCAACTACCAGCAAACCATCAACGGTCGCGATGACCAGGCCGAGTTCGACAAATTCGAAGCCTTGCACCAGGCCTATAACAAGAGCCTGGCCACAGTGCTCGACGCCCTGCAGCGCAATGACCTGGTTGCTGCACGCAAGGAATTCAACGCCAACCTGACGCCCGCCTGGACGGCAGGGCGCATGAAGCTCAACGACATCATCACCGAAAACAAAACCGTCGCCGACCGTGCAACCACCGCCATCGATGAGGCGGTATCCGCAGCCAAGGTCAGCATGTTCGTGTCGCTGGCCCTGGCCATCCTCGCCGCCGGCCTGTGTGGTTTGCTGCTGATGCGCGCGATCATGGCGCCGATGCAGCGCATCGTCTCGATCCTCGGCACCATGCGCGATGGCGATTTGAGCAAGCGCCTGAACCTGGAGCGCAAAGACGAATTCGGCGCCGTCGAAACCGGCTTCAACGACATGATGACCGAGCTGACGGCCCTGGTGTCCCAGGCCCAGCGCTCATCGGTGCAGGTGACCACCTCGGTCACCGAGATTGCCGCCACCTCCAAGCAGCAACAGGCTACCGCCACCGAAACCGCGGCAACGACCACCGAGATCGGCGCAACGTCGCGGGAGATCGCCGCCACGTCCAAAGACCTGGTGCGTACCATGACCGAAGTGTCCACCGCCGCCGACCAGGCCTCGGTCGCCGCCGGTTCCGGCCAGCAGGGCCTGGCGCGCATGGAAGAAACCATGCACTCGGTGATGGGCGCCGCCGACCTGGTCAATGCCAAATTGGCGATCCTCAATGAGAAAGCCGGCAACATCAACCAAGTGGTGGTGACCATCGTCAAGGTCGCCGACCAGACCAACCTGTTGTCGCTCAACGCCGCCATCGAGGCCGAGAAGGCCGGTGAATATGGCCGCGGTTTCGCCGTGGTCGCCACCGAAGTGCGGCGCCTGGCCGACCAGACCGCCGTGGCCACCTACGACATCGAGCAGATGGTGCGCGAGATTCAGTCGGCGGTATCCGCCGGTGTGATGGGCATGGACAAGTTCTCCGAGGAAGTGCGCCGCGGCATGTTCGAGGTGCAGCAAGTGGGCGAGCAACTGTCGCAGATCATTCATCAGGTGCAGGCGTTGGCGCCACGCGTGTTGATGGTCAACGAGGGCATGCAGGCGCAGGCCACCGGTGCCGAGCAGATCAACCACGCGCTGGTGCAATTGGGCGATGCCAGCAGCCAGACCGTCGAATCCCTGCGCCAGGCCAGCTTTGCCATTGATGAATTGAGCCAGGTTGCGGTCGGTCTGCGCAGCGGCGTGTCGCGTTTCAAAGTCTGATGAGCGACCTCGCGGCTAAACGCGGCGCCGTCCCGGCAGCGAAAAAGGCGTTGTTTCTGGTGTTTCACATCGGCGGCGAACGTTATGCCCTCAAAGCCACGGAAGTGGCCGAGGTGCTGCCGCGCCTGCCGCTCAAACCTATCGCGCATGCGCCGGTCTGGGTGGCGGGGATTTTTGCCCACCGTGGCGCGCTGGTGCCGGTGATCGACCTGTGTGCGCTGACCTTCGGTACGCCGGCCCAAGCCCGCACCAGTACGCGGTTGGTGCTGGTCAACTACCAGCCGCAACCGTGGATTGAAGCGCGCTGGCTGGGGCTGATCCTGGAACAGGCCACCGACACCCTGCGCTGCGGCCTCGGGGAGTTCAAGCCCTATGGCCTGGACAATCGCGAGGCACCCTACCTGGGGCTGGTGCGTGAGGACGCCTTGGGCTTGATGCAATGGATTGGTGTCAACGAACTGCTCACCGAGCCCGTGCGCACCTTGCTGTTTTCTGCCGAGCTGAGTCTATGAGCAACGACCCGCGCTTCTTTGCCTTCTTGAAGGAACGCATCGGCCTGGACGTCGCGTCAGTGGGCGAGGCAATCATCGAGCGCGCGGTGCGCCAGCGCAGCCAGGCTGTGCAGGCGCAGACGCCAGAGGCTTACTGGAGGCATCTGCAGAGCTCGCATGATGAGCAGCAGGCGCTGATCGAAGCCGTGATCGTGCCCGAGACCTGGTTTTTCCGTTACCCCGAGTCGTTTGCCACCCTGGCGCGGCTGGCCAAGGCACGTCTGGCCGAGATCAAGCAGATGCGCGCGCTGCGTATTCTGAGCTTGCCGTGTTCCACCGGCGAGGAGCCGTATTCGATTGCCATGGCCCTGCTCGACGCGGGCCTGGCGCCGCATCAGTTCAAGGTGTTGGGCCTGGATGTCAGCCCGCTGTCGGTGGAGCGCGCCAAGCGTGGCGTGTATGGCAAGAATTCGTTTCGCGGCAGCGATATCGACTTTCGCGAGCGCCATTTCACCGAAGAGGCCGACGGCTTCCACATCGCCGACCGGGTGCGCGAACAAGTGCGCCTGCAAGTCGGCAACCTGCTCGATCCGGGCCTGCTGGCCAATGAGCCGAGCTACGACTTCGTGTTTTGCCGCAACTTGCTGATCTACTTTGACCAGCCGACCCAAAAGCAAGTCTTTGATGTGCTCAAGGGCCTGACCCACCTGGACGGCGTGCTGTTTATCGGCCCGGCCGAAGGCAGCCTGTTGGGCCGCCATGGCATGCGCTCGATTGGCGTACCGCAATCTTTTGCCTTCAGTCGGCACGTCGAGCCGGTCAAGCCTGAGCCGGTGTTTGTGCCCGTGCCTGCGCCGGTTCCACAACGCAGTGCCGCACCGATTCCGGTCAAGCCACGGCCGTTCAGCACGGTCAGCGCGCAGGGGCTGCCGGTCAAGGCGCCGCACACGGATGCCGGCGACTTGCTCAGCCGTATCGCCACGCTGGCCAATGAAGGCAAAAGCGCCGAAGCCCGCGCCGCCTGCGAGCAGTATTTGAGTAACCATCCGCCGGCCGCCCAGGTGTTTTATTGGCTGGGGTTGCTCAGCGATGTGGCCGGCAGCGCCCTGGAAGCCCAGGGCCATTATCGAAAAGCGTTGTACCTGGAGCCGCAGCACCCGCAGGCCTTGATGCACCTGGCGGCGTTGCTCGAGTCTCAGGGCGACAGTGCGGGGGCGCGCCGTTTGCAGGCGCGGGCCGCGCGTAGCGAGCGAGCTGACAGTGAGTCCAAACGATGAGTAGCACCGACGCGCTCAACACCGCGGGCCTGGACCTGACCCTGGCCGACACCCAAGCCATTGACGACTGCTGGAACCGCATCGGCATCCATGGCGACAAGTCCTGCCCGCTGCTGGCGGAGCATATTCACTGCCGCAACTGCTCGGTGTATTCCGCCGCCGCCACCCGTTTGCTCGACCGTTATGCCTTGCAGCAGGGCGATGAGCGCGCCTATGCCGTGGCCGAACTCGACGAAGACATTGTTACCCGTTCCCTGTTGATGTTCCGTCTTGGCGAGGAATGGCTGGGCATCGCCACCCGGTGCCTGGTCGAAGTGGCGCCGCTGCAACCGATTCATTCGCTGCCGCACCAGCGTTCCCGGGCGCTGCTCGGCGTGGCCAATGTGCGTGGCGCCTTGGTGGCGTGCCTGTCGTTGGTGGAGCTGCTGGGGTTGGATGCGACCAGCAACGGTGCCAGCGGCGGGCGCATCATGCCGCGCATGTTGATCATCGCCGCGCAGGACGGCCCGGTCGTGGTGCCGGTCGATGAAGTCGACGGCATCCACGCCATCGATGAGCGCACCTTGAAGGCCGCATCGGCCTCTGGCACCCAGGCCAGTGCGCGCTTCACCCAGGGCGTGTTGCAGTGGAAAGGCCGCAGCCTGCGTTGGCTGGACGAGGCGCAATTGTTGTCCGCCGTGACCCGGAGCCTCACATGACCCCCGACCAGATGCGCGATGCCTCGCTGCTGGAGCTGTTCAGCCTGGAAGCCGATGCGCAAACCCAGGTACTGAGCGCCGGTCTGCTGGCGCTTGAGCGCAACCCGACCCAGGCCGACCAGCTGGAGGCGTGCATGCGCGCCGCGCATTCGCTCAAGGGCGCGGCGCGGATTGTCGGCGTGGACGCTGGGGTCAGCGTGGCCCACGTCATGGAGGATTGCCTGGTCAGCGCCCAGGAAAGCCGCCTGTACTTGCAACCCGAACATATCGACGCGCTGCTGCAAGGCACCGACCTGCTGATGCGCATCGCCACGCCCGGCAACGACGTTGGCCCGGCGGACATCGAGGCTTACGTGGCGTTGATGGAGCGCTTGCTCGATCCGTCGCAGCCGACCGCCAGCATCGCGCCACCGCCGCCTGCGCAATCTGCACCGGCGCCGATTGTCGAAGAACTGCCGCTGGAACCCGAGCCTGCGCCGCCCGTAACCAGCGAGCCGCCACGCCAGAACAAACGCATGACCGAAGGCGGCGAGCGTGTGCTGCGGGTCACCGCCGAGCGCTTGAACAGCCTGCTCGACCTGTCGAGTAAATCCCTGGTGGAAACCCAGCGGCTCAAGCCCTATCTGGCGAGCATGCAGCGCCTCAAACGCATTCAAAGCAACAGCGCCCGCGCCCTGGACACGTTGGACGGCCAGCTCAAGGCCCTGGATTTGACCCTCGAAGCCCAGGAAGCGCTGGCCGACACCCGGCGCCTGTTGAGCGAAGCCCAAGCCTTGCTGGCGGAAAAAACCGCCGAGCTGGACGAGTTCGGCTGGCAGGCCGGGCAGCGTGCCCAGGTGCTTTACGACACCGCACTGGCCTGCCGCATGCGCCCGTTTGCCGATGTACTGGCCGGGCAGGTGCGTATGGTCCGCGACCTGGGCCGCAGCCTTGGCAAGCAAGTGCGCCTGGAAATCGAAGGCGAAAAAACCCAGGTTGACCGCGACGTGCTGGAAAAGCTCGAAGCACCGCTCACGCACCTGTTACGCAATGCCGTCGATCACGGTATCGAAATGCCCGAGCAGCGCATGCTGGCCGGTAAACCGGCCGAGGGCCTGATCCGCCTGCGCGCCTCGCACCAGGCAGGTTTGCTGGTGCTGGAGTTGAGCGACGACGGCAACGGCGTCGACCTTGAGCGCCTGCGCGGCACCATCGTCGACCGGCACCTGTCGCCACTGGAAACCGCTCAGCGCCTGAGTGAAGAAGAACTGCTGACGTTTCTGTTCCTGCCCGGGTTCAGCCTGCGTGACAAGGTCACCGAAGTGTCCGGGCGCGGCGTCGGCCTGGATGCGGTGCAGCATATGGTGCGCCAACTGCGCGGCGCGGTGGTGCTGGAGCAGACGGCGGGGCGCGGCAGCCGCTTCCACCTTGAGGTGCCGCTGACCCTGTCGGTGGTGCGCAGCCTGGTGGTGGAAGTCGGCGAGGAAGCCTATGCGTTCCCGCTGGCGCACATCGAACGCATGTGCGACCTGGCCCCCGATGACATCGTGCAACTGGAAGGCCGCCAGCATTTCTGGCACGAGGGCCGCCACGTCGGCCTGGTCGCCGCCAGCCAGTTGCTGCAGCGCCCGCCGGGGCAGAGCAACGAGGAGACGCTCAAAGTCGTGGTGATCCGCGAGCGCGATGCGGTGTATGGCATCGCGGTGGAGCGCTTTATCGGCGAGCGCACGCTGGTAGTGTTGCCGCTGGATGATCGCCTCGGCAAGGTTCAGGATATTTCAGCCGGTGCCTTGCTGGACGACGGCTCGGTGGTGTTGATCGTTGACGTTGAAGACATGCTGCGTTCGGTGGACAAGTTGCTTAATACCGGCCGGCTGGAACGCATCGCCCGGCGTAGCCAGCAGGCTACCGAGGCGCCGCGTAAACGCGTGCTGGTGGTGGACGACTCGCTCACCGTGCGTGAACTGCAACGCAAATTGTTACTTAATCGCGGTTATGAAGTGGCTGTCGCGGTCGATGGCATGGATGGCTGGAACGCGTTGCGTTCCGAAGACTTCGACCTGCTCATCACTGACATTGATATGCCTCGCATGGACGGTATTGAATTGGTCACACTCTTGCGCCGTGACAGTCGCCTGCAATCGTTGCCGGTGATGGTGGTGTCGTACAAGGATCGCGAAGAAGACCGGCGTCGTGGACTGGATGCCGGCGCCGACTATTATCTAGCTAAAGCCAGTTTCCATGACGATGCCTTGCTGGACGCCGTGATGGAACTGATCGGAGGCGCCCGGGCATGAGGATTGCGATCGTCAATGACATGCCCATGGCAGTAGAGGCCTTGCGCCGCGCCTTGAGTTTCGAACCCGCGCACCAGGTGGTGTGGGTCGCCAGCAACGGGCTGGAAGCCGTGCAGCACTGCGCCGAGGTGATCCCGGACCTGATCCTGATGGACCTGATCATGCCGGTGATGGATGGCGTGGAGGCCACTCGGCGGATTATGGCCGAGACCCCGTGCCCGATCGTGATCGTCACCGTAGACCGCCAGGCCAATGTCAGCCGCGTGTTCGAAGCCATGGGCCATGGCGCCCTGGATGTGGTGGATACGCCGGCGCTGGGCGTTGGCAACGCCAAGGATGCGGCGGCGCCGTTGCTGCGCAAAATCCTCAATATTGGCTGGCTGGTCGGCCAGCGCGGGAGCCGGGTGCGCACCGAAACGGCGCCCCAGCGCGGCACCGGCAAACGTCAAAGCCTGGTGGCGATTGGTTCGTCGGCAGGCGGGCCGGCTGCCCTGGAAATCCTGCTCAAGGGTTTGCCACGCGACTTTTCTGCGGCCATCGTGCTGGTGCAGCATGTGGACCAGGTGTTTGCCGCCGGCATGGCCGAGTGGCTGAGCAGCGCGTCCGGCCTGCCGGTGCGCCTGGCGCGTGAGGGCGAGCCGCCACAAAGCGGCGTGGTCCTGCTGGCCGGCACCAACCACCACATTCGCCTGTTGAAAAACGGCACGCTAGCCTATACCGCAGAGCCGGTTAACGAGATTTACCGGCCTTCCATCGACGTGTTTTTTGAAAGCGTCGCCAGCCATTGGAACGGCGACGCCGTCGGCGTGTTGCTGACCGGCATGGGGCGCGACGGCGCCCAGGGGCTCAAATTGCTGCGTGAACAAGGATATTTGACCATCGCCCAGGATCAACAGAGTTCGGCGGTGTATGGCATGCCCAAAGCGGCGGCGGCCATTGATGCCGCTGTTGAAATTCGCCCACTGGACAGAATTGCGCCCCGATTGCTGGAGGTCTTTGCAAAATGATCAAACCCTCCGCGGTGCCGGCTTGCAGGAAAGTAATTCAGGTGACTGCACATGAATGATTTACAGATCGACGACATCAAGACCGACGAAAATGCCGCCATGGTGTTGCTGGTCGACGACCAGGCCATGATCGGCGAAGCGGTGCGGCGTGGCCTGGCCCATGAGGAAAACATCGACTTCCACTTTTGCGCCGACCCGCATCAGGCGATTGCCCAGGCGATTCGCATCAAGCCCACGGTGATCCTGCAGGATCTGGTCATGCCCGGTCTCGACGGCCTGACGCTGGTGCGTGAATACCGCAACCACCCGGCCACCGCGAATATCCCGATCATCGTGCTGTCGACCAAGGAAGATCCGCTGATCAAGAGCGCGGCCTTCTCGGCCGGGGCCAACGACTATTTGGTCAAGCTGCCGGACAACATCGAACTGGTGGCGCGCATTCGCTATCACTCGCGCTCGTACATGACGCTGCTGCAGCGGGATGCGGCGTATCGGGCGCTGCGGGTGAGCCAGCAGCAGTTGCTGGACACCAACCTGGTGCTGCAACGCTTGATGAACTCCGACGGCCTTACCGGGCTGTCCAATCGCCGGCACTTCGATGAGTACCTTGAGCTGGAATGGCGTCGCGCCATGCGTGACCAGACTCAGTTGTCGTTGTTGATGATCGATGTGGATTTCTTCAAGACCTACAACGACAGCTTTGGCCATGTCGAAGGTGACGAAGCGTTGCGCAAAGTCGCTGCGACGATCCGCGAAGCCAGCAGTCGTCCTTCCGATCTGCCGGCACGTTATGGCGGTGAGGAGTTTGCGCTGGTGTTGCCGAACACCTCGCCGGGCGGCGCACGTCTGGTGGCAGAAAAGCTGCGCATGGCCGTGGCGGCGCTGAAAATCCCGCACATTGCTCCGGCCGAAGGCGCGAGCCTGACCATCAGCATCGGCCTGTCGACCCTGACGCCGGTGCAGGGCACGGATTGCCGGCAGCTGATCATGGCGGCGGATAAAGGCCTGTATACGGCCAAGCATAATGGGCGCAATCAGGTGGGTATCGAGTGACCTGAGGTCGTGCCCCATTCAATTTGAGAGGGGGCTTGCCCCTGATAGCGGCGGGTCAGTCACAACATCATTGAGTGACAGGCTGCCATCGGGGGCAAGCTCCCTTCCATATTTGGAACTTCATGGGGCTTGGATTGTGTACAAATCCGGCCTTTTCGCCAAGCGGGCTGCCGTTTCCGCTGGTTTGTCGTTATACTCGTCGGCTTTCAAAAGTTCGCCAACGAGTGCTGCCCGCCATGGAAATCAACCCGATCCTTAACACCATCAAGGACCTGTCCGAGCGCTCCGAAACTATTCGGGGGTATCTTTGACTACGATCAAAAGCATGAGCGTCTGACCGAAGTCAATCGCGAGCTTGAAGATCCGGCTGTCTGGAACAAACCTGAATACGCCCAGGAACTGGGCCGCGAGCGCGCTGCGCTGGCACAGATCGTCGACACGCTCGACGAACTGAACACCGGTCTGGGCGATTGCCGCGACCTGCTGGACATGGCCGTCGAAGAAAACGACGAAGGCGCAGTGGGCGATGTCGTCGCCGAGCTGGCCCGTCTCGAGGAAAACCTCGCCAAGCTTGAATTCCGCCGCATGTTCAGCCACGAAATGGACCCGAACAACGCCTACCTGGACATCCAGGCCGGTTCCGGCGGCACCGAAGCCCAGGACTGGGCCAACATCCTGTTGCGCATGTACCTGCGCTGGGCTGACAAACGCGGTTTCGACGCGACCATCATGGAGCTGTCGGCCGGTGAAGTTGCTGGCATCAAAGGTGCGACCGTGCACATCAAGGGTGAATACGCCTTTGGCTGGCTGCGCACCGAAATCGGCGTGCACCGCCTGGTGCGCAAGAGCCCGTTCGACTCCGGCAACCGTCGTCACACCTCGTTCTCTGCGGTGTTTGTCTCGCCAGAGATCGACGATAAGGTCGAAATCGAGATCAACCCGGCCGACCTGCGGATCGACACCTATCGCTCCTCCGGTGCCGGTGGTCAGCACGTAAACACCACCGACTCGGCCGTACGTATTACCCACGTACCGACCAATACCGTGGTCAGCTGCCAGAACGAACGTTCCCAGCACGCGAACAAGGACACCGCCATGAAAATGCTGCGGGCCAAGTTGTACGAGCAGGAAATGCAGAAGCGCAACGCCGCTTCCCAGGCGCTGGAAGACACCAAGTCGGATATCGGCTGGGGTCACCAGATCCGTTCGTATGTGCTCGATGCTTCGCGGATCAAGGATCTGCGCACTAACATCGAACGCAGTGACTGCGACAAGGTGCTCGACGGCGACATTGACGAATACCTGGAAGCCAGCCTGAAATCGGGCCTGTAAAAAGACTGTAGGAGCCGGCGGGACGCCCAGTCCTTGCCCGGCGATCCCCAGCCGAAGGTTGGGGAAAACGTACCTGTGATGGAATTTCAAAAGACATGAGCGACCAACAACTCGACCCGCAAGCCCTGCAACAGGAAGAAAACTCCCTGATCGCCCTGCGCAAGGAAAAGCTTGCTGCCGAGCGCGCCAAGGGCAATGCCTTCCCGAACGACTTCCGCCGCGACAACTACTGCGATGCCTTGCAGAAGCAATACGCGGACAAGACCAAGGAAGAGCTGGCAGAGGCTGCAATCCCGGTCAAGGTGGCAGGTCGCATCATGCTCAACCGTGGCTCGTTCATGGTGATCCAGGACATGACCGGGCGCATCCAGGTCTACGTCAACCGTAAAACCCTGCCGGAAGAAACCCTGGCCTCGGTGAAAACCTGGGACATGGGCGACATCATTGCAGCCGAAGGCACCCTGGCCCGTTCCGGCAAGGGCGACCTGTACGTTGAAATGACCAGCGTACGCCTGCTGACCAAATCCCTGCGCCCGCTGCCGGACAAGCACCACGGCCTGACCGACACCGAACAGCGCTACCGCCAGCGCTACGTTGACCTTATCGTCAACGAAGACGTGCGCCAGACTTTCCGCGTGCGTTCGCAGGTGATTGCGCACATCCGCAGCTTCCTGATGAAGCGCGACTTCCTGGAAGTGGAAACGCCGATGTTGCAAACCATCCCCGGTGGTGCCGCAGCCAAACCGTTCGAAACCCACCACAACGCGCTGGACATGGAAATGTTCCTGCGCATTGCGCCTGAGCTGTACCTCAAGCGGCTTGTTGTTGGCGGCTTCGAAAAAGTCTTCGAGATCAACCGCAACTTCCGTAACGAAGGTGTCTCGACCCGTCACAACCCTGAATTCACCATGTTGGAGTTCTACCAGGCGTACGCCGACTACGAAGACAACATGGACCTGACCGAAGAGTTGTTCCGCGAGTTGGCGCAGCTGGTTCTGGGCAGCACCGACGTGCCGTACGGCGACAAGGTGTTCCACTTCGGTGAGCCATTCGTGCGCCTGTCGGTGTTCGATTCGATCCTCAAGTACAACCCTGAGTTGACCGCTGACGACCTGACCGACATCGACAAGGCCCGCGCCATCGCCAAGAAAGCCGGCGCCAAGGTGCTGGGTTTTGAAGGCCTGGGCAAACTGCAGGTGATGATTTTCGAAGAACTGGTGGAGCACAAGCTGGAACAGCCGCACTTCATTACCCAGTACCCGTTCGAAGTGTCGCCGCTGGCCCGTCGCAACGACGACAACCCGAACGTCACCGACCGTTTCGAGCTGTTCATTGGCGGGCGCGAAATCGCCAACGCCTACTCCGAGCTTAACGACGCGGAAGACCAGGCCGAGCGCTTCATGGCCCAGGTGGCCGACAAGGACGCTGGCGACGACGAGGCGATGCACTACGACGCCGACTTCGTCCGCGCCCTGGAATACGGCATGCCGCCAACCGCCGGTGAAGGTATCGGCATCGACCGGTTGGTGATGTTGTTGACCAACTCGCCGTCGATCCGCGATGTGATCTTGTTCCCGCACATGCGGCCACAAGCGTAACCGTAGCGAAATCCGAAGCCGCCTTTTATAAGGCGGCTTTTTTGTGTGGCACATTCAGCCGTCAAGAGAACGGCGCCAGGTGATCGTTCCCATGCTCTGCGTGGGAATGCAGCCCGTGACGCAGCGCGTCACCTTTTAAAGGAAGATCTGTCGTGAACCGCGTAATGGCTCAAGAAGGTGCCGCCGGCATTGCTGCTGCCGTGGCTGAAAGCGTTCAGTATCAGGGCCGCAAGGCCAGCCGGCGGGGCAGCGAGCAGCGCAGGCAGGATATTCTCGATGCGGCCATGCGCATCGTTGTGCGCGATGGTGTACGAGGCGTACGCCATCGCGCCGTGGCGGCAGAGGCCGGTGTGCCGTTGTCGGCCACCACCTACTATTTCAAGGACATCGATGACCTGCTCACCGATACCTTCGCCCAATACGTGGAACGCAGCGCCGCTTTCATGGGCAAGCTGTGGGTGCGCAACGAAGGCCTGCTGCGCGAGATGGTCGCCTATGGCGATGGCAGCCCGCAGTCGCGCTCGCAGTTGGCCGATGACATTGCGCGGCTCACCGCCGACTACGTGATGCGCCAACTGACCAATCGCCGCGAACACCTGATGGCCGAGCAGGCCTTTCGCCAGGAAGCCTTGCTCAACCCGCGGCTGGCGCAACTGGTGCGGTCTCATCAGCAGATTCTGTTGCAGGGCACCGGGCAGTTTTTCCAGGTATTGGGTTCCCGCGAGCCGCAACAGGATGCCAAAGTGTTGACGGCGATAATCGGTCGGATGGAATATCAGGGCCTGCTTGGCGGGCCAGAGCCTCTCACCGCTGACGAGATGCTTGAAATCCTCAAGCGTTACATGCATTTGGTGTTGGCCTCGGTCTAGCACACCCTGTGCGCTATCCGCTTTATGTGGGCGCCGGCTTGCCTGCGACAGCATCGCCTTGGATGACCTGATGCACCGAGGCGCCTGTATCGCAGGCAAGCCAGCGCCCACACTTGATGGAGTACGCAATGAAAGCCTGGCATGTCGCGCTAATCGCTTTGTCATTCCTGTTGCTCAGCGGTTGCCTGGTGACCTTCAAGGACCCGCTGCCAGCCCGTGAAGCCGCGCCGGCTGCCTTGCTCGGCCATTGGTCGAGCAAAAATGCCTGGGGCGAGCCGCTTAACCTGCAGATCACTCGTGTTGGTGAGCACCGCTACAAAGCCGTGAGCTACCCTAAAGCCAAGCCGGCCCAGCGCGATGAGTACCTGTTTACCGTGGCGCGCCATGGCAACCGCTGGTATTTGTCGGCGCCCTTGCCGGGCAAACTGGGTGGGCATTTCATCCTCGCCGGCTTTGACTTTGAACGTGAGGGCGACAAAAAGCCTGAGTTGGTGGTCTACAACCTCGACCTTGAGCAGATCCACCAAGCCATCGGCCAAAACGTGTTGCACGGCAGCACCGTCGACACGGTCGAAGGCGCCGGCGTGCTGGTGGACAGCTCCATGGACCAGGTGTTTGCCTACCTGGATGACCCGGCCAATGCCGATGTGTTCGTTGAAGCCGTGCGCTACCAGCGCGCGGGCAAATAACGTTTAAAGAGGAAGCACCGGGTGGACGATTACCAGCAGACGATACGCACCTTGTCTGATCGCATTGTGCTGGCGCAAACACCGATTCGCGTCCTCGACGCCGTGAAGTGGGACGAGAACATTCGCCAGGGTTTCCTCAAGGCCAAGGGCAAGGCGATGCCGGCCGTGGACCGCGATTACTACCTGAACCGGCCACTGTCGTTCGATTCCAGCGCAGTCAAGCTGGAGTTCCAGAACATCGAGCGCGACATCACCCGCCGCCTCGGCCAGTTCAGCCCGGTGGGGCAGATCATGCGGCGCATGTGCCGTGAATACCGCATGGTGGTGCGCATGCTCGAGGCGCGCGGCACCGAGGATTTCGGCCTGATCTCCCAGGAGCTGTATGGCGCCGCCTCCGATGCGTTCCACGCCGGCGACCCGACCCTGGCGGACCTGGGCTTGATGCTGTCTGACTACCTGAACAACATCGACGGCCGTGGCGACCTCAAGGACGAAGCCAAGACCCTCACCGCCAAGGATGCAGTGGCGTTGCTGCAAACCCGCCTGAACAAGGTGTTTGGCGAAGCGGAGGAAACCATCCGCGTGTTTGAGTCCGACGGGATTGTCGCGGACGCGGCGGCTGGCGCCGACTACATCAAGATCCGCGCCGATGCGATGTTCAACGACCGCGACGTGCGCGCCCTGGAAGTGCATGAAGGCCTGGTGCACGTCGGCACCACGCTCAACGGCCAGAACCAGCCGATCTGCACCTTCCTGTCCAAGGGCCCGCCGTCGTCCACCGTGACCCAGGAAGGCCTGGCGATTCTAATGGAGATCATCACCTTCGCCTCTTACCCGAGCCGCTTGCGCAAGTTGACCAACCGCACCCGTGCCATCCATATGGTGGAGGAGGGCGCCGACTTCCTGCAGGTGTTCGAATTCTTCCGTGAGCAAGGCTTTGAGATGGCCGAAAGCTACGGCAATGCCAGCCGGGTTTTCCGCGGCTCGACGCCGACCGGTCTGCCGTTTACCAAGGATTTGTCCTACCTCAAGGGCTTTATCATGGTCTACAACTACATCCAGCTGGCCGTGCGCAAAGGCAAGCTGGAACAAGTGCCGCTGCTGTTCTGCGGCAAGACCACGCTGGAAGACATGCGCACCCTGCGCCAGTTGGTCGATGAAGGCCTGGTGGTGCCGCCCAAGTACCTGCCCGAGCAGTTTCGCGACATGAACGCGCTGGCGGCGTGGATGTGCTTCTCCAACTTCCTCAATCATTTGAGCCTGGACCGGATCGAGGCCGATTACTCGAATATCCTGTAGGCGAAGTCCTGAAAAAACCGGATCAAAAGGTGGGAGCAGGCAAGCCAGCTTCCACCTTTGATCCCTATTGATCTCAAGATTGATTCCAACCCACTTGCGAGGCTTCAACGGATGAGAATCCTCGGCATTCTTTGCCTGCTACTCACATTGAACGGCTGCAGCTCGCTGCTGTTCTACCCCGAGCCCGGTCTGCCGTTCACGCCGGAAAAAGCCCATCTGCAGTACCGCGATGTCACCCTGACCACCGCCGACGGGGTAAAACTTCACGCCTGGTGGCTGCCAGCCAAATCCGGCGTGCCAGTCAAAGGCACGGTGCTGCACTTGCACGGCAACGGCGGCAACCTGGCGTGGCACCTGGGGGGCAGTTGGTGGCTGCCGGAGCAGGGCTATCAAGTGCTGCTGCTGGACTATCGCGGGTATGGTTTGTCGGAAGGCAAGCCGTCGTTGCCGGCGATCTACCAGGACATTGATGCGGCGTTCAACTGGATCGACAAGGCGCCTGAAACCCAGGGACGGCCGTTGATTGTGTTGGGCCAAAGCCTGGGTGGCGCACTCGCCGTGCATTACCTGGCGGCGCACCCGCAGCGCCAGCCGCAGCTCAAGGCGCTGGTATTGGACGGTGTGCCCGCCAGTTATCGTGACGTAGGACAATTCGCCCTGAGTACGTCCTGGATAACATGGCCGTTTCAAGTGCCCCTGTCGTGGCTGGTGCCCGACGCTGACAGTGCGATCAACGCCATGCCGCAACTGACCGGCGTGCCCAAGCTGCTGTTCCATAGCCTGGATGATCCGATCGTGCCGATGGCCAATGGCATTCGCCTGTATCAGGCCGCGCCGCCGCCCAGGGTGTTGCAGTTGACGCGTGGCGGCCATGTGCAGACATTTGCCGACAAGACCTGGCAAACCGTGATGCTGCGTTATCTGGACGACCCGCAGCACTTCAACGGCCTGCGCCGCCTGGGGGAAATCCCCAATTACCCGAACCCTAACGTTGATAGGTCAGAGAGCCCGCAATGAGCGAAGAACGCAACATGATCCCGCTGATCCTCACCGGCGTCGGCACCATCATCGGCACCGTCGGTTGCCTGTGGTACTACGGCTACCTGCACTTCGCCAAGCCGGAAGATGCGTTGCTGCTCAGCGACTTCACCCTGCTCAAGACGGTGCCGGGCGAGGATTACAAAATCTCCCTCACGCCGGCTGCGCAAGTGGCGCAGTGCGTCGACGGTGTGTTGGTGATGTTTGATACCGAACAAAAAGGCTTGAGCGGCGTGCTGGTGAACAACAAGAAGCAGGCCGTGCGCTGCATGGGCCAGGAGACGCCGCAACTGCAGGAGTGACCTGCGCTTCATCCCCGCCACATGATCACGGAAATATCTGGAACCGTATCGCGTAAGAAGCCACTGAATGACGTGTCAGTGTTGCTGATAGTTAATTTGCGTATATCGAATCCGGGAGAGTGATCATGGTTGGTGGAATTGGCGCGATCAGTAAGATGTTGGAAATGGCCCAGGGCGCAGCAAAGCTGGGGCAGGGCGGTGAAGACGGCGCCCAGGGCGGGCAGGACGCCCAGAAGCAAGAGAAACAAGACCCGATGAAGATGCTCATGGACATGCTGTCGAAGGCCGCGGGTGGGGCTCAGGGCAGTGGCGCCGAGGACCAGAAAGGTCCGCAGGAGCTGGAGAAACTGATGGCGGGCCGACAAGGCATGGAGGCCATGATGCCCGCCGATGACAGCAGCCGTAAAATCGAAGTCTGAGGCATAAAAAAACCCACCGAAAGGTGGGTTTTTTTTACTGCTTCAATCGATCAATTAGCGACGGACGAACGTGGCTTGACCGGTTGGTTATCGTTGGAGATGGTCACTTCAACGCGACGGTTCATGGCACGGCCCGAGGCGCTGCCGTTGTCGGCAACCGGGTATTCCTTGCCGTAACCCTGGGTAACGATGCGCGAGATATCCACGCCTTGTTGAGCCAGTGCGCGCTGCACGGAAGCGGCACGACGCTCGGACAGGCTCTGGTTGTACGAGTCGGAGCCGGTGCTGTCGGTGTAGCCTTCGACGATCACTTTACGGTCCGGGTTGTCGCGCAGGAACTGCGCCAGCTTGGTGATGTTGACCAGGCCGCTGGACTTGAGGTCGGACTTGTTGGTGGCGAACAGCACGTCACCGAAGGTCACCAGGGTGCCGCGATCAGTTTGCTTGGCGTTCAAGCTGTCTTGCAGTTGCTTGATCTGGGCATCACGGGCTTGCAGCAGGGCGCGAGCACGTTCGTCACCAGCGTTTTTCAGCTTGGCTTCGGATTCACGCAGCACGATGGTGTCTTTGGCCACTTCAACGCGCTGGTTGGTCAGGTAGGCCAGTTGGTCGACCTTCTTCTCGTCTTCCTTGTCGCGGTAGGCCTTGTCAGCCTTGTCCAGCCAGTCGCTGGCGTCCTTGGTTTCCAGCGCCGCAAGCTTGGTGGCTTGTGGGTTGGTCTGCAGGGCCGAGAAGTTGGTCCGTGCGTTTTCCAGGTTCGCGTTCGGCGGGGTGGAGCAGGCCGCCAGGGCAACGCTCATCGCCAGCAGGGCAGGGATCATCAATTGTTTACGCATAGTCGTGTCGTCCTTTCAATTCGATTTCGGGTGCAATGCAATCAGGGCGTTGGCTTATTGCTGTTGGATAACAGCTGGGCGCATGCCTTCCTGACGCAGCTCCTGAACAGCCTTCTGGGAGTCCTTCACAGCCTGTTGGGCTTTGGCGGCCTGGGCTTTGCGCTCTGCAACGCGAGCGTCCCACTCGGCTTGTTCGGCCAGCTGACGAGCCTTGTCGTAGTTCTTGTCATGCATGGCGATTTCGGCTTCTTTGAGCTTGTCCTGAGCCGACTTCATTTCCACGGCTGCGTACTCGGTGCCGCCGGCGCTCACAGCGCTGTTGACCGCAGATTGGGTCACGGCATATTGCTCAGTCGGTGGGTTGCCGGCGCAGCCCGCCAGAAGGAAGCTGGTGCCGATTGCCAGCGCGGCCAATTTAAGCCCGCGCAGGTGGTTAAACGAGGTTTTGGCAGTGCTGGTCTTCATCGTCTTCAACTCCATTGGGTAACTCCTGAAAAACATCAAAATCCATGGCACTGGTCAGCGGTTCGGGTCTCGGCGGTTAAGCTCGAAACACGCTTTCAAACGGCCGTTCCAAGTGATGGCTTACTGGCTGTGACCGGAGGCTTTTTTCAAAAGTTCAGAGAAGATGGCGAATTGCCTAAAAAAATATCTGACTGAATGGTCAGCGTTTAAAAGTTGGAACTTTTGCAACGCACAGAGGTACTCCGAGCCCGTGAAAGGCCCGGAATACTTGGGTTAAATAAGGTTTGGCGGGCGTGTATCAGTGCTTTTTTTCTTCAGCAGTGTCTGACAAATCATGCAGATAGCGCCGGGACAACGTGAGAAAGCGTGGCGTCGGGCCAACGTCTTCGTACAGAGGGTCACCCTCTTCGTCGGTGGCAATCACGTGCTGGCCCTTGACGTAGGGGAAGCTCGCTTCCAGCTCTTCAAGGGCGGCGCCGATCAGCTCGCCGAGCAGTTCTTCGGTGTGGCGCTTGGGGTACATCTCGGCAATGGCGGCCAGCCGTGCAGCAGACTCCACATCCAGATGAATCGCGTATTCGGTCTTGGTCAAGCGACCCGTGGCGTTCTCTTCCCAATGCTGGGCCAGTTCTCGAATCTTCATGGCAACCTCAATGAGCCCGCAGTAGCAGGCGGTGATGAGTGTCCGGCCGCCAGCGCGGATAACGCGGCGACTCACTGTTGAGACTAGCTGCAACGCACAAGGTTTAAAGTGTCTTGTCAGAAACCGACGCGGGCGGCACTCTGGAACACCTGCGCGTCCCGGATTTCTGGCTGGAGATTGGCTGATGAGTGATATCGATGCACGCTTGCGTGAGGATGTTCACCTGCTGGGTGAGCTGTTGGGCAACACCATTCGAGAGCAGTACGGCGACGACTTTCTCGACAAGATCGAGCAGATCCGCAAAGGCGCCAAGGCCGACCGCCGTGGAGCCGTCGCCGAACAAGCCGCCGGCGAGGAATTGAGCGCCAGCTTGAACCAATTGCAGGAAAACGAACTGCTGCCCGTGGCGCGGGCCTTCAACCAGTTCCTCAACCTGGCCAACATTGCCGAGCAATACCAACTGATCCACCGGCGCGATGAGTCGCAACCGGCACCGTTCGAATCCCGTGTGTTGCCCGAGCTGCTGGCCCGCCTGCAAAGCGAAGGTCACAGCAACGAGTCGCTGGCCCGCCAGTTGGCGCGGCTGGAGATTGAACTGGTCCTCACTGCCCACCCGACCGAAGTGGCGCGGCGCACCCTCATTCAGAAATACGATGCGATTGCCGCGCAACTGGCGCTGCAGGACCACCGCGACCTCACCAGTGCCGAGCGCGAACAGATCCGTGAACGCCTGCAACGACTGATCGCCGAAGCCTGGCACACCGAAGAAATCCGTCGCGTACGGCCCACCCCGGTGGACGAAGCAAAATGGGGCTTTGCGGTGATCGAGCATTCGCTGTGGCACGCCATCCCCAACTACTTGCGCAAAGCCGACCATGCCTTGCACGCCGCCACCGGCCTGCACCTGCCGCTGGAGGCGGCGCCGATTCGCTTTGCTTCGTGGATGGGCGGCGACCGTGACGGCAACCCGAATGTCACCGCGCCGGTGACCCGTGAAGTGCTGTTGCTGGCGCGCTGGATGGCGGCGGACCTGTACCTGCGCGACATTGATCACCTGGCGTCCGAGCTGTCGATGCAACAGGCCAGCCCGGCGCTGCAGGCCAAGGTGGGCGACAGCGTCGAGCCTTATCGCGCCTTGCTCAAGCAACTGCGCGAACGTCTGCGCGCCACGCGCCAATGGGCGCACACCTCGCTGACCGCCAACACCCCGGCGCCGGCCGAAGTGTTGCAGAACAACCGTGACCTGCTGGACCCGCTGGAGTTGTGTTATCAGTCGCTGCACGAGTGCGGCATGGGCGTGATCGCCGATGGCCCGTTGCTCGACTGCCTGCGCCGTGCGGTGACCTTTGGCCTGTTTTTGGTACGCCTGGACGTGCGCCAGGATTCCAGCCGGCATTCGTCGGCCATGACCGAAATCACCGATTACCTGGGCCTGGGTCGTTATGAAGACTGGGACGAAGAGGCGCGCATCAGTTTCCTGACCCAGGAGCTGACCAATCGCCGACCGCTGCTGCCGGGCTACTTCAAACCGTCGGCGGACACGGCCGAGGTGTTGAACACCTGCAAGGAAATCGCCGCCGCGCCGGCTGCGTCGCTGGGCTCGTATGTCATCTCGATGGCAGGCGCCGCCTCCGATGTGCTGGCGGTGCAGCTGCTGCTTAAAGAGTCGGGCGTGCAGCGGCCGATGCGAGTGGTGCCGCTGTTCGAAACCCTGGCCGACCTGGATAACGCCGGGCCGGTGATGGAAACCCTGCTGCAATTGCCGGGCTATCGCGCGCGGTTGCAAGGCCCGCAGGAAGTCATGATTGGCTACTCGGACTCCGCCAAGGATGCCGGCACCACTGCCGCCGCCTGGGCACAGTACCGGGCACAGGAACGTTTGGTGGATATCTGCCGCGAACAACAGGTGGAGTTGCTGTTGTTCCACGGTCGCGGCGGCACCGTCGGCCGTGGCGGCGGCCCGGCGCATGCGGCGATCCTGTCGCAGCCGCCGGGCTCGGTGGCGGGGCGTTTCCGTACCACCGAGCAAGGCGAAATGATCCGCTTCAAGTTCGGCTTGCCGGACATCGCTGAGCAGAACCTCAACCTCTACCTGGCCGCCGTATTGGAAGCCACGCTGTTGCCACCGCCACCACCGGAGCCTGCCTGGCGCCATTTGATGGATGAATTGGCAGCAGACGGTGTCAGCGCCTACCGCGCCGTGGTGCGGGAAAATCCGCAGTTCGTCGAGTACTTTCGCCAGTCCACGCCAGAGCAGGAGCTCGGCCGCTTGCCGCTCGGCAGTCGCCCGGCCAAGCGACGCGCGGGCGGGATCGAAAGCCTGCGGGCCATTCCATGGATCTTCGGCTGGACCCAAACCCGCCTGATGCTGCCTGCGTGGCTCGGCTGGGAAGCAGCACTGAGCAAGGCCCTGGAGCGTGGTGAAGGCGAGCTGCTGGGGCAGATGCGCGAGCAATGGCCGTTCTTCCGCACGCGCATCGACATGCTGGAAATGGTGCTGGCCAAAGCCGATGCCGATATTGCCCGCCTGTATGACGAGCGTCTGGTGCAACCGGACCTGCTGCCGCTGGGTGCGCACTTACGCGACCTATTGTCGCAGGCGTGCAGCGTGGTGCTTGGCCTGACTGGCCAGTCGCAACTGCTGGCCCATAGCCCGGACACACTTGAGTTCATCCGTCTGCGCAACACCTACCTCGACCCGTTGCACTTGTTGCAGGCCGAGTTGCTGGCGCGCTCGCGTGAGCAGGAGGCCGCACAGGACAGCCCTCTGGAACAGGCGCTGCTGGTGTCTGTGGCCGGTATTGCCGCCGGTTTGCGCAACACCGGTTAAGGTTTTCTGCGTGTTCTCAACGGCTTGCAGATAAACCATGACGACCGCCCCGAAAAGGGCGGTCGGCGTTTGCGGGGCAAGGTTGCACTCAGGCACACCCGACCTGTGACGCATGCCGGGCGTGGGTTCCTGCGACTTTCGGCGGCTTGTATGGATAGAGCCCGCTGTGTATCTTGATCAGCCTTTGGCCGTTTCATCGGCCTAGACCCATATTTTTACGAGATTGGCCCCACGCGGCGAATCCGAGCGTCATCTCTATAAAAAATTGAGGAGCACATCGATGCGCGTCATTCTGCTGGGAGCTCCCGGGGCCGGTAAAGGTACTCAGGCAAAGTTCATCACTGAAAAATTCGGCATTCCACAAATCTCCACCGGCGACATGCTGCGCGCGGCCGTCAAGGCCGGCACCGAGTTGGGCCTGATCGCAAAAAGCGTGATGGACAGCGGCGGCCTGGTTTCCGATGACCTGATCATCAACCTGGTCAAGGAACGCATCAGCCAGGAAGACTGCAAGAACGGCTTCCTGTTCGACGGTTTCCCACGCACCATTCCCCAGGCCGAAGCCTTGGTGAAAGCCGGCGTAGAGCTGGATGCCGTGGTTGAAATCGCAGTTGAAGACGAAGAAATCGTCCAGCGCATCGCTGGTCGTCGTGTTCACGAGGCCTCGGGCCGCGTTTACCACATCGTCTACAACCCGCCTAAAGTGGCTGGCAAGGACGATGTCACCGGCGACGACCTGGTGCAGCGTAAAGACGACACTGAAGAAACCGTGCGTCATCGCCTGTCGGTCTACCATTCGCAGACCAAGCCGCTGGTGGATTTCTACCAGAAGTTGTCTGCCGCCCACGGCAAGCCGAAGTACAGCCATATCCCTGGCGTCGGCTCCGTAGAAGCCATCACCGCCAAGGTGCTGCAAGCGTTGAGCTGATCCATCGATCGGCTTCACTGACAACGGCCCGCTTGCGGGCCGTTGTTGTTTATACTGGCGCACTTTTTTTCGACTTGGACACCTACACCCATGAGCACCCTGCTGGCCCTGGACACCGCGACTGAAGCTTGCTCCGTTGCCTTGCTGCACGATGGCAAGGTAACGAGCCACTACGAGGTGATCCCGCGCCTGCATGCGCAGAAGCTGTTGCCGATGATCAAGCAGCTGCTTGAGGACGCGGGCACCACGCTCTCTGCCGTCGACGCCATTGCCTTTGGCCGTGGCCCGGGTGCGTTCACCGGTGTGCGGATTGCCATCGGCGTGGTCCAGGGCCTGGCCTTTGCGTTGGAGCGTCCGGTATTGCCGGTCTCCAACCTGGCAGTGCTGGCCCAGCGCGCCTTGCGTGAACACGGCGCGTCGCAAGTCGCCGCGGCCATCGACGCGCGCATGGACGAAGTCTATTGGGGCTGCTACCGCGAGCACACTGGTGAAATGCGCCTGGTGGGCGTGGAAGCAGTGCAATCGCCGCAGTCCTCTGTGTTGCCGGCCGATGCCAGCGGTGAATGGTTCGGTGCCGGCACTGGCTGGGGTTATGGCGAGCGCATTGGCGTGAAACTGGCGGGCCAGGACGCTGGGATGTTGCCTCATGCCCAGGACTTGCTGACGCTGGCACGCTTCGCTTTCGAGCGTGGCGAAGCGATTCCAGCTGATCAGGCGGCGCCGGTCTACCTGCGCGATAAGGTCGCGCAGACCAAGGCTGAACGCGGGATTATTTGACGTCAAAAATGATGGAGATGTGGGGCAAATTTCGCCAATCGTCAGAATTTGCCCGCGTTTTTAAACCTTTTACAAATTATGTGTTCTAGTTATCACCAGAGCATTTGCGCACCACGGAAAGTGCCGCTAAATTGCCATCATTGATACCGAGTCTGCATGTATGCGTATAGACGGCTTCTCCTCACAGTCCTACCCCCTCAAACGTAAGCCGCGCAAGGCGAACGTGACGGTAGACGATTCCGTCGAGGATTCGCCGGACTTCATCGAGGTCCAATCCGAGTCGCATGCCAGTTCTCATTCCAGCGCCCAAGGTTCAGCCGGCGCGCGTATCATCGGTCTTCCCGCGCGTCAGCAAGACATGGTCTTCCCTCGCTCCATGAGCAAAAGTGTTGCTACCGCCCTGGCCAGCTACCTGACCACTGCCGGCTTTGTCGAATGGGATATGGAAGTGCTGGGTCTCGACATCCATATCTGATGCGTCTGCCTTACTTTATCGGTTGCCCGTCCTGGAGTGAAAACGCCTGGCGCGAGTACCTGTACCCAGCCGACGCCCGCGCCAGCGATTACCTTTCGCTGTATACCCAAGTCTTCAACGCCGTTGAAGGCAACACCACGTTTTATGCCCGACCCTCGGCCGCCACCGTGCAGCGCTGGGCTGAAGTCATGCCCGCGGATTTTCGCTTCACCGCCAAATTCCCCGGCGACATCAGCCACAGTGGCGACCTGCTTGAACAGTTGCCGGCAGCGCAAAGTTTTGTCGGCTTGATGAGCCCATTGGGTGAGCGTGTTGCGCCGCTGTGGTTGCAACTGCCGGCGAGCTTTTCGCCACATCGCCTCGGTGAACTGGCCGGCTTTATTGATGGACTGGAACGCCCGCTGGCGGTGGAAGTGCGCCATCAGGCGTTCTTCGCCAAGGGCGATGACGAGCGCAGCCTCAACCGTCTGCTGCGTGACCGTGGCGTCGAGCGGATCTGCCTCGACCCGCGTGCTTTGTTCAGTTGCACCTCTACCTCAGCCGCCGTGCTGCACGCCCAGTCGAAGAAACCCAAGGTGCCGCCGCGCCCGGCGGCGCTGACGCTGTTTCCCCAAGTACGCTTCATTGGTCATCCGGAGCTGGAAGCCAACGACCCGTTCCTGGTGCCGTGGGTGGAAAAAGTCGCCACTTGGATCGAGGAAGGGCGCACGCCGTATGTGTTTCTGCACACCTCGGATAACCGCCTCGCCGCGCAACTGGCGCTGCGTTTTCATCAACAGCTGATGGTGCGTTTGCCGGGCCTGCCGCCGCTGCCGACCTTGCATCGAGAACCCGCAGCGGAGCAACTGGGGTTACTCTAAGGCTCCTTTTTCCGCCAGGAGTCAGACATGGATGCCCAAACCCTTCGCGCCGAAACCTTCAAAGCCTTGCACGAGCGTGACCGCGCGTTCGTGATGCCCAACCCGTGGGATGCCGGCTCGGCCATCATGCTCGCCAGCCTGGGTTTTGAAGCCCTGGCCACCACCAGCGCGGGTTACGCATTCAGCCTGGGGCGGCCGGATGCGGAAGGTGCGTTGTCGCTGGAGGACACGCTGGGCAATGCGTCAGCCATCGTTCGGGCGACGGCACTGCCGGTGGCGGCCGATCTGGAAAACGGTTTCAGCCATACCCCCGAAGGCTGCGCCCAGACCATCCTGCGCGCGGCCGCCACGGGCATCGTCGGTGGCTCCATCGAAGACGCCACAGGCATTGCCGTCGACCCGATCTATCCTTTTGATTTGTCTGTTGAGCGCGTCGAAGCGGCGGTTGCGGCTGCCCGTAGCCTGCCGTTTGCGTTCACCCTGACGGCCCGCGCAGAAAACCTCCTGCATGGTCGCCTGGATTTGCCTGACACCATTCGCCGCTTACAGGCCTACGCCGAGGCGGGCGCCGACGTGCTCTATGCGCCGGCGCTGCGCAGTGCCGAAGACGTGTTGGCGGTGGTCAGGGCGGTCGCGCCCAAACCGGTGAATGTGTTGATGTCCGGTGGCTTGAACCTCAGCGTTGCGCAGTTGAGCGAGATGGGCGTGCGCCGCATCAGTGTCGGCTCGGCCATGGCGCTGGCGGCGTATGGCGAGTTCTACCGCGCCGCGCAGGAGGTCTACCAGTTGGGCACCTTTACCTTCACCGAGCGCAAGATGCCATTCAGCCAGGCCAACCAATTCTTCAAGGGCTGAGCCATGCGTTTTCTCAACGTGTGCGGTGCGCTGCTGTTGCTGGCGGGTGTGTTTGCAGCGGGCGTGTGGCGTGGCTGGGTGCCGTTGCCTGCCGAGTGGAACCCCTGGGCGCCGCTGGACGTGCGTGCCAAGCCGAACCTGCTCACGCGCTTCAAGCTCGGCCGCCTGCAGGATGATCCAGCGCTGTGCGATCAGGTGCTGAAAACCTCGGGCTTGCGCGTCAGCCATCAGGCTGACAGCCCGGCTGATGCCGCGTGCCCGTTGCGCAATGTCTTGCGCGTACAAGGCGCTGACGTGGCCCTGAGCAGCAGCTTTCTGGCCAGTTGCCCACTGGCGGTGGCCTTTGCCCTGTTCGAACGCCACAGCCTGCAACCTGCGGCGCAGGCGGTGTTTGGCCAGGCGGTGACGCGGGTCGATCACTTGGGCAGCTTCGCCTGTCGCAACCTGTATAACCGCGCAGAGGGGCGGCTCAGTCAGCACGCCTCGGCCAATGCACTGGATATCGCCGGCTTTCGCCTGGCAGATGGGCGCAGCATCAATGTGCTCAAGGATTGGCCGGGGACGGGCGACAGCGCGCGGTTTTTGCGCCAGGTGCGCGATGGCGCCTGCGATGATTTCAATGTTGTGTTGAGCCCGGACTACAACGCTGCTCATCGCAACCATTTCCATCTGGACATGGGGCGGTGGGGAGTGTGTCGCTGAGCGTCAGGCGGCCAGGCGCAGGTTGTTGAGGATCAGTGGGCGTGCCCAGTGGGAGTCAAAGTCGAGCGCTTTCTGTTGCGCCACCAGCTCTTCCATTGGATAAGGCGCGGCGGGCGGCGGCAGCAAGTCTAGTTCGAACTCGGCGATGGGCAGGTGCAGCGGCTGGGGTGCCGGCGCCGGGCCAGGCTCAGGCAGCGGCTGGCCGGCACTCAGCACGAGCGGGCGTACCCAACCACTTTCGAAGTTCTGCTGGCGCTGTTGGGCAACGATTTCTTGCGCCGGGAACGGCGTAGCGGGTGGCGGCAGCAACTCGGTTTCGAATTCGGCGATCGGCAGGAACAGCGGTTCTGGCGGGGCGATCTCGGTGTCTTTCACCTCGCATTCACGCTGGGTGAGGATCTGCGACAGCAGGTCGGCGCCTTCGCTGGGTTCCACCGCCGGGTCTCTGGGAGCCGATGCCTTGGCGGCGCGCGCGTCCGGCGTGTCGCCGAGCTGCTCGGCCAGCGCCCGGGCGAAGAAGTCCTGCCACACATGACTCACCCCGGCCAGCGCTTGAGTATTGCGCAGGCCGTAGTGGTTGTGGGTCGGCAGTACACCGATGGTTAGGGGAAGAATGTCTGACATTTTTCTCGGTCGACGCTCAGCTCTGGCAAAATACCTGACTATTGTTTTTATCGGCCGCTGTTTGCCGATCCTTAATATTTTTGAGCGTAGCGATTGATGAGCGAACAACCAGCGGCCAGCCGCATTCGGGTCGAGGCTTTGGCCGAAGGTTTTCAGGCGCGTGCCGAGCAGTGGGCGTCGCAGCTCGGCCTGCCTGTGCAGCTGGAGGAGGCGGATTTTGCCCTGCAAGTGGGCGAGCACGGCTTGCAACTGCAACAGCTCGGGCCTGATGCGCCGGGGCCGGTGCGCGTGGATTTTGTCGAAGGTGGCGCGGCGCACCGGCGTCTCTACGGCGGTGGCAGCGGGCAGATGATCGCCAAGGCTGTGGGCATCGCTCAAGGCGTGCGCCCACGCGTGCTGGATGCCACGGCGGGGCTGGGCAAGGACGCGTTCGTGCTGGCCAGCCTGGGTTGCGAGATGAGCCTGATCGAGCGCCAGCCGCTGATCGGCGCCTTGCTCGAAGACGGCCTGGCCCGTGGCGCGGATGACTTTGAAGTGGCGCCGATTATGGCGCGCATGAAGTTGCTCAAGGGCAACTCCATCGACGTGATGCGCAATTGGGAAGGTGAGCCGCCGCAGGTGATCTACTTGGACCCGATGTTCCCTCACCGTGAGAAAACCGCGCTGGTAAAGAAGGAAATGCGCCTGTTCCGGCCGTTGGTGGGCGATGATCCGGATGCGCCGGCTTTACTCGCCGCGGCGTTGGCATTGGCCAGTCACCGCGTGGTGGTCAAGCGTCCCCGCAAGGCGCCGTGCATTGAAGGGCCAAAGCCTAGCCATGCGCTGGATGGCAAGTCGAGCCGGTATGACATTTATCCCAAGAAAGCGCTCAAGCCCTAAATTTTCATTGGTTTGCCGGGCCTCTTCGCGAGCCAGCCCGCTCCCACATTTGGCATGCATTCCAAGGTGGGAGCGGGCTTGCTCGCGAAGAGGTCTTTCAACGTGCTGCAAGGCTCAGGGCCGATAAGCCCGCATAAACAACCCCACTACCTCCTGCACATGCGCCTCGGCGGCTTCTTCGCTCAGTTGCCCGCCGCAGCCATACAGCAAGCAGAAATTCGCCGTGCCCTTGAGCAGGCAAAAGAAGTGCTCGGCCGCCGTAAACGGTTTGTCGATGCTCAGGGCGCCGCTCTGGTGGATGCGGCTGAGCAGGCGCTCCATGCCCTGCAGCATGCGCATGGGCCCGGCTTCAAAGAAGATCTGTGACAGTTTCACGTCCTGATTGCCGGTGGTCATCATCAGGCGATGCAGGTTCACCGACTCCTCGCTGTTGATCAGCCGATGAAAGCCCCGTGCGATGTTCAGCAGCACGGTGTCCACCGGCATGCCGGCGGGCAGCTCGAAATACATCACCGGCAGCTGCTCTTCGCATTTGGCCACGACGGCGGCGGTGAACAGCGTCTCTTTGTCGGTGAAGTGGCTGTAGACCGTCAGTTTCGACACGCCGGCCTCCATTGCCACGGCATCCATGCTGGTGCTGGCGTAGCCATTGCTCAAGAACAGATTTTTCGCCGCGTCGAGGATTGCCTGGCGTTTTGCCATGTCCTTGGGACGCCCGGGGCTATTGGTGTTTACAGGATTGTCGGACATTTTCACCTTTAATACTGGACTGGTGAGTTTGGTATTAATAACATACCGGCCAGTATAATTATTCCAAGCTCCATTTGCGAAAGGTCCTTCAGCATGCGCAGCACTTTCCTGCCCCTTGCGTTGCCTGTCAGCCTGATCTTCCTGTTGGCCGCCTGCGGCCATGAAGAAGCGGCCCAAACCACCCCCCGTCCAGCCATGGTGGTGCAACCGCAGCCCTCGGCGCAGGCGATGGACAGCTTTCCAGGCGAGGTACGTGCCCGTTATGAGCCGGACCTGGCCTTTCGCATTGGCGGCAAAGTCAGTAAGCGCCTGGTGGAGGAGGGCGAGCGGGTCAAGGCCAACCAACCGCTGGCCGAACTCGATCCGCAGGACGTACGCCTGCAACTGGAAGCCACGCGCGCCCAAGTGGCCGCCGCCGAAGCCAACCTGAGCCTGGTGCGCGCCGAGCGAGATCGCTACAAGACCTTGATGGACCGTCAGATGGTCAGCCGTTCTCAGTACGACAATTCCGAAAACCTCTACCGATCCGGTGAAGCACGCCTCAAGCAGATCAAGGCCGAGTTCGACGTGTCCAGCAATCAGGCCGGTTACGCCGTGCTGCGCGCCCCTCAGGACGGTGTGGTCGCCAAGCGCGCCGTGGAGGTTGGCCAAGTGGTGTCTGCCGGCCAAACCGTCTTCACGCTGGCCACCGATGGCGAGCGCGAAGTGCTGATCAGCCTGCCGGAGCAAGGTTTCGGCCGGTTCAAGATCGGCCAGCCGGTGTCGGTTGAATTGTGGAGCCAGCCCGACCAACGTTTTGCCGGGCGTATCCGTGAACTGTCGCCCGCTGCCGATCCAAAATCGCGCACCTTTGCCGCCCGCGTTGCCTTCACTGGCGGCAAAGTCCCGGCCGAACTGGGCCAGAGTGCCCGCGTATTCATACAGGCCGACGGCGTAATTGCGCTGGCGGTGCCGCTGTCAGCGCTGAGTGCAGAGAATGGCGCGTCCTACGTCTGGTTGGTGCAACCAGACAACACGGTCAAGCGCACGCCGGTGCGGATCGGCGCCTTTGGGGAAAAAACCGTGCCGGTACTGGAAGGCCTGGCCCCCACCGACTGGGTGATTGCGGCCGGCGTGCATGTGCTCCATGAGGGCCAGCAGGTGCGCCCGGTGGATCGCTCCAACCGCGTGGTGAATCTGGCGGCCAACAAGGAGTAGTCCCCGATGGGTTTCAATCTTTCCGAATGGGCGTTGCGTAATCGCCAGATCGTACTGTTCCTGATGATCCTGCTGGCGGTCGTCGGTACGCTGTCCTACACCAAGCTGGGGCAAAGCGAGGACCCGCCGTTTACCTTCAAGGCCATGGTGATCAAGACCAACTGGCCTGGAGCCACGGCCCAGGAAGTCTCGCGCCAAGTCACCGAGCGTATCGAGAAAAAGCTCATGGAGACCGGCGACTATGAGCGCATCGTTTCTTTCTCGCGCCCCGGTGAATCCCAAGTCACTTTTATAGCGCGCGACGCGATGCACTCGGCGCAGATTCCGGACTTGTGGTACCAGGTGCGCAAAAAGATCAGCGACATTCGCCAGACCTTGCCGCCGGATATTCAGGGGCCGTTTTTCAACGATGAATTCGGCACCACCTTCGGCAATATCTACGCGTTGACCGGTGACGGTTTCGACTACGCCGTGCTCAAGGACTACGCCGACCGCATCCAGATTCAACTGCAACGTGTGCCGGATGTAGGCAAGGTCGAGCTGCTCGGCCTGCAGGACGAAAAAATCTGGATTGAATTATCCAACCTCAAGCTCGCCACCCTCGGCCTGCCATTGGCCGCCGTGCAGCAGGCGTTGCAGGAGCAGAACGCCGTCTCTACCGCCGGCTTCTTCGAAACCCCGACCGAGCGTGTGCAGTTGCGTGTGTCCGGCAACTTCAAGACGGTGGAGGAGATCCGCAATTTCCCGATTCGCGTCGGTGACCGCACCTTTCGCATTGGCGACGGGGCCGATATCCACCGGGGTTTCAATGACCCACCGGCACCGCGCATGCGCTACATGGGCGCGGACGCCATCGGGCTGGCCGTGGCCATGCGTGACGGCGGCGACATTCTGGTATTGGGCAAGGCCCTCGAAGGTGAATTCGCACGCCTGCAGAAGAACCTTCCGGCAGGCATGGAGCTGCGCAAGGTGTCGGACCAACCGGCCGCGGTGAAAACCAGCGTCGGCGAATTCGTCCAGGTACTCGCCGAAGCACTGGCGATCGTGTTGCTGGTGAGCTTCTTCTCCCTCGGTGTGCGCACCGGCATGGTGGTGGCCCTGGCGATTCCGCTGGTGTTGGCGATGACCTTTGCCACCATGTATTACCTGGGCATCGGCTTGCACAAGATTTCCCTCGGCGCATTGGTCCTGGCCCTGGGCCTGCTGGTCGACGACGCGATCATCGCCGTGGAAATGATGGCGATCAAAATGGAGCAGGGCTACGACCGGCTCAAGGCCGCGAGCTTTGCCTGGACCAGCACTGCGTTCCCGATGCTCACCGGTACGTTGATCACCGCTGCAGGCTTTCTGCCGATTGCCACCGCGCAATCGAGCACCGGTGAATACACCCGCTCGATTTTCCAGGTCGTGACCATCGCACTGCTGGCCTCATGGGTGGCCGCCGTGGTGTTTGTGCCGTACCTGGGGGAAAAACTCCTGCCGGACCTGGCGAAAATTCATGCTGCCAAGCACGGCACCGATGGGCCTGATCCCTACGGCACACCGTTCTATCAGCGTGTACGACGTTTGGTTGAATGGTGTGTGCGTCGGCGTAAAACCGTGATTGTGCTGACGTTGCTGTTGTTTATCGGCTCGGTCGCGCTGTTCCGCTTTGTGCCGCAACAGTTCTTCCCGGCCTCTGGCCGCCTGGAGCTGATGGTCGATCTCAAGCTGGCTGAAGGGGCTTCCCTGAGCAACACCGCCGAGCAGGTCAAACGCCTGGAGGCGCTGCTCAAGGAACACGCTGGCATCGACAACTATGTGGCCTATGTCGGCACCGGTTCGCCACGCTTCTACCTGCCGCTGGACCAGCAATTGCCGGCCGCGAGCTTCGCGCAATTTGTGGTGCTGGCAAAGACCATCGAAGAGCGTGAAAGCCTGCGCACCTGGCTGATCGAAACCCTCGACGAGCAATTCCCCGAACTGCGTTCGCGGGTCACACGCCTGGAGAACGGTCCGCCGGTGGGTTACCCGGTGCAGTTTCGCGTGACTGGCGAACACATCGAAGAGGTCCGTGCCCTGGCCCGCAAAGTAGCGGCCAAGGTTCGTGAAAATACCCACGTGGTCAATGTGCACCTGGACTGGGAAGAGCCGAGCAAAATCGTCTACCTCAATATCGATCAGGACCGCGCCCGCGCCCTTGGTGTGAGCACCGCCAACGTGTCGAAATTCCTGCAGAGTTCGCTGACCGGTGCAAGCGTCAGTCAGTACCGCGAGGACAACGAGTTGATCGAAATCCTCCTGCGCGGCACCGTGCACGAGCGCACCGAGTTGGCGTTGTTGCCAAGCCTGGCCGTGCCGACCGACAACGGCAAAAGCGTTGCGCTGTCGCAGATAGCCACCCTCGAATATGGCTTCGAAGAGGGCATTATCTGGCACCGTAACCGCCTGCCGACGGTGACTGTGCGCGCCGACATCTATGGCAAGGAACAACCGGCGACCCTGGTCCAGCAGATCCTGCCGACCCTTGAAGGTGTGCGCGCCGAACTGCCGGAAGGTTACTTGCTGGAGGTTGGCGGCACGGTTGAAGACTCCGCGCGTGGCCAGAATTCGGTCAAGGCCGGGGTACCGCTGTTTATCGTGGTGGTCCTGACCTTGCTGATGCTGCAACTGCGCAGCTTCTCACGCACTGCGATGGTGTTTCTGACGGCACCGCTGGGCCTTATCGGCGTGACCTTGTTTCTGCTGGTGTTCCGCCAGCCGTTCGGGTTTGTCGCCATGCTCGGGACCATCGCCTTGTCGGGCATGATCATGCGCAACTCGGTGATCCTGGTTGATCAGATCGAGCAAGACATCAAGGCTGGCCTGACACCCTGGCAAGCGATCATTGAAGCGACCGTGCGACGCTTCCGCCCGATTGTGCTGACGGCGCTCGCGGCGGTGTTGGCCATGATTCCACTGTCACGCAGCGTGTTCTTCGGGCCAATGGCCGTGGCGATCATGGGCGGGTTGATTGTGGCGACGGCGTTGACCCTGTTGTTCCTGCCGGCCCTGTATGCTGCGTGGTTCCGAGTGAGGAAGGACGTCGCGTAATTATGCTGGCCACTGTTTCAGCCTTAATGTTGTTGCTGCTTGCCCCTGGCCCGACCAACACCCTGTTGTTTCGTGCCGGGGTGTTGTTCGGGTACCGGGCGTCGTGGACGCTGGCGCTGGTCGAGTGCCTGGCGTACCTGTTGCAGGTCTCGGTGTGGGGCGTGGCGTGGCTGTATCTGGCGGCGCATTCGCCGTGGGCGTTGAAAACCACGCAACTGGCGGCGGGCTGCTACCTGCTGTATGTCTCATTCAAGCTGTGGCAACGCAAACACAGCGCCATCGATTCGATCCGTGACCGCTTCTCTGGCCTGTATTTTTTCTGGCTCACTGTGATGAATCCCAAAGGCCTGTTGATCGTTTCGTTCATCGCCCCGATCAGCGCATTTGCATCGTTGCAAGGCTATGCCGGGTTCATGGCCACGCTGGCATTGGTGGTGGTGCCGGTGGGGTCTGCCTGGATCGTGCTGGGCAGCCGCTTTGAAGGGGTTCAGAAGACGTGGCTCACGCCACTGAAGATCAACCGCGCGGCATCCGTGGCGATTTGTTGTTTTGCCACGCTCATGCTTGGGCGGTTGGCGCAGGCGGTTATCCAGGGCTGAAACAACGGCGCCAAGGCCCGTGAACAGCGGCCTTGGCGCAGGTGTCGAAGGTTTACTGCGAGCGGTTACAGCGCGCCGAATACCTTCTTCGCCAGGCTGGTGGCAGCCGCAGCGGGGTTCTTGCGGATGGTTTCTTCCTGCTGCGCGATCATCTTGAACAGGCCGTCCAGCGCCTGTTCGGTCACGTAGCTTTCGACGTTGGCACTTTTGGCATCAACCGCGCCGAATGCTGCGGCCTTGCCGGCCAGGGCGTTGTATTGCTGGGCGACGCCGACCTTGTCGGTGGCGGCCTTGACGATCGGCAGGAACTTGGCACGAATCTCTTCGCGGCTGCTTTTGTTCAGGTATTGAGTGGCCGAGTCCTGGCCACCGGTGAGGATGCCCTTGGCGTCGGTCACGCTCATGTTCTTCACCGCATTGACCAGGATCGGCTGAGCCTGGGTCACGGCGGTTTCTGCCGCTTTGTTCATGCTGGTTTCGAGCTGCGTGACCTGATCACCCATGCCGAACATTTTCAGCTTGTCGGCGACTTTGCCGAGTTTGCCGGGCAGGCCGATTTTCACTTGCGGGTTGTTGCTGAAGCCACCGGGTGCGCCCAGTTGTTTCACGGCGATCTGTGCGCCTTGGGTCAGTGCATCCTTGAGGCCGCCGCTGGCGTCGCCCTGGGACAGGCTGCCAAGTGACACCGCCATGGCGTTGGCGCCAAGCAGCAGGCCGGCGCACAGGGCAGTGAGGCGAAGAGAATTACGGAGCATGGACGCTTCCTTTTTTAAGCTGGGAATATTCAGTGTGCGACCGCATCAACCCGCAGACGCAGGGGCTGTGGGTCTTGGCCGTTGAGTTGCACGGCGTGCCGCTCGGTGGTGATAAACAGTAGCTTGCCATCCAGCTCGATGCGAGCGCTGACCGAGTACGTGTGCCCCGGCTTGATCTGGGCCGGGTCGTAGCTCAGGTGAAACGGCAGCGGCACCTGGCCTTTGACCGGGCCTTTCTGTTCGGCGAGGGTCACGGCCGGAGCGTCCATCAAGGACACGTCCTGCAGGCTGACGCTCAAGGTGGCGGCGGGCGGCAGCGCGATGCGTTGCAGGTAGAACACTTCGCCGTCGAGGCTGGCCTTGGGGGTCATGGATTGGCAGGCTCCGAGCAGGGCGGTCAGGCCCAGGAGGATGATCTTTTTCATGGTACAGCTCCTTTTCAACGGCGCCGGAAACCGCCCGGCGCCTCGTTCACTCTAGCGGCTTTCTTCAGCGTTTACCGGCTCGGGTTCGGTCGGCGTTTCGGCTGCGCCATCGACGCGGTGCAACGCCACTTGGCGGATCGACAAACGAATATCGGCGGGCAGCACGCGTTTGGCTGCACCTTCGGCCAACTCACCGAGCAGGTCGTGATAACTCAACTTGCCGGCCTCATCGCGACGCAGCACATCTTGCTCGAGCAACGTCTGGATAAAATGTCGGAAAAGGCTCTTGTCGAAGAACTCCGGGGCATTGAGGCCATGCAGGATCGACAGGCGCTGAGCCATGATCGTGCACAGGTCTTCCAGCTCTTCGGCGCTGATGGTGTTCTGGCCGCTGTTGAGCAGCAGCGAGATCGCCATGTAGAAGCGTTGCAGGGTCTGGGCGATGCTCTTGGACAGCAGCGTCAGCAGCACAAAATGCCGCGAGCTCGGTGCCGGGCGCAGGTACACCTCATTCTCGAAGCGCAGCAGGCCTTGTTCGACAAACGCCTCCAGCCAGTGGTCGACCACCGCGTCCAGCTCATCCAGCGACCAGCGGATAAACAGCTCCGATTGCAGGTACGGGTACAGCGCACGGGTGTAGCGCAGGATTTGTTCGCGGCTCATGCGCGAGCTGCTCTGGAAGAAACTCGCCAGCAACGCCGGCAGGGCGAAGATGTGCAGCACGTTGTTGCGGTAGTAGGTCATCAGGACGGCATTTTGCTCGTCCAGGTACAAAATCTTACCCAGGGCGTCGCTTTGCTCCGACAGCAGGTCCATGTCCTTGACGTGCTTGATCAGCGCCAGGCCATCACCCTCCGGCAAGGTGGTGTGCGGTGAGTAGGGCACGCGGCGCAGCAGCGCCAGGTACAGGTCCAACTGGCGCGCCATGGCCTGTTCATCCAGGGCCAGGCGGGTGGTGGAAAGCAACGCCAAGGCCACCAGGTTCACCGGGTTGACCGCGGCGGCTTCGTTCAAATGGCGGGCCACCTGCTCGCCAAGGCGGTTGGTGGTTTCGTTGAGCCACGCCGGCTTGTAGTTCGGGCCCAGCTCCTGGGCGCGCCAGTCGGGTTGCTCGGCGTCGAGGAACTCGGCCAGCTTGATCGGCTCGCCAAAGTTGACCGCGACTTGGCCAAAGCGCTGCTTGAGCGCGCCGACCACCTTGAAAATATCGAAGATCGACTCTTTTTTCTTGCTCGCGCCGCGCAGCTCGCCGAGGTAGGTGCGGCCTTCCAGCACGCGTTCATAGCCGATGTACACCGGCACGAAGACGATCGGCATGCGTGAGGAGCGCAAAAAGCTGCGCAGGGTAATCGCCAGCATCCCGGTCTTCGGTTGCAGCATGCGCCCGGTGCGCGAGCGTCCGCCTTCGACGAAGTACTCCACCGGAAAGCCCTTGGTGAACAGGGTGTGCAGGTATTCGTTGAACACCGAGGTGTACAGCGGGTTGCCCTTGAAGGTGCGGCGCATGAAAAACGCACCGCCACGGCGCAGCAGGCTGCCGATCACCGGCATGTTCAGGTTGATACCGGCGGCGATGTGCGGTGGTGTCAGGCCGTTTTTGAACAGCAGGTAGGACAGCAGCAAGTAGTCGATATGGCTGCGGTGACACGGTACGTAGATCACCTCGTAACCCTGGGCAACCTTTTGCACACCTTCGATGTTGTTGACCTTGATGCCGTCGTAGATCTTGTTCCAGAACCAGCTGAGCACCACTTCCAGGAAGCGAATCGCGGTGTAGGTGTAGTCCGAAGCGATCTCGTTGCCGTAGCGCAAGGCTTGGGCCTTGGCTTTTTCCGGGGAGATTTTCTCGCGTTCGGCCTCTTCGCTGATGGCTTGGCGCACCAACGGCATGTTCACCAGGCCTTTGACCAGGTTGCGCCTGTGCGACAGGTCGGGGCCGATCACGGCGGTCTTCAGGTTACGGAAGTGCACCCGCAGGATGCGCTGGGCCATGCGCACGGTGCGTTCGTGACCTTTATTGTGCTCGATCAATTCACGCAGGTTGATAGGCGCGGAGAATTGCACGCGGGTCTTGCGACCCAGGATCAGGATGCTCAGCAAACGGCGCAGGCGCCCGGTGACGGCCCAGCTGTCGGCAAACAGCAATTTCCACGGGCTGGACTCGCTCTCGGGCGACTGGCCCCAGAACACGCTGACCGGAATGATTTGTGCATTCTCTTCGGCGTGTTCGGTCAGGGTGTTGACCAGCCGGGTCAGGGTCGGCGGTGCGCCGCGCTTGTCCTGACGGCCGAGCCAATCCGGTTCGGGCGTGAGGTAGAAGAACGCGGCGGGTTCGATCTGCGGGCCTACCGAGACCGGCAGCACCGGGCGCGGCAAGCCGGCCTTGGTGCATTCGGTATCGACCACGGCCAATTCGGTGAGGGAGGGCGATTGCAGGACGTAAAACACCGGCCGGCTGCGGTCGAGGTTAAGGGTTAGGGACGACTGGTTGATCGTCTCCGAGCGAACCCAGAGGTACAACAGTCGGCGCAAGGTGCCAAACACCAGACGGCGGAACGGAGAGCGGGTCATAGGCGTGCTGCTTCAAGTGGAAAAAACCGAGCAGGCGCTCGGGCGGGTAGTGTGCCGTATTCGCCGAAAATCGGCAAAAAAGCAGCGATGTAAACTTGAGTTGAACGTTTTTGAGCCTGTCTTATACTCGGCAGTTCAATGCGACTGACTCAACAATAAAAAGCATGTGGGAGCAAAACTGATGGCAACGCGCGAAACCGGCAATGTGAAGTGGTTCAACGATGCAAAGGGCTATGGCTTTATTCAACGCGAGGACGGCAAGGATGTGTTTGTGCACTACCGCGCCATTCGCGGTGACGGCCACCGCTCACTGGCCGAGGGCCAGCAGGTGGAATACGCCGTGGTGACCGGCGAGAAGGGGTTGCAGGCGGAGGATGTGGTGGGGTTGTAACCTGAGTTTTTGCTACACAGCTGAACCCCTGTGGGAGCGGGCTTGCTCGCGAAGGCGGTGTGTCAGTCACAATAAAGGCGACTGACCCACTGCTTTCGCGAGCAAGCCCGCTCCCACATTTTGATTGGGTTCACACTTCAGGTTCAGGCCGTTTTCCAGGTGATCTGCTCTTCACCGTCTGCGCTGATACGAATCCAGGTGTCGGCACTTTCCTCACCTTCTTCCTCAACCCACGTACCCGGTGCGCAACGCACTTCGACGTTCAGCGCAGCAAACGCAGCGCGGGCGCAGGCGATGTCGTCTTCCCACGGGGTCTGGTCACTTTCCAGGTACAGGCTGTTCCATTTGCCTACCGCTTTTGGCAGCCAGGTGACCGGCACATTGCCGGCCTTGCACTTGTAGGTCTGGCCCTTCTGAACCCAGTCGGTGCACGGGCCCAGCGCGGCGCCCAGCCAGGCGGCGATGGCTTTGTGGTCGACGTCGGCGTCCTTCAGGTAAATCTCGATATCAGGTTGGCGCATGGATGTTCCTCGTTGCGGGATTCGAAAATCCATTCGCGGATGCTTAAAAGTCGGTTATTGAAGCACGAAATAATCGTAGCGCATCGACACCGTGACCTGCAGCGGCTCGGCGGCCTCGATCACCTCGGCGCGGCGCTCGGCACTCGCGCGCCAGCCGTGCGGCGTCATCGCCAGCAGGTTGGCGCGGTCGTTGGGCTCGGCCAGGCTCAAGGTGAATTCCAGGGTTTCGCTGTGCGCCAGGCTCATGCCATCCGGCACCAGGGCCAGATGTTTGTCGTCGGTGTACTCGCGCACTTCGTCGTACAGACGTTCGCGCAGTTCCATCAGGTGGCCGGCCGTCGGGCCGACTTTCATCAGACCGCCGCCAGGGCTGAGCAGACGCTTGGCCTCCTGCCAATCCAATGGGCTGAAAACGCTGGCGAGAAATTGGCAACTGCCCGAGGCCAGCGGCACGCGCGCCATGCTGGCAATCAACCAGGTCAGCGCCGGGTTGCGCTTGCACGCACGTTTGACCGCTTCCTTGGAAATGTCCAGCGCGTAGCCGTCAGCATGGGGCAGGGCCTCGGCGATTTGCGCGGTGTAGTAACCCTCGCCACAGCCTATGTCCACCCAACGCTGCGGCGCACGTTCCGCGGCCAGTTCAGCCAGGCGCTTGGCCACCGGCGCGTAATGCCCGGCGTTAAGGAAGTCGCGGCGTGCCTCGACCATGGCGAGGTTATCGCCCGGGTCGCGGCTGTTTTTGTGCTGCACCGGCAACAGGTTCAGGTAACCCTGGCGCGCGCGGTCGAAACGGTGCCCGACCGGGCACGCCACGCCATTGTCCACCGCGTTGAGCGGTGCGCTGCAAATGGGGCAGGCGAGCATCAGGCGAGCAACTTGATCAGGGTCTGGTAATAGATTTCGGTCAGCACATCGAGGTCGCTGGCCAGAATGCGCTCGTTGACCTGATGAATTGTCGCGTTGACCGGGCCCAGTTCAACGACCTGAGTGCCGAGGGTGGCAATGAAACGCCCATCGGAGGTGCCGCCGCTGGTGGAGGCTTTGGTTTCGCGACCGGTGATCGCCTTGATGCTGGCCGACACCGCATCCAGCAACGCGCCGGGCTCGGTGAGGAACGGCAGGCCCGACAGCGCCCACTCCACGTGCCAGTCCAGGCCATGCTTGTCGAGAATCGCCGCAACGCGCTGTTGCAGGCCCTCGACGGTGGACTCGGTGGAGAAGCGGAAGTTGAACACCGCCGTCAGGTCACCGGGGATCACGTTGGTGGCGCCGGTGCCGGAGTTGAGGTTGGAAATCTGGAAGCTGGTCGGCGGGAAGAAGGCGTTGCCGTCGTCCCAGTGCTCGGCGGCCAATTCGGCCAAGGCCGGTGCGGCGAGGTGGATCGGGTTCTTCGCCAGGTGCGGGTACGCCACGTGGCCTTGCACGCCGCGCACGGTCAGGGTGGCGCCGAGGGAGCCACGACGACCGTTCTTGACCACATCGCCCACCAGCGTGGTGCTCGACGGTTCGCCGACGATGCACCAGTCCAGGCGTTCCTTGCGTGCTGCCAGGCGTTCGATCACGGCTTTGGTGCCGTGGTGCGCCGGGCCTTCTTCATCGCTGGTGATCAGGAAGGCGACCGAGCCTCTGTGGTCGGGGTAGTCGCTGACAAAACGCTCGGAGGCCACCAGCATGGCGGCCAGGCTGCCTTTCATGTCTGCCGCGCCACGGCCGCAGAGCATGCCGTTTTCGTCGATCAGCGCGTCGAACGGGTCGTTCTGCCAGGCGCCCACCGGGCCGGTCGGTACCACGTCGGTGTGGCCGGCAAAGCACAGCACCGGGCCGTCGTGCTTGCCGTGGGTGGCCCAGAAGTTGTCCACATCTTCGATACGCATCGGCTCCAGCGCAAAGCCGGCGTCGCCCAGGCGCTGCATCATCAGCTTCTGGCAATCGGCGTCGATCGGCGTCACGGAGGGGCGACGGATCAGGTCGATAGCGAGTTGAAGGGTCGGCGAAAGGTCGGCATGGGCCGTCATGGGGGAACTCCGAAAGCGTGTTATGGGCGCAGGACGAATGTGGAATACACAACCTGAATCGGCGCAAATCTAATGTGGGAGCTGGCTTGCCTGCGATAGCTTCGCCGCGGTGTACCTGACAGACCGCGGCGTGTGCATAGCAGGCAAGCCAGCTCCCACAGAAAGCAGGGCGTGGCCAAGTCTCACAAAACGGCCGTTATCTTATAGCAAAACGGCGGCCAAGGGCCGCCGTTTAGTGCATTGCGCAAGTTTTTACTCAGCCGTTGCCGGCTCAACCTTCGGCGCAGGTTTTGGCAGCGACGAGAGGAACGCCATGATCAGCGCCGCCACATACGGCAGCGACTGTACCAGCAGCATCACCACCCAGAAGCGTATGTCATTGCTCGGCAGGCCCTGCACCAGGTAGATCCCCAGCGCCGCGCCCCACAACAGCAACATGATGAACATTTCTTCGCGGGCTTCGGAAATTGCCACCCAGAAGCCGTGGTTATCCGCGTTTTTCGGGGTACGAAAGAACGGAATACTGGTGGTGAAGAAGCCGTACAACACCGCCTTGGCGATGGTGTGCGACAACGCCAGACCGGCCAGCGCCGCGCAGAACGCATCTTTCAAGTTCACACCCACCGCACGGCGGTAGAGGAAAATGATCTTGCCCACTTTGAACACGAACAGCGCCAATGGCGGAATCGCGAAAATCAGCAGTGGCGGATCAACCCGCGTTGGCACGATGATCATCGCCGCCGACCACAACAAGGCGCCAACGGTGAAGAAGATGTTCATGCCGTCCGCTACCCACGGCAACCAGCCTGCAAGGAAGTGGTAGCGCTGGCCACGGGTCAGCTCGGTGCCCTTGCCGCGCAGCAGGCTGGCGGTGTGGCGCTTGATGATCTGGATCGCGCCGTAGGCCCAGCGGAAACGCTGCTTCTTGAAGTCGATAAAGGTATCGGGCATCAAGCCTTTGCCGTAGCTGTCGTGGTAATACGCCGCCGACAGGCCTTTCTCGAATACGCGCAGGCCCAGTTCGGCGTCTTCGCAGATGCACCAGTCAGCCCAGCCGAGTTCTTCGAGCACCGAGCGACGGGTCATGGTCATGGTGCCGTGCTGGATGATCGCGTCGCGGTCGTTACGGGTGACCATGCCGATATGGAAGAAGCCTTTGTATTCCGCGTAGCAAAGCTTCTTGAAGGTGCTTTCGTTCTGGTCGCGGTAATCCTGCGGCGACTGCACCACGGCGATTTTCGGGTCGGCGAAGTGCGGCACCATGTGCTTGAGCCAGTTCGGCGACACGCAGTAGTCCGAGTCGATCACCGCAATCACTTCGGCGTCCTTGGCGGTGTGCGGGATCAGGTAGTTCAGCGCGCCGCCCTTGAAACCGGCCAGGGGCGAGACGTGGAAGAACTTGAAGCGCGGCCCGAGGGTTTCGCAGTAGTCGCGCACCGGTTCCCATACAGCCGGGTCCTTGGTGTTGTTGTCGATGATCAGGACTTCATAGTCCGGGTAATCGAGGGCGGCGAGGGCGTCGAGGGTCTGTTTGACCATCTCCGGCGGCTCGTTGTAGCACGGCACATGGATCGACACTTTCGGGCGGTAGTCCGAATCGCCTTCCACCGGCAGGAATTCACGCCGGCGCTTGTGGGTCCACACCGCTTCCGCCAGTTCGTGGGCCTCGGTCAGCAACACGATAAACACCCCGAGGGCGCCCAGTGCCAACAAGATCCCCACGGTCACGCTGAACCAGGTGCTGTATTGCTGGCTGTAGTCGTAGCCGATCCACACCAGGACCGAGCCGCACAGGAACGCGATAAAGGTCAGGAACGTACGGCCACGCTGGCGCAGGGCCGAGCCGTCGATCATCAGCAAGGTCAGCGACAGCAGCGCAAGCACCACCGAGCCGATGGCCAGCACGCGCCATTGCGGGATCGCGACCACCGGGCCTTCAAAGTTGAATTTCTGCTGGCGCGCGGCGTTGTACACGCCCCAATAGGCGCCGGCCGAGCCTTCATCGCTGACTTTCCACGGCTGATCGAACGCCTCGATCACGAAGTAGTTGTAGCCCTGGCGGTTAAGCTTGTTGACCAGCGTACGCAGGTAAATCGCCTGGTCAGCCGGGGAGGTTTCGTTACCCCCGCGCATACGGCCGTTACTCGGCCAGCCAACCTCCGACAGCAGCAGCGGCTTTTTCGGGAACAGTTTCTTCAGATCCCGGGCGCGGTCGAGTACGTATTGGCCGGCCTTGTCCATCGGAATAAATTCCCAGAACGGCAGGATGTGCGCGGCGATCAGGTCGACGTGCTTGGCCAGTTGCGGGTTCTTTTCCCAAATGTGCCATTGCTCGGACGTCGTCACCGGCACTTTCACGGCGGCGCGCACGCGGTCGAGCAGCGCAATCAGCGCCTCCGGGGTGATTTCTTCACGGAACAACGCTTCGTTACCGACCACCACGCGCACGACGCTGCGTGAGCTGTTGGCCAGTTCGATGGCCCGCTGGATCTCGCGTTCGTTACGCGCAAGGTCCGGGCTGATCCAGATGCCCAGCGTCACGCGCAGGCCGAACTCTTCTGCCAGCTTGGGGATGTCGCCCAGGGTGCCGTCGACCGAGTAGGTACGGATGTTGTCCGTCAGCTTGCTCATGATCTCGAGGTCACGACGCATTTCTTCGTCGCTTGGGTACTGGTCTTTCTGCGGGAACTGGCCTTGCTGGAACGGCGAGTAGGAGAACCCGGAGATCTGTTCAGGCCAGTTGGGTGTGGTGACCGGGCGGTTGATCAGCGCCCAGAAACCGGTGAACAGCGCGGCAATTGCCAGCACCACCACCAGGTTGAGTCCAAATTTACGCGATGACATGGCTATTTCGGGTTCCAAAGGGTGTGGAACGAAAAGAGGTGTCGGCTTACGCCGAACGGCGCGCATCCTACACTGGCCTTTCCCCGAGCGTACAGCAGACAGAGAAAAGCCGGACGTTAGTCCGCGAATGTTCACCTAAGTTCTTTACTTGTAGCTGGAAGCTTCGAACTTGTCGCTGCGTAGTCCATAATGCGCGCCGGTTTTTGGGGTAATGGTCATGAGCACAGAAGATCCGCGGTTTGCAGGCGTCGCCCGCTTGTATGGCATTGAAGGCCTGGAACGCTTGAAAGCGGCCCATGTGGCGATCGTCGGCGTCGGCGGCGTAGGCTCGTGGGCGGCGGAAGCCATGGCCCGTTGCGGGGTGGGCGAGATTTCGCTGTTTGACCTGGACGACGTCTGCGTCAGCAACAGCAACCGCCAGTTGCACGCGCTGGACAGCACCGTGGGCAAGCCCAAGGTCGAAGTCATGGCCGAGCGCCTGCGCGCTATCAACCCCGATTGCACCGTGCATGCGGTGGCGGACTTCGTGACCCGCGACACCATGGCCGAGTACATCACGCCGACTATCGATTGCGTGATCGACTGCATCGACGCCGTCAACGCCAAGGCAGCGCTGATTGCCTGGTGCAAGCGCCGCAAGATCCAGATCATCACCACCGGCGGCGCCGGCGGGCAGATCGACCCGACGCTGATCCAGGTGTGCGACCTGAACCGCACCTTTAATGACCCACTGGCCTCGAAGGTGCGCTCCACGTTGCGCCGCGATTACGGTTTCTCCCGCACCGTGACCCGCCATTACAGCGTGCCGTGCGTGTTTTCTACCGAGCAGCTGCGCTATCCCAAGCCGGACGGCAGCATTTGTCTGCAAAAAAGTTTTGTTGGTGATGGGGTGAAGCTGGACTGCGCGGGCGGGTTTGGCGCGGTGATGATGGTGACGGCGACCTTTGGCATGGTCGCGGCCACCAAGGCGGTGGACAAAATTGTGGCGGGGGTGCGCAGGCCTTCGGAGCGGGTTAAAGCCAGCTAGATCCTACAGCCGAACATAGACCGAAATGTGGGAGCGGGCTTGCTCGCGAAGGCAGAGTGTCAGTCAATCCATCAATGACTGAACCACCGCCTTCGCGAGCAAGCCCGCTCCCACATTCAGTTTTGTGTAAGGCTCAGGTCACGCATGCGCAGCAGGACTGAGTTGAGGCCGTTACTGCGCGACGGCGACAACTGCCGTGACAGGCCAAGCTGGGCAAACCAGTCGGGCAGGTCAACGGCCTGCAACTGCGCCGCAGATAAGCCATTGACCCGCGCCAGCAGCAACGCCACCAACCCACGAATCATGCGCGCATCGCTGCTGGCGGCGAACTGCCAATGACCATTCTCAATGCGCCCCACCAACCACACCAGGCTTTCGCAGCCCTGCACCAGGTTGGCGTCGACTTTGTCCTCATCCGCCAAGGCTGGCAGGCGCTCGCCCCATTGCATCAGCATCCGCGCGCGCTGCTCCCAACTGCCGACCGCCTGAAAGGCGTGCAGGGCTGCGGCGGCTTCGGCCGGCAAGCTCATCGCAACATATCCAGCGCCTGGTCGAGCGCTTCAAAGAAGCGCTCCAGGTCATCGGAGTCGTTGTACAGCGCCAGGGACACGCGGATCGCGCCCGACAAGTGCATTGCCTTGAGCAACGGCATCGCGCAATGGTGGCCGGCGCGCACGGCGATGCCCTGTTCGGTCAGCAGGTGGGCGAGGTCGGCGTTGTGTATGCCTTCCACCACAAAGCTGGCCAAGGCTGCTTGGGGCGATCCCAATACGCGGATGCCATTGCGTGCCTTGAGGCCGCGCAGCAGGTAGTCGTGCAGCGCCGCTTCATGGGCGACCACGGCGTGCGGGTCCAGCGAGCTCAGGTAATCCAGGCTGGCACCCAGGCCGATCACGCTGGCGATCGGTGGCGTACCCGCTTCAAAACCCAGCGGGGCAGGGCGGAAACTGGCGCTGTGGTAGTCCGCCTGTTGCACCATCTCGCCGCCGAACTGCCAGTGGCGCAAGTGATGCAGGGCTTCGTGGCGGCCAAACAGCACGCCGACGCCGTCCGGGCCATACAGTTTGTGGCTGGAAAACACGTAGAAGTCGCACCCCAGCGCCTGCACGTCATGGCGGCCATGCACGATGCCCTGGGCACCATCGACCACGGTCAGCGCGCCGTGTGCCCGCGCCATCGCCAGCAAGGCGTCCAAGGGCTGCCAGGTGCCAAGTACATTGGAAAGCTGGCTCACCGCCAGCACGCGCGTGCGCGGGCCGATCAATTCGGCGGCAGCGTGCAGGTCAATCACGCCGTCGTCACCCAGTGGCAACACCACCAGCGTGAGCGCGCGACGTTTGGCCAGTTGCTGCCAGGGCAGCAGGTTGGCGTGGTGTTCGAGGGCGCTGATAACAATTTCATCGCCCGCATTGAATAAGTGCTCAAGGCCATAGGCCAGGAGGTTCAGCGCAGAGGTTGCGCCGTGGGTAAAGATGATTTGCCCGCTGTCACCTGCGTTAAGCCACTGCGCGACCTTGCTGCGACTGTCTTCAAACGCCTGGGTCGCATGGGCGCCCGGCAAATGTTGGGCTCGGTGCACATTGGCTGCGCCATTGGCATAGTAATGGCTGATGGCATCCAACAGGGCCTGGGGTTTTTGCGTGGTGGCGGCGTTGTCCAGGTAGGTCTGGTCTTGCCGTTGCAGGGTGGCGATGGCCGGAAAGTCGGCGCGCCAGGGAGAGGGCACAAGCATGGTGTTCAAGACTCGTATAAGCGGGCCGACCCGGAGGCGCGACCCGCTAGTGGCATCGAGTGGCTGCTTAGTTGTGAGCGTGCAGCGCTTCGTTCAGTTCGATGGCCGATTTGTGGGTTTTGCACTCCACGGCACCGGTCTCGGAGTTACGGCGGAACAGCAGGTCCGGTTGGCCGGCCAGCTCGCGCGCCTTGACCACTTTGACCAGTTGGTTCTGCTCGTCCAGCAGCGCGACTTTGGTGCCGGCGGTGACGTACAGGCCCGACTCCACGGTATTGCGGTCGCCCAACGGGATGCCGATACCAGCGTTGGCGCCGATCAGGCAGCCTTCGCCAACCTTGATCACGATGTTGCCGCCGCCCGACAGGGTGCCCATGGTGGAGCAACCGCCGCCCAGGTCCGAACCCTTGCCGACGAACACGCCAGCGGAGACGCGGCCTTCGATCATGCCCGGGCCTTCGGTGCCGGCGTTGAAGTTGACGAAACCTTCGTGCATCACGGTGGTGCCTTCGCCCACATAGGCGCCCAGGCGGATACGCGCGGCATCAGCGATACGCACGCCGGCCGGGACCACGTAGTCGGTCATTTTCGGGAATTTGTCCACCGAGAACACTTCCAGCAGGTCGCCACGCAGGCGTGCTTCCAGTTGGCGTTCGGCCAGCTCGCTGATGTCGATGGCGCCCTGGCTGGTCCATGCCACGTTCGGCAGTTGCGGGAACACGCCGGCCAGGCTCAGGCCGTGCGGCTTGACCAGGCGGTGCGACAGCAGGTGCAGCTTGAGGTAAGCCTCAGGCGTGGAGGTCAGTGCAGCGTCTTCGGCCAGCAGGGTCGCGACCAGCGGAGTGTGGCTTTCAGCCAGACGGCTCAGCAGGGCGGCTTGAGCAGCGTCGACGCCTTTGAGCGCGTCAGCCAGTTGCAACGCCTGGGAGACGGTGAAGGTGATGGCCTGGTTGCCTTCGGTGTAGCCCAGGATCGGCGCAATGGCTGCGACGATCTCGGCCGATGGATTGAGCAACGGTTGTGCGTAAAACACTTCCAGCCAAGCACCTTGGCGGTTCTGAGTGCCGACGCCGAAGCCCAGGCTGAACAGGGAATTGGACATGCTGTTACCTCTACAAAAATGGAAGGCTGGCCTACTTGAGGGCCGCCGAATAACTATCTGGCTTGAAGCCAATCAGGGTTCTGTCACCGAGATCGAGCACCGGGCGCTTGATCATCGAGGGTTGTGCGAGCATCAATTCAATGGCTTTCGACTGATCGAGATCGGCTTTGCGTTCGTCTTCGAGTTTGCGAAAGGTGGTGCCCGCACGGTTCAAAACCACCTGCCAACCGTGCTCGTTGCACCATTGGGTCAAGTGTTCGCGGTCGATACCGGCCGTTTTGTAGTCGTGAAACTCATAGCTCACAGCGTGCTCATCGAGCCAGGTGCGCGCTTTTTTCATGGTGTCGCAGGCTTTGATGCCGAAAAGGTGCAACGTTTTGCTTGAAGCGGTCAAGGAATTGCCCCCCTTTGGACCAAGTAGAAACGAAAGGTCACGGATTATGCCATGACCAGCAGGTTTGGGTGCCGCTCGTCATGCTTGCTGATGGCGCAGTGCGACTTTTGTGCAGAAGCCACGGCGCGCCATGGCCGCGTAACATGGCTGGTTAACATAGCCGAGTAATATGGCACTTCAACGGCCGGTTGTTGCCTGATGGGTGTCGTTGCAAGTCGATTGTCCGGGAAACCCGCTTTATGCAAACCGCCTACACCGTTCTTATCCTGCTGATGCTGGTCAGCGTTTCGCGCCTGGTCGGGCGCATCATTCCTCTGCCGTTGCCCCTGGTGCAGATCGCCGCCGGCGCCTTGCTGGCCTGGCCCACCCTCGGGCTGCATGTGGCGCTGGACCCTGAGTTGTTTCTGTTTCTGTTCCTGCCACCGCTGTTGTTCTCTGATGGCTGGCGCATGCCCAAGCGCGAGTTCTGGCGATTGCGTGGCCCGATTCTGACGTTGGCGGTGGGGCTGGTGCTGTTCACCGTGGTGGGCGCCGGGTATTTCATTCATTGGATATTGCCTACGATCCCATTGCCGGTGGCCTTCGCCCTGGCGGCGGTTTTATCGCCGACGGATGCCGTGGCGGTGTCGGCCATTGCCCAGAATCGTCTGCCCAAGCCGCTGATGCACATGCTTCAGGGCGAAGCGTTGATGAATGATGCCTCGGGTCTGGTGACCTTCAAGTTTGCCCTGGCGGCGGCGCTGACCGGCGTGTTCTCCCTGGCGGATGCCAGCCTGACTTTTGTGCTGGTCGCCGTGGGTGGATTGGCGGTTGGCGTGGCGCTGAGCTGGCTGGTGGGCCGCTTGCGCGCCTGGATGATCGCGCGCGGTTGGGATGACCCGGCCACGCATGTGGTGTTCATGTTGCTGTTGCCGTTTGCGGCCTATGTATTGGCGGAGCGCCTGGGCGCATCGGGCATTCTCTCGGCGGTGGCGGCGGGCATGATGCAAAGCTGGCTCGACCTGTTGCCGCGCCAGACCAGCACGCGCTTGCTTAACCGCAGTGTCTGGTCGCTGCTGGAGTTTGCCTTCAATGGCCTGATCTTCCTGCTGTTGGGCCTGCAACTGCCGGACATCATCAAGGCGGTGGTCAGCCACGAGACAACGTTGTGGCCCACCCTGCTGTATCGCTGCCTGGACGTGATTGCAATCTTTGTGGTGCTGGTGGTGTTGCGCTTTATCTGGGTGCAGAGCATCTGGCGCCTGTCGGGTTTACTGCGACGCCTGCGGGGCAAAAGCGAACTGACCATGGTGCCGACCGCGCGCTCCTGCTGGCTATTGACGGTTGGCGGCGTACGCGGTGCGGTGACCCTGGCCGGTGTGATGTCGGTGCCCCTGCTGCTGGCACCGGGCGCGGCCTTCCCCGAGCGCGACCTGCTGATTTTCATCGCTGCCGGGGTGATTCTGCTATCGCTGATCGCCGCTTGCATCGCGCTGCCGTTGCTGTTGCGCGGCATCGAGCAAAGTCCCGATGAAAAGCGTCATAACGAAGTGCGCGAGGCGTGGAAAAAGACCGCCGTGGCGGCGATCCATGCCCTTGAAGCGGAAGAACCCGCCGAAACCGAAACCTCGGACGCCGCTCAGGCCGCACTGGCGGCTGAGCTCAAGGCGCGGCTGATGTCGGAATATCGCCATCAGTTGGAAGTGTTCAATGACTCCGCCGACGCCCAGGCGCTGGCGCTGCAGATGGACCAGCTGGAGCGTAAATTACGCCTCAAGGCCCTGCGAGCGCAGCGATTGGAGTTGTACAGCTTGAGCCGTCATCACCAGATTGGTGATGACGTTTTGCGCGAAGTGCTGGCGGATCTGGACATGAGCGAGGCGAACCTGGGTCATGTGAAATGACCCATGAGTGTCAGCGGCGGCGCTGAATGAAGTCGCGAATGCGCTCCGCCGCTTCAACACACTCCGCCAACGGTGCAACCAGCGCCATGCGCACGCGCCCTGCGCCTGGGTTGACGCCGTCCACGTCCCGGGACAGGTACGAACCTGGCACCACGGTCACGTGTTCTTCCACGAACAGGTCACGGCAGAACGCAGCGTCGTCGCCATTCACGTTCGGCCACAGGTAAAACCCGCCGTCCGGGCTTTGTACGTCCAGCACCGGCTTGAGAATGGCCAGCACGGCGTCAAACTTCTCGCGGTACAGGTCACGGTTGGCCAGCACGTGGGCTTCATCCTGCCAGGCCGCGATGCTCGCCCGTTGGGTTTGCACCGGCATCGCGCAGCCATGGTAGGTGCGGTACAGCAGGAAGGCCTTGAGGATGTCGGCATCGCCGGCCACAAAGCCCGAGCGCAGGCCCGGCAGGTTGGAGCGCTTGGACAGGCTGTGAAAGACCACGCAGCGTTTGAAGTCCTGACGGCCGAGCTCGACGCAGGCACTGAGCAGGCCGGGCGGCGGGGTGTGTTCGTCGAAGTACAACTCGCTGTAGCACTCGTCGGCGGCGATGACGAAGTCGTACTCGTCGGCCAGGGCGATGAGCTTTTTCAGGATGTCGACCGGAATCAGGGCTCCGGTGGGGTTGCCCGGCGAGCACAGGAACAGGATCTGGCAGCGTTTCCAGATGTCCGGCGACACGGCGTCAAAATCCGGGTTGAAACCGTTGGCGTCCAGGCACGGCAAGTAATGCGGCTTAGCGCCGGCCAGGAACGCGGCGCCTTCGTAGATCTGGTAGAACGGGTTCGGGCTCACTACCAATGCGTCGTCAGCGCGGTTGACCACGGTCTGGGTGAAGGCAAACAGCGCTTCACGGGTGCCGTTGACCGGCAGGATATTGCGCGCCGGGTCCAGCCAACCCTTGGGCACGTTGAAGCGGCGTTCGCACCAGGCGCCGATGGCCTCGCGCAATGCCGGAATGCCCAGCGTCGTCGGGTACACGGCCATCTGGTCGAGGTTGTCAGCCAGCGCCTTGGCAACGAATTCCGGCGATGTGTGCTTGGGCTCACCGATGGACAGCGCAATCGGGCGTTTGTCCGGGTTCGGCGTGACGCTGCCGAGCAGGGCGCGCAGTTTCTCGAACGGGTAGGGCTGCAGCTGGTTCAGGGCGTTGTTCATCGCAAGTCTCATTCAATTCGGTTGTAAGCGTGCGTTCTGCCGGGCAAAGCCATTCAAATGTGGGAGCGGGCTTGCTCGCGAATGCGGTGCATCAGTCAATCCATGTGTACCTGACACACTGAATTCGCGAGCAAGCCCGTTCCCACACCAGTGCGCCCACACAGTGATAACAGGTGTTCAAATAGTCAGGCGTGTCAGCTCGACACCGGGTTCCTGGGTCACGCTCAATTGCTGCACGATCGCAGCCTGCAAGCGTCTGCACAGTTCAGGGTCGGACAGCGGCTGGTTGTCGGCGTCGGTAATGAAGAACACGTCCTCCACGCGCTCGCCGAGGGTCGCAATCTTGGCGTTCTGCAACGACAGGTCGAACTCCAGGAAAATCCCGCCGATGCGCGCCAGCAAGCCGGGGCGATCCGGCGCGCTGAGTTCCAGCACGGTCACCGGGCGCTGGGCGTCGTTGGAAATGGTCACCTGAGGCGCAAAGGCGAAGTGCTTGAGCTGACGCGGTACCCGACGCTGGATGATCGTCGGGTAATCGTCCGGGTTACGCAGTGCTTCGGTCAGGCCTTCGCGGATCTTTTTCACGCGCACCGGGTTATCGCCGATGGAGTCGCCGTCGGTGTCGAGCACGATGTAGGTGTCGAGGGTGAACTGGCTGCTCGAGGTGATGACCCGCGCGTCATGAATGTTCAGGTTCAACTGGTCCATGGCCGCCACGGTCACGGCGAAGAAGTCGTGCTGGTCGGGCGCATAGATGAAGATCTGCGTGCCGCCTTCGAATTCGCGCTGGGTGGTTTCTTTGATCAGTACCAGCGGGCCACCATCGGCGGGCTGCTGCAGGATCGCGTCACTGTGCCAGGCCACGTCGCCGGCGGTGTGGCGCAGGAAGTAATCGTCACCCAGTTGCGACCACAGCTGTTCGACGTCGTCCGGGTCATTGCCGCCGCGCACCAGGATATCCAGGGCCGCGCTTTGGGTGCGGCGGATCTGCTCTTCGCGGTCTACCGGGTTTTCCAGGCCGCGGCGCAGCGCGCGCTTGGTCTCGGTGTAGAGCTGGCGCAGCAGGCTGGCACGCCAGGAGTTCCACAATGTCGGGTTGGTGGCATTGATGTCGGAGACGGTCAGCACATAGAGATAGTCGAGACGGGTTTCATCACCGACGATGCCGGCGAAGTCGTGGATCACCTGTGGGTCGGACAAATCCTTGCGCTGGGCGGTGGTCGACATCACCAGGTGGTTCTGTACCAGCCAGACGATCAGGCGGCTGTCCCACAGCGGCAGTTGATGGCGCTGGCAGAACGCCTCGGCATCGACTGCGCCGATCTCCGAGTGGTCGCCATGCCGGCCCTTGCCGATGTCGTGGTACAGGCCGGCCAGGTAGATCAGTTCCGGCTTGGGCAGCTTGGCCATGAGCTTGCTGGCCAGCGGGAATTTCTCTGACACCTGGGTGTACTGCAACTTACGCAGGTGCTTGATCAGGTTCAGGGTGTGGGCGTCTACGGTGTAGATGTGGAACAGGTCGTGCTGCATCTGCCCGACGATAAAGCCGAACTCCGGCAGGTAACGCCCAAGGATGCCGTACCGGTTCATGCGCCGCAGGTTGCGGTGGATGCCGATTTTGCACTTGAACAGCTCGATAAACAGGCTGGTGTTGCGGATGTCATTGCGAAAGTCATCATCGATCAGATGACGGTTTTCGCGTAGCAGGCGGATGGTGTCGGCGCGCACGCCTTTGATTTCCGGCTGCTGGGCCATCAGCACGAAGATTTCCAGCATGGCGAACGGGGTGCGGCGGAACACGTTGTCGTTGCGCGCCTCGATGTAGCCGTCGTGCAGTTGGAAGCGCGAGTTGATCGGCTGCGGCGGTGCTTCGTCTTCAGGCGCCAGGATCACTTCTTCGAAGTGCTGGATGATCAGGTCGCTGAGCTGGGCGATGCTCATGACCACCCGGTAGTACTGCTGCATGAAGCTTTCGATGCTGGTCTTCGCGTCCTCGCCCTCGAACCCCAGGAGGGTGGCGATGGAGCGCTGGTGGTCGAACAGCAGGCGGTCTTCGGAGCGGCCGGCGAGCATGTGCAGGGCATAGCGCACTTTCCACAGGAACTCCTGGGACGAGGCCAGTAGGGCGTTTTCGCTCTCGACCAGAAAGCCTTCGCCGGCCAGGGCGCGCAGGTTCAGGGTGCCGTATTGGCGACGCGCGACCCACAAAATGGTCTGGATATCGCGCAGTCCGCCCGGTGAGCCTTTGACGTTGGGTTCCAGGTTGTATTCGGTGTCGTTGTACTTGTGGTGCCGGGCCTTCTGCTCGGCACGCTTGGCCAGGAAGAACTCCTTGCTCGGCCACATATGCGCGGTGCTGGTGACTTCCAGCATGCGCTTGCGCAGGCGCTCGGGGCCGGCAATGGTGCGGCTTTCCATCAAGTTGGTAATGACGGTGAGGTCGGCGCGCGCCTCTTCGGCGCATTCGTCTACAGAACGAACGCTCTGGCCGACTTCCAGGCCGATGTCCCACAACAGCGTCAGAAAGCGCTCGATGGAATCGCGAAAGATCTCATGATCGGCGCTGTCCAGCAGGATCAGCAGGTCGATGTCGGAGTAGGGGTGCAGCTCACCGCGACCGTAGCCGCCGACGGCCACCAGGGCGATATCGGCGTCTTCACTCCAGTTGAACTGTTCCCAGGCCTTTTGCAGGATGTTGTCGACGAACCAGGCGCGGTCCTCGATCAGTCGACGAATGTCCCGGCCACTGCGAAAGCGCGCATCCAGCACTTCGCGGGCCTGGCGAATAGCCTTCTTGAAGGCGAAGATGGGGCTTGCCTTCAAGGCCAGTTCAGCCTGGAACTGGCCACGGTCGAAGAGTTCGGGATCCACCTGGGGCATCGATCGGCTTTCCTTTCTATCTATCAGTCAGTCACAACACCGTTGGGGGAAAACCAAAGCAACCTTTACGCCGAAACGCGTGGAATCGTGTCGTCTGCGCGCAAGGTGAAGATCTCGTAGCCGGTTTCGGTGACCAGCAGGGTGTGTTCCCACTGTGCCGAGAGCTTGCGGTCCTTGGTGATGGCGGTCCAGCCGTCGCCCAGCACCTTGGTGTCGGCCTTGCCCTGGTTGATCATCGGCTCGATGGTGAAGGTCATGCCCGCCTTGAGTTCCATGCCGGTGCCGGCGCGACCGTAATGCAGGATCTGCGGTTCTTCGTGGAATACTTTGCCGATGCCATGGCCACAGAATTCGCGGACCACCGAGAAGCCGTTCTTTTCAGCGTGCTTCTGGATCACTTCACCGATATCGCCCAGGCGGCAGCCGGGTTTGACGATTTCGATGGCCTTGTACATGCATTCCTGGGTGACCTGCGACAGGCGCTCGGCCCAGACCGGCACGGTGCCGACGTGGAACATGCGGCTGGTGTCGCCGTGGTAGCCGTCTTTGATCACGGTCACGTCGATGTTCAGGGTGTCGCCGTCTTTCAACGGCTTGTCGCCTGGAATGCCATGGCAGACCACGTGGTTGATCGAGGTGCAGATGGACTTGGGGAAGCCCTTGTAGTTCAGCGGCGCAGGGATGGCTTTTTGCACGTTGACAATATAGTCGTGGCAGATGCGGTCCAGGGCTTCGGTGGTTACGCCGGGCTTGACGTGCTCGGCAATCATTTCCAGCACGTCGGCAGCCAGTTTGCCAGCAACGCGCATGCCTGCGATGTCTTCGGCGGTTTTCAAGGTAACGGTCATACAGGCTCTCTCTAGCGCGACGCGCTGAAATCAATACGGTTTACGGGCGTGCGACAAAAGGTTGCAGAATTCGCACAAGCCCCAAAAAACGCGATTCTACCAGACGCGGGCGGCAAACCATGAGCGTCTGACGATCGCTTCTCTCTATAAGGTAGGGGCATGTTGGCTCTATTCAAAGGCTTACGCAAAAGCCGATCACGGCAAATGTGATTGCGGGTTTCGTTTTTGTCCTTCGTGTGGTATAAAATGCGCCGCTTTCCGGGGATACCCCGCAAAGCTTAAATCCACACACGTGTCGACACGATGACCTGGGTGCCGGAGGCGAATGCCGCTGGTTGGTCATTGGGATACGTGGAGGCCAAACCCGACTTATTAAGGAACTATCATGTCCCAAGTCAACATGCGCGATATGCTGAAGGCCGGTGTGCACTTCGGTCACCAGACCCGTTACTGGAACCCGAAAATGGGTAAATACATTTTCGGCGCGCGTAACAAGATCCACATTATCAACCTTGAAAAAACCCTGCCAATGTTCAACGAAGCGCTGACTTTCGTAGAGCGTCTGGCCCAGGGCAAAAACAAGATTCTGTTCGTCGGCACCAAGCGTTCCGCTGGCAAGATCGTTGCTGAAGAAGCAGCACGTTGCGGTTCGCCGTACGTCGATCACCGCTGGTTGGGCGGCATGCTGACCAACTTCAAAACCATCCGTGCTTCCATCAAGCGTCTGCGTGACCTTGAAGTGCAAGCCGAAGACGGTACTTTCGCCAAGCTGACCAAGAAAGAGGCGCTGATGCGCACTCGCGACCTGGAAAAGCTCGATCGTTCCCTGGGTGGTATCAAGGACATGGGCGGTCTGCCTGACGCACTGTTCGTTATCGACGTTGATCACGAGCGCATCGCGATCACCGAAGCCAACAAGCTGGGCATCCCTGTTATCGGCGTAGTCGATACCAACAGCAGCCCGGAAGGCGTTGACTACATCATCCCAGGCAACGATGACGCAATCCGCGCTATCCAGCTGTACATGGGTTCGATGGCTGACGCTGTAATCCGTGGTCGCAACCACGTTGCTGGTGGTACCGAGCAGTTCGTTGAAGAAGCTCCGGTAGCTGCCGCTGAGTAACTGACGCCCTGGCGTTGACTCAGTAAGCAAAAAGGGGGCTTGGCCCCCTTTTTGCCACCTCGAAAACCATTTGTCGGCAGCGCAGCTACACCTTCTGTAACGTGCAGCGGCCTACAAGGGTGATTCGGGAAGAATTGATCGCCCGTTTGATCGGGTGGAATGGTTGAAAACCTATCCAAGAGGATTTTGAAATGGCAGAGATTACTGCAGCGTTGGTTAAAGAACTGCGTGAGCGCACCGGCGAAGGCATGATGGATTGCAAAAAGGCCTTGACCAAGGCCGGCGGCGACATCGAAAAAGCCATTGATGACATGCGTGCTTCCGGCGCCATCAAGGCTGCCAAGAAAGCAGGCAACGTAGCTGCTGAAGGCGCTATCGCTCTGAAAGAAGACGGTAAGTCCGCTGTTCTGCTGGAAGTGAACTCGCAGACCGACTTCCTGGCTCTGCAAGACGACTTCAAGGCATTTGTTGCTGCTAGCGTTGAAAAAGCGTTCGCCGACAAACTGACCACTGTTGAGCCGTTGATCGAAGCTCAAGAAGCTGCTCGCCTGGTACTGGTCGGCAAGGTTGGCGAAAACGTCAACATCCGTCGTCTGGCGCGTATCGAAGGTGATGTGGTTGGCGGTTACCTGCACGGTAACAAAATCGGCGTTGTGGTTGCCCTTAAAGGCGGCGACGTTGAGCTGGCCAAAGACATCGCTATGCACGTAGCGGCCAGCAACCCAGAGTTCCTGCTGCCATCGGAAGTGTCTGCTGACGCAATCGAGCGCGAAAAAGCTGTGTTCCTGAGCCTGAACGCTGACAAGATCGCCGGCAAGCCAGAAAACATCGTTGAAAACATGATCAAAGGCCGTATCAGCAAGTTCCTGGCTGAAGCGAGCCTGGTTGAGCAGGCGTTCGTCAAGAACCCTGAAATCAAGGTTGGCGAACTGGCCAAGAAAGCCGGTGCTGAAATCGTTTCCTTCACTTACTACAAAGTAGGCGAAGGCATCGAGAAGCCGGTCGACAACTTCGCTGAAGAAGTTGCTGCCCAGCTGGCTGCCGCCAAGCAATAAGACGGTTTTCAACTGTCGCCCGAAAGAGGCTGCCCGCTCACGCGCGCAGCCTCTTTTCAAATGGGAAGGCCAATTTTTATTTGGTTTCCTCTCGGAACTGGCTTACAAAGCCGTGTTCCGATGGCGCTGAGACAGCGTCCAGCTAGAGTGAACGCAAGCCGTAAACGGCTCGCCACGAATTTTTAAAAAAATACGCCGCAGGAGAGATTCGCAATGGCTCAGCAGGGCAGTGGTTATCAGGCTCGCTATAAACGCATTCTACTCAAGCTTAGCGGCGAGGCCCTGATGGGCTCGGAAGAGTTCGGGATCGATCCCAAGGTGCTCGACCGCATGGCGCTGGAAGTCGGCCAATTGGTCGGTATCGGTGTTCAGGTCGGCCTGGTGATTGGCGGTGGTAACCTGTTCCGTGGTGCGGCGCTGAGTGCGGCCGGCATGGACCGGGTGACTGGCGACCACATGGGCATGCTGGCCACTGTGATGAACGCCCTGGCAATGCGTGACGCCCTGGAGCGTGCCAATATCTCGGCGATCGTGATGTCGGCTATTTCCATGGTTGGCGTGACCGATCACTATGATCGTCGCAAAGCCATGCGTCACCTGAACGCCAAAGAAGTAGTGATCTTTGCTGCCGGTACCGGCAACCCGTTCTTCACCACGGATTCGGCTGCCTGCCTGCGCGCCATCGAAATCGATGCCGACGTAGTGCTCAAGGCCACCAAGGTGGATGGTGTCTACACCGCAGACCCATTCAAGGACCCGCATGCCGAGAAGTTCGATCATCTGACCTACGATGAAGTACTGGATCGCAAGCTGGGCGTGATGGACCTGACGGCTATTTGCCTGTGCCGTGACCACAAGATGCCACTGCGCGTATTTAACATGAACAAGCCCGGCGCCCTGCTGAACATCGTACACGGCGGCGCGGAAGGGACTCTGATCGAGGAAGGCCAACAATGATCAACGAAATCAAGAAAGACGCTCAAGAGCGTATGCACAAATCCCTGGAGTCTCTGGCCCATGCTTTTGGCCAGATTCGTACCGGTAAGGCACACCCAAGCATCCTGGGCAGCGTGATGGTGCCGTACTACGGCACTGACACCTCCATTACCCAGGTCGCCAACATCACTGTAAAAGACTCGCGCACCCTGCAAGTCGTGGCCTTCGAGCGCAACATGCTCGCAGCCGTCGACAAAGCCATCCAGAGCGCCGGCCTGAACCTCAACCCGACCAACCTGGGCGAGTTGTTGCTGATCTCCATGCCTGCCCTGACTGAAGAAACCCGCAAGGGCTTCACCAAGCAGGCGCGCAGCGCTGCTGAAGATGCGCGTGTTGCCGTGCGCAACATTCGTCGTGATGCGTTGGGCGACCTCAAGAAACTGGTCAAGGACAAAGAAATCAGCGAGGACGAAGAGCGTCGCGCCGTTGCTGATATCGACAAACTGACCAAAGACGCCGAGGCCCAGATCACCAAGGCCACGGAAGAGAAAGAAAAGGACCTGATGGCCGTATAAGGGGTCAGGACGCCTTCATGGAAAAGACCAAGCAGACTGTGCCCTCCGTGGTGCCGCGCCATGTCGCGATCATCATGGATGGGAATAATCGCTGGGCGAAAAAACGCTTTATGCCGGGTGTCGCCGGGCATAAGGCGGGTGTCGATGCGGTGCGCGCTGTTATTGAAGTGTGTGCCGAGGCCAAGGTCGAGGTGTTGACTCTGTTTGCCTTCTCCAGCGAGAACTGGCAACGGCCCGCCGAAGAAGTCAGCGCCTTGATGGACCTGTTCTTCAAGGCGTTGCGTCGTGAGGCCAAGCGCCTCAACGACAACAACATCAGCCTGCGCATCATTGGTGATCGCTCGCGGTTCCATCCGGAACTGCAAGCGGCCATGCGCGAAGCTGAGGCTATCACCGCCGGCTCCAACCGTTTTGTGCTGCAGATTGCGGCCAACTACGGTGGTCAGTGGGATATTGCCCAGGCTGCACAGCGGCTTGCCCGCGAAGTGCAGGCCGGGCATCTGCGGCCCGACGACATTACGCCCCAATTGTTGCAAACCTGCCTGGTAACCGGTGATCTGCCGTTGCCGGACTTGTGCATCCGTACCGGTGGTGAGCACCGCATCAGCAATTTCCTGCTGTGGCAGCTGGCCTACACCGAGCTGTACTTCTCCGACCTGTTCTGGCCGGACTTCAAACACGATGCCATGCGCAATGCGCTGGCCGATTTCGCTTCCCGTCAGCGTCGCTTCGGTAAAACGAGCGAGCAGATCGAAGCTGGAGCCCGGGTTTAAATGCTTAAACAACGAATCATCACAGCACTGATCCTGCTGCCGATTGCCTTGTGTGGTTTTTTTCTGCTCGACGGTTCCGGCTTTGCGCTGTTTATCGGCCTGGTCGTTACCCTGGGTGCTTGGGAATGGGCACGCCTGGCTGGCTTCAACGAGCAGTTGCCGCGCGTGGTTTACGCCGCTGTGGTGGCGCTGTTGCTGTTTCTCATGCACACGCTTTCGAGCATTATCGTGCCTTGGGTGTTGGGGGCAGCGGTGCTGTGGTGGGCGCTCGCGACCTTCCTGGTGCTGACCTACCCGCGCACCAGCGGCCAATGGTCCAGCGTGGCCAGCAAGTTGGTGATTGGTCTTCTGATTTTGCTGCCGGCCTGGCAAGGGCTGGTGGAAATCAAGAATTCGCCGATGGGCAACTGGCTGATCATGGCGGTGATGGTGCTGGTGTGGGGGGCTGACATTGGTGCCTACTTCTCCGGCCGGGCGTTCGGCAAGCGCAAGTTGGCGCCAGCCGTCAGCCCGGGCAAGAGCTGGGAAGGTGTTTACGGTGGCTTGGCATTGACGTTGGTGATTACGCTGGTTGTCGGCGTGGTGCGCGACTGGTCGGTCAAGGAAATCCTCCTGGCTTTGCTGGGCACTGCCGTTGTGGTGTTCATCTCCGTGGTGGGTGATCTCACCGAAAGCATGTTCAAGCGCCAGGCCGGAATCAAGGACAGCAGCAACCTGCTGCCGGGTCATGGCGGCGTGCTGGATCGAATCGACAGCCTTACCGCTGCCATTCCCATCTTCGCCGTGCTGTTGTGGATGGCGGCTTCGTGAGCCGCCTGCAACAGGTGACCGTGCTGGGCGCGACCGGCTCGGTCGGGCTCAGTACGCTGGATGTGATCGCTCGCCATCCAGATCGTTATCAGGTATTTGCGCTGACCGGCTTCTCTCGCTTGAATGAGTTGCTGGCCTTGTGCGTGCGTCATACGCCTAGATTCGCCGTTGTGCCAGAGGTGTCGGTAGCGCGCGGCTTGCAGGACCAGTTGAGGTCTGCAGGCCTTGCGACCCACGTATTGGTGGGCGAGGAGGGCTTGTGCCAGGTCTCGGCTGATGCCGAAGTCGACACTGTGGTGGCCGCCATTGTTGGCGCGGCAGGGTTGCGCCCGACACTGGCCGCGGTCGATGCCGGCAAAAAGATCCTGCTGGCCAATAAAGAGGCGCTGGTGATGTCGGGCACGCTCTTTATGCAGGCTGTGCGCAAGAGTGGCGCCGTGCTGCTGCCTCTGGACAGTGAACACAATGCGATTTTCCAGTGCATGCCCGGTGATTTTGCCCGAGGCCTGAGCCAGGTTGGTGTGCGGCGGATTCTCCTGACGGCTTCCGGTGGCCCTTTCCGACAAACTCCGCTGGCTGATCTTGAGCATGTCTCGCCTGATCAGGCGTGTGCACACCCAAACTGGTCGATGGGGCGAAAAATCTCCGTGGATTCGGCGAGCATGATGAACAAAGGCCTTGAGTTGATCGAGGCGTGCTGGTTGTTCGATGCGCGGCCTGATCAGGTCGAGGTGGTGATTCACCCGCAAAGTGTGATTCATTCCCTGGTCGACTATGTCGATGGTTCGGTTCTGGCCCAGCTGGGCAACCCCGATATGCGTACGCCGATTGCCAATGCGCTGGCCTGGCCGGAGCGGATTGATTCCGGCGTTGCGCCGTTGGACCTGTTTGCCATTGCGCGCCTGGACTTCGAAGCGCCCGACGAGCAGCGCTTCCCGTGCCTGCGTCTGGCCCGGCAAGCGGCAGAGGCGGGCAACAGTGCGCCGGCCGTGCTCAATGCGGCCAACGAGGTGGCGGTGGCGGCGTTTCTTGACGGGCGTATTCGCTTTCCGCAGATCGCGAGTATCATCGAGGACGTTTTGAGCCTTGAGCCCGTTGTGGCAGTGGATGATTTGGGTGCAGTGTTCGAGGCCGATACAAAGGCCCGGGCCCTGGCCCAGCAGTGGTTGAACCGCAACGCGCGTTAGTCTGTGGGCAGGTTTGAGTCTTCAGGCACTGGATTGGAATGCGGAGAAATTAGATGAGTGCGCTCTACATGATTGTCGGCACCCTGGTTGCTCTGGGTGTGCTGGTAACCTTTCACGAATTCGGCCACTTTTGGGTCGCGCGTCGTTGCGGCGTCAAGGTGCTGCGCTTTTCCGTCGGTTTCGGCATGCCGCTGTTGCGTTGGCACGACCGTCGGGGCACTGAATTCGTGATTGCGGCCATTCCGCTGGGCGGCTACGTCAAGATGCTCGACGAGCGTGAAGGCGAGGTACCTGTAGATCAGCTGGACCAATCCTTCAACCGTAAGACCGTTCGTCAGCGTATCGCCATTGTCGCAGCCGGCCCGATCGCCAATTTCCTCTTGGCAATCGTGTTCTTCTGGGTCCTGGCCATGATGGGCAGCCAGCAGGTGCGCCCGGTCATCGGCGCGGTTGAAGCAGACAGCATGGCGGCCAAGGCCGGGCTGATCGCTGGGCAGGAAATTGTTTCCATTGATGGCGAGCCCACCACCGGCTGGGGCGCTGTCAATTTGCAGTTGGTTCGCCGCATGGGCGAAAGCGGCACTATTAATGTGGTGGTGCGCGAGCAGGATTCCACCGCCGAGACGCCGCGTGAATTGTCCCTGGACCATTGGCTCAAAGGCGCAGAAGAGCCTGATCCGATCAAGTCTCTGGGCATTCGTCCGTGGCGTCCGGCCCTGCCGCCGGTGCTCGCCGAGCTGGACCCGAAAGGCCCGGCGCAGGCCGCAGGTCTGAAAACCGGCGATCGCCTGTTGGCGCTGGATGGTCAGGCGCTGGGCGACTGGCAGCAAGTGGTGGATCTGGTGCGTGTACGGCCTGATACCAAAATTGTGCTGAAAGTTGAGCGCGATGGTGCTCAAATCGACGTCCCTGTGACCCTGGCTGTTCGCGGGGAAGCCAAGGCGGCCGGAGGTTACCTCGGTGCGGGGGTAAAAGGTGTCGAGTGGCCGCCATCGATGGTGCGCGAGGTGAGCTTCGGGCCTTTGGCGGCAATTGGCGAGGGTGCAAAACGCACTTGGACCATGAGTGTGCTGACGCTCGAATCGCTCAAGAAAATGTTGTTCGGCGAGCTCTCGGTAAAAAACTTGAGTGGACCGATAACCATTGCTAAAGTGGCGGGCGCTTCTGCCCAGTCGGGTGTCGCGGATTTCCTGAATTTCCTGGCTTATCTGAGTATTAGCCTTGGAGTTCTGAATTTGCTGCCCATTCCAGTATTGGATGGGGGGCATCTGTTGTTTTATCTGGTCGAGTGGGTGCGTGGTCGCCCCTTGTCGGATCGGGTGCAGGGTTGGGGGATACAGATCGGTATCAGTTTGGTGGTCGGAGTGATGTTGTTAGCTCTGGTCAACGATCTGGGACGACTGTAACGCTTCGCTGAATTGCGAATCTGCCGCATTTTGCGGCAGTTTGTTTATTGCCAGTTGGAATAAGAAAGGACTTCATGAAACGTCTGCTGCTAACTGCGGTTCTCACCGTATTGATGATCGCCGAAGTTCACGCCGAGTCCTTCACTATCTCCGATATTCGCGTCAACGGCCTCCAGCGGGTTTCCGCGGGTAGCGTCTTTGGTGCCTTGCCGTTGAACGTCGGGGAACAGGCGGATGATCGTCGCCTGGTGGAATCCACTCGTGCGCTGTTCAAAACCGGGTTCTTTCAAGATATCCAACTGGGTCGCGAAGGCAACGTCCTGGTCATCACTGTCGTCGAGCGACCTTCTGTCGCCAGTATCGAGATCGAAGGTAACAAGGCGATCTCCACTGAGGACTTGATGAAGGGTCTCAAGCAATCCGGCCTTGCCGAGGGCGAGATCTTCCAGCGCGCCACCCTTGAAGGTGTGCGTAACGAATTGCAACGTCAGTACGTTGCCCAGGGCCGCTACTCCGCGACCGTGGAAACAGAAGTGATCCCGCAGCCTCGTAACCGTGTTGGCCTCAAGGTCAAGATCAACGAAGGCACCGTGGCGGCAATTCAGCACATCAACGTGGTGGGTAACACCAAGTTTGCTGATGACGACCTGATCGACCTGTTCGAACTCAAGACCACCAACTGGTTGTCGTTCTTCAAGAACGATGACAAGTACGCCCGTGAAAAACTGTCGGGTGACCTGGAACGTCTGCGCTCCTACTACCTGGACCGTGGCTACATCAACATGGATATCGCTTCGACCCAGGTGTCCATCACCCCGGACAAGAAGCACGTCTACATTACTGTCAACGTCAACGAAGGCGAGAAGTACACCGTTCGTGACGTGAAACTCAGCGGCGACCTGAAAGTACCTGAAGACCAGGTCAAGGCGCTGTTGCTGGTACAGAAAAACCAGGTGTTCTCGCGCAAGCTGATGACCACCACGTCCGAGCTGATCACCCGTCGTCTGGGTAACGAAGGCTATACCTTCGCCAACGTCAACGGCGTACCGACTCCGCACGATGATGACCACACTGTGGACATCACCTTCGTCGTTGACCCGGGCAAGCGCGCCTACGTGAACCGCATCAACTTCCGTGGCAACACCAAGTCTGCGGACGAAGTGCTGCGTCGTGAGATGCGTCAAATGGAAGGTGGCTGGGCGTCGACTTACCTGATCGACCAGTCCAAGACTCGTCTTGAGCGCCTGGGCTTCTTCAAAGAAGTCAACGTCGAAACCCCGGCCGTACCGGGCGTTGATGACCAGGTTGATGTGAACTACGCCGTTGAAGAACAAGCGTCGGGTTCGATCACCGCCAGCGTTGGTTTCGCACAGAGCGCCGGTCTGATCCTCGGCGGCTCGATCACTCAGAACAACTTCCTCGGTACCGGTAACAAGGTTTCCATCGGCCTGACCCGAAGCGAATACCAGAGCCGCTATAACTTCGGTTATGTCGACCCCTACTGGACTGCTGACGGTGTGAGCCTGGGCTACAACGCCTTCTACCGCACCACGGACTACAAAGACCTCGACGTTGACGTTGCAAGCTATGCGATCGACAGCCTCGGCGCCGGTGTCAACATCGGTTACCCGATCAGCGAGACGTCGCGTCTGACCTTCGGCCTGACCGCGCAACAAGACAAGATCAAGACCGGTGTGTACACCGTGGACGAAATCTTCGACTTCGTGCGTAAAGAGGGTGACCAGTTCCTGAACTTCAAGGCTTCGGCCGGTTGGTCGGAATCGACCCTGAACAAAGGCGTGCTGGCGACCCGTGGTCACTCCCAGAGCCTCACAGCAGAAGTGACTACGCCGGGCAGCGACCTGTCGTTCTTCAAGCTCGACTACCGTGGTCAGTTGTTCCAGCCGTTGAGCGATAACTACACCATGCGTCTGCACACTGAGCTGGGTTATGGCGACGGTTATGGTTCGACCAATGGCTTGCCGTTCTACGAGAACTACTATGCTGGTGGTTTCAACTCGGTGCGTGGCTTCAAGGACAGCACCCTGGGCCCTCGCGGTACGCCGAGCCGTGGCTTCGACAAAACCGGTAACCAGGGTACCCTGCTTGACTCGGACGACGATCCCCTGCCATTCGGTGGTAACGTTCTGATTCAAGGTGGTGCGGAGATTCTGTTCCCGCTGCCATTCGTCAAGGACCAGCGATCCCTGCGTACTTCGGTCTTCTGGGATGTGGGTAACGTGTTCGACTCCAAGTGCGAACAAGTTCAAAACCCTAAACCTGGTTCTGTGTCGAACACCCAGTGCAACGACGTGAGCCTCAGCAACCTGGCGAGCTCCGTGGGTGTGGGTGTGACATGGGTGACCGCGCTTGGCCCATTGAGCTTTGCTCTGGCCATGCCGATCAAGAAACCGGATAACGCTGAAACCCAGATTTTCCAATTCTCCCTCGGCCAGACGTTCTAAGCGTCTGACCCAAGATAACGACAACGGATTCTGTAGGAGTACATCGTGCGCAAGTTGACTCAATTGGTTCTGCTGGCCACCGTGCTGGTGACCACCCCGGCCTTCGCCGAAATGAAAATCGCCGTCCTGAACTATCAGATGGCTCTGCTGGAATCCGACGCGGCCAAGCGTTACGCAGTGGATGCCGAGAAAAAATTCGGTCCGCAACTGACCAAGCTGAAAACTCTGGAAAGCAGTGCCAAAGGCATCCAGGATCGTCTGGTAGCCGGTGGCGACAAGATGCAGCAAGGCGAGCGCGAGCGTCTGGAGCTTGAATTCAAGCAAAAGGCCCGTGACTACCAGTTCCAGTCCAAGGAGCTGAACGAAGCCAAAGCTGTTGCCGACCGTGAAATGCTCAAGCAGCTCAAGCCGAAACTCGACAGCGCTGTGGAAGAAGTCATCAAGAAAGGTGCCTTTGACCTAGTGTTCGAACGCGGCGCCGTGATCGACGTCAAGCCTCAATACGACATCACCCGCCAGGTGATCGAGCGCATGAACCAGCTGAAGTAAGCCATGACCGCGACTATCAAACTCGGCGAGTTGGCCGAGTTCCTGGGGGCCACCTTGCGCGGCTCCCCGGAGAAAGAAATCACTGGGCTAGCCACCTTGCAGGGGGCTGGCCCAGCTCAGTTGAGCTTCCTCTCAAGTCCCAAATACCGTAAATACCTGGTCGACAGCCAAGCCGCAGCCGTGTTGCTGAAGGCCGCTGATGCCGAAGGGTTTGCCGGGGATGCGCTGGTGGTGGCCGATCCTTACCTGGCTTATGCCCGGGCCTCGCACCTGTTCGATCCAAAGCCAACGGCTGCTGGCGGTATTCATCCGTCTGCGGTCATTGCTGATGATGCCTGGGTTGACCCTGCGGCAAGCATTGGTGCGTTTGCCGTGATCGAGAGCGGCGCGCGCATTGCCGCCGGCGTCACAGTGGGTGCGCATTGCTTTATCGGCGCACGCTGCGAGATCGGTGCCGATGGCTGGCTGGCTCCGCGTGTCACCCTGTACCACGACGTGCGTATCGGTGAACGTGTGGTCATTCAGTCGGGCGCCGTGATCGGGGGTGAAGGCTTCGGCTTTGCCGAATCCAAAGGCATCTGGCACAAGATTGCCCAGGTGGGCGGTGTGCTGATCGGCGACGACGTGGAAATCGGCGTCAATACCGCAGTGGACCGTGGCGCCTTGGCGGATACCGTCATCGGTAACGGTGTGAAGCTCGACAACCAGATCCAGATTGCCCACAACGTACAGATTGGCGATCACACCGCCATGGCCGCGTGCGTGGGGATTTCCGGCAGCACCAAAATCGGCAAGCATTGCATGCTCGCTGGTGGCGTCGGGTTGGTGGGGCACATCGAGATTTGCGACAACGTCTACATTACCGGCATGACCATGGTGACGCACTCGATTACCGAGCCTGGTGCCTATTCTTCCGGTACCGCCATGCAGCCCGCGGCTGAATGGCGCAAGAGTGCAGCACGTTTGCGGCAGATCGACGACATGGCTCGACGCCTCAAACAGCTGGAAAAGCGTGTTGGGGACGTGACCCCTGGCGGTAATGCTTCATCAGAAGGCTGATACCATTTCCATATCAAGTGTGCACAGCCGCTAGACTGCCTCCTTGATTTGCTAGCGGGGCGTGCGTTTTGTCCGCCCGCCCCCAATCTTTATTACAGGCTTCCCCCCGAAATGATGGACATCAACGAGATTCGCGAATACCTGCCTCACCGTTACCCGTTCCTGCTGGTGGACCGTGTAGTGGACCTCAACATCGAGGAAAAGCGCATTCGTGCCTACAAGAATGTCAGCATCAACGAACCGTTCTTCAATGGCCACTTCCCCGCGCATCCAATCATGCCGGGCGTATTGATCATCGAAGCGATGGCCCAGGCTGCCGGTATCCTTGGTTTCAAAATGCTCGACCTCAAGCCTGCCGATGGCACGCTGTATTATTTCGTGGGCTCCGACAAGCTGCGTTTTCGCAACCCGGTCACACCGGGTGACCAGTTGATCCTGGAAGCCAAGTTCATCAGCTGCAAGCGCCAGATCTGGAAGTTCGAATGCCAGGCTTCGGTGGACGGCAAGCCGGTGTGCTCTGCTGAGATCATCTGCGCGGAACGCAAACTATGAGTTTGATTGACCCTCGCGCAATCATCGATCCGTCGGCCGTTCTGGCCGCCGACGTTGAGGTCGGCCCATGGTCGATCGTCGGCGCAGGTGTTGAAATCGGCGAGGGGACTGTCATCGGGCCACACGTGATCCTTAAAGGTCCGACCCGCATTGGCAAACACAATCGTATCTACCAGTTTTCCTCGGTAGGCGAAGACACCCCGGACATGAAGTACAAGGGTGAGGAAACACGCCTGGTAATCGGTGATCACAACATCATCCGTGAAGGCGTGACGATTCACCGCGGTACCGTGCAGGATCGTGCCGAGACCACTCTGGGGGATCACAACCTGATCATGGCCTATGCCCACATCGGCCACGACAGCGTCATCGGCAACCATTGCATTCTGGTCAACAACACTGCGTTGGCGGGCCATGTGCATGTTGATGACTGGGCGATTCTGTCTGGCTTTACCCTGGTGCATCAGTATTGCCATATTGGCGCCCACAGCTTTTCCGGCATGGGCACTGCGATCGGCAAGGACGTTCCGGCCTTCGTCACGGTATTCGGCAACCCGGCTGAAGCGCGCAGCATGAACTTCGAAGGCATGCGCCGTCGCGGGTTCAGTGAAGATGCGATTCACGCCCTGCGCCGCGCCTATAAGGTGGTTTACCGTCAGGGTCTGACAGTTGACCAAGCCTTGACCGAACTGACCGAGCCGGCAGCGTTGTACCCGGAAGTCGCGGTGTTCCGTGACTCTATCCAGGCATCGACTCGCGGCATCACCCGCTGATCATGGCTAATCTGCGTATCGCGTTGGTGGCCGGAGAAGCTTCCGGCGATATTCTCGGCGCAGGCTTGATGCGGGCCCTCAAGGCCCAGCATCCCGCGGTGGAATTTATCGGTGTGGGCGGCCCGCTCATGCAGGCCGAAGGGCTGACGTCCTACTTTCCCATGGAGCGTCTATCCGTCATGGGTCTGGTGGAAGTGCTGGGCCGTCTGCGCGAGCTACTGGCTCGCCGCAAGCTGCTGATTCAGACCTTGATTGAAGAAAAGCCTGACGTCTTTATCGGAATCGATGCGCCGGACTTCACCCTCAATATCGAGCTCAAGTTGCGTCAGGCCGGGATCAAGACCGTGCACTACGTCAGCCCTTCGGTATGGGCGTGGCGGCAGAAGCGCGTGCTCAAGATTCGTGAAGGCTGCGATTTGATGCTGACACTGCTGCCGTTCGAAGCCAGGTTCTACGAAGAGAAGGGCGTGCCGGTGCGGTTTGTCGGGCACACCCTGGCCGATACCATTCCGTTGCAAGCTGATCGCGCGGCTGCGCGTGCCGAGCTGGGTCTGCCCGACGGCCCGCTGGTAGCGTTGATGCCGGGCAGTCGCGGCGGTGAAGTCGGTCGCCTGGGGGCGCTGTTTTTTGACGCCGCCGAACGTCTGCAGGCCTTGAAGCCCGGCATTCGTTTTGTGTTGCCATGTGCCAGCCCGCAACGTCGTGCACAAATTGAAACGCTGCTGGAAGGGCGCACGCTGCCGGTGACCTTGCTGGACGGTCAGTCGCACCTGGCCCTGGCGGCATGTGATGCGGTACTGATCGCCTCAGGCACCGCCACCCTGGAAGCGTTGTTGTACAAGCGTCCGATGGTCGTGGCCTATCGCCTCGCGCCGCTGACGTTCTGGATTCTCAAGCGCATGGTCAAAAGTCCTTACATCTCCTTGCCCAACCTGTTGGCCCAGCGTCTGCTGGTCCCGGAGTTGTTGCAGGACGATGCAACGCCCCAGGCTCTGGCGCAAACGCTACTACCCTTGATCGACGGCGGCGAAGAACAGACCCGCGGTTTCGACGACATCCATCGGACCTTGCGCCGTGATGCGTCGAACCAGGCTGCAGACGCCGTGCTGACCTTGATTGGCCACAAACAGGAAGCCCTATGACGACGCAAATGGGCCTGGACTTCAGCCTGGTCGCGCAAGTGCACGAGCTGGTCGCCGGGGTTGACGAAGTAGGGCGCGGCCCGCTGTGTGGCGCCGTCGTCACGGCGGCGGTGATTCTCGATCCGAACCGCCCTATCCTGGGCCTCAACGACTCGAAAAAACTCACCGAAGCGCGTCGCGAAAAGCTTTACGACGAGATCTGTGAAAAAGCTCTGAGCTGGCATATCGCCCGGGCTGAAGTCGAAGAAATCGACGAGCTGAACATCCTTCACGCGACCATGCTGGCCATGCAGCGCGCAGTGGAAGGCCTGCATATCACGCCCAAAATGGCGATGATCGACGGTAACCGTTGCCCGAAACTGGCGATGCCTGCCGAAGCGGTGGTCAAGGGTGACAGCAAGGTTCCGGCCATCGCTGCCGCCTCGATCCTGGCCAAAGTCAGCCGTGACCGTGAGATGGCCGCGTTTGAGTTGATCTACCCCGGCTACGGCATGGGTGGCCATAAAGGCTATCCGACGCCCGTTCATCTGGAAGCCCTCGTTCGCCTCGGCCCCACGCCGATCCATCGCCGCTCGTTCGCCCCGGTCCGCCAGGCTTACGAGCTGCGCGAGAGCCTCATCGAGGTTTAGTCGCGAGGCTGATGTTTTGCTCAAGGCCCGGTACAATCCGGGCCTTGTTGTCTCCACGTATTAGAACAGGATCACTATGCCGGCTTCATTCGTTCACCTGCGCCTGCACACTGAATACTCCCTGGTCGACGGCCTGGTACGGATCAAACCGCTGGTCAAAACCCTGGTGGGCATGAACATGCCTGCGGTAGCGGTGACCGATCAGAACAACATGTGTTCTCTGGTCAAGTTCTACAAAAACGCCATGGGCGCCGGTATCAAGCCGATTTGCGGCGCCGACCTGTGGCTGTCCAACAAAGACCCGGATAACCCCCTGAGCCGCATCAGCCTGTTGGCGATGAACGGCGTCGGTTATCGCAACCTTACCGAATTGATTTCCCGTGGCTTTATCGACGGCCAGCGCAACGGTTCGATCATCATCGAACGCGAGTGGGTGGCCGAGGCGAGCGAGGGCGTGATCATGCTGTCGGCCGCCAAAGAGGGTGAGATCGGCATCGCGCTGCTCGGCGGCAACCCGCAGGAAGCCGAAGTACTGGCGCGCGAGTGGATGCAGGTCTTCCCCGACCGTTTCTACCTGGAAGTTCAGCGCACCAATCGCCCCAATGATGAAGAGCATCTGCACGCCGCCGTGGCCCTGGCCGACAAGCTGGGCGCGCCGCTGGTCGCGACCAACGATGTGCGCTTTATCAAGAAGGAAGATTTCGAAGCCCACGAAACCCGCGTGTGCATCGGCGAAGGCCGGGCTCTGGACGACCCGCGTCGTTCCAAGAACTACAGCGAAGAGCAGTACCTCAAAAGCGCCGAGGAGATGGCCGAGCTGTTCAGCGACCTGCCCGAGGCCCTGGAAAACTCCGTCGAAATCGCCAAGCGCTGCAATATCGAAGTGAAGCTGGGCAAGCACTTCCTGCCCAACTTCCCGATTCCTGATGGCATGACCATCGATGAGTATTTCCGCAAAGTGTCCTTCGATGGCCTCGAAGAGCGCCTCAGCGTGCTGCTGCCCAAGGACACCACCGAGGACTACGAGGCCAAGCGCCAGGTCTACGTTGACCGGCTGAATTTCGAGCTGGATATCATCATCCAGATGGGGTTCCCCGGTTACTTCCTGATCGTGATGGACTTTATCCAGTGGGCCAAGAACAACGGCGTACCGGTAGGTCCTGGCCGTGGATCAGGTGCCGGTTCGCTGGTGGCTTACGTTCAGAAGATTACCGACCTTGACCCGCTGGAATATGACCTGCTGTTCGAACGGTTCCTGAACCCGGAACGGGTCTCCATGCCCGACTTCGACGTCGACTTCTGCATGGATGGCCGCGACCGCGTGATCGAGTACGTGGCCGAGAAATACGGCCGCAATGCGGTAAGCCAGATCATCACCTTCGGTTCGATGGCGGCCAAGGCTGTAATCCGTGACGTGGCGCGGGTGCAGGGCAAGTCCTACGGCCTGGCGGACCGCCTGTCGAAGATGATCCCGTTCGAAGTCGGCATGACCCTGGAAAAAGCCTACGAGCAGGAAGAAATCCTGCGCGACTTCATCAAGGTCGATGAAGAGGCCGCCGAAATCTGGGACATGGCGCGCAAGCTCGAAGGTGTGGTGCGTAACGTCGGTAAACACGCCGGTGGTGTGGTGATCGCGCCGACCAAGTTGACCGACTTTTCGCCGATCTATTGCGATGAAGAAGGCGACGGCCTGGTAACCCAGTTCGACAAGGACGACGTTGAAGCCGCCGGCCTGGTGAAGTTCGACTTCCTGGGTCTGCGGACCCTGACGATCATCGACTGGGCGCTGAAGACGATCAACCGTGACCGCGCCAAGGTCAACGAAGCGCCGCTGGATATCGCCTTTATCCCGCTGGACGACAAACCGACTTACACCTTGCTGCAAAAAGCCGAAACCACGGCGGTGTTCCAGCTTGAGTCGCGCGGCATGAAAGAGCTGATCAAAAAGCTCAAGCCCGACTGCCTGGAAGACTTGATCGCACTGGTGGCACTGTTCCGTCCCGGCCCGCTGCAGTCGGGCATGGTGGATGACTTCATCAACCGTAAGCACGGCCGTGCCGAGCTGGCGTACCCGCATTCGGATTATCAGTACGAAGGCCTCAAGCCGGTACTGGCGCCAACCTACGGCATCATCCTGTATCAAGAACAGGTGATGCAGATTGCCCAGGTGATGGCCGGTTACACCCTCGGCGGCGCGGACATGTTGCGTCGCGCCATGGGTAAGAAAAAGCCCGAAGAAATGGCCAAGCAGCGCGGCGGTTTCATTGAGGGGTGTGCCACCAACAATATCGACGCCGACCTCGCCGGTAACATCTTCGACCTGGTGGAAAAGTTCGCCGGTTATGGCTTCAACAAATCCCACTCCGCCGCCTACGGCCTGGTGTCGTACCAGACTGCCTGGCTGAAAGCCCATTACCCGGCGCCGTTCATGGCCGCGGTACTTTCGGCGGATATGCACAACACCGACAAGGTCGTGACCTTGATCGAGGAAGTGCGCACCATGAAGCTGCGCCTCGACGCGCCGGACGTGAACGCCTCCGAGTTCAAGTTCACGGTGAACGACGAAGGCCGCATCATCTATGGCCTGGGCGCGATCAAAGGTGTTGGCGAAGGCCCGGTCGAAGCCATCACTGAAGCGCGCCAGGACGGGCCGTTCAAGGACTTGTTCGACTTCTGCGCGCGGGTTGACCTCAAGCGCATCAACAAACGCACCCTCGACGGCTTGATCCGCAGCGGTGCGCTCGATCGCCTTGGCCCGTATTTCCATGATGAGCCCAAGGCTTATCAGGCCAATATCGACCGCAACCGCGCGGTGCTGCTGACCGCCATGGAAGAAGCGATCAAGGCGGCCGAACAGACCGCCCGCACCCACGACAGCGGCCACGCCGACCTGTTTGGCGGCTTGTTCGTCGAAGAGGACGCAGACGTTTACGCCAACCACCGCAAGGCCAAGGAGTTGACCCTCAAGGAACGGCTCAAGGGCGAAAAAGACACCCTGGGCCTGTACCTCACCGGTCACCCGATTGACGAATACGAAGGCGAAATCCGCCGTTTCGCTCGTCAGCGCATCATCGACCTGAAACCGGCGCGCGACACCCAGACAGTCGCCGGCATGATCATCGCTCTGCGAGTGATGAAAAATAAGAAGGGCGACAAGATGGGCTTTATCACCCTCGACGACCGCTCGGGCCGGATCGAAGCGTCGCTGTTTGCCGACGCTTTCCACTCCGCGCAGTCGTTGCTGCAAACCGATGCCATGGTGGTCGTTGAAGGTGAGGTCAGCAACGACGACTTCTCCGGCGGCCTGCGCCTGCGGATCAAGCGGGTGATGAGCATGGAAGATGCGCGCACCAACCTCGCCGAAAGCCTGCGCTTGAAGGTCAAGACCGAAGCCCTTAAAGGCGATCAGCTACGCTGGTTGGGTGACCTGCTCAAGCGCCACCGTGGCGCATGTCCGGTGACCATGGAATACACCGGCAGTGACGCCAAGGCGATGTTGCAGTTTGGTGAGACGTGGCGAATTGATCCCGCCGATGGCTTGATTCAAGCTTTGCGTGACCAGTTCGGGCGAGACAACGTCTTCCTCCAATACCGTTGACGGTCAGATATGTCTGATCTCGACTGAACATTTAATCTCGACCTAAACGCGCCTCTCCCTTAAGGTAGGGCGCGAATAGACAACCGGCTGGCCAGGCACTCCTTGGCCGTCGACCCAAGACGGACGCTTATGAACCCGAATTTTCTTGATTTCGAACAGCCGATCGCTGACCTGCAAGCCAAGATTGAAGAATTGCGCCTGGTCGGCAATGACAATTCGCTGAATATCGGCGATGAGATCGCTCGCCTGCAAGACAAGAGCAGCACGCTCACCGAGGACATCTTCGGCAAGCTGACCAGCTGGCAGATCGCGCGCCTGGCACGCCACCCGCGCCGTCCGTACACCCTGGATTACATTCAGCACATCTTCACCGAGTTCGACGAGCTGCACGGCGACCGCCACTTCTCCGACGACGCGGCCATCGTGGGCGGTATCGCTCGCCTGGACGACCAGCCGGTCATGGTGATCGGTCACCAGAAAGGCCGTGAAGTGCGTGAAAAAGTCCGCCGCAACTTCGGCATGCCGCGCCCCGAAGGCTACCGCAAGGCGTGCCGCCTGATGGAAATGGCCGAGCGCTTCAAGATGCCGATCCTGACCTTCATTGACACGCCGGGCGCTTACCCGGGCATCGACGCCGAAGAGCGTAACCAGAGCGAAGCAATCGCCTGGAACCTGCGTGTCATGGCGCGCCTGAAAACCCCGATCATCGCCACCGTGATTGGTGAGGGTGGTTCCGGCGGGGCGCTGGCCATTGGCGTGTGCGACCAGCTGAACATGCTGCAATATTCGACCTACGCGGTAATTTCGCCGGAAGGTTGCGCTTCGATTCTGTGGAAAACCGCCGAAAAGGCACCGGACGCTGCTGAAGCCATGGGTATCACCGCTGATCGCCTGAAAGGCCTGGGCATCGTGGACAAAGTGATCGCCGAGCCATTGGGCGGCGCCCACCGTGACCCGGCTGCCGCTGCTGCCACCCTGCGCGCCGAGCTGGGTTCGCAACTGGCGATGCTCAAGAAGTTCGATAATGAGGCGTTGCTGGCCCGTCGTTACGAGCGTTTGATGAGCTACGGTCTCTGATCAAGCGCTGATCTTGCAGACAATGCAGTAACACTGTGGGAGCGGGCTTGTGTGGGAGCTGGCTTGCCTGCGATGGCATCAACTCGGTGTATCAGATAACCCGAGTTGCCTGCATCGTGGGCGAGACCGGCTCCCACACAAGCCCGCTCCCACATTTGCTTTGTGTATGCTGGGTTATCGCATTCCAGATTGATGGCGGTACTGTGTTATGAAGCCGGCTCTACCCGCCAACCTCCTGCAAAATCTGGCGCCCTGGCGCAATGCCCCGGCCTGGCACATCGCATTCTCGGGTGGTCTGGACTCCACCGTCCTGCTGCACCTGTTGGCCACTCTGGCAACCACCGAAACCCTCCCGCCGCTCAGTGCTGTCCACGTCCACCATGGCTTGCAAGCTGCTGCTGACGCCTGGCCGAGCCATTGCCAGGCGGTGTGTGACGCCTTGGGCGTGCCCTTGCGGGTAATGCGCGTGCAAGTGCAACCGGGCGCCAGCCTTGAGCGTGCGGCGCGTGACGCGCGTTATCAGGCGTTTACCGAGGCCACTGGCGCGGGGGAGGTGTTGCTCACTGGGCAGCATCGCGACGATCAGGCTGAAACCCTGTTGTTTCGGCTGATGCGCGGTGCAGGGGTACGCGGGCTGGCGGCTATGCCTGTGCACCGCCAATTGGCAAGGGGTCACGTGGTGCGGCCGTTGCTGGAGGCCTCGCGTGCTGAATTGGAAGCCTACGCCCACGAGCAACAGTTGACGTGGATCGAAGACCCTTCGAACGCCGACCCACGTTTCTCGCGCAATTACTTGCGCCATCGTGTGCTTCCCGTATTGACGCAGCGATGGCCTCAAGCCGTTTCCAGCCTGGCGCGCACCGCCGAACACCTGAGTGAAGCCCAGGGCCTGCTCGACGAGTTGGCGAGGATGGACTTGCAAGCTGCCGATCAGCCTTCGCCATTTTCCTGGTTGCCTCTGCCCTCGTTGGTTATGGCTCCACTGCGCGAACTTTCTGACGCCCGCCAACGTAATGCCTTGCGCCACTGGCTGGCGCCTCTGACCCGTTTACCCGACAGCGACCACTGGGCCAGCTGGCAGGCCCTGCGCGACGCCAAGGCTGACGCACAACCGCTGTGGCGCCTGGCCGACGGCCAGTTGCATCGTTGCGGCGAGCGCATCTGGTGGCTGCCCGCAACATGGTTGGAGTTTTCCGACGCCGTGGTCAGTTGGCCGCATCCGCAAAACCCACTCGCGTTACCCGGCAATGGCCAGCTGAACTTTATCGGTGAGGCTCCCCGAGGTCCGCTTGAGGTGCGTTACCGTCAGGGCGGCGAAATCATCGAAGTGCCCGCTCGAGGCCGGCGCGACTTGAAGCGCTTGCTTAATGAATGCGGGCTGCCGGGCTTTGTCCGTGGCAGATTGCCGCTGGTCTATCAGGGTGAGCAATTGCTGGCTGTCCCAAGCCTTGCAGGGCTGTGGGCCAGGCTGCCGGGTGATGGACAATTGGATTGGATGCCACAGACTTGCGATCAAGGTTTGAGCTGATAGAGCCTTTCCGGTAGACTACGCTCCCTTCTTGATACAACTTCTGTGGATTCGACTGAATCGCAGCAGTTGCCGATTACCAAGCAGTCTTTGCTGGGCGATTCCAAAAAATGTGTAGCGATCAACGTACCGGTGTTTCATTGCTGGTCTGTCACAACGCGGCGGTTTTTTTGAAAGGTGCACTGTGATTAATGCAGGTGATCGGGGGCTTCGGCCTTCCTTCGCTTTCCCCGGCGGCTCGGACCGCTTTAACGCAGACTTCTAGGGTTTTTCATGACGCGCTACATATTCGTCACGGGCGGTGTTGTTTCTTCATTGGGGAAAGGCATTGCCTCCGCTTCATTGGCGGCCATCCTGGAGGCGCGGGGACTTAAGGTCACCATGCTCAAGCTGGACCCGTACATCAACGTTGACCCGGGCACCATGAGCCCGTTCCAGCACGGTGAAGTGTTCGTCACGCACGACGGCGCCGAGACCGACCTGGACCTGGGCCACTACGAGCGGTTCATCCGCACGACCATGACCCAGAACAACAACTTCACCACTGGCCGTGTCTACGAGCATGTGCTGCGCAAGGAGCGCCGTGGTGATTACCTGGGTGCAACCATCCAGGTGATCCCGCACATCACCGACGAAATCAAGCGCCGCATCATCAAGGGTGCAGGCGATGCCGACGTGGCGATGGTCGAGATCGGTGGCACCGTGGGTGACATCGAATCCCAGCCGTTCCTCGAAGCCATCCGCCAGCTGCGTTTCGAAGTCGGCGCCAAGCGCGCGATGCTGATGCACCTGACGCTGGTGCCGTACATCGCCACCGCCGGCGAAACCAAAACCAAGCCTACCCAGCACTCGGTCAAGGAACTGCGTTCCATCGGCCTGCAGCCGGACGTGCTGGTATGCCGCTCCGATCACCCGATCGACATTTCCTCGCGTCGCAAGATTGCGCAGTTCACCAACGTTGAAGAGCGTGCGGTGATTGCCCTGGAAGACGCCGACACCATCTACAAGATCCCGGGCATCCTGCACTCCCAAGGCCTGGATGATTTTGTGGTCGAGCGTTTCGGCCTGCAGTGCAACGGCGCGGACCTGTCCGAGTGGGAAGCTGTGGTGGATGCCAAGCTCAACCCTGAGCATGAAGTCACCATCGCCATGGTCGGCAAGTACATGGAGCTGCTGGACGCTTACAAGTCGCTGATCGAAGCGATGAGCCACGCCGGTATCAGCAACCGTACCAAGGTCAACCTGCGCTACATCGATTCCGAAGACATCGAGAACCAGGGCACTGCCTTGCTCGAAGGTGTTGATGCGATTCTCGTACCGGGCGGTTTCGGCCTGCGTGGCGTGGAAGGCAAAATCACTGCGGTTCAGTACGCTCGTGAAAACAAAGTGCCGTACCTGGGTATCTGCCTGGGCATGCAAGTGGCCGTTATCGAGTTCGCCCGTAACGTGCTGGGCTGGAAAGACGCCAACTCCACCGAGTTCGATCACACCAGCGGCCACCCGGTCGTGGGCCTGATCACCGAGTGGGAAGATGCGACCGGCGCCGTTGAAACCCGTACCGAAAGCTCCGACCTGGGCGGCACCATGCGCCTTGGCGCGCAAGACTGCCTGCTGGAGCCGGGCTCGCTGGTTCACGATTGCTATGGCAAGGACGTGATCGTCGAGCGTCACCGCCACCGCTACGAAGTGAACAACAACCTGCTGCCGCAGATCAAAGAAGCCGGCCTGAAAATCTCCGGTCGCTCTGGCGATGGCAAGTTGGTTGAAGTGGTCGAGGCGCCGGATCATCCGTGGTTCGTGGCCTGCCAGTTCCACCCTGAGTTCACCTCGACCCCGCGCGACGGTCACCCGTTGTTCAGCGGTTTCGTTAAAGCAGCACTGACGCAACATCAGAAGAAGGCGTGAACCTGATGGCCCAGAAGATCATTCGCGTAGGCGATATCGAGATTGCCAACGACAAGCCCATGGTGCTGTTCGGCGGCATGAACGTGCTGGAAAGCCGCGACATGGCGATGCAGGTCTGTGAAGAGTACGTGAAGGTGACCGAGAAACTCGGTATCCCTTACGTGTTCAAGGCCAGCTTCGACAAGGCCAACCGTTCGTCCGTGACCTCCTATCGCGGCCCGGGCCTTGAAGAAGGCATGCGGATCTTCCAGGACATCAAGCAAGCCTTCGGCGTGCCGATCATCACCGACGTCCACGAGCCGGAACAAGCGGCCGTGGTCGCCGAGGTGTGCGACATCATCCAGTTGCCGGCCTTCCTGTCGCGCCAGACCGACCTCGTGGTCGCCATGGCCAAGACCGGCGCTGTGATCAATATCAAGAAAGCCCAGTTTCTCGCGCCCCAGGAAATGAAACACATCCTGAACAAGTGCGTGGAAGCGGGTAACGACCAGTTGATTCTCTGCGAGCGTGGTTCGAGCTTCGGCTACAACAACCTCGTGGTAGACATGCTCGGTTTCGGCATCATGAAACAGTTCGAATACCCGGTGTTCTTCGACGTGACCCACGCGCTGCAAATGCCTGGTGGTCGCGCCGATTCCGCCGGTGGGCGCCGTGCGCAGGTGCTGGACCTGGCCAAGGCGGGCATCAGCCAGTCGCTGGCGGGCCTGTTCCTGGAAGCCCATCCGGACCCGGACAACGCCAAATGCGACGGCCCATGCGCCCTGCGCCTGGACAAGCTGGAGCCATTCCTGGCCCAGCTCAAGCAGTTGGACGAACTGGTCAAGAGTTTTCCGACGGTAGAGACCGCGTAAGCGCCATTTCTCCGGTAGACTTTCCCTCGCTTTACGCTCAGGCCTGCGGGCCTGAGCCTTGTCGCCTGCAAGCCTGCCCCGTTGTTCCACCCTTGCGGTCGGTCAAAAGATTTCCTTCAGCTGCGTCGTTTTCGTCAACTTTGGAGTGTTTACAACAATGGCAAAAATCGTCGACATCAAAGGTCGTGAAGTTCTCGACTCCCGTGGCAACCCTACCGTCGAAGCCGACGTGCTCCTCGATAACGGCATCATCGGCAGCGCCTGCGCGCCGTCCGGTGCTTCCACAGGTTCCCGCGAAGCACTGGAACTGCGTGATGGCGACAAGAGCCGTTACCTGGGCAAGGGTGTACTCAAGGCTGTAGCCAACATCAACGGCCCGATCCGTGACCTGTTGCTGGGCAAGGACCCGCTGGACCAGAAAGCCCTGGACCACGCGATGATCAAGCTCGACGGCACCGAAAACAAAGGCAGCCTGGGCGCCAACGCCATCCTCGCCGTGTCCCTGGCCGCTGCCAAGGCTGCCGCACAGGACCAAGACTTGCCGCTGTACGCACACATCGCCAACCTGAACGGCACCCCGGGTGTTTACTCGATGCCGGTGCCGATGATGAACATCATCAACGGTGGCGAGCACGCTGATAACAACGTCGACATCCAGGAATTCATGGTGCAGCCGGTTGGCGCCAAGACCTTCTCCGAAGGCCTGCGCATGGGCACCGAGATTTTCCACCACCTCAAAGCTGTCCTGAAGGCCCGTGGCCTGAGCACTGCCGTGGGTGACGAAGGTGGTTTCGCGCCGAACCTGGCGTCCAACGAAGATGCACTGAAAGTGATCTCCGAAGCCGTGGCCAATGCGGGCTACAAGCTGGGCACCGACGTGACCCTGGCCCTGGACTGCGCGGCCAGCGAGTTCTACGAGGACGGTAAATACAACCTGTCCGGCGAAGGCCACGTGTTCACCTCCGAAGGTTTTGCCGACTACCTCAAAGGCTTGACCGAACGCTACCCGATCATCTCCATCGAAGACGGCCTGGACGAGTCCGACTGGGCTGGTTGGAAAGTCCTCACCGACAAGATCGGCGAAAAAATCCAACTGGTCGGCGACGACCTGTTCGTGACCAACACCAAGATCCTGAAAGAAGGCATCGACAAGAAGATTGCCAACTCGATCCTGATCAAGTTCAACCAGATCGGCACCCTGACCGAAACCCTGGAAGCCATCCAGATGGCCAAGGCTGCGGGCTACACCGCCGTGATCTCCCACCGCTCCGGCGAAACCGAAGACTCGACCATTGCCGACCTGGCCGTGGGCACCTCGGCTGGGCAGATCAAGACCGGTTCCCTGTGCCGTTCCGACCGCGTTTCCAAGTACAACCAATTGCTGCGTATCGAAGAGCAATTGGCAGGTAAAGCCAAGTACAACGGTCGCAGCGAGTTTCGCGGCTGATTGTTAAATGGTAAAAGGTCTGCGGATTACGTCGGAAAAATCACGACAGCGTGAATTTCGACGCTAATCTCATGGCTAACAAGCACAAGCCTGGTTCATCCAGGCTTCGTGCTATCAGTTGCTTCAAAAGTTTTGCATGGCTGTCTTTTTTTACTGGATACCCGGATTTCGATGCGCAGTCCCAATTGGTTGTTCCTCGTCTTGCTCTTGTTGCTGGCTGGCCTGCAGTACCGCCTATGGGTGGGTAATGGCAGCTTTGCGCAGGTGAAAGAGTTGACCCAGCAAATTGCCGACCAGCACGCCGAGAACGAACGTCTGCTGGAGCGCAATCGTGTCCTCGATGCTGAAGTGCTTGAGCTGAAAAAAGGTACGGAGACCGTTGAAGAACGGGCTCGTCATGAGCTGGGCATGGTGAAAGAGGGCGAAACCCTCTATCAGCTGGCCCAATGAGTAGCGTTTTACCGGCCTTCTGGGCCGTGATTCCTGCCGCGGGCGTTGGTGCCCGTATGGCTGCGGACCGCCCCAAGCAATACTTGCAATTGGGCGGGCGCACAATTCTCGAACACAGCCTCGGCTGTTTTCTCGACCATCCAGGGCTCAAGGGGCTGGTAGTCAGTTTGGCTGTCGATGATCCTTATTGGCCGAACCTGCCTTGCGCCAATGACCCACGCATCGTGCGTGCGGACGGCGGTGACGAGCGCTCGGGTTCGGTACTCAATGCGTTGCTGCAACTCAATGCGCTGGGTGCCAGCGATGATGATTGGGTGCTGGTGCATGACGCCGCGCGGCCTAACCTCAGCCGTGATGACCTCGATAACCTGTTGTTGGAACTGTCGGATGATCCTGTCGGCGGGCTGCTGGCCGTGCCCGCTCGCGACACGCTCAAGCGCGTCGACAAGCACGCACGTGTGGTTGAAACCGTCGACCGCAGCCTGATCTGGCAAGCCTACACGCCGCAGATGTTTCGCCTCGGTGCATTGCATCGAGCGTTGGCTGATAGCTTGGTGGCTGATGCCGTCATCACCGACGAAGCCTCGGCGATGGAATGGTCCGGCCAGGCGCCGCGCCTGATTGAAGGGCGTTCGGACAATATCAAGGTGACCCGGCCCGAAGACCTGGAGTGGTTGCGGCTGCGGTGGGCGAACCGCAGGTAGTCAGCTAAACCGCGTTGACTTCATCGCAGGCAAGCCAGCTCCCACGATTGAAATGCGACTCCCAGTGGGAGCCGGGCTAGCCCGCGATGAGACCCAGGCAGGCGCCCCAAATTACTCGCTGTACTCCGGCCGCTCGGCCAACCCCTCCTTCAAGAAATCCACCAGCTTTCTGACCTTCGGCGATAAATGCCGCTGCTGTGGATACAACGCCCACACAGCCGTGTTCGGTGGCTGATGCGCCTCCAGTAACGACACCAGCGCGCCCGTATGCAGATGCTCCAGCACGTAATAGTCCGGCAACTGGCACAGCCCGACCCCTTGCAACGCCGCATCCAGCACCGCCTGCCCACTGTTGCAGCGCCAGTTTCCCTGCAGCCGTTGGGAAAATTCGCGCCCATCCTGGGCCAGTTGCCAAATATCCGAGCTGCCGATCAAGCAGTTATGCCGACTTAATTCCGACAGACTGTGTGGCCGACCATACCGCGCCAGGTAGGAAGGTGATGCGCACAGGTACATGCGCCGCGGGGCCAGGCGACTGGCGACCATGCGCGAGTCTTGCAGGCGGCCCAGGCGGATCGCCAGGTCGAGGCCTTCATGCACCAGGTCCAGCTGGCGATTGCTCAACTCGATATCCACGCGCAATTGCGGGTAGAGCCCCATGAATCGTGTGACCAGTGGCACAATAAAACGCTCGCCGTAAGCCACCGCGCAGGTCATGCGCAACATGCCCTTGGGTTCGCTGGCGAGGTCGCCGACGGCGCGCAATGCTTCTTCGCGACCGTCCTGCAAGCGTTGGCAGTGTTGCAGGAAGGTCTGGCCGGCTTCGGTCAGCGTGACCTTTCGCGTGCTGCGATAGAGCAACCGGGTTTGCAGCCGTTCTTCCAGGCGCGCCACCTGCCGGCTGATGTGCGATGACGACACGCCAAGTCGCTCGGCCGCCGCTGTGAATTGGCTGCACTCAGCCACCGCAACAAACTCGTCGATGCCTTCCCAGCGGTTTTCCAGCATGTTGATTATCCCTGTACAGCAATAAAGTTTTGCTTTCGCTCGGATTATTAATCACTGGGCCATGTTTTACACTCAGCGCTTCAGTTTTTAATTTCCTGGAGAAACCCGGATGATCAAGTCCCGCGCCGCTGTAGCCTTCGAAGCGAAGAAGCCCCTAGAGATCGTCGAAGTCGATGTCGCCATGCCCAAGGCCGGCGAGGTGCTGCTGCGGGTGGTCGCGTCCGGCGTGTGCCATACCGACGCGTACACGTTGTCGGGCGCCGACCCGGAAGGGATCTTTCCGTCGATCCTCGGCCATGAAGGTGGCGCGGTGGTTGAAGCAATCGGCGAGGGCGTGACTTCGGTGGCCGTCGGCGACCACGTGATCCCGCTGTACACGCCGGAATGCGGCAAGTGCAAATTCTGCCTGTCGGGCAAGACCAACCTGTGCCAGGCCATTCGGTCCACGCAGGGCAAAGGCCTGATGCCGGATGGCACCACACGTTTCTCCTACAAGGGCCAGCCGATTTTCCACTACATGGGCACCTCGACGTTCTCCGAGTACACCGTGCTGCCGGAAATTTCCGTGGCAAAAATCCCTAAAGAAGCGCCGTTGGAAAAGGTCTGCCTGCTCGGCTGCGGCGTTACCACCGGCATCGGCGCGGTGATCAACACTGCCAAGGTCAAGCCGGGCGATACCGTGGCTATCTTCGGCCTCGGCGGCATTGGCCTGTCGGCCATCATCGGCGCGGTGAAAGCCAAGGCCGGTCGCATCATTGCCATCGACATCAACCCGGCCAAGTTTGAAATCGCCAAGCAATTGGGCGCCACCGACTGCATCAACCCGAAAGACTACGACCGCCCCATCCAGGACGTGATCGTCGACTTGACCGATGGCGGCGTGGACTTTTCCTTCGAGTGCATCGGCAACGTGCAACTGATGCGCGCGGCCCTGGAGTGCTGCCACAAGGGTTGGGGCGAGTCGGTGATCATTGGTGTAGCCGGTGCTGGCCAGGAAATCGCCACCCGCCCATTCCAGCTGGTGACCGGGCGCGTCTGGCGCGGTTCGGCATTTGGCGGCGTGCGTGGCCGTTCCGAATTGCCAAGCTACGTGGAAATGGCCCAGTCCGGCGAAATCCCGCTGGACACCTTTATCACCCACACCATGGGCCTGGAAGACATCAACAAAGCGTTTGACCTGATGCATGAAGGCAAGAGCATTCGTACCGTCATTCACTTTTAAAGCAGCTGCAAGTTGCACGCTCTAGGCTGCAAAAAGGTGTATGTCTGCCTGCAGCCTAAAGTTTGCCGCTCGCCGCTGGGAGCATTCCCATGACCCTGGAAAACATCTCCTGCCAAAAGAGTTTTGGCGGCTGGCATAAACGCTACAAACACAGCTCCCACGTGCTCGGGTGCGACATGACTTTTGCTGTCTACCTGCCGCCACAGGCGGAGCAGGGCGGCAAACTGCCGGTGGTGTACTGGCTGTCCGGCTTGACCTGCACCGACGAAAACTTCATGCAAAAGGCTGGTGCTCAGCGTGTGGCCGCCGAGCTGGGGTTGATCATTGTTGCTCCGGACACCAGCCCGCGTGGGCCCGGTGTGCCGGGCGACCCTGACAACGCCTGGGATTTTGGTCTGGGGGCCGGCTTCTACCTGAATGCCACGCAGGAACCTTGGGCCAAGCACTATCGGATGCATGACTACGTGGTGCAGGAATTGCCTGCGTTGGTTGAAGCGCATTTCCCTGCATCGGCAAAGCGCGGCATCAGCGGCCACTCCATGGGTGGCCACGGTGCGTTGGTGTGTGCCTTGCGCAACCCTGGGCGCTACCAATCAGTGTCGGCATTTTCGCCGATCAACAACCCGATGGATTGCCCATGGGGCCAGAAGGCCTTCTCGCGTTATTTGGGTGATGAACGCTCTAAATGGCGTGAATGGGACGCCTGCGCGCTGATCAGCGAGGCCACGCAAAAGCTGCCATTGCTGGTGGATCAGGGCGACCGCGACGATTTCCTCGCCGTGCAACTCAAGCCCGAAGCCCTGCAGCAAGCGGCCAAGGCGGCCAACCATCCGCTCGAACTGCGCCTGCAACCCGGCTACGACCACAGCTACTTCTTTATCGCCAGCTTCATCGAAGATCATTTGCGACATCATGGGCGTGCTTTGCTCGGTTAATGTGAGGCAAAAGTAGGTAGAATCACGCCCTGAATTAAATCGGGGCGTTTTTTTATGCGTATTGGCCACGGCTACGATGTGCACCGTTTCGCTGAAGGCGATTTCATCACCTTGGGCGGCGTGCGCATTGCACACCACCATGGGTTGCTCGCTCATTCCGACGGCGACGTTGTATTGCACGCCTTGAGCGATGCCCTGCTCGGCGCAGCGGCGTTGGGCGATATCGGCAAGCACTTTCCAGACACCGACCCAACCTTCAAGGGTGCGGACAGCCGCGTCTTGCTGCGCCATGTGGTCGGCCTGATCCACGCCAAGGGCTGGAAGGTCGGGAATGTCGACAACACCATCGTCGCCCAGGCGCCGAAAATGGCCCCGCATATCGAATCGATGCGCGCACTGATTGCCGCGGATCTGCAAATTGAATTGGATCAAGTCAACGTGAAAGCCACCACCACCGAAAAACTCGGGTTTACCGGACGGGAAGAGGGCATCGCGGTGCACTCCGTTGCCTTGTTGCTGCGCGCATGAATGACTTGCAACTGTTGGGCCCGCGGGCCTACGGCGAGGCTTTGGGCAGCGCCGTATTAAAAGCGACGGCTGAAGATTTCCAGGTAGACGAAGTGCTGGATATTCCGCTGACCGGCGACGGCGAGCACCTGTGGCTGTGGGTCGAAAAGCGCGGTTTGAATACCGAAGAAGCCGCGCGGCGCATTGCCAAGGCCGCCGGCGTGCCGCTGCGCACCGTCAGCTATGCCGGGCTCAAGGATCGCCAGGCGTTGACGCGCCAGTGGTTCAGCGTGCAACTGCCGGGCAAGGCCGACCCGGACATGAGCGGTGCGCAGAACGACACCCTCAAAATCCTCAAGATCGTCCGTCATAAACGCAAGCTGCAGCGGGGTGCGCATTCGGCCAACGGCTTTACCCTGCGCCTGACCCAATTGGCTGGCGACACCGCCGCCATCGACGCGCGTTTGCAGCAGATTGCCCAGCACGGTATCCCCAATTACTTCGGTGCCCAGCGCTTCGGCCACAACGGCGGCAACGTGGCGGACGCGCGTGAATGGGCGGCCCGCAAGGCCCTGCCGGAGCAGCGCAATGTGCGCTCGCGGCTGCTGTCTACCGCGCGTAGTTTTCTCTTCAATAAAGTCCTGGCAGCACGTGTGGCAGACGGGTCCTGGCAGCGCGCCCAGGTCGGCGATTTGTTGGCGTTTACTGACAGCCGCAGTTTTTTCCCGGCGGGGGAGGCTGAATGCAGCGACCCGCGCCTGGCGATTCTGGACCTGCACCCGACAGGGCCGCAGTGGGGCGAAGGCAATTCGCCGGCGTCGGGGGCGACCTTCGCGCTGGAACAGGCAATCGCCGACGGTGAAGCCGACCTGCGCGATTGGCTGGTCAATGCCGGCATGAGCCAGGAGCGTCGCATTCTGCGACTGCCCATTGGCGGGTTGACGTGGCATTATCCCTCGCTGGACATTCTGCAACTGGAATTCGTCCTGCCGGCCGGATGCTTCGCCACTGTCTTGGTGCGCGAGCTTGTTGATCTGGTGCCGGTGGGGCAGACGGACAGCCCATGCGTATTCTGATATCAAACGATGACGGTGCCACCGCACCCGGCCTTGCCGCGCTTTATGCTGCGCTGGAAGATTACGCCGAGTGTGTGGTGGTTGCCCCGGACCAGGACAAGAGCGGCGCCAGCAGTTCGCTGACGCTCGACCGTCCGTTGCACCCGCAGGTTCTGGCCAATGGCTTTATCAGCGTGAACGGTACCCCCACCGACTGCGTGCACCTGGCGATCAACAGCTTGTTGGAGCAGGAGCCGGACCTGGTGGTGTCGGGCATCAACCTGGGCGCCAACCTGGGCGATGACGTGTTGTATTCGGGTACGGTGGCGGCGGCGCTTGAAGGGCGTTTCCTGGGCCGCACCTCGTTCGCCTTTTCCTTTGCCTCGCGGCAGTTGGACAACCTGGCGACGGCGGCGTATTTCGCCCGCAAGCTGGTGGAGGCCCACGGGTCACTGGACCTGCCGCCGCGCACAGTACTCAACGTCAACATCCCTAATTTGCCCCTCGACCATATTCGCGGCATCCAACTGACGCGCCTGGGCCATCGCGCCCGTGCGGCGGCGCCTCTGAAAGTGGTCGATCCGCGCGGCAAGGAAGGTTATTGGATTGCGGCAGCCGGCGACGCCGAGGACGGTGGCCCGGGCACAGACTTTCATGCGGTGATGCAAGGTTATGTATCGATTACCCCGTTGCAGCTTGATCGCACCTTCAGTGATGCCTTCAGTAGTCTCGATGGCTGGCTTGAGGGGCTGCGTTGATGGCGCGTGAACAAGACGACCTGCTGCGCCGTGGCATCGGGATGACCTCGCAGCGTACGCGCGAGCGTTTGATCCAGCGCCTGTACGAAGAAGGGCTGTCGAACGCCCAGGTGCTGGAAGTCATCCGGCGCACACCACGCCACCTGTTTGTCGACGAAGCCCTGGCGCATCGGGCCTATGAAGACACCGCGTTGCCCATCGGCCACAACCAGACCATTTCGCAGCCTTATATGGTCGCGCGCATGAGTGAGCTGTTGCTGGCGGCGGGGCCGTTGGACAAAGTGCTGGAGATCGGCACCGGTTCGGGTTACCAGACCGCCGTGCTGTCGCAACTGGTGGAGCGGGTGTTCTCGGTGGAGCGCATCAAGGTCCTGCAGGACCGCGCCAAGGAGCGCCTGGTGGAGCTCAACCTGCGTAACGTGGTGTTTCGCTGGGGCGATGGCTGGGAAGGCTGGCCGGCGCTGGCGCCGTATAACGGCATCATCGTTACCGCCGTTGCAACCGATGTACCGCAGGCCTTGCTGGATCAACTGGCACCTGGCGGGCGATTGGTTATCCCGGTGGGTTCCGGCGAAGTGCAACAATTGATGCTCATTATCCGGGAAGACGAAGGCTTTTCCCGGCATGTACTGGGCGCCGTGCGCTTTGTACCCTTGCTCAATGGCCCGCTGGCCTGATCATTTATTCGCAAACAGTGAATTCTGTGGGTGGGGATGTGTCTTACAGCGGGGCTCATAGAGTCAACATGACGGGAAACCGGGTTTAAACATGATGAATTTTTCGTTTCAGTCGTGTGCCGGTAAAAATCCAATGCCCAGTTATACTTGCGTCATATTTCAAGCCTGATACAGGCGTTCATGTTCAGCCACCACAAAGGGAGCGGCGGGTGAGTCTCACAGGTCCTGCGCAGCGTATGAGTAAAACAAGCTTTCAGCGACTGGTGCTTGGCCTTGTCTTGAGTTCCTTATTGGCGGCCTGTTCGAGCACGCCATCCAGCGGTGCGCGGGTGGTTGACCGCAATAATGCAGTGCCGCAAAAACCGACGGTCACCACCGGTCAGTATGTAGTGCGAAAGGGGGACACGATGTTCTCGATCGCCTTCCGTTACGGTTGGGATTACAAGGCGCTCGCAGCTCGTAACAATATTCCTGTGCCATACACGATACATCCAGGTCAGACCATTCGTTTCGATGGACGCACCGGTTCAACGCCTACGACAGTTTTGACAAATTCCGGATCTTCGCCGTCGTCTTCGAGCAAAACCACGATCATCACCCGGCCTGCAGGCACCGCCGCGCCTACGGTTGCGAGCAAACCAGCGCCTGCGCCTCTGCCGCCTGCAGGGCCTGCTCCGACCGGTTGGGGATGGCCTTCAAACGGGGTGTTGATTGGAAAATTCTCTTCAAACGGTAGTTTGAATAAAGGCATTGATATCGCCGGGGATTTGGGACAGCCTGTTTTAGCTGCGTCTGATGGGACAGTGGTGTACGCCGGGAGTGGTTTGCGGGGCTACGGCGAACTGGTCATCATCAAACACAGCGATACCTACGTCAGTGCTTACGGTCACAACCGCAGGCTGTTGGTTCGGGAGGGGCAGCAAGTCAAAGTCGGACAGACAATTGCCGAAATGGGGTCAACTGGTACAGACCGGGTGAAACTGCACTTTGAGATTCGCCGCCAAGGGAAACCTGTAGATCCGCTGCAATTCCTACCCCGTCGTTGATGTGTTGCACAGCCTGTTCCCTCACGTAGAAGGAACAGGCTCCAGCGTTGCCAAGGATAGAGGCGTCGCTTGAGCTTGAGGTCGAACTCACCAAAGGACTATAACAATGGCTCTCAGTAAAGAAGCGCCGGAGTTTGACATCGACGATGAGGTTCTCCTTGAAATGGAGATACTCACCGAAAAGGAATCGATGTCGAATGATGAAGGGTCTGCTACACCTTCAGTTCGCACCAAATCCAAGAACTCCACCGCGTTAAAGCAACACAAGTACATTGACTACACGCGGGCGCTCGACGCAACGCAGCTGTACCTCAATGAAATCGGCTTTTCCCCTCTGCTCACTCCCGAAGAAGAAGTCCATTTTGCGCGCTTGTCGCAAAAAGGCGATCCGGCTGGGCGCAAACGCATGATTGAAAGTAACTTGCGCCTGGTGGTGAAAATCGCCCGACGCTACGTCAATCGTGGGCTGTCGCTGCTGGACCTGATCGAGGAGGGCAACCTGGGCTTGATCCGGGCGGTGGAGAAGTTTGACCCTGAGCGGGGCTTCCGCTTTTCGACCTATGCCACCTGGTGGATTCGTCAGACCATCGAACGGGCGATCATGAATCAAACCCGTACGATCCGGTTGCCGATCCATGTGGTCAAGGAGCTCAACGTCTACCTGCGGGCGGCGCGTGAGCTGACACAAAAACTCGATCATGAACCTTCGCCTGAAGAAATCGCCAACCTGCTGGAAAAGCCGGTAGGCGAGGTTAAGCGCATGCTCGGCCTGAACGAGCGCGTGTCTTCGGTCGATGTCTCGCTGGGTCCGGATTCGGATAAAACCCTGCTGGACACCCTGACGGATGATCGTCCGACGGATCCTTGCGAACTGTTGCAGGACGATGATCTTTCCCAAAGCATTGATCAGTGGCTGTCTGAGCTCACGGACAAGCAGCGTGAAGTGGTGATTCGCCGCTTCGGCCTGCGCGGCCATGAGAGCAGTACCCTGGAGGACGTAGGCCTGGAGATCGGTTTGACCCGTGAGCGGGTGCGGCAGATCCAGGTAGAGGGCCTCAAGCGCTTGCGTGAGATCCTTGAGAAGAATGGCTTGTCGAGTGAGTCGTTGTTCCAGTAACAACGCTGTATGAACTGTGGGAGCAGGCTTGTGTGGGAGCTGGCTTGCCAGCGATAGCATCGTCTCGGTGTAACTGATACTCCGAGGCGTCAGCATCGCAGGCAAGCCAGCTCCCACATAAGTAGGCTCCCACATTTTTTTTGTCCGGGATTCCGGTAGCGGTGCGTCAAATCCCAGGCATAAAAAAACCCCGCTTTTGAGGGCGGGGTTTTTTCGACTAAGTCAGTACAAGTTAGATAACTTGAACTTCTTCAGCTTGCATGCCTTTCTGACCGCGGGTAGCGATGAAAGAAACCTGTTGGCCTTCTTTCAGGCTTTTGAAGCCGTCGGATTGGATAGCTTTGAAGTGAACGAACAGGTCGTCACCGGATTGTGGAGTGATGAAGCCGAAGCCTTTTTCATCGTTGAACCACTTAACGGTACCAGTTTGGCGATTAGACATGGTGTATCTCCTTGGACAAAGTTAACTGCGACTCAGGAAAAGCCCTGGCCGAGACTGAGTGCAAAGAGCAGGAAAAATTCTTGGAGATGGTTGGATCGAAATTCAACATATCGTGTAGAGATTCTCAGTGACACAAGCAGCACAGTGGCGCCACCTTAACCCTTTTTCCGGAACGTGCCAATGGTATTTCCGAAGGTTTCTCTATTTTCGTGACTGGCGGTGGTATTTACAGTCACAAGGGACCGCACTATAAGCCCCGGCCCCGTTGGCTGCGGCTTGCAGCAGCCGGTGCATTCATCAAGAAAAGCCCCGCGCCCTTTGAACCCCGAAGCCGGCCCCGGTAAGATGCCCAACAGAATTTTTCCACCTCGCTATTCAGGACACCCGCCATGAGCATCAAATCGGACAAGTGGATTCGCCGCATGGCGCAAGAGCACGGCATGATCGAACCGTTCGTTGAACGCCAGATCCGTGGCGCAGGCGACGCTCCGGTGATTTCGTACGGTGTTTCCAGCTATGGCTACGACGTGCGTTGCGCCGACGAATTCAAGGTGTTCACCAATATCAACTCGGCGATCGTCGACCCGAAGAATTTCGACGAAAAGAGCTTCGTCGACGTCAAGAGCGACGTGTGCATCATCCCGCCCAATTCCTTCGCCCTGGCGCGCACCGTGGAGTTTTTCCGCATCCCGCGTGACGTGCTGACCATTTGCTTGGGCAAAAGCACCTACGCGCGCTGCGGCATCATCGTCAACGTGACGCCGCTTGAGCCCGAGTGGGAAGGTCACGTGACCCTGGAGTTCTCCAACACCACCACGTTGCCGGCGAAGATCTACGCCAATGAAGGCGTGGCACAGATGCTGTTCCTGCAGTCCGACGAGGCCTGTGAAGTGTCCTACAAGGACCGCGCCGGCAAGTATCAGGGCCAGCGTGGCGTCACACTCCCACGCGCTTGATCGAAAGGTCTTACACGTTAAGGGAATTAGTCTGCGGGAAGTGACTCTATTGGGTGTACTGCCTCGGTGCGTGCAAAACGCGCCGAGCCACGCTTGAGGAGTACTTTATGAAGATCGACCCGCGAATCAGCGCCGAACTCGCCCGGCTTGAACCCAACCAGATTGGTGTTCTGGCCTGGTCCCTGATGGCCGACCCTGCGTATGCAGGCGGCATCCCTGGTCAACCTGATCAAGATTGGCCGCAACCGCCCACCGAGCCTGGTGAACCGACGCTGCCGGATGAGCCGCCACCCGCGCCTGTCGCCTGATCGTTCAGGGCAATAGACATGGCCGGTTGTTCAGCACACCGGCCATACGTCCTCATCGCCGATTACAAAGATCTGCTGATCGTCGCGCTGCTCCACTGAATAACCCCCGGTAAAGGCGCCGAACGCCGGCAACAGGCTGATCCGCGACCCGAACTGAAAGCACGGCAGGCGCAAGCTCTGTCGGCCCCTGCCGCGCAGTCGATAGACCGGGTGCACATGCCCCGCCAGCACATGGTGGCTGGCATGCGCGTCTGGTTCGTGTTGCAGGGCGAACGGCCCCATCAGCAAAGGCTCCGGCACCACCTCGATGCCCAAGTCGGCCGGTGGGTCGCCTGCGCGTTTGTCGTGATTGCCACGAATCAGCGTCAGGCCAAGGTCGCGATTGTGCTCACGCCACGCTCTCAAGGCGCTCAGGGTGCCGCTGGCGTGAGAGCCGGGGCCATGCAGGAAGTCACCGAGAAAGATCACCTGCTCGCACGGCAAGGCCGATAACAGCCGGTCCAGGCGTTGCAGGTTTTCAGTCGTGGTGCCTTGGGGCACGGGTTGCCCAAGGCTGCGGTAGGCGGAGGCCTTGCCAAAATGCACGTCGGCAATCAGCAAACACCGACGCGAGGGCCAGTACACGGCCTTTTCCGCCAGCAACCACAGCTCTTCTCCCTCAAGCATTACCGAACAATGCATCAGCGTTTCCCGTTATCAGCGACTTTTTCCAGGTCTTTGACCATCCGTGCAATGCGCTCCGAGAGTTTCTCCGAACTCATGCTCTCGCGCATCCGCTCAACCAGCAGTGGGAAGGCCAGCGGTGTAGGCCGTTCGATCAGGTGCAAGTCCAGTTTCAGCGCGGCCAGATGGCGCAATGTCTGTTCCAGCCGACGAATATCCAACTCGTCACGCAGGACTTCTTCCCCGGCCTGGGTCAGCAGCAGGTTCTGCGGGTCATATTGCTTGAACACTTCAAAAAACAACCCGCTGGAGGCCTGAACCTGCCGCGTGCTTTTTGGCGCCCCGGGGTAACCCGCGAACACCAGCCCGGCGATGCGCGCGATCTCGCGAAAACGTCTAAGGGCCAATTCCCCGGCATTCAAGCTGGCTATGACGTCGGTCAGCAAATTTTGCGGACTCAATAACGCTTCGTTCAGCAGTAATGGCCAATCCACCGGCGTGGCACTCAACAGCTCCAGCCCGTAATCATTCACCGCGATTGAAAAGGTCACCGGCTGCTGTTGGCTGACCCGCCACGCCAGCAGGCTGGCCAGGCCCAGATGCACTTGGCGTCCGGCGAAGGGGTAAAGAAACACGTGCCATCCTTCCCGCGACTTCAGGGCTTCGGCCAGCAAATGCGTGCGAGTCGGCAGGCCCGACCAGCGCAACTGGGTTTGCAGCAAGGGTTGCACCGCCTGCATTTCCGGGCCGTCGAAATGCCCGTGCGCCGCCGCATCAAACCGTTCGACCACCGCCTGCGCCAGTTCGTTGGAAAGCGGCATGCGCCCGCCATTCCAACGCGGCACGGCGGCTTTTTTCGCGGTGCTGCGACGCACGTAAGCAGTCATGTTTTCCACGCGCACCAGCTCCAGCAAACGCCCGGCAAACAGGAAACCATCACCGGGTTTGAGCCGTGCGATAAAGCCTTCCTCGACACTGCCCAGGTTCTTGCCGCCGCCGCCCTTGCTCCAGAATTTCAGCTGGATACTCGCGTCACTGACGATGGTGCCTACACTCATGCGATGGCGCCGCGCCAGGCGTGCATCCGGCACGCGCCACACGCCGTGCTCGTCGGGCTCCACGCGGCGGTAATCCGGGTAAGCCGTCAGCGACAATCCGCCATGGCGCACAAACCCCAGCGCCCAGGCCCAGTCGGCTTGCGTGAGGTCACGGTAAGCCCAGGCACCGCGCACTTCCGCCAGCAGCGCATCCGGCGTAAAGCCTCCGCCCAGCGCCATGCTCACCAAATGCTGTACGAGCACGTCCAGCGGCTTGTAAGGCGATTCACGGGCTTCGATGCGCCGTTGGGCGATCGCGTCTTGGGCGGCCGCCGCTTCCACCAGTTCCAGGCTGTGGGTCGGCACCAGCGTCACCCGGGACGGCCGCCCTGGCGCGTGGCCGGAGCGTCCGGCGCGCTGCATCAGGCGCGCCACGCCTTTGGCCGAGCCGATTTGCAGCACGCGCTCCACCGGCAGAAAATCCACCCCCAGGTCCAGGCTGGAGGTGCACACCACCGCCTTGAGCTGGCCGTCTTTCAAGGCTCGCTCCACCCAGTCGCGCGTTTCGCGCGAGAGTGAGCCATGGTGCAGCGCGATCACTCCCGCCCAATCCGGGCGCGCCTCGAGCAACGCCTGGTACCAGATCTCCGACTGCGCCCGTGTGTTGGTAAACACCAGGCAACTGCTGCTGGAATCAACTTCGGCGACGACTTGCGGCAACATCTTCAAACCAATATGCCCGGCCCAGGGAAAGCGCTCAGTGGTGGGCGGCAACAAGGTATCGACCTGCAGCGTTTTGGCCGTTTGCCCCTGCACGTTGATCCCGCCACCTTGTGGGACCAAAACCTCCAGTGCGTGAGCCTGATTACCCAACGTCGCCGAAATTCCCCACACCATCAGTTCCGGATGCCACCGCCGCAAGCGCGCCAGCGCCAGTTGCAGCTGCACACCACGCTTGTTGCCGATCAATTCATGCCATTCATCCACGATGACCATGCGCAGGTGCGCCAGGCTCGATTCACTGTCGGCACGCGCCAGCATCAACGTAAGACTTTCCGGCGTGGTAACCAGCGCGGTGGGCTGGCGGCGGGTTTGGCGGGCGCGTTCGCTGCTGCTGGTATCGCCGGTGCGCAGGCCGATGCTCCACGGAATCTGCAAGACCTCCAGTGGCGCTTCAAGGGCGCGTGCAGTGTCGGCGGCCAATGCGCGCATGGGTGTAATCCACAGCACCGTCAGCGGCTCAGCCGGCGGTTTGCGTTTGCCGGTGGCGGGCGGGCGAGTGATGGCGAAGCGATTAAGGGCGGCAAACCACAGTGCATAGGTTTTACCCGCGCCGGTGCTGGCATGCAGCAAGCCTGACTGACCCTGCTTGACCGCCGCCCATACCTCTTTCTGAAAGGCGAACGGTTTCCAGCCCTTGGCGGCAAACCAGTGTTTTGCGAAGTCGAGGGGTTTTGCCATGGGTGGGCTGACGCTCTGGAGGCTCTCATTCAGAGACCCTCCAGGCGCCGCAAAGGTTTACTTCAAATTGCCGCTCAAAAACTGCTGCAGGCGCTCGCTCTTCGGATTGCCCAGCACATCCGCAGGCGCACCTTGCTCTTCCACCAGGCCCTTGTGCAGGAACAACACCTGGCTCGACACCTTGCGCGCAAAGCTCATCTCGTGGGTGACCATGATCATGGTGCGGCCTTCCTCGGCCAGCCCCTGGATCACCTTCAATACTTCACCGACCAGCTCCGGGTCGAGGGCTGAGGTCGGCTCGTCGAACAGCATCACCTCCGGCTCCATGGCCAGGGCGCGGGCGATGGCCACGCGTTGCTGTTGGCCACCCGACAGGAACGCCGGGTATTGATCGGCCACGCGCGCCGGCAAGCCCACCTTGTCCAGGTAGCGACGGGCGCGGTCTTCGGCGTCCTTCTTGCTGCAACCCAGCACCCGGCGCGGGGCCATGGTGATGTTTTCCAGCACGCTCATGTGGCTCCACAGGTTGAAATGCTGGAACACCATCGCCAGCCGCGTGCGCAGGCGTTGCAGCTCGGCGTCGTCGGCCACGCGCATGCCGTGGCGGTCACTGACCATTCGGATTTGCTGGCCGTCGAGGGTCATCGCGCCGTCGTTGGGGGTTTCCAGAAAGTTGATGCAGCGCAAAAAGGTGCTTTTGCCCGAACCGCTGGCGCCGATCAAACTGATCACATCACCGGTCTTGGCCTTGAGCGAGACACCTTTGAGCACTTCATTGTCGCCATAGCTTTTATGCAGGCCTTCAACGGTCAATTTGTACATGGGGCGTGCATCCTCAAGGCGAAAGTAGGTAGCCGCTGCGGTAGGCTTCATGACCTGCGACATGGCTGATCACCATGCCGGCAGTGGCCATGCGCCGCAGCGAACGGGCGTAAAGCAGGCCGGCGTTTTTACAGTGCACGGGCGTTACGCGGTCAGTAAGGGGGTCGATGATTTCGGCGATCAATTGCCCGGCTTCCAGGTATTCACCCGGCAGGGCGCAAAATACCAGCAAACCGCCAACGGGCGTGGTCACAGGCTCGACGCCCGCCAGTGGGGTGGCCGGGTAGGGCAAGGCAGGCAATGGAGCGGCGGTGCCTTCAATCGCGCCGAAGTGGATCAGATAATCGATGATCGCCTGGCAGTCGAGGCGGGCCAGGCCATGGTTGACGTCGCCCTGGCCGCGCAGCTCGACGGTCACCGAAAAGCTGCCCATGGGAATCGGGAAGCGCTCGCCGAAGCGTTGCTGCAACTGCCACCACACCAGGGTGAAACACTCATCGAAGGACTGCCCGCCGGAGTCGGTGGCGAGCAAGTTGGCTTCCGAGCCGATATAGCGTGCCAGCGGCTCCACCTGCGGCCAGGCCTCGGGCGTGGTGTACAGGTGCGCCACGGCTTCGAAGTCGCAATGCAGGTCGAGCACCATGTCGGCCTCGCAGGCCAGGCGTTGCAGCACCAGGCGTTGGGATTGCAACTGGGTGTCGGCCGCTTGCCGGGCGAGGGCAGTGGACAGTGCGGCACGGATCAATCGGGCGTTGTGCTGCGCGTCATCTCCCAGCAAATACTCGACCTGGTTACCGACCTCTTCACTGAGGTCGACAAACCGGCGGTTGAAATTCTGTCCGCTTTCCAGCTCGTAGCGGCCCAGCGGAATATCCATCAACACTTGCTCCAGGCCCACCGGGTTGGCAATCGGCACCAACACGATTTCGCTGCGCAGCCTGCCGGCCGCCGCCAACTCGGCCAGGCGGGCCTTGAGGTGCCAGGACACCAGCATGCCCGGCAGTTCGTCGGCATGCAGCGATGACTGGATGTAGACCTTGCCTTCAGCCTGTTCCGGGCCGAAGTGGAAACTGTGAATCTGCCGCGCCGTGCCTGGCACCGGCGCGATCAGATCATGTACCTGATGACGCATGACAACTCCTTAATGGCTCGGCCCGAGAAAGGCCAGCCAGCGGCGCTCCGCCAGACGAAACAGCCCGACCAGCGCAAAGGTCACGGTCAGGTAGATCAGCGCAGCGATGCCGAATGATTGAAAGGTCATGTACGTGGCCGAGTTGGCGTCCCGGGCCACCTTGAGAATGTCCGGCACCGTCGCGGTGAACGCCACGGTGGTCGAGTGCAGCATCAGGATCACTTCGTTGCTGTAGTACGGCAGCGAGCGGCGTAGGGCCGACGGCATGATGACGTAGGCATACAGCTTCCAGCCTGTGAGGCCGTAAGCCTTGGCCGCCTCGACTTCACCATGCGCCATGCTACGGATTGCCCCGGCGAAAATCTCGGTGGTGTAGGCGCAGGTGTTCAGGGCGAAGGCGAGGATGGTGCAGTTCATCGCATCCCGAAAGAACGCATCCAGCACCGGTTGCGCCCGTACGGCCGCAATGCTGTAGATCCCGGTGTAGCAGATCAGCAGCTGGATATAGAGCGGCGTGCCACGAAACAGGTACGTGTAAAACTGCACCGGCCAGCGGATGTAGCGTTTGCGCGACACGCGGGCGATGGACAGCGGGATCGACACCACAAAGCCAATCACCAGCGCCGCGCTGAGCAGCCACAGGGTCATTGCCAGCCCGGTGATGTGCTGGCCGTCGCTATAAAGGAAGGGCCGCCAGTATTGCTGCAGAAGTTCGATCATCGCACGGCCTCCCGGGACCCAGCGGAGTAACGGCGCTCAAGCCAGCGCAGGACGACATTGGACGCGCTGGTGATCAGCAGGTAGATCAACGCGGCGATGACCAGGAAGTAAAACAGTTGATAAGTGCTCTTGCCGGCGTCTTGAGCGGCCTTGACCAGATCCGCCAGGCCGATGATCGACACCAGCGCCGTGGCCTTGAGCATCACCATCCAGTTGTTGCCGATGCCTGGCAGGGCAAAGCGCATCATCTGCGGGAAGGTCACGAAGCGAAACCGCTGCCCGCGCGTGAGCCCGTACGCGGTCGCCGCTTCCAGCTGTCCCCGCGGCACGGCGAGGATCGCACCGCGAAAGGTCTCGGTGAAGTAGGCACCGTAGATGAAGCCCAGGGTGATAACCCCGGCGCTGAATGGGTCGATCTCGATGTAGTCCCATTCCATGAAGTCGGTAAAACCGGTCAGCCAGATTTGCAGGCTGTAGAAAATCAGCAACATCAGCACCAGGTCGGGCACGCCGCGAATCAAGGTGGTGTAGAGCTGGGCGGGGACGCGGATCAGGCTGACGCTGGACAGTTTCGCTCTGGCGCCGAGCAAGCCGAGCAAGACGCTGACGGCCAGGGAGGCGACCGACAGTTTCACCGTCATCCACGTACCTTGCAGCAACAGCGGGCCGAACCCCTTCAAACTGAAGGCACTCAGCCCCAGGGTTTGTAAAAGATCTTCAAACATGAATTCAGGACCTATGGCGATAAAAAAGCGCCCACCTGAAACAGGTGGGCGCCAGGGTGTTATTTACCGCTGTACAGGTTCAGATCGCCGAAGTGTTTCTTCTGGATGGTGGCGTAGGTGCCATCATCGTGTAACGCTTTGATACCTTTATCGAGCAAGGCCTTGAGGTCTTTGTTACCTTTTTTGATACCGACCGCCGTTTTGGATGGCAGCAATGGGTCGTCGATGGCCTTGCTGACTTCGTAGTCAGCGCCTGCCGGCGACTTCAAAAAGCCCAGTTCGGCTTGCAGCATGTCTTGCACCGAGGCGTCGAGACGACCGGACGTCAGGTCCGCATACACCTGGTCCTGGTTGGCGTAGGCCTTGGTGGTCACACCGGCTTTGTCCAGCACCGCCTTGGCGTAGGCTTCCTGGATGGTGCCTTGCTCGTAGCCCACGGTTTTGCCCTTGAGGGACTCAGGCGTGGAGAAGTTCGCGCCCTTTTTGAACACCAGGGACGTCGGGCCGGAGAACAGCTCGTTAGAGAAGTCGATCGCCTTTTCACGGGCTTCGGTCACGGTCATCGAGGAAATCACGCCGTCGAACTTGTTGGCGTTGAGGCCCGGAATCATGCCGTCGAAGTCACTTTCAACCCACTTGCACTTGACCTTCAGCTCGGCGCAGATCGCATTGCCCAGGTCGATATCGAAGCCTACCAGGCTGCCGTCAGCGGCCTTGGATTCGAACGGCGCGTAGGAAGGATCGACACCAAAACGCAATTCCTTGTATTCCTTGGCTGTGGCAACACCAGCAGCCATGCACAGAGCCAGTGCAGAAAGGGTCAGCAATGCTTTTTTCATTATGTAATCCCTGGAAACCAAGATAAGCGCTTGTGGCGCGTTTAGGACTGTTACTGAACGGTGTCAGACGGATCACAAGTAGCAATTTCTGCACCATAGTTCCGAATGACTGTTTTAAAAGGTGGGATAAGGGAGTTGAGAGTGTAGGAGATGCCCGAAAATGGGCATTGATTTTTCAGTGCACCATTTTGGATCTTGACGCGAATTAAAACGTTGGTGCGGGCTTGCTCGCGAATGCGGCGGGTCAGTCAATTCCTCTGTCACTGGCCTACCGTATTCGCGAGCAAGCCCGCTCCCACAGGAGGACCTAGTTCAGGTCAGCAGGTCCTGCAGCGTGGCCAGGTTGTCCGCCTCATCCACTGCCTTATCCTGGCGCCACCGCAACATTCTGGGAAACCGCACCGCAATCCCGCTCTTGTGGCGCTTGGACAGGGCAATGCCCTCAAAGCCCAGCTCAAACACCATGCTCGGCGTCACGCTGCTGACCGGCCCGAATTTCTCCACCGTGGTTTTGCGCACAATCGCGTCGACCTTGCGCATTTCCTCGTCGGTCAGGCCGGAATAGGCTTTGGCAAACGGTACCAGCGTGCGTTCGGTGCCGGGCGGGCCATCCCACACTGCAAAGGTGTAGTCGCTATACAGGCTGGCGCGACGACCATGGCCGCGTTGGGCGTAGATCAACACCGCGTCGACGCTGAACGGGTCGACTTTCCATTTCCACCACACGCCCATGTCCTTGGTGCGGCCCACGCCGTACAGGCCGTCCTTGGCCTTGAGCATCATGCCTTCCACGCCCAACTGGCGCGACGCCTCGCGTTGGTGCGCGAGGTCTGCCCAAGAGGTCCCCGTCAGCGAAGGCGATGGCAGCAGCACAGGCTGGTTGCACTGAGCAATCACCTGCTCGAGTTGGGTGCGGCGTTCGGCCTGGGTGTGATTGCGCCAATCTTCGCCCTCAAACTCCAGCAGGTCGTAGGCGAGGACGGCGACCGGAGCATCCTCAAGCACCTTCTTGCTCAGGGTCTTGCGGCCGATCCGCTGTTGCAGCAGGGCGAAAGGTTGCACCGCGTCCTTCCACACCACGATTTCGCCGTCGATCACCGTGCCATCCGGCAAGCCGCTGACCAGGCTGTGCAGTTCGGGAAAACGCTCGGTGACCAGCTCCTCGCCCCGCGACCAGACCCACAGCCGGCCTTCACGCTTGACCAGCTGCGCGCGTATGCCGTCCCACTTCCATTCCACCTGCCAGTCGGCGGGGGAGCCGAGCAGGGCGTCGAACTGCTCCACCGGCTGCGACAACCCATGGGCCAGAAAAAACGGATACGGTTGCCCGCCGCGTTGCGCGTGTTCGTCGGACGATTCGGCAGCGATCAGCTTGAGGTAGCCTTCAGGCGTAGGGCGATTGGACAGGTCGGTGTAGCCCACCAGGCGTTGCGCCACGCGCTTGCTGTCGAGGTCGGCCATCGCGGCGAGGGCGCGGGTGACCAGCAGTTTGGACACGCCGACGCGAAAGCTGCCGGTGATCAACTTGATGCAGACCATCAGGCTCGGCTGATCCAGTTGGGCCCACAGCGCGGGCAGGCGTTCGGCGAGTTCCAGAGGCGGCAAACCACGCAGGGGCAGCAGCTTTTCTTCGAGCCACACCGCCAGGCCATCTTGCGAGGTGTAGGTGGATTCGGGTAACAGCAGGGAAATGGTCTCGGCCAAATCGCCGACCGATTGGTAGCTCTCTTCGAACAGCCATGGCTCGATGCCCGAGGCTTGGGTGGCCATGTCGCGCAGTAAACGGGTGGGCACCAGTTGCCGAGGTCGCCCGCCGGACAGGAAGTACACCGCCCACGCTGCATCGTCGGGCGGGGCTTGGCGAAAATACGCCTGCAACGCGGCGAGCTTGGCATTGCTGGACGTGGTGGCGTCGAGGTTGGCGTACAGCTCGGCGAAGGCTTTCATGCGCTGGCCTCCTCTTCGTCATCGCCGTATTCGGTGGTGAAACCCTGGGCATCCAGGCCTTTTTCCCGCAGGTGACGCACCAGAACGCCCACGGAACCGTGGGTGACCATCACCCGCTCGGCGCCGGTTTGCTCGATGGCCCACAGCAGCCCCGGCCAATCGGCGTGGTCCGAGAGCACAAAGCCGCGGTCCACTCCGCGGCGCCGCCGCGTACCGCGCAGGCGCATCCAGCCGCTGGCGAACGCGTCGCTGTAGTCGCCGAAACGCTTGATCCAACTGCTTCCGCCTGCGGACGGCGGGACGATGATCAGCGCTTGGCGCAGCAACGGGTCGGTCTTTTTGAAGTCGCCGGCGTAGAGGGTTTCGGGGATATAGATGCCCGCTTCGCGGTACACCCGGTTCAAGGGCTCGACCGCGCCATGGCTGAGGATCGGGCCAATGCTGGCGTCGATGCCATGCAGGATGCGCTGGGCCTTGCCGAACGAATAACAGAACAACACGCTGGCCTTGCCGGCGGCGATGTTGGCCTGCCACCAGTCATTGATCCCGGCGAAGATCTGCGCCTGGGGCTGCCAGCGGTAGATCGGCAGGCCGAACGTGGATTCGGTAATAAAGGTGTGGCAACGCACCGGTTCGAAGGGCGCGCAGGTGCCGTCGGGCTCGACTTTGTAGTCGCCGGAGGCGACCCAGACTTCGCCCTGGTATTCCAGCCGCACCTGGGCTGAACCCAGCACGTGCCCGGCAGGGTGAAAACTCAGGGTCACACCGTGGTGCACGAGTTGTTCGCCATAGGCCAGGGTTTGCAGGTTGATGTCCTGGCCCAGGCGTGAGCGCAAGATGCCTTCACCGGGCGCGGCGGCCAGGTAGTGCTGGTTGCCGGTGCGGGCGTGGTCGCCGTGGGCGTGGGTGATGACCGAGCGCTCCACCGGCCGCCATGGGTCGATATAAAAATCTCCGGCGGGGCAGTAGAGGCCTTCGGGCCGGGCGATGACAAGGTCCATGGGCGTGCCGGGGGCGATGGGCTTATCAGGTATGAGGGGATGGTGGGGCGAGAAGTTCTATCGGAATGCATAAGGTCAATGTGGGAGCGGGCTTGCTCGCGAATGCGGTGGTTCAGCCAACTATTGAGTGACTGATCGACCGCCTTCGCGAGCAAGCCCGCTCCCACATTTTTGATCCGGTTTCTTCAGTGAGAAACCGGGTTACTTGCCAGGCGTCAGGGTCAACCGGGTCTTGCCGTACACCTTGTCAAAATTCTGCGGCTGCATCGGGAAGCTCAGGTATTGCGCCTTGAGCGACGGGTCGATGCCGCTCGCATAATTCGGGCTGGCCGGGTTGCCGGACTGGCCAATGCCGCCCTGGCCCATCATCGGTTCGATCTGGCCGAAGTCGACAATCATGCGCAGCGCCGGCACCTGGGTGGTGGTGAAGTCCTGGCCCCAGCGGTAGGGCGCCGGGTTCAGGGTGTTGTGGTCGCCGCCGCTGGCGAACGGGCTGCGAATCACCTGGCCGTTGGTGTTTTTCCACGTGGTGGTGTGCAGCTTGCCCCACTGCCAGGCCTTGTGGTCGCCGCCCAATTGGCTGTCGCCGGCCGTGATCGCGGCGGCCAGGCTGCGGGCCAGGATCGCCGGTTTGTCTTCTTTTTGCGCCGTGCGCACGTCGTCCCAGAACGGGCTGTCTTCGCGGCCCAGCAGGTGGTCGGCGCTGGCGGAGTAGGACAGGTTGGCGTTGCTGATAAAGGCTTTCCAGCTGGCGCTGTTTTCCGGGCCGAGTTCGTCGAGGAAGATCTGCTTGGTGCTTTCCTGCAGGAACAGCTCGTAGATTGCCGCGTCGGCAGACGTTGGCGCCAGTCGGCCATCAAACGCCATCAGGCGATTCAGCGCCTCGCGTGCCTTGGCCGCGTCAGCCGCCGGTAATGCATCAATCGCCTGTTTCAGCGGCTGGGCCATGCCCGGCGCCTGGAACATGGTCTTGAGTTTGGCGGCAAAGAGGGTGGTCTGGTCGTACTGCATGGCGATCATGCTGCGGCTGTCATGCTTGCCGGCGTTGGCCAGCTGCGCCAGGCGTTCGCTGCGCTCCGGTGCATCCCAGGAGTTGGACAGCTGCATGCCATAGCCGCGTGGCGCGGTGCGCTGGTTGGCGGTGCCGATCCAGCCTTGGGCCGGGTCCTGATCGTAGGGGTGCAGCATCGCGTCGGCGTAGCCGTCCCAGTCAAAGCGCGCGTCCCAGCCCGGCGACGGCAGCAAGCCCTGGCCTTCGCGGCGGTTGGGGAAGCGGCCGGTGACTTGCCAGCCGATGTTGCTGGCGTCGGCGAAGATCATGTTCAGGGCGATGGCGCGGATTTCCCTGGTCGCGTCCGACGCCTTGCCGGCGTTTTGCGCACGGGACAGGTCGAAAAACGCGTCCAGGCTCTTGTCGTCCTTGAAGTCGGCGGTTTGCAGGGCCAGGCCGAAACCGCTGGTCAGCGCCTGGCTGCTGTTGAGCAGGGCGCCGTGGCGAGTTTCGTAGACCACTTCACGCAGTGGCCGCTGGCCTTTGGCGAAGTAGGTTTCGTTGCGCACGGTGGCCGGCAGCCATTTGCCGTTGTTCTCGTAGTACAACGCGTTGCCTTGGCGTTTGACCTTTTCCAGGAACAGGTCCTGGGTGTCGCCCTTGACCGCGCTCATGCTCCACGCGACTTTGCCGTTGAAGCCCGACAACAGGGTCGGCAGACCGGCAATCGAGGCGCCGACTGCCTGGTATTTGGGCGCACGGATCTGCACGTAGTTCCACGGCGACGGCGCTTGCGGCTGGGCGGCAAGGTCGCTGGCCAGCAGGCTTTTGCCGCTGCGGCTGCGTTGTGGGCCGATGGCCCAGTTGCTGGAGGTGGTGACCGCCAGGGCGTTGAGGCTGCTCAACTGCTGGCCGACACTTTCCAGGCCCGCAAGGCCGGTGATCTGGCCCAGGTTCACGCCCTTGAGCTTGTCGGCCTCGTCCGCCGGGATTGGCTCATCCGGCGCACTTGGCGTGAGCCAGGCGAGCTTGTCGACGCCGACTTTCTGCGCCAGCACCAACGAGGAGAGCTCTTCTTGCAGGTTGCTCGATTCGCTGAAATTCAACAGGCAGAACAACAGCGCCGAATCTTCCGGTTTCCAGTACTCGGGCTTGTAGCCGGTCTGGGCGAGGTCCGGCGGCAGCTTGTCGCGGTAGCGGAACAGGTAGGCGTTGACGCCCCGCGCATACACTTCAAAGAAGCGCTTGAGGCGCGGCGACGAAGCGTTGTACAGCTCGCCGGCGCTTTTTTTCAGGTTGACCGCGCGCATGAAGCGGTCGACATCCAGCACTTCTGGCCCAGACATTTCCGCCAGACGGCCCTGGGCCAGCAGGCGCAAGGTGACCATCTGGGTGATGCGGTCGCTGGCGTGCACGTAACCGAGGCTGAACAGCGCGTCATGGAAGGTGTTGCTTTCGATCAGCGGCATGCCTTGGGCATTGCGGCGTACCGACACATTCTGGGCCAGGCCTTTGATCGGCTGCACGCCGGCAACGGGTGGCAGGGTGTCCTGGGTGCTCTGGAGCTGGCAACCGGCCAGGCTTAATGCACTGGCCACTGCCGCGGCAACGCCGAACCGGGGAAGAAAGTGTGAGAGGGCTGGCGAGGCCATGGCAAAGCTCCTGCGGGGGGGTAGCGTCATTAAAGGCGCTACGTTAGTGAGCGCGGCGAAACGACGCAAGCAGGAGTTTGGGTTAAGCGCGAGAACTTGAGACGAATAGAGATCAATGTGGGAGTCGGGCTTGCCCGCGATGCAGGCACCGCGGTTTTTCATGTGTACCGAGGTGATGCTATCGCAGGCAAGCCAGCTCCCACATAGATCAGGCTTTGGGTGGGTTCACTTTCTGCACCAGCTCATATGCCCGAACCGTCGCTGGCCGTTCCTTGATGCTGTTGAACCATCGCTGCACATGGGGGAAATCCTCCAGGCGCTGGCTCTGCCACTTGTGGGAAACAATCCACGGGTAGATCGCCATATCGGCAATGCTGTAGTCATCGCCTGCCACGAACGGGCGATCCGCCAGGCGCCGGTCCAGCACGCCATACAGGCGCGCGGTTTCATCGACGTAGCGCTTGATCGCGTAAGGGATTTTTTCCGGTGCGAACTGGCTGAAATGATGGTTTTGCCCGGCCATTGGCCCCAGCCCGCCCATTTGCCAGAACAGCCACTGCAATGCCTCCTGGCGACCGCGCAGGTCTTTGGGCAGGAACTGGCCGGTTTTTTCCGCGAGGTACAGCAAGATGGCGCCGGATTCAAACAGTGAAATCGGTGCGCCGCCGTCGCTCGGGCGTTGGTCGACGATGGCCGGGATACGGTTGTTGGGAGCAATCTTCAGGAAGTCTGGTTTGAACTGGTCGCCCTGGCCGATGTTGATCGGGTGCACCTTGTAGGGCAAACCGGCTTCTTCCAGGAACAGTGAAACTTTGTGACCGTTAGGGGTAGTCCAGTAATACAGGTCGATCATGAAGCTCTCCAAATGAGCGAATGCCTGCAGGTATAGGTGATGATCGAAGGGCAATAATTCAATCAAACATTTGCGTCTAACCTTAGAAGCGTTTCACACAGCCCCATCGACCAGCACCTGCAACGACTGCTGCGAGCACCGTTCAATGCGCACCCGTACGCCGTAAACGTCGGCAAACAGCGCCGGGTCAAGCACTTCGTCCGCCACGCCACTGGCGTACAAGCGGCCCTGGCGCAGCACGGCAATGTGGTCGGCAAACCGCGCGGCGAGGTTGATGTCATGCAGCACTACCACGGCGATCAGGTTGTGTTCGCGTACCAGCCCTCGCACGCAGTCCATGACCTTCAACTGGTAATTGAGGTCGAGGGCGCTGGTGGGTTCGTCGAGCAACATCACCTGTGGGCGGCGTGCGATGAGTTGGGCAAGGCTGACCAATTGGCGTTGGCCACCGGACAAGGTGCTTAGCAGTTGATCGGCCAGGTGTGCGATGCCGATGCGCTGCAACGCCTCAAACGCTTCACGCAGACAGGCCTCGCTGGACAAGGGAATGCCTTCAACATGGGCCACGCGCAGTGCGGCGATCACGCTTTCCATCACGCTGAGGCTCAGGCCCGGCGGCAGGTTTTGCGGCATGTACGTGACGCGGCGCGCACGCTCGGCCACGGACATGGCCGACAGGTCCAGTGCACCCAGCCTTACCACGCCTTGCATCTTTTCCAGTCCGGCCACGGCGCGCAGCAGGGTCGACTTACCGGCGCCATTGGGGCCGATCAGCGCGGTCAGGCTGCCGTGGGGCAGGGTAGGCAAGCTCAGGTCATGCACGATGTGCCGCCGGCCATAACTGACGTTGGCGTTGTGCACCGATAAGCCCAGGTTCATAGCTGCCTCCGGCGCTTGAACACCAGCACCACGAAAATCGGCACGCCCACCAGCGCGGTGACGATGCCGACCGGCACGATCACGCCCGGCATGATCAGCTTGCTGGCAATCGACGACAGCGCCAGCAATAACGCGCCGGTCAAGGCGCTGGCGGGCAGCAGGAAGCGTTGGTCTTCACCCACCAGAATCCGCGCGATATGCGGACCGACCAGGCCGATAAAACCGATGGTGCCTACAAACGCCACGGCGGTGGCTGACAACAGGCTGATACGCAGCAATGAAAAAAACCGCAGGCGCTTCACGTCCACGCCAAAGCTTTGCGCGCGGTCTTCGCCCATGCGCAGCAGGGTCAGGCGCGGTGCGGCGGCGAAGGAAAACGGCATCACCACCGCCACGACCAGCGCGAGGATGCCGAGCTTGTCCCAGTTGGCCCGGGTCACGCTGCCCAAGGTCCAGAACACCAGTTGCTGCAAGACATCTTCAGTGGCGACCAGTTGCAGCAAGGCCACGACCGCATTGCAACTGAACACCAGCGCGATGCCGAACAACACCAGGCTTTCCACGCCCGCGCCGCGTAGGCGCGACATGGCTTGCAGCAAAAATACCGAGGCCGCCGCGAAGATAAAGGCCGAGATGGAAATTGCCGTGTTGGCCGACACCCACAATGTGGTCACCGGAAATACGATGACCAGTGATGCGCCCAACGCCGCCGCCGACGACACGCCCAAGGTAAATGGACTGGCCAGCGGGTTGTTCAAAATCGCCTGCATTTCGGCCCCGGCCAGCGACAGCGCGCAACCGACCAGCACCGCCATCAGTGCATAGGGCAGGCGCACGTTCCAGATGATCACCTGGTCGGTGGGGCTCAGGTGCGAGGGGTGCAGGATGCCATCGAGCAACGCCAGCAGGCCCATGCCCGAGGGGCCACTGGCCAGGTCCACCAGCATCGCGCAGACCAGCGCCGTGCCCAACAGCGCGAGCAGCCAGGCGCGGCGTGCCAGCAAGCGGCGGTAGCCGTGAGTGGCAGTGGCGAGGTCAAGGGTTTGAGTGGTCATTGGGCTCACACACAGTTAACAAACGATGAAAATCCAAATGTGGGCGCTGGCTTGCCTGCAATAGCGGTGTATCAGTCGACTGATTCAGTGACTGACACTTTGCTATCGCAGGCAAGCCAGCTCCCACACTGACTGCATTCCAACAGGGCGATAGGTGTTACTTGGTTTTTGCGTCAACCCAATAAGCACCCTGCAACGGCATGCCCAGGAACTGTTGGTTGATTTGCTCCATAGTCGTCTGCGGATCGAGCGTGGCGAACAGCTGCGGGTGCACCCACTTGGCCAGCGCTTCAATTGCCAGCAGGTTGTACGGCGAGTTGTAGAAGTCATGCCACAGGCCGTGGGCATTGCCCTCGCGGATGGCCCGAAGATGGGCGAATTCCGGCCGCGCCAACACCCGGTCAAACGCCTCACGTGCTTCGTCAGTGCTCACGCCAGCGCCCAGGATCAAGCCCGGCTTGTGGTTGCCGGTGGCCACGTACACGTCCGGATCGGCTTTCAGTGCGTACTCAACGCTGATATCGCCCAGCGCACCCGGCACCACGTCGGCGGCGATATTGCGCCCGCCGACCAGCTTGATCACTTCACCCATGCCGCTTTTGCCGGTGGTGTGCCCCGGCGCCTGCCAGGCACCGGCCAGCAATTCGAGGAACACGCTGGGGCGTGGGCCAGCGGGCAAGGTGGCGACGGCATCGGTGATGACCTTGATGTGCTGGTCATAGAACGCCAGGAAGGCGTTGGCCTGGCGTTCACGACCCAAGGCCTGGCCCAGCGCGTTCATGCTGGTGTGAGTGCCCTGGACCGGGTTGATGCGAAAGTCGACGAACACCACCGGGATGCCGGCCTTGGCCAGCACGTCTGCCACCGCGCTGTGTTCGGTCGGGCCGTGGCCCGAAATGCTGAACACCGCCAGGTCGGGTTTGAGCGAGAGAATTTCCTCGGCGCTGACGCTTTGCTCCGACGCCTGCCCGATCAACGGGATGTCTTTCACCGAGGGAAACTTCGCCACATAAGCGTTGTAGGTGTGCGGGTCCAGCAGCTTCAAGTCGTTCTGCCAGCCAACGATGCGCTGGAACGGCGCGTCCTTGTCGAGCAGGGCAAATGCCGAAATCAAGCGGCCTTCTCCGAGCACCACACGTTTAACGTCGTCCTTTACCTCGACCTTGCGGCCCAGCACGTCGGTAACTTCATGGGCGGCGGCGGTTTCGGCATGGCCGAGTACCAGCGCGGCGAACAGCACGCCGAGCTTGAGCACGTTGCGGGGTTTGAACATGGACAGGACTCCTGGTGAGGGAAAATCAGAATTCATAATCGACACTGGCGGTGAGGGTGCGGCCTGCACCTGGGATGCCGTAGAGCTGGAAGCCGTCGAGGGATGCGCCGACCTGGCTGTAATAAAACGTGTTGAACACGTTGTTGAGGTTGAGGTTGACCGTGGTGTCCTTGTTGACCTTGTATTGCGCCGCCACGTTACTCAGCCAGTAACCGGGGGCTTTTTCGTGGTCGCGGGTGTAGATCGCATCGACGCCGGACGGGCCATTGGCGTAGCTGCTGTTGTTGTTCAAACCGCCGACATACTTGTTGTCGCTGTAGCGACGACGGCCCACGTATTGCTCGCCGTAGCTGAGGCTCAGGGCGTCGGTGACGGCGTAGGTGGTCCACAGGTTGGCGGTCAGGTCGGGGACGTTCTTGGCTTGCGCGCCCTTGTTGATGCCTTTGGTCTGCGTGCTTTTGAGCGCCGAAAAGCCGGTGTAGGCGGTCCAGCGCGGGGTGATGTTGCCTTGCAGGCCGAGTTCGACGCCGTCCACGCGTTTGGCGGGCAGGGCGCGCACCGGGGCGGATTCGCCGTCCTGATATTCCCAGGCGTTGTCCAGTTCGGTGCGGAAGATCGCCGCCGTAACATTGAGCCGGTCGTGGGCAATGTCCCACTTGGTGCCCATCTCGTAGGTTTTCGACTTGGCCGGGCTGTAGTTGCTGGTGGTGGACGCGCCGTAGATCTGGTTGTTGGTGGACGCGCCCAGCGCCGACGGCTGCGCCGCTTCGCTGTAGGACACGTAGATGCTGGCGTTGGGCAACGGCTTGTACACCGCGCCGACGCGCCCGCTGACCGCACCGTCGGTGCTGCTGATGGTGGCCTGGCCGCGCTGTGTGGTTTGCGCGCGCCAGTTGTCGTAGCGCAGCGAGCCGAGCACTTGCCAGTGTTCGTTGAGGGTGACGGTGTCGCCCAGGTAAATGCCGGCGTTGTCGATCACCGAGCGCGGGTCGCCTTCGCCTTTGGTCACGTAAGTGCTGGCGAAGCTGTGGCTGGGGTCGTTCATGTTGAAGAACATGTCGCCGGCCGGCACTTCAGCGTTACGTTTCAGGCCGCCGTAGGTCTCGTGATAGAACTCCAGGCCGCTGACCACCGCGTGTTGCAGGCTGGCAGTGTTGAACGTGAAGCTGAAGTCGGTTTGGTTATCCAGGATGGTGTAGCGCTTGGACAGCCCGAAATCGCTGCCACGCAGAATGCCGTAGCCGGTGTTGCTGTTGTTCACGTAGTCGGTGTAGGCATTTACCGTGCTGCCCGGCACTTGGCTGAGCGGGCCTACACCCGTGTAGCCCAACGTCGCACAGCGCGTGCCGGTACAGGTTTTTTTGCCATTGGCGTCGGCGGCGAAAAAACGCGCCGGGGACAGCACCGCGAAGTTATCGCTGCGCTCCCAACGCGTCTGGTTGCGCAGGTTGGCTTCGTTCCAGTCAACGTCATGTTCGAAGCGTGCGGTCAGCGCGGTGGTTTCGTTTTGCTGCGTATACAGGCTCGAATCGCCGTACCCGTTGGAACGTTTCACACCCGGCATGCGATGGCCGTCGGTGCCACGCTGGATCGGCACGCCGCCGTCCGGGGTGTTGGTGTCCTTCTGATAGAAGGTGTCGACGAAGAACCGCGTGTCGGTGCCCAGGCCGAAGCCGAACGAGGTGGCAATGCCCCAGCGGTCGTAGTCCACGTCGTCGCGGTCGGCCACCTGGTTGTAGTGCTTCATCAGGTTGATGCGTACGGCGCTGGTGTCGGTCAACTGCTTGTTGATGTCGGCAGTGAGGCGCCGGTAGCTGTCGGTGCCTATCCCGGCGGAGACTTTGTTGGCGTCACCCAGGTGCGCTTCCTTACTCACCAGGTTGACGCTGCCGCCCACCGCCGAAACCCCGGACTCAATGGAACCGGTGCCCTTGAACACTTCGGCCTGTTGCAGGTTGAAGGTGTCGGTGCGCGTGGACATGCCGGCGTCGCGCACGCCGTCGACGGTCAGGCTTTGCTCGGACGAAAAGCCGCGAATCGAAAACAGATCGCCCCAGCCCAGGTTGCCCTCGCCGGACATGAAGGTGATGCCCGGCACGTTGCGCAACACTTCCTGCAGGGTTTGCGCGTTCTGCTCTTTAAGCACTTGCTGCGGCACGATGGTCACGCTTTGTGGCGCGTCGAGCAGCGGCTGGCTGATTTTTGCCGAGGTCACCCGGTCGACTTTGAAGGCGGACGTGGTTTCTTCGCCGTCGATCTTGATTTGCGGCAGGCTCACCACCGAATCGTCAGGCGCGGCGGTGGGCGCATCGGCCCAGGCCGTTGGCGCGACGCTGCCGGCAGCAAGAAAGCCGAACATCGGTGCCAGAGTGGTATGCAGCGTGTGACGGTGCGGGGTGGGCAGTGACATGGGCAGTGATCCGAGTCTAAATTACAATTACTCTCATTTAGGTTCGGTAGTCTAAAGAGCGATTCCGCCTGCCATACCCCGGCTTTGTATCGCTGATGCGTGATTATGGTTTCCCACAACATTCCATTACATTTGCGCGTACCACTGGCTGAGCTTTCGGCTATCTCCTGCGTTTTGAGTTTTCGGATTGACTGCCCATGGCAAAGCTTGACCACCTGTTGATCGTTGATGACGACCCGCAAATCCGCCAACTGCTCTGCGACTACCTGAGTGACGCGGGCTTTCAGGTGTCTACCGCCGCCGACGGCAAGGAAATGCGCCGCCGTCTGGCGCTGAATGTGATCGACCTGATCGTGCTCGACCTGATGCTGCCCGGCGAAGACGGCCTGAGCCTGTGCCGCGAGCTACGGGTCAGCTCCAACACGCCGGTGGTGATGCTCACAGCCAAGGGCTCGTTGATCGACCGCATCGTCGGCCTGGAAATCGGCGCCGACGACTACCTGCCCAAACCCTTCGACCCGCGTGAATTGCTGGTGCGCATCAAGGTGGTGTTACGCCGGGTACAGAGTTTTCCGGACCGTGCGCGCCTGGATGAGGCGCCGAGCATTCGGTTCGCCGGCTGGCAACTCGACACACGGGCGCGACAGCTGCTCAGCCCCGAAGGCGTGGTGGTCAGCCTCGGCAATTCGGATTACCGCGTGTTGCGCCTGTTGTTGCAGCACCCCAATCGCCCGTTGAGCCGCGACTTTCTGCTCAACCATGTGTTCGACAAGGACAGCACGCCGTTCGACCGCTCCATTGACGTGTGCGTCAGCCGCCTGCGCTCGCAGCTGCCGGCGGGGCTGATCAAGACCGTGCGCAACGAGGGTTACATGCTCACCGCCGATGACGTGGTGCTGGGGTCGTGAGACTGCTGCCGCGTTCGCTGTTCGGGCGCCTGGTGCTGATTCTGGTCAGCGGCATGCTCGCGGCCCAGGCGCTGACCAGCAGCATCTGGTACGACCGGCGTCATGGTCAGGTGCTGGAAATCCCCGCACGGCTGATCGCCACGCGTTTGGCGGATGTGGTGCGCCTGATGCACAGCGACCCGCAGCAGGCCCACCAGTTGATCCAGCTGCTTGATACGCCGCACTTTCGGCTGACCTTGAGCGACCAGGCCAGCAGCACGCCCAGCACGCTCACCGACAGCGACCGGCCCACCGAGCGCCTGATCAAGCAGGTGTTGGCGCAAAAAACCGGCTACGCGCAAACCCTGAGCCTTTTACGCCTGTCGCTGGTCGATGGCGAAGGGCAGACCGCCGGGCTTTCAACCTTGCTCAGCTCAAGGCCGGTGGTCGGGCAGTTTCTGATCGACCTGCGCCTGCCCGATGGGCGCTGGTTGCGCGTGGACGCCAGTGAAGAGCAGGGCTGGACCAGTACCTCACCGCTGGACCTGTTGTTCGATTACGTGATGCGCATCTATTTGCTGCGAGTGCTGGTGCTGGTGGTCATCGCCCTGGTGGCGGTGCGCCTGGCCATCCGCCCGCTGAATGCCCTGGCCAAGGCCGCCGAGGCGCTGGGTCGGGACATCCAGCGCCCACCGTTACCGGTGGATGGCCCGACTGAAGTGCGCCGCGCCGCCCAGGCGTTTAATGCGATGCAGCAACGGCTGATCGCCAATATCGCCGAGCGCACGCGCTTTCTCGCGGCAATTTCCCACGACCTGCGCTCGCCGATCACACGCCTGCGCCTGCGCACGGAAATGCTCGAAGACACGCGCACCCAGGAGCGCTTTCGCAGCGACCTGGAAGAAATGGAACACATGGTGGCCAGCACCCTGGACTTTGTCAGCAGCGGTGAGATCAACGAGACGCGACAGAACATCGACATCAATGCCTTGCTGCAAAGCCTGCAGGCGGACCTGGAAGACGTGGGCGAAAGCGTGACCATCGTGGGCCGCGCCAAGCAACCGTTGCCGGGGTATGCGCGCAGTCTCAAACGCTGTGTGCAGAACTTGCTGGAAAACGCGGTGCGTTATGGCAGCGAGGTGGTGGTGCGGGTTGAGGATCAGGCGGACAGCTTGCAGATTGTCATCAGTGACCGCGGACCGGGGATTCCCCAGGAACAGCTGGAGCAGGTGATGGAGCCGTTTTACCGGGTGGAAGGTTCACGCAATGCCGAAACCGGCGGGTATGGGTTGGGGTTGAGTATTGCGCATACGATTGCGCGGGCGCATGAGGGGCGGTTGAGTTTGAGTAACCGGGAGGGCGGGGGCCTGGAGGTGGTGCTGCTGTTGTGGCGAGCGGGCTTCCCCCGCGCTGGGGTGCGGAGCAGCCCCAAAACCTGACATTGCGCTTTGTTGAGGAAACGCGTTGATCTTATTGGGGCTGCTGCGCAGCCCAACGCGGGGCAAGCCCGCTCGCCACAGCAAGCCAGCTTGCCACAGCGAGCCGGCTCCTGCGGGGTCAGGGCATCAGGCCCCGTGGCACTTCTTGAATTTCTTCTCGCTGCCGCATGGGCAAGGATCGTTGCGGCCGACGTCTTTCAGGGCGTTGCGCACCGGCTCCTGGTGAGCGTGGCCGCAGTTCGGGCCGTGGACATGGCCGTGGTCGTGATCATGATGATCATGGTGATCGTGATCGTGATCGTGGTTGCAGTCAGGACCATGGACATGGGGTTGCTGAGTCATCGATGTCGCTCCGGAATAAAATCGCCGGGGATTATCTCGCCATTGTGGTTCACCTGCACGTCATTACCGATGAATAATCCGGTTTTCAGCTCGCCTTCCAGGCGATAGGGCACGGGTTTGCTCGGGTTTTTAAGCATCTGTACCACATCGCGTATCTGCGGCCAGAGGTTGGTCCGCACCTTCACCCGGAAAAAAGCATGGCCGCGCGGTGGTACGGTCAGCCATTCGTTGGACTCGCCTTCGGTCAGCACGAAATCGCCCAGGCTGACTTTGTAGATCAGGCCGCGCACCGTGAGGTCGGCGTCGTCGCGGTTATCCACGCGAAAGTACAGCTTGAAGCGCTGCTCGAGCAATTTGGCGCGCACCACTTCAACCTTCACCAGGGAGACATGAGGCGGGGGCGAGCTGTCCTCGAACCAGGACGCGCACCCGGTGAGGCCCAGGGTCAACGCCAGCATCAAGCTGTACATCCGAAGCATGGCGTTTTCCCTGTCAGTTGATTAGAGGTAGCTGGAGCAGCACTTCTTGAATTTCTGCCCACTGCCGCACAAACATACATCATTGCGCCCGGCCTTCACCTCCACTGTCGGGTCGATGAAGTACCAGCGCCCCTCATTCTGTACGAAAGAGGACTGTTCACGGTGGCTGTGTTCTCCGGTGCTGTCGTGCCAGCGAGCAGTGAACGTCACGAACGCATGCTCCGGCTGGCCGCCAAACACTTCGGAGCTTTCCACTTCCAGGCCCAGCCAGGTGCTCTGGGCACTCCAGGCGCCGATGGCGGCGCGGTCCAGTCCGGCTTGTTGCGCAGGCAAAGTAGTGGCTACCAGGTAGTCCACCAACCCCAGCACGTAGGCGCTATAGCGCGAACGCATCAATGCGCTGGCACAGGGCGCCGGGTGACCGGCGTGATAATGGCCGCAGCACGCATCCAGCAGATTGCCGCTGCCGCATGGGCAAATGGATGTACTCATGGTTACCACCAATACTTTCCGAAGTTTTCCGGGTTGGCCCAGAAGCGGGCGTTGAGCCAGTCCGGCACCTGTTTATAGTCAAGCAGATCATAGGTAAACAGCGTCAAAACCTGATCATCACGCTGGAAACGCTCGCCGGCCTGCAGCGCCAGGGAGAAGAAATCGGTTTCCTTCCAGCCGCAGGCGTTCAGGTCTGCCAGCACCGCAATGCGACTGGCATTGAGGTTGCGAATGCCGCCGAGCAGCGTCAGGCCTTGCGGTTTTGACAGGTGCTCCAGGCAATCGACCACCAGCGCCAGGTCAAAACGCTGCGCCGCAAGTTCTGCCGGTAACGGCCCGGGCGCCGCGATCGCCACTTGGGTGTCCGGGTGCTCGGCCTGAAAGGCATCCAGCGCCGGGAACTGGCTGGCACCCAACAACAACAGGCGTTTGGGCTGGTGCAAATCCAGCAAGGCGGCCAGGGCTTGCTGTGGCGTACGGGAAGAAATACCAGCGATCATCAGAGATCCTCACATCAGGACCCTAGAGACTAGCGCGGCTGAGCGTGCGGGCCTAGAGCGGGCGGCGTGCAAAAGTCCTGCATAGAGGGCGATCTCCAATAAATACGGGGGTGCGGCGCAGTGGCGCAGATGAAAAGAGCGGTCTTTACTCCACCCGTCGGCCCCCGCCGATCCCCTCAGGAGAAATCAGATGAGCATCATGCGGACAGCTCTACCCTTGGTTCTGCTAACCGGAGTATTGACAGGTTGCGCAGGTTTGCAAAAAACCGATTGGCCCACCTGTGCAGCCGTCGGTGGTGTGACCGGCGCAGCGATTGGCGCCACTGAAAGTTCGGCGTACGCAGGTTATGGCGCGCTGCTGATCGGCGGCATGGCTGGCGCCTATTGCTGGGTGCACGGTGATGGCGACGAAGATGGCGATGGCGTGCCGGACAGCCGCGACAAGTGCCCGGGCACGCCTAAGGGCGTGCAGGTTGATGTCAATGGCTGCCCACCTGTAGCGGTGGCGGCCGTGGTGGAAGAGGTGGTCGTGGTCAAGGAAGAAACCATCGTGATCCGCGATGTGCACTTTGAGTTCGACTCGGCCAGGCTGACGGCGGCGGACAAAACCAAGCTCGACACCATCGCCACGCGCCTCAAACGCGAAGCCCCGAGCGCCCAGCTACGGGTCAGCGGGCATACCGACAGCGTCGGCAAAGACGCCTACAACCAGAAACTCTCGGAAAAACGCGCGCACTCGGTAACCGATTACCTGGTGAGTGCGGGCGTGCCGCGCAGCAACTTTGTATCGGTGGTGGGCGCGGGCGAAAGTCAGCCGGTGGCCGATAACAAAACCGCTGACGGTCGAGCCTTGAACCGTCGTGTGGAAATCAAAATCAACCGCTGACGGCCCTTGCCCCTGTGGGAACCCCAGGGGCATTGCTGGCGATCCTCGCCGAAACCGCAGGCAAACCGTGCCTTTATCAAGTTTTTTCATCCTTCACTGGCAAATCGCCTGCAGAAGTCGGTACTGTGCGCCCAAAGAATAATAGGCAGGGGCATGCAGGATGAAGGTGTTTTGGGGGCTGGGAAAGTTTCTGACGTTGCTGTTCTGGGTTGTGGTGGTGGTCAATTTATTCCGGCCGCTCGCCAATCCGTTTCACCTGTTGGTCAGTCTGGCCGGCAGTCTGTTGTTGCTGACTCATCTATTGGAATTGCTGTTGTTCAACAGCAGCCTGAAACACCGTGCCCACCCCTGGCGTGACCGCCTGCAGATTCTGCTGGTGGGGATGTTCCATGTGCGGGGCCTGTCGGCGCCTGCCGTTATTGAAACAAACAAGGAGGCCAATCATGCGTAAGGTTTTTCTGTTGGCCCTGTTGGTCAGCCCCATTGCCCTGGCGCAGAGCGTCAGTGTTGAAACCAACTCGCTGATGCGCCTGCCCAGCAGCACCAACGTTTTGCAGCTCGAACGCCTGGATGTGGCGGATTACGGCACGTTGTTGATTCCGGCGACCATCAGCCAAGTGACGGTGGATGAGCTGCATTTGGGCCGAGAAGCCCGTATCGCTATCGCCCCCGGCAATACCGCGCTGCAGTTGCAGGTGCGTAACGCGCAACTGGAACATGGCAGCCAGATCACCTCGCGCGGTGCTCCCGGTACCCACGAACGAGCTGCCAAGTCGGGGCGTGACTTGGTCCTGCGCATCAACGCGCTGACCGCCGATGAACTGTCGGTGGACGCCCGTGGCGGCGCCGGCGCCCAAGGGTATGCCGGCCTGGATGGCGCCAATGGCGTGGACCCGGGCTGCACCTGGGGTTCAGCCGGGCGCGGCGCCAATGGCGACAATGGCGGCGATGGCCTGCCAGGCGCAGCGGGCGCGACCGTACGCGTGGAGCTGCCGCAGAGCTTCCCGGCCGAGCAGATCAAGGTCTGGGTGGATGGCGGTGCGGGCGGTTTGGCCGGCACGGCCGGTAAGCCGGGCAAAGGCGGGCAATCCAAGGGCTGTCTGGTGTACCGCGCCGATGGTGGCCAGAAGGGCCGGCCAGGGCTGGAAGGGCAACCGGGGCCGGCTGGGCCTGCGGGCGCTGTGACTATTCAGCGGCTTTGAGTCGATTGTTCTGACGCCTTCGCGAGCAAGCCCGCTCTCACATTGACATGCATTCCAAATGTGGGAGCGGGCTTGCTCGCGAAGGGGCCATGAAGGCCAGCCTCAGAACATCGGCCGCGCCGAAGCAATCGCCACCACCACCAACCCGATAATCAGGTTAATCCCCACCAGCTTGCGAATCTGCCCCAGCGCAGCCGCACCTGCAGGCCAATCCTCAGCCGCCACCGCCGTGCGCAGTTCCGGGAACTTCAATGCCTGGATACGGATGAACAGCGCGGTCATCACTAGATACAAGCCCATCATCACCTGCACATAGCGCGGTGCGGTCTCAAACCCACTGAAGCGCAGTTGCAACAGACCGATGCCGCTGATCGGCAAAACCAGCACCGCCACCCAGACCCATACGAAAAAACGTTGAAACACATTCGCCCACAGCTTGAGCCGGGCAGGGCCCTCAAGTGCCGCCATGGCGGCGGGGCGCAGGATCATCCAGGCGAAAAACATACCGCCGACCCACACCAGGGCGGCCAATACATGCAGGGTGTAAGCGAGGCTAAACGCGGTCATTGTGGTACTCCGTTCTGCGCGGGATTAATTAGCGGGGTATGATAGCGGCCGATCCGAACCACTGAAAATTTATCCAGCGTTTTTTGCGCCCGACTATCCATGATCAGCACTGAACTCAAAACCACGATCCAGGGCGCCTATTCGCGTTTTCTCGAAGCCAAGAGCTTGAAACCCCGCTACGGCCAACGCCTGATGATCGCCGAAGTGGCCAAAGTCCTCGGGGATATCGACACCGACGACGAAGGTCGGCGCAGTGGCGACCCCGCGGTCGTGGCCGTCGAGGCCGGCACCGGTACCGGCAAGACCGTGGCCTATAGCCTGGCCGCAATCCCTACCGCCAAGGCCGCCGGCAAGCGCCTGGTGATTGCCACCGCCACCGTCGCCCTGCAAGAGCAGATCGTCTACAAAGACCTGCCCGACTTGATGCGCAACAGCGGCCTGAATTTCACCTTCGCCCTGGCCAAGGGCCGTGGCCGCTACATGTGCCTGTCCAAGCTCGACGTATTGCTGCAGGAAGGTCACGCCCAGACCGCCACGGCATCGCTGTTCGAAGAGGAAGGCTTCAAGATCGAGGTTGATGAAGTCAGCCAGAAGCTGTTTACCAGCATGATCGAGAAACTTGCCGGCAACAAATGGGACGGCGACCGTGACAGCTGGCCCACCGCCCTGGAAGACGCCGACTGGGCGCGCCTGACCACCGACCACAGCCAATGCACCAACCGGCATTGCCCCAACTTCGGACAGTGCGCCTTCTATAAGGCCCGCGAGGGCATGGGCAAGGTCGACGTGATTGTCACCAACCACGACATGGTCCTGGCTGACCTGGCCCTGGGCGGCGGCGCTGTGTTGCCGGACCCGCGCGACACTCTTTACGTATTCGACGAAGGGCACCACTTGCCCGATAAGGCCATCGGCCATTTCGCCCACTACACCCGTTTGCGTTCCACCGCCGACTGGCTCGAAACCACCGCCAAGAACCTGACCAAATTGCTCGCCCAGCACCCGTTGCCCGGCGATCTGGGCAAACTGATCGAGCAGGTGCCGGAGCTGGCGCGCGAGATCAAGACCCAGCAGCAATTCATGTTCAGCGCCTGCGAGCAGGTCGCCGACTTCAAACCCGGCGAAGACGTCGAAGGCCGCGAACGGCCGCGTCACCGGTTTGTCGGCGGATTGATCCCCGAGCACATGCGTGAAATGGGTATCGAGCTGAAGAAAGGCTTCTCACGGCTGACCGACCTGTTCACCCGCCTGACCGACCTGCTCAAGGAAGGCATGGATGGCGAGGTCAACATCGGTATCGCCAGCAACCAGGCCGAGGAATGGTACCCCCTGTTCGGCAGCCTGCTGTCGCGCGCCCAGGGCAATTGGGAGCTGTGGACCGCCTTTACCGTCGAAGACCCGGAAGACAACCCGCCCATGGCGCGCTGGCTGACCTTGTCCGAAAGCGGTGCGCTGTTTGATATCGAGGTCAACGCCAGCCCGATCCTGGCCGCCGAAATGCTGCGCCGCAACCTGTGGAATGTGGCCTACGGCTGCCTGGTGACCTCGGCCACGCTGACCGCCCTGGGCACTTTCGACCGCTTCCGCATGCGTGCCGGCCTGCCGAAAAAGGCCGTCACCGCCGTGGTGCCGAGCCCGTTTCACCATGCCGATGCCGGCGTGCTGCGAGTGCCGGACCTCAAGGCCGACCCGCGCGACGCGGCCGCGCACACGGCCGCGATCATCCGCGACTTGCCGGACCTGGTGGAAGGTTCACGCGGCACCCTGGTGCTGTTTTCCTCGCGTAAACAGATGCAGGACGTGTTCGACGGCCTCGACCGCGACTGGCGCAAGCAGGTGTTCATCCAGGGCAACCTGTCCAAACAGGAAACCCTGAACAAGCACAAAGCGCGTGTTGATGGCGGTGATTCCAGCGTGTTGTTCGGCCTGGCCAGTTTCGCCGAAGGCGTGGACTTGCCCGGCGCCTACTGTGAGCACGTGGTGATCGCCAAGATCCCGTTCTCGGTACCGGATGACCCGGTCGAGGCGGCCTTGGCCGAATGGATCGAGGCCCGTGGCGGTAACCCGTTCATGGAAATCTCGGTGCCGGATGCTTCCTTGAAGCTGGTCCAGGCCTGCGGGCGCTTGCTGCGTACCGAGGAAGACCGAGGCACCATCACCTTGCTCGACCGCCGTTTGGTCACGCAGCGCTATGGCAAGGCTATCCTCAATGCTTTGCCGCCCTTCAGGCGCGAAATTTCTTAAGCCACTGTGGGCGAATTCGCCCACTTCGTGGTCTATCTCACTGCCAACGCTTTATGTCATCAGGCCATTCACCGGCCGTTTGGGAGAACCTTGTTCGTATGATTCGCACGCTGCCCGCTCTGTTTGCCTTGTTGTTTGCCGCGCCCTTGATGGCCGCGCCTGCCGGGCAACAAACGCTGTTCAATTTCGTCCGGCCTGCCGATGTGGTCAAGGTCGCGACCCAGGACGCGAGCCTGCCGCAATACAACGCCGAACAAACCGCTGAGGGCGAGGTGCTGCGCCGCATCACCTTCAACCCGGCGGCCGAACCGAGCCTGGTGCTCAGCCCGCAGACCGGCGTGTGGGACTGGTCGCAGTCCGGCGCCATGAGCCTGCGTATCCAAAGCGCCATGGACTGGGCGCTGACCCTCTACGTCAAGGTGCAGAGCACCGACGGCCAGACGCTGGTCAGCCGCATCGACCTGCCGGCCGGCCCCGCTCAAACCCTGCTGATTCCGCTGCAGGCCAACTCGCCGCTGAGCCAGGGCATGAAGGCCGGCCCGCCGATGCCGATTACCGTGGAAGGCCAGCGTGTGCTGTTGGCCAGCAGCGCCGGGGCAATCGATCGTAGCCAGGTGGCGTCGGTCACTCTGTCGATGATCAAGCCCAACGCAGCCCAAAGCATCCTGCTCGAACGCTTTGGCGTGCAGGACAGCGAGCCGGTGCTGAAGGCCGCCTACAGCGCGCTGGTGGATGCGTATGGTCAGTCCACGCGTGCGCGTTGGCCGGAAAAAGTCAGCAGCGACGAACAACTCAAAGCCGCAGCGGCCAAGGAGCAGCAACAGCTCAAGGGCTGGCTGGCTGAGCGCGACAAGTCTGCCCTGGACCAATATGGCGGCTGGAACAAAGGCCCGGCGTTTGAAGCAAGCGGCTTTTTCCGCACCGAGAAGCGCGACGGGCGCTGGTACCTGGTGACCCCGGAAGGCCATCCGTTCTACTCCCTGGGCGTCAATACGGTTGCGCCGGACGATAATCAAACCTACGTGGCCGGCCGCGAATGGATGTTTGCCGCGCTGCCCAAGTCCGGCGAGCCGTTCGACAAGTATTACGGACGTGCGGATAACCGCGGCGGCAACGGCGCTGACCAGGGCCGGGGCTTCAATGTGGGGCGCTGGTACGACTTCTATGGTGCCAACCTGCAGCGCACCTATGACACGCAAGGTTTCGACCACAAGCGCTGGGTCACGCACACGCTGGACCGCCTGCAAGCCTGGGGTTTCAACACCGTGGGCAACTGGAGCGACGAGGATTTGGCCAGCGCCGACCGCGTGCCCTACACCTTGCCACTGTCGATTGTCGGTGACTACGCCAGCATCAGCACCGGCACGGACTGGTGGGGCGGCATGCCCGACCCGTTCGACCCGCGTTTCGCCATGGCCACCGAGCGCGCCGTGGCGATCGCGGCCCGCGATCACCGCGACGACCCGTGGCTGATCGGCTTTTTTGCCGACAACGAGCTGGCCTGGGCCGGCCCTGGCGATGATCCAAAGTCGCGTTACGCCCTGGCGTACGGGACCTTGCGCATGACCACCGACGTGCCGGCCAAACGTGCGTTCCTCAAGCAACTGCGTGACAAATACCGTAACGAAGAAGGCCTCTCCAAAGCCTGGGGCATACACCTGTCAGGCTGGGAGCTGATGGAAGACCCGGGCTTCGAGCCGCCGATGCCAAGCCCTGAGCACCCGGAAATCGAAGCCGACTTCAAATACTTCCAGAAGACCTTCGCCGATGCCTATTTCAAGACCATCTCCGATTCGTTGAAGTGGCACGCGCCCAACCAGCTGCTGCTGGGTGGCCGCTACGCCGTCAGCACCCCGGAAGCCGTGGCGTCCTGCGCCCAGTATTGCGATGTGCTGAGCTTCAACATGTACACCCTCAAGCCTCAGGACGGCTACGACTTCGCCGCCCTGCGCGCGTTGGATAAGCCGGTGCTGATCACCGAGTTCAACTTCGGCTCGGCGGATCGCGGTCCGTTCTGGGGCGGCGTGACTCAGCTGGCCAAGGAGGAAGACCGTGGCGTGGCGTACAGCAACTTCCTCAAGCAGGCCATGGCTGAGCCGTCGATCGTCGGCGTGCACTGGTTCCAGTACCTGGATCAACCGGTGACGGGGCGTCTGCTGGACGGCGAAAACGGCCACTTTGGCCTTGTGGGCATCACGGATGTGCCGTTCCAGGGCTTTGTCGACAGCGTGCGCAAAAGCAACCTGGCGGCCGTCGACCAACTGGGCAAGGAAGCCCAAAAAGCCAAGGCTGCCAGCGGGGTGCGTGAGAGTGAAGCCGGCAAGTCGGGGCACGACGGCAGAGGCGCGGGGCAGGGCGCCGGGCATGCTGGCGGTCACTCTGGAAATGGCCATTGATTCATATTTGACGGGTTCACAAAACCGCCAATGACTGGAACAATGTCGGCCACTTATTACGGTGTTTTCCGAGGCGGCTTAGGTGCAGATTCAGGGTCATTACGAGCTCCAGTTCGAAGCGGTACGTGAGGCATTCGCCGCGTTGTTTGATGACCCGCAGGAGCGTGGTGCCGGGCTGTGTATCCAGATCGGCGGCGAAACCGTCGTCGACCTGTGGGCAGGCACCGCCGACAAGGACGGTGCCGAGGCCTGGCACAGCGACACCCTCGTCAACCTGTTTTCCTGCACCAAGACCTTCACCGCCGTGACGGCCCTGCAATTGGTGGCCGAGGGCAAGTTGCAACTCGACGCCCCTGTCGCCAATTACTGGCCCGAGTTTGCCGCGGCCGGTAAGGAAGCCATCACCCTGCGCCAGCTGCTCTGCCACCAGGCCGGGTTGCCGGCGATTCGCGACATGCTCCCCGCCGAAGCCCTCTATGACTGGCAACTGATGGTCGACACCCTGGCGGCCGAAGCCCCATGGTGGACGCCCGGCCAAGGCCACGGCTACGAGGCCATCACCTATGGGTGGCTGGTCGGTGAGTTGTTGCGTCGCGCCGACGGGCGTGGGCCCGGTGAATCAATTGTTGCGCGGGTTGCGCGGCCATTGGGGCTGGACTTTCATGTTGGCCTGGCGGACGAAGAGTTTTACCGTGTTGCGCATATAGCGCGCAGCAAAGGCAATATGGGCGATGAAGCCGCTCAACGATTACTGCAAGTTATGATGCGCGAACCTGCGGCCATGACTACGCGTGCATTTGCCAACCCACCGTCTATTCTGACAAGCACTAATAAGCCGCAATGGCGGCGCATGCAGCAGCCAGCGGCAAATGGTCACGGTAACGCGCGTAGCCTGGCGGGCTTTTATAGCGGATTGTTGGACGGTAGTTTGCTCGAGGCGGACATGCTCGAACAATTGACCCGCGAACACAGTATCGGACCGGATAAAACTTTATTGACCCAAACGCGTTTCGGCTTGGGCTGCATGTTGGATCAACCGCACTTGCCTAATGCGACGTTCGGCCTTGGCCCACGTGCGTTTGGGCATCCGGGGGCGGGTGGTTCGGTTGGTTTTGCCGATCCGGAACATGATGTAGCATTTGGTTTCGTGACTAATACACTGGGGCCTTATGTACTTATGGACCCGCGTGCACAGAAGTTGGTCGGAATATTGGCCGGTTGTCTGTAAAGAGCTTGCTGTTTCACGTTTTTTTGTTACAAAGGCAACTATAAGAAGGCGCTGAACGAAATTTTGTAACTTCAATGTTCTGTAAGCGTCTGTTTAACGGGTCAACCAGACCCTCCGGTTTTTTCTCATTTTGTGGATATCTCATGTTATCGAACAAGTCCTTGGCACTGGCGCTGTGCCTCACAATTACGGGTTGCGCACAAACTCCACAAAATGATGCCGAGGGTGGGCATTGGTGGTCATTTGGATCAGACAAGGCTGCTACCAAGGACGCAGTAACCAAAACCGACGCCGTGCCGGATGCAAAACCAGCCGCTGGCGCCAAGCCCGCAGCCCCGGTTGCCGCCGCCGCTGCTCCAGCGCCTGCCGCTGCTGCCGCCCCTGCGCCCGTAGCCAAGGCTGAGACCGGCTCCAGCTGGTGGCCGTTCGCCTCTAAAAGCGCCGATGAAAAAGCGGCCGATGCCAAAGCCGATCTGAAAGCCGACCTCAAGGCGGCAGACCCGACGACCCCGGCGGTGGCCAAGACCGACACCGATACCAAATGGTGGTGGCCTTTCGAAAGCAAGCCAAAACCATTGGCCAAGGTCGACGTGACCAACGTGCCGATGCCTGACCCGAAAATCACTCAAGCCTGGCTGGACGACTATGAGCCGCGCCTGCGTGCGGCCATCAAGGACAGCAACCTGCAATTGGAGCGTCGCGAAAACGTATTGGTCGTGATCGCCCCGGTTGATGGCTCTTACAACCCGAAACGCCCGGCAATGCTGCTGCCGGTTACGTTGGGCCCGTTCACTCGCGTGGCCAAGGCGGTTGAAGGCGATCCGAAGACCGCTGTGTTGGTCTTAGGCCACGTCGACACCAATGGTGCCGAGCCAGTGAGCCAGGCATTGACCCGCGAGCGCGCGCAGTCCATCGCTTCGATTTTCAGCCTCAGCGGCTTGAAGCAGGATCGCCTGATGATGCGTGGCATGGGCGACCTTATGCCGCGGGCTGCCAACGATAGCAATCAGGGGCGTGCGCTGAACCGTCGCATGGAAATCATGTTCACTCAGCGTACAACGATGTTGGCGTTGTTGAGCAAGTACAACTCGGGCAAGCCACCGGTTGCGGAAATGGTTGCCGTGCAGACTGCACCCGCTCCCGTACCGGCGCCTGCTGCGAAAAAGGCCGCTCCGGCGAAAAAGGCTCCGGTCAAGAAAGCCGCTGCCAAGCCTGTTGCGAAAAAAGCTGCCGCCAAGCCGGCCGCGAAAAAAGCCGCACCCAAGGCCGACGCTCCAGCGACAAACGACCAGGCGAAAAACTGATCTGTTGAACCAGAAGGATAAAGCCGCATGACCCAGGCATTGGCCGATATGCGCCGTGACTACACACGGGACGGTTTGAGCGAGGCCCAGGCCCCGGGCGAGCCGTTTGCATTGTTCCACCAGTGGTTTGCCGATGCGGTGAAAACCGAGCAGCCACCGGTGGAAGCCAATGCCATGACTCTGGCCACGGTCGACCAGGACGGTCGTCCGCACTGTCGTATCCTGTTGCTCAAAGGCCTGGATACACAGGGTTTTACCTTCTTCACCAATTATCAGAGTGCCAAGGGCGAACAGCTTGCGGCACAGCCATTTGCAGCCATGACCTTCTTCTGGCCCACCCTGGAGCGCCAGGTGCGTATCGAAGGGCGGGTGGTCAAGGTCACGCCTGAAGAGTCGGATGCTTACTTTCAGGTCCGCCCATTGGGAAGCCGTCTTGGGGCCTGGGCGTCGCCGCAGAGCCGGGTCATCCGTGATCGCGAAGAGCTGCAAGATTTGCTCAAGGCCACCGAGCAGCGTTTCAGCGACATCCAACCCGATTGCCCTGAGCATTGGGGCGGGTATCGCCTGCTGCCCGAGCGCATCGAGTTCTGGCAGGGTCGCGCCAGTCGCCTGCATGATCGCCTCAACTACCGCCTGCAAGCCGGCGAGTGGACTCGTGAGCGCCTGGCGCCCTGAGTTTCACCTTTCGTCACCTCGTTCGAATGTTGCCCGCCACGGCGAAGTCTTTATCCATATGTCTTCGGCGTGTGCTGCTGCGCGACTACAATAATGATGAACGCGTTCATGACATTCTTCGGAACAGTTGAGTGCAACCGTTCGTCTATTTTTCTGGTGCTAGCAGTCTGTACTAAGGCTGAATGAAAGCAATTTTCTGCGGTGCTCGCCGTGACAGGCGCCAAGCCGCAGCGTCTAATGAATACCTGTCCTTTGGAGTTGATGCTATGCGTAAGTCCGTTTTACTAGTTGCCTGCTTTACCACCCTGTCGTTGCTGTTGGGTGGCTGCGCCTCGAGTCTGACCGGCGACTCGTACTCTCGTGACGAGGCGCGTCGTGTACAGACCGTTCGCATGGGCACCATTGAATCCCTGCGTCCAGTGAAAATCGAAGGCACCAAGACCCCAATTGGCGGCGCCGCTGGCGCAGTCATCGGCGGCGTTGGCGGCAGCGCCATCGGCGGCGGCCGTGGCAGCATTGTGACCGCCGTGATCGGCGCCGTAGCCGGCGGCCTGCTGGGCTCTGCTACTGAAGAAGGCCTGACCCGCACCCAAGGCGTGGAAATCACCGTTCGCGAAGACGACGGCAGCATGCGTGCCTACGTACAAGCCGTGCAGGAAAATGAAATCTTCCGCATCGGCGACCGTGTACGCATCATGACCGTTGACGGTACCAGCCGCGTTACTCGTTAAACGCCGGTCCTTGCAATAAAAAACCCCAACCGAGTGATCGGTTGGGGTTTTTTATTGCAGGCGCGGTGTGCCGCGCACGCTGCGTGACTTCAAACCTGGAAGTGCTTGACCATCGTGTTCAACTCGTGGGCCAGGCTGGCGAGGGACTGCGAGGCTGCAGTCGTTTGGGTCGAGCCCTCTGCCGACTGAATCGACAGCTGCTGAATGTTCAGCAAATTGCGATCGACTGCTCGAGCAACGTCGGCTTGTTCCGCCGCCGCCGTGGTGATCACCAGATTGCGGTCATTGATTTCATCGTTGGCGGCCAGAATGTCTGCCAGCGCTTGTTGCGCCAGCTCGGCCAGCCCCAAGGTTTGCTGAGTCATGGCGCTGCTGTCGAGCATGGTGTTGACGGTACTGGCCGTGTTGGCCTGAATGCTGCCGATCATCTGCTCGATTTCCTGGGTCGATTGGGCGGTGCGATGGGCCAGTGCACGAACCTCGTCGGCGACCACGGCGAAACCACGTCCGGCCTCACCGGCACGCGCGGCTTCGATGGCCGCGTTAAGCGCCAGCAGGTTGGTTTGCTCGGCAATGGTGCGGATCACATCGAGCACTTTGCCGATGCCTTTGGCCTGCTCGGCGAGGCCGCCCACTTGCCCTGAGCTGACCTCGACCCCACGGGTCAGCGCCTGGATCGAATTCAGTGCCTCGACCATGCGCTGTTGGCCCTTCAGCGCAATGCTGCGTGATTCCTGGGACAGGTCGGAGGTTGATGCCGCGTTTCGCGCGACCTCCTCAATCGCGGTGGTCATCTGAGTGACGGCCGTGGCTGCCTGCTCGATTTCGCCATGTTGCTGTTGCAGGTCGCGGCTGCCCTCGGCGGTGACGGCATTCAACTCTTCGGCCGCAGCGGCCAGCTGGCTGGATGAGCCGGTGATTTGCCGCAGAGTCTGCACCAGGTTGTTACGCATGGTTTCCTGTGCCCGGAGCAAGCGCGTGGCTTCGTCATTGCCTGTAGGGTTTATGGGCTGGGTGAGGTCGCCCTTGGCGATGGTTTCGGCCACCTGCACCGCTTCAATGATGGGGCCGGTAATGCTGCGGGTCAGCAACCAGGCCACCAGCACTGTGCCGGCACTGACCAGCAAAATGACGATTGTGATGCCGCTCACGGCATGCTGGTAAGCGCCTACGGAGGTTTGGCCGGCCTGTTCGGCGCCTTTGTTGGCGAGGTCGATCAACTGGTCGAAGTTCTTGGTCATCTGCTCGTAGCTTTCTCGAATGCTGTTGAGAAAGTCGCGGGCGCCGGCTTTGTCGCCCGAGCGCGAGCGCTTGAGCATTTCGGTATGGTTCTTCGCGTAGGCATCCAGGCTCTGGTTGAACACATCCAGGCGCGATTTTTCCTCGGGTGTGCGTAGCAGCGCGGCATATTGGGCCAGCTGTTCCTTGACGCTTTTCAGGCGGCCGGCGGATTTGTCTTCATAGGTCTGCATGTCCGCATCGCTTGACGACAGGATGTGCGCCATTTCGCCCAAGCGAAAACGGTCGAGCGACGCGTTGGCCAGGGCCAGAATCCTGACACGCTGCATCCAGTTGTTCTGAATGTCGGCCGCCTGGGACTGGACTTCGCCAATCTGTTTGAGGGCGAACAGACCGAGAAACACACTCAGCGACGCAATGGCCGCGAAGCCGATGAAGGCTCTGGCAGCGATTCTTATATTTCTCAGGAACATGGGATTTTCGCTCGGGCTGAATACGCGTTGGAGAGCTGTGTCGGGCGGGTGTCCCTGGCAGGGACAGTGGTAGCGCCACAATCACTAGTCGGCGGCGCGCGCAAAGTCTTTAGGCGTTTGAGGTAAGTGTCATCTTCAGAAAAAGAAAAACCCCAATCGGGCTCACCGATTGGGGTTTTGGGTGCTTTCGCAACCCTCAGGCTTTCTTGCGACTCGCCATCGCGGTCACGGCATAACCCATACACGCGGCCAGGATCGACCCGGTCAGAATACCCATTCGATCCTCCCCGGCGAATTCGCTGGCACCCGGCACAAACGCCAGTGAGCCGACAAACAGGCTCATTGTAAAGCCGATACCGCACAGGATCGCCACCCCGAACACCTGGCCCCAGTTCGCGCCGCTGGGCAGCGCGGCAAGGCCGGTCTTGATGGCGAGCCAGGTGAGGCCGAACACGCCGATGGTCTTGCCGATCAACAGGCCGGCGGCGATGCCCATGGGCACATGGTGAGTGAAGCTTTCCAGGCTCACGCCGGCCAGGGAAACGCCCGCGTTGGCGAAGGCAAACAGCGGCAGGATGGCGTAGGCCACCCACGGATGCAGGGCGTGTTCCAACGTCCTCAGGGGCGAGGGCTCGGCATTTTTGGTGCGCAGCGGGATGCAGAAGGCCAGGGTCACGCCGGCCAGCGTGGCATGCACGCCACTCTTGAGCACGCACACCCACAGGATCAGACCGATGATCAGGTAGGGCCCGAGTTTGATCACGCCCAGGCGGTTCATCGCGATCAAGGCAATCAGGCACGCCCCTGCACCGGCCAGAGCAGCACCGGACAGGTCCGCGGAGTAGAACACGGCGATGACGATGATTGCGCCGAGGTCATCAATGATCGCCAGGGTCATCAGGAACAGTTTCAGCGATACCGGCACGCGCTTGCCCAACAGGGCCAGCACGCCCAGTGCAAAAGCGATATCGGTGGCCATGGGGATTGCCCAGCCGGAGAGTGCAGCGGGGTAGTCCTTGTTGATCGCCCAGTAGATCAGCGCCGGCACCACCATGCCGCCAATGGCTGCGGCCCCCGGCAGTACCACTTGCGAGGGTTTGGACAGGTGGCCGTCGAGCAGCTCGCGCTTCACCTCCAGGCCGATCAGCAGGAAGAACAAGGCCATCAGGCCATCGTTGATCCACAGCAGGGCAGGCTTGGCGATTTTCAGCGCGCCAATCTGTGCCACCACCGGTACATCGAGAAACGCGTTGTAGAGGTGTGACAACGGTGAATTGTTGATGATCAGCGCCAAGGCGGCAGCGGCGATCAACAACAGACCGCTGGCGGCTTCCAGCTGGAAGAAACGGGTGAAAGTGCTACGCAGAGGCAAGGGATGCTCTCCAATCCAGGTTCAATAGGTGGGTACCCTAACCCGTACCGTTAGTTGTTAAAACAAAAGTTATATTCTTATTTGTTATAAGGGACGGGCAGAGTCGGCGTTGCGCCAGAGCCTAGCAATTGTGTGTCTATTTGAGTCGCCACTGTATCTGTGTGCAGTGTAGGAAACTCCCTAAAATTGGCGCTGAAATCTTTAGAGACGCACCTTATGAGTGACCACCGTACCTGGGCCCGCGAAGCCATTCGCATCATTGAAGCGGACTTCCAGCGCAGCGCCGACACGCACCTGATCCCTTTGCCGTTGCCGGGGTTGCCGGGTATCGAGTTGTACTTCAAGGACGAGTCCAGCCACCCCACCGGCAGCCTGAAGCATCGGCTGGCCCGTTCACTGTTTCTGTACGCGCTGTGTAATGGCTGGCTCAAGCCGGGCGCGCCGGTGATTGAGGCCTCCAGCGGGTCGACGGCAATTTCGGAAGCGTATTTCGCGCGGCTGCTTGGCCTGCCGTTCATTGCGGTGATGCCAGCCACCACGTCTCAGGAGAAAATCGCCCAGATCGCCTTCTACGGCGGCAAGAGCCATCTGGTGAAGGATCCGACGCAGATTTACGCCGAGTCCGAGCGGTTGGCGCAGGAAAGTGGCGGTCACTTCATGGACCAATTCACCTATGCCGAGCGCGCGACGGACTGGCGGGCGAACAACAATATCGCCGAGTCGATCTTCCAACAGATGCGGTTTGAGCATTACCCCGAGCCGAGCTGGTTGATTTCCAGCCCCGGCACCGGCGGCACCACCGCGACGCTGGGGCGTTACGTGCGCTATCGCCAGCATTGCACCCGCGTGCTGTGTGCCGACGCCGAACGCTCGGTGTTCTTTGACTATTACCAGACGGGCGACGCCAGCTTGCGCCTGGATTGCGGTTCGCGGATCGAAGGGATCGGCCGGCCACGCGTCGAGGCGTCGTTTTTGCCCAAGGTGATTGATGCGATGGTCAAGGTACCGGATGCGCTGTCACTGGCGGCCATGCATTACTTGGCCGAGCGTCTCGGGCGGCGGGTCGGTGGTTCCAGCGGGACCAACCTGATCGGTGCCTTGGTGGCGGCGCAGCAGATGCAAGCGGCGGGGGAGTCTGGGTCGATCGTGGCAATTTTGTGTGACGGGGGCGAGCGGTATGCCACGACTTACTACGATCAGGCGTGGCTCGCCGGGCAAGGGTATGAGTTGAGCGGGCTGATTGCGGCCGTTGCGGCCAGTGTTGAACGGGGCGAGCCGTTGCCGGAGACAATCCTGCGCGCAAACATCTGAAAACCGGCAAAAACCATTGTGGGGGCGGGCTTGCCTACGATGCCGGTGTTTCAGTCGATAAGTTCGGCGACTGAGACTCTGCCATCGCGGGCAAGCCCGCTCCCACCTTTGGTCGGGTTGGCTGCAATAGAGTGCTTAGGCCTCGATGCCGAGCATATCCCGCGCCAACGCCTCGGCAATCCGAATCCCGTCAACGCCCGCCGACAGAATCCCACCGGCATAACCCGCGCCTTCACCGGCCGGGAACAAACCTTTCACGTTCAAGCTCTGCATCGACTCGTTACGGGTAATCCGCAGCGGCGAGGATGTGCGCGTCTCGATCCCGGTCAGCACCGCATCGTGCAACGAGTAGCCTTTGATCTGCTTCTCGAACGCCGGCAACGCTTCACGAATCGCTTCGATGGCAAAGTCCGGCAAGGCCAGGGCCAAGTCACCCAGCGACACGCCGGGCTTGTAGGACGGTTCCACGCTGCCGATGGCCGTGGACGGCTTGCCCGCGATGAAATCCCCCACCAGTTGCGCCGGAGCCTCGTAGTTGCTGCCGCCGAGGATGTAGGCGTGGGACTCCAGGCGCTCCTGCAACTCGATGCCCGCCAGCGGGCCACCCGGGTAATCCACCTCCGGCGTGATGCCGACGACGATGCCGGAGTTGGCATTGCGTTCGTTGCGCGAGTACTGGCTCATGCCGTTGGTTACCACGCGGTTTAACTCGGACGTCGCCGCCACTACCGTGCCGCCTGGGCACATGCAGAAGCTGTAGACCGAGCGGCCGTTCTTGGCGTGGTGCACCAGCTTGTAGTCGGCCGCGCCGAGTTTTGGATGCCCGGCGTATTTGCCCAGGCGCGCCGCGTCGATCAGCGATTGCGGGTGTTCAATCCTGAAGCCCACCGAGAACGGCTTGGCCTCCATGTACACGCCACGCCCGTGCAGCATGCGGAAGGTGTCGCGGGCGCTGTGGCCCAGGGCCAGGATCACGTGCTTGGAGAGCAGTTGCTCGCCACCGTCGATGACCACGCCGTTCAGCTGGCCGTCTTCGATCAGCACATCGGTAACGCGCTGTTCGAAACGTACTTCACCGCCCAGGGCGATGATCTGCTGGCGCATGTTTTCCACCACGCCGGTGAGGCGGAACGTGCCGATGTGCGGCTTGCTGACGTAGAGGATTTCTTCCGGCGCACCGGCCTTGACGAACTCGTGCAGGACCTTGCGACCGTGGAATTTCGGGTCCTTGATCTGGCTGTAGAGCTTGCCGTCGGAGAAGGTCCCGGCGCCGCCTTCACCAAACTGCACGTTGGACTCGGGATTGAGCACGTTTTTGCGCCACAGGCCCCAGGTGTCCTTGGTGCGCTGGCGCACTTCTTTGCCGCGCTCGAGGATGATCGGCTTGAAGCCCATTTGCGCGAGCAGCAGCCCGGCGAAGATCCCGCACGGACCAAACCCCACCACGATCGGCCGTTCGACCAGGCCTTCCGGCGCCTGACCCACCACCTTGTAACTGACATCCGGCGCCGGGTTGACGTTGCGGTCATCGGCGAACTTGAGCAGCAGGGCGGCTTCGCCTTTCACGTTCAGGTCGATGGTGTAGATGAAGCACAGCTCCGACGACTTTTTGCGGGCGTCATAGCTGCGTTTGAACAGGGTGAAATCGAGCAGGTCATCACTGGCGATGCCCAGGCGCTGCACGATGGCAGGCCGCAGGTCTTCTTCGGGATGGTCGATGGGCAGCTTGAGTTCGGTGATTCGTAACATGACGGGATCCGGTAGGCGGCGGACAAAAAGGCCGGCTGTTTTGCAAACCGGCGATTATAAGCCCCAAAGGCGGTTTTCCGACACGTTAAAACAGCGTTGGGCCGAATCAGTCGTCGCGAGAACCGCCGAATGCTGCGCAACCACGCTGCACTTGGCCGTTGACGCGCAACTCGGCGGTCATGTGTTGCAGGCTACCGCTGACGCTGTCGATGCAACGCTGCGGGGCGACCCAGAGTTCGATGTGCTGGTTATTGGCTTCGGTCATCAGGTTGAAACGGCCGTCGCCCAGTTGCTCTTCCACAAAAGGCACCGCTAAGGGTGGCTGGCCTTCGCGCTCCAGCACCATGCCCTTGGCGGTCACATTCATCGCCCAGGCGGGTTTATGGCCATTGGCGCGCAGCACCATGCGCTTGAAGTCCGGGTCGTTGCAGGCCGAAGTCGAACGTTCCATGCGATAGAGCTGTTGCAGCTCTACCGAGCCCTGGGTGCCAGTGGCAACCCCGGAGAACTTGCCGCGCAAGTCGGCAAACAGTGCGCCCTGTTGCCCAGCCAGTGAGGCGGCTTCCTGCAGGATGCTGGTGCCGCCGGCGTCGTTGACCACGTAGTTGCGTTTGTCACCGCAAGGCTGGAACAACAGCTTGCCGTCAACGGCCGTCAATTCACCCTGCATGCGGGTCAACCCGGCGGTAGACGGCTTTGCCGGCTCGCTCTCGAACATCTGGCAAGCGGTGAACAGAGGCAGCAGGGCAAACAGAACTAGGGTACGGGCGGCGCGCATTTATCGGGTCTCCAAACAAGTGCCGCCACGTTACGCAGGCTGACGCCGCACCACAACCCCAGTGCCCGGCTTCAGGCAATTCTGACAGACGCCGGATTCAGCCGACGATAAACGTCTGGCCGGTCTGCAGGCCTTCTACGCTTTTGGCGTAGGCCAGAGCTACGTCGGCACCCGGAGCCGGTTTGTAACCGCGGAAATACGGGGCGTAGCTGCCCATGGCTTCCAGCAGGACGGTCGGGCTCACGGCGTTGACGCGCAGGCCGCGTGGCAATTCGATCGCCGCGGCTTTGACGAAGGCGTCAATGGCGCCATTGACCAATGCGGCCGAGGCGCCGGTACGGATGGGGTCACGGTTGAGGATGCCGCTGGTGAAGGTGAACGAGGCGCCATCGTTGGCATATTCGCGGCCGATCAACAGCAGATTGACCTGGCCCATCAGCTTGTCGCGCAGGCCCAGGTCAAAATCGCTTTCGCTCATTTCACCCAGTGCTACGAAATTCACGCTACCGGCCGCGCAGATCAGGGCATCGAACTTGCCGGTCTGTTCGAACAGCTTGCGGATCGACGCGCTGTCGCTGATATCCACCTGAAAGTCGCCGCTTGTGCGACCGATGCTGATCACGTCGTGACGCTGAGCCAGTTCTGCCTTGACTGCCGAGCCGACCGTGCCGCTGGCACCAATCAATAGGATTTTCATCGTGCTGTTCCTCCAGGGGTAAGTGAAGGTTCAGTCTAGTGTGGCTTTTCAGGTGGATAAACGTGCTAATAGGCAACCTTTGGTTTTCAAATGGAAACAATCCATGAGCGAGATGGATGACTTGGCGGCCTTTGCCGTTCTGATCGAAGCCGGCAGTTTCACCCTGGCGGCCGAGCAACTGGGGTGCAGCAAGGGCCAGTTGTCCAAGCGTATCAGCCAGTTGGAGGCGCAGTTTTGCGTGGTGTTGCTGCACCGCACCACCCGCAAGCTCAGCCTGACCGCAGCCGGTGCAGCGCTGTTGCCCCAGGCTCAAGCGCTGGTGGTTCAAGTGGAACGCGCCCGTCAGGCATTGGCGCGGCTCAAGGACGATTTAGCCGGGCCAGTGCGTATGACGGTTCCGGTGTCGTTGGGAGAAACTTTCTTCGATGGCTTGTTGCTGGAGTTCTCCAAACAGTACCCCCAAGTGCAGATCGAACTGGAATTGAACAACCGTTATCGAGACCTGGCGCGGGATGGGTTTGACTTGGGTGTGCGTTCCGGCGCCATCGAAAATGAGCGTCTGGTGGCCAAACCGCTGCTGGCCTGGCATGAAATGACCTGCGCCAGCCCGGCCTACCTGGAGCAACACGGCGAGCCGCTGACCCCGGCAGACCTGGCGACGCACACCTGCCTGCTCAACAGCCACTACAGCGGGCGTGAAGAATGGCTGTACCACCAGCAGCACGAACTGCTGCGAGTGCGGGTCAGTGGCACCTTTGCCTCCAACCATTACAACCTGTTGAAAAAGGCCGCATTGGTGGGCGCCGGAATCGCCCGCCTGCCGTCCTACGTGTTACCCGCAGAACTGGCTGACGGGAGATTGCGCTGGCTCCTGCGCGATTATCAGACGCGTAGCATGCCGATGTACCTGGTTCACCCGTATCAGGGTGGCTTGCCGCGTCGCACCCAAGTGCTGGCCGATTACCTGGTGGATTGGTTCAAGCGCAGCGGCGAGGCCCTGGACCGTCTTCAGCGGTAGCGGCGTGCAATCAAATGGTCGATGGACAGGCAGCCCGGGCCCTTGGCGACCAACAGCAGCAGCACGGTGATCCAGGTGCCGTGTGTCGGGTAGGCGTCCGGGTAAACGAAGAGTTGAATGGTCAAGGTCATGCCGATCAGGGCCAGGGCCGAGAACCGCGTGGCAAAACCCACCAGGATCAGCACCGGGAAGAAATGCTCGGCAAACGCCGCCATGTGCGCGGCGACTTCCGGTGACAGCAAGGGCACGTGGTATTCGCTGCGAAACAGCGGCAGTGTGGACGCCGCAAGACGCGGCTCGCCGAATTGGAACGTGCCGCTGATCAAGTCGATGGCAAACCCCTCGACCTTGGTCTGCCCGGATTTCCAGAACACCGCGGCAATGGAAAATCGTGCGAGAAAGGCGATCAGGCTGTAGGGGATTTTCTCGAACAGAGCGATGACCCGATTGACCGGACTCGAAGGGGATGTGTTCATGGCAATACCTTTTGTTCGAGGTGCAAATGAGTGATGGCGTCGTGGCTGATCAACAGGGCCAGGCATTGGTTCAGGTCGAACTGCGCCGACGCTTCAAGCGCGTGCTGCACCGCCGTCTCCAGTGCCGTGCCGTGATTCAGGCTGTCGATGAACGCGACCGAGCCGCTGTCGATGGCGAATACCTTGGCCGCCAAGCCTTGGCGTAACACCAGCGCGCTTTGGGCGTGCCAGGGATTCAGGGTGGCCAGGCCACCTTCGGTCTGGTGCGCAGCCCAAACGGCCACCACCGCGTAAGCGCTATTCAGGGTGGCCAGGGATGGATGCAGGTGAAGGCGCAGCTTGCCCAGGTCTGTCTGGCCTTGCAGTGTTTGGAGAATGGCTTGCTGGTCCAGCGGCTGAGTGTCTGCCGCGTGATAGGCACAAACCCGCAAGCGCTCGAGCCTGGCGACGTCAGCCAAGTAGGGCACGCTGGCCGCCGGCTCAAAGGCCTGAATAAACCCTGCGAACGCGCTGCCGTACTCGCTCATCAGCGGGCTGTCAGGTGGGCTCGCCTGAACAAAAAGACCAGCCATGGCGCGAAAAAACTCATCGCCGACCAACTGCAAGGTTACGGGGTAAGCGGTTGCCAACGCGTTGATCAACGCGCTGTGAACATTGTTGCGATACACCGCGAAACGGCTGGCCGGGTCGGCGCCGTTGCGGCTGAACAGGCCGTCGGGGCACGCCAGGTCGGGATCGATCAGGGCGTCGGCAAACGCAGCGTGATGGCTCATACGTTCACCTGCAATAGATGCCAATCGGCGTGTTGAGCTTCGGCATGCAGCACACTGAACGCAGGCAGCTGGTTATCCCGCTCGATCAGTGTGGCCACCGGGCCCGTGCGCGTGAGTACCTGTTCGTATAACTGCCACACCGCGTTATCGATGGGCGCGCCATGGTCGTCGATCAGCAGGCGATCGCCCAGGCTGTCAGTGTCTTCGGCAAACCCCGCCAGATGTATCTCCCCGACGGCGTGTAATGGCAGCGCGTCGATGTAGGAAAGCGCCTCGCGCTGGTGATTGATGCACGACACATAGACGTTGTTGACGTCCAGCAGCAGGCCGCAGCCCGTGCGGCGGATGACCTCGCTGATGAAGTCCGTTTCGTCCAGGGTGGAGCGCTCGAATTGCAGATAGGTCGATGGGTTTTCCAGCAGCATCGGCCGCTTGAGCGTGCTTTGCACCTGGTCGATGTGCTCGCACACCCGGTTCAGTGTGGCGGCGTCGTAGGCCAGCGGCAGCAAGTCATTGAGAAACACCGGGCCGTGGCTCGACCAGGCCAGGTGTTCGGAAAACGAGTGGGGTTGATAGCGTTCGATCAGCAAGGCCAACCGTGCCAGGTGCTCACGGTTGAGCGGGCCTTCGCCGCCGATGGACAGGCCCACGCCGTGCAGTGACAGCGGGTACTGCTCGCGGATCAACCCCAGGTAATGATGGAACGGCCCGCCGGCCACCATGTAGTTTTCGGCGTGCACTTCAAAAAAACCGATATCGGGCGAGGTCTCGAGCACTTCGATGAAGTGCTCGTTCTTCAGCCCCAGCCCGGCCCTGAGGGGAAGGCCGGGCACCTGAGCCGGTGAGACGGTGCGTTGGGGTAAAAGCGTCATCATCAGTACTCAGGCTGTGGGCTGTTTCAGGACTTGGCGGTGAAGGCGGCTGCCTGGCCGAAACCGGTCGGCGAGGTGGAGCTTGGGGTCTTGGCGCAAGTGCCGGCCGGGACCAGCTTCCAGGCGTTGGCCTGGTCTTTGACTTTCGAGGTGCCGGCGCAGGAAGTGCCGGCGCCTGCAGCGCAATCGTTCTTGCCGGCTTCAGCGACGCCGAAGCATTTGTCCATCTTGGCGTCGTCGGCGTGGGCCATGTTCGACAGGGCAGACAGGCTCAGGGCGGAACCGAGGGCCAGGATCAGGGTTGCGGCGGACAATTTAGTGGTCATGGTGTATCTCCAGCAATGAGGGTGGGTAAGGAAGCGTTTGTGCTTGCTTACCCCTCTAGAGTCAAGGCTTCAGGTTGCGTTACAGCAGGTTGCAAATAAATTTTCGATGCACAGCCAATCGCCTCTGAGCCTGAGGGTTCTGGTATCGGTGGCGCTGCACCACCTTGCAGTAGGATCGCGCAATGCCCGGCGACGTTACGACCAATAGGGAGCTTTGGTGTTGAACAAGCGCTTTTCAGATTTTTTTATCAGCAGGAATTTTTCATTTCTTTGGCTGGGGCAAGCACTTTCATCGTTTGGCGAGTTCGTTTTCGAGAGTACTGTCATCGTCTGGTGGTTGACGGACCTGTTTCACGACAGTGCCTTTCTGCCGACGGCCGTAGGTCTGGCAGTGGCTGCCTCGGCGATACCTCGTGTGCTGGCGGCACCACTGGCCATCGCCTCGCTTGCCGGCACGCTGGTGTGTTCCCAGATCCTAAACCTGGCGCAGCACGTTATCGGGTATTTCGACATGCCGTTGGACGTGTATGGCGTGTATATCTTTCTCGCTGCGGGCTTGCTGCTCACGGGCGCTGGCTTGATGCTCGTCGGCCAACGGGCCAGCAAAGGTCACTGGGCACGACGCGCTAAATACCACATAAAAAAACGGCCCGAGGGCCGTTTTTGTTTACGCCAATGGCTCAACCACCGAGGTAGGCTTCACGCACTTTCGGATCCGTGAGCAACTGCTCCCCGGTGCCCTGCATCACCACCCGGCCGTTTTCCAGCACGTAGGCGCGGTCGGCGATTTTCAGCGCCTGGTTGGCGTTTTGCTCGACCAGGAACACCGTCACACCGTCCTTGCGCAGTTGTTCGATGATGTCGAAGATCTGCTGGATGATGATCGGCGCCAGGCCCAGCGAAGGTTCGTCGAGCAGCAACAGCTTGGGTTTGCTCATCAGCGCACGGCCGATGGCGAGCATTTGCTGCTCGCCGCCGGACATGGTGCCGCCGCGCTGGCTGAAGCGTTCCTTAAGCCTGGGGAACAAGTGCAACACCTTGTCCATCTGCTCCTGGTAGTCGCCCTTGTCGGTGAAGAACCCGCCCATGGCCAGGTTCTCCTCCACGGTCAGACGCGAGAACACGCGACGGCCTTCGGGCACCACCGCAATGCTCTTGCGCATGATCTGCGAGGACTGTTGCCCCACCAGCTCTTCACCCATGTAGCGGATGCTGCCGCTGTGCGCCTGCGGCGAGCCGCACAGTGTCATCAGCAAGGTCGATTTGCCGGCACCGTTGGCGCCGATCAGCGTGACGATTTCACCTTGGCGCACTTCCACGTTGACGCTGTGCAGGGCCTGGATCTTGCCGTAGAAAGTGGAAACGTTTTCGAATTGCAGCATTTTACGCTTCCCCCAAATAGGCTTTGATCACTTCAGGATTGTCGCGGATCTGTTCCGGTGTCCCGTCGGCCAGCGGCGTGCCCTGGTTAATCACCACGATGTGGTCGGAAATGCTCATGACCAGTTTCATGTCGTGTTCGATCAACAGCACCGTGGCGTTGTTTTCTTCACGCAACACGCTGATCAGCGCCTTGAGGTCTTCGGTTTCCTTGGGGTTCAGGCCGGCGGCCGGTTCGTCGAGCATGAGGATCCGCGGGCGGGTCATCATGCAGCGGGCGATTTCCAGGCGACGTTGCTGCCCGTAAGCCAGGGTGCCGGCAGGGCGGTTGGCAAACTCGGTGAGGTTGACCTTGTCCAGCCAGTACTCGGCGTATTCCATCGCCTCGCGTTCGCTCTTGCGGAACGCCGGGGTCTTGAACAGGCCAGCAAAAAAGTTGGTGTTCAAGTGACGGTGCTGGGCAATCAGCAGGTTCTCGACCGCCGTCATGTCCTTGAACAACCGCACGTTCTGGAAGGTGCGCACCACGCCCTTGCGGGCGATTTCGTGGCCGGCCAGGCCCTGGATCGGCTGGCCGTCCAGCAGGATGCTGCCACCGCTCGGCTTGTAAAAGCCGGTGAGGCAGTTGAACACCGTGGTTTTGCCGGCGCCGTTCGGGCCGATCAGTGCCACCACCTGTTTTTCTTTCACGGTCAGGGCCACGCCGTTGACCGCCAGCAAACCGCCGAAGCGCATGCTCAAGTTTTCGACTTTCAGGATCTCGCGGCTCATTTGCGCAGCTCCATGTGTGGGCGTTGCATCGGCAGCAGACCTTGAGGACGCCAAATCATCATCAGCACCATCATGGCGCCGAACATCAACATGCGGTATTCGCTGAACTCTCGCATCATCTCCGGCAGCAGGATCATTACGATGGCCGCCAGGATCACGCCCAGCTGCGAGCCCATGCCACCCAGTACGACGATGGCGAGGATGATCGCCGACTCGATAAAGGTGAACGACTCCGGGGTCACCAAGCCTTGGCGCGCCGCGAAGAAGCTGCCGGCGAAACCGGCGAACGTTGCCCCGAGGGTGAAGGCCGAAAGTTTGATGACGGTCGGGTTCATGCCTAGCGCTCGGCAGGCGATCTCATCTTCGCGCAACGCTTCCCACGCCCGTCCGATCGGCATGCGCAGCAGGCGGTTGATCACGAACAGTGCCGCCAGTGCCAGCAAGAGGGCCACCAGGTACAGGAACACCACTTTGCTCACCGGGTTGTAGTCGATCCCGAAGTACTCGTGGAACGTCTGCATGCCCTCGGCGGCGGTGCGGTCGAACGACAGCCCGAAGAACGTCGGCTTGGGGATGCTGCTGATGCCGTTGGGGCCGCCGGTGATATCGGTGAGGTTACGCAGGAACAGCCGGATGATTTCACCGAAGCCCAGGGTCACGATCGCCAAATAGTCACCGCGCAGGCGCAGCACCGGGAAGCCCAGCAGGAAGCCGAACGTGGCCGCCGCCATACCCGCCAGCGGCAGGCAGATCCAGAAGCCCCAGCCCAGGTAATGCGAGAGCAACGCGTAGGTGTAGGCACCCACGGCGTAGAAGCCCACATAACCCAGGTCGAGCAGGCCGGCCAGGCCCACCACGATGTTCAGGCCCAGGCCCAGCAACACGTAGATCAGGATCAGCGTCGCGATATCCACCGCGCCGCGTGAGCCGAAGAACGGCCAGATCAGCGCGGCAACGATCAGGCCGATGATGATGTAGCGTTGGGTGCGCGGCAGGGTCAGGAACTGGCTGACCTTGGGCGATACCAACGGCCCACGGTTGCCCTTGAACAAGGCGCCGATCTGCTGGGTGAACAGCACGCGCAGGAACATCAGCACCGAGCACAGGGCGATGATGGTCAAGGTCGTGGGACCGGTGCCATGCACTTCCAGGTTGATGCCGACAATGCTCAGCTTGAGGCCGAGTACCGGAAAGGCCACGGCCCAGACCAGCAAGGCGCTGAAAAACGCCGATTTAAGATATCTGCTCATACTTTCTCAACCTCCGGACGGCCCAGGATGCCGGTCGGACGGAACAACAGCACCAGAACCAACAGGCCGAACGCCACGACGTCCTTGTACTGGTCGCCGAACACGTCGGCGCCAAAGGCTTCAGCCACACCCAGCACCAGCCCGCCGAGCATCGCGCCCGGAATACTGCCGATGCCGCCCAAGACCGCTGCGGTAAAGGCCTTGAGGCCTACCAGGAAACCGGCGTTGGGGTTGATCACGCCGTACTGCATGCTCAGCAGCACCGCCGCAACGGCCGCTAATGCAGCACCGATCACGAAGGTCAGGGCGATGATGTTGTTGGTGTTGATGCCCAACAGGTTGGCCATCTTGATGTCTTCGGCGCAGGCCCGGCAGGCGCGCCCCAGACGGGAGCGGGAAATGAACAGCGTCAGGCCCAGCATCGCCACCAGCGTGACGACGAACACCAGGATCTGCATGTAGGAAATCAGCACTTCTTGTGCGCCACCTGGGCCGAAGGAGATGCTCCCCGGAATCAGGTTGGGAATGGACTTGTCCTTGGAGTCCTGGGACAGCAATACAGTGTTCTGCAGGAATATCGACATGCCGATGGCGGAAATCAGCGGGATCAAACGGTTGCTGCCACGCAAGGGACGATAGGCAACCCGCTCGATGCTGTAGCCGTAGGCACTGGTTACAACAATCGACGCGATAAACGCGGCGGTCATCAACAGCGGCAGAGAGTGGATACCCATCATGGCCAGCCCGGCAAGGGCGATGAAGGCCACGTAGGAACCAATCATGTACACCTCGCCATGGGCGAAGTTGATCATTCCAATGATGCCGTAAACCATTGTGTAGCCAATGGCTATCAAGGCATAGGTGCTGCCAATGGTCAGGCCATTAACCAGCTGTTGGAAAAAATGATAGATCTCAGGCATTACAGCGCTCCTAAAAACCCGATACGCATTTCACTGGTGGAGTCATGTTCCGGCCCTGCGCTGTGTTCTATGAGCACATTTGCACAAAGCGTTTGCCAGCGAACCGCTGGTGACGGTTTTAAGATTTTCAGGTGAGCCAGCGCCCGGATCGCGGGTGACAGGCCCATAAACCTCGTAAAACAAAGCCCACTGCTTTCACAGTGGGCTTGTTAACCAGTAACGCCTGGCTTACTGAGGGGAAACTTCGGTTTTTGGTTTACCGAAGTGCCATTCGTAGACCACGAACTTGAAGTCCTTCAGGTCGCCCTTGGCGTCGAAGCTCAGATCGCCCGTAGGGGTCTTGAAAGTACCTGCGTGGATGGCAGCTGCCACCTTGGCGGTGTCTTCGCTCTTCGCGGCAGCGATACCGCCGGCGATGACTTCAACCGCAGAGTAAGCCGGGAACACGAACGGACCGGTTGGGTCCTGCTTGTTCTTGGCGAACTCTTCAACAATGGCTTTGTTGGCAGGGTCGGTGTCGAAGGATTTAGGCAGGGTTACCAGCAGGCCTTCGGAAGCGTCCTGGGCAATTTGCGAGATGGAGTCGTTGCCAACGCCTTCCGGGCCCATGAACTTGGCGCTCAGGCCTTTTTCCTTGGCTTGGCGCAGGATCAGGCCCAGCTCTGGGTGGTAGCCGCCGTAGTAGACGAAGTCGACGTTGGCTTGCTTGAGCTTCTGGATGATCGAGGAGAAGTCTTTATCGCCGGCGTTCAGGCCTTCGAAGACAGCGACTTTCACGCCTTTCTTCTCAAGGGTCTGTTTAACGGCAGTAGCGATGCCTTCACCGTATTGCTGTTTGTCGTGCAGTACGGCAACCACCTTGGGCTTCACGAAGTCGGCGATGTAGTTGCCGGCGGCCGGGCCCTGGGCGCTGTCCAGGCCGATGGTGCGGAATACCAGTTTATAACCACGGGCGGTGATTTCCGGGCTGGTAGCCGCCGGAGTGATCATGATCACGCCTTCGTCTTCGTAGATGTCGGTCGCTGGCTGAGTGGAGCTGGAGCAAAGGTGACCCACCACGAACTTGACGCCGTCGTTGACCACTTTGTTGGCTACGGCAACGGCTTGTTTCGGATCGCAAGCGTCGTCGTATTCTTTGGCTTCAAGCATTTTGCCGTCGACGCCGCCCTTGGCGTTGATGTCGGCGATCGCCTGCTTGGCACCCATGAATTGCATGTCGCCGTATTGCGTCACAGGACCGGTCTTTGGACCTGCGATGCCGATCTTGATGGTGTCGGCTGCGAACGAATGGCCGGCAACCCCAGCCAGGACCATAGCGGCAAACAGTTTGGAAATCTGCTTAGTAGCCTTATTCATAGTGCTCCACTCTTACTGTTGTATTTTTTATAGTTCTAGCGGCCTTGTGAGCTGCAGAACCGGATCAGATATCTCGGATATCCCCCCGGCATTGCCCTGGCAACTGTACCGGTACAGTGTAGAGCGCCGGTTGATCGCTTGAAAAGCTGGCTGCTGGGGGCAAACGCCGGGGATGTCGCTTTAATGAAAGAAAAAGACAGAATTGCGGCGGGGTGATGCCAGAGTTTCGGGCAATCCTTGGCTTTCCTGACACTTTCGTTCGATGCCTCATTTGCAACTGGGTTTTTCTGCCTGACGCCTGACGCTATGATTGCGCCGATTTTTTATTCAGGTGAATTCCCATGACGCAAGAACCTAGCACCCTCTATGCCAAGCTGCTCGGTGAAACCGCCGAAATTTCCTGGAAGGAGCTTGAACCGTTCTTTGCCAAGGGTGCCCTATTGTGGGTCGACGCCGGCCTGGATTTGATCGAAGCGGCCGAGGGAATGGCCGAGGATAACCGTGACAAAGTCGCTGCGTGGCTGGCTGCAGGTAGCCTGGGCGAGGTGTCTGCGACGCGGGCATTGGACCTGGTCGAGAGGGATCCAAGCCTGTGGGCGGTCGTGGTTTCGCCGTGGATTCTGATCCAGGAAAGGGCGGCGTAAGAAACCTGCGCACTAAAAAGGTGCGCTGCTCGGACCCTTGCAAGTGTGTAGCGGAGTAACCGCCGACGCCGTGATGGCACCTTGCCGTAGAGAAAGGTCACAGGTAAAGGTGACGTGCGCGTCACGGGAACAGTTTTGCGCGGGGCCGAAGGCTCGGGGAATTGTTTCTGGGTGTGGCAGGGATCAGGATTCTGCTTGTCTGGCGGGCCGCTATCGCAGGCAAGCCAGCGCCCACATTTGAAATGTATTCCAAGTGTGGGAACTGGCTTGCCCGCAATGGTCGCGACTCGGTCTAAGCCGTCTTGCCAGTATGGTTATTCAACGAAATAACCTTGGTCTTCCCAATCCGATGACGATAAATCTCACGCAAATACTTGATCGCCTTCTTCACGCAATCCCGTGACAGGCGAATATCGTTAATCGACACGAACTTCTCCTTGTCGTTAATCAACTCGCGGTACTTCTTCTCGTACATCGGCTTGATCGCGTACCAGTTGGTGTCGAGAATCTTCGCCGGGTTCTCGAACTCATTGAGCAACTCGTCAATCCGGTCCTCATCAAAGTCATCATGGATGATGAAGTCCAGGATCGAGTTATCCAGCGTGTCATCAAACCGGTACGGGTTACGCGCAAAGCAACGCTTGATGAACGCCACGATCAGCGTGAGGAAATCATCCGACAGGCACGGGCTCTTGGCGATCAGCGTGGTCAGCGACAGGTTGGCCGACGCGCCGATCACCAGGGCGTAACGCTTGAGCGTGGTGTTGGGGAACAGGCTGTTCAAATGAGTTTTGAGCCGGTTCAAGTCCATGTAGGACAGCTTGTAATCCTTGGGCAAGGACACAATCGACACCACCGACGAGCAGTTCTTGAAGAAGTGCAGGTCATGCAGCGCCGCCGCGTCATACCCGGAGTTCTTGTACTGCTCCAACGACGCTTTGTAGCGCTTGGACTCGATCGGCAAGAGGCTGATGCCCTCGATCGCCTGCGTCACTTTGTTGAAGTGCGGCAAATCAATCGAGCGGAAAAACAGGTCATCGATGTTCAGCCGCTGCGGCTCTTTATCGAACACCTTGAACTTGTCCCCCGAGGGCACCGGCGTCTCCGGCACCACCGATTCGGCGTAGGCAATCGCCACCGGCCCGGCCAGGCTCATGAACAAGTCGTTGGCATCCAGGCGGATGGTTTCGCCAATGTCGATGCCGGCCCGCCGGAAGTAGTTCTGGTCGTAGTCGGTGGTCACCGCCTGGGCCGTGAGGATGTTGAAGATCTGCTGCGAGATGTATTGGTTGGCGTGTTTTTCCATGGCATTGACGTCAATGTTCTGGATGTTGCCGTCATCGCTCTCTTCGGCGTAACGCATGATGTCGTTGGAGATCAGCATCATCGCGTTCCACGGCCGGATGCGGCCTTTCACGCTGGCTTCGCTGCTGTCTTCATTGTCGAAGTTGTATGAGAAATCCCATTCTTCCGACAGGTATTTGCACAACAGCCGCCCGGCGTTGATGTGCAGTGCCTCGGACATTTCGCTGCGGTGGTCGGAGATATTCGGCAGCACGCAAATGCCACTGGTGAAGATCGGCTCGAACACGAAGGCGTGGCCGCTCTTGCTGTCATGCTCGTCGGCCGGCTTGGTGTCGAACGTCTTGTTCATGTACGAGTGCTGCTGGGCCAGGCCGAACTCCGAGGCCATGCCCGAACCCGTACCGCCGCCGGCGCTGAAGATCGAGAAATACAGGCGCGACTGGTTGGCCTTGATGCCACAGGAGTCGATCAGGTAGGAGTGGATCATCTTCCAGTCGGGGCTGGAAAAACGCTGGGTGTCTTTGTTGAGGATGATCTTGGCCAGGTACTGGCCCAGGATCGGCGCGTTACCGGCGCCGCCAGCGTGCACTTCCGACAGGTCCATGATTTTCATTTTGCTGTAGTCGCGCAGGAAGCCGCTTTTTTCGCCCTTGCGCGAGAAACGGATGCGCCCGGCGATGTCTTTGTCCAGGTCGCCCAGCATGACCAGCGGCTCCACCAGGAACACGGGTTTGGTGGCCTTGCCACCACCCAGACGCAGGTTGTTTCGAATCCACTGGGCCGGGCTGTAGCCTTTATCGGCCGACTTGTCTTCGGTACTGAATTCGTTGAGGTAGAACTTGCGCGCGTTGTACACCAGCTCTGCCACGTCCAGGGCAATGTTGGAGCCGCAGCGGCCCAGGCCGATCAGGCACACCGACGGAAATTCCTGCTCATTGCGCGCATCGCCATCACCTTCCTGCTGGGGCAGGCGCGGGAACACCATGTCACGCAGGCCGTCGAGGTTGTCGAGGATGCGGTCGGTATTGGTTTCGGTGAAGTACAAGTACTGCTGGGTAGCCAACGGGCGGGCGCTGCTCAATGACTTCGCGGCTGGGAATTTTTCCGCCGGTGCTGTCGGCACTGCGTCGCAGATCTCGGAGACAGAATTATTGTTGGAAGTCATTGGGCGCCTGTACCTGGACGGATGGCCAAAAAAAGCACGGAGCCATCACTGAATGAGAGTTCGCGACTTCGCCGTGCCATCGGCGCAAGCGCGCCTACTGAACCAGGGCAACGCCACGTGGACTCTGATGAATCGGCCGTTCGTCGGCGTTCTTTAGGCAAATGATGGCTAAATGCCAAATATTCGGCGTCAGCGAATTGGCCTGACGATGGAAGGTGGGCCGATACGGCCGGTGACAGGGTCTTTGGGCGGTGTGGCGTCTTTGCTGCCTTCCACGCTGAAAGGGTAGAGCGGGTTACGCATCTGAATGCCCTGGATCACGCCAACCACATCGCTCAAAGGCACCGCTGGGCTCAGCAAGTAGCCCTGAATGAAGTCACAGCCATGGTTGAGCAGCAGTTCGAATTGCGCCTGGGTTTCCACGCCTTCGGTGACAACGTGCAGGTGCAGCGTGTGGGCCATGCCGATAATCGCCTGGACGATTTCGATATCGGCAGTCGATTTGGGAATGTCCTGAATAAAGGAGCGGTCGATCTTCAACGTATTGAGCGGCAGGCGCTTGAGGTAGGCCAGTGACGAGTAGCCAGTGCCGAAGTCGTCAATCGCCAGCGACACGCCCAGTGCCCGGATTTGCCGCAACAGCGCGAGCGTGCTGCTGATGTTGCCCATCAGGGCGTTTTCGGTGACTTCCAGTTCCAGGCGCCCGGCGGCGATGCCGGCGAAGCGCAGGGCGTCTTCGATTTCATCCGCCAGTTCGTCACGCGCCAAGTTGAGGGCCGAACAGTTCACGGCCATGGTCAGCTCGGTATAGCCGCGGTCAGACAGCAGGCTCAAATCGTGGCACGCCTGGCGTAATACCCAGTGGTCCAGTTCGGCAATCAGCCCGTTGCTTTCTGCAATGGCGATAAACCGGTCCGGCGCCAGCAGCCCGTGTTGCGGGTGTTGCCAGCGCACCAGGGCTTCCAGGCGGGTAACCTTGCCGAGTTTCATGTCGAAGATCGGCTGATAAAACAGGACCAGCTGGTTGCGCGTGCGCAGGGCGGCGCGCAGCTCTTCTTCCAGTTGCAGTTCGAGAAACGCGCGGGTTTTGAGGTTGGAACTGAAAAAGTTCAGGCTGTTGCGCCCGGTGTCTTTGGACTGGTAAAGCGCCAGGTCGGCGGTTTTCAGCAGCTCCTCACAGGTCACGCCGTCATCGGGAAACAGGCTGATGCCAATGCTGGTGGTCATTACCATGCGCCGGCCGGCCAGTTCGATCGGCTCTTTCATCTTCTGCATGATGCGCTGCGCCATATGCCGCGCTTCGTCACGATGGTGAATGCTGATCAGGATGCAGAACTCATCGCCGCCAAAGCGCGCGACCACATCGTCATGGCTGCGTACAGAGCCCTTGATATGCCCGGCCAACACGGTAAGTAACTGGTCCCCGGCATCATGCCCAAGGCTGTCGTTGATGCGCTTGAAGTGATCGATATCGAGGAAAATCACCGCCATCATGCCGTGGCTTGCAGTTTTTTCGGCGACTTTCTCCGCAAAAATCTGATTGAAACCGCGGCGGTTGAGCAGGCTGGTAAGCGCGTCAAAGTGCGCTACCTGTTGCAGCGAGGCGCGGGCCTGGTCCAGTTCGCTGAGCAGCGCGTTGACCCGGCGCAGGTCGCGTTCCTTGTGCTGCAGTTTCTTGTCGGCCAGTGCTGCACTGACGCTGCTGCCAATCACCAACAGGGTGATCACGGCCACGGACAGACCAAGCTGGATGGGGTTGTTGTCCAGTGGCAAGGCGAGGTCCGCGCCGTTGGGCACCAGCATTTGCATGGCCGCCATGCCGGTGAAGTGCATGCTCAGGATCCCGGCGCCCAGCACCAGGCTGGCGGCGTATTTGAGCAATTGATGGAACACCCCGGCGCCGTTGCGCAGGTAGCACGACAACAGCAGCGCGGCCAGGCTGGCGCCAATGGCGATGCCCACCGACGCCAGGAACAGCCCCGAGTCGAAGTACACCTTTGCCTGGGAGCGCATGGCCGACATGCCGACGTAGTGCATCAAGGCAATGCCCAGCCCCATCCATACCGATGCCAGCAGGTATTGATGAAAGCGCAAATGAGCGTGACTGAGGGTTTGCATGGCAAACAACGAGGCAATCAGGGCGATCACCAGTGAGGCGAACGTCATGAGCAATTCGTAATGAATGGCGATAGGTGCCTGGAAGGCCAGCATGCTGATGAAGTGAGTCGACCAGATGCCGCCTGCCAGGCATCCGGCCCCCAGCCAGCGCCAGTGGCGGCGGGCAGTAGGGTCTTCCACGTGGCCGACGCGCTCAGCCATGTCCAGGGTTCCGAACCCTGCTGCACAAGCGACCAGGTACGCCAGCAGCACCAGAAAGGGGTTATGACTGCAATTGAGTAATAAATGCCCGTTATCTGGAAGCTCGGTAAAAAAATACATACCTCGCCATTCCATAGCATGTCCCGTCAAAGTCAGTACGTCATTGCCTACAGCAATGGCCTATGACCTCGAGTATAGAAGCCTCGCGGGATTTGCCAGGAATAATGGCACTTTGCTCTGAATGATTTTGGCATGCCCACCATAGCGTTTGATGCTAAGCGCTGATCGGCAGCTCGAACTCGAAGGGCGCCTCGAGGGGCGGCAAGCCAAAGGCGGCGCGTGCCGTGTCGCAATCGACGTTCTGTTCACCCTGGCTCCACGACGCGTCGAACTCGCGACACGGGCTCGAACGCTGCTCATAAATCGTGCAACGGGTGCCTTTGCCGACTTCACCCTCAAGGCTGCAGCAACGCGCGGGTTTTTGGTCGGTGCCGATCATCGCCACGCGCGTGGGATTGATCTGCACCACCAGGTCATCGGGCACAGTACCCCCCGATGAGGCGCACTCACCCCAGAAAAAAGACACACGAAAGTGTGAACAGCAGGCACCGCAACTCAGACACGGACTGGCTTCGGACATGGGCGTCATCGATAAGAAAAGTAGGATGTGGGTGTTACGGAAGGCTCGCCATTCTATCCTTGGCGTTGCCGTTGGGAAGGGGGGCGTGAACTTATATTTTTGTAGGCGAAGTCCCGTGATACCGGGTGAAATCATGCCCTATCAGCTTTACGAATCATTACAGACAACCGGCACCTGCCTGACTATGTTGCAGGTACCGGGCAGGATGCATCGGGCATCGCAGCTCTCATAACAATAAAAGAGACGGACCCATGCAGAACTCGACCCAAGCGGCGAATGCCTGGCGCATTCTGTTCCTGCTGTTCCTGGCCAACCTGTTCAATTTCTTCGACCGCACCATCCCCGCGATCATCATCGAACCCATCCGTATGGAATGGCACCTGAGCGACTTTCAGCTCGGCATCATCGGCACCGCCTTCACCATCGTCTATGCCATCGCCGGTTTGCCGCTGGGCCGCCTGGCCGACACCGGTTCGCGCAGCAAGCTAATGGGCTGGGGCTTGTTTGCCTGGAGCGGGCTCACGGCTATTAATGGCATGGTCGGCAGTTTCTGGACCTTCCTGCTGGTGCGCATGGGCATCGGCATTGGCGAAGCCAGCTACGCGCCGGCGGCCAACTCACTGATCGGCGACCTGTTTCCCGCTCACCGCCGCGCCCGCGCCATGGGCATTTTCATGCTGGGCCTGCCGTTGGGCCTGCTGCTGGCGTTCTTCACCATCGGCGCGATGGTCAAGGCGTTCGACAGCTGGCGCGCGCCGTTCTTTATCGCCGCCGTGCCGGGGCTGATCCTGGCGGTGTTCATGTTCTATATCAAGGAACCCAAGCGCGGCGCGGCCGAAACCGTGCAGGTCTCGCAGGAACGCGTCGATCGCCCGATCCGCCGCGTGCTGGCGGTGCCGACCTTCCTGTGGCTGGTGCTGGCCGGGCTGTGCTTCAACTTCGCCACCTATGCGTGCAACTCGTTTCTGGTGCCGATGTTGCAGCGCTACTTCCTGATGCCGTTGCAGGAGGCGGCGGTTGCCACTGGCGTAATCGTTGGCGTCACCGGCCTGGTGGGCCTGACGTTGGGCGGCTGGATTGCCGACAAGATCCATCAGCGCATCGCCAATGGCCGACTGCTGTTCGCGGCCTGCAGCTTGATCATCTCCACCGTCACCACCGCGTGGGCGTTGCACGCCGGACGCATCGAGATTGGTGTGTTTGTGGCGCTGTTCAGTGTGGGCTGGCTGTTCGCCTACAACTTCTATACCTGCGTGTACACGGCGATTCAGGATGTGGTTGAGCCGCGCCTGCGGGCCACGGCGATGGCGCTGTTCTTCGCCGGGTTGTACCTGTTGGGCGGCGGCATGGGGCCGATTGTGGTGGGTGGGCTGTCTGATCACTTTGCCCATTCGGCGATGTATGCCGATGGCGCGGCGCAGATGACCGAAGCTTATAAAGCAGTGGGGCTGCACGACGCCATGTACCTGATTCCAGTGGCGCTGTTTTTGACCCTGCTGTTTCTGTTCCAGGCGTCGCGCAGTTTTGTGCGCGATGCCAAGCGCATGAAAGATGGGTTGGAAGCGGTAGAGGTGCCGGCTGCGGCGGCTACCGCTTGATACCGAGTTGACCCTGTCGCAGGCAAGCCCGCTCCCACATTTGAAGGTATTCACACATCAAAATGTGGGAGCGGGCTTGGCCGCGATGAGGCCCTCAAGCCAAACACAAAAAGGCCCGCATTGCGCGGGCCTTCTTTTTAGCAGGGCAGGGCGGTGATCAACCCGCCACCAGCACCCGAATTGCTTCCAGTCGCAGCGCCGCTTTGTCGAGCATGGCCAAACCTTGCTCGCGTTGCTGACGCAGGGCAACCAGCTCGCTGTCACGCACGGTCGGGTTGACCGCTTGCAACGCGGTCAGGCGCGCAAGCTCTTCGTCGGTGTCCGCCGCCAGTCGGCGCTTGGCCTCGGCCACACGCTCGGCGTGGCGCGGGGTGATCTTCTCTTCACCGGCGTTGATGCGCGGCGTGAGTTGGTCACGCTGAGCCTGCACGAACTTGTTGGCGCTGGCGCGTGGCACGCTTTCGAGCTGGTCGTTCAGGGTTTCAAACGACACGCGGCCGGACAGGTCATTGCCATTGGCATCCAGCAGGCAGCGCAGGGCTGCCGGTGGCAAGTAGCGGCCCAGTTGCAAGGAGCGCGGCGCAACCACTTCACTCACGTACAGCAATTCGAGCAACACGGTGCCCGGCTTGAGCGCCTTGTTCTTGATCAGCGCCACGGCGGTGTTGCCCATCGAACCGGACAGCACCAGGTCCATGCCGCCCTGCACCATCGGGTGTTCCCAGGTGATGAACTGCATGTCTTCGCGCGACAGCGCCTGGTTACGGTCGTAGGTGATGGTCACACCTTCGTCGTCGCCCAGCGGGAAGCTGGCGTCGAGCATTTTTTCGCTGGGCTTGAGGATCAGCGCGTTTTCCGAATGGTCTTCGCTGTCGATGCCAAAGGCGTCGAACAGGGTTTCCATGTAGATCGGCAGGGCAAACTGGTCGTCTTGCTCCAGGATGGCCTCTACCAGCGCATCGCCTTCACCCGCGCCGCCGGAGTTGAGCTCCAGCAAGCGATCGCGGCCGGTGTGCAGCTCTTGCTCCAGGCGCTCGCGCTCGGCACGGGCCTCGTCGATCAGGGCTTGCCACTCGCCATCGTCGGCGTTTTCCAGCAACGGCAGCAGGCGCGGGCCGAACTGATGTTGCAGGGCGTTGCCGGTCGGGCAGGTGTTGAGGAACGCGTTCAGCGCTTCGTGGTACCACTGGAACAGGCGCTCTTGCGGGCTGGTTTCCAGGTACGGCACGTGCAATTCAATCACGTGCTTCTGACCGATCCGGTCCAGACGCCCGATCCGCTGTTCCAGCAGGTCAGGGTGGGACGGCAGGTCGAACAGCACCAAGTGGTGAGAGAACTGGAAGTTGCGGCCTTCACTGCCGATTTCCGAGCAGATCAGCACCTGGGCGCCGAACTCTTCGTCGGCGAAGTAAGCGGCGGCGCGGTCACGCTCGAGGATGTTCATGCCCTCGTGGAACACCGTGGCCGGAATGCCGGAACGCACGCGCAGGGCGTCTTCCAGGTCCATGGCGGTTTCGGCGTGGGCGCAGATCACCAGCACTTTGGTGCGCTTGAGCATTTTCAGCTGATCGATCAGCCACTCCACGCGTGGGTCGAAGCGCCACCAACGGTTTTCTTCATCCACGTCCGGCTGCGACTGGAAGCTGACTTCCGGGTACAGCTCGGCGTGTTCGCCCAGCGGCAACTCGAGGTATTCGTCCGGGTTCGGCAGCGGGTAGGCGTGCAGTTTGCGCTCCGGAAAACCTTGCACGGCAGCCCGGGTGTTACGGAACAGCACGCGGCCGGTGCCGTGGCGGTCGAGCAGCTCACGCACCAGGCGCGCACTGGCTTCGGTGTCGCCATCGTTGACGGCGGTGAGCAGCGCTTCACCTTCGTCGCCGAGGAAACCCTGGATGGTCTTGTGTGCGGTCGGCGACAGGCGGCCCTTGTCCAGCAGCTCCTGCACGGCTTCGGCCACCGGGCGATAGTTCTCGCTTTCGGCGCGGAAGGCGTGCAGGTCGTGGAAGCGGTTCGGGTCCAGCAGGCGCAGGCGCGCAAAGTGGCTGTCCTGACCCAGTTGCTCCGGCGTGGCGGTCAGCAGCAGCACGCCAGGAATCACCTCGGCGAGTTGCTCGACCAGCGAATACTCCGGGCTGGCCTTGTCTTCATGCCAAACCAGGTGGTGGGCTTCGTCGACCACCAGCAAGTCCCAGCCGGCCGCGAACAGCGCGTCCTGGGCCTTCTCGTCGTCCACCAGCCATTCCAGGGCCACAAGGGCCAACTGGGTGTCTTCGAACGGGTTGGTGGCATCGCTTTCGATGAAGCGTTCTTCGTCGAACAGCGCGACCTGCAGGTTGAAGCGGCGGCGCATTTCCACCAGCCACTGATGCTGCAGGTTTTCCGGCACCAGGATCAGCACGCGGCTGGCGCGACCGGAAAGCAGCTGGCGATGGATCACCAGGCCAGCTTCGATGGTCTTGCCCAGGCCCACTTCGTCAGCCAGCAATACCCGCGGCGCGATACGGTCAGCGACTTCACGGGCGATGTGCAGTTGGTGAGCAATAGGTTGCGCACGCACGCCACCCAAGCCCCACAGCGAGGACTGCAGTTGGCGGCTGGTGTGTTCCAGGGTGTGGTAACGCAGCGAGAACCAGGCCAGCGGGTCGATCTGGCCGGCGAACAGACGGTCGCTGGCCAGGCGGAACTGGATGAAGTTGGACAGTTGGGTTTCCGGCAGGGTGACCTGCTCGTTCTGCCCATTGAGGCCGTGGTAAACCAGCAGGCCATCGACGTCGTCGACTTCCTGTACGGTCATTTTCCAGCCTTCGAAATGGGTGATCGAATCACCCGGCGAAAACCTCACGCGAGTGAGGGGCGCATTCCGTAGCGCATACTGACGAGTGTCGCCAGTGGCCGGATAGAGCACGGTCAACAAGCGGCCGTCCTGTGCCAGAACGGTGCCTAACCCCAGCTCTGCTTCGCTGTCACTAATCCAGCGTTGCCCCGGTTGATACTGCTGCGCCATGCTGCCTGACTCCCGCCGTGAAAAAGCCGACTATCTTAACGGAACAAGGCCCTCAGCCAAAGGACTCTGACAAAAACTACTCCGTTAACGCGCGGGTTCGAAAGCTGGATCGACGGGTGGCGGGCACTTGCGAGTGTCGACTGGGTCACAGCTTGGCGAGCTTGAGCTCAAGTCGCCCTGCAACCCGCCGACAGCCTGTTGATCAGGAGAATAATTATTATGCTGCCACCCATGCTGCCCGTCAGCGTTGTGCCGGTCACGTCACAACTTGACCCGGTGCGTCAGAAGCCGGATATCCCGCCCGTGGTGCCAGTGCAAGCGGGCTCCAACGAAAGCACGATCGACCTGAAAAAGGGCGATGCCGAGCAGTCAACCTTGCTGCTGCGCGAGGAACAGCGCCGCCAGCAGGAACAGCAGAAGCGCCGGCGCGAAGCCGATGAAGACCCCGAAGTACACCTGGCGATCCCCGGCGATGTGCTTAACGCCGACAACACCGTGCCGGTGGTGCCGCTGATCGAAGATGCGCCGCGCCAGGGCCTGTGGGTGGACGTCGAGGTTTAGTCACGCAATTCGCGTAGCGCGCTGATCAGCAGTTCAATGTCGTGTTCGGTGTTGAGCGGGCTGACCGACACGCGCGCAACGCTCGTCAGCCCTCGCGCCTGCATGTCCAGCGGCGTGTAGCCTACGCCATTTGCGCCGATGTTGATTCGCTTCAGCCCCAGGCGTCGTTTGAGTTCGAAGGCGTCCCAGCCTGCGAGGTTGAAGGCGATCAGTCCTGAATGCGCCGTGCCCAGGTCGTGAAGGGAAACCCCCGGCAGCTGACGCAATGCTTCACGGATTCGCTCACTGAGTTGTAAGACCCTTTCCCACGTGTGCTCCACGCCCAGTCGATTCGCCTCCTGCAACGCATTGCCCAAGCCAGCCAACAAGGCAAAAGACACCTCGCTGGTTTCAAAGCGCCGGGCGTCATCGCGCAGGTCGAAGCCTTCGGCGGTCCAGGGTGCGGAAAACACATCGCGCTGGGCGGGATTGAGCTGCGAGAGGAAATCCGGTCGCACATACAGTAACGCCGTGCCGCGTGGCCCACGCAAGTGTTTGCGGCCGGCCGACTTGAGCACATCGCAGTGCAGCGCCTGCACATCCACCGGCAGTTGGCCGACCGCTTGGCCGGCGTCGATGAAATAGGCAATGGCGTGGCGCCTGGCCACTACGCCGATCGCCTGGGCAGGGTTGATCACGCCGCCGTTGGCCGGCAGCCAGGTCAAGTCGATCAGCTTGACCCTGGCATCAATCATCGACTCCAGCGCCACCGGGCAGACTGCGCCGGTTTCATCGCAGGGAATGACTTCTATCCGTGCGCCGGCTTGCACCGCCTGTTGCATGCTCGCCAGGTTGCCGCCCCATTCGTGGCGACCGACCAGAATGCGCTCGCCAGGTTGCCATGGGCCCAAGGCCTGGAAGGCCATGCTCCAGGCGCTTGAGCCGCTGCTGGCGAATGCGATCGACGAGGTCGGTGCATTGAGCAGTTGCGCGGCCGCACGGCGGGCCTTTTCTACCAGCACGGCACCCTGCTCGCCGGCCTCCATCGGGCCGTTGCGGGCTTCGCGTTGCAACTGGTCGATGATTGCGTCCAGTGTGGCCTGGCTGGGCAGTGAGGCACCCGCGTGATTAAAGTGCACGATGCCCGACTGGCAGCCGGGCGTTGAGTCGCGCAGCTGCTGGACTTCGAGCGGGCTCACGGCTGCAACTCGAAAATCGCATCAACCTCCACCGCCACGCCGGCCGGCAGGCTGGACACACCGACGGCAGTCCGCACATGCCGGCCTTTGTCACCCAGGGCGTTGACCACCAGGTTCGATGCGCCATTGGCGACCACGCTTTGGCGCTGGAAATCGCCGCTGCTGGCAATGAACACACCCAGGCGCAGAATGCGCACCACACGCGACAGATCATCACCGACGGCATCGCTCAATTGCCCCAATAGGCCCAGCGCCGCCAACTCTGCCGCCTGGGCGCCTTCTTCATCGCTGAGGGTTTCGCCTAACCGGCCGATGTAGGCCGGTTTGCCATCGATCATGGGAATTTGCCCAGAGATAAACAGCTGGTTCTGGCTGATCACATGGTTGATGTAGTTGGCCGCCGGCTGGCTGGGCGTTGGCAGCGTCAGGCCAAGGGCTTGCACGCGTTGGCGAAGGGAGTCGCGCATGTTGAATCCTCTAGGGGGAGTAAGGTTTCAGCATGTGGGCTGAGCCGTCGGGCGACAAACGGATAGAACTCACCTGACGTATCGAAAAAATTCACGCGTTGCGGCAGGCGTCCCTCAACCACTGGCTGAAGCATTCGGCCGCGTCGCTGGCGGGGCCTTTGGGCGCGATCAGCCAGTAGCCGATTTCGCTGTGATAGGGCGGCCGGTCGAAGGCTTCCACCAGGCTGCCCTCCTGCAGCTTGCGCTCGATCAGACGGTGCCGGCCCATGGCGATGCCCTGGCCGGCCACGGCGGCTTCGACCACGATGTTGTAGTCGTGCAGCATCACGCGGGGGTGGTGCTCGAGGTCGACGTGATAATGCGCGCACCAGTCCGTCCATTCGAAGGGACGGTGCGAGGTGGCCATCAATAACGCGCCATTGTGCAGTTGGCCGGCCTTGAAGGCCGGGCTGCACACCGGCGAGATCACTTCGGGCATCAGGCGGGTGGCGTGTACGTCCGGCCAATCGCCTTTGCCATAGCGGATGGCCAGATCCACCTCGGCCGCGGCGACGTTGGCCAATTGAATCGCCGGCAGCAACTCGACCTGGATATGCGGGTAACGGTTGAGAAAGCCGGCCAGGCGTGGGGCCAGCCACAGGGTGGCGAAGGATGCCAGCAGGCCGACGCGTAGCACGGTGGTAGCGGACGTGGTTTTTTGGGCGCGCGTGGCGGCGGCGAGGGTGTCGAGGGCGGGGCGGATGTCGGCGTAGTAACGTTGGCCGTCGGCGGTCAGGTCTATCGCGCGGGTGCGGCGGATAAACAGCGGTTTGCCCAGATGCTGTTCGAGTTTGTGCACCTGGTGGCTCAGGGCACTTTGGGTGACCGACAGCTCGTTCGCCGCCTTGATAAAACTCAAGTGCCGCGCGACGGCCTCGAAGGCGCGCAGGGCCAGCAGCGGCGGAAGGTCCTTGTGCAGTGCCACCTGAGTGCGCCTCCTGAGTCGAGTGGGAAGGGTCGATTTTGGGCGATGCCCTGCATTTTGTCGCCCGCTGATTTGCCGTTGGGCGGGGGAGGCCGCATTATTGGGCCATTCCCGCCACAACGTAAGCCAAGCCATGAGTGATGACGACAAGCTGATTGACCTGAATGCCGAACGCGCCAAACGCGTGCATGACCTTAATGACAAGCGCCTGAATGAAGTGCGCCAGGCGTTTGAGCAAGCGATGCCACTGGGCAAAGTTAAGAAAAAGCCGAAGAACAAACCGAAAAAGCGTTGAAACAACCTGCATCTGTTGATGCAGGTCAGTTATTGCCCTTCTTTACGCCCCGTTGCGGGCGACGTTGATCCTCGTCAATTTTCCAATCCGCCTTCTCCCTTAACTTAGCCCTATCGCAACAGGGCACGAGCAGGAGGCCGGTCATGTTTTTCGATAATGTAGTGTTTGCCGGAGTGTTGACTGTCAGCCTCATGGTGTTGTTTTTTGTAGGGTTTGGAATTTTTATCTGGAAGGACGCTAATAAGCGTAAAGAACCGTAAGTTCTTCTGGGTTATATGAGCACGCAAGGCATTTTGGGCGACTTCGGTCGCCCTTTTTTTTGGCCGCGGTTTTAGGGGGTATGTCCGTTGCTGCGGTAACGGCGGCTGGGGGTTCCGCTCTTACAGCGGGTCACTTTGGAAAAGCCCCAAAGTAACCAAAGGGCTCTTGCCCCACCACTCGGCACCTCGCCTAGGCTCGGTGTGCCCTCACTCCGGCTTGAATCCGTGGGCCGCCGTGACGGGCCATCCATGGCCCAACACGGCTAACCCGGCGTCCTGCCGGGTTACCCACGGATTCAAGCCTGCGTTCGGCCAGCGTGGTTTAACGGGGCGCCTAAGATCAAAGTCAAAAGCAGATCAAGATCAACAGCAGAGCACGGCGGCCTGGTAGCCGACCTTAGTGGTTGAAGCAAAAGCACAGCAACAGCAGATCAACACCACATCAACCTGATACACAGAGATCCAAATGTGGGAGCGGGCTTGCTCGCGAAGGCGGTGGGTCAGTTAGCTCATGTGTAACTGACACACCGCCTTCGCGAGCAAGCCCGCTCCCACAGTTTGACCGAGTACAGACCGCCACCACCGCACTGCTTGGCTTTTCTGTGGGAGCTGGCTTGCCTGCGATGCAGGCACCTCGGTCTATCAGGCACACCCAGTAGATGCCATCGCAGGCAAGCCAGCTCCCACCTTTGATTGAGTTCAGCTTCCAAGATCAGGTCGGCTACCAGGCCGGCGTGCTCTGCTGTTGATCTTGATCTGCTTTTGACTTTGATCTTGGGCGCCCCGTTAAACCACGCTGGCCGAACGCAGGTAGTACGGAGCGGCTAAACCGGCAGGACGCCGGTTTAGCCGCGACGGGGCAGGGACGCCCCGTCGCGGCGGCCCGCTCCGTAGTACCGGAGTGAGGGCACACCGAGCCTAGGCGAGGGGCCGAGTGGTGGGGCAAGAGCCCTTTGGTTACTTTGGGGCTTTTCCAAAGTGACCCGCCGTAAGGGCGGAACCCAAAGCAGCCATCACCCAAACAACGGATATTCACACTAACCCGCAGCCCAAAAAAAAGGCGCGACCCCCATCAGAGATCGCGCCTTCTTTATCAGCCGCAGCCTAGTAGCCTATCAACTACCCAACGCCTTGGACGCCAACCAGAACAACCCGGCCGACAAGCCCACCGTCGCTGGCAAGGTCAACACCCAAGCCATCAGAATGGTCTTCACCGTACCACCCTGCAGGCCGCTTTTATTGGCAACCATGGTCCCGGCAACACCGGACGACAGCACATGGGTAGTCGAAACCGGCAGGCTAAAGATGTTGGCCAGGCCAATCATGCTCGCCGTGGTGATCTGCGCCGACATGCCCTGGGCATACGTCATGCCCTGCTTGCCGATCTTCTCGCCGATGGTCAGCACCACACGCTTCCAACCCACCATCGTGCCCAGGCCCAACGCCAATGCCACCGCCAGGATCACCCAGAACGGCGCGTACTCGGTCGTGGCAGTCAGGTCTTTACGCAGCTTGTCCAGGTCGGACTTCTTACGCGCATCCAGGCCCGGCAGCTTGCCGACTTTCTTCGCGGTGTCGTCCAGGCACAGCAGGTAGCGGCGCACTTCGATACGGTGCTCGGAGGTCAGCGAGTGGTAGTCCGAGACACCTTTCAAAGTCTCCATCAGCGCGCTGATGGTGGGCTCGGTCTGCTGCGGGTTGCACTGGAACTTGCCCGGCAGGTCATCCTTCACGCTTTTGCCCAGTGCCAGGAACTCGCCGAGGGTGGCGTTGTTACGCTGGTAGAACTGGCTCAAGTGCACGGTGGCGTCACGGGTGCGCTCGATCTGGTAGGTGGTGCTGCCCAGGTCGAGTACGAACTGCGCCGGCACGATACCGATCAGCACCAGCATGATCAGGCCGATACCTTTCTGACCATCGTTGGAGCCGTGCACAAAGCTCACGGCCATCGCGGAAATTACCAGCACCAGGCGGTTCCAGAACGGCGGGTGTTTCTTGTCGTCGAGCTTGCGGCGCTGGTCCGGGGTCTTGTGCATCTTCGACAGCGGGCGCCACCATTTCAGGCCAAGCAGCACCAGGGCTGCGACCAGGAAACCGGCCATCGGCGAGAACACCAGCGATGCGCCGATATCGATCGCTTTCTGCCAGTTCACACCGTCAGCCAGCGGAATATCGTTGATCAGGGCATTGGCCAGGCCGACACCCAGGATCGAGCCGATCAGGGTGTGGGAACTGGAGGCCGGGATACCGAAGTACCAGGTGCCCAGGTTCCAGGTGATCGCCGCTGCGAGCAAAGAGAAGACCATAGCCAGACCATGGCCGGTGTTCACATTGATCAGCAACTCCACCGGCAGCAAATGCACGATGGCGTACGCGACACCGACACCACCGAGCAACACGCCGAGGAAGTTGAACACCCCGGAGAAGAACACGGCCAGGTGCGGCGGCATGGCTTTGGTATAGATGACAGTGGCCACCGCGTTAGCGGTGTCATGAAAGCCATTGATGAACTCGAAGGCGAGGACAAAGGCCAGGGCGAGCAACAGGCTCACTAGAACCCACGCATCCAGTCCGCTGAATAAATCGATCATGAAGGTTTTCTGACCCGGTCGTAAGGGGGCGCGATTATGCCAGAAAACCTCAGTAATCGATGCACTAGCTGCTCATCGGTAACAATCTTCATTGAAAAAAAACCGGGCAGGGGTGCGCATCCCAGGGTTTTCGGGGCTTTGGCAAGTCTTTGATTTATAAAGCGCGGGGTCGAAAATGCGGGTTTTTTTGACCGAATTGTCACATTTGAAACATTTGTACGAAATTTCGTTCAAGGCTGTAGGAGCCTGATTAAATCAGGTTGCCCGCCGCTGGCAATGCGCCAGCGGCGGTGGCAAAACCTTGAAGCTCAAATCGAAGCGCTTATGGCTCTTCGGTTTTGAGTTCCTGTTCAATCTTTTGGATTTCCTGGGCAAATGCCTGATCGAGCAAACTGGCTCGTTTGCGCCAGGGCTTGCGCTCGGGCTCAGGCTGGGCGGCGTAGGTGGTGATTTCCCCGCCGTAAACGTCCTTGTAACGTTGCTCCTGGCGCTCAAGTTCCGCGCGCAGTTCGTCTTTCGTCACAGTGTTACCTAATTGAGTTGAGTGTATTGAATGTGCAGCGCCACGCTTGAAAGTCGTCCTCGGGCTGTTTCAAGTTGAACAGGCGAACTGTTCAAGTTTGAAAGAAGGCACCAGGGGCAAAACGTTTAAGCGGATACGTGTGACCGGCGATGCTGGAACGCTGCAAAGCCTGGCGAGCTCCAATCCCGATTATTGTTACCGGGCCGACCTCTGCACAGGTTGCATTATAGCGGCGTATTTGAATAACACTATCGGCGTGAAGTTAAAAAGCGTCAACGTTGCGTGAGGGTTTTGTTACATACAGGTGTCAGACTTTTCGAAAAAAACCGGGTCGAGGTTCTGCACTTTTATAAATGTCGGATGGCTGCTCAAACGTGAGCGATCCCTTCGGCGCATCCGTTAAGTGTGCTCGTTCGTTGAGCGCCATTGCGGGACCAGCAAATTGCGATAATCGCATGATCGTCCGATAATCGCCCAAAGTTGCTGGCCCCGCCTTGTGCATTCTGGCCAGCGCGGCTTGTAATAGCGGCCAACCCTCCCAGCGGTTGAAAACAAGAGAAAGGACCCTGAAATGAACGATCAATTGCGCAACTCCTTCGCGTCAGTGGCGCCGCCGATCGTGGCGTCCCCGGCCAAGCGCATCCAGGCGTTTACCGGTGATCCGGACTTCATGACTTCCCTGGCCCGTGGCCTGGCCGTGGTGCAGGCCTTCCAGGAGCGCAAGCGCCACCTGACCATCGCCCAGATCAGCCACCGCACTGAAATCCCCCGCGCCGCGGTGCGTCGTTGCCTGCACACGTTGATCAAGCTCGGCTACGCCACCACCGACGGGCGGACCTATTCACTGTTGCCCAAAGTCCTGACCCTTGGGCACGCCTATTTATCTTCTACACCACTGGCGGTGTCGGCCCAGCCTTATCTTGATCGCATGAGCGAGCAACTGCATGAAGCCTGCAACATGGCGACGCTGGAGGGCGACGACATCCTCTATATCGCCCGGTCAGCCACCACCCAGCGCCTGATTTCCGTGGATTTGTCGGTGGGCGGGCGCTTGCCGGCGTACTGCACGTCCATGGGCCGCATTCTGCTCGCGGCACTCGACGATGCCTCGCTGCAGGACTACCTCGACCACGCCGACCTGCAAACCAAGACCAGCCGCACCCTGACCACCGCCGACGCGTTGTTCGAATGCCTGCAGCAAGTACGCCAGCAGGGCTGGTGCATTGTCGATCAGGAGTTGGAGCAGGGCCTGCGTTCCATCGCCGTGCCGGTGTACGACGCGTCCGGCCAAGTGCTGGCCGCACTCAACGTGAGTACTCACGCCGGTCGCGTCAGCCGCAGCGAGCTGGAGCAGCGTTTCCTGCCGAGCATGCTCAGCGCGAGCCGCGAGCTGAGTGCGCAACTGTTTGCCTAAGTGTTCGATGACCGCACAGATCCCGGCTTGATCAATTGACGGTGTTTCCCCTGGCTTATTAATGTGCGGCAGCGCTATCAGCGCCGCCCCAATAATAATGACGACCTCAGGTCGTTCGCCCGCCCATCGGTGTGGAAATAACAATAATGAATCAGCCCTCTGTCGGTACTAACCTGGACGTGCAGTCCTTTATCAATGCCCAGCCGTTGTCACGCTACCAATGGCGCGTGGTGATCCTGTGTTTCCTGATTGTCTTCCTCGACGGGCTCGACACCGCCGCCATGGGCTTTATCGCGCCCGCCCTTTCGCAGGACTGGGGCATCGACCGCGCCAGCCTCGGCCCGGTGATGAGCGCCGCATTGATCGGCATGGTGTTCGGCGCGCTGGGCTCCGGCCCGTTGGCCGACCGCTTCGGGCGCAAAGTGGTGCTGGTGAGTGCGGTGCTGGTGTTTGGCGCGTTCAGCCTGGCCTCGGCCTACAGCACTCACGTCGACCAGTTGCTGGTGTTGCGTTTCCTCACCGGGCTGGGCCTGGGCGCGGGGATGCCGAATGCCACCACGCTGCTCTCCGAGTACACGCCCGAGCGTCACAAGTCGTTGCTGGTCACCAGCATGTTCTGTGGGTTCAACCTGGGCATGGCCGGTGGCGGATTTATCTCGGCCAAGCTGATTCCAGCGTTCGGCTGGCACAGCTTGCTGATGATTGGCGGCATCCTGCCGTTGATCCTGGCGGTGGTGCTGTTGGTGTGGTTGCCGGAATCGGCGCGCTACCTCGTGGTGCGCAATCGTGGCACCGACAAGGTGCGCAAAACCTTGTCACCCATCGAGCCCAACCTCGTCGCCCGCGCCACCAGCTTCAGCGTGCCCGAGCAAAAAACCGTCAAGGCGCGCAACGTGTTCGCGGTAATTTTCTCCGGCACTTACAGCGCCGGCACCTTGTTGCTGTGGCTCACCTACTTTATGGGCCTGGTGATCGTGTACCTGCTGACCAGTTGGTTGCCGACCCTGATGCGCGACAGCGGCGCCAGCATGGAACAGGCTGCGTTTATCGGCGCGCTCTTCCAGTTTGGTGGCGTGTTGAGTGCGGTCGGCGTGGGCTGGGCGATGGACCGGTTCAATCCGCACAAGGTCATCGGCACTTTCTATCTGCTGGCCGGGGTGTTCGCCTACGCGGTGGGGCAGAGCCTGGGCAATATCACGTTGCTGGCTACCTTGGTGCTGGTTGCCGGGATGTGCGTCAACGGTGCGCAATCGGCGATGCCGTCACTGGCCGCACGCTTCTACCCGACCCAAGGCCGCGCTACCGGCGTGTCGTGGATGCTCGGCATCGGCCGCTTTGGCGCGATCCTCGGTGCGTGGATGGGCGCAACGTTGCTGGGGTTGGGCTGGAACTTCGAGCAGGTGCTGACGGCGCTGGTGATTCCGGCGGCACTGGCCACGGCGGCCGTGCTGATCAAGGGCATGGTCAGCCATGCGGACGCGACCTGAGGCTTTACCCGATCTTGTGGCTGCCGGCGCCTCTGTGGGAGCTGGCTTGCCTGCGATTGCATCAACTCAGTTCACCTGCCGAACCGAGTCGTTTGCATCGCAGGCAAGCCAGCTCCCACATGGACTAAGCCCAGTTGAGTTTCAGTGTTTCGTACAAAGATTAGCTAGGCAACAATCCGTTCGATAATCGAACACTGAGTCGATTATCGGATTGTTCGACCCCTTTCCCCGGCTTAATGTTCAGGCACTTGGGCGCCACCTCAGCGCCTTTTTCGATCAACACCGGGAGCCCCAACCCCATGGCTGAAATCCTTGCGCTGCGCGACGCGGTGAAGCACTTCGTGAATGACGGCGACACCGTCGCGCTGGAAGGCTTCACCCACCTGATCCCTACGGCGGCGGGTCATGAAATCATTCGTCAGGGCAAGAAAGACCTGACGCTGGTGCGTATGACGCCTGACTTGATCTACGACCAGTTGATCGGGGCCGGCTGCGCCCGCAAGTTGATTTTCTCCTGGGGCGGCAACCCCGGCGTAGGCTCCCTGCATCGCCTGCGCGACGCGGTCGAGAAGCAATGGCCGCAACCGCTGGAGATCGAAGAACACAGCCACGCCGACCTGGCCAATGCCTACGTCGCCGGTGCATCCGGCCTGTCGTTTGCGGTGCTGCGCGCCTACGCCGGTTCTGACTTGCCCAAGGTCAACCCGCTGATCAAAACCGTGACCTGCCCGTTCACCGGCGAAGTGCTGGCGGCGGTGCCGTCGGTTCGCCCGGACGTCACCGTGATCCATGCACAGAAGGCTGACCGCAAGGGCAACGTGTTGCTCTGGGGCATTCTCGGTGTGCAGAAAGAAGCGGCCCTGGCGGCCAAGCGCTGCATCGTCACCGTCGAAGAGATCGTTGACGACCTGAATGCGCCGATGAACAGCTGCGTGCTGCCGACCTGGGCGTTGACGGCGGTGTGTCATGTACCCGGTGGCGCGCATCCGTCCTACGCCCACGGCTACAACGAGCGTGATAACCGCTTCTATCAGGCGTGGGACCCGATCGCTCGTGATCGTGGGACATTTACCGCCTGGATCGACGAATACATCCACGGCACTGCCGACTTCCGTGAATTCCAGGCCAAGCTGGCCACCGCGCAGGAGGCCAAGTGATGGCTTACTCCACCAATGAAATGATGACCGTCGCCGCCGCGCGTCGCCTCAAGAACGGCTCGGTGTGCTTCGTCGGCATCGGCTTGCCTTCCAAGGCTGCCAACCTGGCGCGCCTGACCTCATCACCCGACGTGGTGCTGATCTACGAATCGGGCCCGATTGGCGCCAAGCCCAGCGTCTTGCCGCTGTCCATCGGCGACGGCGAACTGGCAGAAACCGCTGACACCGTGGTGCCGACCGGCGAGATTTTCCGCTACTGGCTGCAAGGCGGGCGCATCGACGTCGGTTTTCTCGGCGCGGCCCAGGTCGACCGATTCGGCAATATCAACACCACCGTGGTCGGTGACTATCACCAGCCCAAAGTGCGCCTGCCGGGTGCCGGTGGCGCGCCGGAGATTGCCGGCTCGGCCAAGAGCGTGCTGATCATCCTCAAGCAGTCGGCGCGTTCGTTTGTCGACAAGCTGGACTTCATCACCTCCGTCGGCCATGGCGAAGGCGGTGACTCACGCAAGCGCCTGGGTCTGCCAGGCGCCGGCCCTGTAGGGATTATTACCGACCTGTGCATCATGGAGCCGGAAGAGGGCAGCCATGAATTTGTGGTCACCGCGCTGCACCCCGGCGTCACCCGCGAACAAGTGATCGCGGCCACCGGTTGGGCGATTCGGTTTGCCGATCAAGTAAGCACCACCGACGCACCGACGGACATCGAACTCAAGGCTCTGCGTGATCTCGAAGCCCGCACTGCCGCCGCCCATGGCCAAGCGCCAGGAGAAGCCTGATGCGTGACGTATTTATCTGTGATGCCATTCGCACGCCCATCGGCCGCTTTGGCGGTGGTTTGTCCACGGTGCGTGCCGATGACCTGGCGGCCTTGCCGATCAAGGCCCTGATCGAGCGCAACCCCCAGGTGGAGTGGGCGGCGGTGGATGAAGTGTTCCTCGGTTGTGCCAACCAGGCCGGCGAGGACAACCGCAACGTCGCGCGCATGGCCCTGCTGTTGGCGGGCCTGCCGCAGAGCATTCCCGGCGTGACCCTCAACCGTTTGTGCGCCTCGGGCATGGACGCGATTGGCACGGCATTCCGTGCCATCGCCAGCGGCGAAATGGAGCTGGCGATTGCCGGCGGCGTTGAGTCGATGTCCCGCGCACCGTTCGTGATGGGCAAGGCTGATGCGGCGTTTTCACGCAACATGAAGCTTGAAGACACCACCATCGGCTGGCGTTTTATCAACCCGTTGATGAAGGCCCAATACGGTGTGGACGCGATGCCGCAGACCGCCGATAACGTCGCCGACGACTACAACGTGTCCCGCGCCGACCAGGACGCTTTTGCCCTGCGCAGCCAGCAACGTACCGCCGCTGCGCAAGCCGCCGGGTTTTTCGCCGAAGAAATCGTGCCGGTGCGCGTCGCGCATAAAAAAGGCGAGACCGTGGTCGAGCAGGATGAGCATCCACGGGACACAACCCTGGAAGCCCTGGCCAAACTCAAACCGGTGAATGGCCCGGACAAGACCGTCACCGCCGGCAACGCCTCGGGCGTGAATGACGGTGCGGCGGCGCTGATTCTGGCCTCGGCCGAGGCCGTGAAAAAACATGGCCTCACCGCCCGCGCCCGTGTGTTGGGCATGGCCAGTGCCGGTGTGGCACCGCGCGTGATGGGCATCGGCCCGGTGCCGGCGGTGCGCAAACTGGTGGAGCGCCTTGGTCTGGCGGTTACCGACTTTGATGTCATCGAACTCAACGAAGCCTTCGCCAGCCAGGGCCTGGCAGTGCTGCGTGAGTTGGGCATCGCCGACGACGCCCCGCAAGTGAACCCGAACGGCGGCGCCATCGCCCTCGGCCACCCGCTGGGCATGAGCGGCGCGCGGTTGGTGTTGACGGCGTTGCACCAATTGGAAAAAACCGGCGGCCGCAGAGGCCTGGCCACTATGTGTGTGGGCGTCGGCCAAGGTTTGGCCCTGGCGATTGAACGCGTCTAATAAAAGAGGATGGCTCCATGAGTGACAAGCCCGGATACCGGCGCCCGCAAGCGGGCACTCAACCCGATTATCTGCACCCGGCCTACCAGTCGACGAACTTGCGTTCGCCGTCTCAGCCGTTGGTGTTTCTGCCGCATTCCTTGTCGGAGATCACCGGCCCGAGCATCGGCGCCGAACGCGTCAATGAGAAGGACAACGACCTGACTGCCCAGCACGAGGGCGAGCCTCAGGGCGAGCGCATCATCATTCATGGCCGCGTGCTGGATGAAAACGGCCTGCCGGTGCCGGGCATTCTGGTGGAGATCTGGCAAGCCAACGCTGCCGGTCGCTACAACCACAAGCGTGACCTGCATGACGCGCCACTGGACCCGAACTTCACCGGCACCGGCCGCACCGTCACTGACGCGCAGGGCTGGTACCAGTTCCAGACCATCAAGCCCGGCGCCTACCCGTGGGGCAACCACCACAACGCGTGGCGCCCGGCACATATCCATTTTTCGCTGTTTGGCCCCAGCGTGCTGACGCGCTTGGTCACGCAGATGTACTTCCCCGGTGACCCGCTGCTGGAATACGACCCGATCTACAACTGCGTGCCGGACACCTCGGCCAAGCAGCGCTTGATCGCCAGCTTCGACCTGGAGAAAACCATTCCTTCCTATGCCCTCGGCTACCGCTGGGACATCGTCCTGCGCGGCCGCGACGCCACGCCGATGGAGAAATGAGATGAGCCTTTACGCGACCACGTCCCACACCGTCGGGCCGTATTACCACATTGGCCTGACCTGGCTGAACCGCGAAGACCTGACCGTGCCGGCCACCCTTGGCGAACGCGTGGCGATCAGTGGGCAAGTGGTGGACGGCAACGGTGATGTCGTCAACGACGCCATGCTTGAAGTCTGGCAGGCCAATGCTGCGGGCAAATACGATCACCCGGAAGATGAACAGGCCAAAGCCGTCGATCCCAACTTCGAAGGCTTTGGCCGAGTGCCGGTGGATGCCCAAGGGCGCTTTCGCTTTACCACGATCAAGCCGGGCAGCGTGCCGGGGCTTGCGGGTACGACCCAGGCGCCGCACCTGGTGGTGCTGGTATTTGCGCGTGGGCTGGTGAAGCACTTGCTGACACGGATTTATTTTGACGGTGAAGCGTTGAATGGCGAAGACCCGTTGCTGGCGTGTGTGCCGGCTGAGCGTCGCGGCACCCTGATTGCCAAGGCGGATGCGGGCGGTGTGTATCAGTGGAATGTGATTTTGCAGGGCACAGACAAGGAAACGGTGTTCTTCGATTACTGAGGTGGCCTGAAACCTGTCGCAGGTAAGCCTGCTCCCACTTTTGAAGGTGTCCCCAATCAAAATGTGAGGAGCGGGCCTGCCCGCGATGAGGCCCTTGCTGGCGACAAGTATCCAAAAGTCTGCTTGCGGAACATGGTTGTTGCAAAGTATGTCTAGGCTATAACCGTTCCCACTGAGTGAAAAAAACATGACAACAAAAACGATTCACTACACCGGAGAAGAACGCAGCAAACGGATTTTTGCAATTGTCGGGGCCTCGTCCGGCAACCTTGTCGAATGGTTCGACTTCTACGTTTATGCCTTCTGCGCCATCTATTTCGCCCCGGCATTTTTTCCGTCGGAGAGCCCCACCGTACAACTGCTCAGCACCGCCGGTGTGTTCGCTGCCGGCTTCTTGATGCGCCCTATTGGCAGCTGGGTGTTCGGCAGTCTGGCCGACAAGCACGGCCGCAAGAATTCGATGATGATCGCGGTGCTGATGATGTGCGCCGGCTCGCTGGTTATCGCGTTTTTGCCGACCTACAAAGACATCGGCATCTGGGCGCCGATCCTGTTGTTGGTGGCCCGCCTGTTTCAAGGCTTATCGGTGGGCGGCGAGTACGGCACCACCGCCACCTACATGAGTGAGGTGGCCCTCAAGGGCCAGCGCGGGTTCTTTGCCTCGTTCCAGTACGTGACCCTGATCGGCGGGCAATTGCTCGCGGTACTGGTGGTGGTGATCCTGCAGCAATTTCTCAGTGAAGACGAACTGCGCGCCTGGGGCTGGCGGATTCCGTTTGTGGTCGGTGCCGTCGCGGCGCTCATCTCTTTGCTGCTGCGCCGTACCTTGAAAGAGACCACCACCAAGGAAATGCGCGAACACAAGGACGCCGGCAGCATCACCGCGCTGCTGCGCAATCACACCGCGGCCTTTATCACGGTGCTGGGCTACACCGCCGGCGGCTCGCTGATTTTCTACACGTTCACCACGTACATGCAGAAGTACCTGGTGAACACGGCCGGGATGCATGCCAAGACCGCCAGTTACATCATGACCGGCGCGCTGTTCCTCTACATGTGCATGCAGCCGCTGTTCGGGATGCTGGCGGACAAGATCGGCCGACGCAATTCCATGCTGTGGTTCGGCGCCCTGGGCACGCTGTGCACCGTGCCGATCCTGCTGACCCTGAAAACCGTCAGCAGCCCGTTCCTGGCCTTTGTGCTGATCACCCTGGCCCTGGCGATTGTCAGCTTCTATACCTCCATCAGCGGCCTGGTCAAAGCCGAAATGTTCCCGCCCCAGGTACGTGCATTGGGTGTGGGGCTGGCGTACGCGGTGGCCAACGCGATTTTCGGCGGCTCGGCTGAAGTGGTCGCGCTGGGCCTGAAATCCATGGGCATGGAGAACGGCTTCTATTGGTACGTCACCGTGATGATGGCGATTGCTTTCCTGTTCAGCCTGCGCCTGCCCAAGCAGGCGGCGTATCTGCACCACGATCTGTAAGGAAGAGTTATGACACTGCGCACGAGCAATCAACTGTTCGACGCCTACTTCAGCGCTGACAGCATGGCCGACGTGTTCTGCGACCAGGGGCGTTTGCAGGGCATGCTGGACTTCGAAGCCGCGCTGGCGCGCGCCGAGGCCCAGGTCGGGTTGATTCCCCAGGCCGCCGTCGCGCCGATTGCCCAGGCGTGCCTGGCGTCTTTGTACGATGTGGATGCACTCGGCGTGGCGATTGCCACGGCGGGCAATTCGGCGATTCCGTTGGTGAAAGCGCTGGGCACATTGGTCGCCAGTGAAGACGCCGGCGCCGAACGTTATGTGCATCTGGGCGCGACCAGCCAGGATGTGATGGACACCGGCCTGGTCCTGCAACTGCGGCGCGCGCTGGCGTTGATCGACACTGACCTGGCGCAATTGGGCGAGACCCTTGCCGTGCAGGCCCAGCGTTATGCGCGCGTGCCATTGGCCGGGCGCACCTGGTTGCAGCATGCGACACCGGTGACCCTGGGCATGAAAATCGCCGGTTGGCTGGGGGCGGTGACGCGCAGTCGTCAGCGTCTTGCCGAGCTCAAACCGCGCCTGCTGGTGCTGCAGTTTGGCGGCGCGTCCGGCACGCTGGCGGCGCTGGGTGAGCAGGCAATGCCGGTGGCCGAAGCCTTGGCTGCGCAGTTGCAATTGAATTTACCCGAGCAACCCTGGCACACCCACCGTGACCGGCTGGTGGAGTTCGCCAGTGTGCTTGGCCTGATCGCCGGCAGCCTGGGCAAAATGGGGCGTGATATCAGCCTCTTGATGCAGACCGAAGCGGCGGAAGTGTTCGAGCCCTCGGCGCCCGGCAAAGGTGGTTCATCGACCATGCCGCACAAGCGCAACCCGGTGGGCGCCGCCGTACTCATCAGCACCGCGACCCGCGTGCCGGGCCTGGTGGCGACGATGTTGAGCGCCATGCCTCAGGAACACGAGCGCAGCCTTGGCCTGTGGCATGCCGAATGGGAAACCCTGCCGGACATTTGCCGGTTGGTGTCCGGCGCACTGAAGCAGGCGCTGCTGGTGGCCGACGGGCTGGAGGTCGACCCTGAGCGCATGGCGCGCAATCTTGAGTTGACCCAGGGCCTGGTGCTGGCCGAAGCCGTCAGCAGCGTGCTTGCCCAACGCCTGGGCCGGGAAACCGCGCACCATCTGTTGGAGCAATGCTGCAAACGCGCCGTTGCCGACGGGCGCCATCTGCGTGCAGTGCTGGCGGACGAACCGCAGGTTACCGCCGAGTTGTCAGCCGCTGAACTGGACCGCCTGCTCGACCCGGCCCACTACCTTGGCCAGGCGCACACGTGGGTCACCCGCGCGGTGACCGATCATTTTGCCTTGACCGTGTAAGGAGACCGCTGTGCCATTTGTACAACTCGCCGAGGGCGAACTGCATTACCAACTGGACGGCCCGCTCGACGCGCCGGTGCTGGTGCTGTCCAACTCCCTGGGCACCGACCTGCATATGTGGGACATCCAGATTCCGGCCTTCACCGAGCATTTTCGCGTGGTGCGTTTCGACACCCGTGGCCACGGCAAGTCCTTGGTTACCAAGGGGCCGTACAGCATTGAGCAACTGGGCCACGACGTGATCGCGCTGTTGGATGCGCTGCAGATCCAGCGTGCGCATTTTTGCGGGCTGTCCATGGGCGGCCTGATCGGTCAATGGCTGGGCATCCATGCCGGAGACCGTTTGCAGCGGCTGGTGGTGTGTAACACCGCGGCCAAGATCGGCACGCCGGATGTGTGGAACCCACGTATCGAGAGGGTTCTGCGCGATGGCCCGGCCGCCATGGTGGCGCTGCGTGACGCGTCTATCGCCCGCTGGTTCACCGCCGATTTCGCCGCCGCCAACCCGCACCAGGCCAGGCAGATTACCGACATGCTCGCTGCCACGTCGCCCGAGGGTTACGCCGCCAATTGCGCCGCCGTGCGCGATGCGGATTTTCGCGAACAGTTGGCATCGATCAAAGTGCCGACCCTGGTGATTGCCGGGACCGAGGATGCGGTGACACCGCCGGCCGGTGGCCACTTTATCCAGCACCACGTGAAGGGCGCCGAGTACGCCGAGTTCTATGCGGCCCACCTGTCCAACGTCCAGGCCGGGGCTGATTTCAGTCAACGGGTGCTGACGTTCTTGCTGGCTGAATAAACCGGGTGACGAGCGCTTGCCGCCGCCACCGGTGATCGAGCCGAGATCCAATTGAACCAGGAGCTTTTTTGTGGACGAGAAACACCGTTACGCCGACGGCCTGCAGGTGCGCCGCGAAGTGTTGGGCGACGCACATGTCGACCGCAGCCTGAATGCCCTGACCGAATTCAACAGCGAGTTCCAGGAAATGATCACCCGCCACGCCTGGGGTGATATCTGGACCCGCCCCGGCCTGCCGCGGCACACCCGCAGCCTGATCACCATCGCCATGCTGATCGGCATGAACCGCAGTGAAGAATTGAAACTGCACCTGCGCGCCGCTGCCAGCAACGGCGTGACCCGCGCCGAGATCAAGGAAGTGCTGATGCAGAGCGCGATCTATTGTGGGATTCCGGCGGCGAATGCGACCTTCCATCTCGCCGAGTCGGTATGGGATGAACTCGGCGTGGAATCGCGCCAGGACTGATTTGAAACACGGTCAAAATGGTGGGAGCGGGCTTGCTCGCGAATGCGCTGGATCAGTTAAAGATAAATGGACTGACCCACCGCATTCGCGAGCAAGCCCGCTCCCACATTGGTTTCAGTGGGAATCCGCATCCCATATCCAGTTCCACACTCCCGGCAGGTGCACCCGTTCATTCACATCCTTGACCGTGCGCGCCAGCGCCGCGCGTTCCAGCGTGGCACGGTCGGTGTAGAACGGCTCGGCCGCGGTCTTCATGCCGTTGATTCGAGCGCTGTCCATCAGGATCTGCAAGTACTCCTGCAGGTGCCGCGCGGTGTAGCGGTTGATGTCATGGAAGGTCACGACCACCGGTATCACGCCGTCCACTGTCGGTAACTCGCCCAGCGCGATACGCTCGCGCACCACCGACAGCTGCCGATACAAATTCGCTCGGCGCCGTGGGCTGCCGTTGAAGCCCCAGATCTTGCCGTCATTGGCACTCAGGTCGGTCAGCAATACGTGCATGCCGTGGCGCTGGTAGGCGGCGAAGGTGCGCTTGTCGTAGTTCCAGAAGGGCGGACGTACCAGCGCGGGTGAGGCGCCGGTGATGGCGGCGATATCGGCCGCGCCCTGGCTGAGGGTGCTTTCAAGCTCGGCGTCGCTCAACCAGCGGTGGTTGGTGTGAAACCCGGTGGCGGTGTGGAAGGCCAGCACGTGACCCGCCGCGTACTCACGCACCATGGTCTTGCGGCCCCGCGGGCTGCCGCCTGAGCGGGAGGCTTCGGTCTGCAGGAAGAACACCGCCTTGATGCCCGGCAATACCGGGTTATTCGCCAGGTCAGCCACCACCGAGCGGCTGGGGTTGTTGTAGCCCGAGGCGCTGGGGCCGTCATCAAAGGTCAGCAGGAAACGGATCGGCGCCTGGGCTTGCAGGCGTTGCTCGGTCTGCGGCGTCAGCGCGATAGGCGCGCCGATGCAGCCGCTGAGCAGAATCGACAGAATGACAATCAGGTATTTCATGGCGGCCTGGGTTCAGAGCTGGTCATCCGTGTCGTTGAGTCCCTGTGCCGGGTGATGGGCGCGTGCACGATACAGCATGAGCGCGGCTGTCATCAGCGGTAAATCGTGCCGCCTGTCTTGAAGGGACGGGGCTGTCTTCAGGCGTAAGGGGTTCGGGGCTTCGCCGCCATTGCCGCGCCCGCGTGAGTAGCGCAGGCGCCGGTGGCGGTCAGTCGAGGCAGTAGCGGTGAACGTTCCCGCTCCCATTGAGGCAACTTGCTGAAAAACAGCCGCGATCAATCAAGTCGCGGCTGCCATTCGCCCTGACAGACGCCTACAACAGGCTGATCGGGTAACTGACGATCAAGCGGTTCTCGTCGAACTCATTGTTGCTGTAGTCGCGGCGCATGCTGGAGTTGCGCCAACGCACGTTCAAATCCTTGAGGGCGCCGCTTTGCACGGTGTAGCCCAGTTCGCTCTCACGGCCCCACTCCTTACCGTCGGTGATGGCGCCTGTGTGCACGTTGCTGCCGCTGATATAGCGGTTCATCAGGGTCAGGCCCGGCAGGCCGAGCACGACAAAGTTGAAATCGTGGCGCACCTGCCAGGACTTTTCCTGGGCGTTGTCGTAGCTGGCGTTATAGCTGTCGTTGGCCAGGGTGCCGCCGCTGGTACCGTTGACGCGCATCCACGCGCTGTTGCCGGTGAGTTTTTGCAGGCCGACGTAGAAGGTGTTGCCGCCGTAACGCGCGGAAAACAGGCCGGACCAGGTCTTGTTGTCCAGGTCACCGGCGCGGGCGCTGCCGTCATCCTTGCCGTAGAAGAACCCGAGGTTGGCGCCCAGGGTCCAGTCACCCACGGGCTGGCTGTGGATCAGGTTGAGGTACTGCTGGCGGTAGATGTCCTTGAGCTGGGCATTCCACACACCGATCTGGGTGCGTTTGTCGTTGAACGCATATTCGCCGCCCTGGAAGTTGAAGCGGTCGGAGGTGAAGGCGGTTTTACCGAACATCGACATGTCCGTCATGCTGCTGTCATCGCGTGGGCTGTTGGCGCGGAACTGACCGCCGTAAAGCGTAAGGCCGTCGATTTCCCTGGAGGTGATCTGCCCGCCGCGCAGGGTTTGCGGCAGTGAACGGCCATCGTCGGAGCGCAGGATCGGCAGCACCGGCATCCACTCGCCGACCTTCACTTCGGTCTTGGAAAGCCGCGCCTTGAACGCCACTCCCAGGCGCCCGAAGTTATCGGCCGGGCGGCCGTCGTGGTCCAGTGGCAACAGCTGGGTGCCACCGGTGCCGCGCCCGCCATCGAGCTTTTGTGAGTACAGGCCCAGCACATCCACGCCGAAACCCAACGTGCCCTGGGTGAAGCCGGACCGCGCGTCGAGAATGAAACTTTGCGTCCATTCCTGCGCGCCGCCCTGGGCTTTGGTCGGGTTGGTGTAATTGCGGTTGAAGAAGAAATTGCGCAGGTTAAGGTTGGCGCTGGCGTCTTCGAGAAAGCCGTGTTCTTCAGCGACGACGGGGAGGGCAAGACTGGCGACAGCGGTCGCCAGCCACAGCTGGCGGGGGTGCAAAGTGCTCATGGTGTTGGACCTGTTGTTATTGGGGTTATGCAGGTGCCGGCCATGGTGCGGGGCGGTGTGGGCGCGATGAAAGTGGGGCAGGGCGGGTTGCGGGCGATGATCGAACGCAAGTTGACGGGCATCCCTGCATGGGCTGCCCGCCCTTGTGACGGTTACAGTCGAGATTCAACCAGGCGGGTCAAAGGGAAGGCTGGCAGGTATAGCTGGCACGCGAGCGTCAGTACCACCATGACCACCAGGAACACCAGTTGCCAGGGGCTCCAGTAACTCCAATGCAGGCCGCTGATCCACGGCCATTTGGCATTGAAGGATTCGTCGACCGAGCCCATGCGCCGGTGGCTGAACAAGTGGATCAGGACCATGCCCAGGTACGTCACTATGCCCATCAGCCCGAGCAAAAAGCCGAACATCAACAGCATCCCCACTTGCGGAATACCGTGGCGCAGTACCAACCAGTATTGGCGGGGGTTGAAGCGTTGGGGCAACAGCCTCTCGCTCAGCCATAAGCCGGCAACGAGCAAACGCGAGGTGATGGCGGCCCAGCCTTGAGTGAGGCGCATGGCGACGACGGTCGGCAGGAAGGTCATCAACATGAACATGAAGAGTTCGAGCGGCACCGGCCCTTTTTTCAGGTGAATGGAAGCCACGCACGTAGCAATGGCCAGCCCGCCCCACACTCTGCCCCAGGTTTGTTCGGAGACCGGGCGCGGCAAAAATTTTCGCCAAAAAAATACATCGGGTTGCGGCAGGCGTTCCAGTAACGACGGGTAGCGCCAGGCAAACTTTTGCGACAGTTGCTGGCACGCGTTCCACTGGTCATCCCCAAACTGGGACATCAAACGGTGCTGTTCGGCGGTCGGCATCTGCGTCAGCAGCACGCGTGCGGGCAAGGTGTCGGGTGCGTTGCGCGGGCCGTTTTGGGCTTTTTCCAGCAGGGTGTCGTAGAAACTCTCCTGCTCGCAGCGTTCAACCAGGCCCCGCCACATCCACTCGGGCTCGGGGTGCATGCCTTTCTGGTCATCCCAGCCAAAGACCTGGCAGACGCGCTCAAACAACGGCACGCTCCACGTGGTGTCGTGGAGCAGTTGCAGGACGATGCGCTGCCATTGTTGTTGCAGGTCGAACACGCGCAGCCAGGGTTGCTGGTTGTAGGTTTTGAGCTGGTTGATGAACTCGCGCTCGGCCTTTTGCTCCAGCTGTTCCTGCAGCGCCTGCCGATAAGCCTGCAGCAGTTCGCCGCTTAGCGCCTCATGTTGCCAGGGGCTCATCGCCACACGCTGCCAGGGCGTCAGCCATTCCAAGTGCTCCACCGCCCAGGCGGCAATTGCCGCACGCTCACCGGGGGCATCGAAACAGTGGCGCAGCAGAGCTGCCTGAAACGCATCGGCGCAGAGTTGATGCTGGGCCTGTTCCCAGCGCTCATCGAGGGTGTGAGCGCCCAGCCCGTTGATCAGCGCTTGCGCGCGCGTCTGCTCGGGCGGCAGGTCGAACAGGGCAGGGCTGACGGGGCGAGTATCGTCAAACTCCGCGTATTCATGCGGGTTGCCGTCGGCCAGTTCGGCCACGGGTGCGTCGATGACTTCGACCTCTTCGTCCTCATGCTCGGCCCGCCAGCGCGCGATATGCAGCGCTTGTTCATAGGCTTCGCGCAGGCGCTGGAAACCCTCGGCGTCATCGTCCGGGCGGCAGCTTTTGAGCAGCCGCGCGTAAGTGCGCTTGATGGTGCGCTCGTCGGCGTCGTCCGCCAGTTGCAACACTGCCCAACAGTCCATGTCGTTCTCCCTCAGCGCCAGAACCCGTTGTCGAGTTGCTCTAGTTGACGGGTGAGTTCGCTGCGGGCCTCACGGATGCGGCGTTCGTCCTGGGTGTCGAGCACTTGCTGGAACTGCGCGGCCCAGTGCCCGAGCTGTTCGCGCAACTCGCCGAGGTTTTCCTGGTAGAGCCGTTCGAGGCGGGCGGTCAGCACGGTGTTGACCTGCTGGTCGCGCGGGTGAATCTTCAACAGCGCCAGGGCTTGCAGGCGTTGCTGGATTTCCTGCGGGCTGAGCACGCCCGGGTTGTTCTCGATCACCAGTGAGTGCTGCTCGCCGGTCAGCGGGATGTTCACCTGGGCTTCAAGCAAGCCGTTGTTGTCGTAGGTAAAGCGCACATCCAGCGAGACTTCGCCGGCCTTGCGCTTGGGCACGGGAATTTCCAGCTGGCCCAGTTCGATGTTGTCTTTCACCAGACGGCTTTCGCCCTGATAGATTTTCAACAGCACGCGGCTCTGGTCGTCGTGGAGGGTGACCACACTCTTGACCCGGCTGACCGGCACGCTGCTGTTGCGCTCGATCAGCGGCAGGTAATGCCCGCTTTCGATATGGCCGCCATATTGGTTCGAGGTTTCGATGCCCAGGGTGTAGGGGCAGACGTCGGTCAGCACGATCTCTTCCAGCGCTGCCGAACGGGCCTTGAGCGCTGCCTGAATCGCCGCGCCGTGGGCGACCACCTGGTCCGGATCGAGGCTGATGGACGGGAAGCGTCCGAACAAGCCGGCGGCCAGTTTGCGCACCAGCGGCATGCGCGTGGTGCCGCCGACCAGCAGGATTTCATCCAGATCGCCGACCCGAATCCGTGCGTCACGCAGGGCGCGCTCAATCGGCGCGCGCAGGCGCTCCAGCAAGGGCGTGTAGAGCTTGGCGAGTTCAGCCTGGGTGATGGTTGTGACCCATTGCTGGCCGTCAACGCGCAGGGCGAACTCGGCGCTGTCGTCCTGGCCCAAGGCTTTGCGCACGCGCTCGGCTTCGCGGCGCAGGGCTTGCAGCACGGTGCTGGTGGGCGGGAAGCCCTGGGCGTTGCGCTGGCTGTCGACAAAGTGTTCGAGCAATAAGGTGTCGAAATCTTCGCCGCCCAGGAAGTTGTCGCCGGCGCTGGCGCGCACTTCCATCACGCCGTCGAACAGCTCGATGATCGACACGTCGAAGGTGCCGCCGCCGAGGTCGAACACCAGGAACGAGGTTTCCTTGTCACGCTGGTGCAGGCCGTAAGCCAGGGCAGCGGCGGTGGGTTCGTTGATGAGTTTTTCAACGTTGAGCCCGGCCAGTTCACCGGCGATGCGCGTGGCCTTGCGCTGGCCGTCGCTGAAGTAGGCGGGCACGCTGATCACGGCTTCAGTGACGCTTTGGCCGTAGGTGCGCTCGATGTCTTCTTTCAGGCTTTTGAGCACCAGCGCCGAGAGTTCTTCGGGGCGGAACGAGCGGTCGCCCAGGCGCACTTCGGTGGCACTGCCCATGTAGCGCTTGAACAGCGAGGTGGTCAGGTGCGGGTGGGTGTGCAGGCGTTCCTTGGCGGCTTGGCCCACCAGGATGCGGCCTTGGTCATCCAGGCCGACCACACTCGGGGTCAGCAACTGGCCAAGGGCATTGGGCACCATTTCGGCAGCGTCACCGCGCCACACAGCGGACAGGCTGTTGGTTGTGCCCAGGTCGATTCCTACGATCATTACGACAAGCTCCCTTTGTGGTCTGTAAGAATCTGTAACCAATTTTACCCTGAAAGGTTCCGCAGAAAGCAAGGTGCGAGACTTGATGCGGGTCGCCGTGTGGGGTCGGGAATGCGCGGGGCCTGCCAGATCAAAATAAAAAGCACAGTACAGTGGGCTTGAGTTGGCAGAGGTAAAAGCACAGCAAAAACAAAGCAGTAGAAGACCTCCTGAGGTGATGAGGTCCAAATGTGGGAGCGGGCTTGCTCGCGAATGCGGTGTGTCAGTCAGCTCATTTTTAACTGACCCACCGCCTTCGCGAGCAAGCCCGCTCCCACAATTTAACCGAGTTCAGCTCCCCCTTTAGGTCGACTGGCACACCGCTTCTGTTTTGCTTTTCTGTGGGAGCTGGCTTGCCTGCGATAGCGGCGGGTCAGTCAGTACAGGTGTGGCTGACACACCGCTATCGCAGGCAAGCCAGCTCCCACCTTTGATTCACGGTGCTTAATGAAGCGGCAAAAAAAACCGCTTCCGGTAAGGGAAGCGGTTTTATTTACAGCAGCACGATCAGAACAACTTCAGTGCCGGTGCTTCTTCTTTCACAGGCTCGTTCTTCGCGGTCTGCTCGTTCCAGCCACCACCGAGGGCCTTGTACAGGTTGACCTCGCTGTTGAGCTGCGCCAGACGGTCGGTGATCAGCGATTGTTGGGCACTGAACAGTTGGCGCTGGGCGTCGAGGAACGTCAGGTTGCTGTCGACACCAATGCGGTAGCGACGCTCGGCCAGGCGGTAGTAATCCTGGTTGGCCGCGACGAAGCCACGCTGGGCGTCCAGTTGCTGCTTGTAAGTCGCGCGCGCGGCGAGGCCGTCGGAGACTTCCTGGAAGCCGGTCTGGATGGCCTTCTCGTAGTTGGCCACGTTGATCTCTTTCTGGATCTTCGAGTAGTCCAGGCTTGCGCGCAGGCTACCGGCGTTGAAGATCGGGATGTTGATCTGCGGAGCAAACGACCAGGTGCCCGAACCGCCTTTGAACAGGCCGCCCAAAGTTGGGCTGGCAGTACCGGCACTGGCGGTGAGGCTGATGCTCGGGAAGAACGCTGCACGCGCCGCGCCGATGTTGGCGTTGGCGGCCTTGAGGTTGTACTCGGCCTGCACAATGTCGGGACGACGTTGCAGCAGGTCCGATGGCAACCCGGCTGGCACTTCGCTGAGCAGGTCATCCGACAGCGGCTTGCTGGCGATATTGGCCGGCAGACCGGTGCCGAGCAGCAGGGTCAGGCTGTTTTCGTCCTGGGCCACCTGGCGTGTATAGCGCGCCAGTTGCACCCGCGCGTTTTCCACCGAGGTGCGCGCCTGGCTGAGGTCGAGGGCCGAGGCCACGCCGACTTCGTTGCTGCGCGAGGTCAGCTTGTAGCTCTGCTCGAAGGCACCGAGGGTGTCCTGGGTCAGCTTGAGCAGTTCCTTGTCGGCCTGCCAGGTCAGGTAGGCGTTGGCCACACTGGCCACCAGGCTGATCTGGGTGCTGCGCCGCGCTTCTTCAGTGGCGAAGTACTTCTGCAGTGCTTCTTCGCTGAGGCTGCGCACGCGGCCGAACAGGTCCAGTTCATACGAGCTGATGCCGAGGCCGGCCGAGTACTGGCTGGTGATGCCTGCTTCGCCGGTCTGCGACAACTTGGCCGGGGTGCGTGTGCGGCTGCCGCTGCCAGTGGCCGAGATGGCCGGGAACAGGTCGGCGCGCTGGATCTGGTACTGCGCCGCATAGGCATCGATGTTCAGGGCCGCGACACGCAGGTCACGGTTGTTGACCAGCGCGGTCTGGATCAGCTGCTGCAGGGCCGGGTCATGGAAAAACTGCTTCCAGCCCTGCTCGGCAGCGGCCTGGCCCGGCGCCTGGGCCGACGAATACGCCGGCCCCTGCGGGTACTGCGCTGCGACCGGCGCTTCAGGGCGCTGGTAGTCAGGTATCAGCGAGCAGCCACTGAGCACGAATGCCGTGACGGCTAGGGAAAGTAGCGACTTGCTCATTGGCCAGCCTCTTTAGGAGTTTCAGTAGTGTCCGTCTTTTTGTTGCGCTCGCCAGCAGACGACACGGTTGCAAAGAACAGTGGCACCCAGAAGATCGCCAGGACGGTGGCGGTGATCATACCGCCAATTACGCCGGTACCGATCGCGTGCTGGCTGCCTGAGCCTGCGCCCGAGGAGATGGCCAGCGGCAATACGCCGAGCATGAACGCCATGGACGTCATGATGATCGGACGCAGACGCATACGAGAGGCTTCGATGGCCGACTCGACAATACCTTTGCCCTGCTCGTGAAGCTCTTTGGCGAATTCCACGATCAGGATGGCGTTTTTCGCTGCCAGACCCACCGTCACCAGCAAGCCCACCTGGAAGAACACGTCGTTGGACAGGCCGCGCAGACTGGTGGCGATCAATGCACCGATCACACCCAGTGGCACCACCAGGATCACCGCGATTGGAATCGACCAGCTTTCGTACAGCGCTGCCAGGCAGAGGAACACCACCAGCAGCGACAGGGCGTACAGCGCAGGTGCCTGGGAGCCGGACAGACGTTCTTCATACGACAGGCCGGTCCACGAGTAACCGATACCGGACGGCAGATCCTTGGCGATGCGCTCGACTTCCGCCATCGCGTCACCGGTACTGTAGCCAGGCGCTGGAGTCCCGAGGATTTCCATTGCCGCTACACCGTTGTAGCGCGAGAGCTTCGGCGAACCGTAGATCCACTTGCCCGACGAGATGGCCGACAGTGGCACCATCTTCCCGGAGGTGCTGCGCACGTACCACTTATCCAGGTCTTCCGGAGACATGCGGCTGGCCGCGTCACCCTGCACATACACCTTCTTCACACGACCACGGTCGATGAAGTCGTTGATGTAGCTACCCCCCAGGGCAATGGCCAGGGTCTGCTGGATGTCCGACAGGCTGATGCCTTGGGCGCTGGCTTTTTCGTCGTCGACCGACAGCTCGTACTGCGGCTCGTCGTTCACGCCGTTGGGGCGCACGCCCGCCAGGATCTTGCTTTGTGCCGCCGCACCCAGGAACTGGTTGCGCGCATCCATCAGCTTCTGGTGGCCAACGCCGCCCTGGTCTTGCAGGAACACGTCGAAACCGGTGGCGTTACCCAGCTCCAGTACAGACGGTGGAACGACGGCATACACCATGGCGTCCTTGAACGTCTGCGAGAAGTAGCCTTGGGCGCGCTTGGCAATCTCGAACACCGACGTGGATGAGTCACGCTCGTCCCACGACTTGAGCATGACGAACGCCAGGCCAGAGCTCTGGCCACGACCGGCAAAGTTGAAGCCGTTCACGGTGAACACCGATTGAACGCCTTTGCCTTCGCCTGGTTCGCCTTCCTTGTTGTTGAGCAAGTAGGCGCGCATATCGTCGATGACTTTTTGCGTGCGTTCGGCCGAAGAGCCAACCGGCGTCTGCACCTGGGCAAAGATCACACCCTGGTCTTCGTCGGGCAGGAACGCGCTTGGAATGCGGGTGAACATCCAGATCATGCCGGCCAGGATCAGCGCATACACCAGGAATGCCGGGAGCTTGTGCTTGATCATGTTGCCCACGCCGCGCTCGTAGCTCAGTACGCCACGGTCGAAGGTGCGGTTGAACCAGCCGAAGAAACCACGCTTGGGTTGGCCGTGCTTTTCCGGATCGATCGGCTTGAGCATAGTGGCGCACAAGGCCGGGGTGAAGATCAGCGCAACCAGTACCGACAACGCCATCGCCGAAACAATCGTGATGGAGAACTGCCGGTAGATCACACCGGTGGAGCCCCCGAAGAACGCCATTGGCAGCAGTACCGCCGACAGTACCAGCGCGATACCGACCAGGGCGCCCTGGATCTGGCCCATGGACTTGATCGTCGCCTCCTTGGGCGACAGGTGTTCCTCGGCCATTACCCGCTCGACGTTTTCCACCACAACGATGGCGTCGTCCACCAGCAAGCCGATGGCCAGGATCATGCCGAACATGGTCAGGGTGTTGATGGTAAAACCGAATGCCGCGAGGATCCCGAAGGTGCCCAGCAATACCACCGGTACGGTCATGGTGGTGATGATGGTGGCGCGGAAGTTCTGCAGGAACAGGAACATCACCAGGAACACCAGCACGATCGCTTCGACCAGGGTGTGAACCACACCGGAAATCGATTCGGTCACAACCGGCGTGGTGTCATACGGCACCACCGCCTTCATGCCAGGCGGGAAGAACGGTTCCAGGGACGCAACCGTGGCACGGATCGCCTTGGCGGTGTCCAGTGCGTTGGCACCGGCGGCCAGTTTGAGCGCCATACCCGAGGCCGGCTTGCCGTTGAACTGCGCGCTGATGCTGTAGTTCTGGCCACCCAGTTCGATACGGGCAACGTCACCCAGGCGAACTTGCGAGCCGTCGGCATTGACCTTCATCAGGATCTTGCCGAACTCTTCGGCCGATTGCAGACGTGTCTTGCCGATGATGGTGGCGTTCAGCTGAGTGCCGGGCAGGGCAGGCAGGCCGCCCAATTGACCGGTGGCCACCTGGACGTTCTGCGCCTGAATGGCGTTGCTGACATCCACCGGCGTCAGCTGGTAGTTGTTCAACTTGGCCGGGTCGAGCCAGATACGCATGGCGTACTGCGAACCGAACACCTGGAAGTCACCCACACCGGCGGTACGGGAGATCGGGTCCTGGATGTTCGACACGATGTAGTTGGACAAGTCGTCCTTGGTCATGCTGCCGTCTTCGGACACCAGACCGATCACCATCAGGAAGTTCTTCACCGACTTGGTCACGCGGATACCCTGCTGCTGCACTTCTTGCGGCAGCAGTGGGGTCGCCAGGTTCAGCTTGTTCTGCACCTGAACCTGGGCGATGTCCGGGTTGGTACCCTGGTTGAACGTCGCGGTGATGGTCATGCTGCCGTCGGAGTTACTGTCCGAGGCGACATAACGCAGGTTGTCGATACCGTTGAGCTGTTGCTCGATGACCTGCACCACGGTGTCCTGCACGGTTTGTGCGGACGCGCCTGGGTAGGTCACCTGGATGTCGATGGCGGTCGGCGCAATGGCCGGGTATTGGTTGATGGGCAACTTCAGGATCGACAGTGCCCCGACCAGCATGATCACCAGGGCAATTACCCAGGCGAAAATGGGACGGTCGATAAAAAATTTCGACATGGATTACTCCCCTTTACCAGCATCGGCAGCAGGCGCTGCGGCAGTGCCGGCGGGTTTGGCGTTGTCTGCGTCCTTGACCTTGACTTCGATGCCCGGCTTGATGAATTGCAGGCCTTCGGTGATCACGCGGTCACCGGCGTCCAGGCCTTTTTCCACCAGCCAGTAGGCGCCGGCAGTACGGTTGGCGACCAGCTGACGTTGCTCGACCTTGTTGTCCTTGTTCACGATCAGCGCAGTCGGGATGCCCTTGAGGTCACGGGTCACGCCTTGCTGCGGGGCCAGAATGGCCTTGCTGTTCACACCGGCTTGCAGCTGGGCGTGGACGAACATGCCCGGCAGCAGGGTGTGATCAGGGTTCGGGAACACGGCGCGCAGGGTCACGGAACCGGTGGTCTGGTCGACCGACACTTCAGAGAATTCCAACTTGCCGTCCTGGCCATAGGCGCTGCCATCTTCCAGGGTCAGCTTGACCTTGGCGGCATTTTCGCCGGCTTTTTCCAGCTGGCCGCTTTCCAGGTCACGGCGCAGTTTCAGCATTTCAGCCGAAGACTGCGTGACGTCGACGTAGATCGGGTCCAGTTGCTGGATGACGGCCATGGCATCGGCCTGGCCATTGCTGACCAGTGCGCCTTCGGTGACCGAAGAACGGCCAATTCGCCCGGAGATCGGCGCGAACACTTTGGTGTAGCGCACGTTGATCTGGGCGGTTTGAACGTTTGCTTCGGCAGTCATGCGGTTGGCGACGGCCGTGTCGTATTCCTGGCGGCTGACGGCTTGCTCATCGACCAACTGCTTGTAGCGGTCGGTGATGGACTTGGTCTGGGTCAGGCTGGCTTGTGCGCTTTTCAGGGTCGCGTCATACACCGACGGGTCGATCTGGTAGAGCTGTTGCCCTTCCTTCACGTCGGCGCCTTCCTTGAACAGGCGCTTGAGAATGATGCCGTTGACCTGAGGCCGAACTTCCGCAATGCGGAAGGCGGTGGTACGCCCCGGCAATTCGGAGGTCAGGGTAAAGGCTTGCGGTTGAATGGTGACCACGCCGACCTGAGGGGTTTGAGCGGGCGGAGCCGCTTCTTCCTTTTTACATCCGCTGAGCAGCGATGCCAGGGCGACGGCAGTGACCAGAGCGGTAACAGCTGGCTTAAGTTGCATGAAGATCCTCGGGTCAGGCGCGCAGAATGCGCACAAGAAGTGTGGAAGGGTAAAAAACAAGCTGTGAGTAGATAAGTAGCTTGCTACGCAATATACTTACGTTCATGGTTGTTTGTAAACTCTTGACAGGCTTCGCGGAATGTTGACAAAGCATGTCCAAAAGCCTCGATTTTAGTACGTTCGGCGCCCATGACGGTGTCGTCCCACAATTATTCAGATGATCGTTACCGCCTATTAAAGCTGCGTTACCGATAGTCCCAAGTGTTCTGATTGAGGTTTTACTGCCATGGTTCGTCGCACCAAAGAGGAAGCTCAGGAAACGCGCAGCCAGATTCTCGAAGCCGCTGAACAGGCCTTTTACGAGCGCGGCGTTGCGCGCACGACGCTCGCGGACATCGCGGCGCTGGCCGGTGTGACGCGCGGTGCCATCTACTGGCATTTCAGCAACAAGTCCGATTTGCTCCAGGCATTGCTGGACACGCTGCACGAACCCCTGGACGAACTGGCCCGGGCGAGCGAAAGCGAGGATGAAGTCGACCCGCTTGGCTGTATGCGCAAGCTGCTGATTCATTTGTTTCATCAGGTGGCCCTGGACCCGAAAACCCGGCGCATCAATGAGATTTTGTTTCATAAGTGCGAGTTCACCGATGAAATGTGTGACATGCGTCGCCAGCGCCAGACCCATAGCCTGGAATGCAACCTGCGTATCGGCCTGACATTGCGTAACGCGGTCCATCGCGGGCAGCTTCCGGAAAATCTCGACACCACCCGTGGTGCGGTGTGCATGCATGCCTACATCAATGGGCTGATCGGCCAATGGCTTCTGGTGCCCGACAGCTTTCAATTGCATCAAGAGGCTGAGCGCTGGGTTGATGCAGGGCTGGACATGCTGCGCCTGAGCCCCAGCCTGCGCAATTAAGACAAAATGCGTAATTGCGTCCAGTTGTGTCAACAGTAAAGACGAGAGACAGTCAATCGTCCTTGCGCCTGAAGGGTGGGGTGACTTTATATACGGGCTGGCGGCCGGTTGATAGGTAGCCGCCTAAGTATTTTGTAGCAATATTGTTGCAAGCCTGTGAAGGAATGTTTCCAAAGCTGGCGCAAATCAAGATGGTGTGGCGGCTTGTGTGGGAGCCGGGCTTGCCCGCAATGCAGATACCTCGGTCCGCCAGACGCACCGCAACGCTGCTATCGCAGGCAAGCCAGCTCCCACGCAAGCCTGCTCCCACATTCAGATCGCTGAGTATTCCAGCGTGCAGTAAAAAGCCCCGGTTCCTGCGAACCGGGGCTTTTTGCGTTTCAGACGATCAAAGCGCCAGGGTTGGGTAGTCGATGTAGCCGACCGGGCCCTTGGCGTAGAAGGTTTCCGGGTGCGCTTCGTTCAGCGGCGCGTCGGCCTTCAGGCGGGCCGGCAGGTCCGGATTGGCAATAAACGGTACGCCGAAGGCCACCGCGTCTGCCTTGCCCGAGGCCAGCCAGGCGTTGGCGCTGTCCTTGGTGAAGCGTTCGTTGGCAATGTACGGGCCACCGAAGGCTTTTTTCAGTTGTGGACCGAGGCTGTCGCCGGCTTCTTTTTCGCGCGAGCAGATGAACGCGATGCCACGCTTGCCCAGTTCACTGGCGACGTAGGTGAAGGTTTCGGCCAGGTTGTCGTCGCCCATGTCATGGGAGTCGGCACGCGGTGCCAGGTGCACACCCACGCGGCCGGCGCCCCAGACGTCGATGGCGGCGTCGGTCACTTCCAGCAGCAGGCGCGCACGGTTTTCCAGGGAGCCGCCGTAGTTGTCGGTGCGCTGGTTGGTGCTGCTTTGCAGGAATTGGTCGAGCAGGTAACCGTTGGCGCCGTGGATTTCCACGCCGTCAAAGCCTGCGGCCTTGGCGTTTTCGGCGCCGACGCGGTAAGCGTCGACGATATCGGCGATTTCAGCGGTTTCCAGCGCGCGTGGCGTCGGGTAGTCGGCCAGCGGACGCACCAGGCTAACGTGGCCCTTGGGCTGGATCGCGCTCGGTGCCACCGGGGTTTCGCCGTTCAGGTACGACTCGTGGGAAATGCGGCCGACGTGCCACAGTTGCAGGAAGATCTTGCCGCCCGCGCCGTACACGGCCTTGGTCACATTGGCCCAGCCGCGAACCTGGTCGTTGGACCAGATGCCCGGCGTGTCCGGGTAGCCCACGCCCAGCGGCGTCACGGAGGTGGCTTCGCTGAGGATCAGCCCGGCAGACGCGCGTTGCACGTAGTACTCGGCCATCAGCGCGTTGGGTACGCGGCCTTCATCGGCACGGCAGCGGGTCAGCGGCGCCATGATGATGCGGTTGGACAATTGCAGGTCGCCCAGTTTGATCGGATCGAAAATAGTCGTCATGGGATAACACCCTTCTCTTTAAGTGGATTGATCAGTTGGTCGCAGGGGCCAGGTCGGTATCGCCGCTCTGACGGAAAGTAATCAGGGTCACCAGCAGGGCCAGGATCGCCAGGGCCGCAGCCGCCAACGGCACGCTGGTCAGGCCGAAACCGTGGGCAATCACACTGCCGCCGACCCAGGCGCCGAGGGCGTTGCCGATGTTGAAGGCGCCGATATTCAGGGTGGACACCAGGTTCGGTGCGGCCTTGCCGAAAGTCACCACGTTGATCTGCAGCGCCGGCACGGCGGCGAACGAGGCGGTGGCCCACAGGAACAGGGTGATCTCGGTCGGGATCACCGCGACGCTGGTCCAGGTCAGTACCGTGGACACCACCGCCATGCTGATGAACACACCGATCAAGGTGGCCGCCAGGCGTTTGTCCGCCAGCTTGCCGCCGATGATGTTGCCCACGGTGAGGCCCAGGCCGATCAGCAGCAGGGTCCAGGTCACGCCTTTGGGCGACACGCCGGTGACGTCGCCCAGCAGCGGCGCGACGTAGGTGAAGAGGGTGAACATGGAGGCGGCGAACAGCGCGGTCATGGTCAGCGACAACCAGATACCGGCACCTTTGAGGGCGGCCAGTTCGGCGCGCATGTCGAGTTTTTCTTCGTCACGCTTGGCCGGCAGAAAGCGGATCAGGCCGATCAGCGCCACAACGCCGATCACCGTCACGGCCCAGAAGGTCGAGCGCCAGCCGGCTTCCTGGCCCAGCGCGGTACCCAGCGGCACGCCGAGCACATTGGCCAGGGTCAAGCCGGTGAACATCAAGGCCACTGCCGAAGCGCGCTTGTTGGCCGGCACCAGGTTGGCGGCGACCACTGAACCGATACCAAAGAACGCACCGTGGCACAGCGCGGTGACCACACGGGCAAACATCAGCACGTTGTAGTCACTGGCCAGGGCGCAGAGCAGGTTGCCAATGATAAAGATGCCCATCAACGCGACCAGGGCAGCCTTGCGCGGCAGTTTGGCGGTGGCCAGTGCCATGAAGGGTGCGCCGATGGCCACGCCCAAGGCGTAGCCGGTGACCAGCCAGCCGGCGCCGGGAATCGACACGCCAAGGTCCGCCGCCACATCGGGCAACAAGCCCATGATGACGAACTCGGTGGTGCCGATGGCGAAGGCGCTCAGGGCCAGTATGAGTAGCGAGAGGGGCATTTGCGTTTCCTTGTTACAGCGCCGGTGCGCTGAGTTCTGTAATAAGCGCCGTGAGAAAGGCTTGGATCACTTCCTCATTGCGTCTGAAAAAGTGCCACTGCCCGGCCTTCTGGCTGCTGATCAAACCCGCCCGTTGCAAGGTTGCCAGGTGGGCCGACACGGTCGACTGGGACAAGCCGCAGCGCTGGTCGATCTGCCCGGCGCAGATGCCGTATTCGTGGTTGTGCAATTGCTCGGGGAACTGCACTTTCGGGTCTTTCAGCCAGGTGAGGATGTCTCGTCGTACTGGGTGCGCCAGGGCTTTTATTATTTCGTCGAGGTCGATGGACATGGCAGAGGCTCGTTTTCGTAAAACGTTATATCGCGATGAGGCGAACTTTAAATCGTTACATCCCGATACACCAATATGCTTTTGGTCTTAAGACCGGCTATTTCGGTATATCGGGTTATAACGATACATGGAGGGCAGTGGTAGACTGCGCGCCATGAATTATCTCGCACATCTGCACCTGGGCGGCCAACTTCCTGCGCAATTGCTGGGCAGCCTCTATGGCGACTTCGTCAAAGGCCGCCTGCAGGGCCAGTTCAGCCCGCAAATCGAAGCGGCGATCCAGTTGCATCGCTCCATCGATCGCTTCACCGACAGCCACCCCTTGGTAGGCGAGGCGTTGTCACGCTTCAGCCTGACCCGCAAGCGCTACGCCGGGATTGTCCTGGATGTGTTTTTCGATCACTGCCTGGCGCGGGACTGGGCGCGGTATGCCGACCAGCCGCTGGAGCGCTTCACGGCGCAGGTGTACCGCGTGCTGGCGGCCGAGCCGCAGTTGCCGGGACGGCTGGCGCAGATCGCACCCTATATGGCGGCGGATGATTGGTTGGGTTCGTACCGCGAGTTCGCGGTGATGGAACAGGTGTTGCGCGGGATCTCACGGCGTCTTACCCAGCCCGAGGAATTGAGGCATGCCATGCAGGAGTTGCGGGTGTTGTATGAGCCGTTGAGTGAGGACTTTCGGGTGTTCTACCCCGAGTTGCAGGAATTTGCACGAGCCCATCTGACCACTGAGCTCTAAAACATGTGGGAGCGGGCTTGCTCGCGAATACGGTGTATCCGTCAGCATATTTGTTGCTGACAGACCGCATTCGCGAGCAAGCCCGCTCCCACATGGTTGACCGTGCCCGCTTTAGGCAGCAAAAGCAGGTCGAGCATCCACTTGCTCAGCCTCCGGCAACGGCCCAAACAACGCCTTCTGCACCGCCTGCTGCGCCTGGAACGCCAGCGCTGCGCGTTCCTGCCCAGCACACGCAATCGGCTGCAGCACATGAATCTCGACATCGCCCTGGTCGTTGGAAAACAGGCGCATCAGGTGCGAGAGCAAATCGTCGTCACCAATAAACGGTGCCAGCGGGTCCACTTGCCCATCACGCAGATAACGAATGGCCACCGGTTGCAGCGACACATCGGCTTCAATTGCACTGGCCAGCAACCGCCCGTGGAAAGTGCGCAGGCTGCGCCCGTCGGTCGTAGTGCCTTCGGGGAACATCAGCAGCGGGTGCTGTTGCGCCAGGTGACGGGTCATCTGCTTGCGGATCAATTGGCTGTCGCCCGAACCCCGGCGGATAAACAAGCTGCCGGCTTTGGCCGCCAACCAGCCGGCCACCGGCCAGGTGCGCACTTCGGCCTTGGACAAAAAGGACATCGGCGCCACAGCGCCCAGCAGTGGGATATCGGTCCAGGACACGTGATTGCTCACCCACAGCATCGGCGTTTTAGGCAACTCACCGTACACCGTCACGCGAAAGGGCAGGGCACGGGTCAGCCGCGCCATAAAGAATCGCGACCAGCGCTGGCGGCGCACCATCGAGTTGGCCACGCCCAAACGCTCGAACACGCCAAACACACTGGCCATGCTCAGCCCCAGTGCGACCACCAGCAGCACCCGGGCGATGCGCCCGTACACGCGCAGGCGGGCCATTACATGGCCGCCTTGAAGTGGCGGGCGTAACGTGGGCACAGCTCGTCACGCTTGAGCAGGATGAACACGTCGGCCACCTGGAAATCTTCATCCCAGCACGGCTCCCCGCAGATCTTCGCACCCAGGCGCATGTAGGCCTTGAGCAGTGGCGGCATTTCGGCGATCACGTTGGACGGCAGGTCCAGTGCCGGCAGTGGCTTTTTCGGCTCGGCGCGCAGGTGTTCGTTGCACAGGTAGCGTTCGCGCAGGCGCTGCATGATCGCGTGGGCCTGGATGCCGCCGTCGTGCATCGGGATGCTCGCGCAGCCCATCAAGTAGCTGTAGCCGCCCTGGTTCAAGACTTCCGCCAACTCGCCCCACAACACGGCAATGGTGCCGCCGTTGCGGTAGGCCGGGTCGACGCAGGTGCGACCGATTTCCAGGATCGGGCCTTGCAGGTGCAGTAAGCCATGCAGGCTGAATTCTTCTTCGCTGTAGAACCGGCCCAGGGTGCTGGCGGCCTGGTGGTCGAGCAAACGGGTGGTGGCGACCAATCGACCGCTGTTCAAATCCCGCACGCCGATGTGGCTGCAGTGAACATCATAGTCATCCATGTCCAGACCCAGTTCCGCGCCTTTCAGCTTGGCGTTGAACTCGCCGCTGAACACGTTGAACCGCAGGGCCTGGGCTTCCTGCAACGCCTTGGCGCCAATCAGGCGTTCGGCTTGCAGGCGGCGTTCATTGCCGGTGTCGCTGATGCGGGCGATCTGAGTCATGGCGAATCTCCGAGTGCCAGCCACGTTCCGGCCGGTCGACTTGTTTGTCCAAACTCAGGCTATGTAGGCTCGGTGTCAGCGCCATGAAGTTACGGTGACGCTTAGATGACAGCCGTTGATGTCGCCAATCTGTCATGCGCCTGGGCTAGGCTCGCGGGCTTGAATGCCCCCTTGAGTTCGCGTCCATGGTCCGAGGCTTGTTGTGCGTTGCCCTGCTGTTCGTCACCGTTGCCGCCCACGCCGACACCTGGCCTGACAAGGACTGGGCCCAGGGCACAGCACTCACCGGCCCCGCTGTCGATGCCCTGACTGCCTATGCGTTCCCAACCCGTGACGACGCCACCCGCCAAGGCATTCGCACCGACGCGCTGCTGGTGATCCGTGACGGCGAAGTCATCTACGAACGCTACGCCGCACCCACTACCGCGAGCACGCCGCACCTGACCTGGTCGATCAGCAAAAGCCTGATGGCCACCGTGCTCGGTGTGGCCTATGGCGAAAATCGCTTCAAACTTAGCGACCCCGCCGCACGCTTTTACCCGCCGATGAAGCAGCACCCCAAGGTGACGATGGCCGACCTGCTGCACTGGGCCTCGGGCCTGGACTGGCAGGAAGATTACGAATACGCCCCGCTGAAATCCTCAGTGGTGGCGATGCTCTACACCCGTGGCCGCGCCGACATGGCCGAGTTTGCCGCCGACACCGAGGCCGCAGCGGCACCGGGCCAAGCCTTCCGTTACTCCAGCGGCGACAGCAACATCCTCTCCGCCACCCTCAAAGGCATGCTCGGCCACAAGGCCTATATGAGTTACCCGTGGGACGCGCTGTTCAAGCCGCTGGGCATTCACAACGCCACCTGGGAAAACGACGCCGACGAAACCTTCGTCGCGTCCTCCTACGCCTACCTCACCGCCCGCGACCTGGCGCGCATTGGTCTGCTGATGGCGCGCGATGGGCGCTGGGGCGCGCAGCAAGTGCTGCCTGAAGAGTGGGTCGCCTTCAACCGCCAACCCTTCGACAACTACAAAGCCGGCCAGGACGAAGCCGTACCCGGCGGCCAGTGGTGGCTGAACCGCGAAGTACAAGGCGCGCCCCGCCCGTGGCCCGACGCCCCGGCCGACACCTTCGCAGCCCTCGGCCACTGGGGCCAGGCGCTGTTTGTGATGCCCGATGAACACCTGGTGATCGTGCGCTACGGCGACGACCGCGATGGCAGCTACCGCCACAACGAACTGCTCAAGCGCGTGCTCGCGGCGGTGCAACCATGATTCGTCGACACCCGTTCATCAGCCTGTTTCTACTGCTGTTGCTCGCGTTGCTGGGCTGGGTCTGGCATGAGCGCGTCAACCTGCAAGCCTTCCCCGACATCATCGCGGCGTACACCGCCAAGGAATATTGCTCGTGCCGGTATGTGGAGAACTATCCGGCCGAGTATTGCCTGGGGTATGTGAAGCAGTACGTGCCGACCAGCGCGTTCAACGACAACCCGGAGCGCAGTGAAGTGACGGCCAGTGGGTTGGGGCGCACGCATACGGCGCGCTGGATGGGTGATCGCCAAGGCTGCCGCCTGAATCCCTGACACACCCCAAATTCCCTGTGGGAGCTGGCGTGCCTGCGAAGACGGCGGCACAGGCGACAGAAATGTTGACGGACCTGTCGCTATCGCAGGCAAGCCAGCTCCCACCTTGATCGGCTTTGTCAGTTACATTGCGCCCGGCACCCGGCACAGTTAAGGTTCGTCCAGGTTTTTTGCCTCACGAGTCTTTATGTTCAACGTCAAACCCCTGGCCTTCACGCTGCTGACGGCTGCAGCTCTGCCTGCCCATGCCGACTGGTATCTGGATAACGAATCCTCACGCCTGTCGTTCGTCACCACCAAGAACACCGAAATTGCAGAAGTGCATCGCTTTCTGGTGTTGCACGGCAAGGTCGACAGCCAGGGCGCGGCCCAGTTGGAAGTGGAGGTGGAGTCGATCAACAGCGGCATCCCGCTGCGTGATGAGCGCATGCGCAATGACCTGTTCGACATCAAGACCTTCCCCGAAGCGCTGATCACTGCGCAAATCAACCTGCAACCCATCAACGATTTGGCCCCCGGCGCGCAGCTGGAATTGCGCCTGCCGTTGAGTGTGACGTTGCACGGCAAGACTCAGACCTACAGCGCCGAACTGCTGGCCACGCGCCTGGATGACCGGCGCTTTCAGGTGGTGACCCTGGAGCCGGTGGTGTTGCATGCCGAAGATTTTGACCTGGCGCCGGGCGTGGCGACCTTGCGCAAAGCGGCGGGGCTCAAGTCGATCAGTTTGTCGGTGCCGGTGGGTGCGGTACTGATTTTTACGGCGCGCTGACGTGAGCGGCGCAGTCTTCCCGTGGCGCAGCGCCAACCGTTTCGAGTTGCTGATCGACGGCCCGCGTTTCTTCCCGCAGATGCTGGCGGGCATTGCCCGCGCTGAGCGGCAAGTCGAGTTGGAGTTGTACCTGGTGGAAGCCGGCGCCTGCGCCGACGCCATGGTGCAGGCGCTGGTACTCGCCGCCGAGCGCGGCGTGCGGGTGCGCTGTTTGTTTGATGATTACGGCAGCCTGGCGTTTACCCTGAGTTTGCGTAAGCGCCTGACCGACGCGGGTGTGGAGCTGCGGTTCTATAATCGCCTGAGCTGGCGGCGCTGGATGCGCAATCTTTACCGCGACCACCGCAAGCTGTTGCTGATTGACCAGAGCATTGCCGTGGTCGGCGGCACCGGCGTGACCGATGAATTCTGGACGCCAGGGCAAGACACGGCCGAATGGCATGAAGTGATGGTGCAAATCAGCGGCCCGTTGGTGCTGGACTGGCAAGCGCTGTTCGAGCGGCAATGGCACGCCAATGCCGCTCGCCGAGAATGGAAGCCCGCTACCCATTTTGGTTTGCCGCGCCTGCCCAAGGTGCCGGCCACCGGGCCAGGCCTGGGGCGCGTCGCCTATGCCGACGCGCGTCAGCACCGCGATATCCTGCAGTCTCTGATCCGCGCCTTGAACAGCGGCCAGCAAAGAATCTGGCTGGCCACGCCGTATTTTCTGCCGACCTGGAGTGTGCGCCGTGCCTTGCGCCGCGCGGCCGGGCGTGGGGTGGATGTGCGTTTGCTGCTCACCGGCCCGCGCACCGATCACCCCTCCGTGCGCTACGCCGGGCACCGTTATTACCCGCGTTTGTTGCGCGCCGGTGTGCAGATTTTCGAATACCAGCCGTGCTTCCTGCACCTGAAAATGGTGCTGGTGGACGATTGGGTGAGCATCGGCTCGTGCAATTTCGACCACTGGAATTTGCGCTTCAACCTGGAAGCCAACCTGGAAGCGCTGGACCCGCAATTGACGCTGGCCGTGGCCGGCAGTTTCGAACGCGATTTTGCCAAGAGCCAGGCCGTGAGCCTGGAAGCATGGAAGTCGCGGCCGTTGTGGCGGCGGGTCAAGCAGCGGGTGTGGGGCTGGATTGATCGGTTGGTGGTGAATCTGTTGGATCGGCGAGGGTAGGGCGCCCCCGCCGTTGCTGACTAAAACTGCAATGTGTACTGCGCTGTAAGGCTTTGGTCGCGTGTGCGCTCACCGCGCTGTTGGCTGAAGCCGAAGTCCAAGGTGCTGTCGCGGCTCAGGCGCGCGGTGGCGCCCAGTTCCAGGCGGGTGCTGAGGCGATCCAACGGCGCGCCGCTGACGCTCATCACGCGGCCGCCGTCCCAGGCTGCCTGAGTGGTGGGTTGCAGGTCGCCGCTAGCATGGGTATAGGCCAGGCCGCCACGCAGGCTCAGCCATGACGGGCCGATCTGCGCCTTGCCCAGGTCGAGGTTGACCCGCACACCGCCGGTGGTCAGGTTGACGTTTTCCTTCGAGCGTTTGCCCTTCAGTGCAGCCATGCTGCCGCGCTCTTTGAAGCCTTCGCTGCGCTGTTGCACATTGGCCAGTTGCAGATACGGCTGCCAGTTCCAGAAGTCATGGCTGAACCTGTAGTTGGCCTCGGCAAACGTCTGCACGGTGCGGCTGGCGTATGTGGCGGTCAGGCGCTTGTCTACGCCGGGGAAGCTGACGCGGCGTTTTGTTTCGATCTCATGTTGCGCATAGGCGATGCCGCCATACACGCCGAACGCGTCCCACGTGTGGCCGGCGTGCAGGGCCAATTGGTAGGTGTCGACGCTGGCTTTGCCTCGCGAACCGGCCTTCACATCCGAGCGGCCGCTGCCGGCGACCATGCCCACGCGAGTGCCTTGCTCCAGCGTGTGATCGAACCCCAACAGCAGGCCCGTGCTGTTGTGGTGAGTGCGCGTGGTGTTGCTGTTGCCTGCGAGTTGGCCGGATTGACGCGGCAGTTGCACCCAGATGCCTTGGTTGTTGGCGTCGAGTGCGGCGTCGCGGCTGTCTTGCGCCAGGCGCTGACGATCGAGTGCGGCCTGGCGCACGACACGGCTGTTTTCAATCAGCACCGCTTGGGTGCTGGCATGCAGTTCGCCGCTCAACTGATCCAGGGCTGCAGGTGCTTGCTCGGGAAACAGCGCGGTCAGGCGTTGCAGCAGCGGCGAGGGTTGGGTTTCAGCATCCGCAGCATGGGCGACGGCGCGTTGGTTAGCAGTCTGCGCCGCTGACGCCAGTGACTGACCGCGGCCAAACTCCACCAGCAAGTTATTGCCTTGCTTGACCTGGGAAACGCTGAGGAAAGGCGAGAACTCGCGGCGGTCTACCGAGGTAAATTCGCCATTCAACGCACCTTGGGCTTGAAGGATGCTGTAACGCTGGCCCAGGTAATAGTGGTTGGGTTGCGCACTCAGGTACAACGAGCCGCCGTTGATGGACGCCTGCTTTTGGACCTGCAATGTGGCCGGGGCTGTCTGGCTGGTCAGCCCGGTCATCAGGGTGGAGCCGGCTGCTTGTCGGTAGTCGCCCTCGACGGCCAGTGAACCATTCAGGCGCAGCAGACCGCCTTCGAGGTTAACGTCACCTTTGAGGGTATTGGTGGCGTCCAACTCCAGCACACCCTCTTTGAGCGTGACGCCGGCAAAGCTGTTGTTGCCGCTCAGGCGCAGCCAGCCGATGCCGGTTTTTTCCAGGTGCCCCGGGCCGCTGATGTCGTTGCGCCAGTCGTCCCAGGCGCCGCCTTGCCAGACCCTGGCTCCGCCGGCGGGGCGGTCCATGTTCACCACGGTGTCGACCCGCAGTTGGCCAGGGCCATCGATGGCTTTTTTCAGGTTCATGAGGCCCCAGCCATAGACGTCGTCTACCCCAGGCTCACCCAGGTCGGTGGCGGTGGTCAGCAACACGTCGCGGATTTGCGGGTTGTCGAGGTAGGGGAAGCGTTCCATCAGCAGGGCCAGCCCGCCGGTCACGTGCGGGGCGGCGATGGAGGTGCCGGAGGCGGTCAGGTAGTTGAACGCGGGATTGTCGCCGGTCACCTTGAAACCATCGACTTCGCCGTCGGCGTCATGGTGGTTTTCGGTGGTGATCGAACCCGACACCCAGGCTGAGGTGATATCCGTTCCGGGTGCGGCCAGGCACCAGTCTTTGCTGAAACCGCAACGGTAGGAGCGATTGCTTAATGTCAGGCTTTGATCGAGGTTGACCACGGTCAGCCAATAAGGCTCCAGCGCCTTGATTGCGCGGGGCAGGCTCGAATGGACGCCGGTAAACGGTGCTGTTTCGGGCGAGGCGTTGGCCGTGTCGGTATTGCCCGCTGCCCATACCTGCAGCATGCCGTATTTGATCGCACCCTCGGCTGTGGCCTTGAGCTCTTGATATTGATTTATCTCGGCCAGGAAGGCGTCGAGTTCTGCCTCACCCGCCAGGGGCGTAGGTGTGCCCCAGCTGTGGTTGACCACGCGTACCTGCTGTTCGTGCAGTTGCGCGTAGGCCCTGCTCACGGCTGCAGGCGTTACGTTGGTGACGCTGAAAGGGCTTAAACCAGGCCCGCCCAGGTAGCTGTTGCTGAATTTGCGCACGGCACTCATGTGCGCGCCGTAGGCCACACCCTGCACGCCAGAGCCATCACGGTTGGCGACTATCTTGCCGGCCACGTGCGTGCCGTGAGCGTTGTAGTGAGTGCTTACATTTTTCAGATAGTTATCAAGTTCTTCGCGGGTGATGTCGCCATTGGCAATGGCCTCCTCCAGGCCGAGCAAGGCTTTGGGAGGCAGCGAGTCGATGACATTCACCGCTGAACGGTCACCCTCGCTGAAAAAGCAGCCATCAGCCAGCACTGTCTCACTCATGCAGCCAGGGTCGGCCAGGCGCACGCCGGAATGGGGCTTGCCGGCAAATTCAGGGTGGCGCACATCGGTTCCAGAATCGTAAACGCCCACCCGCACCCCTGTGCCGCTCAACCCCCTGGCGTAGGCGTGGTCGGCACCGATTGCACCCAGCCCCCAGTCTTTGTTGAACTCTTGACTGTGCCAACTGGCTGCATCGTGCAACCGGCCTTGTTCGACGTAGCTGGCTGCCTGGGCCGCCAGGCTCGACAGGCATCCGAGCACACAGAGGGCGATCGCCGCTGGCTTGAATGATGATTGAGCGGGCGCCTGTGTTGCGGGTGCTCGAACGGTTTTCGGGGGCGACATGGTCCACACACCTGCACAGTTATTTCGGGTCAATAGCGTGCGTGAGTAGGCCGGGCGCCTGATGTAGGACTTGGCTTGAAGCGGGGAGGGAACGCTGACTTTTTACTGACTGAGACGGGGAAGGGCGCAAGCCCCCTCTCCAACGAAGAGGGGGCTGCAGGTATTACAGCAACTCGAACGTCTGCTGCTGCACATCCTGGGAATCCAGCCCGATCTGCACATTGAACTGGCCGGGTTCCGCGGCGAACTTGAGCTGGGTGTTGTAGAACTTCAAGTCTTCTTCGGTGATGGTGAAGTGCAGCGTGCGCTCTTCACCGGCCTTGAGCATGACCTTCTGGAAGTTCTTCAGCTCTTTCACCGGGCGGATCATCGAGCCGGCCACGTCCTGGATATACAGCTGCACCACGGTTTCGCCGTCGACCTTGCCGGTGTTTTTCAGCGTGACGCTGGCGTCGAGCTTGCCGGTCTTGTTCAGCGTCGTGGACGACAGCGCCATGTCGGACAGGCTGAACGTGGTGTAGCTCAGGCCATAGCCAAACGGGAACAGCGGCCCGGTGACGTCATCGAAGTATTGCGAGGTGTAGTTGCCCGGCTTGCCCGGCGTGAAGGGCCGGCCAATGCTCAGGTGGTTGTAGTAGGTCGGAATCTGCCCCACCGAACGTGGGAAGGTGATCGGCAGCTTGCCCGACGGGTTGTAGTCACCGAACAGCACGTCGGCAATCGCGTTGCCGCCTTCGGTGCCGGCGAACCAGGTTTCGAGGATCGCGTCGGCTTGTTGGTTCTCGTCAAGAATCGACAGTGGGCGGCCGTTCATCAGCACCAGCACCAACGGTTTGCCGGTGGCTTTGAGGGCCTTGATCAAGTCGCGCTGGCTTTGCGGGATGTTCAAATCGGTGCGGCTCGAGGATTCGTGGGACATGCCACGCGACTCGCCTACGGCCGCGACCACCACGTCAGCGTCCTTCGCCGCTTTCACCGCTTCGTCGATCAGTACTTGGGCTGGGCGGGTGTCATCCACCACTTCCGGCGCATCGAAGTTGAGGAAGTTGAGGTAGTCGACCACAGCCTTGTCGTTGGTGATGTTGGCGCCACGTGCGTAGATCACTTTGCCTTTTTCGCCGATCACGGCATTGATGCCGTCGAGCAGGGTTACCGATTGTTCAGGCTTACCGGCGGCAGCCCAGCTGCCCATCATGTCGATAGGGGCCTTGGCCAGCGGGCCGACCAGCGCGATGGTCGCGGACTTTTTCAGCGGCAGGGTGTCGTTCTGGTTTTTCAGCAGCACCAGGCTGCGGCGCGCGATATCACGGGCGTCGGCGCGGTGCAGGCGGCTCTCGGCATAGGTGTCGGCCGGGTCATCCTCGGCCTTGCCGATGCGCAGGTACGGGTCGTTGAACAGGCCCATGTCGTACTTGGCGCCGAGCACTTCGCGCACGGCGTTGTCGATGTCGCTCTGTTCGATTTCGCCGGACTTGAGCAACCCCGGCAGTTCCTTGCCATACAGCGAGTCGTTCATGCTCATGTCGATGCCGGCCTTGATCGCCAGCTTGGCGGCTTCACGCCCGTCCTTGGCCACGCCGTGCTTGATCAGCTCGAAGATCGCGCCGTGGTCACTGACGGCCAGGCCTTTGAAGCCCCAGTCCTTGCGCAGCAAGTCGTTCATCAGCCAGGTGTTGGCGGTGGCAGGCACGCCGTTGATCGAGTTCAACGCCACCATCACGCTGCCGGAACCGGCCTTGATTGCCGCGTGGTACGGCGGCAGGTAGTCCTGGTACATCTTGACCGGGCTCATGTCGACCACGTTGTAGTCGCGACCGCCTTCTACCGCGCCATACAGGGCGAAGTGCTTGACGCTGGCCATGATGCTGTCGGCATTGGCGGGGCTGGCGCCCTGGAAGGCCTTGACCATGACCTCGGCAATGCGCGAGACCAGGTAGGTGTCTTCGCCGAAGCCTTCGGATGTACGGCCCCAGCGTGGGTCGCGGGAGATGTCGACCATCGGCGCAAAGGTGATGTCGAGGCTGTCGGCAGCGGCTTCCTGGGCGGCGATGCGCCCGGAGCGGCCGATGGCGTCCATGTCCCAGCTGGAGGCCAGGGCCAAACTGATCGGGAAGATTGTGCGGTGGCCGTGGATCACGTCATAGGCGAAGAACATCGGGATCTTCAACCGGCTGCGCATGGCCGCGTCCTGCATCGGACGGTTTTCCGGGCGGGTGATCGAGTTGAAGGTGCCGCCGATACGGCCGGCGGCGATTTCCTTGCGGATCAGCTCGCGGGGCATTTCGGGACCGATGCTGATCAGGCGCAATTGGCCGATCTTTTCATCCAGGGTCATCTGCTTGAGCAGGTCGCTGACAAAGGCGTCCTTGTCTTTAAGCGCAGCAGGCTTTGTTTCTGCCCAGACGGGGTGAGTGGCCAGAGTGGCAACAAGGCCGAGCAAACACAGCTTCTTCATGAATATCCTTTTTCGGCTACTGCACAGCGAAAATGCGCCGCTCTGCCAAAATGTGGGGAACATATGTTGTTGTTCGAGTGTTATTGCAGTAAATGCACGACACTTGTGAACTCTTATTCGCGCTGGGCATCTTTTTAGCTGATTGGCTCAATGCAATCCAGTGGTGGCGGCGGATTATGCCCCAAGCGCGTGGTTTAAAGGGTTAGTCGTCAACTTCCATCAAGTTTGGGCAGGAGAAACACCATGCAAGCAGCACAAGGTTACCGCTGGGGCTTGAAAGCCGCCGCTCTGCTATTGATCAGCACAGTGCTGAGCGGTTGCGGCATCAACACCATTCCGACTCTGGATGAACAGGCCAAGGCGGCCTGGGGCCAGGTGCAGAACCAGTACCAGCGCCGCGCCGACCTGATCCCCAACCTGGTGGAAGTGGTCAAGGGTTACGCAGCGCATGAGCAAGATACCCTCACCGCCGTGATCGAAGCGCGGGCCAAGGCCACCTCGATTCAGGTGGATGCCAGCACCCTCGACAATCCGGAAAAACTCAAGCAGTTCCAGCAAGCCCAGGATGGTTTGAGCGGCGCCCTCAGCCGTTTGATGGTGGTGTCCGAGCGCTACCCGGACCTGAAAGCCAACCAGAACTTCCTGGCCCTGCAATCGCAACTTGAAGGCACAGAAAACCGCATTGCTGTGGCTCGCCGTGACTTTATCCAGGCCGTGCAGGCTTACAACACCGAAATCCGTACCTTCCCTGGCCGCCTGTGGCACAGCGTGATGTACAGCGACTTGCCGATCCGCGCCACGTTTGAAGCCACCAGCGCCGATGCCGATAAAGCGCCACAAGTGAAGTTCAAATAAGGCTTCTCTGAGGTGTCGATGCGTTTATTACGGATAGGCTTGGCGCTGTGGTTGCTGGCCTGCGTGGGTGCCGCCCAGGCGGCATTGACGTTCCCGGCCTTGACCGGACGGGTGGTGGACAGCGCCCAGATGATCGACCCGGCAACCCGCGCGCAGATCACCCAGCAGTTGCAGGCGCTGGAGCAAACCTCGGGCGACCAGATCGTGGTGGTCACCGTGCCCGACCTGCAAGGCGTGCCCATTGAAGACTACGGTTACCAATTGGGTCGCCAGTGGGGCATCGGGCAGAAGGGCAAGGACAACGGCGCGCTGTTGATCGTCGCCCGTGATGAGCACAAGTTGCGCATCGAAGTCGGCTATGGCCTCGAAGGTGTGCTGACCGATGCGCAGTCGTGGGTGATCATCAACCAGGTGATCGCGCCCAAGTTCAAGGCGGGCAATTACAGCCAGGGCATCAGCGACGGTGTGGCGGCGATGGTGCAGGTGGTGGGTGGCGAGCCGCTGGCCGTGCCGGCGCATGTGGCCGATGCGAATTTCGCCAAGAACAACCCGGGGTTTTCCATCGGCTTGTTCATCTTGCTGATTGGCGTGCTGTGGCTGTGCAATCGCCTGGGCCTGCCGGTTGGCGCTATTCTGCTGGCGATTCTCAGCAGCAGTGGGCGCGGCGGCGGTGGCGGGGGCGGCGGTGGTGGCTTCAGAGGCGGCGGCGGTGGTTTTGGCGGTGGCGGGGCCTCAGGTGGCTGGTAATGACAATAACTAGAAAGGGGCATCTACAACCATGGCACTACTGAGTGAACACGAGCAACGCCAGGTCGCTGAGGCGATCGCTCGGGTCGAAAAAACCACCGATGCCGAACTGGTCACCGTGCTGGCGGCGCGTGCCGATGATTACGCTTACATCCCGTTGCTCTGGGCCAGTCTGATCGCCTTGGTGGTGCCCGGCGTGGTGCATTACTTGTCGGGCTACCTGACCATGTACACCTTGCTGCTGGCACAGTGGGCAACGTTTATCGTGTTGTGCCTGGTGTTTCGCCTGCCGAAAGTCACCACGCGTCTGATCCCGCGCTCGGTACGGCATTGGCGCGCGTCCAACCTGGCGCGCCGCCAGTTCCTGGAGCAGAACCTGCACCACACGCTGGGCGGCACTGGTGTGCTGATTTTTGTCAGCGAGGCGGAGCGCTATGTGGAAATCCTGGTGGACGAGGGCATTTCCAAGCGCCTGGATGACGGCAGTTGGGACATCATCGTCAAGGCGTTCACCCAGCAGGTGAAGCAAGGGCAGACGCTGGCCGGGTTTATTGCGTGCATCGAGGCCTGCGGCGAGTTGCTCAAGGTGCATGTGCCGGTGACGCAAACCCGTAATGAACTGCCCAACAGGTTGGTCGTACTCGAATAACCCAAACACCACTGAACCAAAATGTGGGAGGGGGCTTGCCCCCCGATGGCCGTGTGTCAAGCAACTCATTTGGAGCTGATACACCGCCATCGGGGGCAAGCCCCCTTCCACCTTTGGATCTGTGCAGGCTGGACGAATCGACCGTTGATCAAATAAGCCCGTGCCCTAAACCTTCATCCCCCCTAAAATGCCCGGCATTCCCAGCCCGAGGCGTTTTTGTTCATGTCCGTCACCGCTCAACCTGCCCGCCCTGCGCCGGATCATCACGCCCAGTTCATCGAACTGCTGAGCGCAAGCCTGGCGCAGAACGCGTTTATCAAGCTGGTGCTGGCCAAGTACGTGGGTGAGGAAGCCGATTTGCAACGGCTGATCATCAAGCCGGTAGAGGTCAAGGAGCAGGCCTGCCTGTCCTTCGTTTACCGCTACAAGACCCGCGATATCACCAAGAACTTGCCGCTGGCCGAGGGCGTGGCCGCGATTGCTGCGCTGCTGCCCACCTCGTTCAAGAATGCGCATTTGCTGTCGCTGACCGACGAAGCCCAGCTGGAATACAGCAAGAAGAACAAAAGCTCGCTGTTCAAAAGCAAGCCCCAGCAACTGCGTGAGGCGCCGTCCGCCGAGCACAACCGCGAGAAAAATCGCTTCCTTGACCTGAGCCGGCCATTCCTCGCCGACCTGGGCGTGACCGACGCCAAGCAGGCGCTGATCCCGTCGATGTCGCGCAAGTGGAAGCAGATCAACAAGTTCATCGAAGTGTTCAGCCATGCGCTGACCTCGTCGCCGCTGAAACTGGATCAGCCGGTGCGCGTCGCCGATTTCGGTTCGGGCAAGGGTTACCTGACCTTCGCCATCCACGATTACCTGCGCAACACCCTCAAGGCCGAGGGCGAAGTGACTGGCGTGGAACTGCGCGAAGACATGGTGACGTTGTGCAACAGCGCGGCCGCACGCCTGGAACACCCTGGGCTGGTGTTCAAGTGCGGTGACGTACGCAGCGTGGCGCCCAGTGACCTGGACGTAATGATTGCGCTGCATGCCTGTGACATTGCCACCGATTACGCGATCCACACCGGTATCCGTTCGGGCGCGTCGATCATCATGTGCTCGCCGTGCTGCCACAAACAGATTCGCCTGCAGATCCAGAGCCCGGTGCTGCTCAAGCCGATGCTGCAATACGGCCTGCACCTGGGCCAACAGGCGGAAATGGTCACCGACAGCCTGCGTGCGCTGTACCTCGAGGCCTGTGGGTATGAGACCAAGGTGTTCGAGTTCATCTCGTTGGAACACACCAACAAGAACAAGATGATTCTGGCGATCAAGCGCAGCGAGCCGGTGGACAACGCGCAGTTGCTGGAGAAAATCCAGGCGCTGAAGGCGTTCTACCAGATCAGCGAGCACTGCCTGGAAACCCTGCTGCGCGCGGATGGCTTCTTGAACTGAACACAGGCCCTGTGGAAGCCGGGCTTGTGTGGGAGCTGGCTTGCCTGCGATGCAGGCGACTCGGTCTTTCAGCTAAACCGCGGTGATGCCATCGCGGGCAAGCCCGGCCCCCACACACGCGTGCTTTCACATTAGATAGCGTTCGGCTTGGGCGCAGGCGCAGGCTGCACCGCGGTCTTGCGTCCCAGCATCACCGTCACGATCACCCCACAGGCAAACAGCCAGGTGATCGGCTCGATATGCTCACCAAAAAACAACGCCGAAAACGCGATGGTGAAGAAGATCTGCAGCAACTGGATCTGGCTGACCCGCGCGATGCCGCCCATGGCCAACCCGGCGTACCAGGCGAAGAACCCCAGGAACTGCGAGAACAGCGACACGTAACCAAACGCCCACCAGGCACGCGTCGAAATTACCCCTTGATGCTGCGCCGCCAAGTACCACACCGGGCCGATCAACACCGGCGTCGACAGCACCAGCGCCCAGCAGATCACCTGCCAGCCACCCATTTCCTTGGCCAGGCGGCCACCTTCGGCATACCCCAGGCCGCCCACGGCAATCGCGCCGAGCATCAGCAAATCGCCTGCCTGGACACTGCCGGCACCGGTGATCAGCGCGTAACTCAACACCAATGCACTGCCCAGCGCCGCACAGGCCCAGAAGGCTTTTGACGGCCGCTCATGGGACAGCCACGCCGCATACAGCGCCACGCACAGCGGCTGCAGGCCGTTGACCAGTGCGCCATGGGAGGCTGGCAAGGTTTGCATGGCCCAGGCCGACAGCACCGGAAAACCGAGGATCACGCCGGCTATCACCAGGCACAGCCCGCGCACCTGGCGCCAGGTGGGCCAGCGCTCGCGGCGCCACAGCAACAGCGCCGCCGCCGGAACTGCCGCAAACAAGGCACGGCCCAGGCCGTTGAGCAACGGATGGACCTCCTGCACGACGATGCGGGTGAACGGCAAGGTGAGGCTGAAGATGATGACGCCCAGCAGGCCGAGGGCCATGCCGGTGTTTTCGCGCGAGCTCATGAGGGCGACCCGAATCTAGAGGGCTTCAAGGGAAGCCCATCTAGCCACAACCCTCGCCGATTGCTGGCCTACAGCTGGGTGCGGATTTATCCGTACAGTTTCAATCGCTCGGGTTGGCAGTGCCGCCGCCTTCGCCGCCTCGCCAGGGCTCGACGGCTCCCACAGAAGATCGCGAGCAAATGGAGATCCATGTGGGAGCTGTCGAGCTTTAGCGAGGCTGCGAAGGGAGCGCCTCGGTCGTGCAGACAAACCCACACACCCGCAGCACCTAACCTTAGAAGAACCGCGTGATGCTGATCTTCGCATCGCGACCTTTGGTGTAGGCACGGTCGCCGCTCAGGGCCGGGCGGAAGTTGTTGTTGAGCAAGTTGTCCACGGTGAAATTCACCTCGGTGCCTTTCAGGTAAGCCTGTTGCGGTTTCCATTTGGCGAACAGACCCTGGGTGTTGTAGGCCTTGTTACCGTACTGGTCGTAGAACAGGTCGCCCACGCTGCTGCCCGGTCCGCCGGAATATGTGTCGCTGGGCAAGCGGTCGGTGGCGCCGATGAACTGGCCTATCCAGCCTACCTGGGCATCCCAGGCCGGAATATTGGTGCCCAGCACCAACACCCATTTGGTCGGTGGAATGTCACGTGCCGCCACATCCGGCCCCCACGGGTTGGTGTAGGCGCCTTCGTGTTCACCTTTGGCGTAGGCGAACGACACCGAGCCGAACAGGTAGGTGGAGTTATAGAACGATTCGAGTTCAAAGCCCTTGATGGTCAGGCCGCCGATGTTGCGGTAATTGGACATCGCCCCAGGCGGGCAGGCGCTGGAAATCGTGCCACCGTTGACGGCCTGGTTCTGGCAGCCGACGCCGGTGGCCTTGAAGATTTCGTCTTCGACTTTGTTGTGGAACAACGTGGTGCGCACTTGCAGGTTGTCGTCATGGGCAATCAGGTTATCGAAGCTGACGACGCTGCCCACGGTGATCGACGTGATGCGCTCCGGGTCGAGGTCGACGCTGGTGGCGGTGCGGCTGCCCAGGCCTTGCACTTCATACTGCTCGTCGATGACCGGCGCGCGCCAGGTTTTGCTCCAGTTGGCGAACAGCCCCAGGTTCGGCGTGACGTTCCAGAACAACGCCAGGCGTGGCGACCAACCGGTGTAGGTGCGGTCACTGTAGTCGTGGCCGAACGAGGGGTCCGGGTTGTTGTAGTACGGCGCATCGTTGCCTTCGCCGCGGTTGCGCACGTGGTCGTAGCGCAGGGACGGGGTGATGGTCACGTCGCCCACGGTCACTGCATCCTGGACAAAGAAGCTGTGGGTATCGACCTTGCCGTGGGGCATGAAACCCGGCTGGAAATGCCCGTAGTTGTAGCGCGCCGTGTTGTAGGCAGTGCCCGGCATCCACATCTCGGTTTCGCGGATGTGCTTGCGGATCTGCCCACCCACCGTGACGGCATGCTGCAAGGGCCCGGTGTCAAACAGACTGACGTTGCGGATGTCGAGGTTTTTGTCGGTGTAGGACGTGTCCATCTTGCGCCCGCCGGTGGCCAGCTGGAAAAACGCCGTGGCGTCGCGCTCGTCGGTCTGGTCGGTGTTGGACTGGGAATATTTGACGGTCAGGTCCACCAGCGGGTTGTCCACGGGCTGGTATTCGTACTTGCCCGACCACGTGGTGTCGACGGTGTCACGTTGGGCTAAAAAACGCTTCAACGCCCCTTCATAGCCGTAGCGATCGATGTTGGCCTGGGTCGGCGGCGTCGGGTAGCTGGCAGCAGAAAACGGTGTCCAGCGATTGCTGTGGGAACGCGAGTAGGAGAGGCCGACGCTGTGCTCTTCGGTCAAGTGGGCGTTGACCTTGAACAACTTGCCGTCCACATCCTGGGCGCTGTTGGGCAGGCGCTGCGGGTTGACCGGGTATTGGTTGTTGTCGTTGGGCAGCTTGGCGGCCACTTTCATGTCGCCGCCGTCGCGCTGGGTCAGGTAGGCCAGCGCGTCGAAACGGCCGTCGTCGGTGCGGCCATACACGGCACCGCTGTAGACCTGTTCGTGGTCGTTGCTGGAGTAACCGTACTTGAGCATCGCGCCGCTGTTGCGACCGTCCTGGAGCAGGTCCGGGGCATCTTTGGTGGTCATGTTGACCGTGCCGCCGAAACCGCCGTTGCCGGTGAACGGTGAGTTGGGGCCTTTTTCCACCTCGATGCTTTTGATCAGCTCGGGCTCGATAAACACCGTGCCTTGCTGGTAGCGCTCAAAGCCGCTTTTGGTGGCGCCATCGACGGTCATCGGTACATCTTCGGCATCGCCGAAACCGCGAATGTTGATGGTCTGGCCACCGGGTTTGAGCGAACCGCCCTGGCTCACGCCGGGCAAGGTCTGCAACAGGCTGGGAATGTTATTGGACTGGTAGCGGTCGATGTCGGCCTGGCTGAGGGTGGAACGGTTGACGGTGCTTGAGTCGACTTCGTTACCGGTGCCGATCACGCTGAGGGCGTCCAGCTGGATCGCGCTGCTGTGGGTGGTCTTGCCCTCGTCGGGGCGCACCACGTAGGTGGTGCCAACCTTGATCAGGGTGAACTCGCCGTTTTTGAGCAGGCTGCGAATCGCCACTTCGGGGGTGAAGTCGCCATTGAGCGCGGGCGCCTGCACGTTCTTGAGCAGTGTTTCATCGAACAGCAGCTGGATTTTCGCCTGCTGCGCCACTTGGCTCAGGGACGTGGCCAGCGACTGGGCGGGCAGTTGCAGCTTGAGGGACTCGGCCTGGGCATTGAGGCTGAACGCCAGGCAGGTGGCAATCAGCGTCGGTCGAAGAAACAGGTGCGAAGCGTGGCAAGGCGCGCGAAACATGAAATCCCCCGGGGTGGCTAAATAGCCAAAAAGGTGTGCGTATCAAACACAGTCGGGAGGAAGACGGGGCAGGCCAAAAAAACCACACATGCGAATGCAAAATATTCTCAAGTGTGGCGGTGCCGGTCTTACTTGATGGGTTCGATTCTCACCACACCATCGGCCGAGGCCACGGTTTTCACCGGCAGCAGGGCAGGCAGTGCGTTGAGCAGGGCGTCCGGGTCATTCACATCCAGATTGCCCGAGACCTTCAGTTGCGCCACTGATTTGCTGACCTGCAGCGGTGCCTGCGGCCGATAGAGGCTCAGCTCGTCGATCAGGCTGGCCAGGTCGCGATTGCGAAACGACAGGTGCCCGCTGCGCCAGTCCGCCACTTCTTCAGCGCTCAGGGTTTGTTGTTGCACTGTGCCCTTGGCGTAACTGTAGATGGCGCGTTGTTGAGCGCCGAGCACGCTCACCGGGCTTTTGCGGTCGGGCTCGAACGCCACCTGGCCATGGGCGACGCTCACCACCAGCTGCTGCTGGCTGCGGCGCACATCAAAACCGGTGCCGACTACCCGCACATTCGCCTCGCCGGCTTGCACGTACAGCGGCCGTTCCTTGTCGGCGGCGACTTCGATGTAGAGCTGGCCCTTGTCCAGGTGAAGGATGCGTTGGTGGGCGCTGAAATCCACGCGCAGGCGTGTGTTGGCATTCACGTAGAGGGTGCTGCCATCGGGCAGGTTCAGGGTGCGCATGCCTTTGGCATGAGCGGCAACCTGACTGTGATAAAGCTCGCGCGGTGCGCCGATAGGTGTGGTCAGCACGGCGCACACCAGCGCGGCGGCCGCCGCCAGGGCAGGGCGCCAGGCCGACGGCTTGCGCTTGGGCAGCGGCACCGGTTTGTTCAATTGCTGCAACTGGGCGAGGTCGGCCCACAGTTGTTCGAACTCGGCATAGGCGCGCGCATGGGCGGGTTCGGCCTGCCAGGCCGCAAAGGCCCTGCGGTCGGCGCGCCCCATGTCACTGCGGTTGCGGGCAAACCAGCTGGCGGCTTGGGCATCGATGGAGTCGCTCGCTTCGATGTCCAGCGCGTCAAGGTCGCTCAGGCGGTTCATTCTGGCTGCTCCGTGCCGGGTTCGTGTTGAAGGCGTCGCTTGCAATGCAGCAGGGCCAAGGCGATGTGCTTTTCCACCATGCTGGTCGAAATGCCCATGCGCTCGGCGATCTGCGCCTGGCTCAGGCCTTCGAAGCGGTGCAGCATAAGGGCTTCTCGCCTGCGGGGCGAGAGCTCGGCGAGGACTTCTTTCAACTGTTCCAGGCGTTGCAAGCGTTGCGCGGCGGCCATGGGGTCGTTTTGCTCATCGGTGACCGGCTCGGCGTCCCTTGCGGCCGGGTCTGAGTGGACGGTCTGCCGTACCTTCTGTTTACGCCAGTGATCGCGCAGCAGATTGCGCGCCATCTGGAACAGAAACGCCCGTGGCTGCTCGACCTTGGCGCGGTCGCGGTAGTCCAGCCATTGGGTGAAGACATCCTGGGTCATGTCCGCCGCGTCGCTGGCGTTGTCCGTGCGTTTGCGCAGGAAATACAGAATGTCTGCATAAAACCCGCGAAAGGCATCGGCCGACAACGGGTCGGGCTTGGGACGAGACATGGATATCCTTCTTGACGAAGCACGACGTAGAAAAGTCGCGAATGATATCGAGAACTATTGTCATTTGTCTCTATGTAACCGATGCACTCAGTCAAAATGTGGGCGGGGGATCAGCGCTCGACCGGCACTGACAATGCCCAATTACCCAGCGGATGCGTGCGCGCCGCAAAAAACTTCAACTCCACTCCGCTGCCCTCAAACAGCTCCGAATACCGGCGCTTCTGCTGGCGGATAAACCCGTCGCTGCGCCCCGACACCGAAATCGCCAGGGTCGTGATCCTCGCCTGGCAAAGCGCATCCACCAAGTGCTTATCCTGCGGCCCCAGGTCGTGGCCGAAAATGCACAGCGCGCCCGTATGGGTCAGCAACTGCTCATAACAGAACGACAAGTAGTCCGAACTGCGGATGGTCTTGAGCTTCTCTTCCACCTTGCCTTCGCTGACAAACAGCGGCACGTCGTCCAGGGTCTTGATCGTGTTGTTGATCGCAAAACTGCTGAGCAACGTGCTGTCGGTGGACGGCAATTTGCGCGCCGTACCATCGAGGTTACGCACCAGGTGCAGGCCGCCGTGCAGGTACAGAATGCGCGTGGCATCGGCGCGGGTGTTGCGCAGGTCGAAGCTTGAGTCGGCGCTGCGAAACAGGTCATCGATGCCCGGCGTGTGCAGGATCGCCCAGTAGTTGAGCAGGTCGTAGTTGGTGGTGAAGACGGTGGCGTAGTTGGCCAGTTCCGCGTTGATCGTCGCCAGCGTGGACGGCTGCACCAGGCGCCACGGAATGTGCACGGCGTGGATGGTATTGATCAGCGCTTCCTTGATCGCGTAGTAGCGATTACGCGGCGCCGCCGAGCTGACCGCCAGCGCCTTGTTGACCCGGCTGGTGGTTTTCAGTGCGCCCAGTGCTTGCTCGAAGCTGCGGGTTTGCAGGGCGTCGAACACACTCAGCTCGGATTGGCTGAGGGGTTTTTCTTCGACGGTGCGGGCGTTTTCAAACAGCGAGTCGTAGGCAAAGTCTTCCCAAATCACGCGGCTCGCGCCGTTACCGATCAGAATCCCACTGAAGTCGACAGCGCTGCGCAGCGCGCTCCAGTCTTCAAGGTGGGCGTCAATATCCTGGAAATCCTTCATTGCGGCGGGTCTACTCGAAATCGGCTGGGTGGTGACTTTATCACGAGCCGGCGTTGATCCTGATCAAGATGCCACGGCCCACTCAGGTTGATGCTGTAGGCATAACGCCTCTGAGGATTCGCCATGAGCAGCACCTTCTTCATTCCCGCCGTCAACATCATGGGCACCGACTGCCTCGACGAAGCCATGACTGCCATCCGCAATTACGGCTTTCGCAAAGCGCTGATCGTCACCGACGCGGGCCTGGCCAAAGCGGGCGTGGCCAGCATGATCGCCGAGAAGCTGGCGATGCAGGACATCGACTCGGTGATCTACGACGGCGCCAAGCCCAACCCGAATGTGGAAAACGTCGAGAAAGGCCTGGCGCTGTTGCAGCACAGCCACTGCGATTTTGTGGTGTCCCTGGGCGGCGGTTCGCCCCATGACTGCGCCAAGGGCATTGCCTTGTGCGCCACCAATGGCGGGCATATCGGCGACTACGAAGGCGTCGATCAATCCAGCAAGCCGCAACTGCCGCTGGTGGCCATCAACACCACCGCCGGTACTGCCAGTGAAATGACGCGTTTTTGCATCATCACCGACGAAACCCGCCACGTGAAAATGGCCATCGTCGACCGCAACGTGACGCCGCTGCTGTCGGTCAACGACCCGACGCTGATGGTCGGCATGCCCAAGGGGCTGACCGCCGCCACCGGCATGGACGCGTTGACCCACGCCATCGAGGCCTACGTGTCGACCGCCGCCACACCGATCACCGACGCCTGCGCGATCAAGGCAATCGAGCTGATCAGCGCCAACCTGCGCCTGGCGGTACGCGACGGCAGCGACAAGGTCGCGCGGGAAAACATGGCTTACGCGCAATTCCTTGCCGGGATGGCGTTCAACAATGCGTCCCTGGGGTTTGTGCACGCCATGGCCCACCAACTTGGCGGCCTTTACGACCTGCCCCATGGCGTGTGCAACGCGGTGTTGCTGCCCCATGTGCAAAGCTTCAACGCCAGCGTCTGCGCCAAGCGTTTGAGCGACGTGGCGCGCGCCCTGGGCGCCGACATCAAGGGGATCACGCCGGAAGAAGGCGCCCAGGCTGCGATCGCTGCCATCCGTGCGTTGGCCCAGGAGGTTGAGATCCCGGCCGGCTTGCGCGAGCTGGGGGCCAAGCTGCAAGACATTCCGCTGCTGGCCACCAATGCGTTGAAGGACGCTTGTGGGCTGACCAACCCGCGGCGCGCCGATCAGCGCCAGATCGAGGAGATTTTCCGCAGCGCGTTCTAAAGAGGGCGGTCGCACGCGGCAAGCGATAAGCTACAGGCTCAACTGCATTCAACTTGAGCACGAAGCTTGCGGCTTGCCGCTGAGGTCCCCCCATGAGAGTTCTGTTATTCGGCGCCACCGGCATGGTCGGCCAAGGCGTGCTGCGCGAGTGCCTGCTGGCCGCAGACGTGCAGGAAGTCGTCGCCGTTGGCCGCACGCCCTTGACTCAGGAACATGGCAAGCTGCATCAGGTGCTGCACAGCGACATGCTGGATTTCCAGCCGCTGGAAAACTTGCTGCAGGGCTTTGATGCGTGTTTCTTCTGCCTCGGCGTTTCGTCGGCGGGCATGAATGAAACCAAGTACACCCACCTCACCTATGACCTGACGTTGGTCGCCGCCAGTACCCTGGCGCGGCTCAATCCGCAGATGACCTTTATCTACGTGTCCGGTGCCGGCACCGACAGCTCCGAAGCGGGCAAGTCGATGTGGGCGCGGGTCAAGGGCAAGACCGAAAACGCTTTGCTGCGCTTGCCGTTCAAGGCGGTGTACCTGTTTCGGCCGGGGGTGATTCAGCCGCTGCATGGCGTGCGCTCGAAAACGCCGTTGTACCAATCCTTTTATTCCGTGCTCGGGCCGCTGCTCACCTTTGTGCGCCGGGTCAAGCCCGCCTGGGTAGTGAGCACCGAGACCGTCGGTCAGGCCATGTTGGCGGCCGTGCGCCATGGCGCGCCGCACGCGGTGGTGGAGCAGGGCGAGATCAATCGCCTGGCTGCCGAGCGTCACTGATGTTGCACAAGAGCCTGGTGCGTCGCCTGGATCTGATCACCTTGCAGCTGTTCGTTGCGGTGTTTGAAGAGGGCACATTGACTCGCGCGGCGGCCCGTGAAGCCATAGCGGTATCGGCCGCGAGCAAGCGGCTGATGGAGCTGGAACAGGTGCTGGGCGTCAGCCTGTTTGTGCGCCGGGCCAAGGGCATGGACCTGACGGCGGCGGGCGAAACCCTGTTGCACCACGCGCGGCAGATGCTGTTCAACGTCGAAAAAATGGGCCTGGAACTGGGCGAGCACAGCCATGGCGTGCGCGGTTATGTGCGCATGCTGGCCAATCTGTCGGCGATCATTCAGTTTCTTCCGGAAGACTTGCGGGACTTTTCTGCACTGCACCCCGAGGTGAAAACCGACCTGGAAGAACGCCCCAGCAATGGCGTGGTACAGGGCGTGCTGGACGGCGTGGCCGACCTTGGGATCTGTTCCAGTGACACTGACACCAAAGGCCTGCCCAGCGTGACCTACCGCCACGACAAACTGGTGGTGCTGATGCCGGCGGCGCATCCGTTGGCTGCACGCGAGACCCTGGCGTTCGCCGAAACACTCGACAGTGATTACGTTGGCCTGCATGCCGCCAGCTCGATCAATATGCGCACCCACGCGGCCGCGCGCGAGGCCGGCAAGATGCTGCGCCTGCGCATCCACGTGCCAGGGTTTGATGCGATGTGCCGGATGGTTCAGGCGAACATGGGCATCGGTATCCTGCCGCAAAAAGCTTACGAGCTGTTCGGCCGCGCGTTGGGATTGCACGCCGTGCCGCTCACGGATGCCTGGTCGGATCGCAGCTTGATTGTGGTGATACGTGATCAAGCGCAGCTGTCGCCGGTAAGCCGGTTATTGTTTGACTATCTGCGCACGTCGCTGAAATAAACCAGCGCCGTGGGCCTCATCGCGGGCAAGCCCGGCTCCCACATGGAAACCCGCTCATCTGTGGGAGCCGGGCTTGCCGCGATAGCGATTTGAATGGCGCCGACAGGGCGTAACCGTTCGCCATCCACGAACGCTGCTTGCCAACTGACGGTTGGATTTCTCCTACGGCTGTCCTCTAGCCTTGGCCACACATTCCAAGAATAAGAGGCACACCCCATGACGGCTCCATTGAGCGGTATCAAGGTGATTGAGATCGGCACCCTGATTGCCGCGCCGTTCGCCGCCCGGCTGATGGCCGAGTTTGGCGCCGAGGTGATCAAGATCGAAGCCCTGGGCCAGGGCGATCCGCTTCGTAAATGGCGAAAGCTGCACGAAGGCACTTCGCTGTGGTGGTACCTGCAATCGCGCAACAAGAAGTCCCTGGCGTTGGACCTCAAGTCAGCGGAAGGCTTGGGTTTGATCAAGCAATTGCTCGGCGACGCCGACGTGCTGATCGAAAACCTGCGCCCCGGCGGCCTGGAAAAACTCGGCCTGGGCTGGGACGTGTTGCACGCCCTCAACCCCAAGCTGACCCTGGTGCGCATCTCCGGCTACGGCCAGACCGGCCCGTATCGCGACCGTCCAGGCTTCGGTGCCATCGGCGAGGCCATGGGCGGCATTCGCTACACCACCGGCAACCCCGATTCGCCACCGGCGCGGGTGGGCGTGAGCCTGGGCGATTCCCTTGCGTCATTGCACGGCGTGATCGGCGCGCTGATGTCGCTGCTGCGGGTCAAGACCGGCCAGGGCGACGGGCAGATTGTCGATGTGTCGCTGGCCGAAAGCGTGTTCAACCTGATGGAAAGCCTGGTGCCTGAATACGACATGCTCGGCCACGTGCGCGAGCGCAGCGGTGGCGCCTTGCCCGGCATCGCGCCGTCCAATACCTACCTGACCGCCGACGGTGCCTATGTGGTGATCGCCGGTAACAGTGACCCGATCTACAAGCGTTTGATGACCACCATCGGCCGCGCCGACCTGGCCGACGCGCCGGAGTTTGCCCACAACGATGGCCGCGCGGCGAAAAGTGGTTTGCTGGATGCGGCGATCACGCACTGGACCAGCAGCCTGCCCATCGACCAAGTGCTTGCTGCCCTGGAGACCGCCGAAGTGCCGGCCGGGCGCATCTACTCGGTGGCTGATATCGTCAGCGACCCGCATTACCAGGCGCGCGACATGCTGCTCAATGCCGAACTGCCTGGCGGCGTGTCGGTGAAAATGCCGGGCATCGTGCCCAAGCTCTCCGAAACCCCCGGCGCGGTGAACTGGCAAGGCCCGAGCCTGGGCCAGCACACCGACGACATCCTCGGCAGCCTCGGCCTGACCGATACCGATATCCAACGCCTGAAAACCTCGGGAGTGGTGCAATGATCACCGATTATTCTGACCCGCTGATCGTGCAGGAAGTGTCCCCGCGCGATGGCCTGCAAATCGAACCGACCTGGGTTGAAACCGCCGACAAGATCGCGTTGATCAACCAGCTGTCGCTGGCCGGGTTTTCGCGAATCGAGGCTGGTTCATTCGTCTCGCCCAAGGCTATTCCGGCATTGCGCGATGGCGAGCAAGTGTTCCAGGGCATCGCGCGCAACCCCGGTGTGATCTATGTGGCGCTGATCCCTAACCTCAAGGGTGCCCAGCGCGCCATCGAGTCCCGCGCCGATGAGTTGAACCTGGTGATGTCGGCCAGCCAGACCCACAACCTGGCGAATATGCGCATGCGTTGCGAGGCCTCGTTGGCGGCTTTTAAAGACATCGTTAGCTTTGCCGCCGACTACCCGGTGCGCCTCAACGGCAGCATCGCCACCACCTTCGGCTGCCCGTTCGAAGGCAAGATTGATGAAGACCGCGTGCTGCACATCGTCGATGCCTATCGCGAGTTGGGCATCCAGGGCATCACCCTGGCCGACACCACCGGCATGGCCAACCCGCGCCAAGTTGAGCGCCTGGTCAAACGTGTATTGCAGCATGTGCCAGCCAGCGATCTGACCCTGCATTTTCACAACACCCGTGGCCTGGGCTTGTGCAATGTGCTGGCGGCCTACGAGGCCGGCGCGCGCCGATTTGATGCGGCCCTGGGCGGCCTCGGCGGCTGCCCGTTCGCGCCGGGGGCGTCGGGCAATATCTGCACCGAAGACCTGGTCAACCTGTGCGACGAGGTCGGGATTCACACCGGTATCGACCTGCCGCACCTGTTGCACATGTCCCGCCAACTGCCGGCGCTGCTTGGCCATGAGCTGCCCGGGCAGGTCGCCAAGGCAGGGCGCAATGGCGACCTGCATCCGCCACCCGATTACATCGCCACCCTGTAACACCGCACCAGACAACAAAAACAATCGGGCGCCGTTGAGCTACCCGCTGGAGAGAAAGCATGAGCACTAATACGTTAGAGGCCGGCGCGCGCCCGGCCGCTGAGATCGATGCCGAAAAAGCCCTGGTCAGCAAGGTCGCCTGGCGCGTGATGCCGCTGATCATGGTGTGCTACCTGTTCGCGTTTTTTGACCGCATCAACATCAGCTTCGCCAAGTTCCAACTGCAAACCGACCTGAGCCTGAGCGACACCGCTTACGGCCTCGGCGCCGGGCTGTTTGTGGTCGGCTATGTGATTTTCGAAGTGCCGAGCAACATGATGCTGTACAAGGTCGGCGCACGGCGCTGGATCGCGCGGATCATGATGTCCTGGGGCCTGGCCACGGCGGCCATGGTGTTTGTCACCGCCGAATGGCAGTTCTACGGCCTGCGTTTCATCATTGGCGCCATGGAAGCTGGCTTCGCACCGGGCGTGCTGTATTACCTGACGTTGTGGTTTCCACAGCACTTTCGTGGACGCATCACCTCGCTGCTGTTTCTGGCTTCGGCCTTCGCGGGCTTGGTTGGCGCGCCGTTCTCCGGCCTGGTGTTGGAGCATCTCGACGGCGTGCTGCAACTGCGCGGCTGGCACTGGTTGTTTCTGCTTGGCGGCTTGCCCTGCATCGGCCTGGGCTTCCTGGTGCTGACGCTGCTCAAAGACCGTATCGAAGACGCGCAGTGGCTGACGCCAGCGGAAAAGACCTTGCTGTCCAGCCGAATTGCCAAGCATGAGCCCAACACCCACGGTGGTTCATTGCTGTCGGCGATCCGCATCCCAGGCTTTTTGATGCTCGGTTTTACCTACTTCCTGATCCAGGTCGCGTCCTACGGGCTCAACTTCTGGGCGCCACAATTGATCCGCAGCGCCGGCACCCAGAGCCCGGTGATGATCGGCCTGCTCACCGCGATTCCCTATGTGTGCGGCGCGATCAGCATGGTGGTGATCGGGCGGCTGTCGGACGCCACCGGCGAGCGGCGCAAGTTTGTCTGCGGCCTGGTGGTGTTGGGGGCGATTGGCTTTTTCAGCGCCGGGATTTTTGCCGACCACACCACGTTCCTGATCATCGCCCTGGGCATGCTGGGGGCGGGCATCATCGCCTCGATCCCGACCTTCTGGACCTTGCCGCCCAAACTGCTGGCGGGCGCGGGAGCCGGTGCGGCCGGCGGCATCGCGGTGATCAACACCCTCGGTCAGTTCGGCGGCATTGTCAGCCCGGTGATGGTGGGGCGGATCAAGGACCTCACCGGCAGCACCACCCCGGCGCTGTATGTGATTGGCGTGTGCGCCCTGCTGGCCGCGGCTTTGTTGCTGTGGGGCTTGCCACACAAGTTGCGCACGCTCGACAAGGCCTGATCAGCCTGGCGCTACCAATGCTCGGGCAGGCGTGCTGCTGAACTGAATCAACACCACGCCGCCAATCAACAACAGCGCCCCCAACACACGGGGCGTTGTCAGTTGGCGCTCCACCAGGCCGAACAGCCCGAAGTGATCGAGCACCAGTGAGGCGAGAATCTGTCCGGCCATGGCCAAGGCAATGAACCCCGACGCGCCGAGCTTGGGCAACAGCATCAGCGCCAGGGAAATAAAGCACACGCCAAATGCACCCCCGGCCCACATCCACACCGGCGCTTTAATGATAAAGGCCAGGCTCGGCAGGGGTAAACGCAGCGCCAGAATGACCGGCAGCAGCACGATAATACTCACCAACAGTGACGCCAGCGTGGCCCACAACGGGTGACCGAGCCCGCGCCCGAGGTTGGCGTTGATTGCGCTTTGAAACGGCACCACCGCCCCGGCGATCACCGCCAGCGCCAGCAAACCCAGCCAATGCAACGTCGTCATTTCGAATCTCCCAGAGGTTTTGCTGGACTCTAGGCTATTCGTCGCGCAAATTTAAATTCCAAATTCTTATGCTTGGCATGCAGCCGATGAATGATCTGCGTCGCGTCGACCTCAACCTGCTGGTGATCCTGGAGGCCTTGCTCAGTGAGCAACACGTCACCCGCGCCGCCGAGCGTTTGCACCTGAGCCAGCCGGCAGTCAGCCACGCTCTGGCGCGTTTACGGGATCTGCTGGGTGATCCCTTGCTGGTGCGCCAGGGCGGAACACTGGTGCCGACCGCGCGAGCCCTGGAGTTGGCGACGCCTTTGGCTGAAGCCCTGGCCCAGGTGCAAGCACTGCTGGCACCGAACCGGTTTGACCCGGCGTCGGCCAAGCGCAGATTTCGCCTGGCGATGTCGGACTACAGCGCGGCGATTTTCCTGCCGGAGCTGGTCCGCGTTCTGCGCCGTGAAGCCCCTGGCATCGACCTGCAAATCGTCCAGGCCAGTCGCGAAGGCATGGTAGACGCCGTGCTCAACGGCGACATCGACCTGGCCGCCGGGGTATTCCCCGATATGCCCGCCGAACTGCGCACCACGCCTTTGTTTGAGGAGCATTACACCTGCCTGGTCGACCGCAACAGCCTGCCGTCCAGTGGCGTGCTTGACCTGCCCACCTATTTGTCGCGCCCGCACGTGCTGTTGGAAATGCGCGGCAGTGGCACCCCGGAAATCGAGCGGGCGTTAACGGCGATTCGTGAACGGCGCCATGTGGCAATCAGCCTGCCGCATTGGGGCGTGGCGCCGCAGCTGATTCAGGGCACCGACCTGATTCTGACGGTGTCATCCAGGGGCTTGCTCAACATCGATCAACAGCTTCTGCTGGCCGTGCCGCCACCGTTTCATATTCCCTCGTTCGCCGTCGAACTGGCGTGGCATGCACGGCGGGGCGGCGATTCGGGGTTGCAGTGGCTGATTGGGCAGGTGCAAGGTGTGCTGTCCTAAGGCTATCGATCACAGGAAAAAACTCATGCTCTCAGGCTTGAACCACCTGACCCTTGCCGTTACCGACTTGAACCGCAGCGTCAGCTTCTACCATGAGCTGCTGCAGCTTAAGCTCGACGCCACCTGGGACCAGGGCGCCTACCTCTCGTTACCCGGTTTGTGGCTGTGCCTGTCGCTCGATCCTTCGCGTTCAACCACACCTGCGGTGGATTACACCCATTACGCGTTCACCGCCGCCGCCGATGCGTTCGCCGCGCTGGTGGCGCGCTTGCGAGACGCCAAGGTGCAGGAGTGGCGCGACAACCGCAGCGAAGGGGCCTCGTTCTACTTTCTCGACCCGGATGGGCACAAGCTCGAGGCGCATGTCGGCAACTTGGCTTCGCGCCTTCAGGCCTGCCGCGCCAAGCCTTATGCAGGCATGCAGTTTTACCCGTAGCGCCAGAACGTGCAGAATCGCTGCACCTTTCAATCGCCTGTCAGAGTCGCGTCCATGACCCCCTCCTTGCTGCTCGCCGTTCTTGCTTCGGGTTTTATCTATGGGATCACGCCTGGGCCGGGCGTCCTGGCGGTATTTGGGATCGGCGCGTCTCGTGGCCGTCGCGCCGGGGCGGGTTTTCTGTGCGGGCACTTGCTGGGTGATGTGGTGTGGTGCAGTACGGCGCTGGTCGCCATTGTGGGCGCGCGGGAAGTGGGCAGCAGCGCCTTTGATGTGCTGGGCGTGCTCAGCGGTGTGTACTTGTTCTGGCTTGGCTGGCGGGCGATTCGCACCCAGCGCCGCAGCAGCGATGCGCCTCAGGGCGCGGCGCGCCATCCGTTCTGGCACGGCATCCTGTTCGGCTTGACCAACCCCAAGGCCTACCCTGTGGCGGTTGCAACCTTTACCGCGCTGCTGTCCAGCCGTGCCGAGTTGCTGACATGGGCAATGCTGCCGTCGTTGATCTTGTTGAGTTTCATCGGCGGCCTGCTGGCTTACGCGATTCTGATCGGCGTGGTGGGCGCCCAGCGCGTGCGTACGGTGTACCAGCGGCATGAAATCCTCATCACCCGGCTGTGCGGCGTGATGTTTATCGGCTTCGCCATTAACGCCCTGGCGCACGCGTTGCCGGGCCTGTTCGGCAGCAAACCGGCTTGAGGCGACGACGACCGTTCGTCGCACTGGCGAGTTTTTTCTAAACCTTTGCCGCCCTGAAAATTCGAATTCAGGGCGGGGCGTATTTCCCCGCACCTATTTTTGCCCTGGAGGAACCCATCATGAGCCGCATGGCTATCCGGTTACGCACCGCCAGTTTCGCGATGCTGCTGGGCCTCGGCGCCAGCAATGCTTTCGCCCAGTCGCCTGCTGAATTCATCGAGCAGGCTTCGGCCAAAGGGATGGCCGATATCGAAACCAGTCGCATGGCCCACGCCAGGACGTCGTCCCAGGAAATCAAGGACTACACCATCGAGGTCATCAACGAACGCACCCTGGCCAACCAGCACTTGGCGGCCATCGCCAAGAAGCTCGACTTGCCCGTGGCCCCGCGCGAGAAGATCGTCGACAAGGCCGAAACCCTGATGCCTGAACTCAAGGACGGCGACTCCTTTGACGCGGCCTACACCGCGCAGCAGGTCAAGGAAAACGAAGACGCCATCGCCCTGTTCAAGAAAGAAGGCGCGGCGTCGGATGTGCCAGAGATAAAAGCGCTGGTGGACGAGACGCTGCCCAAGCTTGAAGAGCGTCTGCAAAAAGCCCGTGCCCTGGCCTCGACTTACGGTAAAGGTCATCAAGGCGACGGTTGATTGCCTCACCTGAAACGAGAAACGGCGGTTGGATGATTTCCAACCGCCGTTTTTTTTAGGCTTGATTCAGATCGGTTTTGTTGGGGTGCGCATCGTCGACCCTTTCACCACAACTGGTGCTCAAGCTGACCGTGCCAGTGTCGCCGATGCTGCGGTATTGCTTGCGCAGTTGTTCCAGTTCTTTGCGGTCCAGGCCATCCAGGCTCAGCACGGCGTTCTGGGCATCCTTGGAGACGCGCAGCAGTTCGTCGATCTTGATATGCAGGATGTCGTTGTCGCGGTTTTGTGTGTTCTGGATCAGGAAGACCATCAGGAAGGTGATGATGGTGGTCGAGGTGTTGATGATCAGCTGCCAGGTGTCGTTGTAGTGGAAATAGGGTCCGCTCAGGCTCCACAGGAATATCAACGCGACGGCCGCATAGAACGTCCGGGCGCTGCCTGCCCAGCGGGACAAGGATTGAGAGACTGCGGAGAATTTCATGACCGTTTTTCCTTAATGGGTGGGTGATGAAATTATGGACCGCAGCGGTTCTTTGAAATTTCTTTTTACAAAAGCGTCGGTGAGCAAAGTTGTACGTTTTTGTCGCGGTTCGCCTCAGAAGCCCAGTTCTGCCTGGCCTGCACTTTCCAGCGCGAGCAGATAGTGTTTGGCGCCAAGCCCTCCGGCGAACCCGGTCAGCCCACCCGAGGCGCCTATGACCCGATGGCAGGGCGCAACGATCGAGATGGGGTTACGCCCGTTGGCGGCACCCACCGCGCGCACGGCCTTGGGGTTGCCGATTTGCTCGGCGATCTGGCTGTAGCTGCGGGTTTCGCCGAACGGGATGGTCAGCAGCGCCCGCCAGACCTGTTGTTGAAAAGGCGTGCCGTTGAAGTCCAGTTCCAGCTCGAACTGGCTGCGTGCGCCGGCGAAATACTCGCGTAGCTGGCGCGCGGTTTCCAACAACACCGGGCTGTCGTTGGCCTCGCGCAATTCGCCCAGCCGTACGCGGTTGGCGCGTTCCTGTTCCCACAGGATCGCGGTGAGCTTGCCGTCGCGGGCCACCAGGGTGAGCTGGCCGACGGGGGAGGGCATGAGCGTGTATTCGTACGGCATGAGCGGGCTCCTCGAAGGACGGGTGTTAAAAGCCAGGACGCTACTGTAATGCCATCTGCCTGTCAGGAAACCGCGTTTCTTGCGATCAAATTCCTCAAGGGGCTCGCCGTTCCAGTAGCGCCCGTCGGGGCGATGAAAATACCCGTTACCGAGCGACAAAACCGCCGGCTCACGACGGCCGATGACCGGGTTTCGGTCGGTGTTGAATGAGCGCCCTGGTGGGGTATTGGAAAGAGGTTTGCGGTTTTTTCCAAGGCATTACCGGCTGTGTAACACCTGCGCAAGGATGGCGAGAAATGCATCAGCCAATACATTTTTCCTTTGCGCGGGCGTCAACACCAATAATTGCGCGCACGCATCCGCCTCCACCAGCGGCCGATACGTCACACCCTTGTTCATCAGGCTTTGGGTACAGGCGGGCACCAACGCCACGCCTTGTGCGGCGGCCACCAAGGCAATGATCGAGGTGATCTGCCGCCCGGTTGGCCCCGCGCGCAAAGGCTGGGCGTGGCGGCGGTAAAGGTGCTCGATGGATTGGTTCAGACCCGACCCGTAGTCGGCCGGGAACAGGATCAGCGGATACGCACTGAGTTGCGTCAAGCTGACCTGCGCCAGCTTGGCCAGCGGGCTGTCGCTGGACACCGCGGCCACCAGCCGCTCTTCGCCCAACGACAACGCGTGAACGTCTGCTGTGTGCGGCAAAAGCCGACTCAATCCGATATCCAGCCGGCCGTCTGCCACCTGCGCGCCGAGGCTGCCAGAGGCGCACTCCACCAGGGTCAACTGCGCATCGGGCAAGCGCTGGGCGAAGGCCTGGATCGCTTGGCTGAACAGGTCCGACAAAGCGATCGAGCTGACATACCCGAGTGCCAATTGGCCTGCGGTGCCCGCTGCCAGTTTGCCGGCGATGACCTGTGCCAATTCAACCTGCTCCAACACGCCACGCGCGTAGGGCAAGAACGAACGCCCCTGGGCGGTGAGAGACACCGTGCGGCTGGTGCGATCAAACAGCTTGAACCCCAGCTCTGTCTCCAGCGCTGAAATCTGCCGAGTCAGCGGCGGTTGGGCCAGGTGCAGGCGCAGTGCCGCGCGGCCGAAGTGCAATTCTTCGGCGACCGTCAGAAAGTAACGCAGCTTGCGTAGGTCGAGCATCCTGATCCTTGGGTATTGATCGGTTCGAAATCGGTATTGGTTTAAGACCCGACGGCCATTCTATAAAGGCGTTACAAAATAAAACGAGAGGTTTCATGAAACCGCGCCTGCATTGTGCCCGTCTAGCCCTGTTCCTGTGTGGCTGCGCTGCGTTTCTCAACCTTTACGCCACCCAGAGCATCCTCGCGACCTTTGCCGCACAGTTTCATATCAGCGCCAAGGAAGCGGGCTGGAGCATCACGGTCACCACCCTGGCGGTGGCGATCACCGCGCCCTTTGTCAGCCGGCTGACCGGGCGCTTCGAACAGCGCACGGTCATCGCCGTGGCCGCGCTGCTGCTGGCCGCCCCTGCGCTGATGACCGCCTACGCCGGCAGTTTTGCCGAAGTGCTGGTGTGGCGGTTTGTGCAAGGTATGGTGATCCCGGTGGTGTTTGCCACCAGCGTGGCTTACATCGGCGACCGCTGGCGTGGCGCGACGGTGACCGAGGTCACCAGCCTGTACGTGGCGGGCACGGTACTGGGCGGGTTCGCCGGGCGTTTCGTCACCGGTGTGATGACGCAATACGTCGGCTGGCGCGAAGCGTTCGAACTGCTGGCGGTGTTGAGCTTGATGGTGGGTGGGTTTATTCAGTTCCTGTTGCCCGCCAATCGACTGCGCGGCGAACGGCCTGGAGCGGTTGCTTCAGGTGTTTTTAGCCGACCTTTGCTGGCGGCGTACGGCGTAGGTTTTTGCGTGTTGTTCTCCCAGGTTGCGGCATTTACTTACGCAGGTTTGCACCTCGGCCTGCCACCGTTCAACTTGGGGCCTGCGGCGCTGGGCACGCTTTACATGGTGTTTCTGCTGGCGTTGATTGTGATTCCCCTCGCCGGGCGCCTCAGCAAAGCCAGGCCTCACGCCGAACTGCTGGCGGTCGCCGCCGCGCTCGGTGTCGGTGGTTCGGCGCTGACCCTGGCGCCGTCGCTGGGGTGCATTGTGGTGGGCCTGGCGCTCAGTTCCACCGGCGTGTTCCTGGCCCAGGCCGCCGCCAATGCGTTCATCAGTGCCACCGCCGGTGAGAGCAAGTCTGGCGCCGTGGGGGTTTACCTGACGTGCTATTACCTGGGCGGCAGTTGCGGTGCCATCGTTCCGGCATTGATCTGGGAACGCTGGGGCTGGGCCGGCTGTGTGGCGCTGATTATCGGTTTTCAACTGCTGACGCTGCTGATCGCCCTGACGGGCTGGAAGCCACTCAAACCTGAGCGGGTGCCGACACCATGAATGACACTGTAGCCGTGCCTGTCCGCGAAACCTCCAGCCGGCGCCGCGCGCTGATCGCCGGTTGCAGCGCTCACGCCGTACACGATGGCCTCACGGACGTTATCTACGTGTTGCTGCCGATCTGGCAGGCGCAGTTCGCCTTGTCCTACGCCCAGATCGGCCTGTTGCGTGGCGCCTATTCCGGAATGATGGCCGTGTTCCAACTGATGGCCAGCCGCGCCGCCCGACGCTGGGGCCGTTTACCGTTGCTGGTGGGTGGCACTGCGCTTGCGGGTGTCGCTTACTTACTGGTGGGGCAAGCCACCGGGCTGAGCCTGTTGCTGTTGGCGTTGCTGCTGGGCGGTTTGGGGGCCAGCACCCAACACCCATTGGCCTCCTCGATGATCACCGACGCTTATGAGGACGGTGGTGGCGTCAAGCAGGCGCTGTCCCAGTACAACTTCAGCGGCGATATCGGCAAAACCCTGATTCCTGGGGTGGTGGGCCTGCTGCTGACCGTCGTCAGCTGGCGCGCCAGCGCCACACTGCTGGGGCTGCTCGGTCTGGCGGCAGCGGGGATGCTGTGGTGGCTGGTGCCGGCTGAAGTTCGCGAGTCCAGTGCGATAAGAAAAGCCCGACCACCGAGTGGCACGGGCTCGGTGGCAGGCCTGCGTGCGCTGATCCTGACCGGTACGCTCGACAGCGCCGTGCGCATGGGCTTTCTCACGTTTCTGCCGTTTCTGCTGCAAGCCAAAGGTGCAGGCACGGCGGGCATTGGGCTGGCGCTGACGATGCTGTTCATTGGCGGTGCGTTTGGCAAATTGCTTTGCGGCTACCTGGGGGCTCGCATTGGCATGATGAAAACCGTCTGGTTGACCGAAACCAGCACCGCGCTGTTGATCGTCACGGCCGTGTACCTGCCGCTGAGTGGCTTGATGGTGATGTTGCCGCTGCTGGGTTTGGCGCTGAACGGCACGTCTTCTGTGCTCTACGGCGCCGTCCCGGACCTGGCGAGCGCAGGCAGGCGCGAACAGGCTTTTGCGGTGTTCTACACCGGCACCATTGGCGGCGGAGCGCTGGCGCCGCTGGTGTTCGGCGGGGTCGGCGATGCGCTCGGTGTGCCGGTGGCGGTGATGGTACTGGCGGGGATGTTGCTGCTGACCTTGCCGTTGGCGTGGGTGGTACAGCGAGGAATGCGCGATGGGATTTAACCGCACATTCCCTGGTTAAAGGGGCGAGGCCAGCGTAAACGGTATGCGCAACGCGCCGATCGGCCCTTCGCGCGCACCGCACATTTCATCGTGCACGCTGTGCTGCACCAGCACACACGGGAACGGCGGAACCCGCTGCAACAGGTCGCGCAAGTGCGTGGTCGAGCCGATGCGCATGGGCTTGGCGTCATCGTCCACCAGCGTCATTTCGACATGATCCAACCTGACCCGCGCGATGTAGAAGCCACCCTCCAGCGACAGCAGCTCCAACTCCCGTATCTCGCCTTTCTCGGCCAATTCAGTGAGCATTTTCAGGTTCATAGTTCACCCTCACGGTGGGTTGTTTCATTGGCGACGAAAGAACAGTGTGACCTGGCCCCATTCGACGCCGAACTTGGTCATGCTGGAGCGGTTGATCAGCGTGTCCTCGTCCATCAAGTACATCCAGTCATCAAAACTCACCTCGTGGACCGAACCGTCCACCGGCAGGTTGAGTCGGTAGCGCCAACGCAGTGCATTGCCCGCAACTTCGCCGATCGCTTCGCCGACCACGTCACCCGCCCGACCGCGCCAGCGTCCCGGACCATCCGGGGTCAGCGTCCAGACGCGCTGCTGACGCGTGCCATCGCTGTACAGAAAGCGCTCGTCGAGAATCAGGGCGTTGCCCTCGCGGCGGCTGGCGATATTGACCTCAAAGCGCTTGGCCACTTCGCCCGAACGCTTCTGGAAAATCCCCCAGGCCTTGACGGGCTTGCTGAAGAAACGCTCCAGGTCCAATTGCGGTTTCTGGTCGGCGTAGTGGGCGACCTCGACGTTGCCGCAACTGCTCAAACTCAACGCCAGCAACAATGAAATCAGTAGACGTGTCATTGCCGGGCTCCGTGATCATGCGCGGCGAAGCGCCAACGCTTGGTATTTATACTTGTACAAAAATATTGATTTGTACAGGTTTGCGCGCGGCAAGTGACGAATGTACAAATTGCGCCCATAAAAAAACCGGTCACAGGGACCGGTTTTTTTGGCATCTGCGTCGTAACCGACGTAGGCGCGAAATGTGAGTGGAGCGGGTAGAGGGAATCGAACCCTCGTCGGAAGCTTGGGAAGCTACTGTTCTACCATTAAACTATACCCGCTCAGAGCGGCTGACTTTGTACCAGATGTTCATCGGGATTTGAAGTTTTTCTTCGAAAAATGTGTGGGTTGCGTCGCTCAAGCTCAGTTGGAAGCTGGCTTGCCTGCGATACATCGCCTGTGTGACTGACACACAGGTACGTGCATCGCGGGCAAGCCCGGCTCCCGCCCAAGCGGGCGTTTCAGCTCTGTCATTTCAAATCGCAAAGGCATGCTGCGTCTGGCCCTGGTGGTAGCGCAAGCGACTGACCTGTCGCTGCGGTTTCAAAAAGCCCACCACCGCGTCCCGGCTGTCCCGACACGCCGCCTTGTGCTCCATATCCAGAAAATGCCCGGTCGCCTGAATAGTGCTGAAGCTGCTCTTGGCCACATGCTGGCCAAACAGCTTGGCGTCTTCGGCACTGGTGTACTCGTCCCATTCGCCATTCAAAAACAGCACTGGGATGTTGATTTGCCGCGCTGCCTTGAGGTAGCACAGGCGGTCGCTGTTGAGCACGTGGCTGATGTGAAAGTGCATCTGCCCGTATTCGTGCTCGGCCAGGCTGCTGACGTGCTTGTAGTTGAAGCGCTTGAACAGCGACGGCAGGTGTTTGCCGATAGTGTTGTTGACCAGGTGGCCGACGCGGTCGCGGTCAAGGTTGCCGAGGTAGTCCACACCGCGTTCCAGATAATCGCGCATCGGTGCATTGATTACCGGGGAAAACGAACTGATCACGGCCTTTTCCACGCGGCGCGGGCGCGCAGCGAGGGCGACCAGGGTGGCAGCGCCGCCCCAGGAAAATGACAGCACGTGTTCGGCGGCGAAGTGGTCGATGAGTTCCAGCAGAATCTGGCCTTCGACTTCTTTCGTCAGCATCTGCTCATGGCGGTTGTGGATTTTGGAGCGGCCAGCGTAGGGCTGGTCGTACAAAACCACGTTGAACTGCGGGTACAGGCTTTTCACGGTTTGGGCGAAGGACGCCGTGGTGGCCATCGAGCCGTTGACCAGGATGATGGTCTTTTCAGCAGCATCCGCGCGATAGAACTCCGTGTAAACCCGATACTGACCCTGTATATCCAACACAGCGATTTCTGGCCTCATGTCGTAAGACTCCTGGCAAGCGGGTAGGGCGCGCAGATCACTCTGCACGAGCTTTATGACAGGTAGGCATACGCCTGGAAGAGGAGCGCCCATGTCGGTCCGATGACGGCTGGCCGACGGCTGTTGTCAGGGCGGGCTGTTTGCCTGAGAGGCCCGTAGATCACGCGCGGGCGGGGCAAGGTGTTTCTTGGAGGTTATAAGGCGACTCGCCAGTCATGATTTGGCTGACGGTTTGATTCAAGCAGCACAGACGCCAGGTCGCAAGGCGACCAGCTGGTTTATTGCCAGCACCGGCCGAACGGTCATCAGACCGCGAGGATTTCGTTTTCAGTCAGTGCCCGATATTCGCCCGGCGCCAGCGAGTCATCCAGCGCCAATGGCCCCATCCGCTCACGGTGCAAGCCGATAACCTTGTTATCAAAGTGCCCGAACATGCGCTTGACCTGGTGATAGCGGCCTTCAATGATGCTCAGCCGCGCAGTCGTCGGCCCCAGCAGGGCCAGCTCGGCGGGCTGCGTGGTGAGGTCTTCAAACGCGAAATACACACCGGCTGCGAAGGTGATCGCGTACGCCGGCGTGATGGCCTGTTCGGTTTCCACGCGATAAACCTTGGGCAGCTTGGTCTGCGGTTGCGTCAGGCGCCGTGACCATTGGCCGTCGTTGGTGATCAGCATCAGCCCGGTGGTATTGAAATCCAGACGACCGGCGATATGCAGCTCGCCTTTGTCCGGTTCATTGAGCAAATCGAGGACCGTCCTGTGCTGCGGGTCTGAGGTAGCGCTCACACAGCCTTGAGGTTTGTGCAGCATGAAGTAGCGCGCCGGTTTGCCGGCTTGCAGCACGTCATTGTCGACACACACGCGGCTGAACTCACGCACCTCATGGTGCGGATCGCTGACCGCCACGCCATCGACGGTCACCCGTCGCTCTACCAGCAGCACGCGCACTTGCTGACGATTGAAACGCGGCAGGTTACTGAGGAAACGATCAACGCGCATTACTCAATCGCCGCCTCACGCAATTGCGCATCCACTTGGGCACAGCGCGGGCACAGGCAGGCGGTGTTGCGCAGTTCATCGGGCAAGGCTTGAAGCACCGCCGGATCGAGGGTGACGCTGTAGCACCAGCAGGCCTGGTCGGCGGTGCGCGGGTCAGCCAGCGCGCAGTCGTTACGGGCACCGCAGGCGGGGCAGAGGGTTGGCGTGGTCATGTGGGTTCGTGCTGTATCGCGCAGTTTTCAGCACGATACAGCGCCGTCCCGCTATTGCAAGCTGCGCAGGTTACCGCGCCGGCCGCTGAAGTGGCTGATGTTGACGGTATCGGCGAGGCCGTGAGGCTCACCGATGAGGTGGGTTTGCCACTGGCCGTCAGCGAGTTGCACCTTGCCACGCGCGGGCGATGAGGTGTTCAGCTCGTCCGAAACAGGTGTTACAACCTGTGTCTAAAACGCACCAGATTCGGATTTCGATGTCAGATATTTCGTCATTCAATGAAAGACGAATGCCGCTCTCCAGCGTCGCTGGAGGTGCTCTCAAGCGGTCCAGGAGGCCGCCATGTATCGACGACTGCTGCTCACTGCGTTACTCGGGTTGACCCTTTCTGCGTGTGTGCCCTATTACGATGGAGGTGCTACTTACTATCGCTCCGAGGTCTACACCGCGCCGGCACCGGCCTATTACTACGGCGGCCCCGCTTACTATCAATATGGGCGCAGCTACTATGCGCCGCCGCCACGTTACTATTCGGCGCCGCGCTATTACCAACCGGCCCCGCGTTATTACCCACGGCCCGCTTACCGGCCTTATCCAGGCCAGGGCTGGAACAATCGTTGGGGCAATGGCGGGTCGGGCCATGGCGGTGGACGCGGCGGCGGTGGCGGTGGCGGCCATCGTTGACAGGTCATGACCTCAAGCGGCGCCCCAGGCGCCGCTTTTTTATGCAGACCGTTTGTCGGCACTGTCATTTCTAACAGCTATCGCAAGCGTTTGATCTGCATTCCACTGCTGGGGACGCCGTTGTGCGTCTCTGAGGAGGCAGTAGGTCTATGGAATGCTCTTTGATCAAACGTGTGTGCTTGTTCTTATTGTGGGTGGGTGGCGTCGCGCAAGCGAATGCGGAACAGGGCTGTCCCTACCCGTCATCGGTCAAGTACGTGAGCGGCTATTTTCAAGCGTCGGATAAACAGTCTCATTGGCGAAGCCCGAAGGTCGACGCCCATGATTTCGCGGATCGGTTTATCGGTGCGCTCTTCACCCCCGGCAAGGGCCAGGATCGCGAGAACGGCTACCTGGACCGCTGCGTTTATCTGATGGGCAGCGGGCGAAGCCTGGCGTTGCGGTATGACATGCCGGGGGCCCTCAGCACGATGTCGCTGACCAAGTCCCTACACTGGGAACTCGCCACCGATCCACTCAAGCAAGACGTCTACATTTGCCAGGACAGCCAGCCGGACAATTGTGCATTTACGGTCGGGCGCCTGAATTGATTGCCTGTCAGTAGTCGGACAAGTCTGCCAGAGGGTGCCTGCCTTCCCACACCTTGGTGAAGTGCGCCTGCACCACAGCCTCCGGCACCGTGTTGATATCGGGCCAGTGCCAGTGCGGTTGCTGGTCCTTGTCGATCAAGCGTGCGCGTACGCCTTCGGCAAATTCCGGGTGACGGCAGCAATTGAGGCTCATGGTGTATTCCATCTGGAAGACCTCGGCCAATGACAAGTGCCGGGCGCGCTCGACCTGTTCCCACACCAGATGCGCCGTCAGCGGGCAACCTTCGGCCAGCGTCTTGCCGGCACGGCTGAACAGCGGGTCGGCGTGGTCGCGCAGCAGGTTCAAGGCGCGCCAGGCACAGCGCACATCGCCCACATCCAACCATTCATCGATCTGTGCGCGACGGGGCAGCCATTGCGTCTCCGGTTGCTGGCTGACGGCTTCCTGGGCCAGTGCCTTGAGCAGGCTGTTGAGCTGCATCGCGGTCTGTTCCTGCCAGTTCAGTTGCAGCAGGCCTTCGATCAGTTCGTCTTGCTGGTCATCGCGCAGGAAACGGTCGGCCAGGCCCAGGTCCACTGCGTCGCGGCCGTTCATATGCGCGCCGGTGAGGCCCAGGAATAATCCCAGCTTGCCGGGCAAGCGTGACAGGAACCAGCTTGCGCCCACATCCGGGTACAGGCCGATGCTGATTTCGGGCATCGCCAAACGGCTGCTGGGGGTGACGATGCGTATTGCTGCGCTCTGCAGCAGGCCCATGCCTCCGCCCAGCACATAGCCGTGGCCCCAGCAGATCAGCGGTTTCGGGTAGGTGTGCAGGCGATAGTCGAGGCGGTATTCGGCCGCAAAAAAATCGGCGGCCAGTGCTGGCACAACGCCGGGCCGTTCACGGCAGGCCTGGGCCAGGCTGCGTACTTCACCGCCGGCGCAAAAGGCCTTTGGCCCGTTGCCGCGCAGCAGTACGCAGACAATATTCGGGTCTTTGGCCCACGCATCCAGGCGTTCGGTCAGGGCCAGGATCATCGGCAAGGAAAGCGCGTTGAGCGATTTTTCAGCGTCCAGGCTGGCGATGCCAAGGCGGGCACCGTCGCTGCCGGTCAGCTCTTCGAAGTGCAGGTTCATCGTGACCTCAATCGAGAAAGTGAAGGATCAGTATGATCGGTTCAACGGAAAGTGCCGGTGGTGTGTCAGATCAATTGACAAGCGGGGCCTGCTTTCCTAGGGTTCGCCCATTCTTTTTCTACGCGACGAACACACCATGACCGAAGGCGACCGTATCAAACTCGAACCCAGCTGGAAACACGCCCTGCGGGATGAGTTCGAGCAGCCCTACATGGCCCAACTGCGCGAGTTCCTGCGCCAGGAACACGCCGCTGGCAAAGAGATTTACCCGCCAGGCCCGCTGATTTTCAATGCGCTCAACTCAACGCCTTTGGACAAGGTCAAAGTGGTGATTCTGGGCCAGGACCCGTACCACGGGCCCGGTCAGGCCCACGGGTTGTGCTTCTCGGTGCAGCCGGGCGTGCCGACGCCGCCCTCGCTGGTCAATATTTACAAAGAACTCAAGCGCGACTTGAACATCGATATTCCCAACCACGGTTGCCTGCAAAGCTGGGCGGATCAGGGCGTGCTGATGCTCAACACCACCATGACCGTTGAGCGCGCCAATGCCAACGCCCATGCGGGCAAGGGCTGGCAGTTCTTCACGGATCGGATTATCGAGGTGGTCAGTGAACATCAGCCGCACCTGGTGTTCCTGCTGTGGGGCGCCCATGCGCAAAGCAAGCAGAAGCTGGTGGACGCGACCAAGCACCTGGTACTGACGTCGGTGCACCCGTCACCGTTGTCGGCGTATCGCGGGTTCCTGGGCTGCGGGCATTTCAGCCGTACCAATAAATTTCTTGAGCAGAATGGCGAGACGCCGATTGAGTGGCGGTTGCCGCCACTCTAAAGGTTAACCGCAACCCAATGTGGGAGCTGGCTTGCCTGCGATGACGATCTGTCAGCCGATATATTTATTGACTGAACCACCGCTATCGCAGGCAAGCCAGCTCCCACATTGGAATTTTGTGAAGGCTTAGATTTTTTCCGGCTGACGGTTCCAGTGCCGGAACAACGGCTCCGCCAGAAACAGCACAAACAACAAGCGCATCACCTGCATCGCCGTCACCAACGGCACCGACAGTTGCAGGGTTTCGGCCGTCAGGCTCATTTCAGCAATACCGCCCGGCATCATGCCCAGCGTGAGTGAGCGTAAGTCCAGATGTGTCAGTGCACTCAAGCCCACCGCCGCCAACGTCGCCAGCGCCATGGTCAACGCCGTGCCTAGCAGCGTACGCGCCATGAACGACGGTGCACGGCGAAAGAACTGACGGTTGAAGTGGCAGCCCAAACCGCTGCCGATCAGCCATTGGCCGATCTGGCTGCCGCCATCGGGCAGGCCGATGTGCAAATCCCACACAACACTGGCGGTCGCACTGACCAACAGCGGGCCGAACAGCCACGGGTTGGGCTGACGCAAACGCTGCCAGCCCCAGGCCACCAGCGCCCCAAGCGGAAACAGCAGCGCCAGCCACGCCCAGTTCACCGGCGCCGGATGAAACTGCGGCGCGCCGCCTTCGAGCACGTACTTGAAGATCGCCGGCACACACAACACCACCACCAGCACACGCAGACTCTGCCCGGCCGCGACACGGCTGAGCACCGCGCCATTGCGTGCGCCGAGGTTGACCATCTCTCCGGAACCGCCCGGCATGCTGGAGAAGAACGCGGTGGCGCGGTCTTCCCCACTGCGGCGCATCAACCACACGCCGACAATACTCGACAGGCTGGTGATCAGCGCGCCGAAGAAGATCAGGCCGAAGTGGCTCATGACTTGCTCGATCACCACCGGGGTGAAGTGCAGCCCGATGCCGATGCCCACCACCCATTGGCCGCATTTGCGCCCGCCGGGAATCTCCGCCAGTTGCCATGGCGTGAGGCAGCGCACCAGGATAATGGCCAGCAACGAGCCGACCATATAAGGCAAAGGCCAGCCGACGAGGCTGGCCAGGTAACCGCCGGCCAGGCCGACCAGCGGTGTTGCCCACCATTGCTTAAAGGTGACCTCAGACATCGGCCAGGGCACGACGCTGCAGGGCACGTTTGCGGTAGATGCGCACCAGCGGGAAAGCCAGCATCAGCGCGGTCAGCACCCACACACCAAAGGTGATCGGGCTGGACCAGAGGATGTCCAGCGCGCCGTTGGAAATCGACAGCGCGCGGCGCAGGTTCTGTTCCATCAGGCCGCCGAGGATGAAGCCCAGCAGCACGGGCGACAGCGGGAAGTCCAGCTTGCGCAGGATGTAGCCGAAGATGCCGATGCCGACCATCAGGAACAGGTCGAAGGTGGTGGCGTGAACCGCGTACACACCAATCGCGGTGATGATCGCGATCACCGGCACCAGCGCCCAGTTCGGCACGGCGAGGATGCGCGTGAAGATGCGGATCATCGGGATGTTGAGGATCACCAGCATGATGTTGGCGATAAACAGCGACGCGATCAGGCCCCAGACGATGTCCGGTTGCTGTTGGAACAGCAGCGGGCCAGGGGTGATGTTGTACAGCGACAATGCGCCAATCATCACAGCGGTGGTGCCTGAACCGGGTACGCCGAGGGTCAGCATCGGCACCAGCGCGCCGCAGGCGGAGGCGCCGATTGCGGTTTCCGGAGCGGCGAGGCCGCGCATGTCGCCCTGGCCGAATTTACCGCTGGCGCCGGCCAGGCGTTTTTCGGTCATGTAGGCAACGGCCGAGGCGAGCGTCGCGCCGGCACCCGGCAAGACGCCCATGATGAAACCCAGCAGGCCGCAACGGATGTTAACCACGAAGACTGCAGACGCTTCCTTCAGGTTGAACATCATTCGTCCGGTGGCTTTTACCGCTTCCTGGCCGCGGTGGGTTTTTTCCAGCAGCAACAGGATCTCGCTGATGGAGAACAAACCCAGGACCAATACGACAAACTGGATGCCGTCGGTGAGGTGGATGTTGTCGCCGGTAAAACGGTACACGCCGCTGTTGGCGTCGATGCCGACGGCTGAGAGGAACAGGCCGATCAGCGCTGCCACAAAGGTCTTCAGCGGTTTGTCTCCGGCCATGCCGCCGAGGCAGACAATCGCGAACACCATCAGTACGAAATATTCCGCCGGGCCGAAGGCAATCGCCCATTTGGCCAGCAGCGGCGCAAACAGCACCATGCCGCAGGTGGCAATGAACGCGCCGATGAACGAACTCCACGCCGACAACGACAGTGCCACACCGGCCAGGCCTTTGCGGGCCATCGGGTAGCCGTCGAGGGTGGTCATTACGGTGGATGCTTCGCCGGGAATGTTCAGCAGGATCGAGCTGATGCGGCCGCCGTATTCGCAGCCCAGGTAGACGGCAGCGAGCAGGATCAAGGCTGATTCCGGCGGCAGACCCAGGGCGAACGCGATGGGGATCAGCAGGGCCACGCCGTTGATCGGGCCCAGGCCTGGCAGCAGGCCGACCACGGTGCCGATCAAGGTGCCGCACAGGGCGGTCACCAGGTTGTAAGGGGTCAGTGCAACGCCGAAGCCCTGGCCCAAATAGCTGAACGTATCCATATCAGTTCTCCAGAACTTCAAGCAGGCCGAGGGGCAGCGGTACATCCATGGCTTTGTCGAACAGCAGGTAAAGACCAATGGCCATCAGCGTGACGATTACCACGCTCGGCACCCAGCGGCCGCCATACAGGCGCGCCATCGGAATGCCGATCAGCATGCTGCTGAGGATGAAGCCCAGAGCCTCGAACGTGCCGGCAAACACGATCAGCAGCGCCACGCAGATGCCGATCTTGATCAGCGTGTCGCGGTCCAGGGCCGGTTCTTCTTCGGTGTGCTTGGTGGGCTGTGGGCGAAACAGCATGTAGATCAGGCCCAGGCTCATCAGCCCGAGCATCAGCAGCGGGTAGGCGCGAGGCCCGACCGGCTCGTAGGAAAACGCCGCCTGATACGGCCATGCCATCAGCGCGAGGCCGGCGCAGACCAGCAGCATCACTGAGGCGAAAATGCGTTGTAAGAGCATGTGAAACTCCTGGGCCGCGCCGCCCGTCGAGGAGGGCGCGGCCGTGCGAAAGCGAGGCGATTACTGGATCAGGCCGAACTCTTTGGCCAGCACTTTGTAGTCAGCCACCTGTTTCTTCACGTAGGTGTCCAGCTCCGGGCCGGTCATGGCGAACGGGAACAGCTCGCGCTGGTCACGCAGCTTGGCGAACTCTTCGGAGGCCAGCAGTTTGTCGAACGCTTCTTTCCACCACGCGTAATCGGCATCGCTGACTTTTGGCCCGAGGTAGAAGCCGCGTACCACCGGCCAGACGATGTCGTAGCCTTGCTCCTTGGCGGTCGGAATGTTCTTCATTTCCGGCTCGTCCAGGCGCTTTTCGGCAAACACGGCGAGCAGGCGCATGTCGCCGCTGAGGATGTGCGGCATGGAGTCGGAGATGTCGGTGCTGCCCACCTGGATATGACCGCCGAGCAGTGCGGTGGCGATTTCACCGCCGCCTTCGAGTGCCACGTAACGCAGGTCGCGCGGGTTGATCCCGGCAGCCTTGGCGATCAGTGCGGTTTGCATCCAGTCCTGGCTGCCGACGGTTCCGCCAGAACCGATGACGACGCTGCCCGGATCTTTCTTCAGGGCTTTGACCAAATCGTCGAGCGTCTTGTAGGGCGAATCGGCTTTCACCGCGATGGCTCCGTAGCTGGTGCCGACGGCCGCCAACCAACGCACGGCGCTTTCATCAAAGCGGCCGAACTTGCCCTGGGCCAGGTTCAGCAGCGAACCGCTGGACCACGCTACCAGCGTGCCAGCGTCCGCCGGGCGTTGGGCGACCACCGCGTTATAGGCCACCGCGCCCACGCCGCCTGGCATGTAGGTGACGCGCATCGGCTTGCTCAGCAACTTTTCGTTGACCAGCGCGCTTTGCGCCAGTTTGCAGGTCAGGTCAAAGCCACCGCCGGGCGAGGCCGGGGCGATGCACTCCGGGCGTTTGGGTTCGTCGGCGGCCAGCAGTTGGCCGGCGAACAGCATGCAGCCGGCGGCGAGGGCCAATTTACGCAGTGAATAGGTCATGGTTATCTCCTTCTTTGTTGTTATGAGTTGCGACTACCAAAGCGCAATGCTGTAGCTCACCAGCACACGCACTTCGTCGGCATCACGTGCCGAATAGTTGGAGCGGTAGGTGGCGTTACGCAGGCGCAGGGCGACATCCTTGAGCGTGCCGCTTTGCACCACGTAGCGGATCTCGCTGTTGCGCTCCCACTCCTTGCCGGTCTCGCCGTTGCGAAGCCTGATGTTGTCACCCGACAAATAACGGCTCATGAAACTCAGGCCGGGAATGCCCAACTTGGCGAAGTCATAGTCGTAGCGCGCCTGCCAGGAGCGCTCCTGTGCGCCGGCAAAGTCGTTGATCTGCACGAAGTTGACCAGGTACGGATCGCTGCCATCCACGTAGGGAAAGGCGCTGTCGCCGGACATGTGCTGGTAGCCGGCGCTGAGCTTATGGCCATTGAGGGCATAGCTGAACAGGCCGTTGAGGGATTTGTTGTCGATGTTGCCGCCACGGGCGCTGCCGGTGTCATCGCTGATGGCCAGGCGCAGGTCGGCGCCGAAAATGCCGGGGCCCACTGGGCGTGAGGCCACCAGGCCAAGGAAGTGCTGGCGGTAGACGTCGTCGAGCTGGGCGAAGTGGTAGCTGCCGGTGATCTTGTCGGCGAACTTGTAGTCCGCACCGCCGAAATTGAAGTGCTTGCCGGTGGCGCCGCTGACGAAGCGGCTGTTTTTGTTGTTGAGGGCGATGTCTTCGTAGTGGGTGTCGTCGCGGTCTTTGGCTTTGTCGAGGCGGCCGCCGGTGAACACCAGGTTTTTGAATTCTTTGGAGGTCAGCAGGCCGCCGTTGAAGGTCTGCGGCAGGATGCGCCCGTCGTTGGGTTTGAGGATCGGCAGTTCGGGGATCAGCGCGCCGATTTTCAGTTCGGTGGCGGAGATCTTCACTTTGCCGGTCAGGCCCAGCTTGGAGTATTCGTTGGCGGCGCGGCCGTCGTCGTGGGTCGGCAACAGGCCGGTGCCCGTGCGGTCGGGGCTGGAGTCGAGCTTGACCCCAAGCATGCCCAACGCATCCACGCCGAACCCGACAGTGCCATCGGTGTAGCCCGATTGCAGGTTGAGCATGAACCCCTGGGCCCATTCGTCACGCTTGGATTGCTGGGCACTGGTACCGTCGCGAAAGTCGCGGTTGAAGTACATATTGCGGGTTTCGAGGGTGGCGCTGCTGTCTTCGAAGAAGGCGGCCTGGCTCAGTGGCGAAAAGCCGGCAAGGGCGGCGGCACTGGCAAGGGCGGTCTGGGCAAGGCGAGAAAAACGAACAGGCGGGTAAGCCTGTGGCTGTGTCGACAGCATCGTTGTGTACTCCGTTATTGTTCTTATTTTGGCGAAAACGCTTCGAGGCGTTTTTCTGGCACTACGGATCAGGTAGCTCGGCGGGCATAACCCACCGTGGCTGGATGCTAAAGGGCGAAGCTTTCACTAACCTTTCAGTTGCCTTTCAATGTTTTCGGGCTTCACAGGGCAGGCGGCGCCTGTAAACTGCCCCGCAAAGCGTGGCGTCGACCATGCCCGAATGAGGTGAAAATCCATGCGTGTCCTCCTGGTTGAAGACCATTTGCAACTCGCTGAAAGTGTCGCCCAGGCGCTCAAGAGCACGGGTTTGACTGTCGACGTGTTGCACGATGGCGTGGCCGCGGACCTGGCCCTGAACAGTGAGGAATATGCGGTGGTGATCCTCGACGTGGGGCTGCCGCGCATGGACGGTTTTGAAGTGTTGGCGCGCCTGCGCGCGCGTGGGAAAAATCTGCCTGTATTGATGCTGACGGCACGCAGTGATGTGAAAGACCGCGTGCATGGCCTGAACCTGGGCGCCGATGACTACCTTGCCAAGCCGTTTGAATTGACCGAGCTGGAAGCGCGGGTCAAAGCGCTGTTGCGCCGCAGCGTCTTGGGGGGCGAGCGTCAGCAGGCGTGCGGCGTGCTGGTCTATGACCTGGATACCCGGCGTTTCACCGTGGGTGGCGAGCTGCTGACGTTGACTTCCCGCGAGCAGGCGGTGCTTGAAGCGCTGATCGCACGCCCTGGTCGCGTGATGAGCAAGGAGCAATTGGCGTCGCAGGTGTTCGGCCTGGATGAAGAGGCCAGCCCCGACGCCATCGAAATCTACGTGCACCGCCTGCGCAAGAAGCTCGACGGCCAGCCTATTGCCATCGTGACTTTCCGCGGCCTTGGCTACCTGCTGGAAGCCCGCGATGCATAAGCCCAGCAGCCTGCGCTGGCGCCTACTGTGGAACCTGGCGCTGTTGCTGGTGGTGTTGATGCTGGCCAGCGGCATGAGCGCCTACTGGAATGGGCGCGAAGCCGCCGACACCGCTTATGACCGCACCTTGCTGGCGTCAGCGCGCACCATCGCCGCCGGATTGACCCAGGTGGATGGCACCCTGAGTGCGAACGTGCCGTATGTGGCGCTGGACACCTTTGCCTACGACAGCGCCGGGCGTATTTACTATCAGGTCAATGACATTGATCGCAAGCTGATCTCCGGTTACGAAAACCTCCCCGGCCCGCCGCCGGGCACGCCGCGCACGGACGACTACCCAGCGCTGGCGCGGTTTTACAACGCCACCTACAAGGGCCAGCATGTACGCGTGGTGAGTTTGCTCAAGGCTGTCTCCGAACCGAACATGAATGGCATGGCCGAAATACGCGTTGCAGAAACCGATGAAGCGCGCGAAAGCATGGCCCGTAGCCTGCTGGCCGACACCTTACTGCGCCTTGGGATGTTGGCCGTTGGCGCATTGCTGCTGGTGTGGTTTGCCGTCAGCGCGGCGCTGCGTCCTCTGGAGCGCTTGCGCACTGCCGTGGAGGAGCGTCAGCCCGACGACTTGCGGCCATTGCCGTTGGTGGAAGTGCAGCATGAGTTCGGTCCCCTGGTGCGCTCCCTCAATCACTTTACCGAGCGCCTGCGCGGCCAGTTCGAGCGCCAGGCGCAGTTTATCGCCGACGCCGCCCATGAATTGCGCACCCCGCTGGCGGCACTGAAGGCGCGTTTGGAACTCGGCCTGCGCAGCGACGCCCCGGCGACGTGGCACAGCACCCTGGAAACCGCTGCCCAAGGCACCGACCGCCTCACCCATTTGGCCAATCAACTGCTGTCGCTGGCACGCATTGAAAACGGCGCGCGGGCGATTGCCGAAGGCGGGGCGCAATTGCTCGACCTCAGCCAGCTGGCGCGGGAATTGGGCATGGCCATGGCGCCGCTGGCGCATGCGCGCGGCGTTGCGCTGGCGTTGGAGGCGGATGAGCCGGTGTGGCTGCGGGGTGAGCCGACCTTGTTGAACGAGTTGCTGAGCAATCTGGTCGATAACGCCCTGGCCCACACACCGCCTGGAGGCAATGTGATTTTGCGGGTCACGGCGCCCGCGATCCTGGAGGTGGAGGATGATGGCCCGGGTATCCCGCTGGATGAGCGGGACCGGGTATTCGAGCGTTTCTACCGCCGCAGTCAACAGGGCATGGGCTCAGGTTTGGGGCTGGCGATTGTAGGTGAGATCTGCCGCGCACACTTGGCGCAGATCAGCCTGCATGACGGCGAGTTGGCGGGGTTGAAGGTGCGCGTAAGCTTTATCGCGGGCTGATCAGTAAAACATCGAGCGGGCTTCATCCAGTTCGGCACGCAGGGCATTGCTGTACGGGTCGACCCGTAACTTCTGGATCGCCGGCAGGCTGGCAACCGATACATTCGCCAGCGGATGATCAGTGCCCCGGTGGCAATACAGCACGGCGACTTGCACCAGGTCGATGTAGTCCAGGCTCGCGGAGTCGCGTTCCAGGTCCAGGTATTGCCCTGGCAGCTTCGCGAGCATCTCCGGGAAATCCCAGCCGCCCAGCAGTTTGTCCCCCAGCAGCGGGTGAATGCTCTCTATCACATGGTTGAGGCTGACGGGGTCGGAGAGCAGTTCGTAATGGTCTTCGGCATAGGTGAGGATCGGCAGCACGCCAATCTGATGCACCAGACCGCCGAGCGCTGCCTGATCAGGTTTCAGCTGGCTGTGGCTGCGGCACAAGGCGTAGCTCACGCCCGCCACTTCCAGGCTGCGGCGCCACACTTCGCGCATTTTCAATTCGACGACTTCGGAGCGGGCGTGGAAAATTTGTTCCATCACCAGGCCGATGGCCAGGTTGCTGCTGTAGTTGGTGCCCAGCCGGGTGATTGCGGTATGCAGGTCGGTGACTTCCTGGGTCGCGCGCAGCAGCGGGCTGTTGACCACTTTGATCAGGCGTGCCGACAGGGCGGTGTCGCGACCGATCACTTTGCTCAAGTGGCTGATGCTGATTTCCGGGTCTTCGGCGGCCTGTCGTATGTTCAGGGCCACTTCCGGTAATGTCGGCAGAACCAGGTCATCGTTGTCGATGGCCGTCACTAAAGCCTGTTGGACTTTTTCCGCCAGCTTGTTCATTCATGCTCTCTAGGGTGTTGCAAAAAAGTACGGCGATTAACGCTGGATCTCTCGATCGCGATCCAGTGAGTACGGCAGGTCAAGCAGGTGTAAGCCGGGGCCTTCCAGAGCGCCCAAGTGCACATCGCCACTGTCGGCAGCTTCGGCTTGCAGCACGGCCAGAAGTTCAACGCATTGGTCAGCTTTTGCTGCAATCACCACCTCACCGATAGCACTGTTGTGGCTGGGCGCGAACAGCGGGGTGCCCGGCTCGGGCAATTCGGTTGCATCCAGGCTCAGGCGGTACAGGCGACGCTTGAGTTTGCCCAGGTATTGCATGCGCGCGACGATTTCCTGGCCGGTGTAGCAGCCTTTCTTGAAGCTGACGCCGCCGATGGCCTGCAGGTTAAGCATCTGCGGGATAAACAGTTCGCGGGTCTGGGGCATGACTTGGCCGATGCCAGCGCGGATCTGGCCCAGCAGCCATTGATTCAAGTCAGCAGGTTGTAGCTGTGTGGCCAGCTGAGCGCGTACGGCTTCGGCGTGTTCGACGGGCACCCAGAGTTCGCTGCGGCCAGGGGAGACGCGAATGGCGATCAATGTGTCGCTGCGCGCGACGCTGTCGGTTTCGGCAGGCAGCTCAAGGCCAAGGGAGGCGAGGGCCTGATCCGCATTCGACAGGCCGAAACGCACCCAGGCGGCGCTTTCGTCGGTGAGTTTGGATTTGGAGAACACCGCGTATTTTTTCAAATCTGCCAGTTGCGGTTCGAGCAATTCGCTGGCCATGGCCAGGAGCACGCCGTCGCCTTGCAGCAGGATGCGAAAGCTCGACTGCATGCGGCCTTTTTGCGTGCAGCGAGCGCCGAGGCTCGCCTGGGTGTCACTCAGGTAATTGAGGTTGCAGGTCAGTTGCCCTTGCAGGAACTTGGCAGCGTCGGCGCCGCGGACGGCGAGAACGCCTTCGTGTGACAAGGGGCAGAAAAAAGCAGAGTCAGCCATGGGTCATCGCAGGTCAAAAAGTCATGGGTGCATCATAGAGGGGCGCCCGGCAAATGGATAGTTTCCGTATGGTGCGACCAAAGCCGACTGGTCCGGTGCCGTCGGGCCTGTATACTTGCGCTCTATTTGAGGAGCGCTCCATGGTCGAAGATGTAGAAATCAATCGCCTCTACTGGCACAGCCGTCGCGGCATGCTGGAGTTGGATGTGTTGCTGGTGCCTTTCACCAAAGAGGTATACGCGACGCTCAATCAAGTGGACCGCGACCTCTACGTCAGGCTGCTGACTTGCGAAGATCAGGACATGTTCGGCTGGTTCATGGAGCGCGCCGAATCTGAAGATCCGGAGCTGCAGCGCATGGTTCGGATGATTCTGGATCGTGTCCAGCCCAAGTAATCGCTTCGAATGCCGCTGGCAGGCCTCACGGCTATTGCTGGCGGCCTACTTGCTTGCCCAACTGTTCGCGTTGGGCGCCTTGCTGCTTGGGGATCTACCGTTCTACGGCCTCGGCATTCTGTTGTGCCTGGCTCACGCCGTGTGGGTTTTACCGCGTCATATCCTGTTAAACCACCGTTCGTCGATTCGTGGCCTGCGCCGCGATGAAGACGGCTGGCAATTATTGTGTGACGAGCGCGGTTGGCACCCTGTGCAACTGCGTCCCGACAGCCTGGCATTACCGCTGATCGTGGTGCTGCGCTATCGGGTGCAGGGGGAATGGCGGGTGCGTTCGATCTGTGTGCCGAGGGACGCGCAGGCTGCCGATGTGCATCGACGCCTGCGGGTTCGCTTGAAGTTCAGCCGCCGTAGGTGGCTGGCACCAGAATAGTGTCACGGGCCTCGGGCAGCATCTGCGGGTAGTCGAGGGTGTAGTGCAGGCCGCGACTTTCCTTGCGCTCCATGGCAGAGCGAATCATCAATTCCGCCACCTGGGCCAAGTTGCGCAATTCGATCAGGTCCCGGCTGACTTTATAGTTGCTGTAGAACTCGTCAATTTCGTCCAGCAGCAACCGCACGCGGTGTTGCGCGCGTTGTAGGCGCTTGTTGGTGCGCACGATCCCCACGTAGTCCCACATGAAGCGGCGCAGCTCGTCCCAGTTGTGGGCGATGATGACGTCTTCGTCCGAATCGGTGACCTGGCTGGCGTCCCAGCGGGGCAGGGCGGCGGGCACCGGGATGCGGGGCAGTTGTTCGAGGATGTCGGCGGCGGCGGAACGGGCATAGACGAAGCATTCGAGCAGCGAATTGCTGGCCATGCGGTTGGCGCCGTGCAGGCCGGTGAAGCTGGTTTCGCCGATCGCATACAGGCCAGGCACGTCGGTGCGACCGTGTTGGTCGACCATGACCCCGCCACAGGTGTAGTGCGCGGCCGGCACTACCGGGATCGGACCTTTGGTGATGTCGATGTTGAACGCCAGGCAGCGCTCGTAGACGGTGGGGAAATGGGTCTTGATGAAGGCTTCGGGCTTGTGGCTGATGTCCAGATAGACGCAGTCGATGCCCAGGCGCTTCATTTCGTGGTCGATGGCGCGGGCGACGATATCCCGCGGCGCGAGCTCAGCGCGAGGGTCGAAGCGTTGCATGAAGCGCTCGCCATTTGGCAGTTTCAGGTGCGCGCCTTCACCGCGCAGGGCTTCGGTGATCAGGAAACTCTTGGCCTGCGGGTGATACAGGCAGGTGGGGTGGAACTGGTTGAATTCCAGATTCGCGACGCGGCAGCCCGAACGCCACGCCATGGCAATGCCATCGCCGCAGGCACCGTCGGGGTTGCTGGTGTAGAGATAAACCTTGGCCGCGCCGCCCGAGGCGAGAATGGTGAAGCGCGCGCCGTAGGTGTCGACTTCGCCGCTGGCGCGGTTGAGCACGTAGGCGCCGAGGCAGCGTTCGCCTGCCAGGCCCAGGCGTTTTTCGGTGATCAGGTCGACGGCTACCCGTTGTTCCAACAGCTCGATATTGGGGCGTTGACGGGCCTGGTCGAGGAGGGTTTTGAAAATGGCGGCGCCGGTGGCGTCGGCCGCATGGATGATGCGGCGATGGCTGTGACCGCCTTCACGGGTCAGGTGGAATTCAAATCCGCCGTCGTCGCTGCCGGCATGCTCGTCGCGGGTGAACGGCACACCCTGGTCGATCAGCCATTGGATAGCTTCGCGGCTGTGCTCGACGGTGAAGCGTACGGCGTCTTCGTTGCACAGGCCGCCGCCGGCGTTAAGGGTGTCTTCGACATGGGATTGCACGGTGTCAGTGTCGTCCAGCACTGCCGCGACGCCGCCCTGGGCCCAGAATGTCGAGCCGTTGGCCAGATCGCCTTTGCTCAGGACCGCAATGCGCAAGTGGCTGGGGAGCGTCAGCGCCAGGCTCAAGCCGGCCGCGCCACTACCGATCACCAGGACATCGTGTTGAAACTGTTGGCTCATTAGCAGGATTCCGCAAAAAGCGATCCAAAGGGGCGGCGCGAACAGGACGCCTGGATCGGCGAATCAAAGGGTCACACGGGCCACTAGTATATAGAGGGGGGGAGCGGCACAATAGCCGGGCATTCGTGGCAATGTGAGATTACGGTGCGCAGCTTGGGTAAAATCGGCTGGTTATTAAGGCGGGAACTTTTTGCATAAGCCCCGACTCAATAGCAGGTTGCCCGAAAGCTGGGAAAACGTTGAGTTTATTGGCCCGTCGGGAGCATTGGACGCGTCAGAAAACCGGCGACAAGATTATTCGCGCAGCCGGCAATGCCCGTGCTGCGTTTTTCGTGTGTGCCAAATCAGTGCGCGCCGGAAACTTGCTTGGAGGGGGAGAACTTTTGCGAAAAGTCCGAGTCTATGTTTGCAAGCCTGATCGTTTAGTTATGCAAGCCTCCTCCAAGTACAACGAGGAGTGTTCATGCTAACCCAGGAAGAGGATCAGCAGCTGGTCGAGCGCGTTCAACGCGGCGACAAGCGAGCATTTGATCTGCTAGTGCTGAAATACCAGCACAAAATTCTCGGGTTGATCGTGCGTTTTGTGCACGACACCCATGAAGCGCAGGACGTTGCACAGGAAGCCTTTATCAAGGCGTACCGTGCACTTGGAAACTTCCGCGGTGATAGTGCGTTTTATACGTGGCTATACCGCATCGCCATTAACACGGCGAAGAACTATCTGGTGTCTCGCGGCCGCCGCCCACCGGACAGTGATGTAAGTTCAGAAGATGCAGAATTTTATGATGGTGATCACGGCCTCAAAGATCTCGAGTCGCCGGAGCGTGCATTGCTGCGCGACGAGATCGAAGGCACCGTTCATCGCACAATTCAGCAACTTCCAGAAGATTTGCGTACGGCGTTAACTTTACGTGAATTCGATGGTCTGAGTTACGAAGACATTGCGAGCGTCATGCAGTGTCCGGTGGGGACTGTAAGGTCACGGATTTTCCGGGCCCGGGAAGCCATCGATAAAGCCTTGCAACCGTTGTTGCAGGAAAACTAAAGACAGCGGCGACAGCCAAGAGAGGAACCGCCATGAGTCGTGATGCCCTGCAGGAATCGCTGTCCGCAGTGATGGATAACGAAGCGGATGAACTGGAACTTCGTCGAGTGCTCAATGCATTTGATGATGCCGAAACCCGTGATACCTGGTCTCGTTACCAAGTCGCTCGGGCGGTGATGCACAAGGATCTTTTAATCCCTCGTCTGGATATTGCTGCGGCCGTTTCTGCTGCGCTGGCTGATGAAGCCGTTCCGGCAAAAGCTGCTCGTGGTCCATGGCGTAGCCTGGGTCGTTTGGCAGTAGCTGCTTCGGTAACTGTTGCCGTATTGGCCGGTGTTCGCCTGTACAACCAGGACGAAATAGCCGGTGCCGAACTGGCCCAACAGACTCAGCAGCCGGTCATGGCCGGTCCGCAAGTCAAAGGTCCAGCAGTGCTGGCCGGCTATAAGGAAAGCTCCGATACCACCGGCCCTATGGCTAACGGTGTACTTCAAGGGCAATCCGGCTGGCAGGATCAGCGTCTTCCAGGCTACCTGCGTCAACACGCACAGGAATCGGCTTTGAAAGGCACTGAAAGCGCTCTGCCATACGCCCGTGCAGCAAGTCTGGAAAACCGCTAAACCGTTAAGGAGCCCTATGCGCGCCATACCGCTCCTTACGCTTTTGCTCAGTGGTTGTTTTGCACTATCCGCCCATGCCGACGAAGCCCAAGACTGGCTGACTCGACTTGGGCGTGCAGAACAGCAGCAAAGCTTTGAAGGTACGTTCGTCTACGAGCGTAACGGCAGTTTCTCTACCCATGATATCTGGCACCGTATTCAAAACGGGCACGTCCGTGAGCGGCTCTTGCAGCTCGACGGATCAGCTCAGGAATTGGTCCGGGTAGACGGTCGAACCCAATGCGTCAGTGGCGCTCTGGTTGCTGGCCTGGGTAATTCGCCCGAAGCGCCATCGCGCGCTCTTGATCCGCAAAAACTCACTCAACTCTACGAATTGGCCGTCATCGGCAAATCTCGCGTGGCCGGTCGAAATGCGGTGATTGTCTCGATCACGCCGCGCGATCAGTATCGGTATGGGTTCGAATTGCACCTTGATCGTCAAACGGCGTTGCCGCTCAAATCCTTGTTACTTAATGAACAGGGACAATTGTTGGAGCGTTTCCAGTTCACTCGACTGAACACGTCGGTCGCGCTCTCTGATCGAGACTTGCAGCCCAGCGGTGATTGCGCACCTATTGCACTTGCCAATAGCAAAGCGCCTGAAATCCCCGCCACCCATGCGTGGCATTTGGATTGGCTGCCTCCGGGTTTTCAGCTCACCAGCAGTACTGCACGCAAAGATACCCAGACCAAGTCCACCGTCGATAGCTTGATGTACGACGATGGGCTGGCACGTTTTTCAGTGTTTCTTGAGTCGACCGATGGCGCCAGTGTGAGCGAAACCCGCACCCAGCTGGGCCCGACTGTTGCCGTATCGCGCCGCTTGAACACGGTAGATGGTGAAGTGATGGTGACCGTTGTGGGCGAAATCCCCATCGGCACTGCCGAGCGCATTGCGCTGTCGGTGCGCGGTGAAAAACCCGCCACCGCCAAGCCGTGAGTCGTTAATCCTATGTTCATCCTGACCTTTCAATGTGAGCCTATGCTTGGTTGGAGGCTGGAAGCATGAAACTTCAGGATCGGTATTTTCACTTGCAAAAAATCCCCATGTTTTTTATAGGTCAGGGCTTGTCGGCCCTGGCCTTGTTTTGTTCGCGGAACAAAGATGTCGGTCGCACTTTTCGGCGTTTCTTGAACCCTGTCGCTCAACCCTGCTCGTCGTAACGGGAGCTGTATGTCGATACCACGTTTGAAGTCTTACCTATCCATAGTCGCCACGGTGCTGGTGCTGGGTCAGGCCGTGTCCGCGCAAGCGGCCGAACTGCCTGACTTCACCCAACTGGTGGAGCAGGCCTCGCCTGCCGTGGTGAACATCAGTACCACGCAAAAACTGCCGGATCGTAAAGTCTCGAACCAGCAGATGCCCGACCTGGAAGGCCTGCCGCCAATGCTGCGCGAGTTCTTCGAGCGCGGCATGCCGCAACAGCGTTCCCCGCGTGGCGGCGGCGGTGGCCAGCGTGAGGCGCAGTCCCTGGGCTCGGGCTTCATCATCTCGCCTGACGGCTACATCCTCACCAACAACCACGTGATTGCCGACGCCGACGAGATTCTTGTGCGCCTGGCTGATCGCAGTGAATTGAAGGCCAAGCTGATCGGCACGGACCCGCGTTCCGACGTGGCCTTGCTGAAAATCGACGGCAAAGATTTGCCGGTACTGAAACTGGGTAAATCCCAGGACCTGAAAGCCGGTCAGTGGGTAGTAGCGATCGGTTCACCGTTCGGCTTTGACCATACCGTCACCCAAGGCATTGTCAGTGCGATTGGCCGCAGCCTGCCAAATGAAAACTACGTGCCATTCATCCAGACCGACGTGCCGATCAACCCGGGTAACTCCGGCGGTCCGCTGTTCAACCTGGCGGGCGAAGTGGTCGGGATCAACTCGCAGATTTATACCCGCTCCGGTGGCTTCATGGGGGTGTCCTTCGCCATTCCGATTGACGTGGCCATGGACGTTTCCAACCAGCTCAAAAGCGGTGGCAAGGTCAGCCGTGGCTGGTTGGGCGTAGTGATCCAGGAAGTGAACAAAGACCTGGCCGAGTCTTTCGGTCTCGATAAGCCGGCCGGTGCCCTGGTCGCCCAGATCCAGGACGACGGCCCGGCTGCCAAAGGTGGCCTGCAAGTCGGTGACGTGATTCTGAGCATGAATGGCCAACCAATCATCATGTCGGCCGACCTCCCACACCTGGTCGGTGCACTCAAGGCCGGCAGCAAAGCCAAGCTGGAAGTGATTCGTGACGGCAAACGCCAGAACGTTGAGCTGACCGTTGGTGCTATCCCGGAAGAGGGCGCCACCCTTGACGCTCTGGGCAACGCCAAACCGGGTGCCGAGCGCAGCAGCAATCGCCTGGGCATTGCCGTGGCTGAGCTGACTGATGAGCAGAAGAAAAGCTTCGACCTTAAAAGCGGCGTAGTGATCAAAGAAGTGCAGGACGGCCCTGCCTCTTTGATTGGCCTGCAACCAGGTGACGTGATCACTCACCTGAACAATCAGGCCATCGACTCCACCAAGCAGTTCACCGACATCGCCAAGGCGCTGCCGAAGAACCGTTCGGTGTCGATGCGTGTCTTGCGTCAAGGGCGTGCGAGTTTCATTACCTTCAAACTGGCCGAGTAACTTCCAGGCCAATAAAAAGCCCCGCGAAAGCGGGGCTTTTTTGTGGGCGACGTATTTAGCTCATCATCCCTTTTACCAAGCGTTCCTGCTCGATCAGCTCACGCTGGCGCGCGTCGATACGAGACGACAGCGGGAAGTTGTTGCCAGCCCGGCGTTTGGCAAAATCCAGTTGCTGAATGGCCTGCTGGAAGTCGCCCACCAATGCAAAGTACTCGGCGCGGGCTTGATGCAAGCCAATGATGTTGCCGGACAGTCCGCGTGTCTCGGCGACCTGGTACCAGACGTCGGGGTCGTCGGGACGAGATTTGAGCAGCGCATCCAACGCTTTCTCCGCATCGGCGGTTCGGTTCTGCTTAAGCAGCAAGTCCACGCGCACCTGGTTGAGTGGGTAGTTGCCGGGGTATTGGGTCAGCATCCGATCAGTGCGTTGCTGAGCATCCGGCAAGCGGTTGTTGGTGATGTCCAGCTCGATTTGCGCCAGGTTGTACGTGATGTCGTTGGGTGCCTTGGCCAGCAGCGGTGCCAGGGTTTCGCGCGCTTCCTTGAGTTGAGTGCCCTTGATCTGGGCGATGGCCAGGCCATAGCGCGCCACATCGTTCTTCGGGTTCTCGTCCAACTGCGCCTGGAAGCGTTTGGCCGCAAGACCGGGCGTGTCCTCGTATTGCAACTGCACGCGCGCGCGAATCAGTTGATAGCGCAGACTGTCTTCCGTGCCGCCGGGTTTGGCTTGCTCGGCGCGGTTACGGGTATCTGCGATCCGCGATTCGGTAACCGGGTGAGTCAGCAGGAACTCCGGTGGCTTGGCGTCGAAGCGATATTGACGCATCAGCCGTTCGAACATGGTCGGCATGGAGCGTGGGTCGTAACCAGCTTTTTCCAGGTTAAGAATGCCGATACGGTCGGCCTCCTGTTCGTTCTGACGGGAGAACCGGCGTTGCTCCTGGATGGCTGCCGCCTGGCTGCCGGCAATCGCGGCAATACCGGCATCACCCGCACCCGCTGCCGCAGCGATGATGCCGCCGAGCAAAGCGGCCATCATCGGGATCTGCATGCGTGACTGCGCTTCCACGCCGCGGGCAAAGTGGCGCTGGGACAAGTGAGCCAATTCGTGGGCGAGTACCGAAGCATATTCGCCTTCGGTTTGCGCGTTGAGGAACAAACCGCCGTTGACCCCGACGATCCCGCCGGGGGCGGCGAAGGCGTTGAGCTGTGGGCTATTGATCAGGATGAACTCCAGGCGCCGGTCATTGACCTGGCTGGTCTCCACCAGCTTGTACACGCTGGTTTCGACGTAATCCTTGAGTTGTGGGTCATTGAGTTGCGAGACCTGGCCGCGCAGGTAAGCAAGCCAAGCACGGCCCAGCTGGTATTCCTGTTGTGGCGAGACAATGGCAGAACTGGCGTCGCCAAGTGACGGCAGGTCGTCAGCGAAGCCCGGAGAGGCCAGCAGGCAGGCCAGCGTCAGCAGGGTAGGGCGCAAAAAAGTCATGCACAGAGCCTTTCGACAAAGAGCTTACTGTAGCCGGACACTGAGCTTCGGACCAGATATTCTAAGCACCCCAAACGCGTGCCCGGAGTAAAACCATGACCGACGCTGTAGCCTTTGATGCCGAACTCGATGCCAGCGGCCTCAATTGCCCGTTGCCGTTGCTTAAGGCCAAGCTGGAACTCAATCGATTGGCCAGCGGTGCAGTGCTCAAGGTGATCGCCACGGACGCAGGCTCCCAGCGTGATTTCCGCACGTTTGCCAAGTTGGCTGGCCACACCCTGTTGCATGAAGAAGACGCCGCCGGTGTATACCGCTATTGGTTGCGCAAGGCCTGAACCGTTCGCCCCTACCGCCCGAGGTTGATTGATGTTCAAAGTGCTACGAGACTGGATTCAGCGCTACTTCTCCGATGAGGAAGCCGTGGTGCTGGCGGTCCTGCTGTTCCTGGCTTTTACCGCCGTACTCACCTTGGGCGGCATGTTGGCACCGGTGCTGGCGGGGATGGTATTGGCGTACCTGATGCAAGGCCTGGTCACCACGCTGGAGCGTATGCGTTTGCCGGGCGGGGTCGCGGTAGGGTTGGTGTTTGCGTTGTTCATGGGGTTGTTGGTGGTGTTCATCGTGGTGGTGCTGCCGTTGCTGTGGCATCAGCTGATTACGTTATTCAACGAGTTGCCGGGCATGCTCGCCAAGTGGCAATCGCTGTTGCTGCTGTTGCCTGAACGCTATCCGCACCTGGTGTCTGACGAGCAGGTGCTGCAGGCCATCGAAGTGGCGCGCGGCGAGATCGGAAAGTTCGGGCAATGGGCGCTGACCTTTTCCCTGTCCAGTCTGCCGTTGCTGGTCAACATCATGATCTACCTGGTGTTGGTGCCGATTCTGGTGTTCTTCTTTCTCAAGGACCGCGCGATGATTGGCCGCTGGGTAAGCGGTTACTTGCCGCGTGAGCGAGCGCTGATTACCCGAGTGGCGGAGGAAATGAACCGGCAGATTGCCAACTACATCCGCGGCAAGGTCATTGAGATCGTCATCTGCGGGGGCGTCACCTACATCGCTTTCGTCGCGCTCGGCCTGAACTACGCGGCATTGCTGGCGTTGCTGGTGGGGGTGTCGGTGGTGGTGCCCTACGTCGGCGCGGTGGTGGTAACGGTGCCGGTGATGTTGATCGCGCTGTTCCAGTGGGGCTGGAGTGATCAGTTCATCTACCTGATGGCGGTGTACGGCATTATCCAGACCCTGGACGGAAACGTACTGGTGCCGCTGTTGTTCTCGGAGGCCGTCAACCTGCACCCGGTGGCGATCATCTGTGCGGTGTTGTTGTTTGGCGGGCTGTGGGGGTTTTGGGGCGTGTTCTTTGCGATTCCCCTGGCGACACTGTTCAAGGCCGTACTGGATGCGTGGCCGCGGCAAGAACCGGTGGTGGCGCCTCTGTTGTAATGATGGGGCGAACACCCGGTGTTCGCCCCAACCATTCAAGCCTTGCTCAGCGCCTGCGCCGCCGCCAAGACGGCGTCCACATGCCCTGGCACTTTCACGCCACGCCATTCCTGACGCAGCACGCAGTCCTTGTCGATCAAGAAGGTGCTGCGATCAACGCCCAGGTATTCCTTGCCGTAAAGCTTCTTCAGTTTGATCACATCAAACAGCTGGCAAACCGCTTCGTCCTTGTCGCTGATCAGCTCGAAGGGGAATTCCTGCTTGGCCTTGAAGTTTTCGTGGGACTTCACGCTGTCGCGCGACACGCCAAACACCTCGGTGTTGGCGGCCTTGAACGCTGCGTACTGGTCCCGAAAGCCCTGGCCTTCGGTGGTGCAGCCCGGCGTGCTGTCTTTCGGATAGAAGTAGATCACCACTTGCTTGCCCTTGAGGGCTGCGAGGCTGAAGGTCTGGCCGCTGGTGGCCTGGGCTTCGAAATCGGCCACGGGTTTATCGATGACTACCGGCATGGATAGATTCCTTACATTGGGTTCTGTGGGCGCCATGGCTCGATCAAGGCGTCGAGGTTAAGGGCATCGGCGAAATCCAGGAACTGGTCACGCAACCAACTGATCTGCACGCCCGCCGGCAAGGTCACGGTAAACGTGGCGTTGAGCATGGTGCCGCCGGTCTGTGGCGCTTGGTAGGTGTCGCAGGTCAGGTTCTCGAGCTCGACGTTGTGGTCGATAAAGAACTGGCACAGCTCATTGACGATGTCCGAACGGTAAGCCGAGCTGACGTATGCCACGTAAGGCAGGGCCTGCGGGCGGTTTTCCAGTGCAGCGCTGCGCACTACGTTGACGGTGAAATCATGCTTCTTGGCCAGGCCCGGCAGGCCGGTTTCCAGGCGGGCCAAGGCGTCCCAGGTGCCGGAAATCTGCAGCACCAGCGCGCTGCACTCGCCATGGCGCGTGAGGCGAGAGGTTACGACGGCGCAGCGGTTTTCATGGCTGGCGCGGCACAGGACGTTGGTCAGCTCCATGGGGTTGGCGCCGAGGGCACTGATAACAAGGAATTGTTCGCGAACTGTGGGGGTGGACATGCAGCCTTCCTAAAACGATGAGCGGTCGATACGGTCAGGGCTGTATCGATCAAAGGATGAAGGGTAGCGAAAACCGCCGCCAAGGGATAGGAGGTGGCGTTTTCATTGCGTGATCGGTCTGATTTCAGCGTGCTTCAAGGCACGCTTTGACCCAATGATGGCATTGCCCATCGTTTAGTTGCCCCAGAACGCATCCTCAGGCGGTACTTCGCTTGTACAAGCATCTTGGCGCCAGTACCATTACGGCTCTCTTTTTCCGGCAGGAGCGGTTGCATGATTGCGGGCAGTATGGTGGCACTGGTCACACCCATGGATGCACAAGGTCATCTCGACTGGGATAGCCTGGGCAAACTGGTGGACTTCCACCTGCAAGAGGGCACCAACGCCATTGTGGCGGTCGGCACTACAGGTGAGTCGGCCACACTGGATGTGGAAGAACACATCCAGGTGATCGAATTCGTGGTCAAGCGCGTTGCGGGCCGTATCGCCGTGATCGCCGGTACGGGCGCCAACTCGACGCGTGAAGCGATCGAGCTGACCAAAAACGCCAAGAAAGCCGGCGCCGATGCCTGCCTGCTGGTGACCCCGTACTACAACAAGCCGACCCAGGAAGGCCTGTACCAGCACTTTCGCACCATTGCCGAAGCCGTTGATATCCCGCAGATCCTCTACAACGTACCCGGCCGCACTGCCTGCGACATGAAGGCCGAGACCGTGATTCGCCTGTCCACCGTGCCGAACATCATTGGTATCAAAGAAGCCACCGGTGACCTGCAGCGCGCCAAGGACATTCTGGCCGGCGTGAGCAGCGACTTCCTGGTGTATTCCGGTGACGACGCCACGGCTGTCGAGCTGATCCTGCTGGGTGGCAAGGGCAACATCTCGGTGACCGCCAACGTCGCCCCGCGCGCCATGAGCGAACTGTGCGCCGCCGCCATCGCCGGTGATGCCGTGACCGCCCGCGCGATCCACGAGAAGCTGATGCCGCTCAACAAGACACTGTTTATTGAATCCAACCCTATTCCCGTGAAATGGGCGCTGTTTGAGATGGGCTTGATGCCGGACGGTATCCGTCTGCCGCTCACCCGGCTCAGCGAAGCCTGTCACGAACCGCTGCGACAGGCCCTGCGCCAGTCCGGCGTCCTGGTTTAATTGAGGAAGCACTACGCATGAAGCGATTGGCCGGACTTTCCGCACTTGCCTTGATTATCTCCAGCACCAGTGGCTGCGGTTGGATTTGGGGCCCGGATGGTTACTTCCGTGACCGCGGCAGCGATTACCTGGAAGCACAAGCAACCAAACCGATGCAACTGCCGCCGGACGTCAACGTCGCCAAGCGCCTTGACCCGTTGCTGCCTATTCCGCGCAACGTTGCCGACGACACCACCAAGGGTGAATACGTGGTGCCACGTCCACAGCCGATCTCGGCCGTGGCTGATGCCAGCGACTACAGCCTGCAGAAGAGCGGCGACAACCGCTGGATTATCGCCCAGCGCCCACCTGCCGAAGTCTGGCCAGTGGCGGTGCAGTTTTTCCAGGACAACGGTTTTCGCATTGACCAGCAACGCCCGCAGACCGGTGAATTCACCACTGCCTGGCAGCGCAGCAGCGAACTGTCCGCCAACATGGCCCAGCGCCTGCAGGCCGGCGGTGTAGCCGCTGACAGCGAAGCCCGTGTGCGTGTGCGCATCGAGCCGGGCGTGCAGCGCAATACCAGTGAAGTCTACGTGGTCAGCGCCGAGCGTCCCGTCGGCAGCACCGCCGCTGTCGATTTCACCCCGCGTTCGGTCAACATGGGCGTGGACGCCGCGCTGGTCGACGAGATGCTGGCCAGCATGAGCCGTATCTCCGAGAAGGGCGGTTCGGTGTCGCTTCTCGCTGCGCGTGATTACGACACGCCGAACCGCGTCAGCCTCACCGAGGACGGCAGCGGTAACGTGGTACTGAACCTGGGTGAAGACCTCGACCGTGCCTGGGCCAGTGTTGGCCGCGCGTTGGAGAAAGGCCCATGGCGCGTTGAAGACATCAACCGCAGCCTGGGTCTGTACTACATCAACGTGGCTGAAAAAGCCGAGAAGAAAGACGACGAGCCAGGTTTCTTCGGCAAACTGTTCGGCAGCAAGCCGACCAAGGAAGAGGTCGAAACCCGCGCCGAGCGCTACCAGATTCGTTTGAGCAAAGTGGGCGAAAGCGTGCAAGTCACCGTCGAGAAAAACATCAACACCGTTGCGCCGGCTGAAACAGCGCGCAAAGTGTTGGGCGTGATTCAGGACAACCTGGGCTGATCCAATGCGTTTTGCCGTTCTCGGCAGCGGTAGCCAAGGGAACGGCACGCTGGTCGCCCACGACGACACGTACGTGCTGGTGGATTGTGGTTTCTCGTTAAAAGAAACCGAGCGGCGCCTGCTGCGCCTGGGGGTTCACCCCGCACAGCTGAGCGCGATTCTAGTGACCCACGAACATGCCGACCACGTGCATGGCGTGGGTTTGCTGTCTCGGCGCTACAATCTTCCGGTGTACCTGAGTCGCGGCACACAGCGCGGGATGCGCAAACCCATAGAACCTGCAGGTTTCCTGGCTGGCGGCGAGCAGCTGCAGATTGGTGCGTTGAGCATCGATGTGATTGCCGTTGCGCATGATGCCCAGGAGCCCACGCAGTATGTATTCAGCGACGGAGAGCGACGTTTTGGCGTGCTCACCGACCTGGGTTCCTACTGTTCCAAGGTGCTGGACGGATACCGCAACCTCGATGCATTGATGATCGAGTCCAACCACTGTCGAGACTTGCTGGCGCGCGGTCATTATCCGTACTTCCTCAAGCAACGGGTGGGCGGCGAGCTGGGACATTTGAATAACCACCAGGCGGCGTACCTGGTGTATGAGTTGGGCTGGCAAGACCTGCAGCACTTGGTCCTGGCCCACCTGAGCAGCAAGAACAACCTGCCGCAGCTGGCCCGGCAATGTTTTGTCGACACCCTCGGGTGCGACCCGGACTGGCTGCAACTGGCCGATCAAGATTCAGGGCTCGACTGGCGACACATCGCCTAGCCCACCATTTAGCAAGCGGAGCCCATCATGGAAAAACGTGAAGAACTCTACCGCGGCAAAGCCAAGTCGGTGTACAAGACCGACGACGCCAACCGCCTGATCCTGCTGTTTCGCAACGACACCTCGGCGTTCGACGGCAAGCGCATCGAACAGCTCGACCGCAAAGGCATGGTGAACAACAAGTTCAACGCCTTCATCATGCAGAAACTCGAAGCGGCGGGCGTCCCGACCCAATTCGACAAACTGCTGGGCGACAACGAGTGCCTGGTCAAGAAGCTCGACATGATCCCGGTTGAATGCGTTGTGCGTAACTACGCCGCCGGCAGCCTGGTCAAGCGTCTGGGCGTGGAAGAGGGCCTCAAGCTCAACCCTTACACGTTTGAGCTGTTCCTGAAGGACGACGCCAAGGGCGACCCGTTCATCAACGAATCCCACGTCGTGGCATTCGGTTGGGGCACCGCTGAGCAACTGGCACGCATGAAGGAGTTGTCCCTCAAGGTCAACGAGGTGCTGAGCAAGCTGTTCGACGACGCTGGCCTGCTGCTGGTCGACTTCAAGCTGGAATTCGGCGTATTCCACGACGGCTCCATCGTCCTGGGCGATGAATTCAGCCCGGACGGCTGCCGCCTGTGGGACAAAGACACCAAGAAGAAGATGGACAAAGACCGCTTCCGCCAGGGCCTCGGTGACGTTATCGAAGCCTACGAAGAAGTCGCCAATCGTCTCGGCGTACCGCTTTAATCGACGCAAGCATCTGATAGCACGGAAAAAAATCGCATTTGGGGTTTGCTTCCGCGAAACACACTGTTATGATGCGCGCCGTTGGAGAGATGCCAGAGTGGCCGAATGGGACGGATTCGAAATCCGTTGTACCTTCACCGGTACCTAGGGTTCGAATCCCTATCTCTCCGCCATTATTGAATACGACTAAGCCCCTGAAATGATTGAACATTTCAGGGGCTTTTTCGTTTATGGCGATTTAGTTAGGGCATTTTTAGGGCAAAAGCCATGTTGGACTGGGCCGGTGCAGGCTCTCTTTTTCTGTCGAAGGCAATTGCTGTCCATTCAGCAGATCTCAGTGACAAAGGTTCGTTGGAGCGCTAAGGTTAGCCATCAAATGGCTACCAAGAGCTTCAGTGCTCATTTAGAGGGATCTAATGTCTAAACGCCAGTACCCGGTTGAAATGGCGAATCTCGTTTGCAAGTTCGGGAATCAAAACCTTCTCGATTATTTTGCAGAAATAGTTCTTCCGTCCTTTTCTAATCCTGATCTCAAAAGGGTTTATGGGACGACGGAATTTTTCTTTGAGAACGTTGAATTGGTTACAGTTGACGGGCGAGTACTGCTTGTAGGTCGATTTATAAAGGACATGGTCTTAGAGCGAGAGCAAATTTATACGAAAACAGGATTGGTAGAAGATCATGAAGAAATGCAATCCTCTCCTTCATCTATTTTTGTTCTGGTTCTTGATATTCATCGACTTATCTTTCTTAAAGAAACAAAGTTTGCTCCAACGCTGGATAATTTCAAATCGACACTTGAGAGCTTTTTGAAGCGTAATCATAAGGCTTACATTGATACTACATATGAAAAGCGTAAAGAGAGTGGTGAAAAGGTAACGAAGAAACAGTTGATGCTTGATACTTTTCCCCCTACATTAGAATTGATTCCACTAACTTCTGCGCAGAGTATCGATTCGTTTGTTAGGCAGTATGAAGTTTTAAGTTCTGTTACATATAAGTTTTCTGATCGAAATGATGAGCATGATAACGAAGGTTTTTTCGAAGCTGTGCAGCGTCAGAAAGATGAAGTTAATAGTAAGACAACAACAGTTCGTCACTCAAATTCTGAGGGGTTGGATAAGGATAGTGTCATTGAAGAAGTACAGGCTGCCACGGTTCAGGGTAATCAAAAGGTAACGCTTGTAGGTAAAGATAGTTCGGGTACTGAGTTGCGTGGTGATAATGAGAACTTTCAACTTAAGAGTTATGTTGAGTTGACAACGAACTCGCCTTCACAGGCTGCGCCTACTTTGTTTCAAAAATTTATTCAGTTAGTAGGCGATGGTATGATCCAAGTTGCGGCTCCAACCCGAGCAGCGATTGCCAAACTCACTCCTTATCGTAGGTGAACCAGGTGAACGATGATTTGTCTCCCAAGGCATTAATGGATGAAAAAAGCTTGTGGGCGATTTACGTTAAGGCGAGAAGGATCCCATTCAGTTCATTTAATTTTTGGATGACGTTCATCGTTTTTATTTTGGTGACGCTTCAATACTGTATGTTGGAAATCTCATTGGATGAGAAGCTTAAGATTGTGCGGGAGTTCAGTACCATGGCTTTAGGGGTCGTGGTTTCTGTTTTGGGTTTTATTTTGGCTGGCTTTACCATTTTTGCAACGATCAGTCAGCCAGACATGCTTGTGGCAATGTCTAAACATAGGCATGACAAATCACAGCTATCTTTTCTTAAAAATAATTTTTTTATTTTTATGCGAGTGTTTATTTATTATTTGGTGTATACGGTTTTCTGCTTGCTGATCATTGTGTTTGCTATTAAAGGAGGGCTGGTGCATAAGATAGTCCAGCTCTCCCCAATTTCATGGAAAATCACGGAGTGGTTGGTTGGTATGGCTTACGTCACTCTTTATACGGGAATGTTTTTTTTGTTGATGCAATTAAAATCCTTTATTTACAATGTCTATCATACCGTCATGACTGCGATTCGCTGGAAAGCTATTCAGTAATATGCTGATTGGCTGCTACCGCGTTCGAAAACCCATCTGCTCGGATACGAGGGCTGCCATGCTTTTGGTATCTCTTGGTATCCAGCGTCCATAATGCTTTCTCACCATTGTTGTATCGCTGTGTCCCAATTGACGTGCAACCCACTCCACTGGCACGTAGCTAGATAGGGCCTGGCTCGCGAAGGTGTGGCGGCATTGGTTGGCGCCTCGGTGACGCACATTGGCCTTTTTCAAATGCGCGGTAAACCAATTGCTCAGAGTTTTGCCGCTCCACAACAACCCACTAGTTGAGCTGTGGAAAAGAAACCGTACTTTCATCCGCTTCGACGTGATGTTGTCACGTTGTATAACGGTAATCTCTTCAGCGGGCGCTTCCTTGGCCGCCGCAACGATCACTTGCATGAGTTCCAGCGCAGGGTCTATCAGCTCGACGACTCTTACCCTGGAGCGTTCCTTTGGGACTTTGAACTCGCCTACGACTAGCGCCCGTCGGACATGCACCAAGCCGGCATCAAGGTCGATGTCCTCAACAGCGAGTGCGATGAGTTCGGATAGCGATAGTCCGGCCCAGCAGTTGAACTCAATCATCCTGGTATCGGATCGTCGTTCCGGATCCGCTTTGCCGATCAAATCAATCTCGGTGCGGCTGAAGGGATCGGCGTGCTCGAGGTCGACGTCCGAACCAACGTTGCTGATTCGGTCCAGTGGGTTGGCTTTCAAGATGCCGTCGCCGAAGGCGTCAGCCCAGACGCCTCGGACGACGGTGAAGATGTCGTTTACTGTCTTGGGGGATAGGCCTTGCTTCAGGAGTTGCGCTTGAAACAGTTCAACGTCGCTCTTGCTGATGTCTACGATTCGGCGTTTGCCGAATTTGTTTTCGACGTGCTTGGCCTTGCTGACGTAGTTAACAACGGTACTTGATGCTTTGAGTGCGCGCTGAACCTCCAACCATCGGTCGATACCTTCCTTCACGGTGCGCTTGAGAGACGGTCCACCAGTCCCGGTGAACATTGCTGCCCTGGGAGAGTTGGGGAAGTGGGTCGCATAGTCAAAGCGGCCCTCTTTGATCTCTGCAAGGATTGTGCGGCGTTTGTTGTCGGCATAGGCAATCGCAGCCTTGTTAACCTTCGAGATCCCCTCAAGTGGTTCCCGGCATCGCTGGCCATTGAAGATGAACCAGATGCGCAGCTGTTTGCCGTTCATCTCGACACCTGTGGGCATCTTGTCACTCATGGTTGACCTGCCATCCACTTTTCAATTGCTTCCTTGTTGTAAACCAGCACATTGGCGGGGTCGGTACGGTAGTGTTTGCCCTCCAGCCACAGACCGCGAGAACGATACTTGCGGACAGCTTCTGTGCTGAGTCCGAACACTGGATAAAGCAGGTCTTGGCGGAACCAAGCGCCTGGTGTGATTTGAATATCAAGTTTCTCTGCAGCGCTCATGCTGCCTCCTCCCTCTGACTCACGCTCAATCCCACTGCGACAGGGCGCACCCACACCGGCATGTTGCTCAGCATGAAGGTTTCGCCGGCTTCGGCCAGTAGTAGGGTGGTGCCCATCACATGGGCGATAGCTTCGGCGGCTGCCGGCGGTACTGCGTTGCCGATCCGCTCGCGCCATGCCTGATCGCTCAGGCCGTCCAGCTCGAACTGCTCTTCCGGTTCGACTAGACTTTGCAGCGCAGCCAGCTCCAGCGTGGTGAATGGTCGGTGCCAGGTGCCGTCGAGGCTTTCGACGACGCAGGTCAGACGGTCGTTGGCTTCTGGCATGCGGGGATCCGCCACTGACCAACGGCCGTTGTCCTGTTTGGCGCTGGCCGACACGGCGCCGCATTGCTCGTTCCAGCCGACGACGCCGTAGTGGCCGCCAGTCAGGTACGCGTCGCCCTTCGTGCGCTTCATGCCTGGGCGCGGGTCTGCGATCGACAATGCCCCACTGGCTACCTGTTGCGATCCTGTGACAGTCCCAGCAGTTTTATCCCAAGGGCAAACGCCAAGCTTCCGACTGCTCGCTCCTGGGTGCCAGTTGTGATACCGAGGATCCTGAACTGCAAAGGCGCCTTGCCCCGTGGTGCTGCCGGCGATGACCGTTCCTGCGTCATTGTCGAACGGCGTTACCAGGTACTTGCCGAAGCCATCACCAGGCCGGCGAGGATCCGCAACGCTGAACGTCCCTTGCCCGGGAGATTTGACGCCGATTACCGCGCCGCTCGTTTCGTCCCAGCGGCGCACGCCGTACTGCTGATATTGCAGGGCGCCTGCCTTGGCGCGCGGATCTGCTACCGAGAACGCGCCGTTAGTTGGGCTGCTTCGCCCAGCAACGGTACCGGCGGTGTCCTGCCATTCATGCACACCAAGATAGCCGGCGCGGTATTCCGGCACGATCACCAGGTCACGCAGGTAACCGTCCTCGATCGCCAAGTCATTCAGGCTGCGCCAGTCCTTGCCGGCGGTGACTAGGGCGAGGCGAACCCACGTTTTCCATTGCAACGCCGGCACCCGGTGCATCGGGCCAGCGGCTTCGACATCGCCGGCCAGCGGCATGCGACCGAGGATCGAGCCGACTGACTTCAGCGTCTTCTTTTCCGGCTCGTACAGGAATGGCGGCACCTTCTCGATATGGCGGGCCACCAGCAAGAAGCGCTTGCGGCTCTGGGCCAGTCCGCCAATGACGCCGCAGTCGTGCGTGGTTTCGGCGACTGCGTATCCGTAGTGGTTCAGCAGCTTGTTGATCTGGTCGAGCAGGTGGCGGCCACGGGTGGCAAGGCGCGGAACGTTCTCGAAGACGATCAACGACACCGGGTCGTCCTTCCACGTCTCACACATCAGCCAGATGCATCGCAACGTCAGCTCATTCAGGGCCTGGTACTTCGGCCTCAGGCTCATTGTTTCCGACAGCAAGCCCGAAGCACCCTTGCAGGGACTGGAAATAAACACGGCGTCTGGACGTTCGTTGTTGGCGGCGCGGCGCAGATCGTCGGCGCTCGCCTCACTCCAACCGGCTGGTGGCTCTTTACCGTGGAACCGTGTGTACTGGTCGTGGGTGAACAGATCCATCAGCGTGCCTGGAACACCAGAAAGACGCTGGAAGTCGCGCAAGCCGGCTGGATCTACGTCGACACCGCCGATGCATTGCCACTCGCCCTGTATATGCCCAACGATGGGCTTGGCCCGGTTAAACCCCTTAGCGCCACCGCCCAGGCCGCAGCACATGTGAAAGTGCTTGAGAGTGCGCTTGATCATGGGCGAACTCCTTTTGCTTGCTGACCAACGAGTGCGATGTGCTTCCACGCCCTGCGCTTCCATGCGGCGAAGCCAGCCCGGTACGCGTAATGCTCACGGGCGAACGAGTCGGATGTCTTTGCACCTGGTGCGGTGATGTACGTGCCTCGCTGGGCGCAGTACTGCAGGCCTTCGGGGACTGGGAACTCTTTCTCGAACTCAACGCGCTCGTCGATCTGCATCCCGTAGACGGCTTTTTGTGATGTGCTTTGAGAGTTGCTGTCAGGGTGCGTATACCCCACAACAGGCTGCGCGGGCGGGCGATTCTGAGCGATTAGCGTTGCATTGGGTGTGGCTGCCTCGCGCAGCTTTTCGTGGGGTATAAGCGCCTCGGTGGTGCTGCTGGAAGGAGCAATAACGCCTGCTGCTGCGCAGCAGAGGCTGTTTGTTTCTGGCGTGTCGACGCTGGTTTCCTTGCGGAGCAAAGCGGTCGTGGATTGGGTGTTGTGCTGGTCCTTTTGCATGCCGCTTTCCTCCGAGGTTCGAGTGCGCGTTGGTTCATCAGCCGCGAAAGGGGCGTGAGCCGGGTTGCGGTGGGTGTTGAATTGATGGCCGATCTGGCTCATGCGGCGCTCTCCTGATTTGCCGGATCAAGTAGGGCTGCGATGGCGAGCGCTTGATCGCGCAAGGCGCGGGTATCGCGCTCGAGTCCCTTCCCTGTGCGGAAGGCTGCGAACGTCTCGGCGGCAATGCGGAGCTTTTCAGCGATGTGGAGCAACGTCTGGCGTTCGGGTTCACCAAGCGTCAATGCTTGCTGGAGACGTTTGCTGAATTGCGCCAAGTGGGCGTGGTCGGCTTTGATGAAGTCGAGGGAGGCTCTTAGCTCGCGGATGGTCTTGGCGCTTTCGGCGCACAGGATATCGTCGCTTTCTTTCCTGCCGGCGGACATGCCGTCGCTGTACCCCAAGAAGTAGCCGGCCCAGACTAGTAATCCAGCCAAGGTGATAAGGGCGATGAGTGCGCAGATCTGAACTGCAGTCATGTGGTGTGCTCCTGGTGATGTCATTGGCTGGTGGTGGCAGCCATTCGGTTTGTGGGTGTTATTCGGTGGACTCTTCCTGCTGTCGCTGCATCTCTTCGTCGGCCTTGTAGGCGCGGATGTCGATCAGTGAGGCGACGTGCCGGATGTGGGCGTACTTCGGTGCCTTGCGGCTGGTATCCAGAGTGGTGATGGGAAGCTGGATGCGGCCGCTGCTGATCTCGGCCACGAACGATTGCTCGTTGAGGTTGCGAAAGTACTGCTCGCGCACTTTGTCCAGCGGAATCAGGACGTCGCCGAAGATGCGGTAGAGCAATTCGACGGTGGCTGACTCCGGGGCCGGGAGCAGGCGGAGTGGATTTTGTGCTGTGTTACTCATGGCTTTGTTGGGCCTCCTTGCGTTGTTTTCTGCCCGGGTGATTCCAGGCGTTCAGGCAGTGCCGTTTGGTCAGCTCGCGCAGATGTTCGGGCACTTCGAGGAGCGCGGTGTTGCGCTCCTCTCGTGTCCGCATGGCGATGATCTGGCGGGCGTATTCCCTAGGCCACGTCACGGTTGTCTGCCGGTATGGCAGGTAGGTCGATGCCCAACTCTTCCGCCAGCCAGCGGATGCCTGGTTGTTTCACCTTGGTCGACTGGCTGTACTGCATGCCGAGTTGGTCGTGGTACCACTGGCCGTCCTTGATCCGCAGGTAGTCGCGGTCAAGGTTGGGGTAGGTCGGCAGATTCCGCTCGGTGAGCAAGCCTTTTTCCCGCATGCGAGCTATGAGCTTGGGCCGGGTCAGGCCGAGTTGGGTTGCGGCCTGGGCGAGGGTGCGTTCCATGGCGTCCCCCTCATGCCGCATGCGCGGCTGGGGTGGCCGCTGCAGCGAGGTGGTTGATGGACTCGGTGACCTTGCCGTAGATCTCGACATCGCTGCCGTATACGGTGAAACACCGGGTGTGCGGGCTTGTGTTGCCGATGCTCAGGATGGTGGTGACGCCCGAGCGCGATTGGGTGCGGTGCAGCGCAACGTGTAGGGGGTAGTCGAAGCCCATGTCGAGGCTCAGCACGCCGCCGCTGCGTACCAGTTCCAGAACGCGTTGTTTGTCCGAGACCTCGAAGCGGCCGTATTCGCGGCTGGCATGCGGGCGGTGCAGCAGGTCGCTGGTGTTGCTCACGTCGAACGGGCCGTTGGCAATATCTTCGATGAAGTCGGCCAGTTTGAGGTGTGTTTTCTTGTCGTTCTGTAGGGTCAGCGTGTGGCGTTCGCTGCCCAGCTCGACAACGAAAGTGCTTTCCGTAGACCCACGTTCAGCCTTCAAGCGGAACGCCAGACACTCGCGCGTGGGCGCTGTGCGGAGTAAGTGATTGAAGGTCTCGGACAGGTTGACCTGGGCGTTTAACAACTGCAGTGTGCGGTTGTCGATTTTGAACTTGATCATGCCGCGTGCCCTCCGCCGTTCGGATCGAATGGAGTGGAGGCAGTGGGTGGTTGCTGCTTCTGTTTGGTGGTGACAAACGAGCAGCCGCTCTCGCGAGCTAGTCGGCGAATCTCGAAGATTATGAGGGGTGTTGCAGCAGCTGGGTGGACGTGCAGTGTTGCTGTGGTGTGCATGATTTCGGCTCGCTCTGTGGTGAAGAGTTCGAGCAATATCAACCATTGGCTTATATTATGTCAACCATTGGTTGATTTAAGTGGGTTTTAGACTTTTGTCGATTTGGCCTCAGGCCTTTGCTGGACAGAATGATGGCGAATTGGTAGCTTTCTTGTGCGCGCATTTAGCGCCAATTTATTTAATTAATTCCATACCTACTTTCAACAAGCTAAAAGGATTTTATATGTCGGATCAGAATCTATCTCATTCAATTATGATTAGGTTCGGCACAGGTGCTGGAGAACCAACCAGTTATCAGCTTCAAAAAATCAAGGCATATATAGCGGCCGTTCAAGACTCAGGGAAGATTCCAAGTGAGTCTGACTTGTTCAATGCAGTGCATATGTACTGTCCTACAGCGGGAAAGTTTAGCTATTCCGGTATTGATAATTCGGATGTCAAAGTGATGTTGGCGCTTGCTCTCCAAGTCGCAAAAAGATAAGGGTCGTAAAATGTTAGAGCAGTTGAAAGAAGAAATTCTTAAGGTTTGTCGGATTCTAAATTGGAAGCCCACCGATGTGGAATTGGTGGAGATTGCTCGTCAACTTTCGAAGTTGCATTCTCCAACACTTCAAGATGTTCATGTCGTTGTTGCTAAGGTCTGCCCTGATCAATTGTATCTGGACTTGCAGGGGATTGATAATTCTGAAATAAAAACTTTGCTAGCACTTGCTATTCAAGTTGCTAAATCAAAGGGCTAAGGATGCCTAGGGTAAATGAAAAAAGTGTACTTAAAGCGCGAAAGAAAATAACGGAGTTGAGGGGGTTGTATAAAGAGGCTATAAAACTTTATTTGACCTCTGCTCCCGTAAGTTCGGATAATGCTTTAGCTGCAATATTGAACCTGCAAGACGTTGCGTCCACTTACTTTAATTACGTAGAAACGTTTGTGGGCGAGAGTTCGCTGTTAGGGGCTCATAAAACCGCCCTTTGGGCCCAAGGATATGCTGAAGATTGCGCAGCGATTCTAGACGAGATGCCTGAGTACTATGAGCTGTTGAAAGTCGAGTTTTCAAAGCATTCCTCAATTGCCCCGGCTGTCACTCTCCCAAGCAAGACTGCATTTGCCAATATGCAGCGAATGGTGAAGAAATACCTTGAGCCTGATGTTGGCGAGCCAATAAGGGAGGCTTTTGTAAGCGCGTCTCTGCCAGTGTATGGTTTTGATAACGAAGAAAAGGACTTTATGAGTAAGAAACTTCAGATTATATTGTCGTCAACTTTTGGTGTGATAGCGATTTTGCTGACCGTTGTAATTAGCTTCTTTCTTCCGCATCCTAGTGATTATCAATATGCGACTCTACACACTTTCAGAGCTATCGCCGGCGCAGGTGTAGTTGCTATGTATCCAGGTTTTATTGAGGTCAAACTTGGCAAATGGTTACGTTCCGGTGGAGCTTTAGCCGCTTTCGTTTTTCTTTACACAATGAATCCTCCGGCAATGAATACTCACTTGGATGCTGATAAGCGAGCTGAACGGAATGCTCCGGCCTCATCTGTAGAAACCTCCACTAAGTAATTTGGATTTTTTTGGTTACAGCTTAACTGCGGAAGTTATTCGGGGATGAAGCTTCCCACAACCTTTCCGCAGATGTGAGTCTCCTCCGTAATATCAATTATTGGATATTGCGGATTAATCGGTCGAAGAAATTGACGGCCTGCATCTTCGACTAATATCTTGAAAGTAGCCTCGTTGGTGCGTGGAACCCTGGCAATTACCCTGTCACCCGTCTTGGTTTCTGCCTCAGGATCCACGAAAATAATACATCCTGTTGGGTAACTACGGCCAGGTCCAGGATTCGTCATCGAATCCCCAAGTACCTTCAACGCATATCCGTTGGAACTAATTTGAACAGGGCACGAAAGCCAAGAATCGGCTTCGTAAGCTTCAAAATTTGAGATCGCCTCGCACCAAGCCCCTGCCTGAACCCACGAGATCAAAGGTACTTTACCAAAGCGCTGATTGATCTCACTGATGTTGCTCACGCCATTAGCGGCTATCGTACGAACGTTACTATCGCCAGTTTGCTCTTTCGGCAGCACACCGTATTCGAGCCATTCCCTCCTAACCTTCAGCCATGAGCAAAGGGCAGACATACTGTCTGCCTCAGCCATAGCTTCGCCGTTAAGCCACTTGCTAATTGCCTGAGTGGTCTTTTCCACCCCAAAACTTTTCAGCTGACGATGAATATCCACACCACGACCCCGGCTTCGTACGCCGGCATCATCGAGGGCTTCGTGTAGGCGCTCGCTGAAAGCTGCGCGGAGAGAATTTTTATCAACCATAGGTTGAGAGTCTCACAAAGGTTGCGCAATAGTCAGTTGATCTATAACATCAACCACGAGTTGATAAATGGAGGTTGTCATGTTGGACCCCGCAGATTTTCCGAGCGCGATTGCATTCGCGTTTGAAGCCGTAGGCGGCATTGGGGCCGCCGCAAAGGTATGCAATAGAAGCTATCAGGCGTTGAACAAATGGCGTCAGGCTGCATGCCTGCCGCGAACGGATTACACAGGTGAAACCAACTACGCCGAATTGTTGGCGACGGCTGCGATGCAGAAAGGCAATACATTCCAAGCTGCTTGGCTATTGACCGCTTCGGCCCCTCAGAAAGCTGCAGCGTAGCAAGAAAAAAGGCGACCCAAAGGTCGCCCAGTTCCTCCCGGCACGCACCACCACAGCGCTGTCGGGTCGCGATAAAGAAAGGCGGGCACACCACATGCAACCACCTCTCTTTATCGCGCTTTTCCAAGGCTCGGAAGCCTTGGTGTTGCTGCCTTTTCCACCACAGATTGGGCAGCTGTTGCGCCAGGGGTGAGCAACGGATTGCTCGCCCCGGCACGGTGCCGGTGTCGATCCCGAAGATCTAGCCGGCGTTTGGGCCCTTTCAAGCCACGCGGCAAATGTATCACCACTGCATGCCGCGCGGCACTGGCAACTTACAAGGATTAATGCCATGAGCCGTATCATTCTGAGCTCTCTAGACCGGGCGCAGCGGGAGGTCCTGCCGCTCGATCTCGCGCTTTACCATGCCGCACGGGATTACCCCGGCGGCGCCGCTGCTATCGCCGCCACCACCGGTCGAAATGCAACCACGCTGCAGCACAAGCTTTCCCCAACCCACCCCAGCCACACGGTGAACATTCAAGAGTTCGGCGAGATTCTGGAGCTGACAAAGGATCGCCGCATTCTGGATGCAGTGCATGCCTTGGTCGGTGATACTACTTGGCAGGAGCTGGCTGAGGCGTACACCAACGACATGCCCGAGACGCTGACCACCGGGATTGCCGAGTACTTCCGGCAAGTAGCGGATCTGGCGGATACCTGGGCCAAGAGCATTGGCGACGGGGTGGTTTCCGATGAGGAACTCGCCGCGATTCGCCTGCAGGTGTTCCGTGGGATTCAGGGGCTATTGGGATTGTTCAACCGCGCCACGTATGTCAACCAGACGACGCGGGGAGTTGATCGTGGCTGACATTGCTGACTTCGCAAATGACCTGGTGCAGGAGCGCGTTGATCAAGCGCTGGCTGCACGTCTTCTCGCCACCAAGCCTGCCTTGGCGGCGCATTCGTTTCTCTTCTGCGAAACGTGCGATGACCCTATCCCGGAGGCTCGCCGCTTGGCGCAGCCCGGCTGTACGCAGTGCGTGGGATGCCTTGCCATTGAGGAAATGATGGAGGCTCGTCATGCTCGATGAGGTGTTGGGGCAATTCGCTGATTACGGCCTTGAGCCTGCGCAGCCTTTGGTGTTCGGCAAGCTGACCCGCTGTAAGACGACGCAAGACAAGGGCAAGGAAAAGAACGGCTGGTATGTCGTTCATGAGCAGCATACGGAGAAAGGCGAGACGCTGATCTTCGGTGCGTTCGGTGACTGGCGTTCGGGCGAGTCTCAGAAGATCAAGGTCAAGGCCGGGCGAATGTCGCCTGAAGAACGCGAAGTTATGCGCGCTCGGCAGGAAGAGGCCAAACGCCGCGCGGCTGAGATATCGGCCAACGCAGCACGGCGTGCGGCGAGTCGGGCGGCGGGGATGTTCAAGCGTATGCCGGAAAAGGGCCGTAGCGACTATCTGGATCGCAAGCAGATTGTCGGCTTTGGCGTTCGGTATGCGCCGCGCACCGGGGCGTTTTTGGTACCAATGAGCAACGTGCGCGACGAGATTGTCGGCCTGCAGGTGGTGTTCCCGACCAAGCAAGAGGACACCGGTCGCGATAAGTCCTATTGGCCTTATGGCATGTCGAAAGAGGGCGCTTTCCATCTAATCGGGCCGCACCCGGATCCGGGCGAGCCGGTGCTGGTGTGTGAGGGTTACGCGACCGGCGCAAGCCTGCATATGGCCACGTCATTGACCGTGGCCGTTGCGTTTGACGCGGGCAATTTGCTGGTGGTTTGCAAGGCCATGCGCGAGCGTTTCGCCGGTTGTCCGCTGATCATCTGCCGAGACGATGACTGGAAGACCACGAAGCCGAATGGTGACGCGTGGAATCCCGGTGAAGAGAAAGCCAACAACGCGGCGCTGATTGTCGGTGGCCAGGTGGTCGCGCCGATCTTTTCCGGAGAGCGGGAAGCCAAGTGGACCGACTTCAACGATCTACATGTGGCGGAAGGTTTGGAAGCGGTGCGCCGTCAGGTGTTGGCCGTGGTCAAGCCGCCGGCTGCTGGTGGTTGGAAGGACATGCTGGCCCGCAGTGAAAGCGGCGCGTTGATTGCGCACATGCAAAACGTCGAGTTGATCCTTGCCAATGACGAACGCTGGGCCGGGGTGATCAGCTACAGCGCGTTCAGTTCGAAGATCGTGAAGCTGCGTGCGGCGCCTTATGGCGGCGGCACGGGTGATTGGGCGGACATTGATGATGTGCGGGTGATGAAGTGGCTCGCGCAGCAGTACAACTTGCGGGTCAAGGCCTCGCATGTGATCGAGGCGGTGAGTGTGGTTGCTCATGACCATGCATTTCATCCGGTGCGGCAGTACTTACGCAAGCTGCAGTGGGATCAGGTGCCCCGGCTTGAAAGTTGGCTTACCGATGTCATGGGAGTTAAGGCCACCGACTACTCGTCGAAGGTCGGCAAGCGCTGGATGTTGTCGGCCGTGGCTCGGGTGATGAAGCCAGGTTGCAAGGCTGACTCGGTGATGATTCTGGAAGGCGCGCAGGGCGCTGGTAAGTCGACCGCAATGAGCATCCTCGGCGGCGAGTGGTTCATGGATACGCCGTTTGCGCTCGGTGACAAGGACGGCTTTCAGGCGATCCGGGGTAAGTGGATCGTCGAGCTGGGTGAACTGGACAGTTTCAACAAGGCCGAGAGCACCAAGGCCAAGCAGTTTTTCTCCGCGTCCACCGATACCTACCGCGAGAGCTATGGCCGACGGACGATGGACGTGCCGCGTCAGTGCGTGTTCGTTGGTACGACCAACCAAGACGAGTACCTCAAGGACGCAACTGGTAACCGGCGTTACTGGCCGGTGGCGTGTACCAAGGTGGATCTGGAATTGTTGCGTTCGATCCGTGAACAGCTCTGGGCCGAGGCGGTGTTCTGCTATGACGCGGGCGACTTTTGGTGGGTGACGCTGGATGAGGCGTCGATGTTCGTTGAGGAGCAGGACGAGCGCTTTGTGGTGGATGAGTGGGAAGGTCCAATTCTGACTTGGCTAGAGGAGTCGCAGATTGGCGAGACCACCACGGGCAGCGAGGTGCTGGCCAATGCGCTGAAGCTGGACTTCGGGCATTGGGGTAAGCCGGAGCAGATGCGTGTCGGTGCAATCATGCATCGGCTGGGGTGGCGGCGCGTGCGATTGCCTGCGTTGGTGAAAAGTGGGCAGCGGCCGTGGGCTTACAAGAAGCCAGCAGGCTGGGGCGGTGCTTCGGCGTTGCAGCGGGAAGCGTTCGAGGAACCTTGCTTTGATTAAGGAGATCGATTCGCTGCTGAGGTTGTGGGCGCAGGAGCTGCACTCCGAACATTCGAAAGGAGGGCTTGCTGGGGGGAACATGGTTGCGATGATGATGGAGAGCAACGGGCAACTGATCAGGGGGCGGCGGGCCTTCCGTGCGCCGCTGGAAAGTTCGTTGGACATCGAGCTGATCGTGACCAAGCACCTCGCGCCGGAGCTGGTGACGGTGGTGCGTGAGCATTACTGCACGCTCGATGTGGATATGCGCTTGCGGTATGCCCACTGCGGTTGTGGCCGCGACACGTACTACCAGCGTTTGCATGAGGCGCATCTGCAGATCTTCGGCGTGATGATGGGGCTGGCTGCGTGACCCCAGGCATTGCTCCCGCTGTTGCTGTCCCACTGGCCCGTCTTGTCTCGCTGCGTTTTGATGCAGTGGGACAGGTGCGGGCCTTGTCGTTGTTGGGCTGTCCCACCGTCCCGCTACAAAGTGCCTCCCGCCCGTGTAAGCGTAGCGGGCAGCAGTACGCGCGTTTCACGCGCAAGCGTGTTCTTTAAATTTCCTCCTTTACACGAGAAAGGAGAAAGATAAGTAGGACAGTGGGGCGAAGCCCCGAATTTAGGCGCTCTCAGGCGTCCCACTTCGATTCTAGGAATTGGGACGAATGGGACACCGCTGAAGCAACAGAATGCCGTGGTGGTGTATTCACCGACATTCGCTAGGCGTTCACCCTGCGTTACCCACTTATTCATCGGGTGGCATTAAAACAGGGTTGCTGCCACCGGAATCGACCTGTAAAAAGTAGTCATCTTCGATAGGTGCGACCGCAGAGAGCGGCAGGCACCACACCACCAAACCCGGCCATTGCGCCGGGTTTTTGCGTTCATGGGGTAGGCGATGACAAACGAGCAGCAAGCACTTGCAGAAATGCCGATCTGGTTAGTGATCGTCCTGGCCCTGGTCGGCGGCATATCGGGGGAGATGTGGCGGGCTGACAAGGATGGGGCGCGGGGCTGGGCATTGTTGCGCCGGCTGGCACTTCGGTCTGGCGCCTGCATTGTCTGCGGGGTGTCGGCGATGATGCTGATGATCGCCGCCGGCATGACGATCTGGACGGCGGGCGCCTTGGGTTGCCTGACGGCAATGGCCGGTGCCGATGTTGCCATCGGGTTGTACGAACGCTGGGCTGCCAAGCGGCTGGGCGTCTGCGAAGTCCCGCCAGCTGGGGGCGAGCAGGGGTGATGCACCGATCTGGTGCGCCGAAAACCGCCGGGGACCCTAGGGGTATCTGAAGGACACGGGGTCGGAAACCCGCGGGAAAGCGTTAGCGGCAGGCCCGCCAGCTTACTGAAATTCAATCCATTGAAATTGAAAGGTTTCCATTGAAAAGCCGTTGAAAAGGAGGGCTTATGACGGATCCACTGTTCCTGTCTAAAAGCGCTTTCGCGGTTCGCATCGGCAGGACGCCGAGCTACATCACTTGGCTGAAAGACAACAATCGCCTGGTGCTTTCGGCGGATGGCAAGAAGGTCGACGTGCTGGCAACTGAAGCGCTGATCCTCGAAACCGCCGATCCCAGCAAGGCTGCCGTCGCGGCTCGACACCAGCAGGACCGGATCCAGCGTGACGTTTACAGTCAACTGTCCCCCCTGGTCGAGCCGACTAACACGGCTGCGCCGCAGCAGCTTATCTCAGGCGGCGCGAAGGGCCACGACTTCCAGAAAGCTCGCGCTATGCGCGAACACAACCTGGCGCAACTGGCCGAGATCGAGTTGCACAAGGCTCAGGGCTCGCTGGTTGCCAGGGACGCCGTAGAGCTTGGCGCGTACAACGCGGGGCGCCATCTGCGCGACCAGTTGTTCGGCCTGCTGCCCCAGCTGTCCCACAAGCTGGCAGCCATGACCGACCCCTGGGACATCGAAAAACACCTGACGGCGACACTCCGTAAATCACTGGAAGAGGCTGAACGCATGTCCTCATCCGATCTTGAACGAGCGATGACGACGAGCTGACCTATGACCACGGAATTTCCTGACGGTGACCGTGCGTACCGTGAGGCGTATTTCCGTGGGCTACGACCTGACCCAGACCTCTGGATCGACGAGTGGGCCGACGAGTACATGCGCATCCCGCGAGACACTGGCGCGCCTGAGCCGGGCCAGTACCGCACCGACCGGACGCCCTATGCCCGAGAGCCGATGCGGTGCCTGTCACCGGCGCACCCGTGCCGGCGAGTGGTCACCATGGTGGCTTCGCAGCTGATGAAAACGCAGATCGCCTTAAACTGGATGGGCGGCCTGATCCATATGGCGCCGTCCAACATCTTGGCGTTGTTGCCCAGCCTTGGCCTGTCCAAGCGTGTTTCCGGGCGGATAAGCAAAACGATCAAGGCAACCCCTGAGCTGGCAAAGCGGGTAGCCGCCAGCCGCTCGCGGGATGCCCGCAATACCATGGACACCAAGGAGTTCGAGGGCGGGGCCTTGTACGTCACGACGGCGGGCTCTGCGGCCAACCTGTCCGAGCTGTCGGCACGCTACATCTACGGCGACGAGGTTGACCGCTGGGAGAACGACGTCGGCCAGGAAGGTGACCCCATCGTGCTGGCGGAAACGCGTGCTACCAACTTCGGGCGCAACGCCAAGATCTACTTCTCCAGCTCGCCGACGATCAAGGGCGCCTCGCGGATCTCGGACTTGTTCGAGTCCAGTGACCAGCGTTACTACTACGTGCCATGCCCTACATGCGGGCATATGCAGGTGTTGGAATGGGAGCGGCTGCTCTACAGCAAGGACTACAGCACGGTTCACTACCAGTGCGCCGCGCCTGAATGTGATGTGCTGATCGAGGAGCATCACAAGACCGACATGCTCGCCCGTGGTGAGTGGCGTGCCCATGGCAGCGGCGACGGCAAGACGGTGGGTTTCCACCTGAACGCGCTCTATTCGCCGATTGGTTGGAAGGACTGGGCCTCTCTTGCCGAGGAGTTCGAAGACGCCAAGAAGGCCCAGGCCAAGGGCGACATGGGCTTGATGCAGGTGTTCTACAACACCCGTCTCGCCAAGGTATGGGACAGCGCGCAAGAGCAGACCAAGGCCGAAGTGCTGGTCGCTAGGGCACGACTGGAGACCTACACCCTCGGCAGTATGCCGGCGGGCGTATTAATGCTGACCGGTGCCGTCGACGTTCAGGCCAACCGCCTGGAGCTGATGGTGATGGGTTTCGGTGTCGGCATGGAGCGTTGGGTGGTCGATCACCAGGTGATCTGGGGCGACCCTGCCGATGAGCGCACCTGGGCGGTTTTGGACGAGAAACTCAAGGTTCGATACCGGCATCCTTGCGGTGTCGGTTTGGCTATTCTGGCGACGGGCGTCGACTCCGGAGGTCATCACACTGACGAGGTATACCAGTTCTGCCGTGTGCGGCGCTGGCGCAACATCTTCGCCATCAAGGGCGCGAGCAAGCCCGGCAAACCGGTGATTGCTCAGCGGCCGTCCATGGTCGACGTGACCTGGAAGGGCCAGACCGAACGCGGCGGCGCCGAGCTTTGGTTTGTCGGCACCGACACCGCGAAGGACTGGATCTACAACCGCTACGCCTTCGAGGATGGCCCTGGCTCGCTGCACTTTGCCAACGACCTGCCGGACGAGTTTTTCGCCCAGTGCGTTGCCGAGCGCAAGGTCGCCCGATACGTCAAAGGCTATAAGCGTATCGAGTGGGTCAAGGGCAAGGCAGAGCGCAACGAAGCTCTCGACCTGATGGTGTACTGCCTGGCAATGGCGCACTACCTCGGCATCAACCGGTACCAGGAACACGACTGGGAGCGGGTGCGACAAGCGCTGGCTCAGTCCGGTTTGTTCGACGATGTGGTGGGCGTAAAGCCGGTGCAGGGCGAACGCGTCGACGCTGACGACACACCGGCACCGGCACCGGTTGCGGCGCGTCAGTCGCTTCCATCACCCGCACCGGTTGCACCTGTCGCCCAATCGCGACCTGCCGCACCCCCGCAACGCCGTCGTTCCACCAGCGGCTATCTGAAGAGAAATTGATATGTCGTTTACCCCGAAGCACCTCGAAGTCATCGAGCGCGCCATCGCACGCGGTGAAAAGACCGTGCGCTACAGCGACCGCACGGTGGAGTACCGCTCTATCGACGAACTGCTCAAGGCCCGCGACGAGATCCGCACGTCGCTGAGCCAAACCGCCGGGCCGCGCTCTCGCGTGATCCGGCTTACCCACGGAGGCAAGGGAATCTAATGGCCCGACATTATCCGACGCTGACCCGTAACGGATTCTTGCTGCCGTCGAACATCAAGGCCAGTTACGAAGGCGCCGGTGAGGGCCGACGTTCGGCCAGTTGGGAAGCCACGGACAACGGCATCAATAGCATCAACACCCCGGCCCTGCGCAATCTACGTGCGCGTTCGCGGGCGGCGGTGCGCAATGACCCGTACGCGTTCAACGTCATCGACAAACGCGTAAGCAACCTGATCGGCACCGGCATCACGCCCAGGCCGACCACGGACGACGCCGAGCTGCGCAAGCTCAAGCAGCAGCTGTGGGATGACTGGGTGGATGAGGCGGATGCCGATGAGCTGACCGACTTCTACGGCATGCAGGCCCTGGTAGCGCGCACCGTTGAAACGGCCGGTGAATGCTTTGTGCGATTGCGACCCCGCAGCCCGAGCGAAGGGTTGGCGGTACCGCTGCAGCTGCAGGCGCTGGCCCCTGAATTTGTCCCTCACGATAAATTCGAGATGGCTAAAAACGGCAACGTGATCCGCGCCGGGATCGAGTTCAACCCGGCGGGCAAGCGTGTGGCGTATTACATGTACCTATCGCATCCCCGCGACTCGTCGTCGTTGAACGCTGGCTACAACCAGTTGGTGCGAGTACCGGCAACACAGGTGCTGCATATCTTCGAACCGATGGAGCCTGGGCAGTTGCGCGGCGTCCCACGTTTGGCCCCGGTGCTGAAGCGCCTGCGCAGCCTCGACAATTACGACGACGCGGTGCTGTTCCGGCAGGAAGTGGCGAATCTGTTCGCGGGCTTCATCAAGCGCCCGGCACCGGAGGCTACGCAGCAGCCTCGCGATCCAGTTACTGGCATGCCATTGAACGTTGACCGCGACGGCTTCACGCCGATGGTCGCCTTGGAGCCCGGCACCATGCAGGAGCTGGGGCCAGGTGAAGAGGTGGAATTCTCCAAGCCACCGGATGCCGGCAACAACTACCCGGACTTCATGCGGCAGCAGTTGATGGCGGCGGCGGCGGGTTCGGGCACCCCGTACGAGATCCTTACCGGCGACATGCGCGAGGTCAACGACCGGGCACTCCGGGTAGTGCTCAACGAGTTCCGGCGGCGTCTGGAGCAACTGCAGTTCGGCGTGTATGTGCACCAGTTGTGTCGTCCGGTGCGGGCTGCCTGGATGGACATGGCGGTGTTGTCCGGTGCCCTGGTGCTGCCGGACTACGCGCAGCGTCGCCGCGAATACCTGCGCACACGCTGGGTGCCACAAGGCTGGGCCTACATTCAGCCGGTGCAGGACGTCCAGGCCCGGCGGATGGAAGTGCAGGCGGGCTTTGGTTCGCGCAGCGAGATGTGCCTGCGCAACGGCTACGACGCGGAGACCATTGACGCGGAAAACGCCGCCGACCTCGCCCGGTCCACGGAACTCGGCCTCAACTACACCACGCTTGATGCCATCGAGCCGAATGACGACAAGGAACAATCATGAGTAAAAAAGCCAAGCCCCGCGTCTTTGACAAGGCGGGCAAGCAGGTCAAGGTCGCCGACAGAAGCTGGTACACCCTTCAGGCTAGCGGCGAAGCCGAGCAACGTAGCATCGAAATCTTTGTGTACGGCGAGATCGGCGCCTGGGGCGTCACCGCCAATCAGTTCGTGCAGGACCTGCGCGCCATGGATGACGGCGCGTCACCGGTGATTGTTGCCTTCAACAGCATCGGCGGGGACTTGTTCGACGGCCTGGCGATCCACAACGCATTGTCGCGCCTGGGCGAGCGTTGTACCGGACGCATTGATGCCCTGGCGGCGAGTGCGGCCAGTGTCGCGGTGTGCGGCGCTCACCGAGTGGTGATCGCGGCCAATGCCATGCTGATGATCCACAACCCATACACCTACGCCGGTGGTGATGCCGAAGACTTCCGCCGTGTTGCGGATGTGCTGGACCAGACCCTGGAAGCGATCATTGCGGCCTACAAGGCCAAGGCGCCGGACATTGACGAAGCCGAGCTACGGCGGATGGTCAATGCTGAAACCTGGCTCACGGCCAACGAGGCGGTGGCGCTGGGCTTGGCCGATGAAGTGGGCGACGGCCTCAAGGTCAGCGCCTGTCTCGGCCAGGGCAGTGTGCTGCAGCGTTTCCAGCATGCCCCTGCTGAATTGCTTGCCCAGCTTGATGAAGAACCGGAAGTCGATCCGGCTGAGCCTGTCGATCCACCGGCACCTGTATTGGACGCTGCCGGGTTGGCGCTGATGGTCACCAAAGGGTGTGCAGCAGCAGGCATCAGCAACCTGGTGGATCCGATACTCGCTACGACGAAGCTGGAAAGCGAAGCCGTGATCCAGGCGGCGCTGACCCAGGCCAAAGCCCTTCACGGCCTGTGCGTAGCGGCACGATTGCCAGAACTGACCGGCGAGTTCATCAGCGCCGGTCTCGACGAAGCGGCAGTACGCGCGCGGTTGTTCGACAAGCTGGTGAGCAGCGGCGGCGGCTTTGAAATCAACAACAGCCTGCCGCTGGATGATGACCCGGCACAAACGGTCAAGGCCAAACAGGTCGATACCCACTCAATCTGGGCCACCCGTCAGGCGGCACAGAGCGGAACCTCGAAAGGAGCAAGAGCATGAAAATTGAATCGATGCACGCGGGCGAGTTCCTGCTGTCCGAAGGCGCTGGCAACATTTCCCGCGAAGCGATCAACGTCGCCGCTGGTGCCGCCTTGGAGCCTGGTCAGATTCTTGGCCTGGTCACACTCACCGGCGAGTTCGCCCCGTATAAGTCGACCGCCGAAGACGGCACCGAAAACGCTATCGCTATCCTCTACGGGCCGCTGGGCGAATCGGATGTGCCACGTCGCGGTCGCGCGATCGTGCGGCTTGCCGAGGTCAGCGAAGCACATTTGACCGGCCTTGATCCCGCTGCTGAAAAGGCCCTGGCTACCCATTTCGTGATCGTCCGGTAAGACGTTCACCCCCTTTTTATTCATCCCGCTGCGTGCGGGATTTTTCATTTCTGGAGAGTACCCATGGCCGATATCGCCATTTTTGAAGACGATGCGTTCAGCGTCTCCTCGCTGACCGCTGCAATCAATGACCAGGAATACCTGCCAGGGCGCATCAGCAGCCTGGGCCTGTTCCGCGAAGAGGGTATCAGCACGCTGACCGTGCAGATCGAGAAGGACGGCGACACCCTGGCCCTGGTACCGGCGGGTGAACGCGGTACTTCGGGCTTGGTGGTCGGCGCGACCAAGCGTCAGCTGATTCCGTTCAACACCGTGCACCTGCCCGAACGCTTCACCATCAAGGCCGACGAGATCCAGGGCATTCGCGCGTTCGGTACCCGCAGTGAGTTGCAGGCCGTGCAGGACGTGGTCAACAAGCGCCTCGCGAAAGCGCGCCGCCAGTTGGATGCCACCCACGAGTTTCAGCGCATGGGCGCGTTGAACGGCCAGGTACTGGACGCCGATGGCAAGACGGTCCTGTTGGACATCTATAAATCGTTCGGCGTGAATCGCCAGAAGCTTCAGATGGGCTTGAACAGTCCAGACACCGAGCTGCGGGTCAAATGCGGCGAAGCGTTGGACATGCAGGAGGAAGCCCTCGGCAGCGTCACCAGCAGCGGCTCCCGAGGCATGTGCGGCAAAAACTTCTGGAACAAGCTGATCGTCCACAAGTCGGTGAAAGAGACATACCTCAACACCATGCAAGCCGCGTCCCTGCGTGGCGATGCCCGTGAGAGCTTCGAGTTCGGCGGGATCGTCTGGGAGCGCTATCGCGGCAAGGTTGCCGGCGTTTCGTTCGTCCACGACGACAAGGCGCTGCTGATCCCTGAAGGCGTGCCGGACCTGTATATCTCGTCCTTCGCACCGGCTGACTACATGGAAACGGTCAACACCCAGGGCATCCCGTACTACAGCAAGATCGAGCCGCTGCCGTTCAACAAGGGCGTCGCCGGTGAAGCCCAGTCCAACCCGCTGCACCTGTGCACGCGGCCTCGGGCGCAGATCCTGCTGGAGATGTGACCGTGGCCTTCCGCGAACTGATCGACGACATCGACGCGGTGGTGTTCGAAACACTGGGCGATACCGCACGGATCGAGGGTCGTGACGAACCAGTGCTCGGCATGTTCGCGGCGCCCTGGTTGCAGCCCAAGCTCGGCAAGCTGAACACCGGCTTGCGTGAGCCTCGGTTTGAGATTCGCGTCAGCGATTCGGAAGGCTTGAAACGCGGCCTATTGGTCAGCGTCGATTTGCCACCCTTGGATGGCGGCGGCGATTACGACCTGCTGCAGCTGGAGCCGAGCGGCGACGGTCTGGTCGCCTTGATTCTGAGGTTACGCCCATGAGCATCGGTAGCCATTATAAGCCCTCGGCTGGCGGCGGCATGATCTCCATCCAGTCGTCCGCCGCAGACCTGCAGGCGTTTCAGGACTTTGCCAAGTTGGTGCCCAAGGCTGCTGCGACTGCTCATCGTCGAGCCATCAACAAGACGCTCGGGTGGTTGCGCACGCACATTGCCCGGGCGGTCAGTCGGCAAGAGCGCATTGCTGTCGCGGCGGTGCGTCAACGGTTGCGCAGTTACCCGGTGTCCGGCGGGGCTTCGAGCGGCAAGCTGTGGTTCGGTTTGAACGCTATCGAGTCCAGCCGGATCGGCCGCGCGCGACAGACAGGCAGCGGTGTGTCGGTGGCGGGGCGGCGGTATCAAGGCGCGTTTCTCAAGAAGGTTTACGGAAACCAGCCGGATATTTGGATCCGTACTGCGAGCAAGCACTTCAATGCTGACGATTACCCTGACAGCACGGTGTCGCCGGGGCGCGGGCCGAGTTCGGGATGGGTGGCGGAAAATGGCAGTCGCTTTCCGCTGGCAAAGGCGAAGGTCTCTCTGGAGCAAGCCCGTCCCCACTTTGAAAGCTGGGTACAAAAGGCTGATGAACGCTTACTGGAGATCCTGAAACAGGAACTCAACTTTGAGCTGCAGAAATATCTCAAGAGGATCGGTAATGGCTGACGAACCTTTTAGCCTGGACCAGCTTTACCAAGCGGTCGAGCAACACCTGGTGAGTCATTTGCCAGGAGTTCAGACAGTGAGAGCCTGGCCGAACATTCAGGATCGCATTGCGTTACCGGCAGTGTTCCTGGAGCTGGCCGAGATCGAGCCCGGTACCGATATCGGCACGGGCGAAACTGCATTGGTGTGTAAGTTCGAAGCGCGGATCATCGTTGACCCCATCGATCCATTGCATCAGCAGCAGGCGGTGCAGTTGGTTACCCAACTCGCCGTTTTACTGCGGGCACAGACCTGGGGGCTGGCGGTCGAGCCAGCAGCGTTCGTTCAGGCCTTGCAGGATTGGGCACAGCCGGCTTTGGATGGCTACACGGTGTGGCTGGTGGAGTGGACGCAGCAAGTGTATGTCGGTCCCGAGGAATGGCCTTGGCCTGACCAGCCGCCGGGCATGCTGTTGTTTGGCTTCAACAACGATGTCAAAGAGGACTTTGTGCCGGCGGAGGACATGTGAGTGGCTATGCCAGCGCCCAGCATGACCGCATGCTCGCCGGGGTGGTGAAGGATTGTTATGTGGTGGCGCTCGACCTGGTCGCCTCGCCGCCGGTGTGCCGGGTGTCCGATGGCGAATGGGTCAGCGCCTGGGTGCGCTGGCACAGTATTGCCGCCGGCAAGGCAAGGCACTGGCGGGCGCCATCCATGGGCGAGCAGGGGACTTTGGTCAGTGCTAGCGGTGACGTGGCCCAAGGCACTTTCATCCCGGGTTTGTATGGCAATGCCGGCCCTCCACCGGATAACCGCGATCATGTGGAGGTCTGGCGCTTTGACGATGGTGGCTCGCTGATCTACGACTGGCAGGCCAAGAGCTACAGCATCACCGTGCCGAGCGGTACGGTGACCATCAAAGTCGCCACCACCGAGGCCGTCATCACGGACAGTGCTGTGAACGTGACCGCCGGCAACATCAATCTGAAAGCGGCGGTGCTAATCGATGGGGCATTACACGTCACGAAGGGCATCACCAGCGCCGGGGCGATCATCGATGCCGGCGGTAACAGCAACCATCACACGCATTAATTTCGATTCACGACAGCCCGCCCAGTGCGGGCTTTTTCATGCCTGGAGTCTGTCTTATGAGTAAGCCTAGAACTGACAGCGATTCGACCGAGGTTGCCGAAGCTATCGCGGTTCCGGGGTTGAAGCCCGCACCGCTTGGTTTTCCCGGGACTGCTGACGCGGTGGAATCCATCGGCCCCGCACGCGTGTTTCGCGACAAGGTTTTCACCTCGCGAACACTGGTCCTGCCCAGTGGCGAGACGCTTTCTGTTATTGCAGGACGCGTCACCGCATGTGGCGATGATCAATATGCGTTCTTGAAAGCGCATCCAGACCTGGAGCAATTGAAGGGGTAATCACAATGATCGGAATGGACCGCCACACCGGCCAGCCCATTTCCGGCATCGCGCACTTGCGCCAATCAGTTCCAGACATCTTGGGCACGCCATTGGGCAGCCGCCGGCATCGGTTGGGTTACGGCAGCAAGCTACGGCGGTTCGTTGACTTGCCCGTTACTGAAGGCTGGAAAAGCGCTGTACAGGCGGAAGTCGCCCGCGCACTGGGACGCTGGGAACCGCGCTTGAAACTCGATCAGGTGCGTGTCCTGTCTGTTATCGGCGGACAAATTAACCTGAGGATCGTCGGGCAATACCTGGGCGACAGTGTCACGCTGGAGGTGGCCGCATGAGTATCGTAGATCTGTCGTCGTTGCCGGCTCCGACCGTGTTGGAACCGCTGGACTTCGAAGAAGTTTATCAAGAAGGGCTGGGGGTTTTTCGCGGATACATGGGTGGCAACTGGACTGCCGCGCTGGAAAGCGATCCCGTGGTTAAGGTGCTGGAGGTTGGCGCTTATATCAAGGTCGGCAACCGCGCGCGGGTCAACGACGCCGCCAAAGCGGTGTTACTGGCGCATGCCATCGGCGGTGACCTTGATCACTTGGGGGCCAACGTCAATCTCAAGCGCTTGGTCATCCAGGCTGAGGATCTGCTGGCGGTACCGCCGGTGCCTGAGGTCAAGGAGGACGACGATCCGTTTCGCGAGCGTATCCAGTTGGCCTATGAAGGGTTGACCACGGCCGGCCCGCGTAACAGCTACATCCTTCATGCGCGCAATGCCTCGGGGTTGGTTGCCGATGCGACCACCGAAAGTCCGGCACCTTGTTACGTTACGGTGACGGTGTTGAGTTTGGACGGTGAAGGCGAGGCGTCACCGGAGCTGCTGGCTACGGTGGCCGTCGCGCTGAATGACGACGACGTGCGGCCCGTGGCTGATCGGGTGACGGTGCAGAGCGCCCAGGTGATTCGTTACCAAATTGAGGCGATTTTGCACATGACCAGCGCTGGGCCCGAATCAGATGCCAGTTTGGCCGAGGCGAAAAGTCGATTGGGGGCCTGGATCAATCCGCGCAAGCGGCTGGGTGTTGAGGTGGCGCAGTCCGGGGTAGATGCTCAGTTGCACGTTGCCGGCGTTTCCCGGGTTGAACTGGTCGGCTGGCAGGACTTGTCCCCGACCAAGGCTCAGGCCGCGTTCTGTACGGGCTACACCGTGAAGTTGGCAGGGCAGACATGAAAAGCCTACTGCCGCTCAATAGCACGCAACTGGAACGCGCCATGGAGGCGACGTTTTTCGAGAAAACGATTATCCCGCTGCGGACCCTGTACAACGCCGATACCTGCCCTGTCCACCTGCTGCCCCACCTGGCGTGGGCGTGGTCGGTAGACCGCTGGGACTACCGATGGACCGAGGCGACCAAGCGGGCCGCCATCAAGGCCTCTTACTACATCCACAAACACAAAGGCACGATTGGCGCGCTGCGCCGTGTGGTGGAGCCCCTGGGCTACCTGATCGAGGTTATTGAGTGGTGGCAGACGGTGCCCCTAGGTGTGCCTGGTACCTTCGCGTTGAAAGTTAGTGTGCTGGATACGGGCATCACCGAAGAGATGTACCAGGAGCTGGAGCGCCTAATTGATGACGCGAAGCCTGTAAGCAGGCATCTGACCGGTTTAGCAATCAGTCTCGAAGCACGCGGCGACATATACATCGGCGTTTCCCTTTACGACGGCGATGAAATCGACGTCTACCCACCTGTCATGCGTGACATTGAGGTCACTGGCACCTTCGGTGTGGCCGGGCGCGAACACACTATTGATACCTTGGACGTGTACTCATGATTGATGCGAACTCTCAGTTCTTCGCGGTCCTTACAGATGTGGGGGCGGCAAAACAGGCCAATGCCAATGCGTTGGGCATCCCGTGGAAGCTCACTCATATGGGGGTCGGAGATGCGAATAACACAGACCCTATCCCGTCCTCAAAACAAACCAAGCTGATCAATGAGTGGCGGCGACGGCCACTCAACCAACTGCGTATCGACCCGGCGAACTCCGCTATCCTGATCGCTGAGCAGATCATTCCACCCGATGAAGGCGGGCGTTGGATTCGTGAAATAGGCTTATACGACGAGGCGGGCGATTTGGTTGCGGTGGCCAACTGCGCCCCCACTTACAAGTCACTCCTTTCACAGGGGTCGGGTCGTACTCAAGTCATCCGCATGAACTTCGTTGTATCCAGTTCCGCCAACATCGAGTTGAAAATTGACCCTTCGGTAGTTTTGGCGACACGGGAATACGTCGATCAAGGCGACGCAAAAAAACTCCCCCTTGCTGGCGGTACCCTAACCGGGCTGCTTGTGGCGGGCGCGGGCATCCGGTCTAAAAAGGGCCTACCGAAAAGCGATGCAGCGAACCTTGGTTTTGCATTTGTCGCAGATGGCGACACTGGCCTGTTTGCGACTGAAGGCTCTACACCTCAAGCAGGTAGCGACATCGTCATCATGTCTGACGCGGTTGAGTTAGCCAGTTTCGGTGCCTTGAGATCAAAGGTTCCCAACGCATTACTTACGGGGGGCACCATCCCGACAGCCCCCCCTGGAACAGTCAATACCGGCTTGGCAAATACTGAGTTTGTTCAAGCAGCTGTAAAGAAAGCGATTGATGCTTTGGTCAATGGTGCGCCAGGTGCCCTAGATACACTTGAGGAACTGTCCAAAGCGCTGGGGGGAGATGCCAACTTTGCTACCACGGTGACCAACGCTATAGCCGCAAAGCTCCCGTTAGCGGGCGGAATTATGACCGGCGCACTTCGTGGAAAAACTGGCGCGGCGGGCTACAACAACCCGAACAACTGCGGCTTTGTCTTTGATCCAGACACTGGGTTATTCAGCAGTGGTGACGGAGAGATCGCGCTGGTATCGAACGGCGATGTTTTGTTGCGCAAGCATGCAGCCGGAGCGGTGCAGTCCCTCCGGCAAATTCGAGTGCCAAAGGGCGCGCCTGATGCGGGCAACTCATCCGCCCTGGCTGGTTATTCGTTCGAAGAAGACGGTGATACAGGGATGTTTGCCGAAGGTGGCTTATCCGCCAGTAACTCCGACCTCGTTTTCAGGGTTGACGGCGGCGAAGCGGGTCGAATCAAAGCGCTGATGAAGTCCTCCGCCAAGAATGGTTGGGGGCGGTTTCTGAATGGGCAGATTATGCAGTGGTGCGAATTCTCAGTTAAGCACGTTGCGGGCGCTGCGGTTGGGTGGAATCTTACATTCCCTACCTCCTTTCCTCTGCGAGTCATGCAATCGGTAATTAGCATTGGCAACGGCATTGGCGCGACTTCACTGTCCTGCAGCGTCGAAGGCTTAAGCCTTAGCGGCGCGTCCGGCTATGTGTATTCCAATGACGACACAACACGCATCTATCGTCTTTTGGTAATTGGAGAATAACTATGACCGTCTTTTTTTGTCCGTCCAGCGCGTCCTTTTTCGATGCCGACATCTACGGCGATCAATTGCCAGAAGACGCGGTAGAGATTACCGAGGATCTGCGTCAGGAGTTGCTAGAGGCTCAATCCCTTGGCAAGCAAATCGTTGCCGACAAGGCCGGTCAGCCGGTGGCTGTAGATCGCCCGGGCCCGACCATAGAGCAGCAGTGTGAGCGAGAGCGGTTCTGGCGCGATTCGCTTCTGGCGAAAACCGACACGATGGTCACCCGACATCGTGATGAACAGGACGCTGGGCGTGCTACAACGCTAACGGCTGCCCAGTATCAGCAGATGCAGGCCTATCGGCTGGATCTACGTGACTGGCCCGCGAACCGATCGTTTCCTTCTGATGCTCATCGTCCGGTCTTACCTGACTGGCTTGCAGACCTAACATAACGCCCCGTACAGACGGGGCGTTTTCTATTGCGTCACGACTAACACGAACATCCCAACAGCCTCGCTCACGCGGGGCTTTTTCGTTTCTGGAGATCGAGATTTATGAGTTTCTTTCACGGCGTTACCACGACCGACATCAAGACAGGGGCGCGCACTATTTCCTTGCCGTCGTCTTCCATTATCGGGCTGTGCGACACCTTCACCCCGGGCGGGCTGGATGGTGGCACTGCCAAGGCCGGCGAGTTGAAGTTGATCACCTCTGAGCGCGAAGCCATTGCCGCTTTCGGTGCTAATTCGGCGATCACCAAGGCTTGTAAGGCGATCTATACCAAGGCTAAGGCTGTGATCGTCGCCATCGGTGTGCCGAAGCTGGAAGACGCGGCGCTGCAAACCTCGGCGATTATCGGCGGGGTTCTGGCGTCGGGTCAGCGCACCGGCCTGCAGGCGTTGCTCGACGGCAAAAGCCTGTTCAACGCACAGCCGCGGCTGTTGATTGCGCCTGGGCACACGGCCAAGCAAGCGGTGGCAACCGCACTCGATAGCCTGGCGCAGAAGCTGCGTGCAATCGGCATTCTCGACGGTCCTGGTACCACCGATGAGGCCGCCATGCTCTACGCCGATAACTTCGGCAGCCGCAACCTGTTCATGGTTGACCCGGGCGTGCAGTACTGGGACACCGACCTCAGCCAAACGGTTGATGCGCCGGGCTCGGCCTGGGCGGCAGGCTTGTTCGCCTGGACCGATGCCGAATATGGCTTCTGGGCCTCGCCGTCGAACAAGGAGTTCACCGGTATCACCGGCACGACCCGGGCTGTCGAGTACCTGGACGGAGACGAGACGTGCCGTGCCAACCTGCTGAACAACGCCAATATCGCGACGATCATCCGTGACGACGGCTATCGCCTGTGGGGTAACCGCACCCTGTCGAGTGATCCGAAGTGGGCGTTCGTCACCCGCGTTCGCACGCTGTTCATCCTCATGGATGCGGTGCAGGCGGGCCACAAGTGGGCGGTAGACCGTTCGATCACCAAGACCTACGTCAAGGATGTGACTGACGGCCTGGAAGCGTTCATGCGCGACCTAAAAGCCCAGGGCGCGATTATCAATTTCGAGGTTTACCCGGACACTGAGCTGAACACGGCCAGCCAGATCGCCCAGGGCAAAGTTTATTGGCGCATCCGCTTCACCGACGTGCCGCCGGCAGAAAACCCGAATTTCCTTTTCGAAGTCACCGATCAGTGGATGACCGAAGTTCTTGAAGCAGCCTAAGGGGCCTAGTCAATGATTCCTCAAACTTTGTTTAACACCAACCTGTTTGTCGACGGCGTGAACTTCTCCGGCGACGTGCCAAGTCTGACCCTGCCCAAGGTGACGGTAAAGACCGACGAGTATCGAGGTGGTGGCATGGCCGGTCCCATTGAGATGGCCCAAGGGCTGGAAAAATTGGAAGCATCCTTTGTCACCAAGGGCGTGCGCCGTGAGTCATTGAAGTACTTCGGCTTGGCCGATGGCTCAGCCTTCAATGCGACGTTCCGAGGGGCTTTCAGGGGGCAAAAAGGAGCGGTGACGGCCGTTGTCGCAACCCTGCGCGGTTTGCTCAAAGAGGTCGATCTCGGCGACTGGAAGGCGGGTGATCCTGCAGAGATCAAACACGCCATTGCGCCGTCCTATTACAAGCTCGAAATCGACGGCCGCGTCATGTACGAAATCGACATGGTCGCTGGTATTCAAGTCGTCGATGGCAAAGACCAACTTGCTGACATTCGCACCGCACTCGGCCTTTAAGGGAATACATCCAGATGAATCAAGCAACTGTTAAAAAAGTGCCGGCCTGGTTGTCTCTCAGCGCGCTGGCTGCCGGCGTGACGCTCACGCGGCCAAGCAACGCCAACGGCGTGCTGATCGAAACGCTCACCTTGCGTGCCCCGGTTGTGCGTGAAGTGCGAGCCGCTGACAAGGCGTCGAATGGCGATGAGGAACAGCGTGAGCTGATGTTGTTCGCCGGGTTAGCCGAGGTGGGTGTTAAGGATCTTGAAGGCCTCAAGCTGACGGACTATCGCCGTGTTCAAGCCGCTTATTCGCACCTGGTTCCCGAAACCGACTACACGGACGAAATGCCGTCGTGGTTGTCGGTGACCACCGATCAGGCCGTGGTGACGCTTTCCTGTCCGAGTGAAATCAACGGGGTGTCGGTCGATACATTGGCCCTGCGCTCCCCGACAGTGGGCGACGTGCGCGCGGCAAATCGGGACGCTGCCGGTGATGCTGAGCAGCGTGAGCTGGTGTTGTTTGCCTCGCTGGCCGGCGCGCCTGTTGCGGATCTGGAGGGCCTTAAGCTGGTGGATTTTAACCGCCTGCAGGCCGGCTATTTTCGCATGGACCAAGACGACGGGATTTGATCCTGCCGTCATAAAAATGGCCGCGAAACGTCTGGCGGCGGAAACCGGATTTTCCGCCGCCGAGATTCAGTCAATGCCGTTTGCCGAGATGGTGTGGTGGCTCACGGATTGAGCTGCCTTCGGTAACGCTGTGCAAATGAGGGCCATGACATGGCGAACAAAATCGCCCTCGGGCTGGTGATCGGCGGCGCCGTCAGTTCGACTGTCGGTGCTGCGTTTAAAGATGTAACAGGGCGCATCAAGCGTCTTGAGGCGGAAGGCAATAAGGCGCGTGTTCTACAGCGCACTATCGGCGACACCATTCGCTTGCGTGACGAATGGAAGAAAGCCCATGACAGCGGCTCTGAGGGCGCCTCCAAGCTGCTGGGGCGATTGAACTCCAATCTCGACAGTTTGAAAAAACAGGGCATCGAGGTCGGTCGGCTGGAAAAAGCCTATCGTTCCATGGGACAGACCGCCAACAAAGCCGAGCTTAAGGCCCGGGGGCATCAGCAACTGGATGCTGGTAAGAACGGCATGAAAAGCACAGTCGGCGCCGCTGTTGGTGGTGTCGGCATGCTCGCTGTACCGACCAAGGTTAGCGCGGACTTCGGGGCCATTGTTCGTGACATCGCGATCAAGGCCGGCATTGCCAACAAACCACAAGAAAAGGAGATGTCGCGCAAGATCATCGATACCTCTCGCGACACCGGCATGGCGCGTAACGATGTAGCCGACGTCGTCAACCAGTTGGTCGGCGCTGGCATGGAGTTGAGCAAGGCCCTCGAATATGCGCCGGTCGCGGCCAAGTTTGTTGTGGGCCAAGGGTCGAGCGGTGTCGACACGGCGAAGATGATCAACGCCCTGGGGCAAAACGCCAAGATCACCGACGCCAAGCAGATGCAGCAGGCGCTGGAGGCGATTGCCTATCAAGGGCAGGCGGGCAGCTTTGAAGCGGCCGACATGGCTAAATGGTTCCCTGAGCTGTTGGCTAACATGGGTAGCCTTGGCATCACCGGCATGGATGCGGTGACGCAGTTGGGTGCCATGCTGCAAGTGCAGATGAAGTCTGCCGGCGGCGCCGATGAGGCAGCCAACAACCTCAAAAACTGGATGAGCAAAATCGGCTCCGGCGATACCGTTAAGGCGTATGCCAAGGCCGGTATCGACTACAAGGGCTCGATGCAGACCGGTTTGCAGAACGGTATGTCCACGCTGGAAACCAGCATGGCGTTGGCGCAGAAGTATATTCAAGCCACCGATCCGAAGCGTGCAGCGGCGATGGCCGAGGCCACGGCAAAAATCAGCAAGGAGTCCGACCCGGAGAAAGCCAAGGCCATGATGGCCTCGCTGGAGGAATCCTTGCGCACTGGCGACCTGTTCGCTGACATGCAGGTGAAGGCCGCCCTGTCTGCCTACATGCAGAACAAGGCGCTGTACAGCCAGCTCAAAAACGATTCGCGTGATGCCACGGGCATTCTCGACAAAAACCTCAGCGAGCGGCGTGAGGCGTCGTCGCAGAAGTGGGCCGAAATGGCTCAGTCGATGGATGACGCCATGCGCAGCGTGGGGGACGCACTGCGGCCTGTCACGGATACCGTGGCCGAAACGCTGACCAAAGTCACCAAGGGCATTACCTCGCTGTCTGACAGCGCGCCCGGGGTTGTGACGGGGATCGCGGCGGTTGGTGGCGGGTTGATTGCACTCAAAGGCCTGCTTAGCTCCTTCAAAATCGCTAAAGGGTTGCTCAACGTGGCGCGAGGTTCGCTGGGTGGCAAGTCTGGCGACGTACAAAAGGTCTTTGTGACCAACGCTGAGGACGGCAACGGCGGCGGAAATAATGGCGAGCCCAAAGGTAAGGCCGGCAAAGCGCTGTCGCTGGTGGAGACCGGGCTCAAGGCGGTTGCTGCCTTCAAGGGCCAGTCTGTCGATGGCGACGCAGATGCGGCGGGGGAAGGTGGCAAGAAGCCGGGCAAGTTCGATGTGATAGCGACCGGCCTCAAGGTGGTTTCTCTTGCCAAGGACGCCGCCTCAGGCGCTGATGGTGATGGTGGTGCGGCGGCGGGATTGGAGGGCGACGGGGTCAAGAAAGTTTTCGTGGTCAACGCCGGATCCCTTGGTGGCGGTGCTGGAGGCCCGGGGGAAGCTCGTCGGCGTAAGCCCGGGTCAAAGCGCAACCCTCCGCGACGTCGGCCGACGCCTCCACGGGCGGGTCGACCACCGCGACCGCCAGTGCCACGCCCCCCGGTGCCCATCCCACGGCCACCGATTCCACCGGTTCCGGTGCCCAGCGGTGCTTTGTCCAAGCTGGGTGGGGTAGTGCAAGCGGTCGGTAAGATCGGTAAAGCCGCCAAGATGATACCCGGGGGCTCGCTGATGGAGGCCGGCGCCATGGCCTTCGAGACCTATGAGACCGCCAAGACCAAGGATGAAAAGGCCGAGGGCTATGGCGCTGCCGCCGGCAACCTTGCCGGCACTATGGCGGGCGCTGCAGCCGGGGCGGCGATTGGCTCCGTGGTGCCGATCATTGGCACTGCAATTGGCGGGCTGGTGGGTGCTTACTTGGGCAGCATAGGCGGCTCTGCGCTGGGTGGCGCAGCGGGTAAATCTTGGTTTGGTGGTGATGACGAAAAGCCCGCTCCACCGGTAACGCCGTTGCTGATGACGCCCCGGCCGGGTCCAGCTATTCCGAGCCTGGCTACCATGGGCAAGTCATTCAATGGCGCGAGTGGTTCGGGTGCGCTGCTGATGGCACCAGCACCTCAGGCATCGGCGATGGGGGATGCGGCACGCTCCCTGGCAGTGTCCGCGCCGATCAAATCGGCGGCGGTGGCAATTCAGACTAAAGAGACGGAGAGGCCCGCACCGGCCAAGGTAGATCAGAAGTTTGAATACTCACTGAGCATGCCGGTAACGGTGCAGGGGGATGTGAAAGACCCGCAGCGCCTGGCGCAAGACCTCATGCCGCACATGCGGTTAATGATGGCGGATGCGGCGAAACAAAACGCTGCGAAGCTGTATGACGAACCGCACCTGTAAGGAGGCCTCCATGGCTTACATGGAACAAATGCTGTCGAGCCTCAAGTACCTGGTCGAAGCTGGGGAGGCTGGGCGGCGCAGTGCTGACGGCATGCTGGGGCCGGTCAATGGCGCCATTCGGGAGTTAACCGGCGCGGCGTCCGAGCTGGAAAACATCCCGTTCGTGGGGCCGACTGTCGGTGCCAAGCTGCAGCGGGTGATGCGCGGCGTGGATGCAGCACAGGCCAAGGTCGGCCAGGTGGTATCCGTGTACGGCCGTGCGACACGGGCGGCCGCCGAAGTTCAGGAACGGATGGGCGCGTTGAAAGAGCAGGCGGGCAAGGCTGCGACGGCGATCAATAAGATCGCCGGAAAGGTCAGCCCGTCGTTGGCCAACATCGTGCCCACCAGCGCATTTGCCATGGATGCCACACCGGCACCGGAAGCCGTGAAGCCGTTCCCACACTTGCTGATTATCCAGCCCCGTGACCCCAAGGAGCAGCCCTACTATTTCAACCTGGACACTGCGGCCTTTGACGAGCTGAGCCGCTCGACCGAATTCCGCTGGGCCTCACAGGAGCGTTTGTCGCGCCGCCCGGCGCAGCAGGCTGTAGGCATCGGAGACGACAAGTTAACGCTCAAAGGGACGATTTACCCGGGTTTCAAGGGCGGGCTTAAGCAGCTCGACACGTTGCGCAGCATTGGGGCAAAGCTTCAGCCGCTGAGCCTGACCACCGGCTACGGCGATGTGATCGGCACCTGGTGCCTGAAAAACATCAACGAGGAGCAGGGCGCGCTGTTGCACGGCGGGATTCCGCGTAAACAAGGGTTCAGTCTGGAGTTTGTGCGCTATGGCGACGACATGCAGAACGTCTGACGGGGACATGCTCGATGTCATTTGCCATAACGTTTATGGCCATCTGAACGGTAGCACCGAGGCGGTGCTGGACGCCAATCAGGGGCTGGCGGATGAACCCCAGCCCTACCGCGCCGGCGTGGTGATCTATCTGCCCGATCTGCCCGGCCCGACCGGGGAGGGGGTGAGCTTGTGGGATTGACCTCGGGCGCTCCCGACGCCGCCGGCCCGTTGCGTTACGCGTGACGGCCATTTGATTTTCTGTGACCCGCCATGCGCGGGCTTTTTTTGGACTAAATCCATGACTCCCATGTTTCGAATCGTGGCGGATGGCGCCGATGTAACAGCCAAAATCAATGATCGGTTGCTGCTACTGCGCACCTCTGACAAGCCCGGGATGGAGTCCGACGAGTTTGAATTGCGCATCGATGACCGTGATGGGCAGGTGCTGCTGCCTCGGCGTGGCAGCTCTATTGAGGTCTACCTGGGCTACGCGGAAACATCTTTGATGCGCCTGGGGCGTTACGCGGTGGACACGGTCGAAGTGTCGGGGCCGCCGGAAACGATAGTGATCAAGGGCAAGGCCAGCGACATGCGCGGCAGTGGCAAGACCATCCGTAGCGGAAGCTGGGAGGACGTGCCGCTGTCGAAAATCGTGGCCGACATCGCGGCGCGTAATGTTTGGCAGTCGGTGTGTCCGGTGGCAACGAAGGTCGCCCGGGTGGATCAGCTCAACGAGTCCGATTTTAATTTCATCACGCGCCTTGCCAAGCAATACGACTGCACGGCCAAGGTGGCCGACGGCAAGCTGTTGGTGATGCCGCGTCAAGGCAGCCAGACTGCCAGCGGCAAGACCTTCGGCGCGATCACCCTGACGAAGAGCGATCTCAGTCGATGGCAATTCAGCCTTGGGGATCGCAACTCGCACAAGGCAGTGGCAACTAAGCATCAGAACAAGAAGGACGGCAAGCTGTCGGTGGTCACCGTTGACAACGACGACGCCCCAGATGGATTGCCGGCCGTGCATACCGATCGGCATATCTACCCGAACAAGACCGCCGCCGAGGCTGCTGCCAAGGCACGGCTGGCGGCGTTCAATCGCTCGACCGCCGACGTGCGTTTTGAGATGCCTGGCCGGACAGACATTTTTGCCGAACGCCTGATCAACGCCCAGGGCTTCAAAGTCGGCCTGGATGGGGACTACCTGGTGGATTCGGTCGAGCAGGTGTTTACCCAGTCTGGCTGGTCGACCACGGTGGAGTGCAATGCCGGCAAGCAAGGCAAATCCAAGGGCAAGAAAAAGAAAGAAAAGAAGCCGCTCAAGGTTGTGAGCGTCGAGAAGCTGTAGTGCACCCCATCGCCGCCTGAGTGCGGTTTTTTTATGTCTGGAGTTTTTATGTCTGTTACCGAGCAACAGCTGCAACGCATCATGCCGAACGCCCGCCGCCAAGCGGGCGTTTTTGTTTCTGCCCTGAACGCGGCTATGGGGCACCGACAGATCAACACACCCAAACGGCAGGCCGCGTTCCTGGCGCAGGTCGGCCACGAGTCGGGTCAACTGCAGTACGTCCGTGAGCTGGGCGGCGATCAGTACCTGAGCAAATACGACACCGGCAACCTGGCTGCGAAACTCGGCAATACCCTGGAGCCAGACGGCGATGGCCAGCGCTATCGTGGTCGCGGCCTGATCCAGATCACCGGTCACGACAACTACCTGCGCTGCAGCCTGGCACTGTTCGGCGATGAGCGATTGCTGCGCACGCCGGAATTGCTGGAGCTGCCGCAGTGGGCCGCAGAGTCTGCTGCATGGTTCTGGTCGGTAAACGGATTGAACACGCTCGCTGATCAGGAGCAATTCAACACCATCACCCGGCGGATCAACGGCGGGTTGAATGGCCTGGAGGATCGCTTGCAGATCTGGGCCAGGGCGAGGGAGGTGCTATGCGTCTCCTCGACCTGATCCCTGCTCAATACCGCATCGCGGCCATCGGTGTGTTGCTCATGATCTTGGTAGCCGGGTCTGCGGCCCTGGCATGGACCGCTCAAGGCTGGCGTTACGGCCAGCAGTTGGAGCGCCAGGCCAGGCTGCAGGCTGACACCCTCAACGAGTTATCCCAAGCCGCTGCTGTCCTGCAGCGCACTGAGCAGGAAAAGCGCTTCGCTCTGGAGCAGCGCCTGCAGAACAAAGACGAAACCCACCACAAGGAATTGACCGATGAGCAAACGAAGCAGGCTCGTCTGCGTGATCGCCTGGCTACTGCTGATCTGCGGTTGTCAGTCGTACTCGCCGCCACCGATGCCACCAGCAGCTGTTCAGTGTCAACCGCCGCCACCACCGGCTGCGTGGTTCATGGCTCCGCAAGAGCCCAACTTGACCCAGTGCATGCTCAACGAATTATCGGAATCACCGATGCCGGCGACCAAGGATTGATCGCCCTGCGGGCCTGTCAGGCCTACGCAAAAGAAGTTTCTACACCGAAGTAAAGGAGCGGCCGGGCAGGATGCGTCTACATCCAGCCCGGCCACCTTCCCCGCAGATCGTCCCTGCAAGTCCAGCCAAGGCTCCTGCTTAGTGCACAAAGCGGAGCGAGCCTAGCACTGTTTATCCATACAGCAAAGGTCTTGCTTTCATATGTCCACACCTATCATCCCTTGGATGGGTGGCAAGCGCCGCCTAGCCGACCGCCTTATCCCGCTCTCCCACCCCATGAATGTTACGTCGAAGTCTTTGCCGGCGGCGCTGCGCTTTACTTCATGCGTCCCCAGGCCGCGCCGGTTGAAGTCCTCAACGACATCAACGGCGACCTGGTGACGCTGTACCGCGTGGTGCAGAACCACCTGGAAGAATTTGTGCGCCAGTTCAAATGGGCGCTCAGTTCCCGCCAGGTGTTCGAGTGGCAGAAGATGACCCGCCCTGAAACCCTCACCGACATCCAGCGTGCAGCCCGATTTTTCTACCTGCAGCACCACGCCTTTGCTGGCAAGGTGACGGGGCAGACGTTTGGCACCGCTACCACCGGCCCGGCCATCAACCTGCTGCGGATTGAGGAAAACCTGTCTGCAGCGTGGCAGCGGTTGTCCGGCACCTACGTTGAAAACCTATCCTGGCTGGACTGCGCCGAACGCTATGACCGTGCGCACACCTTTCACTACATGGACCCGCCTTACTGGCAGACGGCAGGTTATGGCGTGGATTTTCCATTTGAGAATTACGAGCGTATGGCTGATTTCATGCGGAGTTGCAAAGGGAAGGTGATGGTTAGCATCAACGATCATCCGGACATCCGGAAGGTATTTGATGGCTTTCATTTCGAACACCTGAGCATTCGTTACAGCAATTCCAATCAGCGCCAAGGCAAGGCAGAGGTAGCCAGTGAGCTTGTCATCATGAACTGGATACCCTCTGCTCTGGGTAGTCTGTTTTAATTTAGAAAGCGCATCTGAAGTAGTCTAACGATTTCGATGGCTAAGATGAGGGCGAGTTCGATAAGTTTGGCGGTCATATAATTCTCCGGGGTGAGTTCGCCTATTCGGCGCGTTGAATGGCGTCGATTGTGGGGATTGCTTTAGATGGCTTGGAGATTAGATAGAAAGTTTGGCTTAGCTGTCAATGCTCTTAAGGTTATTTTCTAATGGTTGGCCGCTAAGCCGCAGCCCGCCGCTGTCAAGGGGGTGTGGGTGGTGAAAGTTTCTAGGCTAAACAAGTTAAATAGGCTGTTTAGCTTGTGTGGGCTATTTAAGTTACGTGTTTGCTTACTTACGTACATACGTAACTTTCTTGCTGGCTAACTTTTTAGCTATCTAGAGATATCTAGTGAGTATCCATTAGCTACCAAAAAGATATCTGGTGGATGTCCGCTAGCTACTGAGAAGATATCTAACTCATATTGCGTAAATATCCTTGCCATATTCGTCTGGCACGCTTTGGATGTCCTCGCCCAGCTTCCTCTGTTTATTTGGAATTGATTGCGTTAGCTCTGCTCTGAGCCTGCTATTGGTACGATCAAGTCTGCACCTTGGTTTCGAACGTTGCCTACTGAGGTGCCAACCCGAAACCACTCAAAGTCATCCGCTGGCTGACAGCACGTCTTCGCTATTTCCTCGGCTCGGCCTGGAGTAAGGCTGGGGTCGATCCATTCCCTGGCATGCTCAGGCGTCAGCACCAATGGCTTGCGGTCGTGGATATCCACCATGCCCTGATCACTGGACGCCGTGATGATCACAAACCCGTCGTCCAAGTGCGGATCCAGGCCAGGGTGCACTTGGGCGAGCGCGCCAAAGAACAAAGAACATGGGCATCTGACTCTTCAGGCGAATGAAGTAGGGCTGCTTTCTCTTCGCTTCGTCAGGGTTTTTGACCCACTCATACCAACCTTCACTCGGCACAAGGGCTCGGCCATTCGGCCAGAGCTGTTTGAAGAACTTCCCCTGGTGACCGTCTCGACCCGAGCGTTGATCGGATCCGGGCGTTTACCCTTCGCCCAGAACGGCGCCCATCCCCATTTCACTGCATCGATATGCAGCCCATCCTCATCTGTGTGTAGAACCTGCACCCTCGTTGAAGGTGCGACGTTGTAGCGATCAATAGGCTGAGCGTCATACCCGCTGAATAGCTCTATCTGCGGGCTCAGCTCTTCGATGAAGATCGCCATACCTTCGTACTGCACGAATCGCCCACACATATGCACCTCTCCGCCTGTCGAAATCCCTACAGAAAAATTGACCGCAAGCGTCCTACAAAGTTAACTGTACATTCATACAGTAATTGTAAAAGGCCGCCGCATCATGAGCTTCACCATTCTAGGTCCCCTCGCTGAGGTGGGCGCGAAGTTGCCGTTGTGCTCGTTCCAGGTTCCGGCCGGTTTTCCTTCGCCGGCAGCGGACCACATCGAGCAGCACATCTCATTGGATGAGGTCTTGAGTATCCGTGCGCCCCACGTGTACCTGGTAGCAATCACCGGTGAGAGCATGCAGGGCGTCGGGATCTTCGATGGTGACCTGGCCGTGGTGGATCGTGCCATTGAGCCGATCCATGGGCATGTGGTGGTGGCCCTGCTGAACAATGAACCTGTTTGCAAGCGCCTCTGTAAACGCGGCCGGGAGGTGGTCCTGCTTTCCGAAAACCCTAAGTTCCCGGCCCGCTATGTCCTCGAAGGCGACGAACTGTCGATCTGGGGCGTGATCACCAGCACAGTGCGCAGCCATGTCTAAGCAGCAGCCAACCTTCGCATTGATCGATTGCAACAGTTTCTATGCCAGTTGCGAACGGGTATTTCGGCCCGACTTGGCGAAGGTGCCCATCGTGGTGCTGAGCAATAACGATGGCTGTGTCATCGCCCGTAGCTACGACGCGAAGCCCTTCATCAAGATGGGCGAGCCGTATTTCCAGATCAAGCACAAGCTCAAGCAGCTCGGCATAGTGCCGTTCTCCTCCAACTATGCACTGTATGGCGACATGAGCGAGCGCGTGATGAGCCTGATTGAGGCGATGGTGCCGGCAGTCGAGGTGTACAGCATCGACGAGGCATTCGCCGATTTGACCGGTATCGGTGGACTGGATGCCTTAGGCCGACAGATTCGCGCCCAGGTGCTCCGTTGCACCGGGATCCCTGTCGGCGTAGGCATCGCTCACACCAAGACCCTGGCAAAGCTGGCAAACCACACCGCGAAGCGCCTGCAGTCCGAAACCGGTGGGGTGGTAAACATCACCGATCCGGTTAAGCGTGACTGGGTGCTGCGTAATACGGACGTGGCGGAGGTGTGGGGCGTTGGCCGCAAGATGAAACTCCATCTTGATGCCATGGGTATCAAGTCGGCTATGGACCTGGCTAAGGCCGATCCGTGGACGCTCCGCAAGAAGTTCAGCATTGTGATTGAGAAGACGGCCAGGGAGTTGGGCGGCACGCCTTGCCTGGAGCTGGATGAGCCGGATCCGCCAAAGCAGGAGATCTGCTGCAGCCGCATGTTCGGCAAGCGGCTGACGCAGCTACAGCCCATCAAAGAGGCTGTGGCCACCTACATGATGCGTGCCTCTGAGAAGCTCCGCGCCCAAAACTCTCTGTGCAAGAAGGTGCGCGTTTCTATTCGCACCGGGATGTTTAATCCTGAGGAAGCGAAGTATGCGAATGGGGTAGTGGTGGATATGCCGTATCCCACTGACGACGTGCGTCTGCTAACCCAGGAAGCTGTGGGTGCACTTGATCGCATATTTCGGCAAGGCTTCAAATACAGTAAGGCCGAGGTGATGTTGCTCAATCTGTGTCAGCCCGGTGAGTACACCGACGATATGTTCGCTATATCGCAGCCGGCCGAGGTAACTCGGGTGATGACGGTGTTGGATCAGATCAATGAGCGGTGGGGGAGGGGGACATTGCGTTCGGCCAGCGTGCCACTTGACCCAGGTTGGGGGATGCGGCGTGAGATGATGAGTCAGAGCTTCACTACCCGAGTCGATCAGTTGTGGTCCGTAGCATGCAGGTAGCTCCTAACCGGCAAAAAATACATAGATTGGCCAGCTTCGTCATAGACACTGACGATTCGGAGGGTGGGCAGCATCTCTGGTGATTGACGTGATCCTTTGCGTGATCAATCATCGTATAAATTGGTACAGCAAGGATGAGAAGTATGTACTGGATAGAAATTTGCACAGACGGCAGCTATGTCTTTGGTGAAAAGGAGTATTTCATCTCAACTGAAGGGATCGTTGAGTTAGAAGCAGATGAGTTTGAGCGCTCTGGAAATGATTGGGCGAAGATAAGAATTCCATTTGAGATAGAAACGCCACATGGATTATTTACTTGGGACGTTGAGATCATCGAGTATTTTGAAAAAGACGTAGCTAGCTTCTTAGGGGCGTTCATCAGCAGTTTTCCTGAGGACGTTTTCCTGAAGGATGAGGTGACGTTCAGGCTTCAGGACGGCTGGCTCAATCCGAAGAAAATCCCTCCTAGACTTAAAGCCGTGAATGGCTAAAATGCGCCTCGACTAAGAGACTACGTTCACCATGATTGACGCAGTAGACCTATTCTGTGGCGCCGGCGGCCTCACCGCTGGCATGAGCAATGCGGGCATTACCGTGCATGCTGGCTACGACATTGAGCGCCAGTGTGAGTATGCCTATCACGAAAACAGTGGTGCAGCTTTCGTGGCGAAGGACGTCAAGAAAGTGACCCGTGATGAGCTGAATTCTTGGTATGAGCAGGGTGAAGGACGTTATCGGCTACTGGCCGGATGCGCGCCATGCCAGCCTTTTTCCAGCTACAACCAGGGGAAGGATACTAGTAGTGATCGCAAGTGGCCACTACTGTATCACTTTGCTCGCTTGATTAAAGAGGTGCAGCCAGAGTTGGTCACTATGGAAAACGTTCCGGATGTGACCAAGCACAAGGTATACAACGACTTTGTGAAAAGTCTTGAAAAGCAGAATTATAAAATCTGGGCGAATAAAGTATTGTGTGTGGAATATGGCCTTCCACAACTTCGCCGACGCCATGTGTTGCTTGCGTCAAAGCTAGGTCCCATTCAGTTGATTCCTCCTACGCATGCAGGACGACCAGTCAGCGTTATGGATGTAATTGGAGATCTGCCTAGAATCGCTGCTGGGGATTGTGATCCAAATGACCCTATGCATCGCTCAGCAACACTTACTCCGCTCAATATGCAACGAATTTTGTGTTCTAAAGAGGGTGGGACATGGCGAGACTGGCCCCAGCACCTGGTAGCGGCCTGCCATCGTAAGGAGAGCGGTAAAACCTACGGCAGCGTTTATGGCCGAATGAAGGGGAGTGAACCGAGCCCTACCATGACCACCTTGTGCTATGGGTTTGGTAATGGTCGGTTCGGGCACCCTCAGCAAGCTCGTGCGATCTCGTTGCGTGAAGCTGCAATTCTGCAATCTTTTCCTAAAGATTATAAGTTCATGAGACCAGAGGAAATTACGTTCAAAGCAGTTGGCCGCATGATAGGGAATGCTGTACCAGTGCGATTGGGAGAGGTGATCGGTGAAAGTTTGATGCGCCATGTTCAAGAGTTTGGTTAAAAGACAGTCGAATTTATACTTGTTAATCTGTAAATATTAAATGCACCTGATGACCAGGTGCATTCTTCTTGCCAAAAAAATTTAAGATAGTCGAGCGACTACTTTGTCGATTCGGTCTAGCTCTTTATTGCTATCGATGTATGCCTGATATGCCTTTAGAGCGCCGTTAATTAACGTGTCGAAATGGACAATTCGGGAGCCTGGAGAGATGGCTTCCAGCATATTTGCAACTCGGTTATGGTTGTAGCCCTCATCAACTAATGGTGGGCCTATTACAAAAACGACTTCAATTTTTTCTCCGTGCAGACCTTGTGCAGCTAGAATTTTCTGAAGTTTGTCAACGTAAAGCATTCCCTGCTGTTGTAATTCGAGAATCCCCATTCTTCGGTGAGCCCGTTTTAGCTCTACAATAATGTGGGTACCAAGAACAGTACGGTATTTTATGTCGACACGTCCTAAGCTTTCTTTTTCAGTAAGATCGTCAACCACCACACCTTCTTGCATCAGCCGAGATTCGATAAGTTCGGATCCGTCTGCGCGTTCCCATGTTGGATCCAAGAGCCACATGTGATCAAAAAGGTGTTGTTGTAAAGCTTTCTCTTTTTCATCGTCATCAACAATTTTGTTGAATACACGTATCACTTCTATTCTTGATTTTATAATGTCCCTGTAAAGAGATGCCTCAAGGGTGTCTCGTTGAGCGATCAGGGGGATTAATTTATCAGCACCAATCTCAACGGCATTTATTAGTTCATGAACGGTCCCTCTCAGTTTTAGGCGCTCAAATGCCATGATGCTATCTCGTAGAACCATGCGTCTGTCTTCAGCATCATCTATCGGTAGGCTATTAACTTTCGATAGTAGGGATTTGGCCTGCTCGCGATAGCTGTCGTCCAGAGAGTCAAACCACTCCTTGATTACCGGATGCTCTTCCGCTATTTCAAGAGCGCCAAATTCTCTTCGCCATTTCGCCCATTGAGGTTCTATTTTTGATAGCAAGACTTTGAGGTATGCGGACATTGCGGCAGATCGTGGATCGCTTTCTTGGATTCGCTGCCGGTCACTTGTGGCAATATCGTCATCTGAGTCGAAATCTAGAAAGTCTGCTTCTAATTGGCCTGTCAGATACTTGGTGTACAAACGCCCGTCGTTTATATTGTCTAAAATGTTTTCCTGGATTAGACGGCCGTGCGCCATAAGCACAATAGAGTTCAGGTTATTGTTGTCTGCATCTACAAGCATTTTTGGTTTTACAGCGGTACCGATCCAGCCACTTACAACCCAGGCTGGGTCCCAGCCGTCCAATCGATTGGGCAGTAAGGCTTGTGCTTTTAAATTAGGGGCAGAAGCCGTGCGCTCTGTATTCTCGTCGCCTATATGCCAAATATACTCTACGGCACGTATATCATCTCGATCCGCGGCTGTGACGGGTGATCCGTCAATCAAGACTGAGAAATCTTTACTTCCTACAACAGAGAAGCGTCGAGCCAGTCGGCGGCGTAATGCCACCAAAGTAGATGGGACACGGCCTTTTTTGAGTTCGGAGAGTATGATTTTTGTTCCTACGCTTACATCCAGTTCATCAGCAGGAATTGCGTCAGGAACATATCGACTTTGCTGGCCATTTATCGCTTCTCGAATTCGAGAAACTGCCATTTTTAGTCCATGCTTTTCCGTACTTTTAATCGATTGTACCCTAACACTTTCGGCTATTGAGAAGAGTGATAGCTTGCCCAGGCCCTTTCGGCCCATCACGTGGCGGCCGCGCGCAGTGGTAGTAGTTTCTTGTACTCTTCGTCTATATCCGACCTTCAAAAACTTATCGTTCATGTCTTTGACGGTCATTCCTATGCCATTATCAGTAATGGTGATCTGCTGTTTTGCATAGTCATAATCAATAGTTACTATTGTCGCGTCAGCATCCCAAGCATTTGCTACGATTTCAGTAAGTACCGCAGCGACATTGCTATAAAGGTTGATGCCTAAGTGGTCCAGAACGTTTAAATCAATTGTCATTTCATATGGAGAGTTCACAAGCGTTCCTTACTTGAGCTGGACACATTTTCCGCTTCCGAGGCTTCCAGCAGGGATACCTAGCATAGATATTCCTCAAGCTAGCGGTTTTGGGGAAGCTTACCAGCGGCTCGCAAGAGAATCACTAGATCCTACGGATCATGCATCGGCGGCAGAGAGTCAGGGGAACGGATAGAAATTCACAGCTGGTGCGCAGATGGGGCTATTCAAGGTGATTACAATGGCACGCGACTGTATTTGTTCTGCCCTTGCGTTACCTTCGGGCTGGTGGGCAACGATGATGGCGTTGGCGCCACGGGTGTGCGGAATAATCGGTGCGCTGACTACTAAGCTCAGCTAGATTCTCATTACGAGGATGGGCTTTGGGAGGATATGAGGCTTGTCTGAGCGATAGGATTAGGGCATTTTTAGGGCATAAACTGGGCCGTTATAGGCCGCTATACACCCCTACGGCGTTTCGTAGATGCCCATTTTAGTGGTATACAGCGGCCTGCTAGGAGGCGTGCAGGGGTTCGAATCCCTATCTCTCCGCCATTACATAGAAAAAGCCCCGTAGCTGAATAAGCTACGGGGCTTTTTTGCGTTGGCTTATAAATCGGCGGCAGGCTCAATCGCTCAGTTGCTTTCCGATAAACCTGATCACGATCTGGTATATTAAAGGTCGCCCCAGCGACGTTGTTTCTACTCAGTCACCTGAAAAATTAGCCTGGCTGCCACGTCGCTTGGGCTGTAGCCATCAGACATTCCATGCGGTCGGTTAGCGTCAATCCGGAAATCTTCAGTACTTATACCCATTCCTCCGTGAGCGACTGACGAACGTTATCGCCAAGTTTTTGCCATTCCTTCAATGGCTTGATCTTCCTCGGTCATCAGAACACCCGAGGACAACTGCCACCCAGTCCTGTTTGAAAGCAGAGATTAGTAACTTCTTCATAACGTGTTGTTACATCGTGAAAAGGCTTACTCCCGACCTACCGATGCGCTCAAGCCATTTATGACGACGACAGTGCGCTGAAATCAGAAGTCTCAGATTCTCCTGAGAACCGGACGCGTCCTACACGTGCATCCTTGATCGCTGTAATAGTCTACTCAGCCGATTGATTGAGTATGAGAAGGTTACCCATGGCGAACACTGGTTATATGTCGATCACCGGTAAGGTTCAAGGATTGATTTCAGCGGGTTGTTCAAGTCAGGATTCGATAGGTAATAAGTGTCAGCCGGGCCATTTAGATGAAATCATGGTGCTCTCATACAGCCATAACATGGCGAATATTGGCAACGTGAACAAGCCGACGCATCGCCCAATTGTGCTCACAAAAAATGTTGATAAATCGTCACCCTTACTCGCTCAAGCGCTTTCAAGTAGAGAGGAAATTGAATGTACGATTAACTTTTATCGAATATCTTCCTTTGGACAGCAGCAAAAGTTTTACTCAATCTCCATTGAAGGCGGTGTTATCACAGACCTGACGCTGGATATGCCGCATGTCATTTTACAAAACGATGCCGAACCACAGGAACATCTAGCGATTCGTTATCGGAGCATCACGTGGGCTCACCACCTTGCTGGCACAACAGGCTATAGCGCTTGGGGAGGCGATGAGTGAAACCCTTGACGGACAGAGAGGATGGCGACAGGTTCGGTAGTTGCGATTTTTGGCAGGTCAGTCGTGCTGGGAGCATTCTGGCTAACCAGGCGTGTACCGTGAGCGCACGGCATATTAAAGATGGAGTTCTGCGACTGCAGTTCAACCGTGAGGTAGCGTTTTTCGCGAGAAGTATTGTCCACGATGTGGAGCAGGGTAAAAAGTCCCCAGAGCAGGGTCTTAGGGACTTGGAGAACGAGCAAAAAAGCCTGCTTGACCAGTCAATGGAGATTTCTCGACAGGGTATTGGGATGATTGCAGGTGCACTGCAATTCGCGGCCGGAGCAGGGATTTGTTACGGGTCTATCGGTGCGCTATGTGTGGTCCCTGGAGTGCCGTTGATGGCGCACGGAGCCAATAATGTCTATGAGGGCGGACGCAATTTGTGGGAGCGCCGCTCGGACACTCAAGGGCCGGTGCGCAAGGTTTACCACCAAGTTGCTAAAGCAATGGGCGGTGGTGAGTTTGAAGGGAATATGGCGTATGGAGGCGGCGATTTATTGATGTCAGTGTATGGTGCGACCAGGTTGGTTTTAAAGCCTGATTCTTGGCGTCTGTTTCGTTATGTTCGTAATGACTATCAACGTGGATATGTCGAGGCTAGCAAATTTGCCTTAGCTTTTGACGCGTTTGCTGACGGAGTGACGATGGATAATTTGACTAGAGATATAAAGAATAATGAGCAGTGATAATATTTTTTTAACTTTATTTTATTTTATAGTTTCTGTTTTGGTTTTCTTGTGTAGTTATTCAATTAGCAGGCGTCTTTCTGGTGAAGGCTTTAAAGAGAAATGGTTTTGGCTGTGCCTTGCTGGCGTTCTACTTTGGGGGGGCGGTGCAATATAACGTAGCTCGTCACGGATCTATTTTATTTTTTTCGTCCCCTCTGGAGTTTCTTGTGAGTAATTATTGGATTCGATGGATTGCATTCATCAGTGCTATCCTTCAAGCGATATGTATTCCTAGCAAAACAATGCACAAGCCAAACGCTGGTGGATCTATTTGAGCATGATTTCCCGGCGGATAAACACGGCAGATCCTGTCTAACATCTAAAACTAAAAAAGCCTGCTGAGCTCAACGCCCAGCAGGCCTTTCAGTCATTCCTCCCTGGTCAGCCGGGCTGCGCCACCAAGCTGTTGCTCACATTGCGCCCCAGCACCCAGACCGTCACAAACCCACAGCCGACCAACGCCGTCGCCAAACTCAACAACATCGCGCTGCCCATCTGATCGACGATCCGTCCGCCAAAGAACGAGCCCAAGGCAATGATCACTTGGAACAAGGCAACAAACAGTGGCATGCCGCGTTCGACATCCTTGGGCGCTACTACAAACATCCAGATACTGGCGCAAGCCGGGAAGGCGCCGAAGGCGAAGCCCCACAGCCCGATCAACATCGCGGCGCCGGTCATGCCGGTGGCGAAGTAGGGGAACAGCGCGGTGCTGGTGCCGATCATCAGCGCGACCAGCAGCAAGGTGTAACGGACGCTGCGGTTGGCGGCGAAACCGGCAAAGACATTGCCCATCACGCCGGCCACACCGTAAAGCAGCAGCAGTGAGCCAATCGTTGGGCCGTCGAAGCCGGAGCTGTTTTTGAAGAAGGGCGCGACATAGGTGTAGGCCGCAAAGTGCGCCAGCCCGATCAGCAAGACGGCGATCAACCCGACCCGTGCTTGTGGGTTGATGAACAAGGCCGGCAGGTCGCGGACCTGAATGGCTTTTTCCGGGGTAAGGCGTGGCAGCAGGAGGACTTGCGCCAGCAGCACCGGCACGCCCACCAGCGCGGTCACCAGAAAGGTCATGCGCCAGCCCATCAGGCCACTGAGCCAGGTGCCAACAGGCACGCCAAGCACGGTGGCCAGCGTCACTCCCATCATGATGATCGACGTGGCCTTCGCTACGCCCACACCCTTGGGTGCCAGGCGCCCGCTGAGGGCGATCGCTGTCGCCCAGAAGCCGCCGATGCTGATGCCCAGCAGTACGCGGCCGAACAACAGCACGCTGAAATCGCTGGCGTAGGCCACCACCGAGTTGGCGATGATCATGATCAGCGTCAGGCCGATCAGCAGGTAACGACGGTCCATGGCGCCAATGCTGACAGACAGCAACGGCGCGGCCAGGGCGGCCATGATGCCGGGCAGGGTCACCATCAGGCCGGCGTGGCCGGCGGTGATGCCGAGGTCGCTGGCAACGTCGTTGAGTACGCCCACCGGCAGAAACTCACTGGTCACCAAGGCGAAGGCGCCCACGGCGACCGAGAGAATCGCCAGCCACTGCTGTTTGACGCTCTGTTGATTATGTTCGGGAAGGCCGCTGGGAGCCGGGCTGGCGCTTGGCATGGTATTGGGTTCCATAGGGACATGTCGCCTGAAGCAGGCGAGGGGAAGGGAGAGTGGGGGCGATTATAGGAAGCGGGTTGGGCAATCACACAGGCGAGCGTTTCGATAATAACCATCAGTGCAATCGATTAGACGCCTTACATCACGCTTGCGCCTTTCGTACCGGTTTCCCAAACGTTGCCTACAGGCAGCGCGTTGCGACCTGTTCTGCAACTCACTATCGTGGTCCAGCGATTTTCAGGTAGGAAATCCCACACAGCAAAGGAGTTGCATCATGAGCAAAAACACCAAGAAAACCTCCGGCAAGATGGCCACTTTGGCGGCGGAAACCCTCAATAATCCAAACGCTTCGGCCCTTGCCAAAAGCCTTGCCGCTTCGGCGTTGGCCCAGAGCGGTACAGACAAGCAGACGAGCGCCGGGATGGAGGAGAAAGCAGCGAAGGCGCTTCAGAGCGATAAATACAGCGACCAGACCAAATCCCTCGCTGCCTCGGTCCTCTCCCAGGCCAATAGAGAACGCGGATGCTGAGTTAACAACGCCGCCAAGGCACAAGCCCTGTAGCTGAACACGCTACGGGGCTTTTTCGTTTCCGATGTTTTGTTCCAGCAGCTTGCGGCGGGCTTAAACCACGAACTTCGCAATCATTGTGTTCAGGTCAACCGCCAGGCGCGAAAGCTCCTGACTGGCGGCGGTGGTCTGGTTGGCCCCGGCGGCCGTCTGGGCCGACAAATCACGGATATTCGTCAGGTTGCGATCCACCTCCCGGGCCACTTGCGCCTGCTCTTCGGAAGCGCTGGCGATGATCAGGTTGCCTTCGGTGATGCGGGTGATTGCATGGGTGATCCGCTCCAGCGACTCGCCCGCACAGTGGGCCACCGTCAGTGTCGAGCGTGCGCGTTCATTGCTGCTGTGCATCACCGATACCGCCTGGGCCGAACCCTTCTGCACCCCGCTGACCATCTGCTCGATTTCCTGGGTCGACTGCTGGGTTCGATGCGCCAGGGCCCGGACTTCGTCGGCCACCACGGCAAAACCGCGTCCGGCCTCACCGGCGCGGGCGGCTTCAATGGCCGCGTTCAGGGCCAGCAGGTTGGTTTGTTCCGCAATGGCGCGGATCACGTCCAATACTTTGGTGATGTGTTGAACACTGTCGGCCAGGCTCTGGATTTCTTCGGTCGCCGACGTCACTTCCTCGGCCAGCAAAGCAATCGACTCCACGGTGTCCATGACGTGGCTGCGACCGTTGCCTGCCATGGCATCACCGTCTCGGGAGGCGTCGGCAGTGCTGATGGCGTTGCGTGCGACCTCATCCACCGCTGCGGTCATCTGGTTGACCGCCGTGGCGGCCTGTTCGATTTCACCGTTCTGTTCGTGCAAGGCCCGTGTGGACTCCTCGGTGACCGCCGAGAGTTCTTCCGCCGCGGATGCCAGTTGATTGGACGAGTCGGTAATCTGGTGGATGGTTTCGCGAAGGTCCGACTGCATGGTTTCCAGCGCACGCAACAGCTGCCCAGGCTCGTCGTTGCCGTCCACCACAATCGACACAGTCAGGTCGCCCTTGGCCACTTGCTCGGCGATACGCACCGCCTGGTCCAATGGCAGCACGATGCTGCGGGTAAACAGCGTCGCCAGCAGTGCGGTGAGGAATGTCGCCAGTGCCATGGCGATGAATACCCATTTCACTGCGCCGTGGTACGTGGCGTCGGAGCTCGTGGCCGCGTCGTCGGCTTCCTGAATATTGATCGACAGCAGGTTCGCCAGCTCGGTCCCAAGCTTGTCGCCCAGGGCGATCAGTTCGCCATTGAGCAGCGCGATCGCCTGTGAGCGTTCGCCGTTGGCGGCCAGGGCCAATACCTGTTGCTGGACCTGCAGGTATTGGTCCTGGGCCGACTTGAAACGTTCGAACGTGACTCGCTCGGCGTCCACCGTGAGCTTGCTTGCGTACTGCGCGTTGTCGGCCTGAATCTGTTGGCGCAGCTGCGAAAAAGCCCGCTGGCTGGCCTTTACCTGCTCGGCGCTGTCCACCAGCATCACCCGGTAGGTCGCGGCGCGAATCTCGGACACGGCGGTTTGCAGGTCGCCCAAGGCGAGGATGCTGGGCAGCCAGTTTTTGTCGACTTCATCCGACTCGCTGGCCATGTCGCGCATCTGGCTCAAAGAGAACAGGCCCAGCAATACCACGAGCAGCCCGACCAGGCCGAAGCCAAAGGCCGAACGCAACGCTATTTTCATCTTTCTTAAACTCATGAACTCCCCCGGTAACAGGAAAAAAGAGCGGTTGCAGCACGCCGTTGTCCACGCGAAAGCGCAGGAGGCACCGGCTGCACCCTCTGTTGGTTTGAATGTTTTATAAGGCGCCAGTCAGCGGTGCTGACCGGTGTTGAGCGTCATCCCAGGCGCTGCGTGATGGCGTTTCTGCCGATCAGCCATGGCAATAGGGTGTGGGCCGGCATTGGGCGAGCAAGCAGGTAGCCCTGGCCCGTTTCACAGCCCAGGGTTATCAGAATGTCGCGCTGTTCAACGGTTTCAATGCCTTCAATCACCACACCAATGTTCAGCTCGCGCGCCAGGGACAAGACGCTCGAAATCGCTGCACGGCTGCGCGGCTCCGAAGACAGGTCGCGAATAAATTCGGCCTGTATTTTTATTTCGTTGAACGGCAGGCTGCACAGGCGCTGCAATGACGAATAGCCGCCGCCGAAGTCGTCGATGGACAAACCGCAGCCCATCATGCGAAGGCGCACCATGTTTTCCAGGCTGATGGAGCCTGGGTCGAGTGTGCCGGTCTCGGTCATCTCAAACGACAGGCTGGAACCGGGCGCGTCGAAGCGCTTGAGCAGCAGGGCCACGTGCGCACTCATCTGCGGGTTGGCAAATTGGCTCGCGTTGACATTCACCGCGAAGGTGAGCGACACCTCAGAGGCCAGCGCTTGCTTGCGCAGCGTCAGGCAGTGATCGATCTGGCGATACAGCAAACTGTCCATCAGGCCGTGCCGTTCCAGTACCGGAATAAATGACGCGGGTGCCAAGATGCCCCGCTCAGGATGATTCCAGCGAGCAAGCGCCTCCACCGAGGTGACCTGCAATGTCCTGATGTCGAATTTTGGCTGATAGAAGACCTCCAGCTCGCCGTTCTCGAGTGCGCTGAGCACCTGATGTTCGTTGGTCTCACCGGCAACGTGCAGCGGGCAGGCTGGGTGCGAGTCGTCGTCCAGGTACTTGCCTGCCAGTCTTTTCAACTCGTGCTCGTGCAGCGGTTTGCACAACTGGCCGAGTACCCGCAGACCGAGCAGTGTCGCCATATGACTGATGGCTTGGCGCACGTCCAACGCGATGCTGCTGGTGATAACCACCGACTTCAGCGCGTGCCGTTGGCTTGCGCGGCGCAGGAAGGTAATGCCATCCATGCCCTCCATGCAGATGTCGCAGAAGGCGATGTCTACCGGCCCGTTGCTCTCCAGCAACTGCAGCGCCTCCCAGCCGTCCGAGGCTTCAAGAATGCGGGTACAGCCCAGATGAGCGAGGAGCGTCACGGCGTAACGGCGCTGTACGGGCTGGTCCTCCAGGATCAGGACGCGAAGGGTGGACAGTGGCATTTGAATAGCTCATCGAAATTCTCAGACGCTAGCTTGCCAAAAGGTGGTGGCCTTTTAATGGCGAAACACCCTACGTCTTTGCAAGAAATTTCTTAAGCTGGTTGGCGCCTACTCCTGCGCGGGGTCCTCCTGCAGCAGCGTCAGCAGCTGCCGCATGCACGTTTGCAGGGCGGCGGTCGAGGCAATCAGCTCGGCTCGCGCTGCGCCATTTGCGCAGTGGGCTTCAAGGTTTTCGCAGGTGAGGATCAGCTGTTCGTAGCGGATAAGCCTTGCCCCACCTTTGACCCGATGAGCCACGTGAGCCAAATGCTGCCGGTCGTCGCACGCCAGCAGTTCGGTGAGCTGTTGCAGGTCGGCGCGGGTGCTCGACAGCAGCTCTTCACGCACGGTTTGCAGCGCCGATAACTTGCCCGGAACCAGCGTTTTCAGATGGGCATCGAGTGAGGCTGCGGTCAGCTCCGTGCTCGCCTCGTTGTCGAAGTATTCGGTTTGCAGTGGCTGCAGCCGTGCACTCAGTTGTTCCAGGCTGATGGGCTTGAACAGGCAGTCGTCCATGCCGGCCGCCAGGCAGCGCTGTTTTTCTTCGGCGACGGCGTTGGCGGTGAACCCCAGCAACAAGCAACCAGGTTCGCCTCTGGACTGCTCCGCCTGGCGAATCGCCTGGGCCAATTGATAGCCGTTCATGCCTGGCATGTCGCAGTCTGTCACCACCACATCGAACGGTTGCGCATTCCACAAGGCCAACGCCTGGACGCCGTCGCTGGCGTGTTGAACGTCGTGGCCCAAATAGGCCAGTTGTTGTGACAGCACCAGGCGATTGGCGGCGTAGTCATCCACGATCAGTACGCTTAGCGCCATGCCCGGCGTCATCTCCAGCGGCACGTCGTCCTGCGGTGAAGGAACGTCTGCGGCAGGCAGAGCGAGCTTGACCGTGACCTGCGTGCCTTTGCCGGGAGCGCTGGTTAACGCCAGGCTGCCGCCCATCATTTCGATCAACGACCGGCTGATGACCAGCCCCAGGCCGGAGCCTTGCTGCTGATTGCCGGCCTGGCTGAACGGCGCGAACAATTGCCGCTGATCGGCCGCGCAGATGCCCACGCCGGTGTCCACGATACTCACCGATAACTGCATCGGCTGGGTGGCGTCAGCCGGTTGCGCGTGGGCGCTGATGCGCACTTCACCCACGGCGGTGAACTTGATCGCATTGCTCAACAGGTTGGCGATAATTTGTTTGAAGCGCAGGGCATCCATCAGCACATGGCGGTTGACGGCCGGATCAATCACCAGCGTCAGCGCGATGGCCTTTTCGCGCGCCAGGCCGTCGAACACGCGCGTCACCGCGTTCAACAACAGGTGCGGGTTGGCGCTTTCGAGCGTCAGGCTTTGGCGACCGGATTCGATGCGGGCAATGTCGAGGACATCGCCGATCAGCGCCAGTAACTCCTTGGCAGCGCCCGACGCAACATCAATGGCGGCGCGGTCGAAAATGCCGTGTTCAGACTTGCGCGCAGCCATTTCCAGCATGCCGAGCACGGCGTTCATCGGGGTGCGGATCTCGTGGCTGATGGTCGCCAGAAACGTGGTTTTGGCCCGGTTGGCGTTATCGGCTTCCTGCTTGGCGGCGTGCAGTTGTTCGACCAGGCGCTGGCGGTCACTGACGTCGACCCAGCCACCGATCAGGCCGTCGACACGGCCTTCGCTGCCGCGAAAAGGCAGGATCCAGTGATAGATGGTGAGCACTTCGCCGCTGCGCAGGACGATCTGCCGGTCACGCAGCAAGGGTTCGTCGGCGTCCATGACGGCGAGGTAGTCGCGGTGGTATTCCAGGGCCTGCTCCTGGCTGGAGAGCAGGCTTTGCATCACGGTGGTGCCGAGCAACTGTCGCTCGTCCTCAACACTAAAAACCTCGCGATAGGCCTTGTTGCACACCAGCAACCGAGCCTGGCGATCCCTTACGTAAGTAGGGTGGGGCATGCCGTTGATCAGCACACGATCGAATTCAAGCCTGGCACTGAGTGCTCGCTCGGCGAGCTTGCGGCGCAGCACTTGGCGGCGCAGCAACACAATCCATACACACGCACTCAGCAGCAGCACGGCTGCCAGCGCGAAGCCCTGCAGGATTGCCGCCCGGTGTTTGCTCCAGTAGCTGTCGTCGAGCACCACCGGGCTGCGCCAGCGATTGGTCAGTTCGTCCATTTCCTCAGGCGAGATGCTCAGCAGCGACTTGTTGAGGATCGAGAGCAATATCGACGAGGTGTGATCCACCGCAAACGCCAACTGCGCAGCACGGGCGCCGACGGTTGCGCTGATCTTCAACTGGTCGGGGTAGTTTCGGGCAATCAGATAACGTGCGCTGACCAGGGTGCTGACACAGGCCTCGACACTGCCTTTGGCGAGCATTGAAAACGCATCGGCGAGGCTCTGCGCTTCGACAATGCGCACCTGCGGAAACTGCTGTTCAATCAGCTCCCGGCTGGCGTTGCCCTTGATGATCGCCAGGCGTTTGCCCGACAAATCCTGCAGGTTGTTCGAGCTGTCGGCGTGGTTGCGCGTGACCAGCACAAACGGGGTGGACAGGTACGGCCGACTGAAACTGACGCGCTGTTCGCGATCAAAGCTTGGGGTCAATGCCGCCAGCATGTCAGCCTCCCCGTGGTTGACACGGGTGATCATCGCGTCCACCGAGCCGCCTTTTTGCGGGTCGAATTTCAACCCGGTCCTGAGGCTGATTTTGGCCATCACGTCGGCACTCAGGCCACGGAAACGGTCGTGCTCATCAAAAAAGGTGAAGGGCAAGAAGTCTTCATTGACCGCCACTTTCAGGCGCGGATGGTGCGCCAGCCAGCGCTGTTCCTCGACGCTGAATTGCACCTGGTGAGTACCCGAGATGCTCACGCCACCGGCGTTCCAACGGCGCGCGATGGCCATCTGTTCACTGGCGGGAATGGCTTGCAGCGCCGCATTGATCAGGTGCAGGAGTTCACTGTTCTGGCGAGTGGCAGCGAACGAGAAGTTATTGACTTCCATGCGCGAGAAATCCACCAGTTGCACGTTATTCAAGTAACTCTTGTTGATCAGGTAACTGGCGCTGACCGAGTCCCCCAGGTAAACATCAGCCTTGGAAAACGCCACTGCGCCTACGGCGTTGAGGATCGAGGGGTACAGCGTGAACGTAGCGTCCGGATAAAACGCCTGAACCTTACTCAGCGGCAAATAGTGTTCGACCATGGCCACGGTTTTACCCGCCAGGGTGGGGTCCAGCAGCGGTGAATCATGGGTGCGCGCCACGAGTGTCGGCTGGTCCAGGGTGTAGGGGGCGGACAGGCGAAGGTCCGGGTCTGCGCGTTCAAAATCGTTGGCCGACGCCAGCAGGTCGATCTCTCCGCGTTTGAGCGCCTGAATCACCGCACTGCGGTTGGGGTAGCGCTGCACCTGGATCTATACCGACAGCAGTTGACCGATAAGCGCCAGGTAGTCCGCACTGATGCCCTCGAATTCGTTGCTGTGGTTGGTGATGTCAAAGGGCGGATAGTCGGGCTCGGACGTGCCGACACGCAGCTGTTTTTGCGTAGTCAGCCACGTCAGATCGGCGGGGCTCAAATGCAGTTGGCCCTCCTGCACGCTGGACCGGCCCAACACGGTTAACGTGACGGGCGAATCGGCCGCCCATGCCATGTGAGCACTCGCCCATAACGCCAGCAGGGCTGCGAACAACTTCAAATCAAAGGTCCTTAATGCGTAGAAGAGAGGGCGCACCGGCGGCGCTTTATGCGTACAGCGCCAATGTCCACCCACTGAGTAGCCCGTCCGGAATTGGGTAGTGGCACTAAAGCACTATGGTACATTGTCGGCATTATTGCCGACAAAGCCCGACTAATTCCCGAGGAAAGCTGCAGATGTATAAAGTCCTGGTGGTCGATGACCACCCTTTTATCAGGACCGCGCTGCGTACGCTCGTGAGTGAGGAAGGTTATGAAGTGGTGGGCGAGACCGACAATGGCGTCGATGCCATCAGCCAGGTCCGTCAACTGACCCCGGACCTGGTGTTGCTGGACATCACCATGCCGCGCCTGGACGGCATTGCGGTGATCGAAAGAATCCGTGCGCTTGAAGTGAACACTCGGATCATCGTCCTCACCTCGCTTTCCTCGGAGCACTACGCCGCGCGTTGCATCAGCGCCGGGGCTTCGGGCTTCATCAGCAAGACCGATGAACTGAGCGTACTGGCCCAGGCCATGAAAACCGTGATGAAGGGCTATGTTTATTACCCGGAGACGGTGGTGGCATTTTCGCGCAAGCGCGCATTGGCCGTGGATGAAGCGCAGTTGATCGCCTCGCTGTCCAACCGTGAACTCTCGGTATTTCAGCAGTTGTCTCGAGGCATGAGTAACAAGGACATTGCCCAGAATATTTTGCTCAGCAGCAAGACGGTGAGTTGCTATAAAGCGCGTTTGCTGGCCAAGCTCAATGTGAAATCGGTGGTGGACCTGGCGGATATTGCCAGGCGCAATAATCTGATTTAGCCCGCGATGCTCCTCAGGGTGATGGCTATGCACCCCGCAAAACGCTGGCGCCGCTTCGTCCCTGTACATAGCCAAAACCCTTGCCACGTCCTCTTCGAATAAATTTTTCGCGCCTCACCGAATAACCTGGGCCGCTGCGGTGTTCACCTCACAGACCACCCAGAGAACGCCCATGAACCGCCAAGCCGACCGCTACGACCGCCTGACCCGCACTTTGCACTGGCTCACCGCCGCCGTGGTGATCTTCATGTTTGCCAGTGCGCACATCTGGGAAAACCTCGAAAAGGGCACGCCGCTGCGCAAGGGCCTGCAATCGGTGCATATCTCGCTCGGCATCGCCATGGCCCTGTTGATCGTGGTGCGAATTGTATGGCGTGTGTTCGGCGGCAATCGCCCGAAGGCCGACAGTCACCCAACGCTTAACCTGTTCGCAAAAATGGCGCATGGTTGCCTGTACCTGTTGTTGCTGGCGCAGATTGCCTTGGGCTTTGTGTTTCGCTGGGCTCAGGGTGAACCCTTCAACTTTTTCGGGCTGTTCCCGGTTCCTGCGCCCTTTGTGATCGATCACCAATGGCGCAGCACCCTGGGCGGCCTGCATAACAACGTGGCCTGGGCGATCATCCTGCTGGCGGGCCTGCATGCTGCGGCTGCGCTCTGGCACCACTGTGTACTGGGCGACAGCACGCTGCGGCGCATGCTGCCGGGCTCACGCAATGTGTTTCAAAAGTGATGTTTCCTCCCAATCGCTACGGAGCATTACCGCCATGAAAAACCGCCACCCACACCCCGTTACTTACCGCACCGCGCTGTTCTACGGCGCATGCCTGGCTGCTGCGTTACTCGCAGGCCAGGCCCACGCCTCTGGTGACGAGTCGGCACCGCCCAAGCCCAATTGCCCCAAAGGCCAGGTCTGGGACACCAAGACCGCAAAATGCGTGCTGCAAACCAGCAAAGCCACCTCGGATGCCGACCGCACCGACTACGCCTACCGCCTGGCCAAAGATGGGCGCTACGACGAGGCTCTGGCCTTGCTCGACACCCTGCAAAACCCGAACACCGCCAAGGCCCTCAATTACCGCGGTTATGCCACGCGCAAACTGGGGCGCACCGATGAAGGCATCGGTTATTACCTGAAGTCGGTCGCGCTCGATCCCAACTACGCCCAGGTTCGCGAGTACCTGGGTGAGGCTTACGTGATCAAGGGCCGCGTCGACCTGGCGCAGGAGCAGTTGGTGAAAATCAAAGCCCTGTGCAGCACCACCTGCGAAGAATACGAAGACCTGGCCGAAGCGATTGCCGCTGCGCCACAGGCTTGAATCCACTGAGTGCGCGAGCAGGGGGCAGCCATTACCCACGAGGCTGAATTTCGTCGCGAGTTAGGCCTGCTGTTGCCGCGTTTGTGGCGATACGGGTGGGTGCTGTCGCGCCAAAAGCACCTGGCCGAAGACCTCGTGCAGGCCACCTGCGTCCGCGCGCTGGAGCGTGCCGGCCAGTTCGCGGCCGGCACGCGGTTGGACCGTTGGCTGCTGGCGATCATGCATTCCATCTGGCTCAACGAAGTGCGCTCGCAACGGGTGCGTCAGGGCCAGGGTTTTATCGATGCCGAACAGGCGTTGTCATTCGATGGCGAACGCCAGGCGCAGGAACAGGTGTTGGCCGCGCAGGTGATCAAACGCGTCAACGGCTTGCCCGAGGCGCAGCGAGAAACGGTGTTTTTGGCGTATGTCGAAGGGCTTTCCTACAAGGAAATTGCCGAAGTCCTGCGTATTCCCGTGGGAACCGTAATGAGCCGGCTGGCGGCCGCGCGTTTGAAGCTGGCAGAGACCGCCCCTGCAAAAAACCGGCAGGATCACGCCAGCGGAGCACAGCAATGACGCACACAACCCCAGTGTCCGATGAACTGTTGGTGGCTTACCTGGATGGCGAACTGGAGGCTCGGCAGCATCGGCTTATCGCCGATCAGGTCAGCACTAACCCGGCACTTGCTGCACGCGTTGAGGCCTTGCAGTGCGCCGACTTACCCTTCAAGGCCGCGTTCGACGCGATGCTTGACCAAGCCCCCAGCGAACGCCTGCAGGCCATGCTCAAGGCGCTGCCACCGGTACAGGCTCCCGCCTTGAGTCGCCGGCGTTTCCTGGCTGTGGCGGCGGGATTTGCCGTGGCCGGTGTGGTCGCCGACCGCGTGTTCATGAGCTGGCCACGGGCGGAGTCTGGCCAAGGCTGGCGCGCCTCGGTTGCCGAGTACATGGCTTTGTACACGCCGCAGACCCTGGAAAACCTCAGCGCCGACCCCGCTTCGCAGGCCGCCCAACTGCGCTCCGTGGGCGCACAACTGGGCCTGCCGTTAACCCTTGGCGCGGTAGAGCTGCCCGGTGCCGAGTTTCGGCGCGCGCAGATCCTCGATTATGACGGCGCCCTGATCGGTCAACTGACCTACCTGGACCCGCGCCACGGGCCATTGGCCTTGTGCATCACGGCCAGTAAAAGAGGCGCTCAGCCCGTCGCGACGGAGCAGCGCCGAGGCCTGAATTTGGTGTATTGGGCCAACCTGTCCCATGGGTTCATGCTGATCGGTCGAAACCCTTTCGACGATTTGCAGGCCATGGCTGGCAGCGTCGAGCGGGCGTTGGCGGGTTGAAATCAGCGACTGGCATCCTCAGCAGCGCCCGCCAGCCGAGCCGAAAGACGCTCGATAAACACCGTCTCCGCCCGACTCATCTTCTGCTCGCGATTCCACAGCAGATGAATGTCCACATCGGCGATCCCGTCATCCGGCGGTAGCCGCCACAGCAGCCCGTGCTTCACATCGTCGGCCACCACATGAATCGGCAAACAGCCCAAGCCAAAACCGGCAATCACCAGGCGTCGCACCTCTTCCAGGCTTGATGACGACGCCACGATGCGCCCGCTGAACCCTTGCTGGTCACGAAAGATCGTCAGCGGCGACAACATGCCGCCAATCTGGTCGCTGGTAAAACTTACAAAATTCTCCGACTGCAAATCGCCTTCCGCCAAGCCGCTGCGCCCGAATAGCAGATGGTGGCGCCCGCAAAAAAACGCATAGCGCTGGCGCAGGAACAGGTGCTGTTCCAGGCGTGGCTGTGGCCGGCGATTAAGGCTCAGGCCCAGGGTTGCGGTTTTTTCCAGCAGGGCGGCGACGATGTCCGAGCTGCGCATCACTTCAACCTCCAGGTCCACGCGTGGATGCTCACGGTGAAAGGCGGCGAGGAAGTCGTCGAAGGTCTCCGAGTTGATCCGGCTGATCATCAGCAAGCGCACTTTGCCGAGCACTTCATCGCCGGGTTTTTGCAGCGCATTGCTCATCTGCGAGACCTGGCCGTACATCTCGCCGGCGATGGTGAAAATCTGTTCACCCGCTTCGGTGAGCGCGAAGCGCGGGCCACGGCGGGCGATGAGTTGGCAGCCCAGTTGTTCTTCCAGGCGCTTGAGCGCCTGACTGATGGCCGGTTGGGTCAGGTGCAGGCGCGCAGCGGCGCGGCTGATGCTCAGTTCCTGGCCGATGACACGGAAAGTGCGCAGCAGGTTCCAGTCCAGTCGGTCGTTGAGCAGAGGGTGACTGTCGCGACGAAATTCGGGCATGGCACAGCTCGATAATAAGCAGGATTTATAATAGGAATAATAAATAGAAAATTGACTAATCATAGCCGCGCGACGATAAATCACCCTCAACAAGCGCCATCAGAGCGCGTGCGTTCGACATTCTCCTGCCAAAAAAATAACCAAAGGAGCCAGCCCCATGAAGCCTTCCGCTTCGCCGCAGCCGCGCCGTGCCGCGGCCGCCGCTTTTATCGGCACCATGATCGAGTGGTACGACTTTTACATCTACGCCACCGCCGCCGCGCTGGTGTTCGGCCAACTGTTTTTCCCTTCCGACGACAAACTGTTCAGCACCATGGCGGCGTTCGGCACGTTCGCCGTGGGCTTCTTCGCGCGGCCGTTGGGCGGCATTGTGTTCGGGCATATCGGCGACCGCATCGGCCGCAAGAAATCCCTGGTGATCACCTTGGTGATGATGGGCGTGGTCACCGTGTGCATCGGCCTGTTGCCGACCTACGCTCAGATTGGTGTTGCGGCGCCGGTATTGCTGGTGCTGCTGCGCGTGGTGCAAGGCATCGCCGTGGGCGGTGAGTGGGGCGGTGCGGTGTTGATGGCCGGCGAACATGCGCCGAAAGGTCGTCGAAACTTCTTTGCGTCTTTCGCTCAACTGGGCAGCCCGGCGGGTTTGATCCTGTCGCTGCTGGCGTTCAGCGCGGTCACCCGGTTGCCGGAAGAGGACTTGCTCAGTTGGGGCTGGCGCCTGCCGTTTCTGGCCAGCGCCTTGCTGTTGATCGTCGGCCTGGCGATTCGCCTGGGGGTCAACGAGTCTCCAGAGTTCCTTGAAGACAAGGCCATCGCCGAAAAAGCGCGGGCGATCCAGAAAGACCAGGCGCCCGTGATCGAAGTGCTGAAAACCGCCTGGCGCCCATTGCTGTTGTGCATCGGCGCCAACACCCTGGGCATTGCCGGCGTGTATTTCACCAACACCTTCATGATTGCCTACAGCACTCAGCAACTGGGCCTGCCACGTTCGCTGATTCTGGAATGCCTGTTTGTCGTCGCCATCATCCAGTTCTGCATTCAGCCACTGGCTGCCTGGGTGGCCGAGAAGGTTGGGGCCACGCGTTTTCTGTGCGCCATGACCGTACTGGCGATGGCCTCGCCTTATCCGATGTTCGTACTGGTCAGCAGCGGGCAGGCGCCGTTGATCATTCTCGGCATCGCCCTGGCTGTGGTGTGCATGGCCTCGTTCTACGCGGTGATCGCCGGGTTTGTCAGCGGCCTGTTTGAAACCCGCGTGCGCTACACCGCGATCTCCCTGGCCTACCAGGTGTGCGGCGCGCTGGCCGGTGGCCTGACGCCGTTGATCGGTACGTGGCTGGCCCACGAATACCAGGGCCAATGGTGGCCCATGGCAGTATTTTACAGCCTGATCGCTGCGGTCTCGTTGGTGTGCGTGCTGGCATTGTCGCGCCGCCACGCCACCGCCCACCGTCTTGAAATGGCCCACAGCGTTTAATGGAGCGTGCGTAATGTTGAAGATTAATGGCCAACGCCTGTGGGCGAGCCTGATGGCCATGGCCGAGATCGGCGCCACGGCGCGTGGCGGCAGTTGCCGTCTGGCCTTGAGTGCCGAAGACCAGGCGGGTCGTGAACTGTTCAGCCATTGGTGCAACGCCGCCGGGCTGACGTTGAGCGTGGACGCGATCGGCAACCTGTTCGCCCGCCGCGCCGGTACCGACAAGGACGCAGCCCCGGTGATGATGGGCAGCCACCTCGACACGCAGCCGGAAGGCGGGCGGTTCGATGGGGTTTACGGCGTGCTGGCCGGCCTGGAAGTGCTCCGCAGCCTTGACGATCACGGCATTCAAACCCGTAAGCCGCTGGAAATCGCGGTGTGGACGAATGAGGAGGGCGCCCGTTTTACCCCGGCCATGCTCGGCTCGGCCGTGTTCACCGGCAGCCTGGCACTCGACCAGGCGCTGGCCACCACCGATGGCGCCGGCATCAGCGTGGTCGAGGCTTTGCGCAGCACCGGCTACAACGGCGAGCGACCCCTGGGTGGCGCGGTGGACGCGTATTTTGAAGCCCATATCGAGCAGGGTCCGATCCTGGAGGACAACGCCAAGAGCATTGGCGTGGTGACCGGTGGCCAGGCGATCCGCTGGCTCGACGTGCGGGTCCAAGGCGTGGCCGCGCATGCCGGCACCACGCCGATGCCCCTGCGCAAGGACGCGCTGTATGGCGCGGCAAAAATGATCCAGGCGCTGGAAAACCTCGCCGCCGATTTCGCCCCCGAAGGCCTGACCACGGTCGGCGAGTTAAGCATCAGCAAGTCGTCGCGCAACACCATTCCCGGCTTGTTGACCTTCACTGTCGACCTGCGTCATCACCGCGACGCCGACATTGAAGCCATGGAGCAACAGGTGCGCGCGCGCCTGCACGCCATCGCCCAGAAGCGCGGCCTGACGGTCAGCATCAGTGCGCACTGGATCAGCCCGGCAACGCCGTTCGATGCCGATTGTGTGGCGTGCGTGCAGTCGTCGGTGGATGCCTTGGGCTACAGCCAGCAACGCATCGTCAGCGGCGCCGGCCACGATGCCATTCACCTGGCACGGTACTGCCCGACGGCGATGATTTTTATCCCGTGTGTCGGTGGACTCAGCCATAACGAAGCTGAAGACGTGCTGCCCGAGGATGTGCGCCAAGGCACCGATGTGCTGCTTAACGCCGTGTTGCAGCGCGCAGGCCAAGCTGATCAACGACTCAACGCTAACGCCTGACCAGATTCGAATGCAGGCGCCGGCACGCCAGCGCCTGCAGGTTGGGTGTTTATACAGGAGCATCTCATGCGTACGTTTTTCCACCCCGAACAACTGTTGCACCACCCGCGCGGCTACTACTCCCGCGGTCAGATGCGCACGCCCCAGGAGGTCCCCGAGCGCGCGCGCAACTTGCTGTTGGCCGCACAGACCTTGGGCTTCGATATCCAGCCGCCTGCTGACTACGGCCTTGAACCATTGCTGGGCGTGCACGGCGCGCTTTACCTGACGTTTTTGCGGGAAGCGCATTCGCGCTGGAAGGAGATCCCCGAAGACTGGGGCGACGAAGTCATGTCGAATATCTTCGTGCGCGAACCCAACGCCCTGCGCGGCATCCTCGCCCAAGCTGCGCGTTACCTGGCGGATGGCAGTTGCCCGGTCGGCGAGTTGACGTGGCGTTCGGCGTACTGGTCGGCGCAAAGTGCCGTCGCCGCCGCCAAGCACATCCTTGACGGCGCGCCGGCGGCCTATGCGCTGTGTCGCCCGCCGGGCCACCATGCTCGTTACGATGCGGCGGGTGGTTTCTGCTACATCAACAATGCGGCGGTGGCCGCTCAGGTTCTGCGCGAAGGCTTTGCGCGCGTGGCCGTGCTGGACACCGACATGCACCACGGCCAAGGCATCCAGGAGATTTTCTACGACCGTGACGACGTGCTGTATGTGTCGATCCACGGCGACCCGACCAACTTCTACCCGGGCGTCGCAGGCTTTGCCGACGAGCGCGGCGTGGCTGGCGGTGCAGGCTTTAACCTCAACCTGCCCATGGCCCATGGCGCCAGCGAAGCGGTGTTCTTCGAAAAGCTGGCGCTGGCCTTGGCGGCGGTCAAGGCATTCTCGGCGGATGTGCTGGTGTTGTCCTTGGGGTTCGATATCTACGAACTCGACCCACAAAGCAAAGTGGCGGTGACGCGTGAAGGGTTTGCGCGCTTGGGCGAATGCGTCCGGCAGTTGGGCTTACCCTGCGTGATTGTGCAGGAGGGTGGCTATCACCTGGAAACACTGGACAGCAATGCGCAGGCGTTTTTCAGCGGCGCCAAGGCGTGGGTGTAATGCGCAGGCGATAACTTCCGTGGATGCGTGATATCTTTGTGCCATCACGCATCGTGATCGTCACGGAGGGTCGTATGAAAAAGCTTTCGTTGGTTGGGTTGCTGGTGGTCTTGATGGTTACCCCGATGTTCGCGGCGGCGTGCCCCAAGGGCACGCATCCGGTGGGCGGCACAGGCTCGCACCACAAAGGCGGCACTTGCCAGTAGCCGCTGTTCGGTCTGTCTCGGGGCGCCGTCAGGGCTTGTGGCCGTTGCCGGCCGCCGCCAGCGCGTTGTTCACCAGTTTGAGTACCCGATTGCGTCCACCTTCGGCCACCAGGTAAGTGCCGTCTGCGGTTCGCACAATCGATTGCGGCGCCTTCAAAAACGACAGAATCGTCTGCTGACGCCCCTGTTTGTCGATCAGCAACAAGCGTGCGCGGTGGGTGGAATCTTCATTGACCCACAGGCCCCGCTCATCGCACATCAAAAAGGTCGGTTGGTTAAGTTTGGCCAGTACCACCGGGTCACTGCCGTCGGCGGTCAGTTCGCGCACCATGCCTTCTTTCTTTTTGGTGTAGAGCATGCGGCCATCCGTGCAGCGGATAATCGACTCCGCCTGGTCCAGGCCCTCGCGTATTACGCTTACGCTCTGGTCGCTCCAGCGATAGCGCAGCAGGCGCCCTGCATGGCTGCGGTCTTCGATGGCATAGAGGTAGTCGCCGTCATCCCACAGGCCCTGCACGTTTTCGCCGTTGAACAATTCGGTGACCGCGCCGTCCTTGAGAAAGCTGACGGGGGCGTTGCCGGTTTCCTGGCTGAACACCCAGCCGCCTCGCGTGGCCAACATTCCGTCGGGTTTGGACAGGTTGCCCAGCACGACGTCGCGCGTTCCATCCAGCCGGATGTGCACGATGCTGCCCAGCCCGTCCTTGAGTTCCTGGGTGACCATCAACGAGCCGTCAGCCATGGGCATCAACGACGCGGCCTTGGCCACATCGGTGTGCAAAACCTGGTAACTCCACGAATCGGCGGCGCGCACCGGGTAGAAACTTTGCCAGGCAAAAAAGCCCAGGGTGGCGGTGCACAGCAGGCCGAGCGCCCACGATGCGAGGCGCAGGGGCCGATAGTTCTTGTTGGATTGAGTCATTGTTCGGTGCCGGTAGCAGCTTGCAAGGCCGGTCACGGTACCAAGCCTGTCACCGCACGGCATCCTGCAATTTAGCCGGGGCGGCCTGCGTGTCCCCCTTACTCGGTGCCTGGCAGGCCATCCAGCCCGCGTCGGATCTTCTCCAGCAACTCGTCGATATGGAACGGTTTGGAGATCAGGTCCATGCCTTCCCCCAGGAAGCTTTGGCGATTCGCTGCGTTTTCCGCATAACCGGTCATGAACAGAATCGGCAACGTAGGACGCAGGCCACGGGCGACATCGGCCAATTCCCGCCCGGTCATGTAAGGCAGGCCGACATCGGTAAGCAACAGGTCGATGCTGGTGTCCTGGTTCAGGGTGGCGATCGCTTCATCACCGTCGGCCGCCAGGCTGCAGCGGTAACCGGCGTCGACCAGCACCTCGGCGACGAAGCTGCGCACCGAGGGCATGTCTTCGACGATCAGCACGTGTTCGCCGCTGCTGAGCCCGGGCGCCGCAACGGGCTTGGTGGTTGCGCTCGCCGGGCCCGAGGCAGCGGGCAGCATGATGGTGACCTCGGTGCCCTGGCGGGTGACGCTGCGGATCTGTGCATCGCCGCCGGACTGGCGTGCAAAGCCGTAGATGGTCGACAGCCCCAGCCCGGTGCCCTGGCCCAGCGGTTTGGTGGTGAAGAAAGGGTCGAACACTTTGTCGATCACACTGTGTTCGATGCCCACGCCGTTATCGCGCACGGAGAGCGCGATGTAGGCGCCGTTTTCCAGTTTCAGGTTGCCGTTGGAGTAAGCAGGGTAGGTGGTCACCCAGATATTGCCGCCCTTGGGCAGCGCATCGCGGGCATTGATGACCAGGTTCAGCACTGCGCTTTCCAGTTGGATCGGATCGACCAGCGCCACGGCCGGGTGGGTCGTCAGCTCGAGTTTGAGCGCGATGTGTTCACCGATCGTGCGCACCAGCAGCTCTTCCAGTGAGCGGATGTGCGCGTTGATATCCACCGGGCGCGTGTCCAGAGGCTGCTGGCGGGCAAACGCGAGCAGGCGGTTGGTCAGGCCGGCGGCGCTCAGGGCCGAGCTCAATGCGGCGTCGGCATAAGCCTTGACCTTCTCGGTATGCTGAGTGTCGAGGCGTTTTTTGATCAGCTCAAGGCTGGTGATGATCCCGGTCAGCAGGTTGTTGAAGTCGTGGGCGATGCCGCCGGTGAGTTTGCCCAGCGCGTCCATCTTCTGTGCCTGCAACAACTGCGCCTCGGTGCGCGCCAGCTGCGTGGTGGCGTTGGTCAGCTCGGCCAGCTGATGGCGCTCGCGATGGCGATGCTCGGTGATGTCTTCGACAAACACCAGGCTCAGTTCGGCCCGGCGATAGGGCGAGATTTGCCACTCGGTTTCGCGCACTTGGCCATCGACTTGCATTTGCAAGGTGCCTTTCCAGCGCTCGCCCGCGGCGAGACGCAGGCGCAGCTCCTGAATGACGGCCTGCTGATCGCTGGCGAAGCATTCGAGCAAGGCGTCAGGGTTCAGGTTGTCCTGGATCAGTTGGGCGAACGCGTGGTTGCATTCATGCACCTTCAACTGCGGGTCCATGACGGCGATCGGCGCGCTGATGTTGAAGAATATTTCGCGAAAGCGCGCCTCGCTCTCGCGCAAGGCGTATTCGGTATCACGCACGCGCAGCAACGTGCGCAGGGTTGCCAGCAGCACGTCCGGATCCACCGGGTGGATCAGGTAGGCATCGGCGCCGGCGTCCAGGCCGGTGATGATGTCGCCCGTCTCGATGGACGCAGCCGAGACGTGCACCACCGGTAGCAGAGCGGTAACCGGGTCGGCGCGCAGCGCGCGCACGATGTCGAAGCCACTCATGTCCGGCAGATTGACGTCGAGGATGAGCCCGTCGATCTTTTTGCTCGCGATCAGGTCCAGGCCCTCTTGGCCGGTGCCGGCTTCGAGCACGTGGTAGTGATGGCTTTCCAGGCGTCGGCGCAGGGCATAGCGGGTGGCGGCGTTGTCGTCGACGATCAGCAGCTGGATGTCACGATTCATCAGCAGGCCCGCCCGCGATAGACAGAGGAATGATCACAAAGAACATCGACCCGACGCCTGGGGCGCTTTGCACCCCGACACTGCCACCGAGCAACTCGGCAAAGCGCTTGCACAGCGAGAGCCCCAGGCCGGTGCCGCGCAGGCGTTTTTGCAGCGGTGAGTCGATCTGGGAAAAGTCTTCGAACAGGTTGTTGTGCAGCTCGGCAGGAATGCCCAGGCCAGTGTCCTGTACCGCAAAGCGGATCTCGTGCGCACTTTCCATGCGGGCCGACACGCGCACCTCACCTTGCAAGGTGAACTTCAGGGCATTGGAGATAAAGTTGCGCAGGATCTGCGCCAGCTTCTTGTCATCGGTGTAGAGCTTGGGCAAGCCTGCGGGCTCTTCAAAGATGAGGTCCACCGACGAGGCGTCGACAATCGGGCGGAACATCCCGCGCAATGCCGAGAACAGGTCGAACATGTCAAACCAGGCAGGCGAGATGGTGATGCGCCCGGCCTCGATCTTGGCCAGGTCCAGCAGGTCGTCCACCATCTCGCGCAGCTCGCGCGCCGAGCTGCGGATGAAGCCTACCTGGGTCTGCTGCTCGGGGCTCAAGGGGCCGTCGAGTTCATCGGCAAGCAAGCTGGTGATGCTCAGGATCGAGCCCAGGGGCGTGCGGAATTCATGACTCATGTACGACAGGAAGCGGCTTTTCAGGTCTGATGCCTGACGCAACTGATCGGCCTGCATATCCAGTTCGGCATACAGTGCCAGCACACCTTGGTTGGTCTCATCCAACTCGGTACGCAAGGCGTCGGCTTCCTGGTGCAGGCGCTGCACTTGCTCAGTGAGCGAAGCAATGGTGTCAGCCATCAATGGCCTCCAGGGCAATCACGAAGACGGTAACGTCATCCCGGCCGCGACAGAAGTCACGGTGAAGGATGGCGGCGATCAGGGCGGGGTGGCGGTGGCAAAGCCCGGGATAGTCCGCAAGGTTCCAGCGTGACTGCAGCCCGTCGCTGTAAAGGATCAGCAGTTGGCCGCTGACCTGAGCGTAGTCGAAGGGTTGCGCCTTGCGAAACTGCACGCCGACGATGCCCGGGTGGGACGCCAGCCCGCGCGATTTGCCGAAGGCAATCAGGCTGGCGCCGATGTTGCCCACGCCGGTGAAACGCAGCCGGTCAGCCACGGCGTCGTATTGCGCCACGGCCACTGCGCCGCCCCGGGTGCCGTTCATGCCGATATGCATGTCGTTGAGCAGCGTGGCCGAGTCCTGGAAGGGGTCTTGGGCAAACACCTCTTCGCCCGCGCGCGCTGCCCGTTCGGCTTCGCTGCCATGGCCCAGGCCGTCGGCAACCATCACGCTGAACCGGCCCGCTTCGATTGCCAGGTGCCAGGCGTCGCCACAGGCCGGATCGTCGTGCAAGGAATGCTGGCTGACGCCATAGCGGATATCCCGCGTGTTCGACGTGCGTGGGTAGAGCCGCGCCAACATCGCCGTGCCCCGATGATCGGCATGCACATCAAAGACCTGGGCCACACGCGATATGGCGCCCATGCCGATGCCTTGCGTGCCGCCCGTGGAGAACCCATCCACCAGGCAGCTTTCCAGGTCGAAGCCCTGACCACGGTCGACGGCGATCATTTCTACGCCCTGGTTGCCCGTGGCGCGCAGGTGCAGCTCGCCATGGGCGGCATGCTTGAGGATATTGCTGGCAAGTTCGGTCGCCACCAGGGCCACGCGCCCGGCGTCGGTTTCATCAAAACCCAGCAGCTCGGCAAGCTGCTGGGCGCTGCGCCGGGCATAGCCGATTTGGCTGACATCTTCGATCAAAAGCACTTGGGTCAAGGCGCTGGGAATATTCAGGTCCATCGGGTGATCGTCACGCGTGTGCCCTCGCCGGGTGCGGTTTCCAGTTCAAACTCGTCCACCAGGCGCCTGGCGCCGGTCAGGCCCAGGCCCAGGCCGCTGCCGGAGGTCCAGCCGTCGGTCAGGGCCAGCTTGAGGTCGGGAATGCCGGGGCCTTCATCGCGAAAGGTCAGGCGCAGGCCGGGGCGATGGTCTCTTTCGACGACGCTCCAATCCATGTACCCGCCGCCGCCGTAGACCACGGTGTTGCGCGCCAGCTCACTGACGGCCGTGACCAGCTTGGTCAGGTCGATCAGGCGCATGCCGCAGTCCTGTGCCAGCCTGCGTACTAATTGTCTGGCCAGCACAACGTCCTGTTCGATCAGCACGGGATGCGTGCCGCTGCTGGCTTGGCTCATAAGTGTTCTACCCGGTCACGCAGCAGTTTCATGCCGCGCTCGACGTTCAGTGCGGTCGCCACGCCGGGCAGGGTCATGCCCAGTTCCACCAGGGTAATGGCCACCGCCGGTTGCATGCCCACCAGCACGGTCTGCGCGTCCATGATGCGCGACAGGCCGGAAATGGTGCCGATCATGCGCCCGATGAACGAGTCGACCATGTCCAGCGCCGAAATGTCGATCAGCACGCCGCGCGCCGACGTGCGGCTGATGCGCTCGGACAGGTCGTCCTGCAGCGTCATGGCCAACTGGTCGTGCATGTCGACCTGAATGGTCACGAGCAAAAATTCGCCCATCTGCAAAATAGGGATGCGTTCCATGCTTAGACAGCCTTGCTGATGGTGACGCCCAGGCGTTTGAGGGCCAGCGCCAGGGCATCCGCCAAGTTGGCTTTGGTCACCACGCCTTGCAGGTCAAGGCCCAGGTGCACGATGGTCTGGGCAATTTGTGGGCGTACGCCGCTGATGATGCAATCGGCACCCATCAGGCGGATGGCGGTGACGGTTTTCAGCAAGTGCTGGGCCACCAGGGTGTCGACGGTCGGCACGCCGGTGATGTCGATAATGGCGATTTCCGAGCCGGTGTCGACGATGCGTTGCAGCAGGGACTCCATGACCACCTGGGTGCGTTGCGAGTCCAGGGTGCCAATCATCGGCAGGGCCAGCACGCCGTCCCACAGCTTCACTACGGGGGTGGACAACTCCAGCAATTCTTCCTGCTGGCGTTTGATGACCGACTCACGGGACTTCTGGAAGGTGCGGATGGTGTGCATGCCCAGCGAATCGAGCAGTTCGGACACTTCCCACAGTTGCTCGGCCAGTTGCGCCGGTTGTTCGGCGTACTCACGTTGCAGCAGGCTGAACACTGGGCCTTTAAGGGCGAAAATGAAGCTGGCAGTCTGTTGCGAGTCTTGGCCGATCAAGGCACGGCTGTGCGACAGCTTTTCCAGGAAGACCCGGGTTTCGGCCCAGTTTTCATGGCTTACCTGCTGTGAGCCGCCTTGCAGAAGCGCGTCGATCAGCAAATTAAGGAAGTCGCCCGCTTGCTGTTTGACGTCATCACCCTTGACGTTTCGTGTGGCTCCCGAAGCCTCGAGGCTCGTAATCCATTCGGTCAGCAGGGCAGGGCGTTGGGTTTGCAGCGCCTGGATTGTATGAGCTTGAAGAGTTGCCACGAGAGTCTCCTTGAACGGCTTTAGTTGTTGCGGTGCAATTTATACTAAGTTGGGGTTTTTTGAATTGTTTCGTGGAATTTTCGTGTTCAAATCCGGCCGTATTGCTCACTTTCGTCTCTGCTACTCAAGCCGATCAGCGGCGTCAACGCTGCCCTCGCTTGAAGACTGCCTGTATCGACACCCGCTTCACTGGATTTATCCACCGTAAATGCGATGAAGCGCGAAGATGGCAGGGTACGCCGCTAAGGTTGCAGGTAGTCGCGGTGCGGGCGCACCTGACGCGCTGATAGCGCCGGCTTCATCGTTGTCGCCGGGTTATCAATCCAAACCCGTGCAGGCACACATGGCGCGCCACCACTGCCCATACGATAATGCCCCCCAAATCGACCACCCTGGCCCATCCCGTGATCATCAACTTCGACCTCAACGACCTCCAGGCTTTTCGCGCCGTGGTAGACAAGGGCAGTTTTCGCGGCGCCGCCGAAGCCATCCGCATCTCGCAGCCGGCGCTGAGCCGGCGCATCGAAAAGCTCGAGTCCGCCCTCGAGGTGAAGTTGTTCGAACGCACCACGCGGCGGGTCAGCCTGACCATGGTCGGTCGGGCATTCTTGCCGCAAGTGGAGCGCATGCTCGACGACCTCGATGTCGCCTTGATGGGCATCAGTAACGTGGCGTCCACGCGCATGGGCAACGTGACCATTGCCTGCGTGCCGTCCACCGCTTACTACTTCATGCCCCACGTGATCTCCGAATTCCACAAGCTGTACCCCAAGATTCGCCTGCGCGTACTGGACGCCAGCGCCGGCGAGGTGTGCAACGCGGTAGAAAGTGGCGAGGCGGATTTTGGCGTGAGTTTCAGTGGCAGCCTGGCCGACGAAGTGGAATTTGAACTGTTATTGCAGGAGCGCTACGTCCTGGCCTGTCGGCGTGATCATCCGTTGGCCGAGCGCGAGAGCGTGACCTGGGCCGAGGCCTACGAGCACGATTACATCACCGTGGACAAAACCTCGGGCAACCGCTTCCTGCTGGACCAGGCGCTGCGTGGGGTGCGGGTGAAAAAACCGAGTATTTGCGAGACCCACCACGTGACCACGATGATCGGCTTGGTGGAGGCAGGGCTGGGCGTGGCGATGGTGCCGTCGATTGCGATGCCGGCGGGCACGCACCCGATTCTGGTAAGCGTGCCGCTGGTAGAACCGCAGGTGATGCGCAATGTGGGCTTGATCAAGCGCCGCGGGCGGACGTTGCCGCCGGCGGCGCTGGAACTGGAACGGTTGGTGCGGGAGATGCCGTTTCGGTCAGTGTGATACCGAGTCCAACCCGGTGGATTGCACCAGCGGTTGCGCCTCGGGCGAGGCCAGGTACTGCAACAGTGCCTTGGCCTGCGCCGGATGTTGGGCGTTGACCGGAATGCCCGCCGCAAAGCGCGTCACCGATTGCACGTCTTCCGGGATCTTGCCGACGTAAGTCACGCCCGGCACCGGCAGCAATTCCGCCACCTGCTGCAGGCCCACCTCGTATTCACCCTTGGCGACCACCGAAGCCACCGGGATGCGCTCGATCATCTTGCCCTTGGCGGGCATGCCGAGCTTTTTGAACAGCTCCTTCTCGACATACACACCGCTGGCGCTGTCCGAATACGCCACGGATTTGGCCTGGCTCAGCACCGCTTTCAACTCGGCATCAGTGCCAATCGCCGGCTTCGCGGCGCCTTGCCTGACCACCAGGCCGATGCGCGAATCGGCCAGCTCCACCCGCGACGCCTTGTCGACCTTGCCCTGCTTGATCAAGTCATCCAGGGCATAGCCCACCATGATCACCACGTCGGCGTGTTCGCCACGGGCCAGGCGGTTGGGAATCGCTTCCGGCGCCTTGCCCATGGACGGGCCGAGAATGGTGTCGAGGGTGTCGCCGCTTTGCTGGGCGTACTGCGGGCCCAGCAGTTTATAGGCGGCGGTGAAGCCACCGGAGGTCATCACCTTGAGTTCTTCGGCCTGGGCCGTCAGCGCCAAAGCGCCGAGGGCCAGGGCGGTCAGGGTTTTGCACAGCGGCTTGATCATGCGGCCCCCTGCATCACCTGCCCGCGGGTATTGGCGCGGCGGTACAACGCGAGGGTCGAGCACAGCGCGCACAACGCGGCAAACATCATCCAGTAGGCCGGCGAGGCCTTGTCTTCGGTGATGTGAATGAACCAGGTGGAGATCGCCGGCGTGAAACCGCCAAAGATCGCTGTCGCCAGGCTATAGGCCAGCGAGAAGCCCGCCACGCGCACTTCCACCGGCATGATTTCGGTCAGCGCCGGGATCATCGCGCCGTTGTACATGCCGTACAGGAACGAGAACCACAGCAGGGTTTCCAGCATGTGGCCAAAACTTGGTGCGTTGACCACAAACGACAGTGCCGGGTAAGCGGTGATCACGGTCAGCACGGTCATCGCCACCAGCACCGGCTTGCGGCCGAAACGGTCACTCAGGGTGCCGCCGATCGGCAGCCAGACAAAGTTCGACACGGCCACCAGCAAGGTCACCAGCAGGGCGTCGGAGGTGCTCAGTTGCAGCACGGTCTTGCCGAAGGTCGGGGCGTACACGGTAATCAGGTAGAACGCGGTGGTGGTCATCGCCACCATCAGCATGCCGCCGATCACCACGGTCCAGTTCTTCACCAGGGTCGCCAGCACTTCGCGCATGGTCGGGCGATGCTTGCGGTTGGCGAACTCTTCGGTTTCCTGCAGGTTACGACGCAGCAAAAAGATGAACGGGATAATCACGCAGCCGATGGCAAACGGAATACGCCAGCCCCAATCGGCAACCACGGCCGGTTGCATCCACACGTTCAGGCCGTAACCCAATGCGGCGGCGACCACGATGGAAATCTGTTGGCTGCCCGACTGCCAGCTGGTGTAGAACCCTTTGCGGCCCGGGGTGGCCATTTCGGAAAGGTAAACCGACACGCCGCCCAGCTCCGCACCGGCAGAGAAGCCTTGCAGCAAGCGACCCAACAGCACCAGCAACGGCGCCCACAGGCCGATGGTTTGGTAACCCGGCACCAACACGATCAACAGCGTACCGCTGGCCATGATCGACAGGGTCACGATCAACCCTTTGCGGCGACCGACGTCATCGATATAGGCGCCCAGAATGATCGCGCCCAACGGTCGCATCAGGAAGCCCGCGCCGAACACGGCGAAGGTCATCATTAATGACGCAAACTCATTAGCGGCGGGGAAGAACGCGGCGGCGATGTAGGTGGCGTAGAAGCCGAACAGAAAGAAGTCGAACTGTTCGAGGAAGTTGCCCGAAGTAACGCGGAATACCGCACCAACTTTCGAGCGGGCAGAGTCGGGCCGGGAAGGGCTAGTCATGGTTTTGTGTCTCCAGCGTTCTTTTTAAAGTGCTTGTTTCGCTTAAGACCGCGGATAGTGGCTGACACATTTAGAAATGATAAGTGAGTAATTTGGATGCATTGATGCGTCCTGGCTATCAATCGCTGCTAGCGTCCAAAATCTCGCCACTGTTCTATGCTTGAAGCTGTGACCAATTCTTACGGATGGGAGGTGGCAATGGCCGACAAACACGAGCACCGGGATGAGCACGCGCATGAGCAACCTCGGCGGCAGCCTGAAGAGGAAAAGCCGCAGACCTGGAAGCATCCGGACGATGGTACGGAGCTTTCCGAGCGAGATCAGGAGCGGCCGCTCAAGCCCTGAAATAATGAGCGGACGCAGAAGCGTGGGAGCGGGCTTGCTCGCGAAGGCAATGTGTCAGTAACCAACAGGCTCACTGATTCACCGCCTTCGCGAGCAGGCCCGCTCCTACATCGGCGCCACGTTCAGCCTACGATTGGCGTGCACAATTCCACCAGCGTGCCATCCGGGCAGCGCACATACGACACCACCTGGCCCCAAGGCTTGGTGGCGGGTGGCGCCAGTTCCGTCGCGCCGTGGGCCAGCGCTTTGGCATGGGCGACGAACACGTCTTCGGTCATGAACCCGACCTCCATCCCCAGCGGCCTTTTAGAGGCATGCGCCTGGACATGGCCCCCGTCGAAATTCAATTCGCCCAACTCATGCGCCGCAAACGAGAGCGTGGTGTCGCCGGTTTCAAGCTCGCCGTAAGTGCCGGATTCATGCAGGAAACGGCGACTGAAGCCGAAGGCCTTCTCGAAAAACATCAGAGAGGCGGCAACGTCGGGTACATAGATGATGGTGTAGGCAAATTTCACGATCAGGCGGTCCTTGCTGAAAGAGTGGATGAATGAAATGCCTCATGACAGCAGCACGGAGACGGGAACCCCCCACGCCAACACCACAAACGCGATCACGGTTGCCAGGCACAGGCCGACAAACACCCGCGTCAGCGTTCTCACCGTGGGGTTGGCGATCCCCTTGACTACCCAGAGGCAGAACCCGGCCACCACAATGGCCGAGGCAATAATGAACAGCACGATGGTGTTCCTGTGGCCTTCAAGCGCTGATTTATAATCCCAAAGCCGTCCGATGAACAGTGTTCACATAGACGCAGCCCCACGGGCTTTCTAAACTGCGGCTTGTCTTGGGGAAAGGGGCAGGTGCCGATGAATCGCAATGAATTACGCAAGGCCGACATCAACCTGATGGTGGTCTTCGAAGCACTGATGCTCGAGCGCAATGTCACGCGGGTGGCGGAGAAGCTGTTTCTCGGTCAACCGACCATCAGTTCGGCCCTCAACCGTTTGCGCACATTGTTCAATGACCCGCTGTTTATTCGCGTCGGCCACCGTATGGAACCCACCGCGCGCGCCGAGGAGATCATTCAGCACCTGTCGCCGGCCCTGGATTCACTGTCGTCGGCCCTGAGCCTGACCCACGATTTCGATCCCACCCAGAGCACCATGACCTTTCGCATCGGTTTGTCCGACGACGTCGAGTTCGGCCTGCTGCCGCCCTTGCTGCGGGCGTTGCGCCAGGAAGCGCCGTTGGTGGTGTTTGTGGTGCAGCATGTGGATTACTGGCGCATCCCTGACCTGCTGGCGTCCGGCGATATCACCGTCGGCATCACCCAGACCCGCGGCCTGCCGGCGAATGCCAAACGTAAACTGCTGCGGCATATCCGCCCCTGCCTGCTGCGCGCCGACGCCTCGGATAAACCGCTGACCCTCGACGAATATTGCGCACGCCCTCATGTGCTGGTGTCCCACACCGCCAACGTGTCCGGGTTTGCCGATGAATGGCTGGCCGAAATTGGCCGCAAGCGCCATGTGGTGCTGTCGGTGCCGCAATACAGTGCGCTGCCGGCACTGCTCGCCGGCACTGACATGATCGCCAGCTTGCCGGACTACACCGCCCAGGCCATGGCCGCTGGCGGCAACCTGTTCTGCGAACCGTTTCCGTTCGAAACCCCGACCCTGGACTTGTCCATGGTCTGGCTCAGCCACGTCGACACCGACCCGGCGGAACGCTGGATGCGCTCGCGGCTGGAAGCGTTCATGAGCGAGCGCGACATGCTGCCGGTGCTGGCGACAAAATCTTGAGATAGCCCCTTCAGGGAGTGCCACCGATGATTCCATCCCGTTCCTTGCTGCGTGGGCGCGGCAGTCATGACAGTGGCAAAGTCGGCATGGTCGAGCTGTTTTTCGACTTGGTGTTCGTGTTCGCCGTGACCCAATTGTCCCATTCGCTGTTGGCGCATCTGACCCTGGACGGGGCGGTGCAGGTGGCGCTGATGATGGTTGCGGTGTGGTGGGTGTGGATCTTCACGTCGTGGATCACCAACTGGCTCGATCCAGAAAAAATCCCGATCCGCCTCGGCCTGTTCGGCTTGATGGTGGCCGGTCTGCTGTTGTCTTCCTCGATCCCCAAGGCTTTTACCGACCGAGGTGTACTGTTTGCCGGCGCCTACGTATTCATGCAGGTAGGACGCACGCTGTTTGCATTGTGGGCAGTGCGTGGCGAGTCGCTGAACATGATTCGCAATTTTCAGCGAATCCTGGCGTGGATGCTGTGTTCCGGCGTGTTCTGGATCACCGGCAGCCTGCTCGAAGGTCAACAGCGCCTGGCTTTCTGGGCGCTGGCGCTGTTGATCGAACTGATATCGCCGTCGGTGTATTTCTGGGTACCGGGCCTGGGGCGTTCGACCCTGGCGGACTGGAACGTCGAAGGCAACCACATGGCCGAGCGCTGCGGCCTGTTTGTGATCATTGCCCTTGGCGAATCATTGCTGGTGACCGGCGCCACCTTTGCCGAATTGCCCTGGAGCGTAGAAGGCCTGGGCGCATTCCTGGTGGCGGTGGTGGGCAGCATTGCGCTGTGGTGGATCTATTTCGATAGCGGTGCCGAGCGCGCCCATCACCGGATTGCCAGCTCTGCCGACCCGGGCCGCCAGGCGCGGATTGCCTATACCTACCTGCACGTGTTGATCGTCGCCGGCATCATTGTCAGCGCGGTGGCCGACGAACTGGTGCTGGTGCATCCGGGCCATGCCAGCCAGGCCGGCGTGGTGGCGATCATCGCCGGTCCATGGTTGTTTCTAGTGGGCAGCGCCTTGTTCAAGTGGGTAATGAGTGACCGGTCATTGCCACCGCTGTCGCACCTCGGCGGGTTGCTGATGTTGCTGGTGGTGTTGCCGCTTGGGTTGCAGCAGGTGTTTTCGGCCTTGGTGCTGGGCGCGCTGACCACGGCGGTGTTGGTGATCGTGGCCGTTTGGGAAAACCGTGCGCTGCGCAGCCTGAACGAAGTTTCACACTGAAAGCGTTCTGATTCGGTTCGGCTGCGTGCTATATGTATCGCTCTTTTTCCTACAACTATTCGGAGCTTTTCATGCCGCACCTGCACCTGGAATACACCGCCAATCTGACCGGCCTGGCCGTCGAGAAAACCCTGTTGCGGCTCAACAATGTGCTGATGGCGTCCGGGCAGTTCGGTTCCGAGTTCGATATCAAAAGCCGCGCCGTCAAGGTTGAGACGTTCCAGGTCGGCACCTCACTCAACCCACGAGGGTTTATTGCGCTGAAGCTGTCACTGCTCAGCGGGCGCTCGCCGCAGGTCAAGAAGCAATTGTCGGAAAGCCTGTTGGCGGCGTTGCAGGACCAGGGCGAATGGCCAGCGAATATTCAGGTTCAACTCAGCGTCCTGCTGGTCGACATGGATCGCGATTCCTACAGCAAAGTCGCGATTGGCTGAGGGCTACAACAACCCCTGATCGGCGCACACCTTCACCACTTGCTCACGAAACCAGGTATTGGCACTGTCCTGGCCGCTGGTTTCGTTCCACTGCATGTCCAGGGTGAAGCCCGGCAGCCCGTTGGGCGCCTCGCAATGGCCAAACACGCTGGCGGGCGCCAAGAGCTTTTGCACACGGCGCGGCAGAGTGACGATGAAGTCGGTGCCGGTGATCATCTTCAACGCGGCGCTGTAACTGTTGGCCCTGGCGACCACTTGGCGCGTGTGGGCCTGGCGTGCCAGCCAGCCGTCGATCATGTTGGTGTGGGAGCTCCAGGGCGTGGGAAACACGTGCCGCCGCTCCACGAAGGATTGCAGGCTGAACGCCGGCTCGCGCGGGGTCGCGCGTTTATCGAACACACACACCAAGTCATCTTCCAGCAGCATCTGGACCTTGAAGTCTTTGTGGGCGCGGTGAAAGTTCGGGCCGAAACAAATCACCAGGTCGAGGCGACCTTCGCGCAAGTCCTCGGCGGGAATCTCGGTTTCCAGCTTTTGCACATTGACGATCACTGGCAGGTCGGCGCGGTCGAAGTTCTTCAACAGGCGCGGCAGGATCAGTTGCTCAAAGTACTCCGGCGCGCACACGTTGAAGGTCACGGCCTTCTGCGTCGGGTCGAAGGTCTGGCCGCCGGCGTGGCACAGGTTGATGCTCTCGAGGATCTTCTGCACATGCCCGTACATGGTCGTGGCTTTGTACGTAGGCCGCATGCCTGCCCGCGTGTTGATAAACAGCTCATCCTCAAAACTGGTGCGCAGTTTCTTCAGGCTGTAACTCACAGTGGACTGGCTGACGAACAGCGTTTCAGACACCTCGGTAACGCTGCTCTGGTCGTAGACGGCGATAAACACCATCAAGTCCTGCATATCGAGCTTTCTGAGCAAATTACTGTTTAGCATCCGTTCCATCCGGTAAGCCTTGGCACTGAGGCAGCGCGCGACAAGGGCAAAAGCTTAACGGAACGGTCGTGCCATTAGAAAGCTCTGTAGGGCGTTTCTATGTTTGGTGTGGGACAAAAAATGTTGGCAATACGACGTCAGCGGATATGTCGTGCGTAATGCTTCGGATTGAAACGCGTGACGATCAGCAGCATTACCCCAATCACGGCGGTCAGTGACCACCAGGCCCATTCGAAGCTGCCGAGTTGGTCGCGGATCATCCCGGCAATAAGTGGCGACAGGCCAGCAATCAGGTAGCCGATGCCTTGTACAAACGCAGTCAGGCCGCCGGCGCGGCGCGGGTTGTCCAAGTGGTCGAGGGACAGGATCAGGCTCATCGGAAACAGACCGCCAATGCCCAGGCCCAGCAGGCAAGGCCACAGCAGGCTCAGGTATTGAGGGCTGAGAATAAGGCCGCAAAAACCGCAGATGATCAGCACCAGCAACACCGCAACTACCCCGCGTTTATCCTCACGGCGGTTGGCGATGGCCGGGGTGATCAGGCCGGACACGACTTCCATGGCGGTCAAGAACCCCAGCAGTAGGCCGGCCTGTTGTTCGCTCCAGCCTTGCTCCACGTAGTACGGCGCCAGCCACGCCAGCACGCAGGTGTAGGCGGCGGTGCCGAGGCCGAAAAAAATCGCCAACAACCATGCGCGACGATTGCCGAAAAACGATTCCTGCGCGCCGGCACCGGCCTGGGGCAGTGGCGGCATTGCCGAACGCTGGGCGTACCAGAACACCAGCGCCAATAGCGCAAGCGCTGCCCAGATGGCCAGGCCGATACGCCAGCTGCCGGTCTGCACCTGCACGAGCGGCGCGAACGAAGCGGCCAGTGCCGCGCCCCCCATGATGGCGGTGACGTACAGGCCCATGAACAGCGAGACGTTGGCGCTGAAGCGCGTCTTGATCAGCGCCGGCATCAACGCCTGGATCATCGCGATACCGACGCCGGCAGTGATGGCGCTGACGATCAACGCCGACGCCGAATCCACAAACAGCCGCGACAGCGTGGCCAAGCCAATCACCAGCAGTGACAGCACAATGCTGCGGTGCTCGCCCACGCGTTTACCCAGGCCCATGCCAAAGAACATCGCCAGGCCCATGGCCATGACCGGCAGCATGGTCAGCAGCGCGGCGCTGCTGAAACTCAACGGCACATCGCCGCGAATCGATGACAACAGTGGACCGACGGCGGCCATCGACGGGCGCAGGTTAAGGGCAACCAGTACGACGCTGATCATCAGCCAGACGGCGGTGGTGGGCGTTGCGCGAACGTTTTCCATGGGTGGACCTTGAAGAGACAAGGGCGAATCAGGCCACGCAGGGGAGAGGGGAGCAAATCAGAAAATCGTTGGGGCTATCTAAAAATTGCAGGTGATCAAACATGTAGGAGTTGGCTTGCCTGCGATGGCGGTGGGTCAGTCCAGAAATGACTGCCTGATACACCGCTATCGCAGGCAAGCCAGCTCCCACGAGGGACCTGCGTCGCTAGAGGGCGCGGATCACATGTTTGATCTCCTGAAACGCCGCCAAGCCCCACGGGCCCAACTCGCGGCCGATGCTGCTCTGCTTGTAACCACCCCACGCCGTTTGCGGGAAGATCACCTGCGGCGCGTTGATCCACACAAGCCCGGCCTGCAAGGCGTTGGCCACGCGTTCGGCGGTGTCGACATCGGCGCTCACCACACTGGCGACCAGGCCGAAATCGCTGTCATTGGCCAGGGCAATGGCTTCCTCGGCAGTGGTAAAACGTCGGACACACAGCACCGGGCCGAAGATCTCCTCGTTCCACAACGCGCTGTTCAACGGCACATCGGTAAACACGGTCGGGCGGATGAAATAGCCCTTTGTCAGGTCGGCCGGTCGTTCACCACCGCACAGCAAACGCGCGCCGTCTGCGATGCCTCGCTGAATATGCCCCAGCACTCGCTGATACTGCGCACGGTTGATCAACGCGCCCATTTGCACCTCATCGGCAAACGGGTCTGCCACGCGAATCCCCTCGGCCCGTGTCTGCAAACGCTGCAGGAACGCGTCCGCCAGGCTGTCAGCCACCAGCACGCGGCTGGTGGCCGAACACATCTGCCCGGCGTTGAAAAAGCCACCCCCACAGGCCAGCTCCACCGCCAGGTCAAGGTCGGCGTCCGCGAGCACCAGCAACGCCGATTTACCACCCAGCTCAAGGCTTACACCCTTGATGGTTTCTGCCGCGCGCTGCATCACTTGCACGCCGACGGCGTTACTGCCGGTGAAGGAAATCTTCGCCACGCGGCGGTCTGCGGCCAGCGGTGCGCCCACCGCCAGGCCCGTGCCGCAGACCAGGTTGAACACACCCGCCGGCAGCCCTGCCTGGGCAATAATTTGCGCCAGTAGCAACTCCGCCAACGGCGTGACTTCCGATGGCTTGAGCACCACGCAACATCCGGCCGCCAGGGCCGGGGCGAGCTTCCAGGCGGTGGTCACCATCGGGAAATTCCACGGCACAATCAGCCCGACCACACCACAGGGCTCACGGCGCAGGCGTGCGCTGAAGTCCTCGCCGGGCAGTGCCACCGGGCGGTCTTGCGCGGCGTCCATGTCGTCGCAGATGCCGGCGTAGTAGTCGAAGGTGGCGATCACATCGTCCACATCAATGCCGGCCTCAAACAGCGGCTTGCCATTGTTGCTCGACTGCAACTGCATCAGCTGGTCGCGCTGGGCGCTCACGCCCTGGGCGATCTTACGCAGCACGGCGCCGCGGTCACGGCCGGTGCTTTTCGACCAATCGATGAACGCCGCGCTGGCCGCCGCCACCGCGTGGGCCACGGTGCTCGCGTCGCCCACGCTGACGTGGGCCAGGGTGGCTTCGGTGGCGGGGTTGATCACCTCGATAACGTCATGGCCTGCGCGCCATTCGCCCGCGATGTACACACCGTCCAATACTGCGTTCATACCGCTACCTCCTGCATCCACAGTCCCTGGTCGATTTCTATCAGCGTCGGTCCCTGGCGATCAGCGGCTGCGCGCAATGCCGTGCGCAGCTGCGCGATACCCTGAATGCTCTCGGCGGCGCAGCCCAAGGCTGTGGCCACACCGATAAAGTCCGGGGTGTAGATGTCCACACCGACCGGCTCGATGGCGCGGTTGAGCATGTACTTCTTGATCTCCTCGTAACCCTGGTTATTCCACAGCAGCACGATGACCGGCACGCGCGCCTCGACCGCGCTGGCCAGTTCCGGCAGGCTGAATTGCAGGCCACCGTCGCCGATCAGGCACACCACCGGTTGCCCGTCGCCGCGTCCCAGCCAGGCGCCAATCGCTGCGGGCAGGGCGTAGCCCAAGGTGCCGTAGCCGGTGGAGGAATTGAACCAGCGGCGTGGGTGGTCGAGGTTCAGCGTCAGGTTGCCGCTGTACACCGGTTGGGTGGAGTCGCCCACCAGCACGGCGCCGGGCAGTTGCGCCAGCACGGTGTTGAGAAACAGGGTTTGCGCGCGGGTAGCGGCGTCCCAGGTGGGCGTCAATTCAGCCCACAGACGTGCGACGCGTGCGCTGCCCCAATCGGGCGCGCGATCGCCCGATACCTGGGTGTCCAGCGCGGCCAACAAGGCTTGGGCTGCGATCTGCGCATCGGCCACCAGTGCGACGTGAGGCGGGTAATTGCGCACGGTCTGGTCGGGGTCGATATCGATGCGCAGCAGCGTGCCGGGAATCTCGAAACCCCCGGCGAAGGTCACGTCGTAATCGGTTTCCGCCAGCTCGGTGCCGATGGCCAGCACCACATCGGCTTCGGCCACCAGGGCGCGGGTGGCGACCAGCGTCTGGGTCGAGCCGATCAGCAACGGGTGCGCGGCCGGCAGCATGCCTTTGGCGTTGATGGTCAGGGCCACCGGTGCACCCAGCCGTTCGGCCAGGCGCGTCAGTTCGGCGGCCGCCTCGATGGCGCCGCCGCCGGCCAGGATCAGCGGGCGTTTTGCTGCCGCCAGCCACTGGCTCATCTGCTTCACCGCCGCCGGCGCGGCACCGGCGCGCGCCACGCTGACCGGCTCGCTGCCGAGCAGGGCATCGGCGTTTTCGACCAGTACATCCAGCGGGATCTCGATGTGCACCGGGCGCGGTCGACCGGCCTGGAACAGCGCAAACGCGCGCGCCAGCACGCCAGGCAACTCCGCCGCCGACATCAAGGTGTGCGAGAACGCCGCCACGCCCGCGATCATCGCGCTCTGGTTCGCCAGCTCATGCAGCTTGCCGCGCCCGCCACCCAATTGGCTGCGCGATTGCACACTGGAAATCACCAGCATCGGGATCGAGTCGGCATAGGCCTGGCCCATGGCGGTGGTGATGTTGGTCATGCCGGGGCCGGTGATGATGAAACACACGCCAGGTTTACCGCGGGTGCGTGCATAGCCGTCGGCCATGAAGCCTGCGCCCTGTTCGTGGCGCGGGGTGACGTGGCGGATGCTCGAGCGTGCCAGGCCACGGTACAACTCCACGGTGTGCACGCCGGGAATACCGAACACCTGGTCTACGCCGTAGCGTTCCAGGAGGTTGACCAATACTTCGCCGCAGGTCGCCATACATGTCGCTCTTGTTATGGATTCGAGGCGCTATTGGAGCGGCTGGCCGGTAGCGCCAACAATCGATAAAAAGTCATACTAGCCATGTCCCCACGTCATGGCTGCGCCCGATGAAACGCTTGCCACCGCTGCCCGCGCTGCATACCTTCTGGGTCACGGCCCAGTGCTGCAACTTCACCCGCGCCGCCGAGCAACTGCACATCACCCAAGGTGCGGTGAGCCGGCAGATTGCCGGGCTCGAAAGCCATTTGGGCTATGCCTTGTTCCAGCGCCAGGCGCGGGGCTTGAGCCTGACCGAAGAAGGGCGCGAGTGGTCGCTGCGGGCGCAGCAGGTGTTTGGCTTGATCGGTGACGCGGTGGAGCAGATCGGCAGCCGCCGCCAGACCCTGCAACTCAAGGCCTCCACCTGCGTGATGCGCTGGCTGCTGCCGCGCCTGATGCAGTGGCAACAGGAGCGCCCGGACGTGCCGGTGGAACTCACCACCACGGTGGCCTACACCGTGGACTTTCGCCGCGAGCAATTCGACGCGGCGGTGATCTATGCGCCCATCGCCGAGCAGTCGGCGCAGGCGCGGCATTTATTCGATGAACAACTCACCCCGGTCTGCGCGCCGGCGTTGCTCGCCAGCCTGCACACACCGGCTGATCTGCAGCGACAGGTGCTGCTGCACCCCACGCGGGACGAGCGCGATTGGGCGTTGTGGCTGAAGGCTGCGAATACGCGCTTGAGCAACCTGGCCCAGGGGCATCATTTTGAAACGCTGGACCTGGCAATGACGGTGGCGTCCCAGGGCTCGGGAGTGGCGATTGGCGACAGCGCGTTGATTGGCGAGGATGTGAAGGCGGGGCGGTTGGCGACACCGTTTGAACTGCGCGTGCCGACGGGGATGGGGTATTACCTGGTGTATCCGCCGGGAATTGAGCCGTCTACTGGATTAGTCGCCTTGATGGAGTGGTTGGTAAGCCAGGCACAACCGTCGTAACACCGAAGACCCGAATGTGGGAGGAGGCTTGTGCGGGAGCGGGCTTGCCTGCGATGCAGGCACCTCGGTGTGTCAGTCATGCCGCGGTGATGCGATCGCAGGCAAGCCAGCTCCCACAGTTTTAACCGTGTCGGTTCAGTAGCCGACGGTGAAACGCTGGCGCGAGTGCTTCGGCGACTCAACCTCGTCGATCAACGCAATCGCGTAGTCCGCAAAGCTGATCCAGCTACGCCCTTCAGCGCTCACCAGCAAGTCATCCTGGCCGACACGGAATTTGCCGGTGCGCTCAGTCTCAACGAACTCCGCCGACGGCGACAGAAAGGTCCAGTCCAGCTCTTTTTCCTGACGCAGCGCATCAAGAAACTCAGCGCCGGCGCTGGCTTCGGCCTTGTACTCTGCCGGGAAGCCAGGGCTGTCGATGACTCGGCTGCCATCCGGCAACAACAATGAACCTGCACCGCCGACCACCAGCAGGCGTTTCACCCCGGCGCTCTTCACCGGGCCGATCACGGCACTGGCCGGCAGTGTGGCGAAGTGCGCCGCACTGATCACCACGTCGTTGCCGCTGACAGCCTGTTGCAAGGCGTTGGCATCCAGGGCGTCGACCTGTTTGACGGTGACGCCCGGGCGCGCGGCCAGCGTGCCGGTATTACGCGCAATGGCGGTGACGGTATGCCCACGACGCAGCGCTTCTTCCAGCAGTTGGCTACCGGCGCGGCCGGTGGCACCAATGATTGCGATCTTGCTCATGACGTTCTCCAGTACGTTAAGGTTTAAAACCATTCACCACTTCATTTCGCCCTTGGCGACTTTGGCACCGAGTTCCAGGCTGCTCTCATCTTCAAGTTTCGGGTAACGTTTTTTCATGGCCGCGATCAGCGCAGTCGAATCCTTGGCCTTGGCGGTTTCCTCATCGAACGCTTTGATATAGCCCGCGGTGAATGCCACGGACTGCACAGTCGGCGTACCCAGGTAATGACCTGGAATCACGGTGCGCGGTTTCAAGTCTTCGATGCGTTGCAAGGTTGCCAGCCAGTCGGCGTGGGACTGAGCGGTTTGCGTATCGGCCATCCACACGTGGGTGTTTTCGAAGACCACAACGCCGCCCACCACGGCCTTGATCGATGGAATCCACACAAACGTGCGGTCCGGCTGCGGGCCGTCCAGGCCGACCACTTCCAGCGTCTTGCCTTCCAGGGTCAGGCTACGGCCTTGGAGCACCTGCGGGATGATGGCTTTGGCCGGTTTGTCGGCACCCAGCTTAGGGCCCCAGAACGCGAGTTTCTGCTCGGCGGTGGCCTTGATATGGTCGACCACCGGCTGGGTGGCTACCACCTTGGCGGCGGGGAATGCCTGCGTCAGGACGTCGAGGCCGAAGTAGTAATCCGGGTCGCCGTCACTGACGTAGATGGTGGTCAGGCGCTTGCCGCTGGCGCGAATCTTTGTCACCAGTTGCTCGGCTTGGGCATTGCCGAATTGCGCGTTCACCAAAATGACGTCGTGCTTGCCGCTGACCAGTACCGAGCTGACGGGCATCATTGCCGAGGTGCCAGGGTTGTAAGCGTCCAGCGTCAGATCGGCCGCCGCGGCATGGGCGGCGAACGCCAGGGCGGCCATGGCCGTGGCCAATCGTTTAAGCGTCGAGATCATGTGCAACTCCAGCGGCAGGTAAGGGATGCACAGAGCTTAGTTGCACTAAACGTCACAAAAAATGCCATGCTTGAACATAGTTTGTTTCTAAAAGCGTGCAAATCATGGATCGTCTTCAAGCAATGCGGGTGTTTGTCACGGTCGTTGACCTGGGAAGCCAGTCGGCGGCTGCGGATCAGCTGGACCTGTCGCGGCCGGTCGTTTCACGTTATCTGGCGGAGCTTGAGGATTGGGTGGGCGCGCGGCTGATGCATCGCACCACGCGCAAGCTCAGTCTCACCGCAGCGGGCAGCGAAATGCTGCCTCGAGCGCGGCAGATGCTGGAGTTGTGCAACGACATGCAGGCGGCCGTCAGCGAGCCGGACGAAGCGCCGCGCGGCCAGCTACGGCTGAGTGTCAGCAGCTCGTTCGGCCAGGCGCAATTGGCGGACGCCGTGGCCGAGTTCGTCAAGCGCAACCCGTTGGTCAGTATCGATCTGCAGATGCTCGACCGTACGGTAAACCTGGTGGATGAGCGGATCGACCTGGCGATTCGCACCAGTTTTGAGCTGGACCCCAACCTGATCGCTCGCAAGCTGACGCTCTGCCGCTCGGTCATTTGCGCGTCCCCGGCGTACCTGCTGGAACATCCGCGTCCGCAGCACGTGCACGACCTGGCGAAGCACAACTGCCTGACGCACACCTACTTCGGCAAAAGCCTGTGGCATTTCACAGAAAACGCTGAGCCAGTGTCGGTGGCGGTGCAGGGCAATATCAGCGCTAACGAGGCGACCGCCCTGTTACGGGTGACGTTGGCGGGGGCAGGGGTGGCGCGGCTTCCCAGTTATCAGGCGGGTGATTACATCTGCAGTGGCGAACTGATCCGTTTGCTGCCCGAGGCAGAGCCCCAGCAAATGAATGTCTACGCGGTGTACGCCTCGCGCAAGCACATGCCGTTGGCGCTGCGCAGCCTGCTGGATTTTCTGGTGCTGCGCTTTCCTGAGGAGCCGGTGTGGGATGTCGGCCTTTGAAGCCGACATAAAGATGTTGAATGGCGTCCAATAATGGCAACTCTTGCTGACTGACCTATGCTTTAAACAGCACCGAGTCGATCCGTTCAGAGGTGTGCCATGACTCTAAAAATCAGAAAGTACCTGATGATCTTCATCCTGTGCGCCCTGGCTACCGCGCTGTACGGCACGGCTGCCTACCGGGTTGAACAGACCCGCATGCAGCCGACCTTTGCGGTCAGTTGCCATCAGGACATGTGCCTGCCGCGTACCGGCAGTTTCAGCGCGCTCAGGTAGGCTGTTCGGCCTTCAACTGCTCGCGGAATGCTTTGGGCGAAAACCCGACCCGCCGACGAAACAGTCGCGAGAAGTTGGTGGGGTCGGAAAACCCCAGCACCTGCGACATCTCATTGATGGTCATGCTGGTGTAAGTCAGCAGGCGCTTGGCTTCCAGCAACTGGCGGTCATGCATGATCTGCAGCGCAGGTTGCCCACCCAATTCCCGACACGTGCCGTTCAAGTGTGAGACCGAGATGCCCAGCTTGTGGGCCAGGTCTTCGATCTTGGGGTGCTCGCGGTAATGCTGTTCGACCAGTTGGGTAAAGCGCCGGAAATATTCACGCCCTCGCGGCGCACGCGCGTGGCGGCGCTGGATGGCCTGGCGGCTGATCCACACCAGCAGCACGCTGACCAAGGCGTGCATCATCATGTCGCGCGCCGGTTGCTCATCGGCGTATTCATCTTGCAGGCGCGCAAACAGGCTATTGAGGTAGTCGCTGTCCTTGCCTGCCGGGTAGTTGCCCAGGGCTTGCAAGCCGTCAACCGCCGAGCCCAGCTGCGCCTGCAAATGGCTGACCAGCGGCGCTGACAGCGTGACGATGAACCCTTCGACATCTTCGGCAAACCGAAACCCATGCACACACAAGGGCGGCAGTACCTGCAAGGTCGCCTCGTTGAGTGTGGTGCGCTGACCTTCGATTTCCAGTTGCGCCTGACCTTTATGCACGTACAACAACTGGCACAAGTCCGCGTGCCGGTGGGGCTGGATTTCCCACTGGTATTCCCGACTGCGCCGGGAAATGGTTTCACAGTGCAACAAATCGGGCGTCGGCCATTGCTGGCTTTCCCCGTAAAGCTTGAAGACCGGAATCGCGGTACTGGCAGTTTTGGTCATGGTTTCAATCCGATACTCAGGATAGTGGTTCGGTAATCGCCCCGATTGGCAAAAAGCGCAGGCTTTGTCTCAGTTTTCACCTTCTTATGGCGGTCACTCAAGTGAAAAATGTCAGCAACAAGATCAATGACAACTCTTTCACCTTATCCGTTCGGATGAGCCTCGCGGACCCTAAAAATAATGAAAACGCTGAAAACCCAAGTCGCCATTATTGGCGCCGGTCCCTCCGGACTGTTGCTCGGTCAACTGCTGCACAACGCGGGTATCCAGACCCTGGTGCTAGAGCGCCAGCGTGCCGATTACGTGCAAGGCCGCATCCGTGCCGGGGTGCTGGAACAAGGCATGGTCGACCTGCTGCGCGAAGCCGGCGTGAGCCAGCGCATGGACGCCGAAGGCTTGGTGCATGACGGTTTCGAACTGGCGCTCAATGGCCAGCTCAGCCATATCGACCTCAAGGGCTTGACCGGCGGCCAGTCGGTGATGATCTACGGCCAGACCGAAGTGACCCGCGACCTGATGCAAGCGCGCGAAGCCGCCGGCGCCCTCACGCTGTACGAAGCGCACAACGTGCAGCCCCATGACCTTAAAAGTGATCGACCGTGGCTGACCTTCGAGCATCAGGGCGAAGCCTTTCGTCTGGAGTGCGATTACATTGCCGGCTGTGATGGTTTCCACGGCGTGGCGCGCCAATCCATTCCGGCTGATTCGTTAAAGGTTTTCGAGCGCATTTACCCTTTTGGTTGGCTGGGCATCCTCGCCGACACGCCACCGGTGCATGCCGAACTGGTCTACGCCAGGCATCCGCGCGGCTTTGCGCTGTGCAGCATGCGTTCGCCCACCCGCAGCCGTTATTACCTGCAAGTGCCGGCTGAAACGGCGCTGGATGAATGGTCGGATGAGCGTTTCTGGGATGAGCTGAAAGCCCGCCTGCCCAGCGCCTTGGCCGCACAGTTGGTGACCGGGCCGTCCATCGAGAAAAGCATCGCGCCGCTGCGCAGCTTTGTGGTGGAGCCGATGCAATACGGGCGCCTGTTCCTGCTCGGGGATGCGGCGCATATCGTGCCGCCGACCGGGGCCAAGGGGTTGAACCTGGCGGCCAGTGACGTGAATACGCTGTTTCGCATCCTGCTCAAGGTGTATCGCGAGGGGCGTGTGGACTTATTGCAGCAATACTCGGCGATCTGCCTGCGCCGGGTGTGGAAGGCCGAGCGGTTTTCCTGGTGGATGACCTCCATGCTGCACCAGTTTGCGGACGCGGATGGCTTCAGCCAGCGCATCGCCGAGAGTGAGCTGGCGTATTTCGTCGATTCGCAGGCAGGGCGCACAACCATTGCAGAAAATTACGTCGGGCTTGCTTACGAAGCTATCGAGTAGCCTGCTATCGTATCGAGCATTCCCGCGGGCCCTTTCTGCCCCGTGGGCCTTGCTCGAAGGTTCTGCCGTGACCAACCTCAACCAGCCCACCCAACCCGTTCCCGCCGTGCGCCGTGTGCTCGCCGCCTTGATGATGGCGATCTTCCTCGGCGCGCTGGACCAGACCATCGTCGCCGTGTCCATGCCGGCCATCTCCGCGCAGTTCCATGACGTCAACCTGCTGGCCTGGGTGATCTCCGGCTACATGGTGGCGATGACGGTGGCGGTGCCGATTTACGGCAAGCTCGGTGACTTGTACGGGCGTCGCCCGATGATGCTGATCGGCATGGGCGTGTTCACGCTGGCGTCGCTGTTTTGCGCCATGGCGCAAAACATGGAGCAACTGGTGCTGGCGCGCATTCTGCAGGGCATCGGTGCTGGCGGGATGATCTCGGTGAGCCAGGCGATCATTGGTGACATCATTCCACCGCGCGAGCGCGGGCGTTATCAGGGTTATTTCAGCAGCATGTACGCGGTGGCCAGCGTGGCCGGGCCGGTGCTTGGCGGGTACATGACCGAGTACCTGTCCTGGCGTTGGGTGTTTCTGATCAACCTGCCGCTGGGCGCTGGCGCCTGGTATGTGGCGCATCGCACGCTGGTCGGGTTGCCGGTGCCGCAGCGCAAGCCGATCATCGATTATGTCGGCACCTTGCTGATGATCATCGGCCTCACGGCCTTGCTGCTGGGCATCACCGAAATCGGCCAGGGCCATCATTGGCGCGACCAGCAAGTGCTCGGGCTGCTGGTGTGTGCGGGCGTGGCGCTGACGGTGTTTGTCTGGCATGAACGCCGCGCGCGCGAGCCTTTGCTGCCGATGCACCTGTTCGCCAATCGCAGCGCCGTGTTGTGTTGGTGCACGATTTTTTTCACCAGTTTTCAGGCGATTTCCCTGACGGTGTTGATGCCGCTGCGGTATCAGACGGTGACCGGCTCGGGCGCGGACAGCGCCGCGCTGCACCTGCTGCCGCTGGCGTTCGGCCTGCCGGTGGGGGCTTATTTTGCCGGGCGCATGACCTCGGTGACCGGGCGCTATAAGCCCATGATTCTGAGCGGGGCGTTGCTGAGCCCGTTCGCGATTCTGGGCATGGCCTACAGTGCGCCGCAGGCGGTCGGGATGACGGCGGTGTTCATGTTGCTGTGTGGGATTGCGGCGGGGATGCAGTTCCCGACGTCGCTGGTGGGCACGCAGAATTCGGTCGAGCAGCGCGACATTGGCGTGGCGACCAGCACCACCAACCTGTTTCGCTCCCTGGGCGGGGCCGTTGGCGTGGCCTGCATGTCGGCCTTGTTGCTGGCGCTGTTGCAGGATTCGAGCTTTGCGCATTTGGCCAGCGGCGCGCTGGTGGCCGAAGGCAGTTCCGGCAACGTCTTGCTGGACGGCTTGAACGCCGCGCCCGGCCCGGCGCAGGATGCCCTGCGCGGGGAGTTGGCGGTGACGTTCCGGCACTTGCTGATGGTGAGTGCGGCGGTGTCGTTGCTGGGGTTGGCGGCGGCGATTGCGATGCCAAACCGAGTGCTGCGTGGGCGTGAAGACAAGGCCAAGTAACTGACCCACCGCTTTCGCAGGCAAGCCAGCTCCCCCAGGTGACTGCATTTCAATGCTGATCAGGGGCTGTAATACCCGACCGCCACCATGAAATGCCCGGCCTTGCGCACATACGCGTGTTTGTTCTCGACCTTGTCGGTCACCGGGTTTTTCCAGCGGTACTTGTACTCACCCTGATCCTGCTCGGCCATCAGCTTCAAAATCGGCTCGCCCACCGGCTTGCCGTCCGGGTCCCTGATCTTGGCGAAGTCGGTGTCCACCAGCCGCAGGTTGGTGCCGTGGGCCACATAGCGCCCGGTATTCAGGTCGACCACGAACACGTACAGGTCATCCTGCAGGAAGTCGCCCTGCAACGAATTGATCGCCTTGAGCGTGCCGGCTTCATCCTTGACCAGTGCTTTCACCGCCTTGTCGCGCAAACCGCGAGCCTGCTCTGGCGTGGCGCGTGGCAGGTAATAGCCGACGGCCAGAATCCGCTCGCCGATCCGCTGATAAAACACGTGCTTGTGCTCAACTTTGCCGTCGTTCCAGTTCTGCCAGCGATAATCGGCCTGCTGGATGCCCTGGCCTTCGGGCACCGCCAGCGCTTGTTTGAATGAGGCTTGCAAGTCAGGCCCGAGCAACTCGGACACATCGCGGCCGATCAAGGCCGAGGAAGGCCCGCCACTGGCCAGCAACACGCCCTGGGTGTCGACCACAAACACATAACGGTCATGGTCGACAAACTCCCCTTGGCGACTGAACGCGGCAAACGCCTTGTCGCCGTTGCTCTGGTAATAGGCCAGGGCCTTGGTCAGCAGCGCCTTGGCGGCGTGGGCGTCCTCCTCCTGAGTGGCCGCGTGCACCTGGCTGCAACACAACAGCAGCAGCCAGGTGATTCGGAGCAATCCCTTCATTACTCATCCCTCGTTATTGTTTGATGTGACCACAGCGTAGACGGCTGCGGCTCAGGGCGCCGCCAGCCATTGATTGACGATGGCGTCGTACGCCCCGGTGGCGACGCTCAAGTGCAACCACTGGTCGACATAGCTTTTCCACGCCACATCATCGCGGGGCAGCAGGAAGGCCTTTTCGCTGTACTGCATCTGCTGCTGCGGGTTGACCGCGCACAGTCCCGGCTTGAGCTTTTGCTGGAAGCGCGCCTCGCTGGCGTCGGTGATCATCACGTCCGCCTTGCCCGCCAGCAACTCGTCGAAGATGGTTACGTTGTCATGCAGGCGGATCTGCGCCTGGCCCAGGTGAATGCGTGCAAACACTTCGTTGGTGCCGCCGGCCGGCTCGATCACCCGCACCTGCGGCTGGTTGATCTGCTCAACGCTTTGGTAGCGCTGCACATCGGCGCAACGCACCAAAGGGATCTTGCCGTCCACACCCAGCGCCTGGCTGAAGAAGGCCTTTTTCTGGCGCTCCAGCGACACCGAAATCCCGCCCACCGCGATGTCACAGCGCTGGGCCAGAAAGTCCGGCATCAGGGTTTTCCAGGTGGTGGGCACCCACGTGATCGTCGCGTTCAGGCTTTTGGCCAGCGACTCGGCCATGGCAATGTCGATGCCTTCATAGCGGCCATCGGCGCGCAGCGAAGTGTAAGGCTTGTAATCGCCGGTGGTGCAAACGGTGAGCGTGCCGCGCTGCACCACCTCATCGAGGCGCGAGGGCGCGGTATCGGCCAGGGCGGTGGTTGCCAAACTCGCCAATACACACAGGGCCAGGGGAGCTTTCATGCGGTCGAGTCCTTGGGGCATGATCGGGGCGGCCATTATTTCCAGGAGCGCGCCGAGGTAGCAAGCGGCGTGAATGTTTAGCCAGGCCGCAACCAAACTCCATCAACCCTGAATTTAACCACCCTGTGCAGGCGTGTGACGCTGCCGGGCATCTACCTCACTGTGAATCCCGCATGGACGGTTCCCCCGACACTCATCCCGCGACATTGCCTGGCGCTTTAGTGCCCAGCTGTACCGCGGTTGTCGAGGCCCTTCCTTCCGAGCTGGCCTTCTGGGCCTTGTTCCACTGCCGACACGCACGCCCTCCGGATACCGCTCTCCTACGTTGATCTCTCCCATAGACCAGGCGCCCCTGCGCGCGTTGCCTATGTTCCTGCCTGACGCAAACGTATGAGACTTGCCATGAGTGATTTTGCCTGCCTGCAAGAAGCCCGATCTTTCCTTGAACAGCACCCGGACATCGAGATGTTCGAGCTGTTTATCCTCGACAACAACGGCGTGCCACGCGGCAAATTGCTGCACCGCGATGAGCTGCTGGCGGTGTACGAAAGTGGCCGGCCGTTGCCCAGCACCATCCTTGGCCTGACGATTAATGGCGACGACGTGGAAAATTCCGGGCTGGTGTGGGAAGTCGGTGACATCGACTGCCGCGCCTACCCGATCAGCGGGAGCCTGCAGCGCATGCCATGGCGCCTGATTCCCACGGCCGCCGTGCAAGTGAGCATGCACCCCACCGAGGGCATGCCCGCCACCGTGGCCGACCCGCGGCATTTGCTCGCCAAGGTCATCGACGGGCTGAAAGCCGACGGTTACTACCCGGTAATGGCGGCGGAGCTGGAGTTTTACCTGCTCGACCAGAAACCCGACAGCAATGGCCGCCCACAACCGGCGCGGGATGTGGACGGCAATCGCCCGCGCTCGACCCAGGTGTATGGCCTGCGCGAGCTGGAGCAGATCGAGCCGTTCCTCGCCGACCTTTATAGCGCGTGCAAACTGCAAGGCATTCCGGCGCGCACGGCGATCTCCGAATACGCCCCGGGCCAGGTTGAAATCACCCTGGAACATCGCGCCGATGCCTTGCAGGCCATGGACGAAGCCGTGCGCTACAAGCGCCTGGTCAAGGGCGTGGCGCATAAACACGGGATGACCGCCTGCTTCATGGCCAAGCCGTTCGACGACCTGGCGGGCACCGGCATGCACATGCACGTCAGCCTGGCGGATGCCCACGGCAATAACCTGTTCGCCAGTGAGGCCGCCGACGGCACGCCGCTGCTGCGTCAGGCCGTGGGCGGCATGCTCAGCACCTTGCTCGATTCGTTGCTGATGTTCTGCCCCAACGCCAACTCCTATCGCCGCTTCCAGACCAACAGCTACGCACCGCTGGCCGCCACCTGGGGCGTGGACAACCGCACCGTAAGCCTGCGCGTGCCCGGTGGGCCGGCCAATTCCCGACACATCGAGCACCGCATCTGCGGCGCCGACGCCAACCCTTACCTGGCTGGCGCCGCAATCCTGGCGGGTATCCATCGCGGTATCCGTGAGCAACGCGATCCCGGCGCGCCGGTGGAAGGCAACGGCTACGCGCAGGCCAAACAGTTGCTGCCCACCGACTGGCTCACGACTCTGCGTGCGCTTGAAGAGTCAAGCTGGGCGCGGGATGCGTTTGGCACTGAATTCCTCGGCGTGTACCTGGCGGTCAAACGCGCCGAGTACCGGCAGTTCATGGGCGAGGTAGGCGAGCAGGATTGGCGCTGGTATCTGCACCAGGCGTAATCCACCGTGGGAGCCGGGCTCGCCTGCGATAGCGGTATGTCAGCCAGTGATGGGTTGCCTGGCCCACCGCCCTCGTAGCCTCGCTAAAGCTCGACAACCCCCACAATGGATCTTGGGTGTTGGGTGGCCGTGACGGCTTCGACCTTTTTTTCACGTTGCAGTGGGTAAGCTGCGGTTCAAGGTCGTTCACTACCGTTCCACACACATGAGCCCGTGATGTCGTCACAACCACCTTCCTCCATCGAGATTGAGTTCACCGAGCGCTGTGACCGCGAGCATGCCAGGGTCTGCGGCGACACACGCCCGCCACGCCTGCGCCAGCGCGTGGCAGCGTGGCGCGATGAGCGGTTGGTGCGCCAGGCATTGAAAGTGGCTGGCGAACCTGGGCTGATCCTCGACCTGGCCTGCGGCTCCGGCCGGTTCTGGCCGGTGTTGGCAGAACATATCAACCGCGTGATTCTGGCCTCCGACAACTCCCAGGCCATGCTCGACCATGCGCGCACTCATCACCCGGCGGCACTGCTCAAACGCGTCAAAACCTTCCAGGGATCAGCGTTTTCCATCGGCTTGTCGGCCAATGCGGTGGACTGCATTTTCTGCATGGAACTGTTTCGCCATGTACCCAGCAGTGAAGGGCGTTTGGCGCTGCTGCGCGAGTTCCATCGGGTCAGCCGCGACACCGTGATCGTTTCCGTGGACGCACCTGCGCCTGTCGAGGGCGAGTTTCGCCAGGCCGGTTTCAAAATACTCAATCATCAGGAATTCCTGCCGGGCTCCAAGCTGTGGCGGGTTTACGTATTGCGTAAGAGAAGCTAACTCCCGCCCGTCGGACTATTCTTCCTCTCTTGTCGGAGTTTTCATGAAGGCGTGTGCACTGCGGATGCTCGCAAGCGTCTTTCGCGATATATACTGCGCGCCATTCTTCAAGGGAGAGCCGTGTGGCCATCGATATTCACTGGATCTGCGACAACGATAGCCTCGGCCAGCATTGCGCCGAATGGCAGCAGTTGCCATTCGTCGCCCTCGACACCGAATTCATGCGGGTCGACACCTTTTACCCCATTGCCGGGCTGATCCAGATCGGCGATGGCGTACGCGCTTACCTGATCGACCCTCTGACCATCGACAATTGGCAACCCTTGGCCGCCTTGCTGGAAAACCCGGCGGTGATCAAGGTGGTGCACGCGTGCAGCGAAGACCTGGAAGTGTTGCTGCGCCTGACCGGCAGCCTGCCGGTGCCGTTGTTCGACACCCAATTGGCGGCGGCTTACCTGAACCTCGGTTTCTCCATGGGCTATTCGCGCCTGGTGCAGGCCGTGCTGGATATCGAGTTGCCCAAGGGTGAAACCCGCTCGGACTGGCTGCAGCGGCCGTTGTCCGAGACCCAGGTGAGCTACGCCGCCGAAGACGCGGTGCACCTGGCCGAGGTCTACATCCGCCTGCGTCCGCAGCTCTCAGACGACAAATACACCTGGGTGCTGGAAGACGGCGCCGAGTTGGTGGCCAACCTGCGCCGCGAAGTCGACCCGTATGAGGTGTACCGCGACGCCAAGCTGGCGTGGAAACTGTCCCGCGCCCAGCTCGCCGTGCTGCGTGAACTGTGCGCCTGGCGCGAGCAGCAGGCCCGTGCCCGCGACCTGCCGCGCAACCGCATCATTCGCGAACACTCGTTGTGGCCTCTGGCCAAATCCCAGCCGGACAACCTCGCCGCGCTGGGCAAAATCGAAGACATGCACCCGCGCACCGTGCGTCAGGACGGCCAGTTTCTGCTGGACCTGATCAAGCGCGCCGCCAGCGTGCCCATGGACCAATGGCCACCGGCTGTTGCCGAGCCGCTGCCGGTGGACGCCGCCACGCTGATCAAGCATCTGCGGGCCTTGGGCCAGGCCGAAGCCGAACGCCTGGACATGGCGCCGGAACTGATGCTGCGCAAGAAAACCCTCGAAGCCCTGGTCAAGAGTGGCTACCCCGATGGGCCTTATACATTGCCAGACTCGCTGCGTGGCTGGCGCCGCGAGTTGATGGGCCAGGCGCTGCTCGACAGCCTGGCCACTGCCGGAGAACAGCCTTGAAACGTATTTGCTCCATCTACCGCAGCTTGAAAAAAGACGGAATGTACCTCTACGTGCTCAAAAGCGACGCGCTGGAGCGTGTGCCGGAACCGTTGATGGCGGCCTTCGGCAAGGCCCATCTTGCGTTCGAGATGATCCTGACGCCGGAGCGCAAGCTGTCCCGCGAGGACATCACCGTGGTCCTGGAAAACCTCGACAAGCAGGGCTACCACCTGCAAATGCCACCGGCCGAGGATGAGTACATCGAGCACTTGCCCGAAGAGCTGCTGCGCCGCAACGACCCGATGTGATCGGTCAGTGCCCGAACCGGGCACCTTCTTCAATGCAAACGTATTCGTTGGCGGTGGCCGTAAGGATGCGGGCGGCCGTCTGCAGTGTTTTTGAAAGGTTTGAACCATGCGTGTTCTGATTGCTGAACAGGATTACCCGCTCTACGCCCAATTGCTGGGTGACGCCGCGCCGGACGTCGAAGTGCTGACCAGCGGCGACTCGGCCGAACTGTCGCGCCTGGCCGCCGATTGCCCGGTATGGCTTGGCCAGCCGGATCTGCTCGCCACCCTGTTGCGCCAAGGCCACCAGCCGCAATGGCTGCAATCGACCTGGGCGGGCATCACGCCGCTGCTGGCCGATGGCTTGCCACGCGACTATCGCCTGACCCGCGCGGTGGGCATTTTTGGCCAGGTCATGGCCGAATTTGTGCTCACCTACATGCTCGGCCACGAGCGCGAAGTGCTCGCGCGGCTGGTCAGCCAGGTTGAGCGCAAGTGGGACAACCGCATGGGCCAGAGCCTGGCCGGGCGCAAGGCGCTGATCGTCGGCACGGGCGATATCGGCCAGAGCGTTGCCGATTTTCTGCTGCCGTTTGGCGTCAAGCTGTACGGCATCGCCAGCACCGCGCGTGAGCAGGCGCCGTTTATCGAAGTGGCCGGGCTGGATCAACTGGGCCGCCTGGTGGGCGAGGTGGACTACGTGATCAACCTGCTGCCCAACACGCCCAACACGCATGATTTGTACGACGCGGCGTTGTTCAAGCAATTCAAACCGACCGGCTTGTTTATCAACGTTGGCCGCGGCGTGGCCGTGGTCGATGCTGACCTGGTCGAGGCGCTGAAAGAAGGGCACCTGGCCGGTGCGGTGATCGACGTGTGCCGCCAGGAACCGCTGCCGCAGCGCCATCCGTTCTGGACTGCGTGGGGGCTGCTGCTGACCGGGCACAGCTCGGCACCAACCTCGCCGGGGATGATGGTGGAGTTGTTTGTGCACAATCTACGGGCGTATCAAGCCAAGCAAGCGTTACGCGGAGAAGTGAGCTTCGAACGCGGTTATTAAGGTGCGAGCGGGCTTGCCCGCGACAGCAGCGCGTCAGTCAAGGATGCCGTGACTGACCGTCCGCTATCGCGGGCAAGCCCGCTTCCACAGGGGATATCAGCAAGGCTTAGAGGCTGAAGTCGCCTTCGGACACCAGCTCGCTCAACGGCTTGCGTGGGCTTGGCGCTTCACGGCCCTGCAAGTACTCGGGCAGGCTCGACTTGTCGCCCACCTTGCCCACGGCCACCGCCGCGTGCAGCGCATAGCCTTGGGGAATCTTCAGTTCTTTGCGGGTCAGTTCCTGATCGAAACCGGCCATGCCGTGGGTGTGCCAGCCGCTCAGGCTGGCTTGCAGTGCCAGGTGGCCCCAGGCCGAACCGGTGTCAAAGGTGTGCCACAGCGCCGGGGTTTCTTCGCTGGCGCCGGGGGCGGTGAAGTCGGTTTTTGACGCGATGATCACCAAGGCCGACGCATGCTGCGCCCAGGCACGGTTGAATTCATTCAGCAGGCCCAGGTAGCGTTCCCAATCCGGCGTGTCACGCCGCGCGTAGAGAAAACGCCAAGGTTGCGAGTTATAGGCCGATGGCGCCCAGCGTGCGGCCTCGAAAAAGCTCAGCAGGGTGTCTTTCGGGATGCTCTCGCCGGTAAAGGCGCGAGGCGACCAGCGTTCGGTAAATTGCGTGTGGATCGGGTAGTCGGCAACGCGTGTCATGGGCAGTTCCTGAGGTGCGATTCGGCGTTCAAAGCTACTGCGCGCCCACTGGACTGACAAGTGTTGTTACACCGCCAGTCGTAAGCGCTTGGCCCCAGGGGCCTTGGGCACTAGACTGGCGGCCTTTTCACCGACCGATACTGATGTAAAGCCATGGCCGCTAAAGTCGAACCTTTCTGGATACGCAAAACCCTTGAACACCTCGACCAGGAGGAGTGGGAGTCGTTGTGCGACGGCTGTGGCCTGTGCTGCCTGCAAAAGCTTGAGGACGAGGAGGACAACAGCGTTTATTACACGCGCATTGCCTGCAAACTGCTCGACCTGAACACCTGCCAGTGCACCGATTACCCCAACCGCCGCGCCTCGGTGCCCGACTGCATCCAGCTCACGCCGGGCCAGGCCGACCAGTTCAAGTGGCTGCCGCCAACCTGCGGCTACCGCCTGGTCAGCGAGCGCAAGGACCTGCCGCTGTGGCACCACCTGGTCTGCGGCGACCGCGATGCCGTGCACCACGAACGCATTTCCCAGTCCGGTCGCATGCTCGCCGAAGGCAGCGTGCCCGAAGACGACTGGGAGGATTACCTGATCTTCCGCGCAGGCTGAAAAAGGAGTGTGTATGACGGTGGCAACCAAGCTGGCGGCCTCTTGTGTGTTGCTGGCGCTGAGCCTGCCCGCGTGGTGCGCGAAGAAAGTCGACCTCGACTACCACGTCAAACTGCTGCCCCAGAGTGATCAAGCCGAGGTGCGTGTGAGCCTGTCCCAAGGCTCGGCGGTGCGCAGCCTGAATTTCGACCTGGGCCGCGACGGTGATTACAGCGACTTCAAGGCCGATGGCCAGTGGAAGGTCACCGGCACCCATGGCCTGTGGCAACCCAGCGCCGACAAGGCCAGCCTGAGCTACCGGGTACGCCTGACCCACGCGCGCAAACCTGGCGTGTATGAAGCGCGGATGACGCCCAGTTGGGCGTTGTTCCGAGGCGAAGACCTGGTGCCGGCTGCGCGGCTCGACCAGCAGGACGGCGTCGAGCTGGTCTCGCGCCTGGTGTTCGAGTTGCCGGCAGGCTGGAAAAGCGTCGAAACCGCCTGGCCGCGCATCGGCAAGCACAAATTCCGCATCGACAACGTTTCCCGCCTGTTCGACCGCCCTACCGGCTGGATGCTCGCCGGCACCCTCGGCAGCCGCCGCGTGCGCCTGGGCGAAACCGAGGTCACCGTGGCCTCGCCCAAAGGCCAGGCCATGCGCCGCATGGACGTGCTGACGCTGCTGACCTTCGTCTGGCCTCAAGTGGAGGCCGCGTTCCCGCGCCACCCGGCCAAGCTGCTGGTGGTGGGCGCCAGCGACCCGATGCGCCGTGGCGTGTTTGCGTCGCGCGACTCGATCTACCTCAACAGCCGCACGCCGCTGGTCAGCGAGAACGGCAGCAGCGCGTTGATCCGTGAGGTGGTGCAGGCGATCGGGCGCTTCAACGATCACGACACCAGTGACTGGATCAGCGAAGGGCTTGGCGAGTATTACGCCATCGAGCTGCTGCGCCGCGCGGGCGGCATCACCGATGAGCGGTATGCCGCGATTCAGGCGCGCTTGAGCAAAGAGGGCAAGGACGTGACCACATTGCGTGGCGACCACGTCAACGGCGCGACCGTCGCGAGGGCGGTGGTGGTGTTGCAGGAGTTGGACCGCGAGATTCGCGTGAAAACCCACAACAAGCGCTCGCTGGATGACCTTGCGCAGGCGGTGATGCGCGCGAACAGCATAACGACGGCGGAGTTTGTGCAGTTGGCCGACAGTGTGATCGGTGAGTCGTCGGTGGTGCTGGATAGCAAACTATTGCGCTGAGCTTAGGCCATACACAAAGCAAAAATGCGGGAGCGGGCGTGCTCGCGAATACGGTGTGTCAGCCAAATACTTGGCGACTGATTCACCGCTTTCGCGAGCACGCCCGCTCCCACATTCAGCTCTCCAATAGGTGGAGAGGGGCGTCAGCCAGTGGTTTTAGTGGCTTTTTCAGCGGCGACTTCGGCCTTGGTCTTCAGGTTTTTCAGCTCTTCGCCCGCGCGCTCGATTTTGGTACGCACGCTGTTCATTTCCTGGCGGCCCTGTTCCAGCTTGTCTTTGAGCGAGCTGCGCCCGGTAACGCCGCGCACCAGCGCCACGCCACCAATCGCCACCTGGATGAGCCCGAAGATCCCGCCACGGCGCAGGCCTTTGCCAACCATCATCACGCCACCGGCCACCGAGCCAATGCGCTCCCAGCCGTGCACGTTTTGAGGCGGTTGGGTTTCAAACGGCGTGTGTTCGATGATAGGTCGCAGGATTTTGCTGTCGCTCATGATCTGTCTCCAACAAGGCAAGTGATATGTAGCTGACTGCCTGCAGGCGCCGGATGTTCCCAAAAAATCAGTACTTGGGGCCCGAGCGGGTGTTGTTGCCCTTGGCCAGGCGATCGTAGAGCACCACGTTGACCGTGGCGGCGAGGTTCATGCAGCCGGTGGTCGGGATGTACACCACGTCTTCACACCAGTCGCGAATCTCTTTGTCCAGCGAGCCGTCTTCGGGGCCGAAGATGTACAACGCGCGATCAGGGTGGGTGTATTCGGGCAGCGGGCGGGCGCCTTCGACCAGCTCCACGGCGACCGGGATGCAACCCAGCGGCAGGATTTTTTTCAGGTCGTCGATGCCGATCAGCGGAATGTCGTGATGGACCTTCTTGGTGTCGGTGATGAAATCCCGGGCGCGCTCGTAACGCACGCCGGTGTAGAACACCGAGGCCACGCCGTAGCAGCCGGCGGCACGCATCACCGAACCGACGTTTTCGGGGGATTTGGGGTTATACAGACCGATGCAGCTGTAGCGTTTATTGCCCACGGGGAAGGGTGCCTTGGAGAAAAACGGCGATTATACGGGGAATGCTCGGGCTGCGGTCGGTCGCGAGTTGGGTGCCGTTACAGCTGCCGCCTTCGCGAGCAAGCCCGCTCCCACACTCGACCGCATTTCAAAGCATGTACGCGGACAAATGTGGGAACGGGCATGCCCGTGAAGAGGCCATGAGAGGCAGCGACGATTTCAGTCGTCTTTTTTCATCAACCCAGCCAACGCCGCAAACGGGTTGTGCGTGGCCTTGGCAATCGTCGGGCTGCTGGTGGAGCCTTCGCCGAAGTACTGCTGGTCGGTGTAGCGTGAGTGTTCGTTGTCGTGGCAATACAGGCACAGCAACTCCCAGTTGGAACCGTCCTGGGGGTTGTCATCATGGTTGTGGTTGCGATGGTGCACGGTCAGTTCGCTCAAGCGCTTGCCGGCAAATTCACGCGCGCAGCGGCCACACACGTGCGGGTACATCTTCAAGGCTTTGTCGCGATAGCCCATTTCCCGGTCGCGCTGGGCATCGGCGAGGATGCGGTCCAGCTTGGCGGTGTGGGAGGGCGGGTTGGTCGAGCTCATCATGGCTCCTGGCTATTTGGGGGTTCACGGATAAGGTTGATTCTAGCCGCTTGCGGGGTAAATGACTGCTGGCTTTTTCAGCTGCGGTACAGCCTGCCGGCGGCAATCGTTTGTAGTATCGGCTCACTTCATTCTCAAGGATCTGAAACCAATGCGTTTATACACATGGACCGCAGCACTGCTACTCAGCGTCCTGGCGGCCCAAGCCCAGGCATTCTCCACGCCCAAGCCTGGCCAGATCATCGAGGTGGCCCTTGAACAATTGCACCCGACCCAGGCTGTCGTGGGCTTTGACCAGATTTACTACAGCCTGGGCCTGTTTGCCGATACGCCGGCCAAGGTCTTCGATGAATACTGCGAAACCAACGGCCAGGGCGCGGCCGACAAGGTGCCCAAAAAGGCTGACCTGCACCAACCCGCCAGCTTCAGGTGCAAAGACCCGGTGGGCACGCATCCCGATGACATGAAAACCGTCGTGGTCGGCCCTGGTGGCCAGTTGTACCTGACCGACGGTCACCATAGCTTCACTACCTTGTGGGAAGTCCCCGGCGGCGGCCCGCAGCTGCACATGTGGGTCAAGGTGACCGATGATTTCAGCAACAGCCCGGACATGGCTACCTTCTGGCAGCGTATGGAAACGGCGCGCAAGGTCTGGCTCAAAGGCGATCACGGCCAGCCGCTGTCACCGCAGCAATTGCCGGCGCACTTGGGCTTCAAGAACCTGCAGGACGACACCTTTCGCAGCCTGGTGTATTTCACCCGCAAGGCCGCCTACGGCAAGCCGGACGATGGCGCCGTCGCGCCGGAATTCCTGGAGTTTTACTGGGGCAATTGGCTGCGCACGCAGATCGACCTGCGTGCTTTCAACCTGAACAAGAAAGGCGGTTACAAGGACGCGATTGAAGCCGTCGCCCAGCGCATGGTCAGCCTGGCGCCCGGTTCACAGGTGGGGGACAGCGGGTTCACCGCCCACCAGTTGGGCGGCATGGCCCAGTTGGATCGAGCCGAGCTGAAGAAGACCGTCGAGAAAAAAGTGCCGTATGTGATCGATTACCGCAAATCCCGAAGCTGACTCAGGACAAAAGATGTGTGGTGTTTTGGGGATGTTGCTCAGCCCTTGAGCTTTTCGGCGATCCAGATAGTGTGCCGGGTGCCCTTGTTGCCGTGGGCGAACACCTGCACTTCCTCGGCCTTGAACCCGGCCTTGCGCAGTTTGTCGCTGAACAACTTATCGGCACTGGCCGACCACACGGCCAGTACGCCCTTGGGGCGCAGGGCTTTGGCGCAGGCAGCCAGGCCACCGGCCGAGTAGAGCCAGCTGTTGGCCTTTTGCGTAAGGCCTTCGGGGCCGTTGTCGACATCCAGCATGATCGCGTCAAAGCCTTGAGGCTCGGCTTGCAGCACCTTGGCCACGTCTTCCATGCGGATCACGGTGCGTGGGTCGAGCAGCGGGCGGCCGGACTTTTCACCCAGGGGCCCACGGTTCCATTCCACGACGCCGGGCACCAATTCGGCGACTACCACTTCGGCCGTCTTGCCCAGATGTTTGAGCGCTGAGGCCAGGGTAAAGCCCATGCCCAGCCCGCCGATCAACACCCGCGAACCCGGGCGCCCGGCGACTTTGCGGCAGGGAATTTCCGCCAGCGCGTCTTCGGAGCCGTGCATGCGCGTGTTCATCAGTTGGCCGCCGTCACCGCCCTGGATCTTGATGACAAAATCCTCGCCGTATTCGAACAGGCACAAGGCACCGCCGTTATCGGGGATTGGAGTGGTGTCGAGCAGAACGAAACGTTTCATTGAAATCTCATTGGGAAGGGCATTCTTGCGCGGTTGGGAGTAGCCTTACGACATTCCGGTCAGGCCATGGAGCCATCGATGAAGTGCAGCATTCTAACGGTCATTGTGCTTGGCGCGCTCACATTGGGTGCGGCCCAGGCTCAGGAGGTGCAAACCGTTCCGGTCGCACCCGCGCCAACGCCCGGTGCGCCGGGTACACCGACACCGACGTTGTACCCGCAAGTCACCCCGCCTGTGGCGCCCAAAGCCACCGCCAACGGTTCACCCGCGCTGGTGCCGATTGTGTTGCCAACGCCGCCCAAGGACCAGAGCGTGCCTGGCCTGCTGCAAAATGACAGCAAGCCGAAGACGCCCGGCGGTTAAAACGGTTGCGAGAGCAATTGCCCGTCGGCCATGCGCAGGCGTTTGGACAAGGCGATCGCAATCGCGCGGATGATCTTGGCCGCGACCCTGGGCGCTTCGTTGAGCATTTTTTCCAGCGAGTCCTTGCCCAGGTTCAGCAGCACGCAGTCACTTGCCGCCAGGCAACTGGCAGAGCGCCGCTCGCCATCGAGTACCGCCATTTCGCCAAACGCCCGCCCACTGCGCAGGGTGGCGATGGTCAGGCGCTGGCCTTCATGGTTGGTTTTCTGCACGGCCACCTGGCCGCTGTGGATGATGCACATGAACGTGCCGGCATCGCCCTCAACGAAGATCACTTCGCCCCGGGCAATGCTGCTGATGTTGAAGTAGCCGGCGGCGACGTGAAAATCTTCCGGCAGCAAAGCGTTGAACAGGCCGCAGTCCATGAGCATGTCGCGGATTTCATTGTTCAATAAAGTTGGTTGAGGCATAGCTGCAATCTTGGTCCATCAATCAAGTAGGCGGTCTGTGTGTTCAGACAGGACCGCCGCCCTAAGTTCCTTAAATCAACCCCAGCGCCTTGAACACAAATGCATATTCGAGCGCTACATCACGTAATCCCTGATAACGCCCGCTCATGCCACCATGGCCGGCGCCCAGTTCAGTCTTGAGCAACAGCAGGTTGTCGTCCGTCTTTGTGTCGCGCAGCTTGGCCACCCACTTGGCCGCTTCCCAGTACTGCACGCGGCTGTCGTTGTAGCCGGCGATCACCAGCAGGGCCGGGTACGCCTGGGCGCTGACGTTCTCGTACGGCGCGTAGGCCTTGATGCGTTCGTACACCTCTGGCTCTTCAGGGTTGCCCCACTCGTCGTATTCGGTGATGGTCAGCGGCAGCTCGGGGTCGAGCATGGTGTTGAGCACATCCACGAACGGCACGTCGGCAATCGCCGCCTGGAACAGCTCCGGGCGTTGATTGAGTACCGCGCCGATCAACAGGCCGCCGGCACTGCCGCCGCTGATGGCCAGTTGTTTGGAGGTGGTCAGGCCCTGGGCGATCAGGTGCTCGGCGCAGGCGATAAAGTCGCTGAAGGTGTTCTGTTTGTGTGCCTGCTTGCCGTTGCGGTACCAGGCTTCACCCAATTCGCCGCCGCCGCGTACGTGCGCGATGGCAAACGCCACGCCACGGTCGAGCAGGCTCAGGCGTGCGTGCGAGAACCAGGGGTCGAGGCTGTGGCCGTAGGCGCCGTAGCCGTAGAGGTACAGCGGCACCGGTTTGCCTAACTGGTCGCGTTTGACCACCAGGCTGATTGGCACCTGGGTGCCATCGGCAGACGTGGCCCACAGGCGTTGGCTGACGTAGTCGTCGGCGTTGAACTCGCCGAGTACCGGCGTTTCCTTGAGCACGGCTTGCGCGCCGGTCGCCAATTCCAGCTGGCGCACCTGGGCCGGACGGTTCAGCGCTTCATAGCGCAGACGGATCTTGTCGCTCGGGAATTCCAGGCTGTTTTGTACATAAAGGCTATAAGCGGCGTCGGGCAATTCGACGCGATAGGCCGGCACGTCCTCAGGGTGCACTTCGATCACTGGCAGGCCGCCGATGCGCAGGCTCAAGGTCATCGCGCTGGCATTGAGGCTCACGCCGTCGAGCATCACTTCGTCGCTGTGCGGGATCAGGTTTTGCCATTGATCTTCGGTGGGCACGCTGCCGGTGTCGGCGGCGACGAACAGCGCGTAGTTGATGCCGTCGCGGTTGCTGCGGATAAACCAGGTCCACTCGCCATTGCGCTGGCCATGGTCGACATCGTATTCGTGGTCTTCGACCCGTGGCGCCAGGCAAGTGAAGTCGAGGTGCGGCTGGTTGGCGTCCAGCGCCCAGATTTCACTGGTGGTCTTGCTGCCGAGGGCCAGCAGCAACTGGCGCTCGGAACTGGAGCGGTAGCAATGCAGGAAGAAACGTCCGTCAGGCTCGTGGAACACTTCCTGCGCTGCCGTGCCATCCAGGCGGTAGCGATACAGTTTGTGTGGGCGATGGGTGTCGTCCAGCTCGCCGAAGAACAGGGTCAGGCTGTCATTGGCCCAGGTCATGCTGCCGTCGCAGTCCTGAAACTCCAGTTCGCTGACTTTGCCGTTAGCCAGTTCCTTCACGTACAGGGTGTAAATCTCTTCACCGCTGGTGTCCAGGCTGTAGGCCAGGCGCTGGTGGTCGGGGCTGATGCTGAATGCGCCCAGCGAGAAAAAGCCGCCGTTGGCGAGTACGTTGGGGTCGAGCAGCAATTCTTCGCTGCTGTCGTCCACGGTGTTGCTGTCATCTGCCGGGCGGCGGCAGCGGTAATGGCGGGCGTATTCGTCACCGGCGGTGGTGCGCGTGTAGTACAGGTACGGACCCCACGGCGAGGGCAGGGACAGGTCGGTTTCGAGAATGCGGCCCTTGATCTCGTCGAACAGGGTTTCGCGCAGTGCCTGCTGATCGGCGAGTTGCGCTTCCTGCCAGGCGTTTTCGGCTTTGAGGTAATCGAGGACTTCAGCCGTGTCACGCTCTTGCAGCCAGGCGTACGGGTCCTGCCCTTCGGCCTTGCGGGCAATCGGGGCGGCAGTGATGTGGGTCGATGAAGGCATGGATCACTCTCTGTCTGGCGGATGGTGGCAGGCATTGCAGCCGAGACACGCAAAAGCCGTTATCATAGCCGCCTGTTTGCCTACCTTGCCATGGACACCATGACCGAGAACGACTATCTGACCGCTTGGGGCCTTTACGCCTTCGCCGCTTTGGGCTGCCTGTTGGTGTGGTGGCGCATGACCCGCTGGATCTGGCGCTGGCTGCGCGAGCCGCTGCAGTTGCTGATGGCGGTGCTGCTGTTCAGCCCGACCATCGTCGATCCGGTCAAGACCCAGTTCGCGCCGGCGGTGGCGATCACGGCCCTGGACCTGGTGCTGCATGTCGGCAATAACGCCTGGCGGGCCATTTCCGATTTGTTCATGTACACGATGATCGCGTTTGGCGTGTATATCGTGTTTGCGCTGATCCGCTGGCCCATCGAGCGCGCCGCCAACGCCCGGCGTGAGCGCAAGGCCGCTGTCGACGCCGCCCTGGCTGCCGAGACGGTTGACGAAGACGACGAGCCGTTCCGTCGCCCGGCGCCTGCCAGCGGAATGCGCGTCGAACCGCGCCTTTGACGTCGTCCGCCCTGCAGCGAGAGCCCTGGCATGTGTGAATTATTGGGCATGAGTGCCAACGTCCCCACCGACATCGTGTTCAGCTTTACCGGGCTGATGCAGCGGGGCGGGCGTACCGGCCCCCACCGCGACGGTTGGGGCATCGCGTTCTACGAAGGCCGTGGCCTGCGCCTGTTTCAGGACCCGGCCGCCAGCAGCGAGTCGGAAGTCGCGCTGCTGGTGCAGCGTTATCCGATCAAAAGTGAAGTGGTGATTGGCCATATCCGCCAGGCCAACGTGGGCAAGGTGAGCCTGGCCAATACCCACCCGTTCGTGCGCGAGCTGTGGGGCCGCAACTGGTGTTTTGCCCATAACGGCCAGCTGGCGGACTTCAACCCGCGCGCCACGTTCTACCGGCCGGTGGGCGATACCGACAGCGAAGCAGCGTTCTGCGACCTGCTCAACCGTGTGCGCGAAGCCTTCCCCGAGCCGGTAGAGATCGAACAAGTGCTGCCGGACCTGATCGCCGCCTGCGCCGAATACCGCAGCAAAGGCGTGTTCAACTGCCTGCTCAGCGACGGTGACTGGCTGTTTTGCTACTGCTCGACCAAGCTGGCGCAGATTACCCGGCGCGCACCGTTCGGCCCGGCGCGCTTGAAAGATGTCGACGTGATCGTCGATTTTCAGGCCGAAACCACGCCCAATGACGTGGTCACCGTGATCGCCACCGAGCCGTTGACCGACAACGAAAACTGGACCCGCTACGAACCGGGCCAATGGAGCCTGTGGCGACGCGGTGAATGCGTCAGTCAGGGCATTACCGAGTAAGGATATCGACCATGCTGCTCAGTTATTTGCGGTTGGTGCTGTTTGCCATTGGCTTGTTGGTCGGCGTGCAGGTGCCGGGTTTCATCAACGACTACGCCAAGCGCGTCGAGGCCCACCTGATCGAGGCTCAGACCGGCCTCAGCGGGTTTGAAACCACTGCACGGCAGTTCTTCAACGGTGATTTGCAGGCGTTGGTGGCGCATTACCGCGCCAGTGATGATCCGGTGTTCCAGAGCGATGCCAACAGCCTGGGCACCCTGCTGGATCGCCAGGTGGCGTTGGACAAGCAATTCCAGGCCATGCAAGGCCCGTGGTACATCCGCGCCCTGCAGGTGGCGGTGGCCGCGGACCCGGCGATTCGCCTGGAAACGTGGAACGGCTACAGCTATCAGATCCTGCTGACGCCGGAAGCGATGGGCTGGGGCTTGGGCGGGGCTATGCTGTTGTCGTTCGGCATTGAATGCCTGTTCCGCTTGATCGACTGGGTGGTGTTGGGCGGCAAGCGCCTGCGTCAGAGCCGGCCGATTGAAGAGCGGGATTTGAAGGGCCTCTAGAACCGCTGAAAATCTAAATGTGGGAGCGGGCTTGCCCGCGAATGCGGTGGATCAGTCGCCTGATAGGTTGGCTGACACTGCGCATTCGCGAGCAAGCCCGCTCCCACATGTGGCCCCGGTTTTTTCAGTGGCTTAGCACCATGTGCGCTTTGCCGACCTCTTCGGCATAGCGGGCCACCACCTTCTGGCACAGCCCGACAATCTCCTCCACCAACTCCACACCTACTCGCCACGACACTACCACCTGCAGATTCGGCAGCTTCTGCGCCATCGGCAGCATCACCAACTCCCCGCGTGCCAGTTCCTCGCTGACCAGCACCGGCGGCAGGGCGCCGATGCCGAAGCCATCGCGCAGCAGGCGGGTGATCGCCGACACCGAATTCACACAGTTCATGCGCGGCGCGGCGACGCCGTTGGCCTGCATCAGGCTCAGCACGTCCTGGTGCGGGTGGGAGTTTTTCGAGTAGGTGATGATGCGCTCCTGGGCCAGTTCGGCGAGGGAGGCGTAGTCGCGGTTGTAGAGCGAGTGGCTGGCGACGATCCAGGCCATCGGGTGGCTGGCCAGTTCCAGGCTGCGCACGGTTTCCAGGCGCAGCAGGTCGGTTTGCAGGATCAGGTCGAGGAAGCCTTTTTGCAGCTGATCGCTGAGGTTCAATGCGGTATCGGCGACCAACTCGATTTCCACCAACGGGAAGTGGTCCATCAATTCGGCCACCAAGGGGCTGAGCCAGGTGTGAATCACCGTGTCCATCGCGCCGATGCGAATCCGCCCGACCTTGCTGCTGGTGGTCTCCAGTGACTGCTTCAAACCCTGCATGGTCACCATCATCTGCTCGGCGTAATCGAGCACCTTCAAGCCTTCCGGGGTCAGGCTCACGCCGCGTGAGTCGCGTAGAAACAGCTTCACACCCAACTCGCTCTCGAGCACGGCAATGCGGCTGGAAATCGAGGCCTGGGTGGTGAACAACTTCTCGGCGGTCAGGCGAAAGCTCTTGAGCTTGGCCACCCAGACGAAGGTTTCGAGGAACTTCAAATTCATGGGATCAACTTTTCTTATGCATGGATCGGTTTTTATTAGTTGGACGCCGCACCGGGCAAACGCCAAAAATCGAGCTATTCCACGATAAGCGTCGTTGGGGTGTGAGGACAAGTTGCCAGTTCTGTACGAAAAATCCCACACTACAAAAAATACAACGCCTGAAAAACAACGCCTGGAGGAGCACCCACCGTGAGCCGTCTGCTATTGAATTGCGACATCGGCGAAAGCTTTGGCAACTGGACCATGGGTCTGGACGCCGAGGTCATGCCGTTCATCGATTGCGCCAACGTGGCCTGCGGCTTTCATGCCGGTGATCCGAGCATCATGCGCAAGACCGTCAGCCTGGCCTTCAAGCACGGCGTGCAAGTGGGGGCGCACCCGGCGTACCAGGACCTGCAAGGCTTCGGTCGCCGCTCCATGGCCTACACACCGCAGGAAATCCAGGACCTGCTGCACTACCAGATCGGCGCCCTCGACGGCATCTGCCGTGCGCAAGGCGGGCGGGTCACCTACGTCAAACCCCATGGCGCGATGTACAACGACATGATGGCCAACCCTGCGCAATTGCGCGCAGTGATCCAGGCCGTGGCCGCTTATGGGGACCTGCCGCTGATGCTGCTGGCCACCCGCGACAACAGCGCGGCCCAGGCCTTGGGCGATGAGTACGGGGTGACCTTGTGGTTCGAGGCCTTTGCCGACCGCGCTTACGACCCCAAGGGGCATCTGGTCTCGCGCCAGTTGCCGGGCGCCGTGCACCATGATGCCGAAACCATCGTGCAGCAGGCGTTGACGATTTCCCGTGGCGACGCCCTGACCGCCAGCGATGGCAGCGCCTTGGTGTTGCAGGCCAACACCTTGTGTGTGCATGGCGACAACGCCAGTTCGGTGGCCGCCGTGAAACGTATCCGCGAGGCGCTGAAGCCAGCATGAAGCCACGCATTGAAGTGGTGGCGATCGACTGCCTGATGGTGCGTCTGTTTGATGTCATTGCCGAAGCCAACATGCCGTGGATGCTCGCCGCCACTCAACGCCTGCGCGAGGAGTTTGGCGCGGCGTTGGTGGACCTGGTGCCGTCCTACACCACGTTGATGGTGCATTACGACCTCACCGCCTTAACCCCGGCCCAGGCGCGCGCGTTGATCGGCCAGGCGCTGACCGATTTGCAACCCCAGGCCCAGGGCAGTGGCCAGTGTCACGTGTTGCCGGTGTGGTACGACCTGAGTGTCGGCCCGGAACTGAGCTTGCTCAGCCAGCGCAGCGGTCTGTCGGTTGAGGACGTGATCCGCCGCCACAGCGCCCATGAATACCAGGTGTTCGCCCTCGGGTTTGCCCCCGGGTTTGCCTTTATGGGGTTGGTGGACGAAATCCTGGCGACGCCGCGCCTCAATACCCCGCGAAAGCGTGTGGCGGCCGGCAGCGTCGGCATTGCCGAGCGGCAAACCGCCGCGTACCCGGTGGTTTCGCCCGGTGGCTGGAACCTGATCGGCCGCACCCCGGCCAAGCTGTTCGACCGTGAACGCGACGGTTACAGCCTGATGCAGCCCGGCGATACGGTGCGTTTCGAGGCGGTCGGTCACGCCGAATTCATCAACCTGGGTGGCGATGACACGCCGTTGGAGGCGCAGGCATGAGCCGCTTGTTGATCGAGGCCAGCACGCCGCTGTGCCTGTTGCAGGATGCCGGCCGCTTTGGCGTTCGGCACCTGGGCGTGACCCAGGGCGGCGCGCTGGACTGGGTGTCGATGTCCTGGGCCAACTGGCTGCTGGGCAATGCGCTGGATGCGCCAGTGGTTGAAATCACCTTGGGCGGGTTCACCGTGCAGGCCGAGGAGTATTGCTTGCTGGCATTGGCCGGCGCGGACCTGGGCGCGTACATCGATGAGCGTGCGATCAGCCCGGGACGCAGTTTTATCCTGCAAAAGGGTCAGCGTTTGCGCTTTACCCAGCCGTTCAATGGCGCGCGGGCCTACCTCGCGGCGCCGGGCGGCTTTGATGCGCCGCAGGTGCTGGGCAGTTGCGCCACGGTGGTGCGTGAAGCGTTGGGCGGCGTGGATGGTTTCGGCACGCCGCTGGCCGAAGGCACGCGGCTGGCTTACTCCGGGGTGGGCGGCGCGATGAAGGTGTTAAACGCGCCGGACTTGCCTGCCAAGGCGCCATTGGAGGTGATAGTCGGCGCACAAATCGGCCAATTCAGCGGCCAGAGTTTGTTCGATGCCTTTAACACCGATTGGGCACTGGACAGCCGCGCCGACCGCATGGGCATGCGCCTGCTGGGCACGCCGTTGCAGTATCAGGGGCCGTCGTTGATCTCTGAAGGGATTCCGCTGGGAGCGATCCAGGTGCCGCCGGATGGGCAGCCGATTGTGTTGCTCAATGATCGGCAGACCATTGGTGGCTACCCGCGTTTAGGCGCGTTGACGCCTTTGGCGCTGGCGCGGCTGGCGCAATGTTTGCCGGGGGAAAAGGTGCGCTTGGCGCCGGTAGTGCAGGAGACGGCGCATCGGCAGCATGTGGACTTTTTGCAGCGCTTCAGCGAAGGCTAAAAATGTAGGAGGGGGCTTGCCCCCCGATAGCGGCCTTTGAGTGCCCGTTGCATTGGCTGACACCCTGCTATCGGGGGCAAGCCCCTCCCACATGGGATGTGCGTTGCGTGGGAGGTTTGAGTTACTTGGAGAGAAAGCGCATCCCTTCTTCCAGGCCCCGCAGCGTCAGCGGATACATCTGATCTTCCACCAGTTCGCGCACAATTCCCGTCGACGCCGTATACCCCCACGTGTCTTTCGGGTACGGGTTAATCCAGATCAGCTTCTTGTACTTGGCCATGAAGCGCTGCATCCACACGTACCCAGGCTCCTCATTCCAGTGCTCGACGCTGCCGCCGGCCTGGGTGATTTCATACGGCGCCATCGACGCATCGCCGATAAAGATCACCTTGTAATCGGCGCCGTATTTATGCAGCAAGTCCTGGGTGGAGGTGCGTTCGGAGGTGCGGCGCTGGTTGTTCTTCCACACCGACTCGTACACGAAGTTATGGAAGTAGAAGTACTCCAGGTGCTTGAACTCGGTCTTGCACGCAGAGAACAGCTCTTCGCAGATCTTCACGTGGGCGTCCATTGAGCCGCCGATGTCGAACAGCAACAGCAGTTTGATGGTGTTGCGCCGCTCCGGACGCATCTGAATATTCAGCAGCCCGGCATCGCGGGCGGTGTGGTCGATGGTGCCGTCGATGTCGAGCTCTTCGGCCGCACCCTGGCGCGCGAACTTGCGCAGGCGGCGCAGGGCAATCTTGATGTTGCGCGTGCCCAGCTCCACCTGATCGTCGAGGTTCTTGTACTCGCGCTGGTCCCAGACTTTTACCGCCTTGCCCTGGCGCTTGCCGGCCTCACCCACACGGATGCCTTCCGGGTTGTAGCCGCCGGAGCCGAACGGGCTGGTGCCGCCGGTGCCGATCCACTTGTTGCCGCCGGCATGGCGCTCTTTCTGTTCTTCCAGGCGTTTCTTGAATTCTTCGATGAGCTTGTCCAGGCCACCGAGGGACTGGATCTGCGCACGCTCTTCATCGCTCAACGAGCGTTCGAACTCCTTGCGCAGCCACTCTTCGGGGATCAGCGCCTGCAGGTGGTCGTCGAGCTTTTCCAGGCCGTTGAAATAGGCACCGAACGCGCGGTCGAACTTGTCGAAATGCCGCTCGTCCTTGACCAGAATCGCACGGGCCAAGTAGTAAAACTCGTCCATGTCGGCGAAGACCACACGCTGCTTCAGCGCATTGATCAGGTCGAGCAGCTCGCGCACCGACACCGGCACCTTGGCGGCACGCATCTCATTGAACAGGTTGAGCAACATTATCGATTACCGCGACGGCTCATGAAGGCCAGACGTTCCAGCAACTGCACGTCTTGCTCGTTTTTCACCAGGGCGCCGGCCAACGGCGGAATGGCTTTGGTGGGGTCGCGTTCGCGCAGCACGGCTTCGCCGATGTTGTCGGCCATCAGCAGCTTGAGCCAGTCGACCAGTTCGGAGGTGGACGGCTTTTTCTTCAGGCCTGGCACCTTGCGCACGTCGAAGAACACGTCCAGCGCTTCGCTGACCAGGTCTTTCTTGATGTCGGGGTAGTGCACATCGACGATCTTTTGCAGGGTGGTGCGGTCAGGGAAGGCGATGTAATGGAAGAAGCAGCGGCGCAGAAACGCGTCCGGCAGCTCTTTCTCGTTGTTGGAGGTAATGATGATGATCGGGCGTTTCTTGGCCTTGATGGTCTCGTCGATTTCGTAGACGTAGAACTCCATCTTGTCGAGTTCTTGCAGCAAGTCGTTGGGGAACTCGATGTCGGCCTTGTCGATTTCATCGATCAGCAGAATCACGCGCTCCTCGGACTCGAAGGCTTCCCAGAGCTTGCCCTTCTTCAAGTAGTTGCGCACATCGTGGACCTTGTCCACGCCCAGTTGCGAGTCGCGCAGGCGGCTGACCGCGTCGTACTCGTAGAGGCCCTGATGTGCCTTGGTGGTGGATTTGATGTGCCAGGTGATCAGCTTGGCGCCGAAGGATTCGGCCAGCTGCTCGGCAAGCATGGTCTTGCCGGTGCCGGGCTCGCCCTTGACCAGCAGCGGCCGTTCCAGGGTGATGGCGGCGTTGACGGCCAGTTTCAGGTCATCGGTAGCCACATAGGCCTGGGTGCCTTCGAACTTCATCGGTCATTCCTCGAATTCATCAATGCCCGGACTATACCGTGCAGCCCCGGCGACTGTGAACGCAGACGGGTTATTCAGTCTCTGAATGGCCGGTCACGTGCGACCCTTGGTGGCTTTCTCCAACGCGTACGCCCGCGCGTCCGCTTTGTCCCTGAGCTTGCTGCCGCCCCAAAGGGCCAGCGCGGCCAGCACCAGGGTGACCGTCCCGGCGAGGATCATCATGCCAGCGATGGGGCCGCCGTGCATGGCGAACCCCACTATTTTCACGAAGCCTGAATAGGCCAAAAGGTAGCCAATAATTGTCAGTATCCAGCCTGTAATGCGCATGCTCAGTGTCCTTACTCGTTGTTGTCATTCACCCGTCGGCACGCTAATCGCTAAGCCATCTCCCGGTCGGCGTGCGGCTCAGTCCGCGCTGGGCTTGGGTTGTTCATACCGCGCATTAAATGCCTGGATAAAACCATTACGCAAGATCGCCAAGAATGCCGAGAACGCACTGATATTTTGCTGGTGCACGCTGCCGCTGAGTTCCACGCGGGTGGCAAACTGGTTTTTGTTCTGGTTTTTTAATACGGTCTCGCTGGCGCCGACCACGGCTTCCCAGATTGAGCGGAAGATGTTCTTGTCCTTGTTTTCGACATCCTGTTTCCAGTCGAACACCTCTACGTCGCGCAGCAGCGGCTTGATATAACCGCTCAGTTGGCCTTTTTCAGCCTGTGCTTCGACCACCACATCACCGGTGCCGGCCTTGAAGTCGAACTTGCCGTACGCCGACGCGAAGTCATTCAGGCGTTTGAGTTGAATATCCTTGGCGCGAAAGCGGAATTCGAAGTCTTCGAAGTTGCTCAGCGGGTCGAAAGCCGCGGTGGCTTCCAGGGGCGCCTGGCCGAGCAATTGCGCCTTGCCTTCAAAGGTGGCGTCCCGCTTGCCTTTGATGTCCACCACATTAGTCAGGTTGTAGAAGCTGGCGTTGACCTGGGTGGCGTAGATATTCACCGCAGGCTTGGAATTGAAGTTGTGAAAGGCAATCTTGCCGTCCTGAATGCGGACTTCGTTGAGGGTGATCGGCAACAATTTGCCCAACTGTTCACGCCAGTCGGTGCCTTTACCGGTCTGCGATGCCTGTTGGTTGCCACCGTCGACGAAGTTCAGCTCCGGCTGGAAGAACTGCACCTCGGCCACCACCGCATGGTCGTACCACAATGAATGCCAGCTCACCGACACGTCGATCACCGGCGCTTTGACGAACGGAACCGGCACTTTACCGTCGACTTTGACGATCTGCAGGCCGTTGATTTTATAGGCCCCGCGCCACAGCGCCACGTCCACATCCGTGACCTGGCCGCGGTAGTCGCCCATGTCGGCGAGCTTGTCGTTCAGGTAGTTGCGCACCAGGTAGGGCAGGGCGAGGTCCAGGGCAATCAGTACTACCACCAGTACGGCGACGATCCATAGCAGCCCACTGTAGCGACGTTTCATGTGCAGGTTCTCCAACGTTATAGGCGATGGACCGCGCGCACTGGCCCAACGTTCCTCTGACTGGACGCCTACCAGCCTGAGGCATACCCTTGTGGCCTTGTTGAAATTGCCTTAAGGACCCGTCATGAGCCGTATCTTTGCAGACAACGCGCACTCCATCGGTAACACGCCCCTGGTGCAGATCAACCGCATCGCACCGCGTGGCGTGACCATCCTGGCCAAGATCGAGGGGCGTAACCCAGGTTATTCGGTGAAGTGCCGCATCGGCGCAAACATGATCTGGGACGCCGAAAGCACCGGCAAACTCAAGCCGGGCATGACGATTGTAGAACCGACTTCCGGCAACACCGGCATCGGCCTGGCGTTTGTGGCCGCCGCCCGTGGCTATAAGCTGCTGCTGACCATGCCGGCGTCGATGAGCATCGAGCGGCGTAAAGTGCTCAAGGCGCTTGGCGCCGAGCTGGTGTTGACCGAGCCGGCCAAAGGCATGAAAGGCGCGATCGACAAGGCTGGCGAGATCGTCGCCAGCGACCCGGCCACCTACTTCATGCCGGCGCAGTTCGAAAACCCGGCTAACCCGGCGATCCACGAAAAAACCACCGGCCCGGAAATCTGGAACGACACCGATGGTGCCGTGGACGTGCTGGTCGCGGGCGTAGGCACTGGCGGCACCATTACCGGCGTGTCGCGTTATATCAAGAACACGGCGGGCAAGCCGATTCTGTCGGTGGCGGTAGAGCCGATTGTCTCGCCGGTCATCACCCAGGCGTTGGCCGGTGAAGAGATCAAGCCGAGCCCGCACAAGATCCAGGGCATCGGCGCCGGGTTTGTGCCGAAAAACCTCGATCTGTCGATGGTTGACCGCGTGGAGCTGGTCACCGACGAGGAATCCAAGGCCATGGCCCTGCGCCTGATGCAGGAAGAGGGGATTCTGTGCGGTATTTCCTGTGGCGCCGCAATGGCCGTGGCCGTGCGCCTGGCCGAGAAACCGGAAATGCAGGGCAAGACCATCGTGGTGATCCTGCCGGACTCCGGTGAGCGCTACCTGTCGAGCATGCTGTTCAGCGATTTGTTCACCGATCAGGAAACCCAGGCCTGATCGGTACCGTGTAGCAAGTAGGGCTGTTGTGGCGAGCGGCTTGATGTGGCCTGTGGGCTTGTCGTGGCGAGCGGGCTTGCTGTGGCGAGCAGGCTTACCGTGGCGAGCGGGCTTGCCCCGCGTTGGGCTGCGAAGCAGCCCCTAAAACCTGACAACGCGGTCTATCAAGTACACCGCGACGTCTGAAGTGGGAGCGCTGCGCGCTCCAACGCGGGGCAAGCCCGCTCGCCACGACCAGCTTGCAGGCCACTACAAGCCCGCAGGCCACTACAAGCTTGCAGGCCATTACACGCTTGCAGGCCACTACCGGCCCGCAAGCCAAAAGGGCCCCAGGGTGTTGATTTATGTCAGCCGGTCGGCCTGGGCCTTCTGCATAATGGCCCAAGTGTTTATCATGGCCGGCTGCTACGTCTGGTTTCCCGTCGACGGGAGGCTGTTGGCCAGGCGCTTATTTCCAGGAGTTGCTGCATGACCTTTTCTTTGGCCGCCAAACTGTCGGTGTTGCTGTTGTTTATCGGCAGCACGCTGTATGTGCACCTGCGTGGCAAGGCGCGTTTGCCGATGTTGCGTCAGTTCGTCAACCATTCGGCGCTGTTTGCACCCTATAACGCCCTGATGTACCTGTTCTCGGCCGTGCCGTCCAAACCGTACCTGGACCGCAGCAAGTTCCCGGAACTGGATGTGCTCAAGGACAATTGGGAAGTGATCCGCGAAGAGGCCATGCACCTGTTCGACGAGGGTTACATCCGCGCCGCCGAAAAGAACAACGACGCCGGTTTCGGTTCGTTCTTCAAGAAGGGCTGGAAGCGTTTCTACCTCAAGTGGTACGACAAACCGCTGCCATCGGCCGAGGCGCTGTGCCCGAAAACCGTGGCCCTGGTCAGCAGCATCCCCAACGTCAAGGGTGCGATGTTCGCGCTGTTGCCGGGCGGCAGTCACCTCAACCCGCACCGCGACCCGTTTGCCGGTTCCCTGCGCTATCACCTCGGACTGTCGACGCCTAACTCCGACGATTGCCGCATCTTCGTCGACGGCCAGGTCTATGCCTGGCGCGACGGTGAGGACGTGATGTTCGACGAAACCTACGTGCACTGGGTGAAGAACGAAACCGACCAGACCCGCGTGATCCTGTTCTGCGACATCGAACGCCCGCTGAGCAACCGCATCATGACCCGCGTCAACCGTTGGGTCAGCAAGCAACTGGGTCGCGCCACTGCGCCGCAGAACTTGGACGATGAACGCGTTGGCGGGATCAACCAGGCGTATGCCTGGAGCAAGACCTTCAGCGACAAGTTCAGCGGTGTGGTCAAGCAATGGAAGCGCAAGCATCCCAAGGCCTACCGCATTGCGCGGCCGGTGCTGGCGGTTATCGTGCTGGTGCTGCTGTGGAAGTGGCTGTTCAGCTGATTTGAAAGGTTAAACACAGGTTGAAAGGTGGGAGGGGGCTTGCCCTCGATAGCGGTGTGTCAGGTTGAGTATCTATACCTGATCCACCGCCATCGGGGGCAAGCCCCCTCCCACATTGGTTTTGCAGTATTGCTTAAGAGGCGATCAACTGGCGCAGCACATAGTGCAGAATCCCGCCCGCCTTGAAGTATTCCACTTCATTGAGGGTGTCGATCCGGCACAGCACTTCGACCTTCTCGCTGCTGCCATCCTCGCGCGTAATCACCAACGTCAGGTTCATCCGCGGCTCGATCTCGGCATGGGTCAGCCCAAGAATGTCGATCTTCTCCTTGCCGGTGAGTTTCAGCGCCTTGCGGTTCTGATCCAGCTTGAACTGCAACGGCAGCACGCCCATGCCCACCAGGTTGGAACGGTGAATGCGCTCGAAGCTCTCGGCGATCACTGCCTTGACTCCCAGCAGGTTGGTGCCCTTGGCTGCCCAGTCGCGGCTTGAGCCGGTGCCGTACTCCTGGCCGGCGATCACCACCAGCGGCGTGCCCGACGCCTGGTATTTCATGGCCGCATCGTAGATCGGCATTTTCTCGCCGGTGGGGATGTACAGCGTGTTGCCGCCCTCTTCGCCGCCGAGCATTTCGTTGCGGATACGGATATTGGCAAACGTGCCGCGCATCATCACTTCATGGTTGCCCCGGCGTGAGCCGTAGGAGTTGAAGTCACGCGGCTCCACGCCCTGCTCGCGCAGGTAGCGCCCGGCAGGGCTGTCGGCCTTGATGTTGCCAGCAGGGGAGATGTGGTCGGTGGTCACCGAATCGCCCAGCAAGGCCAGTACGTTGGCGCCTTTGACGTCCTCGATGACCGGCAGTGGCCCGGCGATGTCGTCGAAGAACGGTGGGTGCTGGATATACGTAGAGTCTTTCTGCCATACGTAAGTCGCCGCTTGCGGCACTTCAATCGCTTGCCACTGCTCATCGCCGGCAAACACCTCGGCGTATTCCTTGTGGAACATGCCGGTGCTGACTTGAGCCACGGCGTCGGCGATTTCCTTGCTGCTTGGCCAGATGTCTTTCAGGTACACCGGCTTGCCGTCTTTGCCTTCGCCCAGCGGCTCGCTGCTGATGTCGATGCGCACCGTACCGGCCAAGGCGTAGGCGACCACCAGGGGCGGCGAGGCCAGCCAGTTGGTTTTCACCAGGGGGTGTACGCGGCCCTCGAAGTTACGGTTGCCGGAGAGCACCGAGGCGACGGCGAGGTCGGCTTTTTGGATGGCTTTTTCGATCGGCTCGGGCAATGGACCGGAGTTGCCGATGCAGGTGGTGCAGCCATAGCCGACCAGGTCAAAGCCAAGCTGGTCGAGGTACTGGGTGAGGCCCGCCGCCTTGTAATAGTCGGTGACCACTTTGGAGCCAGGCGCCAGCGAGGTTTTTACCCAGGGTTTGCTGGTGAGGCCTTTTTCCACGGCTTTTTTCGCCACCAGGCCTGCGGCCATCATCACGCTGGGGTTGGACGTGTTAGTGCATGAGGTAATCGCGGCAATCACCACGGCGCCGTTTTTCAGGCGATAGGTGTGGCCGTCGTACTCATAGTCGGTTTCGCCCACCAAGTCGGCGTTGCCCACGGCGACACCGCCGCCGCCTTCGCTTTCCAGGCGGCCTTCTTCTTTGCTGGTCGGTTTGAATTGCAGGTCGAGGAAATCGCTGAAGGCCTGGCCTACATTCGGCAGAGACACACGGTCCTGCGGGCGTTTCGGCCCGGCGAGGCTGGCTTCGACGCTGCCCATGTCCAGCGCCAGGGTGTCGGTGAATACCGGCTCCTGGCCGGCGATGCGCCACAGGCCCTGGGCCTTGGTGTAGGCCTCCACCAGTTTGACCGTTTCGGCAGGGCGACCGGACAGGCGCAGGTAGTCCAGCGTCACCTCATCCACCGGGAAAAAGCCGCAGGTGGCGCCGTATTCCGGCGCCATGTTGGCGATGGTGGCGCGGTCGGCCAGCGGCAGGTCGGCCAGGCCGTCACCGTAGAACTCGACGAACTTACCCACCACGCCTTTTTTACGCAGCATCTGGGTGACGGTCAGCACCAGGTCGGTGGCGGTGATGCCTTCCTTGAGTTTGCCGGTGAGCTTGAAGCCGATCACTTCCGGAATCAGCATCGACACCGGCTGGCCGAGCATCGCCGCTTCCGCTTCGATGCCGCCTACGCCCCAGCCGAGTACGCCGAGGCCGTTGATCATGGTGGTGTGCGAGTCGGTGCCTACCAGCGTGTCCGGGAAGGCGTAGGTGCGGCCGTCTTCGTCCTTGGTCCACACGGTGCGGCCCAGGTATTCAAGATTGACCTGGTGGCAGATGCCGGTGCCCGGTGGCACCACGCTGAAGTTGTCAAAGGCGCTTTGGCCCCAACGCAGGAAGGCGTAGCGTTCACCGTTGCGCTGCATTTCGATGTCGACGTTTTGCTCGAACGCGCTGGTGCTGCCGAATTTGTCGACCATCACCGAGTGGTCGATGACCAGGTCCACGGGGGAGAGCGGGTTGATGCGCTGCGGGTCGCCACCGGCCTTGGCCACGGCGGCGCGCATGGCGGCCAGGTCGACCACGGCGGGCACGCCGGTAAAGTCTTGCATCAGCACGCGGGCCGGGCGGTATTGGATTTCGCGGTCGGACTGGCGCTCTTTGAGCCAGGCGGCGATGGCCTTGAGGTCGGTGCCGGTGACGGTTTTGTCATCTTCCCAGCGCAGCAGGTTTTCCAGCAGCACCTTGAGGGACATCGGCAGCTTGTCCAGGTCACCCAGGCTCTTGGCGGCTTCGGGCAAGCTGAAGTAGTGGTAGGTCTTGTCGTCGATTTGCAGGGTTTTAAGGGTTCTCAGGCTATCAAGGGATGACATTACATGACTCCTTATGGTCCGCACGGCTACGGACCTGACGGGACGAACAGAGCTATCAACTTAGCCCTGTTTTCATTAGCAGGCTAATAACTGGACTCTATCGTTAAGTCCAAGGTTCCGAACTCGGCTATCATGCGCGCGTTTTCATGACAGGTAGTGCGATAGCGCAATGCCGGTTGATTCACCAGGAGAGTTGATGAACACCCTTTTTATGCACTGCCGGCCGGGTTTTGAAGGCGAAGTCTGTTCCGAGATCGCGGAACACGCCGCGCGCCTCAACGTTTCCGGCTATGCCAAGACCAAGACCGGCAGCGCGTGTGCCGAATTTGTCTGCACCGAAGAAGACGGCGCCCAGCGCCTGATGCACGGCCAGCGCTTTGCCGAGCTGATCTTCCCAAGGCAGTGGGCGCGCGGGGTGTTCATCGACCTGCCGGAAACCGACCGTATCAGCGTGATCCTCGCGCACCTGCAAGGCTTCCCGGTGTGCGGCAGCCTGTGGCTGGAGATGGTCGACACCAACGACGGCAAGGAACTGTCGAACTTCTGCAAGAAATTCGAAGTGCACCTGCGCAAAGCCTTGCTGAATGCCGGCAAGCTGGTCGACGACCCGAACAAGCCGCGCCTGCTGCTGACGTTCAAGAGCGGCCGCGAAGTGTTCATGGGCCTGGCCGAGTCGAACAACTCGGCGATGTGGCCGATGGGCATCCCGCGCCTCAAGTTCCCGCGTGAGGCGCCTAGCCGCTCCACCCTGAAGCTGGAAGAGGCCTGGCACCACTTCATCCCCCGCGACCAGTGGGATGAGCGCCTGCACAGCGACATGACCGGCGTCGACCTCGGCGCAGCCCCTGGCGGCTGGACCTGGCAATTGGTCAACCGTGGCATGTTGGTTACGGCCATCGACAACGGCCCAATGGCCGAAAGCCTGATGGACACCGGCCTGGTTCAGCACCTGATGGCCGACGGCTTTACCTTTGTGCCCAAGCAGCCGGTGGACTGGATGGTGTGCGATATCGTCGAGAAGCCGGCGCGTAACGCGGCCCTGCTGGAAACCTGGATTGGCGAAGGCTATTGCCGTGAGGCGGTGGTGAACCTGAAGTTGCCGATGAAGCAGCGTTACGCCGAGGTGAAGCGTTTGCTGGAGCGCATCGAAGACGGCTTCAAGGCGCGTGGTATTCGTGTTGAGATCGGCTGCAAGCAGCTGTACCACGACCGTGAGGAAGTGACCTGCCACTTGCGTCGGCTGGTGGATGCGAAGAAACAGAAGTCCCGCTGACACCTTGAGGTAACCACAAGACCAATGTGGCAGCGGGCTTGCTCGCGAAAGCGGTATAACCGTCGAAATTTATGTTGAATGTGCCCGCGTCTTCGCGAGCAAGTCGAACCGCCGCTTCCACATTTGAGCGGTGCACGTTTCAGGAGTGACGTATGAACCAGCCCCTCGAATTGCCGGCAGACGCCGTGCTCGACGCCACCGGCCTCAACTGCCCGGAGCCGGTGATGATGCTGCACCAGCACATCCGCGACTTGCCGCCCGGCGGCTTGCTCAAGGTGATTGCGACCGACCCGTCCACCCGCCGCGATATTCCCAAGTTCTGCGTGTTCCTGGACCACGAACTGGTGGATCAGCAGGAACAGGCCGGTACGTACCTGTACTGGATTCGCAAGAAGGCCGATTAAACCAGGCGAATCCGCCGGCGCGCGCTGCGTGCCAGGCGGATCACCAGCATCGCGGCGGCGCAGCTCAAGCCCACGATCAGTCCCTGCCACAAGCCACTGGGCCCACTGGCGGCGCCCAGCCAATCGGTCAGCCCCAGCGCGTAACCCACCGGCAACCCCACGCCCCAATACGCGAACAAGGTCAGCACCATGGTCACCCGTGTGTCCTGATAGCCCCGCAGCGCGCCGGCGGCCGTGACCTGGATCGCGTCCGAAAACTGGAACAGCGCCGCAAACACGATCAGCATCGACGCCACGTGGATCACCGAGGGATCCGGGGTGTAGATCGTGGCAATTTGCTCGCGAAACAGCAGCATCAGGCTGCACGACAGGCACGCATAGGTCAGCGCCGTGCCCATGCCGACTCCAGCGGCGAAACGCGCCTCACGCGGCTCGCCGCGGCCCAGGGCCTGGCCGACACGCACGGTCACGGCCATGCTCAGCGAGTAAGGGATCATGAACACCAGCGAACTGAAGTTCAGCGCGATCTGGTGCCCGGCCACTACGCTGGCGCCCAGGCTGCCGATCAGCAGGGCGATCACCGCAAAGATGCTCGATTCGGCAAACACCGCGATGCCAATCGGCAGGCCGATGCTCAGCACACGCTTGATCACCGACCATTGTGGCCAGTCGAAACGCTTGAACAACTCGCTGCTCTGATAGGCCGGTGCCCAGCGCGTCCACGCGGCCAGGCCGAGCATCATCACCCACATCACGATTGCCGTGGCCCAGCCGCAACCCACGCCGCCCATGGCCGGCACGCCGAAGTGGCCATAAATGAACACGTAGTTCAGCGGAATATTCAGCGCCAGCCCGCACAGGCCCATGACCATGCTCGGGCGCGTGCGGCCCAGGCCATCGCTGAAGCAGCGCAGCACGTAATACAGGGCGATGGCCGGCATGCCGGAGGCGATGCCGTGCAAGTAGGCCATGCACGGTTTGATCAGCTCGGGGTCGACATTCATCGCATGCAGGATCGGCTCGGCGCTGACCAGCATCAGCAGCGCGGTGAGCCCGACCACCACGGCCAGCCACAGCGATTGACGCACCAGCGGGCCGATCTCGGTGTAGTGGCCGGCGCCGAAGCGCTGGGCGACCTTGGGCGTGGTGGCCAGCAAGGTGCCGGTCATCAGCAGGTACACCGGAATCCAGATCGAGTTGCCCAGGGCCACCGCTGCCAGGTCTCGCGGGCTCACGCGCCCGGCCATCACCGCGTCGACGAAGCCCATGGCGGTGGTCGCGAGTTGGCCAATCATGATCGGCAGGGCCAGGGTCAGCAGGCTGCGCACCTCGCGGCTGACGCGGGCGGGGCGGGAGAGGGCGGTAGTGGCGGTGTTCACGTGCGAGTGTCCAGTAAAAGTATTGCAAAGGACGGCGAAGTCTACGCGCTGACGCAACGGTCAGGAAAAAACCTGTGTTAGCGATTTGTAAGCGCTCCTGCGCCAGCCGCATTAATCCTGTGTGTGCTGGCTTGTGTGGGCGCTGGCTTGCCTGCGATGCAGACGCCTCGGTCCATCAGCTGTACCGAGGTGATGCTATCGCGGGCAAGCCCGGCGCCCACATAAGCACTGCCCACCTGGGATCTGCGGTGTTACACAAGTCGCATCCCTGTACACTGCTGGTCCGCGAAAGGAGCCTGCCATGCTGATTGTTGCCGACGAAAATATCCCGCTGCTCGATGCATTCTTCGAAGGGTTTGGCGAGATTCGCCGGGTGCCCGGCCGGTCCATCGACCGCGCCACGGTCGAGCAGGCCGACGTGCTGCTGGTGCGCTCGGTGACCAACGTCAATCGCGCGTTGCTGGAAGGCACGCAGGTACGGTTTGTCGGCACTTGCACCATCGGCACCGACCATCTGGACCTGGATTACTTCAAGCAGGCCGGCATCACCTGGTCCAGCGCGCCGGGCTGCAATGCGCGTGGCGTGGTGGACTATGTGCTGGGCAGCTTGCAGACCCTGGCCGAAATCGAAGGCGCTGACCTCAATCAGCGCACCTACGGCGTTGTGGGTGCCGGTGAAGTCGGCGGGCGGTTGGTCAAGGTGCTCAAGGGCCTGGGCTGGAACGTGCTGGTGTGCGACCCGCCGCGCCAGATCGCTGAAGACGGCGATTACGTCAGCCTCGAACAGATCATCCAGCAGTGCGACGTCATCAGCCTGCACACGCCGCTGAGCAAGTCCGGCAACGTCTCCACCTGGCATTTGTTTGACCGCGAGCGCCTCAACCGCCTCAAGCCTGGCGCCTGGCTGATCAACGCCAGCCGTGGTCCGGTGGTGGATAACGCGGCCCTGCGCGAAGTGTTGCTGGCGCGCGAGGACCTGCAGGCCGTGCTGGACGTGTGGGAGGGTGAGCCGGAAGTGGACGCCGACCTGGCTGACCTGTGTGTGCTGGCCACTCCGCATATCGCCGGGTACAGCCTCGACGGCAAGCAGCGCGGCACTGCACAGATTTATCAGGCGTTCTGCGCCCATCTGGGCCAGGCGCCGAGCATCCAGCTAAGTGATCTGCTGCCGCAGCCCTGGCTGGCCGAGGTGCACTTGAACGCTTCGACCGACCCGGCCTGGGCGTTGGCGACCTTGTGCCGCAGCGTGTACGACCCGCGCCGTGATGACGCGGATTTTCGCCGTAGCCTCGTAGGTTCTGTGGACGAGCAACGCAAGGCGTTCGACCTGCTGCGCAAGCATTATCCGCAGCGCCGTGAGATTGACGGCTTGAAGGTGCGAATCAATGGCGACTCTGCCGCGCTGTCGGCGATCGTCACCGCCCTGGGCGCCGAACTGCTTTAACGCAACGCGCCGGTAAGGGGCGTGCGCATACGCAAGGCATAAAAAACCCGGCCACAGGGCCGGGTTTGAAAGAGCTCGGGCGTATCAGCCTTGCTGCGCAGGCTTGACCAGGCGCTGTTCCAGTTCGCGGCACGCTTGCTGGATCATCTCTTCGGTAATCTGCACTTCGCGGCCTTGAGCGTCGATCACGGAGCAAGGCAGATGCTGCGGTTGGCGGATTACTTCAATCTTGGCATCGCTGCTGTTTTGCAAGGTCATGGCCTGTCTCCTCATCAGGTTGTGTACCTACTGTGTTTCTTACATTAAGCCCCCCGCGTGACCAAGCTATTACAACTCCTTACAAAGTCACCGGTTCGAACAACCAGTCCACCAGAAAGCGATACAAATTTCCAGCTGGGGGTTAGACCGATAACCTCTAGGGATCAGCATCGGCGGGCATAATTAACCTGACTCATTGTTATTTACTCAAGTTCCCCCAATGTTGTGGTGTAGATACTTATCTCCCCTGCGCAGGTGATGCCCTCCATGTTCTCAGTCCGTCAACGCCGTGCGATCCGCTTGGCCAGCCGCTTTATCGCGCCCTACCGTTGGCAGGCGCTGGGTGCCTTGCTGGCGCTGATCGTCACGGCAGGCATCACCTTGTCCATGGGGCAGGGCATTCGCCTGCTGGTCGACCAGGGTTTCATGACGCAGTCGCCGCACCTGCTCAACCAATCCATTGGCCTGTTCATGATTCTGGTGCTGGGCCTGGCCGTGGGTACGTTTGCGCGGTTTTACCTGGTGTCGTGGATCGGCGAGCGGGTGGTGGCGGATATTCGCCGCCAAGTGTTCAACCATTTGATCTACCTGCACCCCGGCTTTTACGAAAACAATCGCAGCTCGGAAATCCAGTCGCGGTTGACCACCGACACCACCTTGTTGCAATCGGTGATCGGCTCCTCGCTGTCGCTGTTCCTGCGCAACGCCCTGATGGTCATCGGCGGCATCGTGCTGCTGTTTGTCACCAACCCCAAGCTCACCAGTATCGTGGTAATCGCGCTGCCGCTGGTGCTGGCGCCGATCCTGATTTTCGGCCGGCGTGTGCGTAGCCTCTCGCGCCTGAGCCAGGACCGCATCGCTGACGTCGGCAGTTATGTGTCCGAGACCCTCGGCCAGATCAAGACCGTGCAGGCCTACAACCATCAGGTCCAGGACGAGCAGCGTTTTGCCGTTACCGTGGAAGAGGCCTTTGCCACCGCGCGCAAACGGATCGTGCAACGCGCCTGGCTGATTACGCTGGTGATCATGCTGGTGCTCGGCGCCGTTGGCGTGATGCTGTGGGTTGGCGGGATGGACGTGATTGGCGGGCGCATTTCCGGCGGTGAGCTGGCCGCGTTCGTGTTTTACAGCCTGATCGTCGGCAGTGCGGTCGGCACGTTAAGCGAAGTACTTGGCGAACTGCAACGCGCCGCCGGTGCTGCCGAGCGGATTGGCGAGTTGTTGCAGTCGAGCAATGAAATTCAGGCTCCAGCCGATGGCACCGTACGGTTACCGGAGCGTGTCAGCGGCCGCATGGAACTGCAAGACCTGCGCTTTTCCTACCCGTCGCGCCCGGACAGCTATGCCATCGATGGTTTGAGCCTGACCATTAATCCCGGCGAAACCCTGGCACTGGTCGGGCCGTCCGGCGCCGGTAAATCCACGATCTTCGACCTGCTGCTGCGTTTTTATGATCCCCAGCACGGCCGCATTCTGCTCGAAGGCCACGCGCTGACCGCGCTCGACCCGATGGACCTGCGCCGCCACTTCGCATTGGTGTCCCAAAGCCCGGCGCTGTTTTTCGGCAGCGTCGAAGAAAACATCCGCTACGGCAACCCGTCCGCCACCACCGCGCAGGTCGAGGCTGCGGCGCGCATCGCCCATGCCCACGACTTCATCCTGCAAATGCCCCAGGGCTATCAGACTCACCTTGGCGACGGCGGCATGGGCCTCTCCGGCGGCCAGCGCCAACGCCTGGCCATCGCCCGTGCATTGTTGGTGGACGCGCCGATTCTGCTGTTGGACGAAGCCACCAGCGCACTGGATGCCCAGAGCGAGCATTTGATTCAGCAGGCGTTGCCGCAACTGATGCAGGGCCGCACCACGTTGGTGATTGCGCATCGATTGGCAACGGTGAAAAACGCCGACCGCATTGCGGTGATGGACCAGGGCAAGCTGGTGGCGGTGGGCACGCATCAGCAACTGATCGCGAGCAATCCTTTGTATGCGCGGTTGGCGGCGTTGCAGTTCAATGATGGTGATGAGGTCGCGAAAAGCGAGGCATAGCCGGCCTGCGTTTCGCTGTTCCTGTGGTGAGCAGGCCTGTTGTGGCTAGCAGGCCGGATGTGGCGAGCGGGCTTGTCGTGGCAAGTAGGCTTGTTGTGGTGAGCAAGCTTGTTGTGGCAAGTAGGCATGTTGTGGCGAGCGGGCTTGCCCCGCGTTGGGCTGCGTAGCAGCCCCAAAACCTGACTACTCGTTTGAGCGGTTATGCCGAGGCGCGATGGGGAGCGCTTCGCACTCCAGCGCAGGGCAAGCCTGCTCGCCACAACAAGCCTGCTGGCCACATTAAACCTGCTGGCCAAGCCGAGCCCCGCACCAGAAAAAACCACCACAGGCTCTTCGTCAGTCAACCTTACTGATCGTCAAAATACCGCTCATGCCAATCCACCAACGGCTGCGGTGAGTTGAGCTTTTGCCCGTAGATCACCGAATAAGACAGCACGTTCTGCACGTACTGGCGGGTTTCGTCGAACGGGATGCTTTCCACCCACACATCGAAACTCAGGTGATCAGCACCGCGCAGCCATTGGCGTACACGCCCTGGGCCGGCGTTGTAGGCGGCGGAGGCAAGCACGCGGTTACCGTTGAACTGGCTGTGCACCTGGCTTAGGTAGGCGGCGCCAAGCTGGATGTTTTTGTCCGGGTCCAGCACCTGGGCCGGGGAGGCCAGTGGGATGCTGAACTTGCGCGCGGTTTCCTTGGCGGTGCCGGGCATCAGTTGCATCAGGCCGCTGGCGCCGACGCCGGAGCGCGCGTCGTCCATGAAGGCACTTTCCTGGCGGGTAATGGCAAACACCCAGCTGGAATGCAGGCCACGCACCTTGGCTTCGCGCACCAAGGTGTCACGGTGGGCCATCGGGAAGCGGATATCCAGGTCATCCCAGTACTGGGCCTGGCTGATGGTGCGGATCGCCGGGAAGTACCACTTCATGTCGTAGGCCAGCTTGGCCTGGGCGACCATTTCATCGCGGTTGAAGTGGCGGCTGACGTGGTACCACTCGCGGCGGCCATCGACTATCTGACCACGTGCATAGAATTCCAGCGCGCGGCGTACGCCGGGCGTGTTACGGACCTTGTTGACCAGCGCCTGGCTCATCACCAGCGGCTTGTTTTTCAGCTGATACGGCGCCTTGGAGCGGTCGGCGGCAAGGAAACCGTAGAAATCCCGTTCTTGTGCAAGGTTTTTGTACAGCACCAGCGGCTGCGGGTTTTTCGGCTCGGCCAGCTCCAGGCTGCGCGCTTGCCAGTAACGCCAGCGGTTGGTGGTCGCCAGGTCTTGTGGGAGTTTGCGGGTCAACTGGTAGGCATCTTCCCAGCGTGCCAGACGCAGCAGCAGGCGCAGGCGCCATTCGGAGACGGTGTTGTCACGCAGCTCGGGGTCGTATTTGGTCATCACGTCCAGCGCGCGCGGGTCGTAGCGGCGTGCCAGGGTCAAGCCGATTTCGCGGGCGATCGACACTTTTTCGTCACGCGAGAAGTGCATGCTGCTGGCGTAGCCGTCGAGCAGCGCCATGGCCTTGTCCGGGTCCTGGCGGGCCAGGCGGCGCAGGCCCAGGCCGACGGCGTCAGACATGGCCTCGTTGGCCGGCAGGAAGCGTGACGGGTCGCTGAGCATGTCCGGCTTTTGCGCCACGTCGACCATCAGCCGGCCTTGGGCGCCAAGGGTCGGCAGGGTTTTCACCAGGCTGTTGGCCAGCGCGTAGTTGCGTGCTTCGGCGGCGAGCTTGGCGCGGTCCCAGATTTTCTGTTCAGTGAGTTGGCCATCGGCGGCCCACTGGCCGAACGTGGCGTCACACGCGGCGGGTTGGGATTTGCCGGTCAGCCAGAGTTTTTCGGTGGTCTTGTAGCCTTCGGCTTTCAAGTTATGGGTGAGCTGGTACTGACCATGCAGGCAGTCCAGTTCGACGAAATTGAGTTTGGCGTCGTAGTACTTTTCAAACGTCTGCCAGTCGCCACGGTCGGCCAGCCAGCGCAACCAGCGCAGCTTCATCCAGTTGGCCTGGGGCAGGTCACCGTTTTTAGCGAGGAACTGTTCGATTTCCTCGTTGCTCGCGGTTTTCAGGCGCGCGGTCAGCTCGTCATAGGCCAGGTACGGCGTGAGCGGGTAGTCGGCCAGGGCCTGGCTGTATTGCATGTACGGCCCGCTGTCGCCTTTGGCGAGGGCGCGTTTGGCTTCATCGTAATATTGACGTTGGGTGGTGAGGTCCACGGCCTGGGCGGATTGAACGGCGGTGGCGGAAAGAAGCAGACAAGATAAAAAGTTGAAAAGGCGACTGCGCATGAGACGTCCGTGCAGAGAAATCACGACTAGCACCGGCACCGCCGACACTGATTGCCCCTAGCTTAGCCTTTTGCCAGCGACCGGCGAAAGCTTTGCCGGCCGGCTGGCTGAAGTTCATCGTAAATGTCCTGCAGAACGTGTCGACAGCGAAAATGCCGACCGCATCCCACCTTCAAGTCAGGTAGAATGCGCGCCCAGTTTTTGGAGAAGCGTATGACCCTGCTCAAATTCAGCGATGTGTCCCTTGCTTTCGGCGCTATGCCGTTGTTGGACAAGGTGTCCTGGCAGATCGCCCGTGGTGAGCGGGTGTGCATCATCGGCCGCAACGGCACCGGCAAGTCCAGCATGATGAAGCTGGTTAAAGGCGATCAGAAGCCCGATGACGGCTCTGTTTGGCGTGCCCCGGGCCTGAAGATCGGCGAATTGCCGCAAGAATTGCCGGTGGCCGACGGACGGACAGTGTTCGACGTGGTTGCCGAAGGCCTGGACGGCGTTGGTGAGTTGCTCGCGCAATACCATCACCTGGCGCAGAACTGCGTCACCGAAGAGGACCTGGACAAGCTGATGCACGTCCAGCAAGACCTCGAAGCCCGTGACGGCTGGCGCTTGCAGCAACTGGTCGACAGTACCCTGAGCCGCCTGCAGCTGCCGGCCGACAAGACCCTCGCCGAGTTGTCCGGCGGCTGGCGTCGTCGCGTGCTGCTGGCCCAGGCGCTGGTGTCCGAGCCGGATTTGTTGCTGCTCGACGAACCCACCAACCACTTGGACATCGGCGCAATCGCCTGGCTGGAAGAAGCCCTCAAGGATTTCCAGGGCGCCGTGCTGTTCATCACGCACGACCGTTCCTTCCTGCAGAATCTGGCCACGCGCATCCTCGAACTGGACCGTGGCGGCCTGATCGACTGGAACGGCGACTACGCCAGTTTCCTGGTGCACAAGGAAGCCGCACTGTCCGCTGAAGAAACCGCCAACGCGCTGTTCGACAAAAAGCTGGCCCAGGAAGAAGTCTGGATCCGCCAGGGCATCAAGGCCCGTCGCACCCGTAACGAAGGCCGCGTACGCGCCTTGAAAGCCCTGCGTGTTGAGCGCAGCGAGCGCCGTGAACGCACCGGCAAGGCCAATATCCAGCTGGATACCGCCGACAAGTCGGGCAAGCAGGTGATGGTGCTGGAGAACGTCAGCTTCCATCACCCGGACGGCCCGTTCCTGATCAAGGACTTCTCGATGGTGCTGCAGCGCGGCGACCGTATCGGCCTGCTGGGCGCCAACGGCACCGGCAAGACCACCTTGCTCAAGCTGATGCTCAATGGTCTGCAACCGACCAGCGGCACGGTGGAAGAGGGTACGCGCATCGACGTGGCCTACTTCGACCAGTTGCGCCATCAGTTGGACCTGGAAAAAACCGTGATCGACAACGTCGCCGAAGGCCGCGACTTTATCGACATCGACGGCCAGAGCCGCCACGTGCTGAGCTACCTGGGCGACTTCCTGTTCAGCCCGCAACGCGCACGTACGCCGGTGAAAGCCTTGTCCGGTGGTGAGCGTGCGCGCCTGCTGCTGGCCAAGCTGTTCAGCAAGCCGGCCAACCTGCTGGTGCTCGACGAACCGACCAACGACCTCGACGTGGAAACCCTCGAACTGCTGGAAGAGGTCTTGCTGACCTTCAACGGCACCGTGCTGATGGTCAGCCACGACCGGGCATTCCTCGACAACGTGGTCACCAGCACCCTGGTCTTCGAAGGCGAAGGCAAAGTGCGTGAATACGTCGGTGGTTATCAGGACTGGCTGCGTCAGGGCGGCTCGCCGCGCCTGCTGGGCGTGACCGAGAGCAAGTCCGGCAAGGCCGACCTGACCTCCGCCGTCGTTGCGCCAGTGGCGGGCGCTGCTGCTCCGGCCCAGGACGCTGCACCGTCGACCAAGAAAAAGCTCAGCTACAAGCTGCAACGTGAGCTGGAAGCCTTGCCGGGCGATATCGACGCCAAGGAACAGCAGATTGCCGCAGTAGAAGCAGAGATGGCGGACGCGGGTTTCTACCTGCGTCCGGCGGCGGAAACTGCCAAGGTCATTGCTTCCCTGGAAACGTTGAACCAGGAGCTGGAAGTGTTGGTTGAGCGTTGGGCCGAGCTGGATGCCTGATTGATTCAAGCGCACTAAAAAAGCCCGGCGCCCATTTGTATGAACGCCGGGCTTTTTATATGGAGTGCGATTAGAAATGTGGGAGCGGGCTTGCTCGCGAAATCGGTATATCAGTCGCCGGATGCGTCAACTGACAGAATGCTTTCGCGAGCAAGCCCGCTCCCACAGTTGGTTAGCGCCGTGCTTACGTATTTTTTACCAGTTTTACTGCCAGCACATCACACGGCGCACCGTGCAGTACGTCATTGGCAGTCGAGCCCAGCAGCAGCGCCAGGCCATGACGGCCGTGGCTGCCGACCACGATCAGGTCACAGCCCTGTTCCTTGGCCAGGTGGTGGATTTCCTGACGAGGCTGGCCGTAGGTGAGGTGGGAATTTTCCTTGGTTACTTCCGGGTACTTGAGGATCAACCGGTCCAGGCGCTCTTTGGCCTGGTCAAATTGTTGTTGCTGCAACTGGGAAAGGTCCATGGGCACGTCGCCACCAAACGCCATGGCCATAGGCTCGACGATATGCACGAGTGACAGCTTGGCGCCGTTGGCGATTGCTGAAGCCTGCGCGCGCTTGATCACTGGGTCGCACTCTTCGGTCAGATCGACAGCGACCAGGATATGTTTGTAGGAGTGTTCGTTGGGCATGGCGCGTTTCTCCAGGGGACTGCAATAAGTTCAGTATGGCTGCTTTCAAGCGGATGGGGTTGCGTCAGGTCAAATCCGCTCATCTAGAAATTCGGGAGTACACATATGACGGTCTGGATAGTGGTGTCAATCCTTCTCGTGGTGCTGAGCCCTCTGGCCTGGTTGCGTCCCTCGCGCCATCAGAGCGGGCGCATGGCCCTGCGCATGGAGGCGCGCCGCATCGGCCTGGCCATGCAATTGGCGCCGCAGGACTGGCCGTACTGGCTCAAGCACGAGCCGCCAAGCCCTTGCGCGCAGTACTGCCGACCGCGCCGCGCAAATGCGCCGGCCCTTTGGTGTTACTGGCAGCTGGAGCCCGGGGTTTGGGTCAATCAGTGGCGCGAAGTGTGCGTCGATGAAACGTTGTTGGCGCATTTTGCGACCCTGCCGGATAACGTCTACAAGGTCGAGGCGGACAAACAAATGATCGCCCTGTACTGGGGCGAGAAGGGCGAGGCGAGCGTGTTGAAGGATATTGATGCGTTGCTCAAGGCCCTGGCTTGATGCCTGCCGAATAAAACCCAGGCAATAAAAAGCCCGACATCATCATCGGGCTGGAGTTGGCCAGGCAGGCCGGTAAATCTGTAACGCATGCGTCGGATGTTCATCCAGGCGCATTAAGGTTGTCGCTAGCCTAGCGGCATATCCTGTTCTGTACAGCCTTTTCCCACATAATTTCCGTTATTGATTTCGTGAATAGTCGAATATTGGCGCGGCGTAAGGCGTGGGCCTGGGTTCTGAACTGACTGGAAAGTCGCGTTTTTCCTAGCCTTTCGAGCGATTGACAATTGCCCGGAATTGGATGAAGGTGACGTACCCAAATCAAACGGGCGTATGAATTGAGCGTTTGTCTGTCAGACCGCTCATACAGAACCCCGACTAGCGCGTTGGCGGGTGTGCCTGGCGGATTGGCATGAGCATTGACCCAATAATCAATGTCCAACCAGAGGCCAGCGTCCAATGTGTACTGTTCAGCTTCCATATCGTGGAGATCAGTTGATGATTTACGAAGGTAAAGCCATCACGGTTAAGGCTCTTGAAAGTGGCATCGTCGAATTGAAATTCGACCTCAAGGGTGAGTCCGTCAACAAGTTCAACCGTCTAACCCTGAACGAACTGCGCCAGGCCGTAGACACCATCAAAGCAGATGCTTCGGTCAAGGGCGTGATCGTCTCCAGCGGCAAGGACGTGTTTATCGTCGGCGCTGACATCACCGAATTCGTCGACAACTTCAAGCTGCCCGATGCCGAGCTGGTGGCTGGCAACCTCGAAGCCAACAAGATTTTCAGCGATTTCGAAGACCTCAACGTGCCAACCGTCGCCGCGATCAATGGCATCGCGTTGGGCGGCGGTCTGGAAATGTGCCTGGCCGCAGACTTCCGTGTCATGTCGGTCACCGCCAAAATCGGCCTGCCTGAAGTCAAACTGGGCATCTACCCAGGTTTTGGCGGCACCGTGCGCCTGCCGCGCATCATCGGTGCCGACAACGCCATCGAGTGGATTGCCGCCGGCAAGGAAAACAAAGCAGAAGACGCGCTGAAAGTCGGTGCCGTCGATGCTGTGGTTGCCCCGGACAAACTCGCCGAAGCGGCACTGAACCTGATCAAAGGCGCCATCAGCGGCGAATTTGACTACAAGGCCAAGCGTCAGCCGAAGCTTGAAAAACTCAAGCTCAACGCCATCGAACAAATGATGTCGTTCGAAACCGCCAAAGGTTTCGTGGCAGGCCAGGCCGGCCCGAACTACCCGGCGCCGGTTGAAGCGATCAAGACCATCCAGAAGGCCGCGAACTTCGGTCGCGACAAAGCCCTGGAAGTGGAAGCTGCAGGTTTCGTCAAACTGGCGAAAACCTCGGCAGCCCAGAGCCTGATCGGTCTGTTCCTGAACGATCAGGAACTGAAGAAAAAGGCCAAGGCCTACGACGAAATCGCCAAAGACGTGAAACAGGCTGCCGTACTCGGCGCCGGTATCATGGGCGGCGGTATCGCTTATCAGTCGGCCTCCAAAGGCACGCCGATCCTGATGAAAGACATCAACGAACACGGTATCGAGCAAGGCCTGGCGGAAGCCGCCAAGCTGCTGGTTGGCCGCGTTGATAAAGGTCGCATGACCGCAGCGAAGATGGCTGAAGTGCTTAACGGCATTCGTCCTACGCTGTCCTACGGCGATTTCGGCCACGTCGACCTGGTGGTCGAAGCGGTTGTCGAGAACCCGAAGGTCAAGCAAGCCGTACTGGCGGAAGTGGAAGCTCAGGTTAAAGAAGACACCATTCTGGCCTCGAACACTTCGACCATTTCCATCAGCTTGCTGGCCAAGGCCCTCAAGCGTCCGGAAAACTTCGTCGGCATGCACTTCTTCAACCCGGTGCACATGATGCCGCTGGTGGAAGTGATTCGTGGCGAGAAGTCCAGCGAGCTGGCGATTGCCACCACCGTTGCCTACGCCAAGAAAATGGGCAAGAACCCGATCGTCGTTAACGACTGCCCGGGCTTTTTGGTCAACCGCGTGCTGTTCCCGTACTTCGGCGGTTTCGCCAAGCTGGTCAGCGCCGGTGTGGACTTTGTGCGTATCGACAAGGTCATGGAAAAATTCGGCTGGCCAATGGGCCCGGCGTACCTGATGGACGTGGTCGGCATCGACACCGGACACCACGGTCGTGACGTCATGGCTGAAGGCTTCCCGGACCGCATGAAAGACGACCGCCGTTCGGCGATCGACGCACTCTACGAAGCCAAGCGTCTGGGCCAGAAGAACGGCAAGGGCTTCTACGCCTACGAGGCCGACAAGAAGGGCAAGCAGAAGAAAGTGGCCGACCCTTCGGTTCACGAAGTACTCGCGCCGGTCATCTACGAGCAGCGTGAGGTGTCCGATGAGGACATCATCAACTGGATGATGATCGCCCTGTGCCTGGAAACCGTACGTTGCCTGGAAGACGGCATCGTTGAAACCGCCGCCGAAGCCGATATGGGCCTGGTGTACGGTATTGGTTTCCCTCCATTCCGTGGTGGTGCGCTGCGTTACATCGATTCGATCGGTGTGGCCGAGTTCGTTGCCCTGGCTGACAAATACGCTGATCTGGGCCCGCTGTACCACCCGACCGCGAAGCTGCGTGAAATGGCCAAAAATGGCCAGAGCTTCTTCGGTTAAGCGCCCAGACGAATAGAGCGAGAATATTTATGAGCTTGAATCCAAGAGACGTGGTGATTGTCGACTTCGGTCGCACACCGATGGGCCGCTCCAAGGGCGGCATGCACCGCAACACCCGCGCCGAAGACATGTCGGCGCACCTGATCAGCAAATTGCTGGAGCGTAACGTCAAGGTCGACCCGAACGAAGTCGAAGACGTGATCTGGGGCTGTGTCAACCAGACCCTGGAGCAGGGTTGGAACATCGCGCGCATGGCGTCGTTGATGACCCAGATCCCGCACACCGCAGCCGGCCAGACCGTCAGCCGCCTGTGTGGCTCCTCGATGAGCGCGCTGCACACCGCTGCCCAAGCGATCATGACCGGCAACGGCGATGTGTTCGTGGTCGGCGGCGTGGAGCACATGGGCCACGTCAGCATGATGCACGGCGTCGACCCTAACCCGCACATGTCGCTGTACGCGGCAAAAGCCTCGGGCATGATGGGCCTCACCGCAGAAATGCTCGGCAAAATGCACGGCATTACCCGCGAAGCCCAGGACGCGTTCGGCCTGCGCTCCCACCAGCTCGCCCACAAGGCGACAGTGGAAGGCAAGTTCAAGGATGAAATCATCCCGATGAACGGCTATGACGAAAATGGTTTCCTGAAACTGTTCGACTACGACGAAACCATTCGTCCGGACACCACCCTGGAAAGCCTGGCAGCCTTGAAACCTGCCTTCAATCCAAAGGGCGGCACCGTGACAGCCGGTACTTCGTCGCAAATCACCGACGGTGCTTCGTGCATGATCGTGATGTCGGCGCAGCGTGCCCAGGACCTGGGTATCCAGCCGATGGCCGTGATCCGTTCGATGGCCGTGGCGGGTGTGGACCCGGCAATCATGGGCTATGGTCCAGTACCGGCCACACAAAAAGCCTTGAAGCGCGCGGGCCTGACCATCTCCGATATCGACTTCTTCGAGCTCAACGAAGCTTTCGCCGCACAGGCCCTGCCAGTGCTGAAAGATTTGAAAGTACTCGACAAGATGAACGAGAAGGTTAACCTGCACGGCGGTGCGATTGCCCTGGGCCACCCATTCGGTTGCTCCGGTGCACGTATTTCCGGCACTTTGCTTAACGTGATGAAGCAAAATGGCGGCAACCTTGGGGTTGCCACCATGTGCATTGGTCTCGGCCAAGGCATTTCCACCGTCTTCGAACGCGTCTAAGCGTTGCGTTGACGGAAGCCGGGGCCCAGTGCCCCGGTTTTTGTTTTTTGGAATTTTTAATATTTTTTTTCAACAAATTTTGTAAGAGGGCCAGAGCATGAAAGTCGAACCAGGGCTCTACCAACATTATAAGGGGCCGCAGTACCGCGTTTTTAACGTGGCGCGGCACTCCGAGACCGAAGAAGAAGTGGTGTTTTACCAAGCACTGTATGGCGATTACGGCTTTTGGGTGCGCCCATTGAGCATGTTCCTGGAGACCGTCGAAGTTGACGGCGAGCAGGTCCCGCGCTTTGCTTTGGTCCAGGCCGAACCCAGTCTTTTTTCAGGGCAATAACGGCAGGTCGCGCAGAATGCTGCGCTTGACCTCACCTTGTTGCCACTATATATAGCGTTGCCGCGACAGGCGCCAACTGCCTTTCACTTCTCGAATTCAGGAATTTTCCGATCCATGGGCAAATCGCTGGTCATTGTGGAATCCCCGGCTAAGGCCAAGACCATCAACAAGTACTTGGGCAACGAGTACGTGGTGAAGTCGAGTATCGGCCATATCCGAGACCTGCCCACCAGCGGTTCGGCTAGCGCCAGCAAGGAGCCTGCCGCCAAGCGCGGCAAGGCGGCTGCGGGCGAAGGTCCGGTGCTCACACCTAAAGAGAAAGCGCGCAAGCAGCTGGTCTCGCGCATGGGTGTAGACCCGGAACATGGCTGGAAGGCCAAGTACGAGATCCTTCCTGGCAAGGAAAAGGTCATCGAAGAGCTGCGCCGGCTCGCCAAGGATGCTGACACCATCTATCTCGCAACCGACTTGGACCGCGAAGGGGAAGCCATTGCCTGGCACCTGCGCGAAGCCATCGGTGGTGATGACAGCCGCTACAAGCGTGTGGTGTTCAACGAAATCACCAAGAAAGCCATCCAGGAAGCCTTCTCCAAGCCGGGCGAACTGGACATCGATCGTGTAAACGCTCAACAGGCCCGTCGTTTTCTCGACCGCGTCGTGGGTTACATGGTCTCGCCACTGCTGTGGGCCAAGATCGCCCGTGGCCTGTCGGCCGGTCGTGTGCAATCGGTGGCGGTAAAGCTGGTGGTGGAGCGTGAGCGCGAGATTCGTGCGTTCAACCCTGAAGAGTACTGGGAAGTCCACGCTGACCTCGGCACCGCCAAGGGTGCCAATGTGCGCTTTGAAGTGGCCCGCGAGAAAGGCGAGGCCTTCAAGCCGCTGAACGAAGCCCAGGCCATGGCCGCGCTGGAGAAGCTCAAGGCTTCCAGCTACAGCATCGTCAAGCGTGAAGACAAACCGACCAGCAGCAAGCCGTCGGCGCCGTTCATCACCTCCACCCTGCAACAGGCCGCGAGTAACCGCCTGGGCTTTGGTGTGAAGAAAACCATGATGATGGCTCAGCGTCTGTATGAAGCTGGTTACATCACGTATATGCGTACCGACTCCACCAACCTGTCGCAAGACGCGGTGGCGATGGCGCGTACTTATATTGAAACCGAATTCGGCAAGAAGTACCTGCCGGAAAAGCCGAACGTCTACAGCAGCAAGGAAGGCGCACAGGAGGCTCACGAAGCGATTCGTCCTTCCGACGCCAATACCGAGCCAAGCAAGCTGACCGGCATGGAGCGCGACGCTGAGCGCCTTTACGAGCTGATCTGGCGCCAGTTCCTGGCCTGCCAGATGCTGCCGGCGCAATACCTGTCCACCACTGTCAGTGTCGGTGCTGGCGACTTCGAGCTGCGTGCCAAGGGCCGTATCCTCAAGTTCGACGGCTACACCCGCGTGATGCCGCAAATCGCCAAGCCTGGCGATGACGATGTGCTGCCGGACATGGCCCAGGGCGACACGTTGAAGCTGATCAAGCTCGACCCGTCCCAGCACTTCACCAAGCCGCCGGCGCGTTATTCGGAAGCCAGCCTGGTAAAAGAGATGGAAAAACGCGGTATCGGTCGTCCTTCGACCTACGCGGCGATCATCTCGACCATCCAGGACCGCGGCTACGTCGCGCTGCACAACCGTCGTTTCTACTCGGAAAAGATGGGCGACATCGTTACCGAGCGCCTGTCCGAGAGCTTCTCCAACCTGATGGACTACGGCTTCACCGCCGGCATGGAAGAGAACCTCGACGACGTGGCCCAGGGCGAGCGCGACTGGAAAAACGTACTGGATGAGTTCTACGGCGACTTCAAGAAGAAGCTCGAAGTGGCCGAAAGCCCTGAAAGCGGCATGCGTGCCAACCAGCCGGTGATGACTGACATCCCGTGCCTGACCTGCGGCCGTCCGATGCAGATTCGTACTGCGTCCACCGGCGTGTTCCTCGGTTGCTCGGGCTACAGCCTGCCGCCGAAAGAGCGCTGCAAGGCCACCGTCAACCTGGTGCCGGGTGATGAAATCGCTGCTGACGACGAGGGTGAATCCGAGTCGCTGGTATTGCGTGGCAAGCACCGTTGCCCGATCTGCAGCACGGCAATGGATGCCTACTTGCTCGACGAGAAGCACAAGTTGCACATCTGCGGTAACAACCCGGATTGCGACGGCTACGAAATCGAAGAGGGCAGCTACCGCATCAAGGGCTACGAAGGCCCGAGCCTGGAATGCGACAAGTGCGGCAGTGAGATGCAGCTCAAGACCGGCCGTTTCGGCAAGTTCTTCGGTTGCACCAACCCGACGTGCAAGAACACTCGCAAACTGCTGAAAAGCGGTGACGCGGCGCCGCCGAAGATGGACCCGGTGAAGATGCCTGAACTCAAGTGCGAGAAGGTCAACGACACCTACATTCTGCGTGACGGCGCCTCGGGGTTGTTCCTGGCGGCCAGCCAGTTCCCGAAAAACCGCGAGACCCGAGCGCCGCTGGTGCTGGAAATCGTGCCGCACAAGGACGAGATCGATCCCAAGTACCACTTCCTGTGCGAAGCGCCGAAGAAGGATCCCGACGGTCGCCCGGCCGTGATCCGCTACAGCCGCAAAACCAAGGAGCAGTACGTGCAGACCGAAGTGGACGGCAAGCCTACGGGCTGGAAAGCGTTCTACGACGGCGGCAAGTGGAAGGTCGAGGACAAGCGCCAGGGCGCTTGATCGACTACGCTGCGAAATACAAAGGCCGCCTGCATGGGCGGCCTTTTTTTGCGCTTGCAGGAGTCTCGGCTGATCCGTGACACTGTTGAGCCAGCATCAGGCTTATTTCGTTGTGGAGACTGCCGTTATGGCCAACGAACTCTATACCCGTACCAATCAGAAAATTTACTTCGCGGGTTTGTCCCTGGAAGCCCTTGGCCGTGCCGAGGAAGGGAAGGAGATGAACGCCATCGCGCTGGTCCAGGCGGGGCGTGAGGCTGCATTGTTCCATCTCTACGGCGCCCTGTTGGGGCTGTGCCATGAAATCGCCGGGTTCTACCGTTTGCCCCAGGCCGGTTCGCCGCGTGCAGAACTGATCATGAACCGCGAAGTGCTGGAGAGCATGGCCATTCCTGAGCTGGCCGAGTTGGTGGAAATGGCCCAAAGCCCCGACAGCTGGGTGGCCCGCCTGCTTAAGGCACATGCCGACATGTTCCAGCCGCCACGTATTCCTCATGTGCCCAAGGGGGACGTGACGCAGCCGCTGATCGTCGCTGTTGCCCTGCAAGAGGATGAGCCCAAGCCGCTGAGTCGCGAAGAGCTGGAGAGCTGGCGCCAGGAGCTGAAGAAGATGGCGCTGCGGTTTCGTGAAGGCTTGAACGAGTGCTGAGACGGAGTCGCTGACTGAACACGGTCAAAAATGTGGGAGCGGGCTTGCTCGCGAAAACGGAGTGTCAGTCGACAGATTCATTACTGATCCGCCGCATTCGCGAGCAAGCCCGCTCCCACATTTGTACCGAGTTAGAGAGAAAGTCCGGTGCGGGGCTCAAAAGGCACCATTCATCAAGCCGTAGAGAAACCTGTTCAGATCCTCAGCGAGGCTGGGTGGATGACTGATATAATCCCGGCCTTTCGTGGAGAACAGACTTTTATGCCAACGTCCTTTCTGGAAATTGTTGAATTGCCTGACGGCCGAATCGAGCTGCGTCGGGCTGAGGACGAGGGTTCTCTGGTTATCTTGGATTTTTCCGAAGACGCAAAAGCATTCCTGCAAGGCCAGCACGTGGAAGTGGCGAAAGCCATGTTGAGCGTTGGTGTGCAGATGGCGGGTCGCCTGGCAGAAGGCGAACCGGAGAAGGACGACGGGCCGCGAGTTCTGCACTGAGTTTTGCAGTTAAGTGTGCTTTTCGTTGTAGGCGGTCTTGTTGCAGTGAGCAGGTCGCTGCAGTAAGCAGGCCTCTGAGGCGAGTCAGCTTGCTGTGGTGAGCGGGCTTGTTGTGGCGAGCGGGCTTGCCCCGCGTTGGGGCGCGAAGCGGCCCTAATGGATAACGCGGTATATCAGGTATTCCACGGTGCTTGGTTATGGGGCTGCTCCGCAGCCCAACGCCGGGCAAGCCCGCTCGCTACAGAAGCCCGCGTGGCACAGATACCTATCTGTCACCTACGCAATCAGCTAGCTCCCTGTTACCCCAATCGAATATTCAAGCTCTGCGCATCGCCCGTCCGTGCGGCGCTGATCAGTTGTTGCTTGGCCGCAGTATTCAACGGGTTCAACCAGCTCACCACCGTATGGCTACGTCCCAGACGCAAGGCTTCGCAGGTCAACTGTTGGGCGCTTTGCGCGCCACGTGGTTGCAGCAACAGGATGCGCTCGCGGTTGAGGCCGGCGTCTCGCAGCCAGGCCTGGGTCAGGCTGGCAGGTGGAGCGATCAGCGTCAGCCAACGTGCGTCCTGCTCCTCGCTCAGTTCACGCAGGATCGGCGCCAGCAGGCTCAGGCAGCTTCCAGCTGCACCGCGCAACGACAATTCACTGAACGCCTCAGGTTCGGAGCCCCACGGGGCCTCGACCGTTTCCTTGAGGATAGGCGCAAGGGGTTGAGCCATGAAGGCCTCGAACAGCGACAGTTGTGTGTGTTGTGGGGTGTGCACGAGCTGCATGGTGCCTCCTTTAGCGGCGAATGACGCCGACGCTCAAGCCTTCGATCACCAGATCCTGATCTTTCAGGTTCACTTCAATCGGGGCGAACTCAGGGTTTTCGGCCATCAGCCAGACCTTGCTGCCTTCGCGCTTGAAGCGTTTTACGGTGACTTCATCGCCGATACGCGCAACGACGATCTGGCCATTATGGGCTTCACGGGTGGTGTGGACGGCCAGCAGATCGCCGTCGAAAATGCCCACATCCTTCATACTCATGCCGTGTACGCGCAACAGGTAGTCGGCGCGCGGATGGAAGAAGGTCGGGTTGATGTTGCAGGATTCCTCGACGTGCTGTTGCGCCAGAATCGGCGCACCGGCGGCGACGCGGCCAATGATCGGCAGGGTCGATTCGTCGGCCTTGGCTTCAAAGCCAGGGATGCGAATACCGCGAGAAGCCCCTGGGGTCATCTCGATCGCGCCTTTGCGAGCGAGGGCCTTGAGGTGTTCTTCAGCAGCGTTTGGGGATTTGAACCCCAGCTCCAGCGCAATTTCCGCTCGGGTCGGCGGGTAGCCGTTGTCATCGAGGCAGCGCTTGATAAAAGCCAGAATCTCAGCTTGGCGTGGCGTCAGTTTTAGCATGTTGATCGCTCTGTCTTTTTATACAGTGACTGGGATTATATACAGTGAACTGCGCTTGGCAATCATCCTTTTTGGGCACACCGCTGGACGGTCATTCGTCACCCTTCCTACAAGGCAGAGACCGCGCTGCCTACAGACCAGGAAGGATGTGATTAAATAGCGGTTAAATAGATGACTGCCCGGCCGGAAAACGGACTCGCAGGCTTGACAAGACACACCCTGAAACGTATGTTTCAAACAAGTGTTTGTCAGGCGGAGTAGCCATGGCCCAGTCGGAAACCGTTGAACGCATTCTCGATGCTGCCGAGCAATTGTTCGCGGAAAAAGGATTTGCTGAAACTTCACTGCGGCTGATCACCAGCAAGGCTGGGGTTAACCTGGCCGCAGTGAATTACCATTTCGGCTCGAAGAAAGCCCTGATCCAGGCGGTGTTTTCGCGCTTTCTGGGGCCGTTCTGCGCCAGCCTCGACCGTGAGCTGGAGCGCCGTCAGACCAAGCCTGAAAACAAGCCAAGCCTGGAAGACCTGCTGGAAATTCTGGTTGAGCAAGCGCTGGTGGTTCAACCGCGCAGCGGCAATGACCTGTCGATCTTCATGCGTTTGCTCGGCCTGGCATTCACCCAGAGCCAGGGCCACTTGCGGCGTTATCTGGAAGACATGTACGGCAAAGTGTTCCGCCGCTACATGTTGCTGGTCAACGAAGCCGCGCCGCGTATTCCGCCAATCGAACTGTTCTGGCGCGTGCACTTTATGCTCGGTGCTGCCGCATTCAGCATGTCCGGCATCAAAGCCTTGCGCGCAATTGCCGAGACCGATTTCGGCGTGAATACCTCCATTGAACAAGTGATGCGCCTGATGGTGCCGTTCCTTGCCGCCGGCATGCGCGCCGAAACCGGTGTGACCGACCAGGCCATGGCGGCCGCGCAGTTGCGCCCACGCAGTAAATCCACGCCAGCCGTCGCCAAGGCGTGATTGCCGCGGGTGTGCGCGGCCCCTTGCATCCGCTAAGCTAGCCGCCATGCCGATTTCAGCTATTTACTCGCAACCCGTTGTGCTCACCGCGCTTATTGCGCCAGGTGAGGGCAACGGGTTGTGTGCGTTATTTAAGGAAGGTTTATGACTGCTGCCCTGCAAGGTTCTTTGATGGTTGATGTGGCCGGTACCTGGCTGACGGCCGAGGATCGTCACCTGTTGCGTCAGCCTGAAGTGGGCGGCCTGATCATTTTTGCACGCAATATCGAGCACCCACGCCAGGTGCGCGAGTTGAGCGCGGCGATCCGTGCCGTGCGCCCCGACCTGCTGCTGGCCGTCGACCAGGAAGGCGGGCGCGTGCAGCGCCTGCGCCAGGGCTTTGTGCGTCTGCCGGCCATGCGTTTGTTGGCGGATAAGCCGAATGCCGAATACCTGGCCGAGCAGTGCGGCTGGATCATGGCCACTGAAGTACTGGCGGTTGGCCTTGACCTGAGTTTCGCCCCGGTGCTGGACCTGGATTACCAGCGCAGCGCCGTGGTCGGCACCCGCTCGTTTGAAGGCGACCCCGAGCGCGCCGCCGTGCTTGCCGGTGCCTTCATTCGCGGCATGAACAACGCCGGCATGGCCGCCACCGGTAAACACTTCCCTGGCCACGGCTGGGCTGAGGCCGATTCCCACGTCGCCATTCCCAATGACGAGCGTAGCCTGGAACAGATTCGCGCCAATGACCTGGTGCCTTTCGCACGCCTGAGCAAGCAATTGGCAGCGGTTATGCCGGCGCACGTCATCTATCCGCAGGTGGATGCTCAACCCGCTGGCTTCTCGCGGCGCTGGTTGCAGGACATCCTGCGCGGCGAGTTGCAGTTCGATGGGGTGATTTTCAGTGATGACCTGTCCATGGCCGGGGCACATGTGGTCGGTGATGCGGCCAGCCGGATCGAAGCGGCGCTGACCGCCGGCTGCGACATGGGCTTGGTGTGCAACGACCGTGCGGCTGCTGAGCTTGCTCTCACCGCGGCGCAGCGGATGAAGGTCACGCCGTCTGCACGAATTGCGCGGATGCGCGGGCAGGCGATTGCGTCGACGGACTATAAGCAGGACCCGCGGTGGCTGACGGCGCTTACTGCGTTGCGGGATGCTCAACTGATCGGCTGAACACCGTGGTGCGCCCATCGCAGGCAAGCCCGCTCCCACACTTGAATGTATTCACGCATCAAAATGTGGGAGCGGGCTTTCCCTCGATAGCAATCTGAAGGTCAGCGCTTCTCTTGCTTATTGGGCAGCGGCGCAAACAACGCTTCGATGTCCTCATTGCCCAACTGCCAATCTCCCGTCGTACGCCCATCCAGCACGCCCGCCGCCAGGTCGGACTTTTCCTTTTGCAGGTGTTGGATTTTCTCCTCCACCGTGCCCCGCGCAATCATTTTGTAGACGAATACCGGCTTCTCCTGACCGATGCGATACGCGCGGTCAGTCGCCTGGTTCTCCGTGGCCGGGTTCCACCACGGGTCATAGTGGATCACCGTATCGGCTTCTGTCAGGTTCAAGCCCACACCACCAGCCTTCAAGCTGATCAGAAAGATCTGCAACTTGCCGCTCTGGAAATCCTTCACCGGTGTGCGTCGGTCGCGGGTCTGGCCGGTCAGCAGTGCGTAAGCCACGCCGCGTTTTTTCAGCTCGACTTCGATCAGGCTCAGCATCGAGGTGAACTGCGAGAACAGCAAAATCCGGCGTCCTTCGGCAAACAGCTCCTCGAGCATTTCCATCAGGCTGTCGAGCTTGCCCGAGCTGCTGCCGCGCGCGGGCAGGGCGGCGTCGTTGACCAGGCGCAGGTCGCAGCACACCTGGCGCAGCTTGAGCAGCGCTTCAAGAATAATGATCTGGCTACGCGCCACGCCCTTGCGGGTGATTTCGTCGCGCACCTTCTTGTCCATGGCCAGGCGCATGGTTTCGTACACATCACGCTGGGCTTCGTTGAGATCGACCCAATGGATGATCTCGGTCTTGGGCGGCAATTCCGTGGCCACCTGTTCCTTGGTACGGCGCAGCAGGAAAGGTTTGATCCGACCGTTGAGGTGCTGCAGTCGCACATCACTGGCGCGCTTTTCTATGGGCACGCGGTAATCGCGGTTGAAGCTTTTCACGTCGCCCAGCCAGCCCGGCAGCAGGAAGTGGAACAGCGACCACAGCTCACCCAGGTGATTTTCCAGCGGCGTACCACTCAGGCACAGGCGCTGGCGCGCATTGAGCTCGCGCGCGGCCTGAGCGGCCTTGCTGTTGGGGTTCTTGATGTACTGGGCTTCGTCGAGGATCAGCACATGCAAGGGCAGGGCGGCGAGTTGCTCGATGTCTTTGGGCAGCAGCGCATAAGTCGTCAGCAGCAGGTCGTAGTCCTGCAGGTTGGCGAAGTGCTTTTTGCGTGTCGCGCCATACAGCGCCAATACCTTGAGTTGCGGCGTAAAGTGCGCGGCTTCATCGAGCCAATTGGGGATCAGGCTGGTAGGCATCACCACCATGCACGGCCGATCCAGGCGCCCGGCGATTTTTTCACTGAGAATATGCGCCAGCGTCTGTAGGGTTTTGCCCAGACCCATGTCATCCGCAAGAATCCCGCCCACATCGAGTTGGCGCAGCGACTGCATCCAGCTCAAGCCTTCGAGTTGATACGGGCGCAGTGTTGCGTTCAAGCCTTCGGGCGCCTCGCAGGTGAAATCCTTGATGTCGCGCAGGCGCTGGGCGAAGTTGCGGATCTTCTCGCCGCCTTCCCATTGCAGCGGCAGGTCTTCCAGCGGGTTGAGGCGAATCGCATCGGCCTTGGCCAGGCGCAGGGTGGTGGTGCCCGATTCCTGCAGGTAAAACTCGCCAAGGGTGGCCAGCACCGGTTTCAAGCGGCCGTAGGGCAGCGCCACTTGCAGCGGGCCGTGACCGTTGGGCAGGCCGGGGATGTTTACCAGGATCAGCTCGTCATCGCGGCGTCGGGCGAGCTTTTCCGGGTTGAGGATCTCGGTGTGCGAGCGCATCAGGTTCAATAGAATCGGCAGCAGGCTCAGGCGCTCGCCGTTGACGATGATGCCCAGCTCCAGGTCAAACCAGTCGCGTTCCGGGCCTTCATCGACGGTGGCATACCAGTCATCGACGGCGCTCAAGTCGAAACCGAAATCCTCATCGATCTGCAACTCCCAGCCCTCGGCGCGCAAGGTCGGCGAGGCGTTGAGGGTGAAATTCAGCCAGGCACTGTCGTTGACCATCTCGAACAATTCGCCGGCGCTCTCCGGCAACGCCTTGCTCTGGCGCGTGGCGATCTTGAAGCCGAGCAGGCGCAGTTGCTCGCGGTACGGCTGCTCCAGCTCCGGATGGCGCTTGATGCGCAGGCTCTGGGTTTCTTGGCGCACCACGATGTCGGCATTTTTTTGCCCGCTGACATAGTTGCCCAGGTAGTTGAACGACAACGCCGCACGGTGCTGGATATAGCGCTGCATCTTGCCATTGCGCGGTTCAAACGCGCTGAACTCGACACTCGCCAGCCACAGGCGCGGCACCGGCCGCACATCTTCCATCACCACTTGCGGCAGTACCACGCGGTTATCCAGCACGGCCTGGAGTTTCTCCAGCAGCTCGGCATCTTGCGCAGCCGCGGGGTAAGCCAGGGTTTCCTGGACCTTGAGCAGCACCGCCGCAATGTGTTTGCAGTTGGTGTGCACCGGGCACGTGCAGCGGCTGTCCACCAGAATCAGCATGCCCTTGGCCGATTCGCGCAGCGAGATGGTCTGCCGGTAAACGTTACCGCCCGAGCCTTCGCAGCTGGCAACAATGGTGCTGTCGCCGGACTCGACGATGCGCACGCGGTTTTCGAGGGCGTAGCGCCGCCCGCGCTCAAGGCTTTGCTCTTTAAAGCGATTGGCCCACGAAGGGGCCAGGGGTTTGGTCAGTGACGATGTCAGGGGCATGGCGCTGGATCAGTCCTGAGCGTCGGGCGGTGGTGCGCTGGGTGGTTTGGCGGTCAGCGAAGTGATCTTGATCAGCAGGGCCAAGTGGCCGCCGTCCAGGTAGTTGAGCTGGTTGTTCTTGGTGCGCACGCCTTGCTGGCTCAAGTGTTCGCTGGCGATGACGCTGCCGTTGGCGTCGAACTGGTTGATCCAGAAGTCTGCGTCGATATCGGTAAAGCGCCCCAGTTGCAGGTTCAGCGTGCCTTCGATGGGAAACTGGCCAAACTGCTCCTGGCCATTGCTGATGGCCAGCTTCACCGGCTGCTCGCCCAGGTTCTGGTCCCAGGCCCGGTGCAGCAGCACCGTGTAACCGGTGTCGGCACTGAGCTTGTCGACGATGTTGCCCAGTCGCGGCGGGCTGATTTTGTCCGCCGGCAGCCGTGGTGCCCCGGCGTCCCAGTTTTCCGGTGCCGCGCGGCTATTGATCACCGGCTCGGCGTTCTGGCGCACCAGAATCATTTCCACCAGATAGGGGCTGTCGGCAAACGCCGAAGGAGCAACGACCACCAACAACAAGCTCAAAATGCGGAACAGGCGCATTGGGGCGTCCTTCAAGCAGATTTCGGGATGAGGCGCTCAAACAGCGCCTCTAATGTATTAAAGCGTTCTTCGGCACGTTCCATCGGCACCATGAATTTGAACAGCGTAGCCCCTTCGAACTTGTAGCGGTTGGGCTGGCCCTGAATCAGCTTGATCAGCACCAGTGGGTCCACCGGCGTTTGCGCTTCGAACTCGATACGCCCGCCTTGCGGCCCGGCGTCGACCTTCTTGATGCCCAACTGCTCGGCCTGCAATTTGAGCAGGGTCAGGCGCACCAGGTTCTTGGTCGGCTCCGGCAACAGGCCGAAGCGGTCGATCATCTCCACTTGCAGGTCCTTGAGACCTTCTTCGTCGGTGGCCGAGGCGATGCGCTTGTACAGAATCAGCCGCGCGTGCACATCCGGCAGGTAGTCTTCGGGAATCAATGCCGGCAAGCGCAGGTTGATTTCCGGGCCGCCACCCAAGGGTTGATCGAGGTTCGGTTGTTCGCCCTTGCGGATGGCTTTCACCGCACGCTCGAGCATCTCCATATAGAGGGTGAAACCGACGGCCTGGATCTGCCCACTCTGGCCGTCGCCGAGCAGTTCGCCGGCGCCACGGATTTCCAGGTCGTTGGTGGCCAGCACAAAGCCGGCACCGAGGTCCTGGGTATTGGCGATCGCCTCCAGGCGCTTCTCGGCGTCGGAGGTAATCTGCTGACGCGGCGGCGTCAACAGGTAGGCATAGGCCTGGTGGTGACTGCGCCCGACGCGGCCGCGCAATTGGTGCAGCTGCGCCAGGCCGAACTTGTCGGCGCGCTCGATGATGATGGTGTTGGCGCTCGGCACGTCGATGCCCGTCTCGATGATGGTCGAGGCGATCAGCACGTTGAAGCGCTTGTGGTAGAAGTCGCTCATCACCTGTTCGAGTTCGCGCTCGCGCATCTGCCCGTGGCCGATGGCGATGCGGGCTTCCGGCACCAGTTCGGCAAGGTCGGCGGCGCATTTCTCGATGGTTTTGACGTCATTGTGCAGGTAGTACACCTGGCCGCCGCGCAGCAGTTCACGCAACAGCGCTTCCTTGACCGTGCTTTTGTTCTGTTCCATCACGAAGGTGCGCACCGACAGGCGACGTGCCGGCGGCGTGGCGATGATCGACAGGTCACGCATGCCCGACACGGCCATGTTCAGCGTGCGCGGAATCGGCGTGGCGGTGAGGGTGAGGATGTCGACTTCGCTGCGCAGGTTCTTCAGTTGTTCTTTCTGGCGCACTCCGAAGCGGTGCTCTTCGTCGATGATCACCAAGCCGAGGTTTTTGATTTTCACATCGTCCGACAGCAGCTTGTGGGTGCCGATCACGATGTCGATCTTGCCCTCAGCCAAGTCGGCGACAGCGGCGTTCACCTCTTTGGCGGACTTGAAGCGGCTCATCACTTCCACGCTCACCGGCCAGTCGGCAAAGCGGTCGCGGAAGCTGTTGTAGTGTTGTTGGGCGAGCAGGGTGGTCGGCACCAGAATCGCCACCTGCTTGCCGCCATGCACGGCAATAAAGGCGGCGCGCATGGCCACCTCGGTTTTACCGAAGCCCACGTCGCCGCACACCAGACGGTCCATCGGCTTGGGCGCGAGCATATCGGCGCGCACCGCTTCGATGGTGGTTTGCTGGTCCGGGGTTTCCTCGAAGGCGAAGCCGGCACTGAACGTGGCGTAGTCGGCTTTCGGGTCGGCAAACGCGTAGCCTTCGCGGGCCGCGCGGCGTGCATAGATGTCGAGCAGTTCAGCGGCGACGTCGCGCACCTGTTCAGCGGCTTTGCGCTTGGCTTTCTGCCAGGTCTCGGAGCCCAGGCGATGCAACGGCGCCAGGGCGTCGTCGCTGCCGGTGTAGCGCGCGATCAGGTGCAGGCTGGCCACCGGCACGTAAAGCTTGGCGCCCTCGGCGTATTCCATGGTGAGGAATTCGGCGGCCTGGTTGTCGATCTCCAGGGTTTGCAGCCCGAGGTAGCGGCCCACGCCGTGGTCGATATGCACCACCGGCGCGCCTTCGCGCAGCTCGGTCAGGTTCTTGATCACTGCGTCGTTGTTGATGTCGGCGCGTTTTTCACGGCGGCGGCGCTGCATCACGCGTTGGCCGAACAGCGGGCTCTCGGCGATCAGCGCCAGTGCTGGGTCATCCAGCAACAAACCTTCATCCAGCGGCGCAATGGTGATCGCCAGGCGGTCTTTGCTCTTAACAAAGTCCGGCCAGCTGTCGACGGTTTTCGGGCGCAGCTTCAGGCGTTCGAGCAACTCCAGCAGCACTTCGCGGCGGCCGGCGGACTCGGCGGTAAACAGCACGCGGCCGGGGAAGTCGCCGAGGAAGTTGGATAACGCTTCCAGCGGCTGCGTGGCTTTGGCCTGAATCGCCAGGTCCGGCAGCGTGCTCGCCGGGAAGCGCTCGCGGCCGCTGCCGGCGTCCACGTCCTGTTGGCTGGCGACTACGCGCGGCCAGTTTTTCAAGCGAGCGAAGCAGTCTTCTACCGGCAGGAACAGCTCGGCAGGCGGCAATAAAGGCCGCGATGGATCGACGCGGCGCTCTTCATAGCGATTGCGCACATCGTTCCAGAAGTTTTCCGCTGCCTGCTCAATGCCTGGCAGCGAGAACACTTGGGTGTCCTGGGGCAGGTAATCGAACAGGGTGGAGGTTTCGTCAAAGAACAGCGGCAGGTAGTACTCGATACCGGCCGGCGTAATCCCACTGCTCAGGTCCTGAAAGATCGGGCAGCGGCGGAAGTCCACGTCGAAGCGTTCGCGAAAGCGGGCCTTGAAGCGTGTGACGGCATCTTTTTGCAGCGGGAATTCCCGCGCCGGCAACAGTTTGATCGACTCGACTTTATCAATCGAGCGCTGGTTCTCCGGGTCGAAGGTGCGCAGTGTCTCGATTTCGTCGTCGAACAGGTCGATGCGGTACGGCAGCTTGCTGCCCATCGGGAACAGGTCGATCAGCGCGCCACGCACGGCGAACTCGCCGTGTTCGTACACCGTGTCGACGCAGCGGTAGCCGCTGGCTTCCAGGCGCGTGCGCATCTGTTCCACGTCGAGCTTCTGGCCGATATCCAGCACCAGGCTGCTGCCCAGCAGAAACTTGGTTGGCGCCAGGCGATGCAGGGCCGTGGTGATCGGCACCACCAGCACGCCGTGGGCCAGTTCCGGCAAGCGGTACAGGCTGGCGATGCGCTGGGAAATGATGTCCTGGTGCGGCGAAAACAGGTCGTAAGGCAGGGTTTCCCAGTCGGGAAAGTGCAGCACCGGCAAATCGGGGGCGAAGAAGCTCAGCTCCTGCTCCAGTCGCTCGGCACTTTGGCTGTCGGCGGTGAGCAGCAGGGTAAAGCGCTTGGCTGCGCTGGCAGCCTCGGCGATGGCCAGGCTCAGGGCGGCACCGGGCAGGTTGCCCCAGTGCTGTTTACCTGCCGCGGCAGGGAGAATCGGTAGACGCAGAACGGGCACGGAAGGTTGAGCTCCAAGCGTTGCGACAAAGTCGGTAATTGTAACGGCCCGAGGTGCCGCCTGTCAGTTGCTGACTGAGCCTATTACGGTTTGCAGGAAATGTAGTGGCTAAGACAAACAATGGTGGGTTTTGACTCAATATGTAGTGCCAAAAAGTACGGATGTTTCGGAGGGTTACGGACAAGTTGGCGGCGCGGCGTCATTGGTGGCCTTCTGGAACCCGCGTATTTACTGGGCTGTAGCGGGGTAGTGTTTTTTTGCAAGCGCTTTTTGTTGTGGTTGGCGCATTGCTCAACGGCCGGTCGGACGACATAATGTAGCCCCTTTTTTCTGCCCCTACATGTGGAAGGTTCCCGTGACTCAGAAGCCCGACCAGTGTCTTGGTGAATGGATCGACCGTGAAGCACTCGCTGAAGCGATGATTCCGCTTATCGGTCAGCTGTACCGCAATAACAATGTGGTGAGCTCGATCTATGGCCGCAGCCTGATCAACCAATCAGTCATCGCGATTCTCAAGGCGCATCGCTTTGCTCGCCATCGTTCCGCCGACGACAGCGAACTCTCCGTCCACGAAACATTCCCTCTGCTTAAAGCCATGAGCGAGCTCAAGCTCGGCGCGGCCTCGGTAGACCTGGGCAAGTTGGCTTACAAATTCCGCAAAGAAGGCGCTGGCCGCACCGCCGAGCAGTTCGTGCGTGAAGAAATGGCCGATGTGGTTGGCCAGCAAAACGCCGCTGCCCGTAAAGGCACTGACGTTGTGCTGTACGGCTTTGGCCGTATCGGCCGCCTGCTGGCGCGCATCCTGATCGAAAAAACCGGTGGCGGCGACGGCCTGCGCCTGCGTGCCATCGTTGTGCGCAAAGGCGCCGAGAACGACCTGACCAAACGCGCCAGCCTCTTGCGCCGCGACTCGGTACACGGTCCGTTCAACGGCACCATCGTCATCGACGAAGAAAACAACACCATCACCGCCAACGGTAACCTGATCCAGGTGATCTACGCGAAGAACCCGTCTGAGGTGGATTACACCCAGTACGGCATCAAGGACGCCCTGCTGGTGGACAACACCGGCGTATGGCGTGATGCCGAGGGCCTGGGCCAACACCTGGCCTGCCCGGGTATCGACCGCGTTGTGCTGACCGCGCCTGGCAAAGGCAAGCTGAAGAACATCGTTCACGGTATCAACCACGGCGAAATCACCGCTGACGACAAGATCGTGTCGGCTGCTTCCTGCACCACCAACGCCATCGTGCCGGTGCTGAAGGCTGTTAATGACAAGTTCGGCATCGTCAACGGTCACGTTGAAACAGTTCACTCGTACACCAACGACCAGAACCTGATCGACAACTTCCACAAAGGCGATCGCCGTGGCCGTAGCGCCGCGTTGAACATGGTCATCACCGAGACCGGTGCTGCCACCGCTGCTGCCAAGGCCCTGCCTGAGCTGGCCGGCAAGCTGACCGGTAACGCGATCCGCGTGCCGACGCCGAACGTGTCGATGGCCATTCTCAACCTGAACCTTGAGAAAGCCGCCACCCGTGAAGAAATGAACGAGTACCTGCGCTACATGGCGCTGCACTCGGACCTGCATAAGCAGATCGACTTCGTTAACTCGCAGGAAGTGGTGTCGACCGACTTCGTGGGCTCGCGCCACGCCGGTGTGGTGGATGCCGAGGCAACCATCACCCAGGACAACCGCGTTGTGCTGTACGTCTGGTACGACAACGAGTTCGGTTACAGCTGCCAAGTGGTTCGCGTGATGGAAGACATGGCCGGGGTCAACCCGCCTGCATTCCCGCGCTAAGCCTTTGCGGTAAATGAAAAAGCCCCGACTGGTTCGGGGCTTTTTTTATGGCTGCTGTTTTGTGGTGAATGTTGGGGCCTCATCGCGGGCAAGCCCGGCTCCCACAGGGTTGATGTGTGAATACAGTCAAAGGTGGGAGCTGGGTTGGCTGCGATAGCGGTCTATCAGGCGCCGCCCACCACTGACGCCTGCGCAGTGCGCAGTTCATGCCGGTTGCCCTTGAACAGTATCAATGTAGCGATCAAGCCGAGTATCGCCGCACCACTGAGCCAGATCCCAGGCGCTGCCTTATTGTCCAGCACGTGGATCAGGTAGGTGCAGGCCGCCGGTGTAAACCCACCAAAGGTCGCGGTTGCCAGGCTGTAGGCCAGGGAAAACCCGGTAGTGCGCACTTCCACCGGCATGATCTCGGTGAGCGCCACCACCATCGCACCGTTGTACGAGCCATACAGGAACGACAACCACAGCAGCACGATCAGCAGATGGCTGAAGCTCGGATTGGCCACCAGCCACGACAACGCCGGATACGCGGTAAGAATCGCCAGAATTGTCGCGCCCAGCAGCAGGGGTTTGCGTCCGATCTTGTCGGACACCGCGCCCATCACCGGCAGCCAGATGAAATTGGAGATGCCCACGCACACGGTCACCAGCAACGCGTCGAAGTCCGACAGGTGCAGCTCGGCCTTGCCGAAGGTCGGGGTGTAGGCGGTGATCAGGTAGAACGACACGGTGGTCATCACCACCAGCGCCATGCCGGCGATGACGATGCCGAAGTTCTGACCGATCGAGCGCACAATTTCCTGCAGGGTAGGGCGGTGTTTACGCGCTTGGAACTCAGGGGTTTCTTCCAGCGAGCGGCGAATCACGAAGATCACCGGCACGATCAGGCAGCCGATCAGGAACGGCACGCGCCAGCCCCAGTCACCCATTTCTTCGGGGCTGAGCCAGTGGTTCAGGCCCACGCCGAGCAACCCGGCGAACACCACCGCGGCCTGCTGACTGGCGGACTGCCAGCTGACGAAGAAGCCCTTGCGCCCGGGTGTGGCGATTTCCGCCAGGTACACCGACACACCGCCCAGCTCGACGCCAGCGGAGAAACCTTGCAGCAAGCGACCAAACAGCACCAGCAACGGCGCCGCCACGCCCAGGGTGGCATAGCCAGGGACGCAAGCGATGAGGACGGTGCCGGCGGCCATCATGGCCAGGGTGATGACCAGGCCTTTCTTACGGCCGTGGCGGTCGATGTAGGCGCCGAGGAAGATCGCGCCCAGGGGCCGCATCAGGAAGCCGGCGCCGAAGGTCGCCAGGGACAGCATCAAGGAAGCAAACGCGCTGTCGGTGGGAAAGAAGGTTTTGGCAATGGCCGTGGCGTAGAAGCCATAGACCATGAAATCGAACATCTCGAGGAAGTTGCCGCTGACAACGCGAAAAATCGCCTTGCCTTTGCCCGTGGTAGTGGACATGTCATGCACTCATTTTGGCTATCTTATTAGTGATCCCTGGTCATCGCTCATCCTTGCTGCTTCTTTGTAACCATATGTGTATTGGCCACTACCCGCAATAAAAACTGATAGCAAGCTGACTAAATGCGCAGGTGTCTTGGCGGGTAAAAATCACTGTGGGAGCTGGCTTGCCTGCGATAGCGGTGTGTCAGTCAGCAAATGAGTGGCTGACCCACCGCTATCGCAGGCAAGCCAGCTCCCACAGGATTTTGTGTTGATCAGTTGAGGAGGGAGTTGCGCAGGCTGTCGGACAGGCCTTTGGGCGCCAGCCAGATGCCGAGATAGGCTTTCGCCAATTCATCATCATGGCTGCTGAACACCACCTGATCATTGATTTCCAGGTTCAAGCCGCGCCCAGGCCGAAAGTCCAGGGCGTAACGATCGCCGCTGCGGATATTGCGAAAGCGTGCATGCAGTTGGTCCAGTTGCGGCTTCAAGCGGGCGAGGGTGGCGCTGCTTTGCTGGCGCTCCAAGGTCGTGGTGGCCGCCTTGATCACGTCGTTACGGTCGATGTCGCGAAAGTAATACAGCGCCAGGCGCAGATTCTTTTGCTGGTCCCAGGCGGCTTTCGCGCTGGTGTCGGCGGGGGCATACACCGCTGCCGCATACACATCCGCCCAGAGATACACCAGCACCGTCTGGTTTTTCAGCACCAGGTCATGAGATTGCGCAGGAAAACCGGCCTGCTTCAGGCGGTCCGCCTCACTGGCCTGCACTGCCACACAGAAAATCAGCAATAAACAGAAAACGACATGCCGCATAATGGCTCTTCCTGCAAAGGTGCGTGTCAGCAGTCTAATTGCAATTTGCGGGTTCTGTAGTAAAGGCAAGACTGGCCTACGACGCGACCAAGGGTTAATGTTCGCGGCGTTGAGCCTTCTATAGACTGTGCCCCGGCTCACACACTTGAGCCAAATTGTCCTTCATGCCCGCTGGCCGCGGCATGATTTAGCCAGGCGTCCAACCGTACGCCTGGCCTGTTCTGAGGAGTACGCATGGCTGTCTACAACTACGACGTGGTGGTACTGGGTTCCGGCCCGGCTGGAGAAGGTGCGGCGATGAACGCCGCCAAAGCTGGGCGCAAGGTGGCGATGGTCGATAGCCGTCGCCAGGTCGGCGGTAACTGCACCCACCTGGGTACCATCCCGTCCAAGGCCTTGCGTCACTCGGTGCGCCAGATCATGCAGTTCAACACCAACCCGATGTTCCGGGCCATTGGTGAGCCGCGCTGGTTCTCGTTCCCGGACGTATTGAAAAGCGCCGAAAAAGTCATCTCCAAGCAAGTCGCGTCGCGCACCGGCTACTACGCCCGTAACCGCGTCGACCTGTTCTTCGGCACCGGCAGTTTTGCCGACGAGCAAACCGTCGAAGTGGTCTGCGCCAACGGCGTGGTCGAGAAGCTGGTGGCCAAGCACATCATCATCGCCACCGGTTCGCGCCCGTATCGCCCGGCCGATATCGATTTCCATCACCCGCGTATCTACGATAGCGACACCATCCTGAGCCTGGGCCACACCCCGCGCAAATTGATCATCTACGGCGCCGGCGTGATTGGCTGTGAATACGCCTCGATTTTCAGCGGCCTGGGCGTATTGGTGGAGCTGGTGGATAACCGCGACCAGTTGCTGAGCTTCCTCGACTCGGAAATTTCCCAGGCGTTGAGCTACCACTTCAGCAACAACAACATCACCGTGCGCCACAACGAAGAGTACGAGCGGGTCGAAGGCCTGGACAACGGTGTGATCCTGCACCTCAAATCCGGCAAGAAGATCAAGGCCGACGCCTTGCTGTGGTGCAACGGCCGTACCGGCAACACCGACAAGCTGGGCATGGAAAACATCGGCGTGAAGGTCAACAGCCGTGGCCAGATCGAAGTGGACGAGAACTACCGCACCTGCGTGACCAATATCTATGGTGCCGGTGACGTGATCGGCTGGCCAAGCCTGGCCAGTGCCGCGCATGACCAGGGCCGTTCAGCGGCCGGCAGCATTGTCGACAATGGCAGCTGGCGTTATGTGAACGACGTGCCGACCGGTATCTACACGATTCCGGAGATCAGCTCGATCGGCAAGAACGAACACGAACTGACCAAGGCCAAGGTGCCTTATGAAGTCGGCAAGGCGTTCTTCAAGAGCATGGCGCGTGCGCAGATCGCCGGTGAGCCGCAAGGCATGCTCAAGATCCTGTTCCACCGCGAGACCCTGGAAGTCCTCGGCGTGCATTGCTTCGGCTACCAGGCCTCGGAGATCGTGCACATCGGCCAGGCCATCATGAACCAGCCGGGCGAGCAAAATACCCTCAAGTATTTTGTGAACACCACGTTCAACTACCCGACCATGGCCGAAGCCTATCGGGTAGCGGCCTACGACGGCCTCAACCGGCTTTTTTGAGCGGCTCCGGCCGGTGGCCTGAGCCGGCCGGGGAGACCGATTTCAGTAATTCTCGAGGGTGGCAGTGGCCAAACCGGGAAAGTCTGTAATCAGGCTATCTACGCCGAAGTCAGCGAGCCTGCGCATCAGCGCCGGTTCGTTGACCGTCCACACGGACACGTGCAAACCCTGACGCTGGGCTTTTTCCAGACGCTCGGGGGTGCACAGCGTCCAGTTCAATGCCAGGTATTCACAGCCGTAGTTTTGCGCGACCTTCAGCGGGTCGAGCCACGCGTATTCGGCGACCAGGCCGCGTGACAGGTCCGGGGTAAGCTCCACGGCCGCTTTCAAGACTTCCCGCGAACTTGAGGTCACGGTGACCTTGTCCATCAGGCCATGACGCACGGCCATCTCACGAATTGCCAGTACGGTCGTTGCGGCGCGGGTGCGCGAAGCGCTTTTGACTTCCAGCTGCCAGTGATCGAAGTCGCATTTTTCGAACAGCTCTTCAAGGCGTGGGATCGGGCAGGGGCTGACCCAACCCGGGCCGCCTTTGCGCGCGTCCATCTTCACAAGGTCGGCTGCCGAATACTCGACGACTTTGCCGCGCCGGTCGGTGGTGCGTTTGAGGGTCGGGTCGTGGATGACCATCAACTCGCCGTCCATGGACAGGTGCAAATCCAGTTCGCAGCGGCGTACACCGTGCTTGAGGCACTCCTGAAAGCTGGTCAGGGTGTTTTCCGGTGCTTCGCCTTTGGCACCGCGGTGGCCATAAATCAGGGTCACAGTTGCTCCTTTGCGCCAGATAGCCCGGCGGGGTCATACGAAATTCAGGTGTCTTGGGCGTCGCTTTGTTCCCGCGCCAGGCGTCGTTCCTGGGCTTGTTTCTGCAGGATGTAGCGCGCCAGCAATTGGCGTTGGGCATCGGTCATCGATTCGAATTCCGTGCCCACGTCAAAGCCGTCGCCCTTGGCGTCGCAATGCGTCACGCGGGCACGCAGCAGCAAGCCGAGCGCCTGGGGCATCAATACAAGCTTGACCGCCAGGTGTGTGTCGGGCGCCAGCGGCGTTGGGTGCTTGAAGTCGATGCCGCCTTCGGAAAGGATCACCGGCTGCGGCGCGCCCACCTCATCCAGCAGGCCGCGCGCCATGATCTGGCTGAGCAGGTCCACGCGTTTGTTCTGGACTTTGAGGAAGGCGGCCAGGCTGCGATCTTTCTCGCTGATCTGGCGCAGCAGGTGCTGGGCTTCGAATTCGCTGAGGTGCAATTCGCTGAGCAGGTTGAACAGCGGCGAATCATCCAGCAACACTTCCTTGCTCGCCGCTTCGGGGGCAGAGAGGGTGCTGATTTGAAGTGCGATCATGTCGTCGATACGGTAGTATTCGCGGCGTTCTTCTTCATCTAATGTCGACATGGCGAACCCAAAGTAGCGGTAATGGTCTGAGTGTAAAGCTGCTTACCTGACCCCGCCACCGGGACGTCTTCTTTTCCTCCGAACAAGCCCCGACATGTTCAGACCTCTCTTCGTATTTATCGGCACGCGTTATACCCGTGCAAAGCGTCGCAATCATTTTGTGTCGTTCATTTCCCTGACCTCGATGATCGGGCTCGCCTTGGGCGTGGTCGTGATGATCGTGGTGCTGTCGGTGATGAACGGCTTCGATCATGAGATGCGCACCCGCGTGCTGGGCATGGTGCCCCACGCAACCATCGAGGGCGATTCGCCCATCAGCGACTGGCCCAGCCTTGCCGACAAGGTCAAGCAGAACCCCAAGGTGGTGGCCGTTGCGCCGTTTACCCAGATGCAGGGGTTGCTGACCAACGACGGCAAGGTGCAGAAGATCCTGCTCAATGGCATCGACCCGGCCCAGGAACGTAACGTGTCGATCATCGACAAGTTCATGTTGCAGGGCAAACTCGACGACCTGGCGCCCGGCAGCTTCGGCATCGTGATCGGCGACAAGGCGGCGGCCAAGCTTGGCGTGGGCGTCGGCGACAAGCTGACCTTCGTCGCTCCGGAAGTCACCGTGACCCCGGCCGGCATGTTCCCGCGCATGAAGCGCTTCACCGTGGTCGGCACCTTCCACGTCGGCGCCGGCGAAATCGATGGCTACCTCGGCCTGACCAACCTCACCGACCTGGCCCGCCTGCACCGCTGGAAGCCGGATCAGGTGCAGGGCCTGCGCCTCAAATTCAACGACCTGTTCGACGCCCCGCGCGGCGCCTGGGAAATCGCCCAGCATTTGGGTGAATCCCAGTACTACGCCCGCGACTGGACCCGCACCCACGGCAATCTTTACCAGGCCATCCGCATGGAAAAAGCCATGATCGGCCTGCTGTTGCTGCTGATTGTCGCCGTGGCCGCGTTCAACATCATCTCCACCCTGGTGATGGTGGTGAACGACAAAAAGGGCGACATCGCCATCCTGCGCACCCTGGGCGCCACGCCGGGGCAGATCATGGCGATCTTCATGGTGCAGGGCACCGTGATCGGCGTGGTCGGCACCTTGATCGGCACCGCGGTCGGCATCCTGGCCGCGCTGAACGTCAGCGCCGCCATCGCCGCGCTGGAAAAAGTCATCGGTCACAAGTTTCTCAACGCCGACGTCTACTTCATCGACTACTTGCCGTCCCAGGTTCAGGCCCAGGACGTGTTGATGGTAGGCGGCGCCGCGTTGGTATTGAGCTTCCTTGCCACCCTGTATCCAGCCTGGCGCGCGGCACGTACCCAGCCAGCACAGGCCTTACGTTATGAGTGAATCGGGCATGAGTGAAAAAGCAATCCTGAGCTGCCGCAACCTGGGCAAATCCTACGAGGAAGGTCCGGAATCGGTGGTGGTGTTGTCCAACCTGCAACTTGAACTGCACCCGGGCGAACGCGTGGCGATCGTCGGCAGTTCCGGCTCCGGCAAAAGTACCTTGCTCAACCTGTTGGGCGGCCTGGATACGCCGTCCCAGGGCAGCGTGTGGCTGGCTGGCGAAGAGCTGTCGGCCCTGGGTGAGAAGGCGCGTGGCCAACTGCGTAACCGCTCGTTGGGTTTCGTGTACCAGTTCCACCACCTGCTGCCGGAATTCACTGCGCTGGAAAACGTCTGCATGCCGCTGCTGATCGGCAAGACCGCTATTCCGCAAGCGCGCCAGCGCGCCAAGGCGTTGCTGGAGCGCGTCGGCCTCGGTCATCGCCTGGAGCACAAGCCGGCCGAGTTGTCCGGTGGCGAGCGCCAGCGTGTAGCGATTGCCCGTGCCCTGGTCAACAACCCAGGCTTGGTGATGCTCGATGAGCCAACCGGCAACCTCGACTCCCACACCGCCCAGGGCATCAAGGATTTGATGCTCGAACTGAGCACCCAGATGCGCACCGCGTTCCTGGTGGTGACCCATGACATGAGCATGGCCCGCCAGATGGACCGCGTGCTGCACCTGCAGGAAGGTCACTTGGTCGCCATCTGACCCGTTTCAAGCCCGGCGCCTGGCGCTGGGCTTTTTCATTTTTTTAAACGGTGCCCGCGAATGTTCAGACCGTTATCGATTTTCATCGGCACGCGCTATACCCGCGCCAAGCGCCGCAACCGTTTTGTTTCGTTTATCTCGATGACCTCGATGATCGGCCTCGCCCTGGGCGTGTTGGCGATGATCGTGGTGTTGTCGGTGATGAACGGCTTCCAGCGCGAAATGAGCTCACGCATCCTCGGCATGGTGCCCCACGCGACCATCGTCGGCGTGAACCCGATTGATGACTGGCAGCCGGTGGCCGCCGCCGCCATGAAGAACCCGCAAGTGACTGCCGCCGTACCATTCACGCAGATGGACGGGATGTTCTCCTACAAGGGCGCGATGCAGCCGATCGAGATCAGCGGCGTCGACCCGGCCCAGGAAGGCAAAGTCTCGATCGTGGCCCAGCACATCGTGCGCGGCAAACTGGACGACCTGAAAGCCGGCGAGTTCGGTGTGGTCATCGGCGACATCACTGCACGGCGCTTCCGCCTGAACGTGGGTGACAAGCTGACCCTGATCGTGCCGGAAATCAGCACGGCGCCGGGTGGCATCACCCCGCGCATGCAGCGGCTCAACGTGGTCGGTATCTTCAAGGTCGGCGCCGAGCTGGATGGCTCCATGGCCCTGATCAACATGGCCGACGCCGCCGAAATACAGCATTGGCAGCCGAACCAGGTGCAAAGCGTGCGCCTGGCGGTGAAAGACCTGTACGCGGCACCGAAGGTCTCGGCGGACATCGCCGCCAGCCTCGGGGTGGCCTACAAGCCGGATGACTGGACCCACACCCAGGGCAGCCTGTTCAGCGCGATGAAGATGGAAAAGACCATGATCGGCCTGTTGCTGCTGATGATCGTCGCCGTCGCCGCGTTCAACATCATCGCCACCTTGATCATGGTGGTGAACGACAAGGGCGCCGACATCGCGATCTTGCGCACCATTGGCGCCACGCCACGGCAGATCATGGCGATCTTCATGGTGCAGGGCACCGTGATCGGCATCGTCGGCACTTTGATCGGCGGCGTGCTGGGCGTGATTGCGGCGCTGAACGTGAGCGAACTGGTGGGTTGGCTGGAGCGCGTGACCGGGCAGCATATCTTCAGTTCGGACGTGTATTTCGTCAGCAACCTGCCTTCGGAACTGCAGGGTGGGGATGTGCTGCTGATTTGCACGGCCGGGTTTGTGTTGAGCTTTTTGGCGACGATTTACCCGGCGTATCGGGCGGCGAAGATTGAGCCGGCACATGCGCTCAGGTATTCGTAAGGGCTGAGACCGCCATCGCAGGCAAGCCTGCTCCCACATTCGACCGCTTTCCAAAGGATGTACGCGGACAAATGTGGGAGCGGGCTTGTTCGCGAAGGGGCCGGCCCAGCTTGCATCAATCCCCCTTGGGCAACTCAATCACAAACCGCGTCCGCCCCACCTCAGACTCACAATAAATCCTCCCGCCATGTGCCCGCACAATCGACTGGGTAATCGCCAGCCCCAGCCCCGCATGCTCGCTGCTGCCTTCTCGGCGCGCCGGGTCGGCCCGGTAGAACCGATCAAATAACTTCGGTAACGACGCCGCAGGAATACCTTCCCCGGTATTTTCCACGGCCAGCGTCACACCTCGCTCGGTCTCAACCATCCGCACCCGCACCTCGCCACCGGCCGGGGTAAACCTGAGCGCGTTATCGAGCAAATTCGATAACGCCCGGCGCAACATGCCGCGATCACCCGCCGTATGCGCCGTGCCCTCGCGCACCAGGCTGACGTGCGCGTCCTCGGCCAGCAACGCGAAGAACTCGATCAACGCTTCCACTTCATCGCCCAGCACCAAAGCCTCGCGCTTGGGCATGAGCAAGCCGTGGTCGGCCTTGGCCAGGTACAACATGTCATTCACCAACTGCGCCATCCATTGCAGCTCTTCGAGGTTGCTGTGCAGCGCCTCGCGGTAATCCTCCAGCGGGCGCGGCTGGGTGAGGATCACTTGGGTGTGGGTCAGCAGGTTGGAGAGGGGCGTGCGCAGTTCGTGGGCGATATCGGCGGAGAAGGCCGAGAGGCGCTGGAAGGCGTCGTCCAGGCGCCCGAGCATGGCGTTGAAGGCCTGGGCCAGTTCAGCCAACTCCACCGGCATGTGTTGCTGGGGCAGGCGTTGGGTCAGGGAGTGCGCCGACACGCTGGCGGCCACTTCACCCATGCGCCGTAGCGGCCGCAACCCGCTGCGCGCGGCCCAGGCGCCGAGCAGCGCGGTGGCCAGGGCCGAGAGGCCGACGGTCAGCCAGATCAGGTGCTGCATGCGTTGCAGGAAGTGCTGGTGATGGGTGATGTCGAGCATCAGCGTCAATTGCGGCGAGCCGGGTTGACCGGCGACCAGCGGCGCGTTGTAGACGCGATACTCAGTCCCGCCATTTTGCAGGCTGTGCAAGCCCGGCGCTTCAGGCAGGCTGATGCCGGGCGCGCCGTCAAACCAGCGCTGGCCCTGGGCAGTAACGCGCAGCGCCAGTTCGGGTTGGCGATTGAGCTCGGCGCGCAGTTGCGCTTCGCGTTGTGCAAATAATGGTGGCGAGTCGACCCCCTGCAAAGTGCTGCGCAGCGCCACCAGCTGGCTGTCGAGTTGTTGCTGGTCCAGCTCGATAAAGTGCGCCTCACTGGCGTGGTTGAACAGCACGCCGGCAAGCAACGACACCACGGCGGTGCACGCCGCAAACAGCAACGCCAGACGGCTGGCCAGGGACAGGCGCTTGATCAATTGCACCGCTCCTCCAGCACATAACCCATGCCGCGCACGGTGTGGATCAGTTTGTTGGGGAAGTGGTCGTCGATTTTCAGGCGCAAGCGGCGGATGGCCACTTCGATGATGTTGGTGTCGCTGTCGAAGTTCATGTCCCACACCTGCGAGGCAATCAGCGATTTGGGCAGTACTTCGCCCTGGCGGCGCAGCAGCAGTTCCAGCAGGGAAAATTCCTTGGCGGTGAGGTCGATGCGTTGGCCGTCGCGTTCGACGCGGCGGCGGATCAGGTCCAGGCGCAGGTCGGCCAGTTGCAGCGCGGTTTCCTGTGGCGTGCTGCTGCCACGGCGTAACAGGCTGCGCACGCGGGCCAGCAGTTCGGAAAAGGCAAAAGGCTTGACCAGGTAATCGTCGGCGCCCAGTTCCAGGCCGTGCACGCGGTCTTCCACGGCATCGCGGGCGGTGAGGAACAGCACCGGAATGTCCAGGCCGGCGCCGCGTACCGCTTGCAGAATTTGCCAGCCGTCGCGGCCCGGCAGCATCACGTCGAGGATCAGCAGGTCGTAATCACCGGTCAGTGCCAAGTGCTGCCCGGTGGTGCCGTCGGCCACCAGTTCGGTGGTAAAGCCCGCCTCGCTCAGGCCCTGGCGCAGGTAATGGCCGGTTTTCGGTTGGTCTTCGACGATCAGCAGTTTCATGGACGACTCTTGGCAGCGGTGAACAACGGGCTTTATACCGTGGGTGCCAGGGCAGGGGCGCAACCTGACAAAGTTGTAATCTAGCAGTCAGCTGGCTGGCAGCGGCGCCATCTTAGAGTGCTGACAGAGCTGTTCACACACTTTTGGAGAATCGACATGGCGCTGCGTACACCTCTGATATTGGCGGGTTGCCTGTTGGCATTGAGTTTTGATGCGCTGGCGGACACGGCCCACACTTTCGCCTTCGGCCAGCCAGCCGCCGCCGATAAAGCCACGCGCACGGTAGAAGTGGTGCTGCAGGACATTTCCTTTTCGCCCAAGGCGTTGGACGTAAAAGCCGGTGAGACCGTGCGCTTTGTGCTGGTGAACAAAGGCCAGTTGCTTCACGAATTCAACCTGGGTGACGCGGCGATGCACGCCGAACACCAGAAAGAGATGCTCAAGATGCAAGCCAGCGGCATGCTCACCGCCACCGGCATGGGCAAGATGGACCACAGTGCAATGGGGCACGGCGATATGGCGGGCATGCGGCATGACGATCCCAACAGCGTGCTGGTCGAGCCGGGCAAGACCGCCGAGCTGACCTGGACCTTCACCAAGGCCACGGGCCTTGAGTTTGCCTGCAACATTCCGGGGCATTACCAGGCGGGCATGGTTGGCACGCTGACCGTTGAGTGAGGCGATTCTTAAGGGCGGGGGCAAAGGCTGGTAGACTGGCGCGGTTTATTTAGCCAGGTTTCCGCCATGCATCCCGCAGCCGAACATTCGCCGCTGGGCAAGTCCAGTGAATACATCTCCACGTACACCCCGTCGTTGCTGTTCCCGATCCCTCGCGCCGCCAAGTGGGCCGAGCTGGGCCTGAGCGCCGAAACCCTGCCGTATAAAGGTGTGGATTTCTGGAACTGCTTCGAGCTGTCCTGGCTGCTGCCATCGGGCAAGCCGGTAGTGGCTATCGCAGAGTTCAGCATCCCGGCCGACTCGCCGAACATCATCGAGTCCAAGTCTTTCAAGCTGTATCTCAATTCGTTGAACCAGACCGCGTTTGCCGACACGGCCAGCCTGGAAGCGACACTGCGCACCGACCTCAGCGCTGCCGCCGGCAAGCCGGTCAGCGTGCGCATCCGCAGCCTGGCCGAGGTTGAAGCCGAAGGCGTGCAAGCCCTGCCGGGCGCGTGCATTGACGACCTCGACATCAGCGTCAGCAACTACGAACACCCGCGCCCGGAACTGCTGCGTTGCGATGACTCGCGCATTGTCGAGGAGAGCGTGCACAGCCACTTGCTCAAATCCAATTGCCCAGTCACCAGCCAGCCGGATTGGGGCAGTGTGGTGGTCGAGTACCGTGGCCACGCGTTGGATCACGCCAGCCTGCTCGAATACATCGTCAGCTTTCGCCAGCACTCAGACTTCCATGAACAATGTGTTGAGCGAATCTTTCTCGACCTGCAGCGTTTGCTCAAGCCGCAGAAGCTGAGCGTGTATGCGCGCTATGTGCGCCGCGGCGGGTTGGATATCAACCCTTACCGCAGCACTGAGGCCATGCAGTTCCAGAACCTGCGCCTGGCCCGCCAGTAGTGTTCACGCAAAACAAATGTGGGAGCGGGCTTGCCTGCGATAGCGGTCTTTCAGTCATACATCTGGCGACTGATACACCGTCATCGCAGGCAAGCCAGCTCCCACATTTTGGTTGTGTGTTCGGCTTGAGCTCGGGTTAGATCCCGATATTGCCCAGCGTCACCACAATATTGCGCAAGGTCCCGGCAATGCCTGGGTGGTCCAGCTCGAAGCGTTCCACCGCCAGGTTCACGCCATCGGCAATGCTGGGGTCCTGAATCGCGCCTTCCAAAGGCTCTTGAACTTCAAGTTCGGCAATCAATGCTTCGAGTTCGTCGCGTTTCTCCGCCGACATCAGCGGGTCGCTATTCAATTGCTCGCGCAATTCTCTGACTTGGTCTTTCAGCTGTTCGCGGGCAGGCATGGCGTTCTTCCTTTTATCGATAGGCACTGGCATAGACCGCGGCACGCCGGGAAAGGTCTACGGGCTGAGCAGTAGACTAATCCACCGGCGCCGACCGTGCATGATCTCGATCAGGGCTTCTCGCCTTTGAGCTGGCGCAGGCTGATGTCCGCCAGGCAGGTGCCGAGCTCGCCGAGGTGATCGATCACCGAATGCACGCCCAAGCCATACAGCGCCACCGTGGCCTTGGCGCGCTTGTGCTCGCGTTGCTGCTCGGTCAGCGCCTGCCATTGTTCGGGCGCCAGGCCGCACAGTGAGCCGCAGGACGCCAGGCCAATGGTCCACAACCCGGCATTGAGCCCCGATTGCAGCAAGCGTGGTTCGCCGCTGACCAGCACGCAGCCTTCAAGGCGTTCGATGTTCAACTCCATCAAGGCCTGCCAACACGCATGCGGCGCCGGCCAGCGAATCGAGGAGGGCGATGCGGCTTTGAGCCAATCAGGCAGCACGGCGGCCAGAGGGGTGGTTACCGCGCCAGGGAGTTCATCCAGCCAGGCGCAGGGCACGCCCTGGTCTTTGAGGCTGCGCAGGATTTTCAGCGCGCCAGGTGTGGCGTGAGAGTCGGGGCAAGGGCTATCGGTGCGCGCCAGGGAACCAAAATCCACCAGGCAGCCACTAAGGCCAAACAGTACGGCAGTCAAGGAGGGTGCGCTGGCGACGGCAATCTCGGCGTGAGGCATTTTCAACATCCCTGAAATAGCTGTGACGCTATCGGGGCTGGATGACAAGCGCGTGACATCGGCAGTAATTGTAGGAATTTTGTGCATTTCCTATGAGAGCGATCCTACTGGATGCCTTATTCGACACTTCCGTCATATACTGACGGCCTTATTCAGGGCATAGCGCCCATGACAGACCATTCAAGGAGCCAAAGCTATGCGCTGGAGCCACTATTTCGCTCAGCTATCTGTGTGTGCCACTGTTCTTTTGGCCCCGTTCGCCGCTAACGCTGCGTCGGAAGACGATCCATGGGAAGCCGTTAACCGTCCGATCTTCACCTTCAACGACACCGTTGACACTTACGCGCTCAAGCCATTGGCCCAGGGCTATCAGTTTGTCACCCCGCAATTCGTCCAGACCGGCATCCATAACTTTTTCCGCAACATCGGTGATGTCGGCAACTTTGCCAACGACGTTTTCCAGCTCAAGCCGCACGCGGCCGGTGTCGACACTGCCCGTTTGCTGATGAACACCACCTTTGGCGTGTTGGGCTTTATTGATGTCGGCACCAAAATGGGGCTGCAACGCAACGATGAAGACTTCGGCCAGACCCTCGGTTACTGGGGCGTCGGCAGCGGTCCTTACGTGATGCTGCCGCTGCTCGGCCCAAGCACCTTGCGTGATGCGCCGTCCAAATACGTCGACAGCTACACCCAACCGTATCGCTACATGAACGACATCGGCTGGCGTAACAGCACCTTCGGCCTGAACATCGTCGATACCCGTGCCAGCCTGCTCGACAGCGAGAAGCTGATCACCGGTGATAAGTACACCTTCATCCGTAACGCTTACCTGCAGAACCGCGAGTTCAAGGTCAAAGACGGCAAGGTCGTCGACGATTTTTAAGCCGTGACGTTTTGAAATGAAAAAGGCGACCCGAGTGGTCGCCTTTTTTGTGCGCGGCTTTTAGTGCATTTTCAGGATCTTGAGGCCTAGGTGCTGGCGCTCGCCCTCGTTTTTGGCCCACACCACTTCGGTATCTGCCTCCAGGCCCGCGAGGGCGGCGTGTTCCGAGTCAATGCGCACGGTCAACGGGTCGCCCACCTGAAACTGGCGGGGCGCTTGAACCTGCATGCCGGAGCTGGAGAGGTCCACGCAGACCCCGGCAATCTCCTGTCCGGCGTGGATCAGCGACACATCGGCATCCACTCGCATGCGGATGAAATCGCGTTTTTCGGCGTAGTCGCGCTCGTGTTCGCTCACGGGTTCCATCCTTACTTTGTGTTGTGGTCGTGGGTGTTCTTATAACTCCCGGTGATTTGCGGTGTAAAGACGCCCGGCGACCATCGGCATGAGCTTGAAACCCCTGACGGATGGGAGTACCGTCTGCGCCTTAGAAGGGCACCTCTGCTTTACCGTTGTGCATGGGCGAAATCCCAATGCTTTGTAGGACAGAGTGGCTAGAAAGCGAATCCAGTACGTGAGCCCGGCCATTGCCGAGCCGCCTACGCCAACCTAATTCTGGCGCCGTTTGCCCACATGCAAAAAACCAGTGCCACGCTGCTGATAATCGATGACGACGAAGTAGTGCGCGCGAGCCTCGCGGCCTATTTGGAAGACAGTGGCTTCAGCGTCCTGCAGGCCAGCAATGGCCAACAGGGTCTCCAGGTATTCGAGCGCGACAAGCCCGACCTTGTGATCTGCGACCTGCGCATGCCCCAGATGGGCGGCCTCGAGCTGATTCGCCAGGTGACTGAGCTCGCCCCGCAGACGCCGGTGATTGTCGTGTCCGGTGCCGGCGTGATGAACGATGCCGTCGAGGCCCTGCGCCTGGGCGCCGCCGATTACCTGATCAAGCCCCTGGAAGACCTGGCCGTGCTGGAGCACTCGGTGCGCCGCGCACTCGACCGTGCCCGCCTGCTGCTCGAAAACCAGCGCTACCGCGAAAAGCTCGAAACCGCCAACCGCGAACTCGAAGCCAGCCTCAACCTGCTTCAGGAAGACCAGAACGCCGGTCGCCAGGTGCAGATGAACATGCTGCCGGTGAGCCCCTGGACCATTGATGAGTTCAAGTTCGCGCACCAGATCATCCCGTCGCTGTACCTGTCGGGTGATTTTGTCGATTATTTCCGTGTGGATGAGCGACGTGTGGCCTTCTACCTGGCCGACGTTTCCGGCCACGGTGCATCCTCAGCTTTTGTCACCGTGTTGTTGAAGTTCATGACCACACGGCTGTTGTTCGAATCCAAGCGCAATGGCACCTTGCCGGAGTTCACCCCCTCCGAGGTGCTGGGCCACATCAACCGAGGCCTGATCAGCTGCAAGCTGGGCAAGCACGTAACGATGGTCGGCGGCGTTATAGATGAAGAAACCGGTCTTTTGACCTACAGCATCGGCGGTCACCTGCCGATGCCGGTTTTATACACTCCAGACAGTGTGCGTTACCTGGAAGGCCGTGGTCTGCCGGTGGGCTTGTTCAATGAAGCCACCTACGAAGACCACATCCTGGAACTGCCGCCGACCTTCAGCCTGACGCTGATGTCCGACGGCATCCTGGACCTGCTTCCAGAGCCTACACTCAAAGAGAAAGAAGCCGCCTTGCCTGAAAAGGTCAAGTCGGCGGGCGGCAGCCTGGATGGCCTGCGGCAGGTTTTTGGATTGGCCACGCTAGGGGAGATGCCGGATGATATCGCCCTATTGGTGTTGAGCAGGAATCTTTGATGAGTACCGGAAGAATCCAATTCGCCGAGCAAGACGGGACCTTCGTCCTGAAGTTTGTCGGTGAAGTGCGCCTGACCTTGTGTTCGGCGCTGGATGCAACGATTGAGCGGATTTTCACTGCCCTGAATTTCTCGGCGATCGTGATCGATCTGACCGAAACCCGCAGCATCGACAGCACCACCCTGGGCCTGCTGGCCAAGTTGTCCATTCTGTCTCGGCAGAAGGTCGGTCTGTTGCCGACTGTGGTCACCACCCACGAAGACATCACCCGGCTGCTGCAGTCCATGGGCTTCGACCAAGTGTTCAACATCGTTGACCGCCCGATCCCGTGCCCGGAATGCCTGACCGACCTGCCGTCGCAAGACCAGTCCGAAGAAGTGGTACGGGTCAAGGTGCTCGAAGCGCACAAGATCCTGATGGGCCTGAACGAGTCCAACCGCGAAGCCTTCCATGACCTCGTGAACGCCCTGGAACGCCACTAGGCTCCCAGTTGAAACCCAATTCCAAGGTGGGAGCTGGCTTGCCTGCGATAGCGGTGTGTCAGCCACCTATTCATTACTGACCCACCGCTATCGCAGGCAAGCCAGCTCCCACAGTTTGAACTGTGACCGGCTTGAGACCAGCGAAAGGCACAAAAAAGGGCGGCACCCGCGAGGGTGCCGCCCTTTTTGCTACCGCCGCGTTTACAGCTTGGCAGTCAACAGCGCCTCAAGCTTCTCCTGATCCCGAGCAAACTGACGAATCCCCTCCGCCAGCTTCTCCGTCGCCATGGCATCCTCGTTGGACTCCCAACGGAACTGCGCTTCAGTCAAATGCACCCGCGCTTCACCGGCATGGCCTGGTGCCAACTTGCGCTCCAGCTTGCCTTCATCGGCTGCCAGCTTCTCCAGCAGGTCCGGGCTGATGGTCAGGCGATCACAGCCGGCCAGTTCTTCAATCTGGCTCAGGTTACGGAAGCTCGCACCCATCACCACGGTTTTGTAGCCATTGGCCTTGTAGTAGTTGTAGATGCGCGTCACCGACTGCACGCCCGGATCATCGGAACCGGTGTAGTCGTTACCGTTAGCCTTCTTGTACCAGTCGTAGATACGGCCCACGAACGGCGAAATCAGGAACACGCCAGCCTCGGCACAGGCGACGGCCTGGGCAAACGAGAACAGCAGCGTCAGGTTGGTTTGAATGCCTTCTTTTTCCAGCTTCTCCGCCGCGCGGATGCCTTCCCAGGTGGAAGCGATCTTGATCAGCACACGGTCACGGCTGACGCCGGCTTTGTCGTACAGGTCGATCAGACGGTGCGCACGCTTGAGAATGGCGGCTTCGTCGAACGACAGGCGCGCATCCACCTCAGTGGAAATACGGCCCGGCACGACTTTCAGAATCTCTTGACCTACCGCCACCGCAAAACGGTCGCTGGCCAGGCCCACGTCGCCGTTGCAGTCCTTCACGCACTCATCCAGCAGCTTGGCATAGCCTGGGATCGAAGCGGCCTTGAGCAGCAGGGAAGGGTTGGTAGTGGCGTCTTGCGGCTTGAGCTTGGCGAGGGTGGAAAAGTCGCCGGTATCGGCTACAACGGTGGTGAATTGCTTGAGTTGTTCCAGCTTGGAAGTCATGGGCGTGCTCTGTCCTGTGGGTCTGATGACATTACCCGAGCGCCGGCAGGCGCTCAAGGGCGCAAATGCGTTCGATCGTTTGCGAGGGCAACAACCTGAAAACAGCCGTTTGAATCACCGGCCGTACTGCTAACTAGGAGACCAATACCGCCGACAGGTTCAACCCAACTGCCCGATGACCACCCCGGTCAAAAGGTAGGAGCTGGCTTGCCTGCGATAACGCCCGCCCAGCCACCAAACACCCCCTGACACCCATCACCCAAACTGTGGGAGCGGGCTTGCTCGCGAAAGCGGCCTGTCAGCCCCAAATAACCCACTGACACCCAAAAACCATCATCGCCCCTCCAACAACTCCCCCGCCTGATCCAACAACGCCAGCGGATCACTCGCCTTATGAATATCCACCGACAACATCTGCCGAAATTTCCGAGCCCCCGGAAACCCAGTCCCCAACCCCAACACATGCCGAGTAATGTGATGCATCACCCCGCCACTGGCCAAATGCTCCGCAATATAAGGCCGCAACAGCGCCAACGCCTCCGCCCGACCAACCACCGGCGCCGCACTCCCAAACAACTGCTGATCCACCTCCGCCAGCAAGTAAGGATTGTGATAAGCCTCCCGCCCCAACATCACCCCATCAAACACCTGCAAATGCGCCTGGCACTGCTCCAGCGTCTTAATCCCACCGTTCAGCACAATCTCCAGCTCCGGGAAATCCTGCTTCAACTGCGCCGCCACGTCATAGCGCAACGGCGGAATGTCGCGATTCTCCTTAGGCGACAACCCCTCCAGAATCGCAATCCGCGCATGCACCGTAAAACTGGTGCACCCCGCATCCCTCACCGTCCCGACGAAATCACACAACTCGGCATAACTGTCGCGCCCATTGATCCCGATCCGATGCTTAACCGTCACCGGAATCGACACCGCATCCCGCATCGCCTTCACGCAATCCGCCACCAACGCCGGGTGCGCCATCAGGATCGCGCCGATCATATTGTTCTGCACCCGATCACTCGGGCAGCCGACGTTCAAGTTCACTTCATCGTAACCGGCAGCCTCAGCCATACGCGCGCAGGCGGCCAGGTCCGCGGGGACGCTGCCGCCCAGCTGCAGTGCAAGCGGATGCTCGGCTTCGTTGTGACGCAGGAAGCGGTCGTGGTCGCCGTGCAGGATCGCGCCGGTGGTGACCATCTCGGTGTAGAGCAGGGCGTGCTTGGAGAGCAGGCGCAGGAAGTACCGGCAGTGGCGGTCGGTCCAGTCCATCATCGGGGCGACGGAGAAGCGGCGGGAGAGTGGGGCGGATTGTAGGGACATTGGGGGATCTGAGTCAGCGAGGCGAATGGGGCGCAGTTTATCAGGGATGGGTCTTGGGTGTGGGAGGGGCGTGTGCTGCGCTCCTAACCACCCCGCATTGCACATTGCTTCGTGTTGAGCGTGTCGAGAATCTGAGGCAGACCAGTATGTTAGATATCGTGGTCTGACCCCGATATTCTGGTTAACAGTAATTGGCTCAACTGTCCTGTCTTAACCTCTGCGTTTGCGGATGCCTTGGAACAACGTGTTGACCGCCTCGATATCTCTCAGCAACTCATCCGGCTGCGTAACAGCGCGCTGCTGTCCGGCTGCATGTGAATGTGCACGCACATTGCGGCAGCACTTATCATGCAAACGCTGTACCTCCTCGAATTCAGCTTCCTGAACAACCATTACCCCATTAAGCCGGCCGACCGAGATACCGTCTCGAAACCGTACAACGGTCCCATTAAGTACTATGTCTTCAATCCCAACTTCCAGCGTCACGCGAAGGTCATCGTACGCATTGCGGATTGCGATTCTTTCGTCATCCCCTGGAGGGTTATTGAAAGTTGCTGCAATCCGTTTTTGATCTGCACGATGCTCTACAAGGCGTTCATTTTGTTTTCGCATGTCATAAGGAAGTCCGGCATTGATGTAGCCTGGCCCTTCTGCACGGTAGGTGATTGATCTCACTTCAGGAACCAGCTGGGCATCTTGGCTCAATGTAATCAACTCGCCGAAAAACACGGCATCGTGCGTGAAGACAATGACTTGCCGGTTTGCAGACTCCTCAACGATTCTGCGCGCTACTGCCGTCCGATGACTGTGGTCAAGGCTTGAAACAGGATCGTCGAAAACGATTCCGGATGTGGAGCCTGACTGGTGAAGTTCCGCGAAGAAATAGGCTAGGGCACACATACGCTGTTCAGCTTCACTTAGAACAAGATGTGGATCTAGCCGGCATTCGTGAAGCTGCACTCCGAGGCGAACTGACCCTGCGTCACCGACTGAGCTGACCTTTGCCTTTATGTGGTAGAGATCTAAGCTACTGAGTTCATCAGTCATCCGCGCGGCCAATGCCTCTGTTACGTAAGTCTTGGCGAGCTGACCTGCAAAAATGCTGATTGAACGTGTGTTGCTGATGTCATTGAGGCAGTTCTGAAGCCTATCCCTATGTATAAGATTTTCGATTATCAGGGCGATGCCTTCGATATTCTCGGAAAGTACCCGCCGCGCTTCCAGCTCCCTTAAGCGAAAGATCTTAATCGCTAACGCTTCTGCATCGAGGTTTGCGCGTAAACCGACAGCTTCAGCGCGCAGGCTCTCTGATACTTGGCGGAGCGATGTAGTCGGATTTGCTACCCGATACACAGGTGGATCCAACCATTCTCCTTTGGCGACGCTATTTCTGAGCCACTGAAGTCGAATGACCAGGTCTTCTTGGAAGGTTCGAATTTCATCAGGTAGTGTTGCTACGCGAGCCCCCAAACTCTCAAGCATCACCGGGGGGACAATGAAAATGACTACGGCCTTGCCGATATCGCGTACGCATTCCTGCCAAGCGTTACGAGCGACCTGAGCTGCCTCGGCCGCTCTGTCCCGAATATAGTGATCGAAGCGTTGCAAGCGATCCTTCGCCGCTGGAGTTAGTTCCTGCTGACAAAGCACGCATGCTGCACCTTCAACGGTCACCGGGAAGGATTGTCCCGGGTAAGCAGCGGTGGTCGAGTACTCGCGCGCGGCATTGAATAAGAACGACCATGCTCCTTGTCCCGTTCCGGGAAGCAGGACCGTGGCGTCCTCCGCTTGCAGCAGTACGGATGCTGCAAGTTCAGCCGCTTCCGCGTCAACCAACATTCGATGGGCCAGCTGCGCGGCTTCGATTGCATCATCAGAAACTGCATTGGCGGTAGAAGTGATGGTGTCGCATAGCTCCTCAATCCGCGTCGCAGCATGGTCGAGGTTGATTGCTTTGGCGCTAGGGTCAGCCTCGCCAATCTCCCTAGGGAGGCGTGCGTGTTCTGCTTGCTCATTCTGGGTGAACGTTGACAAAACACGCGCTCGTACCAAATCCGAACCCAATCCTATCGGGTGGACTGATTGGCCGGCCTCGGTTTCTGCAGGGATAACATTGAAAGGCGTAACGTCGGTGGCGAGCCCTGCGATTTCTGCTTGAATCCCTGGCCGTAGGGCCTGACTAAGACCATTTGCCAACTGTTGAAGGTATGTAAGGGCGGACGGCTGAAAGGCGCATGCCTCTGTTGACTGCAGGTAGTGCCGGGCGCAGTCGCCGTCGAAGACGGAGATGCCTCTGAGTTCTGCCCGAGGAACAGCACCGGGTTGACCGCTCCAGACCGTCTTATCTGGTGCCTCATCCAATTTAAAGTCGATCGTGGCGCTTGGTATGAGATCTCGGAAGTTTGGAGCATAAGCGTCGGGATAAACGGTACCCGGAATTCTGGCACGACACGCCTGCTTCAGCACGCGCGCATAGCCAGACTTTCCGGTTCCATTGCCACCGTACGCGATGGTGAGGCCTTTCGACTGAAAATCTAAAGTTTGGTCGCTCGGTATTTTCCCGACATTGGTCATCGTGCTTAGCGATGAGAGGACGACAGCCCTGCCTCGATTTGCCTCAGCGGGGAAATGGTCAGCGGCAAACCTGATTGGTTGTGGCGGGGGCTCTATTGCGCTTCGGATTCCGTGATGCTGTTTGGCAAGATCAAGAATTTCTCGTAGGTCATCATCGCTCCATCCCCCCTGAACACATAGTCGACGCAAGGCATCCTGCCTCCAGGGTGGCAACCTGTCCGCCCATGCCAATACTTCCTCGTAAATAGCCATTTCGATACTCCATATCGGCAAGGGAGGGCGCCAAAGAATTATCATTGTGCCATCAGGCGACTGAGGCCGTACGACGATTTATCTACCGTTAGTGTAGAGCTCAGAATTCATCCTTTGATTTTTGACGGCGCCAGACTAAGGACTACCTTCCAGGGCATGGACAACACGGCAAAGGTAATCGGGGTCAGACCACGATATACCTAGGAACCTTCCCACACTTTTCTCAGCTTGCCCGTCAGACCATCCATCACTAACCTCATCCAGCTGCTGCAAACCCAGCGGCCGGAGGTGGAAGTCCGTATTGCTAAGGCGTTTTAACTCCCGAAAATATTTGGAGCTTCGCCCATGCCTAGCAAATCACACAATCCGTATGTCGATCAAAACACCACGCCCGTCGATGCCAAGCTACAAACGGCTACCCAACGAGCAATTCACCATTACCTGCCACGATCCGACTACACCGCCCCTGTCGAAAACCCAACCAGCAACATCTTCCTAGTCAGCCCCAACATCGACACCGAAACCCTCCTAGCCAACGCCGCCGAAAACCTCGACTCCGCCAACCAAATGGCCGCCACCCTGGCCTTCGACCTCGAAGACCCGCACCGCGCCATCATCCTGGGCATCCAGCAACTCATCGACCTAAGCGCCCTACTCATCGCCCGAGCCCAAGAGCAAGTCGCTCCTGCCGCCACAGCCTGACCCCCAACCTCGCCGCCTCACCCCAAGGCGGCAACCTGAACCCATGCTGTCACCCAGCAAAGTTTCATAATTCCCCGCACCGTTGAGGACTACGCTCCCACTTAAGAGAGGCCCCCCGCACCTCCAGCCCATAGGGAACTGAAAACATGATCTCGAACCTGGTTAAAGTCGCGCTGATTGCTGTCACGTTGCTGTTGGGCGCTTGTTCGACGGGGTCGTCGGGCGGGAGTGGTGACCCTTGTTTCTCTGGCGGATGCCAGGCGTTTGGGGACCATAGCCCGAGCAAGGCGGCCAAGATGAGTTTTGGCGGCAGTGGGTTGGGCAGTAGTTATGGAGAGTATGGGTCGGGGTTGTTGCATGATGATTGATGGGGTTGGGTGGGCAGTCATTGATTTGTTGACTGGCCCACCGCTATCGCGGGCAAGCCCGCTCCCACATTGGTGCAGGGCTCCCACATTCGTACAAGGGTGGCCTGAGATGTGTCAGTGGCCGCCTTTCATGCGGCGGGCGATGAGGTAGATGCCCAGGCCGACGAGTGCTGTGGCGGCGCCGATGTAGCCGGTGCTCGTCCAGCCATACCCTGCGGTAATCGCCATCCCGCCAAACCACGGGCCCAGCGCATTTGCCAGATTAAACGCCGCGTGGTTGGACGCTGCCGCCAAACTCGGTGCTTCGTGGGCGATGTCCATCAGGCGAATTTGCAGCGGCGCGGCCATGGCAATCATGGTGCCGACCAGGCCGATGCCGAGTAGCACGCTCCACAGCGCACTGGCGGCGAAGGTGAAGAAGATCAGCACGGCCATCGACCACACCATAATCCAGCCCACGGCGCGAAATTGCATGCGGTCAAACAGTTTGCCGCCGGCGATGTTGCCGATGATGCCGCCGACGCCAAACGCGGCGAGGCCGAAGGGGATCCATTGTGGCGAGACTTTGGTCACTTCGAGCATGGTCGGGGCGAGGTAGCTGAAGACGCAGAACATGCCGGCAAAGCCAATCGCGCCGATGGACAGGGCCATCCACACTTGCGGTTTGGTGAAGGCGCGCAACTCTTTGCGCGGGTCGCTGCGTGGTTCGTCGCGGCGGTCCGGCACGAATTGCCAGACGAGGGCGATGGTGCACACGGCGATGGCGCTGACCAGGGCGAACGCCGAGCGCCAGCCCAGGTGTTGGCCCAGGAACGTGGCGATGGGGTTGCCGAGCAGCATGGCGAGGGTGAGGCCCATCATCACCCGGGCCACGGCGCCGGCGCGTTTGTCGTTGGGCACCATGCTGGAGGCGACGACGGCGGCGATGCCGAAGTAGGCGCCGTGGGGCAGGCCGCTGATAAAGCGGAAGGCCACCAGCGAGCCGAAGGTTGGGGTGAAGGCGGTGGCGAGGTTGCCCAGCGCGTACAGGCCCATCAGCAATAAAAGCATGTGTTTGCGCAGCAGCTTGGCGCCGAGGATGGCCAGCAGTGGCGCGCCGACCATGACGCCGAGGGCGTAGGCGCTGATGGCGTGGCCGACTTGGGGTTCGCTCAAATTCAAGTTGTGGGCGATGTCGGGCATCAGGCCCATGATGGCGAATTCGCCGGTGCCGATCGCGAAGGCGCCCACGGCCATGGCAGCTTCCATTTTGGCGGCGCTGCGCGCGGGCAGTACGTGCCCGGGTGTTTGCTGGATAGTCATGGGTAACTCTGTTTGGAAGGATTGCACGAAGGACTGCCGCCGATGCTACGCAAGCAACGGCGGAGGTGTCTAGAACAGCCGTTTGCAGCAGAGTTCAGTTTCATCTGGCCACCTGTGACGCCACGTCGCGCCTGCCAGGCTTGACACTGACGGGTTAAAAGCCGCGATTTAGAGCTGTCAATTGGCCAAACGGCGCATAAACGCCCTGTGGCGTGATATTCTGCGCGCCGTCTTGGTCTGGTCTTTCCCCGGCACGTACACCCGTATACGTCCCGGCGGTTGGCTGTCGTCCAGGTAGCTGAAGCCAATAATGATAAAAAGTCAGCGCAGAAGGGACATAAACAGTGAGGTCGATACGTCGGCCTTGTGTGCCCACCCTGCGGCTCTCTCGTAAATGTGCAAACCCCGCGGCGCGCTGCCTGGCGCGGCGTGATAGAGGGTTGCCCATGCTCAGGGGCGGTAGGGCGGATGGCGTTTTATCATAGGTGCTACTGATGTTTAAAAAAGTAAACACTGCCCTGCTGGGGCTGGCTTTGTCGATGGGGATCACCTCCGTTCACGCGGAAGAGGCAAAGAAAGTCGATGTGCTGCTGATCGGCGGCGGCATCATGAGTGCGACCCTGGGTGTTTGGCTCAACGAGCTGCAGCCGGACTGGTCGATGGAGATGGTCGAGCGCCTGGATGGCGTGGCCGAAGAAAGCTCCAACGGCTGGAACAACGCCGGTACCGGTCACTCGGCCCTGGCTGAGCTGAACTACACCCCGGAAAACAAGGACGGCACCGTTGAGATCCCGAAAGCGGTCGAGATCAACGAAGCGTTCCAGATCTCCCGTCAGTTCTGGTCCTGGCAGGTCCAGCAGGGCGTGCTGAAGAACCCACGTTCGTTCATCAACTCCACACCGCACATGAGCTTCGTGTGGGGCGATGACAACATCAAGTTCCTGAAAAAACGCTACGAAGCCCTGCAAGCAAGCCCGCTGTTCGCTGGCATGCAGTACTCCGAAGACCCGGCGCAGATCGCCAAGTGGGTTCCGCTGATGATGGAAGGGCGTGACCCGAACCAGAAAATCGCGGCCACCTGGACCCCGATCGGCACCGACGTGAACTTCGGCGAGATCACCCGCCAGTTCGTTGCCCACCTGCAAACCACGCCGAAGTTTGATCTGAAACTGTCGAGCGAAGTGCAGGACATCACCAAGAACGCCGACGGTTCGTGGCGTGTGAGCTACAAAAACCTGAAAGACGGCACCAAGACTGAAACCGACGCCAAGTTCGTGTTCATCGGCGCCGGCGGCGGTGCACTGCACCTGCTGCAGAAGTCGGGCATTCCTGAAGCCAAGGAATACGCGGGCTTCCCGGTGGGCGGTTCGTTCCTGGTGACCGATAACCCAACGATTGCCGAGCAGCACCTGGCCAAGGCCTACGGTAAGGCTTCGGTTGGCGCGCCACCGATGTCGGTTCCGCACCTGGACACCCGCGTGCTGGATGGCAAGCGTGTGATTCTGTTTGGCCCATTCGCGACCTTCTCGACCAAGTTCCTGAAAGAAGGCTCGTACCTGGACCTGCTGACCAGCACCACTACCCACAACATCTGGCCAATGACCAAAGTCGGTATTCGTGAATACCCACTGGTCGAGTACCTTGCCGGCCAACTGATGCTGTCGGATGACGACCGCTACAACGCCCTGAAAGAGTACTTCCCGAACGCCAAGAAAGAAGACTGGCGCCTGTGGCAAGCCGGTCAGCGCGTGCAGATCATCAAGCGTGACGAAGAGCAGGGCGGCGTCCTGAAACTCGGCACCGAAGTGGTCAGCTCCGCCGACAACACCATCGCCGGCCTGTTGGGTGCATCGCCAGGCGCGTCCACCGCGGCCCCGATCATGCTCACCGTGCTGCAGAAAGTGTTCAAGGACAAGGTCGCGACCCCTGAGTGGCAGGCAAAACTGCACCAGATCGTACCGAGCTACGGCACCAAGCTGAATGACAGCCCTGAGGCTGTTGCGAAGGAGTGGGCTTACACTGCCGGCATCCTGCAACTGACCCCACCGCCTGCGATTCCGCAGTTGAACGCGCCAAAGGCAACCGAAGCCACCGAGGCTGCCAAGCCTTCGGCTGAGCCGAGCAAGCCGGCGTCTGACCTGGCGCTGTAAGCCAAAGGTTAAACCGCTGTAAGAAGCCCGCTGAACCGGTCACGGTCAGCGGGCTTTTTTGTGCGCGAGTGTTCAGGCGCGCACGCGTTCGACCGGCGGCAGTTCCACCGTGCGTTCGGCAGCTGCTAGCGCCGCAGTTAAACCCGCTTGGTCCAGCGGCACGCAATACGCAGGTTTTGCCCGCTCAAAACGCCAGCTTTCATCCAGCCCTCCTGCGTCTACGGCGTCGAAACCGAGCTTGTCGAGCAGCTTGATGACCTGCGCCTTCGCTGCGGCGTCATCGGCAGCCACCGGCAGTGCACGGCGGTCGGGCGCGCCGTGGGGGCGGGCGTCTTGCGTCAGGTCGGGGGCAAAAATCGCATTGAACACCTTCACCACGTGGGAATGCGGTAGATGTTCGGCGAGCAGCCGACTGGTGGTGGTTTCAAAGCGGTCCAGCACGGCGATATGCCCGTCGCGGTTGGGGTAGTAATTGTTGGCGTCCAGCACCGTTTTGCCTTCCAGCCATTGCGCGGGCACGCTGCGGTAGTGTTCAAACGGAATGGCCACCAGCACGACGTCGCCAAACCGGGCAGCGTCCTCGGCACTGCCCACCTCAACGCCGAGCAGGCCGCTGAGCACGCTGCTCATGGTCTGCGGGCCACGAGAATTACTCAGCATCACCTCATGCCCGGCGGCCAGCGCCAGCTGTGCCACGGCCCGCCCGATGAAACCTGCTCCAATCACGCCGATCTTCATGGTCTTGCTCCTCGTAAGTCATCGAGCAGCTATGATGATTAGCAACTGGCTGGCGATAAATAAGCGTTTTGGCGTGGGTGTTGTTACTGGGAGTAGGGAATGATGGACCGTCTTTCAAGCATGCATGCCTTTGTGATGGCCGCCGAGTTGGGCTCCTACGCCCGCGCCGCCGAGCGCTTGAACATGTCCGCGCAAATGGTTGCCAAGCATGTTACCGCCCTGGAGCAACGCCTCGGCGCGCGCTTGCTCAACCGCACCACGCGTCGGCAAAGCCTTACGGAGCTGGGGCACGCTTACTACGAGCGTTGCAAACATATCCTGACGGAGGCCGAGGCTGCCGATTCGCTCGCCCAGATCATGAACGACACGCCGCGCGGCAAGCTGAGAGTCACTGCCCCGGTCACCTTCGGTTCCTACAGCCTGATGCCGCTGATTACCGCGTTTTTGCGTGACAACTCCGACGTAGAAATTGACCTGCACCTGACGGATCGTTTCGTCGACCTGGTAGAGGAAGGCTATGAAGCGGCGTTCCGTATCGGCCCTTTGGCCACCACCGGTTTAACGGCCCGGCCCTTGGCACCTTATCGCTTGGTGGTGTGCGCGGCGCCAGCGTATCTGGCGGTGCGAGGGACGCCCCAGTGCCCGGCGGACCTGGCGCAACATGAATGCCTGGGCTACGCCTTTTGGTCACGCCCGGCGGACCGTGAATGGGTCTTCCACCAGGGCGCGACGCCCTACACGGTGCAGGTCGCCAGCCGCCTTCAAATCAACGAAAGCCGGGCATTGATGTCGGCGGCACTGGATGGCTTCGGCATCGTGCTGGGCGCCGAAGACTTCCTGCGTCCGGCCTTGGCCCGGGGCGAGTTGGTGCGGGTACTGCCGGCATTTGAGGCGCCCAGCCGCCCCATGCACTTGGTTTACACCGCCAACCGACAGCGCACCGCCAAGTTGCGGCGGTTTGTCGAGGCGGTGCTGGCACGCTTCGGCCAGGCGTGAGGGCTCAAATGTGGAAGCCCTGTTTTACCTGCGCATACAGATGCAGGGCCAGTGCATTGCTGCTATCGCACAGCAGGTACAGATGATGCACCGGCAGTGGGGGTAACTCGAACCCTGCAATCTTTTGCGTCAGCCCGCTGCCCATGCGGCTTTCTTCGATCAACCCCACCGCCACGCCGCTGCGGATACAGGCCTCGACCGCCGTGGAATTGGGGCTCTCCAGCAATACCCGGTGGTAAATCCCGTGATCCTTCAGCGCCTGCAACGCCGCCGCACGGTACGGGCAGCCGGCAACGGGCACGGTGATAGGCAGCGCCGCATTCGGCGCGCAACTGAAGCCCTCGGCCGCCACCCACAACGGCTGCACTGGCCCCAGGCGTTCGCCCTGAGCCAGCGGTTGTGCGCTGACGGTGATGGCCAGGTCGAGCTGATTGGCCATAAACATATTCAGCAGTTCACCGCTGGTGCGCGCTTCGACTTCCAGCTCCAGCAAGGGGTTGTCGGCGATCAAGCGCGGTAAAAACGCCTGCATGAACGCCGGCGCATAGGTATCGGGAATGCCCAGACGAATCTTGCCCTGCATGCGCTGTGGCATCAGCGCGATCAGCAGGCGGTCATGGCTCTTGAGAAACTCGGTGGTTTCGCCGAGCAGTTTCTGGCCATACAGGGTCAGCTCCACGCCCTGGTTGCTGCGGCTGAACAGGCGCTGGCCGATTTGCTCCTCAAGCTTCTGAATTTGCGTGGTCACGGTCGACGCGCTGCGGTGCACATGTTCGGCCGCCTCGTTGAAGCGCCGAAAGCGCGCCACGGCGTGAAAAGTGCGTAACAAATCGATGTTCAGTTGTTTGGCCATGATTCCACTATTACGAATTTATGGTGCGGGTAATTCAAATATACAGAAGCATGCGCGGCCCTTAGCCTTTGAGTCAACGTGCACTGACGGGAGGCCTCATGACGCGATCAACCTTGAAACGGCTGCAGTTGCAGGTGGCGTTTGTGCTGTCCTGGAGCTCCGGCTACATCGGCGCCAAGTTGGGTACGCAAGGCAGCGGGGCATTCAACCTGTTGTTCTGGCGCTTCCTGCTGGTGTCGGTGTGCCTGGGGCTGTTTTTGAACGTGAAGCTGTTGAAGGTGACCTGGGCTCAGATTCGCCATTACGCCGTGATCGGCTTTCTCTCGCAGTTCCTCTACCTGAGCTGCCTGTATGTGGCGATCCAAAACGGATTGCCGCCCGGCATTGCGGCCATCATCGCGGCGCTGCAGCCGTTGATGACGGCGGCATTGTCGACCGGCAGCGCTGCCGAGCGCAGCGGTGGCTGGCAGTGGGTCGGGTTGATGATCAGCTTTGCCGGGGTCTCCATCGTAATCGCCGGGCAGTACAGCAGTGGCGGGCAGAGCGTCGGCTTTGTCATGTATTTGTTGCCACTGGCCGCAGCGCTGGGGCTGACGCTGGCGACCTTGTACGAGCGCCGGGCCGCGCAGCGCCAGGACGCGGGGTTGGTGTTGCCGCTGTTCATCCAGTCGTTGCTCACGCTGATCGGCTTTTCCGGCGCCGTGCTCTATACCGGCACCTTCAGTGTTCCTCATGAGTCGGACGTGTTGATCTCTATCGCCTGGCTGACGGTGTTTTCCACATTCGTCGCGTATTTGAGCTTGTGGATGTTCTTGCGGGTAATGACAGCGACCCACGTGGCAGCGCTGGTCTATCTGGAGCCACCGGTCACCCTGGTGTGGGCGGCGTTGATGTTTGGCGATGCCATCCAGGGCTCAACCTACGCCGGCATTGCAGTGGTGGTGGCGGGGCTGGTGCTGGTGCGTCTGAAACAACCGACCGTCGCCTGTGCTTCCTGAGGTCCGCAGGTTCAGCAAGCTGACAGACATCACCTGTTAAAAAGAACCCATAGCCAAGCAGGAGCGCGGCTGAAACATGGGGGCATTTTTTACTGGTGCAGGTGCTGGGCGTACGCGCCCGAGGATTTTGTATGTTGCTACGTTATGCGGCATTGGCGGCAGTTGTCGTCGCAGCGTCCGGGTGTGTGCAAGAGCGTGTGGTGCATGAGCGCGGGCCGGTACAGCGTGAGTATGTCGAAGTGGTCGCGCCGCAACCGCCGCCGGTTCAAGTGATCGAGGTCGAACCGGCTCCGCGCTACGGTTATGTCTGGTCACGCGGCTACTGGCGCTGGGCCGGCGGGCGATACGTCGCGGTGCACGGCCATTGGGAGCAAGTGCGCGAAGGCTATCGTTATGTGCATCCGCATTGGGTGCAGCGCAATGACGGTTACCACTGGCAGGGCGGTGGCTGGGTTCGCTGAACCCTGGCCGCAGGCGTGAGCTGGTTGGCGCCTGCAAAAAACACTAGGTCGGCTTTTGGGTACCCAGCAGCCGAACCTCCCGCAGTAACGCGGCACCGAGCTGATCGGTGCCCAATTCCTTGTAGCCCACCGCCTTGATCTCGCCGTTTTCTTCGGCCTGGATGATGATCACCGGCGTTTCCTTGCCGGTGGCTTCGTCCACATGCAGGGCGTACTGGGGTATATCCAGCTTGATCGGCGTGCCCGCTGCCTTGCCTTGCACATTGATCAGGAACGCCGCGCAGCCAGTGTCGACATCCACACTGGTGGCGGGGCGGCCGCTGACGAAGCAGGTTTGCGGCAGGTCGGGCCAGGCGATGGTGTCGGCCAGGGTAAAGGTCGGCGTCAAGGCCAAGGCTGCGAGCAAAAGCGTGCGCACGTTGGGTTTCTCTCGATCAAGGGTAAAGGCGGTTTTTACCAAAGCCCGCAATTCGCTGCAACGCTGCCTCAGGTCAGGCGTTTCATCCCGGTGGCCTTGGCCGCGTTGAGGTCAAAGGTGGCGGTGTATTCACAGCCTGCCGCATGGGCACAGCGCTCTATCAGGTAGTCGGAAAACTCGGCTTTGCCTGCCGTGAATCGTCGCAGCGCCTGCCAGATGATCTCGGCATGTTCGACGGTCAATTCACGCGTACGCAGCAGCGTTTCCAGAACCGTCACCACATCACTCTTGGCCGATTGGTAGCAGCTTTGTAACACCCATACCAGTTCCACCACGCACACCAGGCTGACAAAACCCGGCGAAAGCGTGGTGAGCGATTCGATCAGCTCGGACGCCTTCGGGGATTGAACGGGATCATCCTGGGTGACATACCGCACCAGCACATTGGTATCCAGGCCGATCATTGCGCTTTTGCTACCTGCGCAGCGATGGCGCGGTTCATGTCGTCAATCGACACGGCCTGGGCGGGCTTGCGGATCAACCCCTTGAGGTCCTGAACGGTTTTGCTCGCGGCGATGATGGAAAACTTGCCGTCTTCCGTTTCGACAAATTCAACCCGGTCGCCGGTTTCCAGGCCGAGTGCGGTCCTGACTTGGACAGGGATGGTGATTTGCCCTTTTGAAGTAAGTGTGGCGGTCGCCATAGTGAAGATCTCCATCGTAATGTTCCTTACCCTAAGGTAAGGATCGATGAAGGACAAGATCCGTTGGTCCATAGGTCGCTCTGCTGGTAGGCGTGGGTGGGAACAGGTAAAACCCTAGTTCGAAGTTTTCACGTCCACACGCTTTTTAGAGCCCCCAAGAGATACAAGCTATGACCGACCGCCACCGCATCATCCCGCCCGCCATGCAACCCATCGTAGAGCGCGCGGGCTACGTGCCTGCCGTAAAAGTTGGCAACACTTTGTATTGCGCAGGCCAGGTCGGTCGCACGCCGGAATTGGCCGTGATAGAGGACCCCGAGGCGCAATTCATCGCCGCCTGGGAGAACCTGCGGCAAGTATTGGAGGAGGGCGGCTGCCGTTTTGAAGACGTGGTCGACATGACCACGTATCACGTTGATATGAGCCAGCACATGGCGGTTTTTCGCGAGGTGAAAAACCGCCTGTTCCCACGCGGGCATTGCGCCTGGACGACCATCGGCGTGTCAGAACTGGCGCATCCCGGGTTACTGGTGGAAATCAAATGTGTGGCGGTACAGCGCTAATTCACTGCACCACGCGATAGCACGGCACATACGCGGCACCGCCCGGCAGCTTCATGCGGTGCTGGGCGACAAACGCCTGTAGCAGCTCGTCCAGCGGTTTCATGATGGCCGGGTCGCCGTGGATTTCGTACGGGCCGTGCTGCTCGATCAGGCGAATGCCCTTGTCCTTGACGTTACCGGCCACGATCCCCGAGAACGCACGGCGCAGGTTGGCGGCCAGTTCGTGGGGCGCCAGGGCGTGGCTCAGTTGCAGGCTGGCCATGTTTTCGTGGGTCGGGTCGAATGGGCGCTGGAAGCCTTCGTCGATCTTCAGCAGCCAGTTGAAGTGGAAGGCGTCGTTGCGCTCGCGGCGGAACTGCTTCACGGCCTTGAGCCCGGCCGTCATCTGGCGCGCGACTTCGGCTGGGTCGTCGATGATGATCTGGTAGTGCGCCTGCGCCGCTTCGCCGAGGGTGGCACCGACGAAGGCATGCAGTTGTTGCAGGTACGGCGCCGCATGTTTCGGCCCGGTGAGGATGACCGGGAACGGCACGTCGCGGTTGTCCGGGTGCATCAGGATGCCCAGCAGGTACAGGAACTCTTCAGCCGTGCCGGCGCCGCCCGGGAAGATGATGATGCCGTGGCCGACGCGCACGAAGGCTTCCAGGCGTTTTTCGATGTCCGGCAAAATCACCAGCTCGTTAACGATCGGGTTTGGCGCTTCGGCGGCGATGATGCCCGGCTCGGTCAGGCCCAGGTAGCGGCCGCCGGTGATGCGCTGTTTGGCGTGGGAAATGGTCGCGCCTTTCATCGGACCTTTCATCACGCCAGGGCCGCAGCCGGTGCACACGTCGAGGCTGCGCAGGCCCAGTTCGTGGCCGACTTTCTTGGTGTATTTGTATTCTTCGGTATTGATCGAGTGGCCGCCCCAACACACCACGATTTTCGGCTCGACACCCGGGCGCAACGTACGGGCGTTGCGCAGCAGGTGGAACACGTAGTCGGTGATGCCCTGGGAATTGCTCAGGTCGATGCGCTGGCTGTCCAGCTCGTTCTCGGTGTAGACGATGTCGCGCAGGGCGCTGAACAGCATTTCACGCGTGCTGGCGATCATTTCGCCGTCGACGAAGGCGTCGGCCGGCGCATTCAACAGTTCCAGGCGTACGCCGCGATCCTGTTGATGGATACGCACTTCAAAGTCTTTGTAGGCGTCGAGGATGGTCTTGGCGTTGTCGATGTGCGCGCCGGTGTTAAGGATGGCCAGAGCGCACTGGCGGAACAACGTGTAGATGCTGCCGGTGCCGGCTTCGCTCAGTTGCTGGACTTCACGCTGGGACAGGGTTTCGAGGCTGCCCTTGGGGCTGACGGAGGCATTGATGACTTGACGTTGGGGCATTCTGATTCCTTGAAAGCACAGCCACCGCACCCGCCAGGGGTGGCGATGGCTGGAGAATGGTGAGCGCCGAACTCGGTCGCACGAGACGCACAGTTTGGCAGGCATGAGGCCGTGCGCAAACTCCGTCCAGCACCATCATGCCGCAGAACTTACTGAATCAGCTTCCAGTTTTTGTAGAAAACCCGACGCAGGGTGAACACCAGCCCGGCAAAGCCCGAGATCACGGCGTTGAGCACGGAGGGCAGCAAGGTCGGCCGCACAATATCGATGAACAGGCAGTAACGCTTGGCGTCGTTCTTGTTGAAGGACGCGTGCATCAGCGTGTCATCGAAGATAAACAGTGGGTCGTCGTGCCAGTAATGCTTGTGTTTGCCCACCTGGATGTAAACACCCTCGTGGTGCGGCGCCGGCGCCATGTTGTAGAGCACCCGGAACATCATGCGCAGCGGGCCGAAGTGGAACGACGTCGAGCGGTTTTCGTTGAACACCGACACCCCGATGGTCTTCACGAACGGCAGTTTTTTGCGCAGCTGCGGGATGTCCAGCGTGGTTTCGATCGGGCGGCCGTACCATTGGAAAAACAACATGCCGCGCTTTTTCTCGGCCATGCGTTCGTCCAGGTAACCGATGATTTCGTCCTTGTGGGCCATGGCGTCGTCGATTACCTGTTGCAGGTCTTCACGCCAGGCGGGCGGCAGGTCGTTCATGGTGTAGACGTGGCGGTTGCGCAGGCTGAACAGGTCGAACAGGGTATTGAACGGCGCCAATATCCACGTGTTGCGGCCGTTGCCGACGAAGTATTTCTTGATCGTGTCGCGGTCGTACAGGCCGTTGCGCAGGAAGTCATAAATGCCGCAGAACAGCACCAGCAACAGAAATACCAGGGTGGTGCGCGGGAAGCAGTACATGAACAACAGAACGCCCAGCACCCAGGCGGCTGAGACCAGCTTTTTTTGAACAGCACTTTTACTCATGAAGCGTGGCTCCGAACCTGAAACAAAGCGAAACAATGTTGCCATGATAGTGGGTTCCGGCGGCGCTGGGCGTTTTAAATATTGCGAAATTGTGAAGGCCTGGCACAGTTTTTAACCCGCGCGGTGGCGTATCCGGCCTTTTGTTGATTGGATTTTGTAAACAGAAGATTTGCGACTATCGTGACGCTTCGGTTTTTTGGACGTCATAGACCGGTACGATTAAGTTGAATGGCCACCATTGGCCTTCGGCACCTTGGAAGAGGCAGAAATTTTATGATCATCAAACCGCGGGTTCGTGGCTTTATCTGTGTGACCGCTCACCCTGTTGGCTGTGAAGCGAACGTCAAAGAGCAGATCGACTACGTCACCCAGCATGGCGTCATCGAAGGCGGCCCAAAGAAGGTGCTGGTCCTCGGCGCCTCCACCGGTTACGGCCTGGCCGCGCGCATCAGTGCTGCGTTTGGCTGCGGCGCCGATACCCTGGGTGTGTTTTTTGAGAAAGAAGGCGAAGAAGGCAAGCTGAGCTCCGCCGGCTGGTACAACAGCGCAGCGTTCGAGAAGTTTGCCGTTGAAAAAGGCCTGTACGCCAAGAGCATCAACGGCGACGCGTTCTCCGACGAGATCAAGCGCCTGACCATCGAAACCATCAAGAAAGACCTCGGCAAAATCGATCTGGTGGTGTACAGCCTGGCCGCGCCACGCCGTACCGACCCGCAAGGCGTGGTGCACACCTCCACCCTCAAGCCGATCGGCAAGGCCGTGACCCTGCGCGGTATCAATACCGACAAAGGCGTTGTGGTCGATACCACGCTTGAGCCTGCGACCCAGGAAGAAATCGACGGCACCGTGAAAGTCATGGGCGGCGAAGACTGGCAGCTGTGGATCGACGCGCTGCGTGACGCCGACGTGCTGGCTGAAGGCGCCAAGACCACCGCCTTCACCTACCTCGGTGAAAAGCTGACCCAGGACATTTACTGGAACGGCTCCATCGGCGAAGCCAAGAAAGACCTCGACAAGAAAGTCCTGACCCTGCGCGACAACCTTGCTGCACTCAAGGGCGACGCCCGTGTGTCGGTGCTCAAGGCGGTGGTCACCCAGGCCAGTTCGGCGATCCCGATCATGCCGCTGTACCTGTCGCTGCTGTTCAAAGTGATGAAAGAGCAGGGCACCCACGAAGGCTGCATCGAGCAGGTCTACGGCCTGTTCAAGGACAGCCTGTACGGCAAAGAGCCGAAGCTGGATGCCGACGGCCGCCTGCGTGCCGACCTGGCTGAGCTGGAGCCCAAAGTCCAGGACGCCGTGGCGGCGCTGTGGAACCAGGTGACTGACGATAACGTTAACGAAATCAGCGACTTTGCCGGTTACAAGGCTGAGTTCCTGCGTTTGTTCGGTTTTGAAATCGACGGCGTTGATTACGAAGCTGATGTGAACCCGACCGTGAAGATCAAAGGCCTGATCCAAGCCTAAACACGCTCCAAAATGTGGGAGCGGGCTTGCTCGCGAATGCGGTATGTCAGTATCAGATACAGGGGCTGACACACCGCTTTCGCGAGCAAGAGCGCTCCCACATTTGCTTTGTGTGAACTCAAAACCCTCCTACACGCCATCGCGCTCCCGCCACTGCCCTTAATCTGCCAGACTCCTGCGGCTATCAAGCCACGCTAACGGAGGATCTGATGACGATTCGTGCAGTAGTTTTTGATTTCGGCGGTGTCCTGTTCGACTGGAACCCGCACCACCTGTACCGCCAGCTGATTGCCGACGATCACGAGCGGCAACACTTTCTCGACACCATTTGCACCCAAGCCTGGAACACCGAGCAGGACGCCGGTCGCAGCCTGGCCGAAGGCACGCGCCACCTGATCGAGCAGTACCCGGAACACGCACCCTTGATCCAGGCCTATTACGACCGTTGGCACGAAATGCTGCGCGGCGCGTTGCCCGAAGGTGTGGCGATTCTCGAGGCGTTGCATCAAGCCGATATGCCGCTGTTCGGGCTGACCAACTGGTCGGCTGAAACCTTTCCCTATGCGCGGGCCAACTACCCGTTCCTGCAGTATTTGCGCGACATTGTGGTCTCCGGCGAGTTGAAGCAAATCAAGCCGGACGCGGCGATCTATCACGCGAGCCTCGGCCAGGTGCGCGCCCATCTGCCGGATATCCAGCCGGGCGAGGTGGTGTTTATCGACGACGTGGCGGGCAATGTCGAGGCCGCCGTCGCCCTCGGTTGGCAAGGTATTCATCACGTGTCGGCCGAGCGTACTGCGGCGCGCCTGCGGGCGTTGGGCGTGGACTTCTAGTGCGCCCATTTTTCCATGGCGAAATCCACAAAGGCGCGCAGCTTGGGCAGGCGGTAGCGGTCCTGTCTGTAAAGCAGGTGCATGGGGCGGCGGGGTAGCGTGTAGGACGTTAACAAGGCTACCAGCTTGCCGCTCTCCAGGTCCGGTTGCACCAGGGCATCGGCCAGCATGATGATGCCCATGCCGTTCAGGGCCGCCTGGCGCAGGCCTTGCGAGCTGTTGATGGTCAATGACCCGGACACCGGCACCTCCACCTCGCCTTCCTCGCCAGTCAGGCGCCAGAGTTTGTCGGAGTCGCGCCAGTTGTCGGTCGCGGGGTAGGCGAACGCCAGGCAGTCATGGTGCTGCAGGTCACTGGGTGTCTGCGGCGTGCCGCGGCGTGCCAGGTAATCCGGTGAAGCGCAGAGGGTGAGGGTGTAGGCCTGCATGGGCCGGGCGATCAGGCTGGAGGTTTCCAGCTCGCCAAGGCGGATGGCTACGTCGAAGCCGCTGTCGACCAGGTCCATCCGCTCGTTGCTGAGCACCACGTAGAGGTTGATCAGCGGGTAGCGTTGAGAAAATTCGCTCAGGGCGGGCGTCAGGCGTTCGGTGCCGAATACCGGTGGCGCGGTAATGCGCAGGTTGCCCTTGGGCGTTTCGCTGTGGGCCTGCTCCGCCAACACTTCAGAGTCGGCAACCAGCCCCAGTACCTCCAGGCAGCGCTGGTAATACTGCCCACCAAACTCGGTGAGGCTTTGCTTGCGCGTGGTGCGCTTGAGCAGGCTGACGCCCAGGCGCTGCTCCAGGGCGCGGAGGTGATTGCCGACCATGGTGGTCGACATCCCGCATTCCTGCGCGGCGGCCGTCATGCTGCCGCTCTCCACCACCTTGACGTACACCGACATTGCCTGGAACAGATCCATTATCAAGCCTTGGTTTAAAGTCATTACAGGAATGCGCAGTTTATCCAGCTCGGGTGGCTAACGATACTGATGCCATCACTATGATGCACTGGAGCTTGCCACCATGACCGCCGCCTGCCTGATGACCACGTATCAACCCTTGGCCCTGAGCTTCACCCGCGGCCTGGGCACGCGCCTGTGGGACCAGCAGGGCCGTGAATACCTCGACGCGGTCGCCGGCGTGGCGGTGACCAATGTCGGGCATTCCCACCCTCGGCTGGTGACGGCGATCAGTGAACAGGCGGGCCTGTTGCTGCACACCTCCAACCTCTACAACATTGATTGGCAGCAACGGCTGGCCCAGCGCCTGGCACAGTTGTCTGGCCTTGACCGTGCGTTCTTCAACAACTCCGGCGCCGAAGCCAACGAAACAGCGCTGAAACTCGCTCGGCTGCATGGCTGGAAAAAGGGCATCGAAGAGCCGCTGGTGGTCGTGATGGAAAATGCGTTTCACGGGCGCACCCTTGGCACCATGGCGGCCAGCGACGGGCCGTCGGTGCGCCTGGGGTTTCAGCGCTTGCCGGGGGATTTTCTCAAGGTCGGGTTTGGCGACCTGGCGGCGCTGGAAGCCATCACGCAACCATTCGGCCCGCGCATTGCCGCGGTGCTGCTGGAACCGATCCAGGGCGAGAGTGGCGTGCTGCCAGCGCCGCCCGGCTACCTCAAAGCCCTGCGCGAGCATTGCACGCGCCACGGCTGGCTGATGATGCTCGATGAAATCCAGACCGGCATCGGCCGCACCGGCGCATGGTTTGCGTTCCAGCATGAAGGTATCGTGCCGGACGTGATGACGCTGGCCAAAGGCCTTGGCAATGGCGTGCCCATCGGCGCCTGCCTGGCCCGGGCCGCTGTGGCCCAGCTGTTCACACCCGGCAGCCACGGCAGCACATTCGGCGGCAACCCGCTGGCCTGCCGCGTGGGCTGCACGGTGCTGGACATTATTGAAGAGCAAGGCCTGCTGCAGAACGCCGCGCAACAGGGCGAACGGCTGTTGGCGCGCCTGCGTGTGGAGTTAAGCGAGCACCCGCAGGTGCTGGCGATTCGCGGGCAAGGCCTGATGGTCGGGATCGAACTGGCACAGCCTTATCGCGATCTGGCTTATCGCGCAGCGCACGAACATGGGCTTTTGATCAACGTGACGCGCGGCAAGATCATCCGCCTGCTGCCGCCGCTGACGCTGGAGGCCAAGGAGGTAGAGATGATCGTAAGGGCCATTGCCCGCTTATTGGACTGAAACCCGGTAAAAGTGTGGGAGCTGGCTTGTGTGGGAGCTGGCTTGCCTGCGATAGCATCACCTCGGTCTGACATTAAGACCGAGGCGCTTGCATCGCAGGCAAGCCACCTCCCACACATGCACACATTGAATCCGTGTGACTTTCACAGATCTGGGCCGTTGAGCCACTCCTGATTCATGGTGTCGGTATCGCCCAGGTACTCCAGTAACCAACTCATCGCCGGCGACAATTTGCTCTGCGCCCAGGCCACGCACGACGGGCTGGCCGGGAACGGCCGGCGCAATTGCAGCGCGACCAGCGCGCCACGTTCGATCCACGGCAACACCTGATGCGCCGGCGCCATGCCCACGCACAGGCCATCGCGCAGGCAATCAAGCGCCGAGGACCAGTTGGGTACCACCAGCCGGCGTTGGTTATCCAGGGTCCAGGTGTCGCGCTTGGGCAGGTTGCGCGAGGTGTCGGTCATGCACAGCGACGCGAACGGCCGCAGTTGATCGTCACTGAGCAAGCCGTCCAGCGTCGCCAGCGGATGCCTGGCGCTGACCACACACAGCCAGTTCAGCAGGCCCATGTCGCGAAAGGTGAAGTGGCTGGCCACCGGCACCGCGCTGGTGGCGCCGATCACAATGTCGGTGCGTTCATCGGCCAGCGCATCCCATACGCCGTTGTACACCTCGTATTCCAACAGCAATTCCACCTCGGGAAACTGCCGATAGAAGTCCAGCACCAGTTGCCGACAGCGCTGGGGTTTGACGATGGAATCCACCGCAACCTTCAATTGGCCGCTCCAGCCATTCGCCACCTGCTGGCACAAACGCCGTGTACCGAGCATTTTTTTCATCACGCCGCGGGCTTCGTCTATAAATAGACGGCCGGCCGGGGTCAGCTCCACGTCACGATGGCGCCGCACAAACAGCGGCACCGCCAGCCATTCCTCGAGCTGACGCACCGTATAGCTGATGGCCGAAGGCACGCGGTGCAGTTCCTGGGCGGCCGCGCTGAAGCTGCCGTGGCGCGCCACGGCATCCACCACATCCAGCGAGTACTCGGACCACATGATGGTTGCCTTCAAAATATTTGATAGAGGTGTCCAATTATTATCGCTTCACACCCACACTGTCAGCTTCATAATGGGCGCCAGTCAGCAAATAGTTTGATGGCAAGGTCAGCAAGGCTTCAATGAAAAATTCTTTTGGTTTCACGTGGTACCTGGCGGGGCTGAGCATGCTCGGTTATCTCGCCATGGATATGTACTTGCCGGCGTTCGGCGCCATGGGCGAGCAGTTGCAGATCAGTGCGGGCGCCGTGGGCGCCAGCTTGAGTATTTTCCTCGCCGGTTTTGCGGTGGGGCAGTTGTTGTGGGGGCCGTTGTCCGACCGCCTCGGGCGCAAGCCGATACTGCTGGCGGGCCTGAGCCTGTTTGTAGTGGGTTGCCTGGGCATGTTCTGGGTCGAAACCGCGCCGCAACTGCTGGCGTTGCGTTTTATGCAAGCGATTGGCGTGTGTTCTGCGGCGGTGAGCTGGCAGGCACTGGTGATCGACCGATACCCGGCCGATAAGGCGCATCGCGTGTTCGCCAGCATCATGCCGCTGATGTCGCTGTCACCGGCCCTGGCGCCGTTGCTGGGCGCCATGGTGTTGAATCACTTCGGCTGGCAGGCGATCTTCGGTGTACTGCTGGGCGTGTCGCTGCTGTTGCTGCTGCCGACTTTGTTGCTGCGCAAAATGCCCAAACGTCGGGCAGAGGAGGGCGAACCTTCGCGCCTCGGTTATGGGCAGTTGCTGACCTCCCGCGTGTTCACCGGCAACGTGATGATCTTCGCAGCCTGCTCGGCCAGTTTCTTTGCCTGGTTGACGGCCTCGCCCTTCATCCTGGGCGACATGGGTTACAGCCCGAATGACATTGGCCTGAGCTACGTGCTGCCGACGTTGGCGTTTCTGATCGGTGGTTACAGCTGCCGCAGCGCATTGCAGCGCTATCAGGGCAAAACCCTGCTGCCCTGGTTACTGGTGGCGTACTGCATCAGCATGGTGGCGTTGTACCTGGTCGCCACGTTGACCGTGCCCACCCTGACCACCTTGCTGATCCCGTTCTGCCTGATGGCGCTGGTCAACGGTGCCAGTTACCCGATCGTGGTGGCGAATGCGCTGATGCCGTTTGCGGAAAATTCCGGCAAGGCAGCGGCACTGCAAAACACCTTGCAGCTGGGGCTGTGCTTTCTCAGCAGCCTGCTGGTGTCGTCGATGATTGACCAGCCGTTGCTGATCACCGTGATCGTGATGCTCGCAACGGCGCCGTTGGCGGTGCTGGGGTATTGGCTGGCGCGGCCGAAGACGGATAACTCGGAACTCGCAAACGCTTAAATCTGCACTGCGATCAAAAATGTGGGAGCTGGCTTGCCTGCGATAGCATCGAGTCGGTGATTCCGAAGTACCCAGGTGCCTGCATCGCAGGCAAGCCAGCTCCCACAGTTGATTGGGTTTCTTCAGGGGTTAGAACGTGACTTCCATGTTCAGCGTTGGCGTGGAAGTCCGAGTTCCCCGGCCGCCGTCCACGCCGAACTTGTTGTGCCAGTACTCATAGCCCACCCCGAGATACAGGTTCGGCTTCACACTTTTACCCGGCCTTACCGCCACCATCAGCGCGGTGCGCATCAGCGTTTCTGGCGCGGTGTCGCGGCCATGGTAGTCCTCGCCTTTTTCCCCAACGTAATTGATAAAACCCTGGAATTTCGCCGCATGGTTGGCGATGTCGAACGGGCGCATCCACGTCAGGTTGAGCATGAAGGTGTCGTCAAACGTATGGTTTGACTCCTGCGCGCCGGGGATGCCGGTGTGGTTCTTTTCCTTGTAGTACATCAGGCTCAGGTCCAACACACCGACCGTGTTGAACTTCAGCGTCGGGCCGATCACCAGTGCGCGCTTTTTGGCTGAGGCGACGTTGTTGTTGCGGTTGGCATCAAAGCCCAGCGTCAGCGCGTAATCCTTGATCAACCCAGTGCCGAGCGGCACATCAAACACCCGCGATGCATACAGTTGATGCCGGTAAACGGCGTAGACCTCACTGCCGCCATGGTCGGTGCCCTTGCGCGGGTCGTGGCTGTCGGACAGGAACACATCCAGGTTCAGGTAGTTGCTGCCGTATTGGTAGCCACTGGCGTGGGTAAAGCTGTAGATGCGTTTGCTGAAGTCATCGGGGTTGTTCGGATTGGTGAAGTGTTGGCCGTAGCGAAATCCTACGCTGTTGTTCATCCATTCCACCGCGACAGCCTCCCCACCGCCGAGAAGGGTCAATGCAACGGTTGCGCCCTGTAATGCCTTTTTCATTGTTTTAGGTCCTTTGGCGTTCTGGCTCATGACGGCCGGATTGTTTTTGTAACGCCGATGGAGGGTATCTTGTTCGATTGATTGTATACAACTCTATGGACATACAGTCCAAACATTGCATACAGTGTTCGCACAACAAAAACAGAGAACCCCTCACCATGACTATCCCGAAGGCGTCACCGCAGCGGCCAGAAGATGAGAATCTTGGCACCGCCGCCAACATGGCTTACGGCCTGCAGCATGTGCTCACCATGTACGGCGGCATCGTTGCCGTGCCGTTGATCGTCGGCCAGGCGGCCGGTTTGTCGCCGGCGGATATCGGCCTGTTGATCGCCGCGTCGCTGTTTGCCGGTGGCCTGGCCACGCTGTTGCAGACCCTGGGCCTGCCATTTTTTGGCTGCCAGCTGCCGCTGGTGCAGGGCGTGTCCTTTGCCGGTGTGGCGACCATGGTGGCGATAGTCGGCAGTGATGGCGCCGGCGGACTACCGGCGATTCTCGGCGCGGTGATGGCCGCGTCGTTTATCGGCTTGCTGATCACGCCGGTGTTCTCACGGATCACCAAGTTTTTTCCGCCGTTGGTCACCGGCATTGTGATCACCACCATTGGCCTCACACTGATGCCCGTGGCGGCACGCTGGGCCATGGGCGGCAACAGCCGCGCGGCGGATTTCGGCAGCATGGCCAATATCGGCCTCGCCGCGTTGACCCTGGTGCTGGTGTTGCTGCTGAGCAAGATCGGCAGCGCGGCCATTTCGCGGCTGTCGATTCTGTTGGCGATGGTGATCGGCACTGTGATCGCGGTGTTTCTGGGCATGGCGGATTTCTCCGGTGTGGCCCAGGGGCCCATGTTCGGCTTCCCCACACCGTTCCATTTCGGTATGCCGACCTTTCATGTGGCGGCAATCATTTCCATGTGCATCGTGGTGATGGTCACCCTGGTGGAAACCTCGGCGGACATCCTCGCGGTGGGCGAGATCATCGACACCAAGGTCGATTCCAAACGCCTGGGTAATGGTTTGCGCGCCGACATGCTGTCGAGCATGTTCGCGCCGATCTTCGGTTCATTCACCCAAAGCGCGTTCGCCCAGAACGTCGGCCTGGTGGCAGTGACCGGGGTAAAGAGCCGCTTTGTGGTGGCCACGGGCGGGGTGTTTCTGGTGGTGCTGGGGCTGTTGCCGTTTATGGGCCGGGTGATCGCGGCCGTGCCGACATCGGTGCTCGGCGGCGCCGGGATCGTGCTGTTCGGCACCGTGGCGGCCAGTGGTATTCGCACGCTGTCCAAGGTGGATTACCGCAACAACATGAACCTGATCATCGTGGCCACGTCTATCGGCTTCGGCATGATCCCCATCGCGGCGCCGAACTTCTACGACCACTTCCCTACCTGGTTCGCGACCATTTTCCACTCGGGCATCAGTTCGTCGGCGATCATGGCGATCCTGTTGAACCTGGCGTTCAACCACTTCACCGCGGGTAACTCGGACCAGCAGTCGGTGTTCGTGGCGGGCACTGAGCGCAGTTTGTGCTTCCACGATGTGGCGGCATTGCGCGATGGGGATTACTTCAGCGGCGGCAAGTTGTTTGATGCTGAAGGGAAAGAAATTCCGGTGGTGGCTGACGTGCCAAGGAAGGCCGTAAAACCTGAAACCACCGAAGTCTAAAAATGTGGGAGCGGGCATGCTCGCGAATGCGCTGGAACAGTCGAAACCTTCATTGACTGACACCCAGCATTCGCGAGCAAGCCCGTTTCCACAGTGGAACTTAGCCCGCCTTGAGGACGTTGTGCGGCACTGAGCACACCTCATCCAGAAACTTCACCACGGTCCCCATGCACGCCTGGCGCTCTTCCACGTGGGGCATGTGGCTGGAATCTTCAAACAGCGCCCAGCGCACGTCCGCGATCTCATCCAGAAACGGCTTGACCACCAGTGGCGTCGCCTCGTCGTGTCGGCCGGAAATCACCAGGGTCGGCACATTGATCGCCGACAGGCGGCCAATCACATTCCAGTCCTTGAGGCTGCCAATCACGTGAAACTCGGTCGGGCCGCTCATGGCGTGGTACACCGTCGGGTCGGCGTCCACCGCTGCGAAGGTGCGGGCCACTTCTTCCGGCCACGGTATGACACGGCACACGTGCTGGTCATAAAAAATCCGCGAGGCGGCGAGGTATTCCGGGTCCTGGTAGGTGCCGGCCTGTTCGTGTTTGAGCAGGGTTTCGTGCACGCCTTCAGGCAGCAGTTGGCGCAGGCGGTTGGCTTCGCTGACCCACGTGCGCATGCAGGTGGGCGAGTTGGCCGGGATAAACGCGCGCAAGCCCTTCGGCTGCAGAATCGCGTGCTCGCTGCCGAGCATGCCGCCCCAGGATTGCCCGAGGATCGCGTAGTTATCGCTGATCTGCAGGTGGTCCAGCAGGTTGTTCAGCTCTTCAAGGAACAGGCCGATGGTCCAGAACGACGGGTCTTTGTCCGGCAAATGGGTGGAGCGGCCATTGCCCAACTGGTCGTAGTGAATCACCGCATGGCCGCTGGCGGCCACGTCTTTGAAGGCGTCGACATAGTCATGGGTGCAGCCGGGGCCGCCGTGGATGATCACCAACGGTGTACGGCCGGTGGTCAGGTCGCCAGTGACGCGGTACCAGGTCTGGTAGGCGCCGAATGCCGCATAACCTTCGCGGACTTTCTCGATGAATTCCATTTCGTACCCTGCTCTGAAAAAAAGGATCAGGGATACGATAGTCCGCACGCAAGGTTTAAGTAACTAGCAAAACAGCTAGGTTTTGCCGAAGGTTCAGTCTTCCAGCAAGCGGTAATGCGTGGCGCGAACCACCGCCTGCACGCGGTTCTTGGCCCCCAATTTATGCATCGCCGACGCCAGGTGCAGGGTGACCACCGCCAGCGAGCGGCTCAACTGGGTGGCGATTTCGGCAGCGGTCAGGCCATCGGCAGCCCATTTCAGGCATTCACGCTCGCGTTTGGTCAGGTGAATATGCGGGTAAGTGCGCAGCTCTTTGCTGAACAGCGGGTAGGCCGCTTCCTGCAGGGCATGGGTGATCAGGCTGAAGTCCGCCAGGGTCTGCTGCGCATCCTTCAACACCGTGCTGGCCTTGCCGGTGCGCAAGCCGGTGAGTGACGCGAAACCACCGCGAGGCAGGTGAATCGGCACGCTGACGCCGCAGGTCAGTTGGCGCTCATGCAGGTAAGAAGACACGGGGGCGTGGCAGGGGTCGATGATTTTTTGCAGCGCGGTCTGGGCTTTTGCCTCGTAGGACCATACGAACGGGGACACCGTGCTCAGGGCCAGGTGTTGCACCGGGTCGATCTGGTAAAACCCTTCGCTGCACCACAACGCATGCCAGTCGGGCGGCGTGTTGCGCAGCTCCAGCACCGAAGGCGTGATCAGCGAGCCGTCCTGGTCGATGGGCACCGGCGTGTAGTCGTACACCAGCGCGTCGAAGCCCAGCTGCTGGGCCAGGATAAAGGTATTGTCCATCTGTTCATCCAGGCTCCTGCCCGGCATCAGACGATTATTGAAGGCAGTCAGCCTGGTCAGCATCCGTTCTGCTCCCGAATTCATTTGAATCTCGACTTGCGGCAAGTAGAATGCCACGCCCCGGCGAAGGACTGCCAGGCCAAACCTATAAGAAATACTAGGTTATGGACGCACGGCATCCTCGGTAGTGTTGGCCTGATAAACGGCCGCTACCCGCCAGGCCGATACAACACAAGGAATGTATGCATGTGGCGTGAAATTGCCCCCGACCAGCAGTACAACGTGCAAGTCGACGGCCATAACCTCGTGGTCTACAGCTTTGGCGCTGGCGATGAGGTGCTCTTGTGCCTCAATGGCGGCCCGGGCCTGCCGTGTGACTACTTGCGCGACGCCCATGGCTGGCTCAAAGCGCATAACCTGCGAGTGGTTGCATTCGACCAGCTTGGCACCGGCGCATCAGCCAGACCGACTGATGTTTCCTTGTGGGAAATCAGCCGTTATGTCGAAGAAGTCGAAACCGTGCGCCAGGCCCTCGGCCTGGGCCGCGTGCACCTGCTCGGGCATTCCTGGGGCGGCTGGCTGGGCATCGAATTCGCCATCCATTACCCCGATGCGCTGAAAAGCCTGATCCTCGAAAACACTGTCGGCGACATCCCGCACCTGTCCCAGGAACTCGAACGCCTGCGCGGTGCCCTCGGCAGCGAAACCGTGGCCATGATGCAGCGTCATGAAGCCATGGGCACCCTGGACCACCCGCAGTACCAGGCCGCCATCACCTTGCTCAACTACCGCCACGTCTGCCGCCTGGATGAATGGCCGGAGCCGGTCAAGCGCTCGCTCGGCGACTGGAACATGGGCCCGTACGAAACCATGCAAGGCCCCAACGAATTCCTCTACATCGGCAACCTCAAGGACTGGAACCGCATCCCCGAGATGGCCGAGTTCAAGATGCCGATCCTGATCACCACCGGCCAGCACGATGAGCTCACGCCCGCCTGCGCGCATCGCATGAAGCGGGCCGCCAGGCATGCCGAGTTGCACGTGTTCCCCAACAGCAGCCACATGCCTTTTTATGAGGAGCCCCACGCGTACTTCCCGGTGCTGCTGGACTTCCTCGCGCGTCACCGGGGCTGACGGATGAACCTGGCGCGCTACCGTTTTGTGCTGTCCCGGCCGCTGCAATTGCTGCCGGTGCTGTTTGGCATCAGCCTGATCACCTTTGTGCTGGTGCGCTCGATCCCGGGCGACCCGGCCCGGGCCTTGCTCGGCTCGCGCAGTACGCCGGATGCCTTGCTGAAAATCCGCGCCCAATACGGCCTGGATCAGCCGTTGTGGCTGCAATACTTCTACTTCCTCAAGAACCTGCTCAAGGGCGACCTCGGCCAATCGCTGCTGTACAAAGTCGATGCCTTGAAGCTGATCGTCACCCGCATCGAGCCGACCCTGGTGCTGGTGCTTGGCAGCGTGCTGCTGGCGCTGGTGATTGCGCTGCCGTTGGCGACGTGGGCGGCGCGTAATAAGGGCGGATGGGCGGACAACCTGATTCGTGTGTTCACCACTGTCGGCCTGGGCATGCCGGCGTTCTGGCTGGGCTTGATGTTGATTCTGTTGCTGAGTGTGAAGTGGGGCCTGTTCCCGGTGTCTGGCTACGGCCGAACCTGGCTGGACAAGGCCCACCATATGCTGCTGCCGTGCCTGACCATCGCCCTGGCGCTGTCGGCGGTGCTGGTGCGCAACCTGCGCGCGAGCATGTTGATGGAATTGCAGGCCGATCACGTCACCGCCGCGCGGGCGCGTGGGCTGTCGGAAGCTGCTGTGTTCCGTCGGCATGTGTTGCCCAATTCGCTGGTGCCGGCGGTCAACCTGCTGGCGGTGAACATCGGCTGGCTGATCAGCGGCACGGTGGTGATCGAAAGCCTGTTCGCGATTCCCGGTATCGGCCAATTGCTGGTGCGCGGCATTTTCACCCGTGACTACATGGTGGTGCAGGGCGTGGCCATGGTGCTGGCCTGTGCGACGGTGGTGGTCAACTTCGTTGCCGACGTGGTGACGGTGGCCCTCGATCCACGGGTGAAGATGCAATGAGCGGCCGCCCACTGATTGCTCCGTGGCGTTTGCGCCTGCGTTTTGGTTTTCGCAATGGCCGGCTGACGGCGGCGTGGGGCCTGCTGATCCTGCTGGTGTGGTTGGCCCTGGCGCTGTTTGCACCGTGGCTCGCACCCTTTGACCCGATTGCGCAGAACACTGACATCAGTTTGCTCGGGCCTGGCCTGGCGCACCCGTTCGGCACGGATAACTACGGCCGGGACATCCTTTCACGCGTGATCTGGGGCGCGCGCATCGACCTGCAACTGGCGATTGTCGGGGTGATTTTCCCGTTCATGATCGGCACCTTTGTCGGCGCGGTTTCGGGCTACATCGGCGGGCGCTTCGACAGCTTCTGCATGCGCGTGATCGACGTGATCCTGGCATTCCCGTTTCTTGTGCTGATGCTGGCGATCATGGCGATTCTCGGCCCAGGTTTGAAAAGCTTTTATATCGCCATGGCGCTGGTGGGCTGGGTGTCATATGCGCGGCTGATCCGCTCGCAGATCCTGGTGCTCAAGGAAAGCGAGTTTGCGCTGGCCGCCAAAAGCCTGGGCTTTGGCCATGGGCGCATTCTGTTCCGGCATTTGCTGCCCAACGCCATGTTCGGTTCGATTGTGTTTTCCATGTCTGACGCCGTGCTGGTGCTGCTCAATGGCGCCGCCGTGAGTTACCTGGGCCTGGGCGTGCAACCGCCGACCGCCGAGTGGGGCACGATGGTGGCCGAAGGGCAGGCGTTTATCACCACGGCCTGGTGGATTTGCACCTTTCCGGGCCTGGCCATCGTCACGCTGGCCATGGGCTTCAGCCTGCTCGCCGATGGCGTGGCGCAAGTGTTGGGGGATCGCGCATGAGCCTGCTGCAAGTGCGTGACCTCAGCGTGATCGCCAACAATGCCGGGCGCGATGTCACCTTGGTCGACCGCGTGTCCTTTGATTTGGCCGAGGGTGAAATCCTTGGCCTGGTGGGCGAGAGCGGCTCGGGCAAGACCCTGGCCTGTCGCGGGTTGATGCGCCTGCTGTCGTCGCCCAACTTGCGCGTGCAAGGCGCTGCTGTGCGCCTGGCCGGGCAGGACCTGTTGACGCTGGACGAGGCTGGCATGCGCGCCGTGCGTGGCGGGCAACTGGGCATGATTTTCCAGAACCCCAGCAGCCATCTGGACCCGTTGATGCGCATCGGCGAGCAGATCGCCGAGGGCATTCGCCTGCACCAGGGCGCGTCGAAAAAAGATGCGCGCCTGCAAGCCATCGACGTGCTGCGCCAGGTCGGCATTCCCGATCCCAAGGCACGGGTCGACAACTACCCCCACGAGTTTTCCGGCGGCATGCGCCAGCGCGCGATGATCGCTGTGGCGTTGGGCTGTAATCCTGAAGTGCTGATTGCCGACGAGCCGACCACCGCCCTCGATGTCACCGTACAGGCGCAAATCCTGCGCCTGTTACTGGAGCTGCGCGATCAGCGCGGCCTGTCGATCATCATGATCACCCACGACCTCGGTGTGGTGGCGCAAACCTGTGATTCCATCGCGGTGATGTACGCCGGGCGCCTGTGCGAGCACGGCAGCAAATACGAGTTGCTGGCCAACCCGCAGCACCCGTACACCGCCGGCCTGATTGATTGTCAGCCTGCCCACAGCAGTGGGCACGCGTTGCTGCGCACGATTCCCGGCCAGCCGCCGTTGCTGGACGCATTGCCGCAAGGGTGTCGCTTCAACCCGCGCTGTGCGCAGGCGGGCGCCTTGTGCACGCAGTTGTTGCCCCAAGGCGCGCGGGTGGCGTGCCACTATCCCTTGGGAGACCGATCATGAGCCTGTTGCAGATCAAGGACCTTGAGGTGCGTTTCGCGGCGTCCGGTACGGGCCTGTTTGGCCTGCATAAACAGTGGGTGAGGGCGGTCAATGGTGTCTCGCTGAACCTGGCCGCCGGGGAAACCCTGGGGCTGGTTGGCGAGTCCGGCAGCGGCAAGAGCACGCTCGGCCGGGCGATCCTGCACCTCAACCCGATCAGCGCCGGCCAGGTGCTGTTCGATGGCGTCGACATGGCCCATGGCAGCGCTATCGATATCGCCCGCCTGCGCCATGAAACCGCGATGATTTTCCAGGACCCGTACGCCGCGCTGAACCCGCGCCACACCATCGGCGAAACCCTTGCCGAAGTGTTGCGCGTACAGCGCAAAGTGGCGCCGCAGCAGATACCGGCCCGCGTGAATGAACTGCTCGATCTGGTCGGTCTGCGCCCCGAATTGGCCAGCCGCAAACCCGGCTCTTTAAGCGGCGGCCAGTGCCAGCGTGTCGGTATCGCGCGGGCGCTGGCGGTGGAACCGCGCTTGATCATCGCCGATGAATGCGTGGCGGCGCTGGATGTGTCGATCCAGGGCCAGATCATCAACCTGTTGCTGGAACTGCAGCAGCGCATGAACCTGGCGATCCTGTTTATCGCCCATGACCTGGCCATCGTGCGGCGCCTGTGCGACCGCGTGGCGGTCATGTACCTGGGCAAAATCGTCGAGGAAGGCCCGGTGGAAGCGGTGTTTACCGCACCGCGCCATCCGTACACGGCGGCGCTGATCGAGGCGATCCCCGAGATCGATCCGCATCGGCCGTTGCCTGCAGAACCTTTGCCCGGTGAGCCACCGAGCCCGCTGAATTTGCCCACAGGCTGCGCCTTTCACCCGCGTTGCCGGTACGCCCGAACGATGTGTTCCGTGGTGTTACCGCCGACGCATTTCCTGCACGAGCATCGATACAGTTGCGTGCTTGAAGCGCCACTCACCCCTTCTGCCATTCATGAACAAGGAGTTATGACATGCAATCGCGCCACTTGAAGTTGCTCGCCGCCGCTACGTTGACCGCGTGGTCCCTCACTGCCGGCCTGGCCCAGGCCGCCGGTGTGCTGACCATCGGCTGCCGTGAAGACAGCACCACGTTTGACCCGATCAAAAGCGCGCAAAACCGCGACACCTGGGTGTTCGCCAACGTCTACGACACGCTGGTGCGCGTGGACAACCTGGGCACCAAGATGGAGCCGGGCCTGGCAGAAAGCTGGGACATTTCCAAGGACGGCCTGACCTACACCTTCAAACTGCGCGACGCGAAGTTCTCCGACGGCTCGCCGATCACCGCCGACGACGCAGCGTTCAGCCTGCTGCGTATCCGCGACAACAAGGCCTCGTTGTGGAGCGACCCGTTCAGCCTGATCAACACGGCCAAGGCGTCGGACCCGCACACCCTGGTCGTCACCCTGAAAACTCCGGCTGTAGCCTTCCTCTCGCAATTGGCGTCGCCGACGGTGTCGATCCTGTCGGAAAAAGCCATGACCAAGATGGGCGAAGACGCTTACTCGGAAAACCCGGTGACGTCCGGCGCATTTACCGTGGACGAGTGGCGCAAGGGCGACCGGGTGATTCTGAAAAAGAACCCGAACTTCTGGCAGGCCAACAACGTGAGCCTGGATGGCGTTGAGTGGGTATCGGTCACCGACGACAACACACGCATGCGCATGGTGCAGAACAACGAGCTCGACACAGCGATCTTCGTACCGTTCTCCCGCGTGGAAGAGCTGAAAAAAGACAAGAACGTGGTGATCCACTCCGACCCGTCGACCCGCGAAGACCACTTGCTGATCAATCACGCCCACGGCTTGCTGGCCAAACCGCAAGTGCGCGAGGCGCTGGACATGGCCATCGACAAACAATCGCTGGTCAAGACCGCCACTTACGGTCAGGGCACCGTGGCCTATTCCTACATCCCGAAAGGCTCGCTGTACCACTACGCCAACAACCTGCAACGCCCGTATGACCCGACCGCCGCCAAAAAGCTGCTGGAGGCGGCCGGTGCCAAGGACTTGAAGCTCAACTACGTGGTCAACGCCGGCAACGAAGCCGACGAGCAGATCGCGGTGATCATCAAGGACCAATTGGCCAAGGTCGGCGTGACCGCCAACCTGCAGAAAGTTGACCCGACTCAAAGCTGGCAGATGCTGGTGGACGGTGAGTACGATATTTCGGTGATGTACTGGACCAACGACATCCTCGATCCGGACCAGAAAACCACTTTCGTGCTGGGCCACGACACCAACCAGAACTACATGACCCGCTACAAGAACGACAAGGTCAAGGAGCTGGTGGCGGCTGCGCGGATCGAGGCTGATCCGGTCAAGCGTGAGCAGATGTACATCGAGTTGCAGAAACTGGCGAAACAGGATGTGAACTGGATCGACCTGTACTACAGCCCGTACATCAACATCTCACGCAAGAATGTGAGCAACTTCCTGCAGAACCCGCTGGGGCGCTTCACCCTGGAAGAAGTAGTGAAAAACTAACCCTCCCAGATACACCGCAAACCATTGTGGGAGCTGGCTTGCCTGCGATGGCATCCACTCGGTATATCAAATACACCGCGGTGAGGCCATCGCAGGCAAGCCAGCTCCCACTTAAACCCGGTTCCACAGTTTGATTTGTGCTGTGTCAGGTTTTACTGCGCATCAAACGCCTGCCCATTGACGCCCGCGCTGTCCGGCCCCATCAGGTACAGGTACACCGGCATGATGTCTTCCGGCGCCGGCCTTTCCATCGGGTTTTCGCCTGGATACGCCTGTGCACGCATGCTGGTGCGGGTGCCGCCTGGGTTGATGCTGTTGGAGCGCACCGACGCGACATCCTCCAACTCATCGGCCAGGGTTTGCATCAAGCCTTCAGTCGCGAACTTCGACACGCCGTACGCGCCCCAGTAGGCACGGCCCTTGCGCCCGACGCTGCTGGAGGTGAACACCACCGACGCATCCTGGGACAGCTTGAGCAGCGGCAGCAGCGTGCTGGTCAGCATGAACATTGCGTTGACGTTGACGTGCATCACCCGCATGAAATTCTCACCGGACAGCTGCTCGATCGGCGTGCGTGGGCCGATGATCGAGGCGTTGTGCAGCAGGCCGTCGAGGCGGCCGAACTCCTTTTCGATCATCGCGGCCAGCTCATCGTATTGATGGGGCAGGGCGGTCTCGAGGTTGAACGGAATCACCACCGGTTGCGGTTGGCCTGCCGCTTCGATTTCGTCATACACCTGAGCCAGGTTGGCTTCGGTTTTGCCCAGCAACAGCACGGTAGCGCCATGGGCGGCGTAGGTTTTTGCCGCCGCCGCGCCAATCCCGCGACCGGCGCCGGTCACCAGGATCACCCGGCCTTTGAGCAATTCTGGACGTGCGCAGTAATCAAACATAAATAGCCTCGACAGAATTCAAGATGTTACAGCTCTTGAAGTGGAATCCATTTCAGGTGGGAGCTGGCTTGTCTGCGATAGCACAGTGCCTGTCTCCAGATGGGCTGGCTGGCAGACCGCTGTCGCAGGCAGGCCAGCTCCCACATTGATCTCAGTGTTGGCGAGATCGTCTAACAATCAGCAACTGCACAGTGCGTTATCCAGCACCTTGCGCAGCTCCAACGGGTGGTCCACGACCACGTCGGCGCCCCAGTTGCGGGGGTTGTCGTCCGGGTGGATGTAGCCGAACGTGACCGCTGCGGTGCGGGTGCCGGCGTCGCGGCCGGACTCGATATCGCGCAGGTCATCGCCCACGAACAGCACGCTGGCAGGGTCCAGGTCGAGCATCTTGCACGCCAGGATCAGCGGTTCCGGGTCTGGCTTGCTGTTCTTCACGTGGTCCGGGCAGATCAGCAGCGCCGAACGCTCGGCCAGGCCCAGTTGCTGCATGATCGGTTCGGCAAAGCGCAGCGGCTTGTTGGTGACCACGCCCCAGACCAGGTTGGATTTTTCGATGTCCTGCAGCAGTTCTTCCATGCCGTCGAAGAGCTTGCTGTGGATCGCGCAGCCCTTGAGGTAGCGCTCCAGAAACTCCAGGCGCAGGGCTTCAAAGCCTGGGGATTCCGGGTCCATCGAGAACGTCACGGCAACCATCGCCCGCGCGCCGCCGGAGATTTCATCGCGGATGTGCTGGTCGTTGATCGGCGCCAGGCCGCGGTCGGCGCGCATCGCCTGGCAGATCGCGATGAAGTCCGGCGCGGTGTCCAGCAACGTACCGTCCATATCGAAGAGAACCGCTCGCAACTTCACAGGCTTACTCCTCGCGCAGGGTCTGGATCATGTAGTTGACGTCAACGTCGTTGGCCAGCTTGTAGTGCTTGGTCAGCGGGTTGTAGGTCAGGCCGATGATGTCTTTGACGGTCAGCCCGGCCTGGCGGCTCCAGGCGCCCAGCTCGGAAGGGCGGATGAATTTCTTGAAGTCGTGGGTGCCGCGCGGCAGCAACTTCATGATGTATTCGGCGCCGATGATCGCGAACAGGTAGGCCTTGGGGTTGCGGTTGATGGTGGAGAAGAACACCTGGCCGCCTGGCTTGACCATGCGGAAACAGGCGCGGATCACCGAGGAGGGGTCTGGCACGTGCTCGAGCATCTCAAGGCAGGTGACCACGTCGAACTGCTCGGGCATTTCCTCGGCCAGGGCTTCGGCGGTGATCTGGCGGTATTCCACGCTCACGCCGGATTCCAGCTGGTGCAGTTGCGCGACGGCCAGTGGGGCTTCGCCCATGTCGATGCCCATCACGGTGGCGCCACGCTGGGCCATCGCTTCGCTGAGGATGCCGCCGCCACAACCGACGTCGAGTACCTTTTTGCCGGCCAGGTTGACGCGTTCGTCAATCCAGTTGACCCGCAGCGGGTTGATGTCATGCAGGGGTTTGAACTCGCTTTCGCGGTCCCACCAGCGGTGAGCCAGGGCTTCGAATTTGGCGATTTCGGCGTGGTCGACGTTGCTCATGGTGAATCCTCTAAATCTGATAAATCGGTTTGCAGGTGTTCAAGCGTAGGTGCAAACCCTGCGTTATTCGCTGTGCCCGCTGATGCGATGGCCCCAGGCAATGGCCGTGGCGGTCAACTGTTGTTCATCCATGCGGGTCAATTGCCGGTCGTCGAGCAACTGCTTGCCGGCGACCCAAAGGTGTTTCACGCAATCGCGTCCGGTGGCATAGATAAGCTGTGAGACCGGATCGTAGATCGGTTGTTGCGCCAGCCCTGAAAGATCAAAGGCCACGATGTCGGCAGCCTTGCCGACCTCCAGCGAGCCAATCTCGCTTTCCAGGCCCATGGCGCGCGCGCCGTTGAGCGTGGCCATGCGCAGGGCGCGGTGGGCGTCCAGGGCCGTGGCCGAACCGGCGACGGCTTTGGCCAGCATGGCGGCGGTGCGGGTTTCGCCCAGCAGGTCGAGGTCATTGTTGCTGGCGGCGCCGTCGGTGCCGATCGCCACGTTGACGCCAGCCTGCCACAGACGCTCCACCGGGCAAAAGCCGCTGGCCAGTTTCAGGTTCGATTCCGGGCAATGGATGACGCTGGTGTTGCTTTCTACCAGCAAAGCCAGGTCGTCCTCGCTGATTTGGGTCATATGAACGGCCTGGAAGCGTGGACCGAGCAGGCCGAGGCGGCCCAGGCGCGCCAGCGGGCGTTCGCCGGTCTGCTCGACGGCTTGCTGCACTTCGAAGGCGGTTTCGTGCACGTGCATGTGGATCGAGGCGTCCAGCTCTTCGGCAATTATCCGGATTTTTTCCAGGTTTTCATCGCACACGGTGTACGGCGCGTGGGGACCGAAGGTGATCCGGATGCGCGGATGATGCTTGAGGTCGCCGAACAGCTCGACGCCCTGGCGAATCGCCTCGTCGGCCGTGCTGGCGCCGGGAATCGGGAAGTCGAGGATCGGAATCGCGATCTGCGCGCGCATGCCGCTGTTGTGCACGCAGTCGCTGGCGACCTTGGGGTAGAAGTACATGTCGCAGAAGCAGGTGATGCCGCCCTTGAGCTGCTCGGCGATGGCCAGGTCGGTGCCGTCGCGCACGAAGGCTTCATCGACCCATTTGGCTTCGGCGGGCCAGATGTGTTTTTCCAACCAGGTCATCAGCGGCAGATCGTCGGCCAGCCCGCGAAACAGGCTCATCGCCGCATGGCCGTGGGCGTTGATCAAGCCCGGGCTGAGCAGCATGCCCGGCAGCTCGCGCACCTCGGTGGCGGCCAGCTTCAATGCCGCGGCCCGTGGCCCGATAAAGGCGATGCGACCATCGCGGATGCCCAGGCCATGTTCCTTGAGCACCACGCCGGCAGGTTCGACAGGTACCAGCCAAGTCGGCAGCAGCAATAAGTCGAGCGGGGCGGCAGTGGAGGTCATCGCAGGCTTCTTCCCGGGCAGCTATAAAAGAAGGGCGAAGTATACCCGAGCGTCCTGGCTGGCGGATCGCTATAATCGGCGGCTTTTGTTCATGAGTGCGGGGTAAGGGATGCGCGACCGACTGTTAGCAGCGGAGAAAGTGAAGGCCATCGAATGGCGTGATGGCGCGCTGCACCTGCTCGATCAGCGTGCCTTGCCGTCTCGGGAGTCCTGGGTTGCCTGCACCACTGTGGTTGAAGTGGCCGATGCCATACGCACGATGGTGGTGCGCGGCGCGCCGGCCATTGGTATCAGCGCCGCCTATGGCCTGGTGCTCGCCGCGCGTGAACGCATCGCTGAAGGCGGCGACTGGCAGGCCGCGTGGGAAGAAGACTACGCACTGTTGGCTGATAGCCGTCCGACAGCCGCGAACCTGTTCTGGGCCTTGAAGCGCATGCGCGATCGCCTGGACCGCATCAAGAAGCACGCCGACCCGCTGGCGGCGCTGGAAGCGGAAGCGATTGCGATCCATGAAAGTGATCGAGAGGCCAATGTGGTCATGGCCCAGCTGGGCCTCGAGCGGATTCGCAAGCACCAGGGCAACGCCCAGGCGATCCTGACCCACGGCAATGCCGGCGCACTGGCCACAGGCGGGGTCGGCACGGCCCTGGGGGTGATACGCGCCGCGTTTCTGGAAGGGTTGGTCGAGCATGTCTATGTCAACGAGACGCGCCCCTGGCTGCAGGGTTCGCGGCTGACGGCGTGGGAGCTGGCAGGCGAGGGTATTGCGGTCACGGTGAATGCTGACTCGGCTGGCGCGCATATCCTCAAAACCAAGGGCGTGACGTGGGTGGTGGTCGGCGCCGACTGCATTGCCGCCAACGGTGATGTGGTCGGCACGATCGGCACGTATCAGTTGGCCGTGTGCGCGATGCACCATGGCGTGCGCTTTATGGTGGTGGCGCCCAGCTCGACACTCGATTTGATGATGGCCACGGGCGAAGACGTCGCCCTGGAGGAGCGTGATCCCGGTGAGTTGCTGGACGTCATGGGGCAACAGTTGGATGTGGCAGCTTTGAATCCCGTGTTCGATGTCACCCCGGCTGATCTGATTGATGTGATCGTGACCGAAAAAGGCATCGTCGAGCGCCCGGACACCGCCAAGCTGGCCAAGTTGATGTGCCGTAAGCGCCTGCATTGAGGGGGGTTGGTGACTGTCAGGCTGCTATCGGGGGCAAGCCCCTCCCACATTTTGACTGTGTTCACACGTCGAGTGTGGGAGGGCGCTTGCCCCCGATTGGCCCTATAAGTCAATAAAACCCTTGGATCTGCCCTCAAAAAACAGCACCACCCCACCTCTGAGCCCCTCTCGTCGCCCTCAGGCCCGTCATCCGTCAACTTACTATGCTCCATGCGCATCTGGGGGATAGGTGCGTGGCGGCGATTGTGATAACATCCGGCGGTTTCCAGGGCTGCCTCAAGGGGCTGCCCATAACGTGCAGATCCGTGTCATAACTCGTTGATTTGTCGTAAGTCGTTGTCAGGCACTCTGCCGGCAGCGGCGAGCTTCGTTCGTCCCATAGGATGTGACGAGGTTTCACCCGAAAAAGGAATCAGGCTTCTCATGGGCGAACTGGCCAAAGAAATCCTCCCGGTCAATATCGAAGACGAGCTGAAACAGTCCTACCTCGACTACGCGATGAGCGTAATTGTCGGGCGGGCACTGCCTGATGCGCGCGATGGCTTGAAGCCCGTGCACCGGCGTGTGCTGTTCGCGATGAGCGAGCTGGGTAACGACTGGAACAAGCCGTACAAGAAATCTGCCCGTGTTGTCGGTGACGTGATCGGTAAGTATCACCCTCACGGCGACACTGCGGTGTACGACACCATCGTTCGGATGGCGCAGCCGTTTTCCCTGCGCTACCTGCTGGTAGACGGCCAGGGCAACTTCGGTTCGGTCGACGGCGACAACGCTGCGGCCATGCGATACACCGAAGTGCGCATGACCAAGCTGGCGCACGAGCTGCTGGCCGACCTGCACAAAGAAACCGTGGACTGGGTGCCGAACTACGACGGCACTGAAATGATCCCGGCTGTCATGCCGACCAAGATCCCCAATCTGCTGGTCAACGGCTCCAGCGGTATCGCCGTGGGCATGGCGACCAACATCCCGCCCCACAACCTCGGTGAAGTCATCGACGGTTGCCTGGCACTTATCGACAACCCCGAGCTGACCGTCGATGAGCTGATGCAATACATCCCCGGTCCGGACTTCCCGACCGCCGCGATCATCAACGGTCGCGCCGGCATCATCGAAGCCTACCGCACCGGTCGCGGCCGCATTTACATGCGCGCCCGCTCGATCATCGAAGACATCGACAAGGTCGGTGGCCGTCAGCAGATCGTCATCACCGAGCTGCCTTACCAGTTGAACAAGGCGCGTCTGATCGAAAAGATCGCCGAGCTGGTTAAAGAGAAGAAGCTGGAAGGCATCACCGAGCTGCGCGACGAGTCCGACAAAGACGGTATGCGCGTGGTGATCGAGCTGCGTCGTGGCGAAGTGCCTGAGGTGATCCTCAACAACCTCTACGCCCAGACCCAGCTGCAGAGCGTGTTTGGCATCAACGTGGTTGCACTGATCGACGGCCGTCCGCGCATCCTGAACCTCAAGGATCTGCTGGAAGCCTTCGTGCGTCACCGCCGCGAAGTGGTTACCCGCCGTACCGTGTTCGAACTGCGTAAAGCGCGCGAACGTGGTCACATCCTCGAAGGCCAGGCCGTTGCTCTGTCGAACATCGACCCGGTCATCGCCCTGATCAAGGCTTCGCCGACGCCGTCGGAAGCTAAAGAAGCGCTGATCAAGATGCCGTGGGAATCCAGCGCCGTTGTGGCGATGGTTGAGCGCGCCGGCGCCGACTCGTGCCGCCCTGAGACCCTCGACCCGCAATACGGTCTGCGTGACGGCAAGTATTTCCTGTCGCCGGAACAGGCCCAGGCCATTCTGGAACTGCGCCTGCACCGCCTGACCGGTCTGGAGCACGAGAAGCTGCTGGCTGAGTACCAGGAAATTCTCAACCAGATCGGCGAGTTGATCCGCATCCTCAGCAGCGCCGTGCGCCTGATGGAAGTGATCCGCGAAGAACTGGAAGTGATCCGCGCCGAATACGGCGATGTGCGTCGCACCGAAATCCTTGACGCCCGTCTCGACCTGACCCTGGGTGACATGATCCCGGAAGAAGAGCGCGTGGTGACCATCTCCCACGGTGGCTATGCCAAGACCCAGCCGTTGGCTGCGTACCAGGCCCAGCGTCGTGGCGGTAAAGGCAAATCGGCTACCGGCGTGAAGGATGAGGACTACATTGCTCACCTGCTGGTCGCCAACAGCCACACCACGCTGCTGCTGTTCTCCAGCAAAGGCAAAGTGTACTGGCTGAAAACCTACGAAATCCCGGAAGCCTCGCGTGCCGCCCGTGGTCGCCCGTTGGTCAACCTGCTGCCGCTGGACAGTGACGAATACATCACCACCATGCTGCCGGTCGATGAGTACACCGAAGGTCACTTCATCTTCATGGCCACCGCCAAAGGCACCGTGAAGAAGACCCCGCTGGAATCCTTCAGCCGTCAGCGCAGCGTGGGCCTGATCGCCCTGGAACTGGACGAAGGCGACGTGCTGATCTCCGCTGCCATCACCGACGGCGAGCGTGAAGTCATGCTGTTCTCCGACGGCGGCAAAGTAACGCGCTTCAAGGAATCCGACGTACGTGCCATGGGCCGTACCGCCCGCGGTGTGCGCGGCATGCGTCTGCCAGAAGGGCAGAAGCTGATTTCGATGCTGATTCCGGAAGAAGGCAGCCAGATCCTCACCGCTTCGGCGCGTGGTTATGGCAAGCGCACCGCGATCACCGAGTTCCCGGAGTACAAGCGTGGCGGCCAGGGCGTTATCGCCATGGTCAGCAACGATCGCAACGGCCGTCTGGTCGGCGCGGTGCAGGTGCTCGATGGCGAGGAAATCATGCTGATTTCCGACCAGGGCACCCTGGTGCGTACCCGTGTGGCCGAAGTGTCGAGCCTGGGCCGTAACACCCAGGGTGTGACCCTGATCAAGCTGGCCAAGGATGAAAAACTGGTCGGCCTGGAGCGTGTGCAGGAACCGTCGGAAGTTGAAGGCGAAGAGCTGGAAGAAGGTGAGGAATTCGACGGCGAGGTGATCGCAGCTGGCGATGACAACGTCGACGAGCCAACCCTCGATGCTGCCGCAGACGAAGAAGAACCGCAGGAATAAGCGGACACACAGGGGGCGGATGAAGATTCGCCCCCTTGTTGTTTGTCCGAACGGAAATATCGACAGCTGTGGAGATCGAGTGTGGGAACGGGCTTGCTCGCGAAAGCGGACTGACATTCACAAGAGATGTCGCCTGTTGGATCGCTTTCGCGAGCAAGCCCGCTCCCACATTGGATTGGGTGTCGGCTGATATGTTTGTGTGACTACCACCAGATCAGAGTGAGATTGGATGTGAGCAAGAGAGCCTATAACTTCTGTGCCGGCCCCGCGGCGCTTCCTGAAGCAGTCCTGCAGCGCGCGCAGGGTGAACTCCTCGACTGGCATGGAAAAGGCCTCTCCGTGATGGAAATGAGCCATCGCAGCGATGAGTTCGTGTCCATTGCCACCAAGGCCGAGCAGGATCTGCGCGACTTGCTGGACATCCCCTCAAACTACAAAGTGCTGTTCCTGCAAGGCGGCGCGAGCCAGCAGTTTGCTCAACTGCCGCTGAACCTGCTGCCCGAAGGCGGCACGGCCGACTATATCGACACCGGTATCTGGGGCCAGAAGGCCATTGAAGAGGCCTCGCGTTACGGCCACGTCAATGTTGCAGGCACCGCCAAGCCTTACGATTACTTCGCCATTCCGGGTCAGAACGAGTGGAAGCTGTCTGCGGATGCGGCCTACGTTCACTACGTCGCCAACGAAACCATCGGCGGCCTGGAGTTTGACTGGGTGCCGGAAGTGGGCGATGTGCCGTTGGTGTGCGACATGTCCTCGGACATCCTCTCGCGCCCGATCGATGTGTCCAAGTACGGCATGATCTACGCCGGGGCGCAGAAGAACATCGGCCCGAGCGGCATCCTGGTCAACATCATCCGTGAAGACTTGCTGGGTCGCGCCCGTTCGGTGTGCCCGACCATGCTCAACTACAAGGTCGCGGCTGACAACGGCTCGATGTACAACACGCCGCCGGCCTTCGCCTGGTATTTGTCTGGCCTGGTGTTCGAGTGGCTCAAGGAGCAGGGCGGTGTCGCCGCCATGGGCAAGCTCAACGAAGAGAAGAAGCGCACCCTGTACGACTTCATTGACGCCAGCGGCCTGTACAGCAACCCAATCAACCTCACTGACCGCTCGTGGATGAACGTGCCGTTCCGTCTGGCTGATGACCGCCTGGACAAGCCGTTCCTGGCCGGTGCCGACGCACGTGGCCTGCTGAACCTCAAGGGCCACCGTTCGGTCGGTGGCATGCGCGCCTCCATCTACAACGCTGTCGACATCAACGCGATCAACGCGCTGGTTGCCTACATGGCAGAGTTCGAAAAGGAACACGGCTAATGTCTGAGCAAGAACTCAAGGCCCTGCGTGTACGCATTGACAGCCTGGACGAGAAAGTCCTGGAGCTGATCAGTGAGCGCGCGCGGTGCGCCCAGGAAGTGGCACGGGTAAAAATGGCATCCCTGGCTGAAGGTGAAGTGCCGGTTTTCTACCGGCCTGAGCGCGAAGCCCAGGTGCTCAAGCGCGTAATGGAGCGCAACAAGGGGCCGTTGGGCAACGAAGAAATGGCGCGGTTGTTCCGTGAAATCATGTCCTCGTGCCTGGCCCTCGAGCAGCCGTTGAAAGTCGCGTACCTCGGCCCGGAAGGCACTTTCACGCAAGCGGCGGCCATGAAGCATTTCGGCCACGCGGTGATCAGCAAGCCGATGGCAGCGATTGACGAAGTGTTCCGTGAAGTGGCGGCGGGTGCGGTGAACTTTGGCGTGGTGCCCGTGGAAAACTCCACCGAAGGCGCGGTCAACCACACGCTGGACAGCTTCCTTGAGCACGACATGGTGATCTGCGGAGAGGTCGAGCTGCGTATTCACCACCACTTGTTGGTGGGCGAGAACACCAAGACCGACAGCATCAGCCGCATCTATTCCCACGCCCAGTCACTGGCCCAGTGCCGCAAGTGGCTGGACGCGCATTACCCGAACGTCGAGCGCGTGGCGGTGTCCAGCAACGCCGAAGCGGCAAAGCGGGTCAAGGGCGAGTGGAATTCGGCCGCGATCGCCGGTGACATGGCTGCAGGCCTGTATGGCCTGACGCGCCTGGCCGAGAAGATCGAGGACCGCCCGGACAACTCCACGCGTTTCTTGATGATTGGCAGCCAGGAAGTGCCGCCGACCGGCGACGACAAGACCTCTATCATTGTCTCCATGAGCAACAAGCCCGGTGCGCTGCATGAGCTGCTGGTGCCGTTCCACGACAACGGGATTGACCTGACGCGAATCGAGACACGTCCTTCGCGCAGCGGTAAATGGACTTATGTGTTCTTTATCGACTTCATCGGCCATCACCGCGACCCATTGGTTAAAGGTGTGCTGGAGAAAATCAGTCAGGAAGCCGTGGCACTCAAGGTGCTGGGCTCTTACCCGAAAGCGGTTTTGTGAGGCTTTAACATGAGTGGCAACTTCCTCGCCCTGGCTCAGCCGGGCGTGCAACAACTGTCGCCTTACGTTCCCGGCAAGCCCGTGGACGAGCTGGCGCGTGAGTTGAACCTGGACCCGTCGAAGATCGTCAAGCTGGCCAGCAACGAAAACCCGCTGGGCCCGAGCCCCAAGGTGCTGGCGGCGATTCGTGAGGAGTTGGCCGAGCTGACCCGCTACCCGGACGGTAATGGCTTTGCCCTCAAGTCCCTGCTGGCGGAAAACTGCCGGGTCGAGTTGAACCAGGTGACCCTGGGTAACGGCTCCAACGACATCCTTGAATTGGTCGGCCGTGCCTACCTGGCACCTGGCCTGAATGCCGTGTTCAGCGAGCACGCGTTTGCCGTCTACCCGATCGTCACTCAGGCAGTCGGCGCCGACGCGCGGGTTATTCCGGCCAAGGACTGGGGTCACGACCTGCCGGCCATGCTGGCGGCCATCGACGCCCAGACCCGCGTGGTGTTTATCGCCAACCCGAATAACCCGACTGGCACCTGGTTCGATGCCCAGGCGTTGAACGACTTCCTGCAGGACGTGCCGGAACATGTGCTGGTGGTGCTGGACGAGGCCTACATCGAGTACGCCGAAGGCAGCGACCTGCCGGATGGCCTGGATTTTCTCGCGGCGTACCCGAACCTGCTGGTGTCACGCACCTTCTCCAAGGCCTACGGCCTGGCCTCGTTGCGGGTTGGCTACGGCTTGTCGACGGCGGTGGTGGCTGATGTGCTGAACCGCGTGCGCCAACCGTTCAACGTCAACAGCCTTGCCCTGGCGGCGGCGTGTGCGGCGGTGAAGGACGCGGAATACCTGGAAGAGGGTCGTCGCATCAACGAAAGCGGCATGCTGCAACTGCAGGAAGGCTTCCGTGAGTTGGGTCTGGGCTGGATTCCGTCCAAGGGCAACTTCATTTGCGTCGACCTCGCTCAAGTCGCCGCCCCGGTATTCCAGGGGCTGCTGCGCGAAGGCGTGATCGTGCGTCCGGTGGCCAACTACGGCATGCCGAACCACCTGCGTATCACCATCGGTTTGCCGGCGGAAAACAGCCGCTTCCTGGAGGCATTGGCCAAGGTTCTGGCTCGTGGTTGATGTCACTGCATTGCAACCTGCTGTGCCTATGATCGGTCGCCTGGTGGTGGTGGGTCTGGGATTGATCGGCGGCTCGTTTGCCAAAGGCCTGCGCGAAAGCGGGCTGTGCGGTGAAGTGGTCGGTGTGGACCTGGACCCGCAATCGCGCAAGTTGGCGGTTGAGTTGGGCGTGGTGGATCGCTGTGAAGCAGACCTGGCGCTGGCGTGCCAGGGGGCGGACGTGATCCAGCTCGCGGTGCCGATTCTGGCGATGGAGAAGCTGCTGGCCTTGCTGGCCGGCATGGACTTGGGGCAGGCGATTCTCACGGATGTCGGCAGTGCCAAAGGCAATGTGGTGCGCGCGGCGCAACGGGCGTTTGGCGGCATGCCGGCGCGGTTTGTACCGGGCCACCCGATTGCCGGTTCCGAGCAGAGTGGTGTCGAGGCGTCCAATGCGCAGTTGTTCCGTCGTCATAAAGTGATCCTGACGCCGCTTGAGCAAACCGACCCGGCAGCCTTGGCTGTGGTCGATCGCTTATGGCGCGAGCTGGGTGCCGATGTCGAGCATATGCAGGTCGAGCGTCACGACGAAGTGCTGGCGGCGACCAGTCATTTGCCGCATCTGCTGGCTTTTGGTCTGGTGGACTCGCTGGCTAAACGTAACGAAAATCTCGATATTTTCCGCTACGCCGCCGGGGGGTTCCGCGATTTCACGCGTATCGCCGGCAGTGATCCGGTGATGTGGCATGACATCTTCCTTGCCAATCGCGAGGCGGTGTTGCGCACCCTGGACACTTTCCGCAGCGACCTCGACGCCTTGCGCGATGCGGTCGATGCCGGGGATGGCCATCAATTATTGGGCGTGTTTACCCGTGCGCGGGTGGCGCGTGAACATTTCAGCAAAATTCTGGCGCGCCGGGCCTATATGGAAACTGCTGTGAACGCCGATGAGCAGACCTTCCTCGCCAGCCCGGGTGGTCGCTTGAGCGGACAGATTCGGGTGCCGGGCGACAAGTCGATCTCTCATCGCTCGATCATGCTCGGCTCATTGGCCGATGGCGTGACCGAGGTTGAGGGTTTCCTTGAGGGCGAAGATGCCCTGGCGACCTTGCAGGCGTTTCGCGACATGGGCGTGGTGATTGAGGGGCCGCACCATGGGCGCGTGATCATCCATGGTGTTGGCCTGCATGGCTTGAAGCCGGCGCCGGGGCCGATCTACCTGGGCAACTCCGGAACATCGATGCGCCTGTTGTCCGGCTTGCTGGCGGCGCAGCGCTTTGACAGTGTGTTGACCGGCGATGCCTCGCTGTCCAAGCGCCCGATGAGCCGCGTGGCCAAGCCGCTGCGCGAAATGGGCGCGGTGATTGAAACCGGGCCGGAAGGGCGTCCGCCGTTGACTATTCGTGGAGGTCAGGCATTAAAAGGTCTGACCTATACGCTGCCAATGGCCAGTGCACAGGTCAAATCCTGCCTGTTGCTGGCGGGCTTGTATGCCGAGGGTAAAACGTCGGTGACCGAGCCTGCGCCGACCCGTGACCACACCGAGCGCATGCTGCGCGGCTTCGGTTATCCGGTGCAGGTGCAGGGCGCTACGGTGTCGGTCGAGTCAGGCCATGCGTTGACCGCCACGCATATTGAGGTGCCGGGGGACATTTCTTCTTCTGCATTCTTTCTGGTCGCGGCGTCGATTGCCGAAGGCTCCGAGCTGTTGCTGGAGCATGTGGGGATCAATCCGACACGGACCGGCGTGATCGATATCCTGCGGCTGATGGGCGCGGACATCACGCTGGAAAACCTGCGTGAGGTCGGCGGTGAGCCGGTCGCCGATCTGCGCGTGCGTGCTGCTGCGCTGAACGGAATCGAGATTCCTGAGGCGTTGGTGCCGCTGGCGATTGATGAGTTTCCGGTGTTGTTCATCGCGGCGGCCTGTGCTCAGGGCCGTACCGTGTTGCGCGGCGCTGCAGAATTGCGCGTGAAGGAATCCGACCGTATCCAGGTAATGGCCGACGGTCTGCTGGCATTGGGCGTGAAGTGTGAACCGACACCTGATGGGATTATCATTGACGGTGGCCTGATAGGCGGCGGCGAGGTGCATTCCCATGGCGATCACCGGATTGCCATGGCCTTCAGTGTGGCGTCGCTGCGGGCGACAGCGCCGATTCGTATCCGTGACTGTGCCAATGTGGCTACATCTTTTCCGAACTTTCTTACACTGTGTGCCCATGTCGGCATTCGTGTTGCCCAAGAGGCTCAATTGTGAATATCAAAGCACCGGTGATTACCATCGACGGGCCAAGCGGCTCGGGCAAAGGCACGATTGCCGGCATTCTGGCCAAGCGCCTGGGCTGGTGCCTGCTGGACTCCGGCGCGCTGTACCGTTTGCTGGCCTTTGCCGCGCGTAACCATGGCGTCGACCTGACCAACGAAGAATCCCTGAAGCTGCTGGCGGCGCATCTTGATGTGCAGTTCGTCGGCGCGACGGAAGGTCATCCGCAACGCATCATCCTCGAAGGCGATGATGTGACCGATGATTTGCGTAACGAACAAGTTGGCTCCTGGGCCTCACAGGTTGCCGCGCTGCCGGCCGTGCGGGACGCGCTGCTGCAGCGCCAGCGGGCGTTTCAGGAGCCGCCGGGCCTGGTCGCGGATGGTCGCGACATGGGCACCGTGGTGTTTCCAGATGCGCCGTTGAAGATTTTCCTGACCGCCAGCGCCGAAGAGCGGGCGCGCCGCCGTTACTTGCAGTTGAAGGGCAAAGTCGATGGTGTTAGTCTGTCGAGTCTGCTAGATGAGATCCGTGCACGCGATGAGCGTGATACCCAGCGTGCGGTAGCCCCGCTCAAGCCGGCGGCTGACGCCATACAGCTGGATTCCACGGAGTTATCCATCGAGCAGGTGCTGGAACGCATCTTGAGTGAAATCGCCATTCGCGATATCGCCGGGTGACCAAGAAGGCTGCAGGGGACCAGTCATAGTCCTGCGGTGCTTCTTTTAATTGAAACTGACCCACACCGTCTGGGGTGTGGAGATGGGCGTATTCTTCGCCCTTATCAACAGGAATTAAAATGAGCGAAAGCTTTGCGGAACTCTTTGAAGAAAGCCTAAAAACCCTGAACCTTCAGGCAGGCTCCATCATCACCGGTGTTATCGTTGATATCGATTACCAAGCTCGCTGGGTAACCGTTCACGCTGGTCTGAAGTCTGAAGCTCTGATCCCGCTGGAACAGTTCTACAACGATGCTGGTGACCTGACTATCAATGTCGGTGACGAAGTTCACGTTGCTCTGGACTCGGTTGAAGACGGTTTCGGTGAAACCAAGCTGTCCCGTGAAAAAGCCAAGCGCGCTGAATGCTGGATTGTTCTCGAAGCAGCCTTCGCAGCTGAAGAAGTGGTCAAGGGCGTTATCAACGGTAAGGTTAAAGGCGGCTTCACTGTCGACGTTAACGGCATCCGTGCGTTCCTGCCAGGTTCTTTGGTCGACGTTCGTCCAGTGCGCGACACCACGCACCTGGAAGGCAAAGAACTCGAATTCAAGGTCATCAAACTCGACCAGAAGCGCAACAACGTTGTCGTTTCCCGTCGCAGCGTCCTGGAAGCAGAGAACTCCGCCGAGCGTGAAGCTCTGCTGGAATCCCTGCAGGAAGGCCAACAAGTCAAAGGTATCGTCAAGAACCTCACCGATTACGGCGCATTCGTCGATCTGGGTGGCGTCGATGGCCTGCTGCACATTACCGACATGGCTTGGAAGCGTATCAAGCATCCTTCCGAAATCGTCAACGTTGGCGACGAGATCGATGTCAAGGTTCTGAAGTACGATCGTGAGCGTAACCGCGTTTCCCTGGGCTTGAAGCAGCTGGGCGAAGATCCATGGGTTGCTATCAAAGCTCGTTACCCAGAAAGCACCCGCGTAACCGCGCGTGTTACCAACCTGACCGACTACGGCTGCTTCGCAGAGCTGGAAGAAGGCGTGGAAGGCCTGGTACACGTTTCCGAAATGGACTGGACCAACAAAAACATCCACCCTTCGAAAGTCGTACAAGTCGGCGACGAAGTGGAAGTTATGGTTCTGGACATCGACGAAGAGCGTCGTCGTATCTCCCTGGGCATCAAGCAGTGCAAATCTAACCCATGGGAAGATTTCTCTGGCCAGTTCAACAAGGGCGATAAAATCTCCGGCACCATCAAGTCGATCACCGATTTCGGTATCTTCATTGGTCTGGACGGCGGCATCGACGGCCTGGTTCACCTGTCCGACATCTCCTGGAACGAAGTTGGCGAAGAAGCTGTTCGTCGTTTCAAGAAGGGCGACGAGCTGGACACCGTTATCCTGTCGGTTGACCCAGAGCGCGAGCGCATCTCCCTGGGTATCAAGCAACTGGAAAGCGATCCGTTCTCCGAGTACGTTCAAGAGAACGACAAAGGCGCAATCGTTAAAGGCGCTGTGAAAGAAGTTGACGCTAAAGGCGCCATCATCACTCTGGCCGACGATATCGAAGCGACTCTGAAAGCCTCCGAAATCAGCCGTGACCGCGTTGAAGACGCACGTAACGTTCTGAAAGAAGGCCAGGAAGTAGAAGCCAAGATCATCAGCGTTGACCGCAAGAGCCGCGTAATCCAGCTCTCCATCAAGTCGAAAGACGAGATCGAAGAGAAAGAAGCCATTCAGAGCCTGCGCGACAAGCCAGCCTCTTCTGAGCCTTCTGCTGGTCCTACCACTCTGGGCGACCTGCTGCGTGCACAGATGGAAAAACAGAACTAAGTTCTGTCAGACCATAGAAAAAGGGCGACTTCGGTCGCCCTTTTTTGTGCCTGAAATTCGTTGAATCAATACTGAGAACCAAGGTGCGCTGCATAGTGTCAGAACTGGCTATAGTTTTATTAAAAGCACGGTTGTCAGTGATGTTGTTTCAATAAGGATTTGGATGAACAAGTTTATTTTAATCTTCGCCGTAGTCATGCTTGCCGGCTGCTCTACCACCAGCGCCAAAACTCATGTCAAGCGTGGTGTCAGCGGTATCGAGGTCGACTGTTCGGGCCTTGGTGGCAATTGGAGCAAGTGCGAGAAGCGCGCTGCCCGCGAGTGCAAGATGCAAGGCTATAAGGTCATCACCCGATCCAGCGATGCCAAGGACGAAGAGGGCGACTACCTGTTCGGCTGGAATCCCGCCGGCGCTGTAACTCGCACTATGCTGGTGATCTGTAATTGAGGCTCAAAGGCGCATGTTGCGGGTGTCTGCCTATGCAGCAGATAAGTTGTCGAGTGGGCTGTTCAAATTCATCAAGTCATGCTAAAACCTTTGAAGCGCTTTTCCTAGCTGCTTGAAAAAGAAGGGAAAAATATGACGAAGTCGGAGTTGATCGAACGAATTGTCACCCATCAAGGGCTGCTTTCATCCAAGGATGTAGAGCTGGCTATCAAGACTATGCTTGAGCAAATGTCCCAATGTTTGGCTACTGGGGATCGGATTGAGATCCGTGGTTTTGGCAGCTTCTCCTTGCATTACCGCGCACCGCGCGTCGGCCGTAACCCAAAAACCGGGCAGTCAGTAAGCCTTGATGGCAAGTTTGTGCCTCACTTCAAGCCAGGAAAGGAATTGCGGGACCGGGTGAACGAAGACGAAGAAGAAGGCGTCTGAGTCTTTTTGGGGTAGGAGAAATTTATGCGTGGAGCAAAGCGCGTTGTTTTTGTGCTGGTAGCGTTGATTGTTGCGCTAGTGATTTTAGGCTTTGTGCTGGAAAACCAGCAGAGCGTGGCCCTTTCATTCCTGGGCTGGACGACTGTACAGATGCCAGTGTCGATATTTGTAGTAGTCGCGTTAATCATCGGGATGTTGATCGGTCCACTGCTAGGCGTTGGGTTGGCGCGTAGCCGGCGCCACAGGTCGATCTCGGCAGCGCGTGGTTAACAGTCTATCCTGATACCCAAGACGTGCGGTGAGGACGTTGTTTAACAGCTAAAGCTCTAGCGTGTAGGGCTTCGACTGTAAGGTGTCTGATGGCGGCGTATGGATGTAATAGGGTTGGCCAGCGTTGTTAGCGCCGCAGTTGGATATCCAGAGGTTAGCCGTTCCAATGTTTCTTGTTTGAGTCTTCAGGTGCCGCACTCTGAGTGCTCGGATATGTACTATACGTATGTCTGACGTGTTAGGTGTTAGGTGTCAGATTTTAGATTCAGGCTAAGCGGGAAAATGCTGCTGAAAGATAGCGCGTAATGCGCCTATTTGGTTGCAGCGCGAGGTTCGTAGATAGATTAACAACGTGTAAAATTGAAAATTTCTGTATACCCATCTTGCAAAACTGCCCTCTGCGCAGCTTCAACTCGTTTTACCTCAAAGCAAATTTCTGTCATTAGTGTCTCGGATGGCAGCGTCCGCGGTCGCCCGTATTCCTTGTGATTACCCTCCAATACAACGCAAGTAGGGATTATTGCTCTGGAACGATTAACCCTCCGCTTTGAATCGAGCAGCGAACAAATCAGCAAACGCTAGTGCGACGACTCAGTAAGGACGCCGTTTGGCGTGCGTATTTTCTGTAGGCTCATTATGCGAAAGCTGTTGAAGGTCTTATACACCTAATAAGTTAGCGAGCTATTTAATAGTTGCGCACTAATGGGGCGTGGCAGATTAGCATCATTTTGGGCAGCCCTTTCAACGTTAGTCGCTTTTTCATCATTCAGTTTTGTTGAATTAGAGAATAGGCGCTGTATCATCAACGCCCCAGCGTCGATAACACATACGCGCACAGTTAAAGATGGAAAGTTTCGCGGAGCCGATCAATCAAGCGTGACGCTTGGAGCGATCAGGCGTCGCAGCCCGGATTTCCGATCCTAGTCGGATCAAAGAGGGCATGAATTTGCGGTGGCGCAGAAGCCTTCTGTGCCCTCACGCACCTAATAATGAAGCACCTACGTCAGGTATTTTTGATGATTCAATTTCTCGATCTAAAGTCATTGAACAACGCTCTCCGTGAAGAGCTCGTTGAGGCGGCTACGCGTGTCATCGACTCGGGCTGGTACATTCAAGGTGAGTTTCTCAAGCGCTTCGAGGAAGAGTTTTCCATTTATACCGGTGCCAGCCATACCGTCGGCGTTGCCAACGGCCTTGATGCTTTGACACTGACCATTCGTGCCTGGAAAGAGCTGGGCAAGCTCAAGGACGGCGATGAAGTCATCGTTCCGGCCAACACCTACATCGCAACGCTGCTGGCCGTGACGGAAAACAACCTGAAACCGGTATTGGTCGAGCCTGACGAAAATACATACAATCTTTGTCCTGAGAAGGTCGAGCGTGCGCTGACGGCGAAAACTCGATTGATCCTGCCGGTCCATCTCTATGGGCAACTGGCCGATATGCGCGCGATCAATAGGATTGCCGAGCGTGAGAATCTACTGGTACTCGAGGACTGTGCCCAGGCGCATGGTGCGCAGATCGACGGCAGAAGTGCTGGTAACTGGGGTGACGCGTCCGGTTTCAGTTTCTACCCAGGTAAAAACCTGGGGGCGTTGGGTGACGCAGGCGCCATCACGTCTAACGATGCTGAGTTAGTCAGCATGATTCAGGCTCTGCGAAATTACGGTTCACACGAAAAATATAAGAATTTGGTGCAAGGCGTAAATAGCCGCCTGGATGAGATTCAAGCCGCAATGTTGAGCGTCAAGCTCAAGTACCTGCAGGCACAGACCGAGGCTCGTCGGCGTGTGGCAAGCCTTTATATGAATGGCATTAAAAATCCCTTGATTAAACTGCCCTTGGGCAGCGACGTCGATGTAATGAAGCATTTTTCTCACGTCTGGCACCTGTTCGTGGTGCGCTCCGAGGTGCGGGAAAAACTGGTACATCATCTCAACGCGTCGGGTATTCAAACATTAATTCACTATCCGATTCCGCCTCATCAGCAGCAGGCCTATGCAAGCGCCGAGTTTTATAATAAATCGCTTCCTACCACAGAGCGCATTCATCGCGAAGTATTGAGCTTGCCGATGAGCCCGATCATGACCGATTCAGAAGTCCAAAGTGTCGTTGAGGCCTGCAACGCTTTCTCTGTAGACGCCTGAATATGACGCTGCTCAAAACAAGCTTCCTCAACGGTATCGCGGTCGTTATCAAGATGCTCACCTTGCTGGGCATCAATAAAATGTTGGCCATCTATGTGGGCCCGTCGGGCTACGCTGCCCTGGGGCAGTTTCAGAACGCCGTGCAAATGGTAACGACGTTCTCGACAGGGGCCATCAGTACTGGCGTCACGAAATACACGGCTGAATATCAAAACGATGAAGATGCCCAGCGCCGGGTTTGGCGCACGGCGGGTACGATTGCCTGTATGGGATCTGTATTGACATCAGTGCTTATCGTTATATTCAGCAAGCCGTTGGCTGTGTGGTGTTTTAATGATGAGGCCTTGTACAGCGTATTTATCTGGTGTGCGGCCACCGTCATATTCTTTTCATTTAATACATTATTGCTTGCGATCCTTAATGGTAAAAAGGAAATTAATCGATACATACTGGCCAATATCGGTGGAAGCCTCCTTTCTTTACTAGTCATTATCATTATGGTGAGACAGTTTGGTCTATATGGTGCGTTGATTTCATTGGTGCTGTATCAGTCTATCGCCTTCCTCGTGACATGCCTGCTGTGTTACAGAACCGAATGGTTTCGATTTTCCAATCTGCTCGGAAAGTTAGACAGGCAAATTGCGATAAACCTGACAAAGTTTACCGCCATGGCGCTCACGACTGCTGCGTGCGTGCCCGTTAGCCATATTCTGGTGCGTAATTATCTAGGCGCGGAGTTTGGCTGGGAAACCGCTGGGTATTGGGAAGCCATGTGGCGTCTGAGTACCGCTTATCTTCTATTAGTGACAACAACGCTGGGCTTGTATTTTTTACCCAAGTTGTCAGAACTGATCAACCCGCTGGATATCAAGAGAGAGATTCTTCAAGGTTACAAACTGATTCTTCCTGTGGCGATGGTGTGCGGGGTAGTGATCTACAGTTTGAGGGATTTTATTATCGGCTTACTGTTTACCCAGGCGTTCAGTCCGATGCGGGATTTTTTCGCATGGCAGATGCTGGGAGACACGCTTAAAATTGCCAGCTGGATTCTTGCTTACCTGATGCTGGGTAAGGCAATGGTTAAAATGTATATTCTTACAGAGGTATTTTTTGCACTCAGTTTTTACGTGCTTACGGTGTTGCTGACCAAGGTGGGCGGTCCGGTGGGTGTGACCTGGGCTCACGCAGCTAATTACGGTATGTACTTGATAGTCATGTACTTTCTTATTTATAGAAAGCTGAATAAAAATAACGCAGGATAAGGATGTGTTGCCCATGAGTCGCTTGCTATCTTCAATCCGCGATTTGATTCTAATGCAAACAGACGTCGACAAGAGCGTCGATTTGGCGGAAGTGTATGGGGCGATACTGTGGGCGGCCGATAAAGGTATTTATGACGACCCCGAACTGGAAGAAATATTAACTGCTCGATGCATGAGTAGGCTGTCAGTGGACGAAATTCACTCGCCGTTGAAGGATTGTATTCATCTGATCTCGGAGCCCTATCTGATTGGCGGGCACACGCGGCTTATGGAGCAACTTTCGATAATGCATGCGGAAAAGCCTGCTCTGCTGATAACGCGTAAAAGTGCCCAGAGTGCGATCGAACGAACTCAAGGTTTTTTTTCCGAAAGCACCCTGACCAGTGCTTCCACACCCATCGAGAAAATTGCTGAGATTATTCAGTGCCTCAAACCGTATAAAAGAGTGGTGATGCATATTCACCCAGATGATATGGTTTCTGTCATCGCATGCAAGATTCTAAAGACTGTCAGCACGGCGAAGATTTATTTTGTAAATCATGCTGATCATGTGTTTACTTACGGCAGCTCGGTGGCAGATGTCTACTTTGAACTAAGCACGTTTGGCCGTCGTCGAGACCTGAAAAAAACGATCTCTGGCAGTAAGTCTTTTTTAGGGATTCCGTTGACAAGTAAGTTGGTACCAAAGCATCACAGCCTACCCAATAAAAATAGCACGTTAAATTTTTTCAGTGCGGCGTCGCCCTTCAAGTTCAAACCGGTCAAAGGCTATGATCTTAGGCCTGCCATACGCAAGGTGCTGACTGAGTTTAAACATTCCACCTTCTGGATCGTCGGTGCCAACCCGCTTACCAATACGTGGTGGTGGCCAATAAAGTTGCGATACTGGAACAGGTTTAAAGTGGTTTCCTCGCTGCCATACGAAAGCTACCTGGCGCTCTTGGAACGTGCAGATTTTTACGTCGACAGTTATCCAACGCCGGGTGGGACTGCCTTCGCGGAGCAACTTTTCAATGGGCGCCGTTGTGTCGGGTTACGCGCGCCTATACAAGGTTATTCACCCGCCGATAATTTGAAGAGTGAGAGTGTAGAGGGGTTTATCGACAGTGTTTTTCAGGGGGGTAATGATAGAGCTGTCATTGCGTCAGTGCTGGCCGTTAATGGGTATGAGGCAGTTAAGTCACGGTATCTGGCTTGTCTCTACGAAGATATCATGTGCGCCAATGAGATGGAGAAGCACGTGGCGTGGACGGGGGATATTAGCGTCTACGAGCAGCCGGGAAAAATAACCTCGGCAATTCCGCCGGAGGTCGTTTCCAGATTAATCGAATTTGATAAAAAATTTATGCGTGTTCTGTTTCTCGAGCTCAGCGCCACGCAGAAAATCAAAGTGGCCCTTAAACTTGCGCGTTTGAAAGTCAGCGAGCTTCTCCCTAAAAAAAGCCGGTCGGGTAAAGCATGAGGGCATTAGCGTTACGCTTACTTCTAATAATGCTCATACTCTCGGACTATGTCATTTTAACGCTCCACGCTCCCAGTGCCGTTGGAGCCTGGCGCGAAGGGCTTGTACTGGCGTATGTGCTTCTGACCGGATTAATCACATTTTTCCAAATCGGAACACGTTATACAATTCCCGCGCGGTATAAAGAACAGCTGATGATTATTCTGTTTTTTATAATATTTTATTGTATCTGCGGCGAGCTTTCCGAAGCATCATTTCGGATGTTCCGATCGTTTGCTATGCCGATCCTCTTTGCCCTCATGATCAATGCGGTGTGCCTGGGTCTGGCGCTAGAAACGAAGTTGCGCATTATATTTTCAACACTCGTCGTAATGACGTTTGTCTCAGGCGGTTATGCCATTTATCAATACCTGACAATCAGCGATCCGGAACAATTCTGGTATTGGCCGCTATTGTCCGAGAAAGGTTTTGAATTGGAGACTTATAATTCCATGAGAGACGGAAATCCGAGAATGTCGGGTTTCTTTACGGGCACCCTTGAGTTTGCGGCCTTTAATTTGAATACCACGCTCTTTGCGTGCTGTCTGCTTGTGCAAGCCTTTAGGGAGAAGACCTATGACCGACGCTTTTTCCTGTATCTGTTGGTGGCCCTTTTTTCCACTGCGCTGATTATTTATGGTTCGGTAAGGACGGCAGCTATTGGTATGGTTTCAGCTGTGTTTTTCCTGGCACTGTTACAGTTATTACGTCGAAGCTTTTTTATCGGCTTTCTCGGATATAGTTATTTTATCTGCGTGACGGGCTCTATTTTTCTATACCTTGCACTGGGATATACGGAAGATCTTTCTGCCCTTGACCGGGTTCGGCAGTGGTTGGTGGTGCTTGAATCACTCAATACAATGCCACTGGGTCTGGGTTTCGGTGCTATTGGACCAGGTCAACTATATTGGTTTGATTCACTGTGGTTGAATCTGCTGGCGTCCTCTGGTTATCTGGGCGTCGCTTTGATGCTCGGTCTGATCTGTTTCTACAGCAGGATTGTCATCGCTACCCAACAGCTGCGTATTGGGGGTAATGTGTTTATGAGGGGGGTGGCTGATTATATGGTAATCAGTTACCCGTTTTTCCTGAGCAGCTTTTTCTTTCAGTCATATACGAATAGTGTAGTACTGTACCTTTTTGCGTTGATTGCAGTGGTGGTGATGTATGAGTCGAAATATCGTGCAAGCTAAAATGTCGATATTGATCGTTCTTTATAAAAGGCATTATAGAGAATCTGCTGCCATCACGACGTTATTGAGTAATGTCGCACCTTTTCGTGCGCAAGGTATCGACGTTGAATTTTTTGTATGGAATAACACGCCTGAATGCTCTCCGGCGTTATCGGCTGAGAATTTGACGTGGCTTGAAGGTAATAATGACGGTTTAGCTTACATTTATAATCGCGTTGCAGACATGGCGTTTGCAGGGGGAGCGACGCATTTCATGATCTCGGATGACGATACGGATTACTCAAGCCAGAATTACGTAGAGGCGATTTCCCGCGCGCTTGAATTCGAAGCCACTTCGGCAGCTGATTTGTTTGGCGTCATGGTGCCCAAAGTTTACTCAAGAGAAAAATTGGTAAGTCCGGGACTTCGCTTCTGGTTCTTCGGCCGATTATCCGACGACGTTGACAGTGGCATAAATTCATCGCGTAATAAACTAGCTATCAATAGTGGTGTGATTTTCAATAAGTTTTGTTATGAGAAAATGTCACCGCTGTTTGATGAACGTTTTAAGTTTTATGCGACGGATACCGCATTCTTTGTAAGGTATGAATCCTTTTATCCTCATTTTTATGTGTTGGACACGTGTTTGCAGCACGACCTTTCCGAACATACATCGGACAGCGCCGAACGAGCCATTTTTCGCTTTCAGGAAATGATCTTGGGCTTACGCGTCATCTTCGAGCATAAGGGATACCTCTTTCATGGCTTTATGGAGGCGTATCTGCTCGTCTCCTCGTTAAGAAAAAGCCTCTCCTATAAAAACACAGGATTTTTCCGTTCCTATTACACGTCGTTTAAAGGAAAAAATAATGCTGATAGAATTAGTTGAATTTCTTTCTTTAAAAGTGAGAAAACGTGGTATCACAATTGATAAGCGCATTTCTGATGCCTATCTGTTGAATCTCGTTTTGTCAAAAGTGGTAATGGCGATAAACGGGTTTTTAAAATTTAGAAGGTTGTCAGTTATTCTTGTAGGAAAAGGCGTTACTCTGAAAGCCAGATCAATGATCACTACAGGTAAAGGCTTGGTTATTGATGAGGGATGCTTTATCGACGCATTGGCGGTCAAGGGTATTGTCTTCGGGCGGGGGGTTTCCTTAAAGAAAAATGTTACAATCGAGTGCACGGGTAGTTTGACTAAATTAGGCGAAGGGCTCTCGGTGGGTAACGATGTGGGCATTGGCAGCGGTAGTTTTTTAGGCTGCGCCGGTGGCGTTACTATAGGGAGTGACACAATCATCGGGAATTATGTTTCGTTTCATTCGGAGAATCACAATTTTTCCGACCCCGCCATACCGATTCGTCTTCAGGGCGTTAACAATGAAGGGATCCACATCGGCAATAATTGTTGGATAGGGGCTAAAGTGACTGTTCTGGATGGTGTTGTTCTTGAGGACGGGTGCGTTGTAGCCGCAGGAGCAGTCTTGAAGGCGGGACGATACGCTGCCAACTCCATATACGCGGGCGTTCCGGCAAAGCGCATAAAAGAACGCAGCTAAAGGATTTGCAGTGAAAAAAATTATATTTTTCCATTTGTTGAATGACTACAGCGGGAGCCCTAAGGTTCTTTTGCAGGTTATTGAGGCAGTGGCAAAGAAAGGCTTTGAGGCCGAATTATATGTGGGAGGGGGCGCTGAAGGCGGTTTCCTCTCTTCGGCGCCATGCGTGCAAAAACGCTATTTTTATAAGAGATTTGAAAATAAATATTTGACGCTGTTGAGCTATAGTCTTTCCCAGCTGATTCTGTTTATAAAATTATTACGCTATCGTCAAGTCTCTGCGATTTTCTATGTCAATACGTTACTTCCCTTCGGCGCGGCATTAGCAGGGAGAGTGCTCGGCATCCCGGTTATTTATCATATTCATGAAACGTCAATCCGCCCTAGACCCCTGAAGCTCTTTCTGCGGTGGATGGTTGAAAGGTGCTCCAGCAAAAATATTTTCGTCTCGCACTTTTTAGCCAAGGCTGAATCTTTTACGAACATAGAAAGTCGTGTGATTTATAATTCGATTCCGCAGGATATGGTCATTAGTGGTGCGAGTCACGTATATCCTTACGCGTCGGGTAATAAATTCAATGTGCTGATGATCTGCTCCTTAAAAACTTACAAAGGTGTGAATGAATTCGTACGTGTTGCTGATCTGTTAAGCGGTCAACAGGATATCGAATTTAATTTGGTGCTCGGTGCCAGTGATTCTGAGGTGGATGATTTTTTTTCTTCCGTCACGTTGCCTGATAACTTGACCATTATTTCCCGGTGCAAGGATGTGATTCCTTATTATCAGAGGGCAAGTGTTTTACTGAGCCTTTCGAAGCCGGAAGAGTGGGTGGAGACGTTTGGCTTGACGATTCTCGAGGCGCTTTCGTTTGGCGTACCTTGTATTGTTCCTCCGGTAGGTGGACCTGTCGAACTGGTGTCGGAGGACAAGGAAGGTTATCTCATTGATTCAAACCGTGTGGAGGACATCGCCGCCAAACTGGCGTTTCTCCATAAAAATCCTGAGGTGTGCTTTCGCTTGTCTAAGGCTGCAAGAGTGAAGTCACTTAGTTTCTCAGTTGAAAACTTTGAAAGTGATGTGATTGAGGTGTTTAATGGGGTTTAAAATAGCAGTGATCGGCACGGTCGGTCTCCCAGCCCAGTATGGTGGTTGGGAAACGTTATCGGAGCAATTGGTCACTTACCTTGACCGAGAATATGGGATCTCGGTCTATTGCAGCGCACGGTCATATCCAACTCGGCCTGCAAAGTATCGCAATGCCGACTTGATTTACCTTCCGTTAAAAGCTAACGGCGTGCAAAGTATTCCTTATGATATTGTCAGTATGCTGCATGCCTACCGAAAGAATGATATTTTGGTGGTGCTGGGTGTGTCGGGTTGTATTGCGCTTCCTTTTTTAAAGCTGCTTACCAAGAAAAAGATTGTAGTCAATATTGACGGCTACGAGTGGAAACGCGCTAAGTGGTCAACGCTGGCGAAGAAATTTCTGAAATTCTCAGAAGCCATGGCGGTTAAATACGCCGATGCTATTGTTACCGATAATAAAGTGCTTCAGGACTATGTCCGCGATGAGTACTCACGTGAAAGTACTCTTATTGCCTACGGCGGTGATCAGGCGGCTACCAGTGCACTGAGAGAGGCGGACTTTGAGCATTATCCATTCCTTCGTAAGCCTTACGCGTTCTCAGTCTGTAGGATCGAGCCGGAGAATAATATTCATATTATTCTCGAGGCCTTCAGTACGGGTAGTTTGCCGTTGGTGATTGTGGGGAACTGGAAACAAAGCGAATACGGTGTGGCCCTGCAGGATAAATACGCTAGCGTCGGGCATCTTCACTTATTGGATCCTATCTACAAAAGTGAAGAACTGAGCCCGTTGCGCAGTAACGCGACCGTCTACATTCACGGTCATAGTGCGGGTGGCACCAACCCGTCCCTGGTTGAGGCCATGTGGCTGAGTTTGCCTGTGATTGCATTCGACGTATCTTTCAATCGTGCGTCTACTGAGGACGGTGCACAGTTTTTTTCGTCCAGCCAGGCACTTGTCGATTGCGCGTCACGTCTTTTTGCCAATGAAACCGAGCGCGCTGAGCTGGGTGGAAAAATGCATGAGATTGCGGTGCGTCGTTATCGTTGGGAAGGCGTCTCTTCTCAATACGACAAATTATTCAAAACGCTTCTTTCATCTGAGAGGACTTAACAATGCTGGATGAAATTAGCGTTAGTTCCGCTCCAGGTGCGTCCACTGTGCTTCTTACGGGCGGAACGGGATTTGTAGGGCGCTCAGTGCTGGATGCGTTGGTTAAGGCTCAGTATCAAGTGGTGAATGTAACCCGCAAGACGGTCCCTGCGCCGCTCCCTGGTGTGCAGGATTTCATTATTGATTCGTTGACAGGGGGCATCGACTGGACAGCGCCACTGTCGGGTGTGGACGTGGTCATTCACTCTGCCGGTCGAGCGCACATCATGAACGAAACCCATAGCAATCCATTGCAGGCGTTTCGGGAAGTTAATGTGAACGCTACGCTCAACCTGGCTCGGCAAGCCGCTGACGCCGGCGTTCAGAGATTCATTTATATAAGCTCGGTTAAAGTCAATGGTGAAGAAACCAGCGCTGGCCGTGCGTTTACGCCAAAGGATGTCCCTGCGCCGCTCGACGATTATGGAGTGTCCAAGCTGGAGGCAGAGCAAGCGCTCTTGGAGCTGGCGCGTCATATCTCAATGGACGTCGTCATCATTCGGCCCGTCCTGGTGTATGGGCCAGGCGTGAAAGCCAACTTTGAACGAATGCTCTCTGTCGTTGACAGGAAGCTGCCACTTCCTTTTCGCACGATTGATAACCGAAGAAGCCTTGTCTTCATTGATAATTTGGTCGATCTGATTTGCGTGTGCATCAAACATCCTGCCGCTTCGAACCGCGTGTTCCTGGTAAGCGATGGTGACGATCTGTCTATTGGACAGATTCTGAAAAAGCTCGCCATGGCGATGAACAAGCCATCCTATGTGTTTGCTTTTCCTTACGCGTTATTGAATGTTGCAGCAGCGATAATCGGCAAGAAAGATTTTTTGCAGCGGTTGTGCGGTTCGCTTCAAGTCGATATCACAGACACGCGGGAATGCTTAAACTGGACACCTCCAGTCACTATTGACGAGGCTTTTGCAATCACGGCTCGGCATTATCAAAAAAAGCAGAATGGGCCATCGCATGGGTAATTTGGCTGAGATGCTTAAGTCCAGGGATAATAATTTTAATTTTATCCGGATGGTTGCGGCATTTTTTGTGTTGGTGTCACACTCGTTTCCGCTATCCCGTGGCGCTACCGAAGTTGAGCCGTTGATGGCTCAGCTTGGAATAACACTCGGTGGTTTAGGCGTATTTACTTTTTTTTGCATATCCGGATTTTTCATATCGCTGAGTTATGAGCGGTCCAAGACCAAAGTCGATTTTATCGTTGCCAGATTTTTGAGGTTGTATCCTGCGCTGTTGGTTGTACTGGTGTTAAGCGCCTGGGTAATTGGTCCGTTGTTCACTGACTTTAGTTTGCATGATTATTTTTCTTCTAAAGAAGTACATAAATACATTACAGGGAATTTGAAACTGAAAGATATTCACTTTCAGTTGCCAGGCTTGTTTCAGGATAATCCCTATCCCGGAATCAATGGTTCACTATGGACGTTGTATTACGAGGTGCTGCTGTACGCAATGGTGTTTGCGCTCGGTGTTGTCGGTTGTTTGACTCATACTCGTCGGGTTTCGATATTTTTTGTACTGTATTTTGTGTTTTATACAGTATTTAGCCTGTTGCAAAAAAATGAGTACCTGATTGCAGGTTTCCAGCTTCGCACGTGGGTGCAGTGGAGCTTCGCATTTGTCATCGGGATGGTATTTTATGCCTACCGAACCAAGGTTCGGCTGAGCGTCTGGATGTTAACCCTTGGCTGGTTGGCCGCGCTGTGTTCCTACAGGTCTCCCTTGTTCGTAGAAGTGTTCGTGATCGCATGGAGTTATTCCGTCTTTTTCGTTGCCTTCAACACCCAGTGGTTCGCACGCCAGTACAATAAGCTCGGGGATTACTCTTACGGTTTGTACATATATGCTTTTCCTACTCAGGAGATCCTTGCTCACACGTGGAAAGGAATATCGCCCGTTGAAATGATTCTCGCGGCGCTTCCCGTTGCACTGGTTCCGGCTGTCCTGTCGTGGCATTTGATAGAACACCCTTGTATTCTGCGCAAAAAAGCGCTGGCGTCCTGGTTGTCCCTGTCGATCGCCAAATATTCGGGAAAGTTTGCTAAGTATTCGTCTAAACGGTTGTGAATTGAAAGGTTGGTGAAAACATGAAGCGTTTTTTTGATCTGGTACTGAGCCTCTTTGCCTTGCTCATACTCTTGATCCCGATCTTGCTTGTTACGCTGGCAGTCAAATTGACGTCAAAGGGGCCTGCACTGTATTGGTCTGACCGCGTAGGGGTGAACAACGTATTGTTCAGGATGCCAAAGTTTCGCTCAATGCGAATTGGTACGCCTGCTGTCGCCACGCATTTGCTGCTCGATCCGTCTAAATACTTGACGCCGATTGGCAACTTTCTTAGAAAGTCCAGCCTCGATGAGTTGCCCCAGCTGTGGAGTATCATCGCAGGAGATATGAGTTTTGTAGGACCAAGGCCCGCGCTTTTTAATCAGGCCGATCTGATTGAGCTGCGTACCGAGCAAGGCGTACACCTCATCCGTCCAGGTCTCACGGGGTGGGCGCAGGTCAACGGCCGTGATGAGTTGCCCATACCGGTTAAGGTTGGCTATGATGCTTTTTACGCGAAAAACATGAGCGTTCTTTTCGACCTTAAAATCTTGTTTTTAACAGCTTTGAAGGTCATTAAACGTGATGGTGTTTCACATTAATACCGTACCAAGTGTTTGATTGGCCGATTCAGGTTGATTATGCAAAGTATGTTTTTTGTTCTGCGTTTTAACGCGATCAACAAAAAATTTTTGATCTGACGCATAGGCGATAGGTGAGTCATGATAAACCGGTTGCGTACGTGGCTATTAAAATTGCCTCGTCATCAAAAACGACTGATTCAGGTATTGGCAGACGTCATACTCGTATTCTTGGCGCTGTGGATGGCGTTTTTAGTCCGTCTCGGAATCGACGAGATGGTCAACCCGGTCAAAATGCACTTATGGTTGTTTCTGGCAGCGCCGGTGGTTGCGATACCTCTGTTCATTCGCTTCGGTATGTACCGCGCCGTCATGCGTTATTTTGGCAATGATGCGTTGGTCGCGATCATCAAGGCCGTCAGTCTTTCTTCTTTAATCCTGGGTGTTGTTGTTTATTGGTATAGCAATCATCAGAACGTGGTGCCCCGGTCGATCATTTTCAACTATTGGTGGTTGAGCTTGATCATGGTCGGTGGCTTGCGTTTGACCATGCGTCAGTACTTTTTAGGCGATTGGTTTGCCGCTGCCCAACATGTCCCGTTTACCAGCCGGGACGACGGTCTTTCACGCGTCGCAATCTATGGTGCCGGCGCAGCGGGGAATCAACTGGTGGCAGCGCTTCGTATGGGGCGAGTGATGCGCCCGGTTGCGTTCATTGACGATGACGCGTCTATTTCGGACCGTGTCATCTCGGGCCTCCAAGTCTATAAGCCCAAGCATATCCAGAGGATGATCGACGCCACGGGCGCACAAGAAATTCTCTTGGCAATCCCGTCCTCCAATCGCGGTCGGCGCCGGGAGATTCTCGGTTTTCTCGAAGGTTTTCCGCTCCACGTTCGTAGCGTCCCGGGGTTTATGGACCTGGCCAGTGGAAGGGTCAAGGTTGACGATATTCAAGAGGTCGATATTGCGGACTTGCTGGGTCGTGATTCGGTGCCTGCGCAAGGCGATTTGCTTGAGCATTGCATCAAGGGGCAGAGTGTCCTTGTCACGGGTGCGGGTGGCTCGATCGGTTCAGAGCTCTGTCGGCAAATTCTGGAGCTTAAGCCTAAAACCTTGCTCTTGTTTGAGCACAGCGAGTTCAATCTCTACAGTATTCTTTCAGAGTTGGAACAGCGTATTACTCGTAAATCGCTACCGGTAAAACTGCTACCCATCCTGGGTTCAGTAAGGGACCCGTCAAAACTGCTGGATGTCATGAAGGCCTGGCGGGTGGATACCGTTTACCACGCTGCCGCCTATAAGCATGTACCCATTGTTGAGCACAACATCGCAGAGGGTGTGCTGAACAATGTTATCGGCACGCTGAACGCGGCGCAGGCGGCGGTTCAAGCGGGCGCATCGAATTTTGTATTGATTTCCACCGACAAGGCAGTGCGCCCAACAAACGTGATGGGCAGCACCAAGCGACTTGCCGAGTTGACGCTGCAGGCGTTGAGCCGCGAGCCTGCCCCCGTGCTGTTTGGGGACAAGTCCAACGTGTCGCGGGTGAATAAAACCCGTTTTACGATGGTTCGATTTGGCAATGTATTAGGCTCCTCCGGTTCGGTGATCCCGCTGTTTCACAAGCAGATAAAGTCTGGCGGACCGCTGACGGTCACGCACCCGAAGATCACCCGCTACTTCATGACCATTCCTGAAGCGGCTCAGTTGGTCATCCAAGCGGGTTCCATGGGGCTGGGCGGAGACGTGTTCGTGCTGGATATGGGTGAGCCGGTCAAGATCGTCGAACTGGCTGAAAAAATGATCCATCTGTCAGGGCTGAGTGTGCGGTCCGACAAAAATCCTCACGGCGATATTGCCATTGAGTTTTCCGGTTTGCGGCCGGGCGAGAAGTTATACGAAGAGTTGCTTATCGGAGACAATGTTGTTGCAACGCAACATCCGATGATCATGAGCGCTAACGAGGACTACTTGCCGTGGGAAGTGTTGAAGGTCAAGCTTTCTGAGTTGCTGGCCGCAGTCGATCAAGACGATTTCGGCCGGGTTCGCCAGTTGTTGCGCGACACCGTCAGCGGTTATACGCCGGATGGGGAAATTGTTGACTGGATATATCAGCAGCGTCGGCTTGAGCCATGAGTTTAAAAGTTACAACTTTACGGGTGAGTCACTCTGCCCGAATAGAAAAACACACGCTGTAACCGACTCACTTTTGACTCCCTCCAAACATCACCTAAGTTAGAAAGGCAGCTTCGGAAAGCTGCTTTTCTTCTACCGATGTCATGGAGCGTCACCTATGCAAAACACCTATATCTCTTCCCTGATCTTTGCCTTCCTCGCGAGTGTCTCCGTCGCCACCACCGCAGCCCCATCCGCCAAACCCGAAGCCCCAACGCCTATCGTCGCCCAGATGGCGAAAGTCGAAGAAACGACCAAGGTCAATCTGAACACGGCGGACGCCGAAGTCCTGCGCCGCGATCTGTTCGGCATTGGCGCCGCCAAGGCCAAGGCGATTGTCGCCTATCGCGACAGCAATGGGCCTTTCACTGCGGTAGACGAGTTGCTGGAAGTCAAAGGTATCGGTAAGGCATTGTTGGAGAAGAACCGCGACAGGTTGGCCATTAATTAAGGCTGTAAACCTTGCTCAAGAGGCCGGTCATTGACCGGCCTTTTCTTTGTCTGAGATTTGAGCTTTCAAATTCTCGCGCACAACTTTCATGATCCGCGTCGCCAACGCTTGGCTCTCTACGCTCCTGGCCAGCACCAATGCCCCTACCAATGTCGACATCAGTACCAGGCTTCGTTCGTTGGCATTCGCGTGATCCAATGTTGATTCAACCTGCCTTAATCGCGCTTCAAGCACAGCATCTGTGGTCGGGCTCTGCTGTCCCCTCAGGCCCAATTCCGAAGACATGGTCGGTAGCGGGCAGCCTTCAGCGGGAGAGGTCTGGTGCCATTCAGACAGGTAGTTGTCTATGAATGCATCCAGCGGCCGTTCCTGGCTGAACAGTGTTTCGCAATGCGCGTCCAGTTCTGCAGCCGCAGCCTGCAGGGCCTTTTCCACCAGATCATCCTTGGATTTGAAATGCGCGTAAAAGCCACCGTGCGTCAGATTGAGTGCTTTCATCAGGGGTTGCAGGCCGGTCGCGCTGATGCCGTCGCGGCGAAAGCGCACTGAGGCTTCCTTGATGATGCGTTGATGAGTCTGGGCTTTATGGTCTGCTGAATAACGCATGGGGCGGCCTCGTGGACGAGCGGGCATGTTAACGAAGTTAAGCTTTTTTACCCATCTACACATCGTTCAGCGGTACTGGCATGAAAAGTGATTACATCTGGTTCAGGGATTGTTCAACAATCGTGAGGTGGTGATGACGCTCAGCTTGTCTCTGGCGGATCAGATTGCACGCGAACTGCGTGCCGACATCATTGGCGGGCGGCTGTTGCCCGGCATGGCGCTGGTCGAGGTAGATCTGGTCAAAATTTATAACGCATCGCGCAATACCATTCGCGAGGCCTTGCACCGTTTGGGGCAGGAAGGGCTTACCCGTTATGTGCGCAACAAAGGCGTGATGGTGCGGCGACTGGAACGAGATGAAGTGCGTGACCTGTTCGTTGTACGCCGAACCCTCGAATTGCAGGCTATCGCCCAGAGCGGTGGGCTGACGGATGCTCAGTCCGAGCACATGCAAAACGCAATCGAAGCCACCTCCCTGGCCAGGGAGCGTGAAGACTGGCGTGCGGTGGCAACTCACAGCCTGGCGTTCCACCAACGGATTGTCGGATTGATGCGCAGCCCGCTGTTTGATGAATTTTTCGCCCAGGTGATTGCTCAATTGCGCCTGGTGTTTTGTGCGGCACCCGATGAGCAGCGTTTCCAGTCGCCCTGGCTGGAGCGTGACCAGGAGATCTACGCGTTGCTGGCGGGCGGCAACAAAGCGGCTGCACAGGAGGCGATGGGCCTGTACCTGGACGATTCCGAACGCCTTTCCCTGGCCTTGTTTGATCACCCTTGATGGAGGATTGCCCCATGTATAAAGACTACCCGGCCGCTTACCAGGTCAGTAAAGGTTCTGCGCTGCAGGTTGATACCGCGTTTTATGAACGCATTCGTGAGCGTGCGGACCAGCGCACATTGATCGAGCAGTTCGAAGTGCCGATCCGCACGGGCAGGGCGTGGAAGGTGCCGGCTGGGCATGTGTTCCGTGTTACCACACCGGTTGGGCCACAAGTGGGTGACTTCAATGTGTGGAATGCCAACGATCCTCGCGAACGTCTTTGGGCTGCGCGCACCCGCCAGTTACAAGGCGCACATGTCAGCACTCATGATCGACTGTGGTCGAACCTGCCGTTTCTGCGGCCGCTGGTGACCATCACCGATGACAGCCTGGCGAGTTATGGCATCGACGAGCATGGCGGACGCCTGCACGATTTGCTCGGCACGCGCTGCGATCCGTATGTGAATCGCATGCTCACCGGCGAAGACTTTCATCACCATTGCCACTCAAACCTGACGCGCGCGGTGCTGCCCCACGGCCTGACGGAGTTCGACGTGCATGACGTGCTGAACATTTTCCAATGCACCGGCCTCAATCACGACGACATGTACTTCATGAAAGCCTGCCCGGCGCAGAAGGGCGACTACCTGGAGTTTTTTGCCGAGATTGATTTGCTCTGCGCTTTATCGACGTGCCCTGGCGGGGATTTGTCGCTGCCGATGTGGGGGCCGGACGCGCAGGATCCGTTAACGGTGTGTCGCCCGTTGGGTGTGGAGATTTATCGCCTGGAGGAGGAGTTGCTCAATGGCTGGAGCCAGCCTGAGCGTGCTGCCTACAAGGGGCAGCACGGATTGCATATTGCCAAGGCGGCGTGGGAGTAGCGGCAGCTTCAGCGGTCCTGGGCGTCCTTTGAGTCTGCCTGGGCGTTACGCTCGGCCACGCGTTTGCGTTGTTCGTCGGTGAGTTCCACCTTGTTGGCGCTATCACGCAGCATCAATAAACCACCGACGATCGAACCGATCGCGACCACTAAAATCAACCAGGCATACCACGGCATAGGGCTCTCCTTGAGGCAGCAAACCGTGGGGAAATTTCCCACGGTAATAGCTGCTTTGAGTAACGGGCTTTCTTAGTAGTTCATTGTAGGCCCGTTATGCTCCAGTAGCCTCAGAGCCCCGTCAACATCGCATCGGCCGGTGCGTCGGCGCGGTCCTGCGCGGTCAGTTGGAAGTAGATGAATCCCACCAGCATAAAGCCCAGGAAGATCAGCCCGATCAGCGCGTTGAACCAGGCCATGGCCACCAGGCAGACCACCGCCAACACCAGGGCTATGCCGGGCACGATCGGATAGCCCGGCGCACGGAAGGTGCGCTCCAGCAGTGGCTCGGTCTTGCGCAGTTTGAACAGGCTTAGCATGCTCATGATGTACATCACGATGGCACCGAACACCGCCATGGTGATCATCGCGGCGGTCAGCGTCATGCCGCCCAGGTTGATCAGGCCGTCGCTGTAGATGGCGGCGATGCCGACCACACCGCCGGCGATAATTGCCCGGTGCGGTGTCTGAAAACGCGACAGTTTGGCGAGGAAGGAGGGCAGGTAGCCGGCGCGCGCGAGGGCGAAGAACTGGCGCGAGTAGCCCAGGATGATGCCGTGAAAACTCGCCACCAGGCCGAACAGGCCGATCCACACCAACATGTGCAGCCAGCCGGAGCTGTCGCCCACCACGGTTTTCATCGCTTGCGGCAACGGGTCATTGATATTCGACAGCGTGCGCCAGTCGCCCACGCCGCCGGCAAAGAACATCACACCCATGGCCAGCACCACCAGCGTCAGGATGCCGCTGATGTAGGCTTTGGGGATGGTGCGCTTGGGGTCCTTCGCTTCCTCGGCAGCCATCGCTGCACCTTCGATGGCAAGGAAGAACCAGATGGCGAAAGGAATGGCCGCAAACATCCCGGCTATCGCCGGCGCGCCGAAGGTGTCGGACCCGGCCCAGCCATTGAGGGCGAAGTTGCTGAAGCTGAACGCCGGCGCTACCACGCCCATGAACACCAACAGTTCGGCGACGGCGAGCACGCATACCACCAACTCGAAGGTGGCCGCGAGTTTCACCCCAAGAATATTCAGGCCCATGAAGACGATATAGGCACCGACGGCCGCGTGTTTGGGGTCGAGTGCCGGAAACTGCACATTCAGATAGGCGCCGATGGCCAAGGCAATCGCAGGCGGGGCGAAGACAAATTCGATCAACGTCGCCAGGCCGGCGATCAAGCCGCCTTTCTCACCGAATGCGCGACGGCTGTAAGCAAATGGGCCACCTGCGTGAGGAATCGCCGTAGTGAGTTCGGTGAAGCTGAATATAAAGCAGGTGTACATGGCGGCGACCATCAGCGAGGTCACCAGAAAGCCCAACGTACCGGCGACGCCCCAGCCGTAGCTCCAGCCGAAGTACTCGCCGGAAATCACCAAGCCGACGGCAATGCCCCACAGATGCAGGGTGCCCAAGGTGGGTTTGAGTTGTGTATTCATCGTGTTGCTCTCCCTGAACCGTTTGGAATGATTCAAGGTGTTGCAGCGGCCATGCCAGTGCGCCATTCATTGTCGTAAAGACGCCGAACTGTCGTCGAGGAGACGGTTTGGCGTTTGAAATCTTCTGTCATTGCACCAGTTGAGTGCAGGGGCGTTTGAGCTGCCGTCATCGCGGGCAAGCCCGGCTCCCACAGGTAACCGCAATCCCCTGTGGGCGCCGGGCTTGCCCGCGATGAGGCCCCAACAGCCTCCACCGACCTCTGTAAACCCCGCATAAACCCACTCTTTACGCCGTCTTTACGCCCGGCCCCCAGCGTCGCTCTCGTTCCTTTACGCCACTCCTGCGGACAATTGCCTCACACGCGGCAATCGCCGCAAAACGGAGAGACTTCCATGAGCGTTCTGGACGGGGTGTCACTGCTATTGGCCGTGGCGCTGTTCATTTATCTGCTGGTTGCGCTGTTACGCGCGGATCGGAACTAGGAGCAGGCTATGCACAGTTATGACTATTGGCTGATCATCGCCTTCTTTGCCGTGGTGCTGGTGCCGGCACCGTTCCTGGGAAGGTTCTATTACAAGGTGATGGAAGGCCAGCGCACCTGGCTCACGCCGGTGCTCGGCCCGGTTGAGCGCGCGTGTTATCGCCTGTCCGGCGTGGACGAGCATCAGGAACAGAGCTGGCAGAAGTACACGCTGGCGCTGTTGGCGTTCAATCTGGCCGGTTTCGTGTTGCTGTTCGCTGTGCTGTTGTTCCAGGAATACCTGCCACTGAACCCGCAGAAATTGCCGGGTCAGGAATGGACGCTGGCCTTCAACACCGCGGTCAGTTTCATGACCAACACCAACTGGCAGAACTACAGCGGTGAAGCCTCCCTGAGCTACCTCAGCCAGATGATCGGCCTCACCGTGCAGAACTTCGTCAGCGCCGCCACCGGCCTGGCTGTCCTGGTCGCGCTGTGCCGTGGGATCGGGCGCAAATCCACCAAGACCCTGGGTAACTTCTGGGTCGACATGACCCGCGCTACCCTCTACGGCCTGTTGCCATTGTGCCTGGTGTTCGCGTTGTTCCTGGTGTGGCAGGGCGTGCCGCAAACCTTCGCGCACTACGTGAACGCCGTGACGATGCAGGGCGTGGACCAAGTGATCCCACTCGGCCCGGCGGCCAGCCAGATTGCAATCAAGCAGTTGGGCACCAACGGCGGCGGGTTCTTCGGTGTCAACTCGGCGCATCCGTTTGAAGACCCGACGGCGTGGGCCAACCTGTTCGAGCTGTCGGCAATCATCCTGATCCCGGTGGCGTTGGTGTTCACCTTCGGTCACTACGTGAAGGACCTGCGTCAGAGCCGCGCGATTCTGGGCTGCATGCTGGCGCTGTTCCTGATCGGCGGCGCGACGTCGATGTGGGCCGAATACCAGCCCAACCCGACTTTGAACAACCCAGCGGTTGAACAAACCGCACCGCTGGAAGGCAAAGAGGCGCGCTTCGGCACCACCGGCACAGTGTTGTGGTCGGTGGCCACCACGGCGGCGTCCAACGGTTCGGTCAACGGCATGCAAGACAGCCTCAACCCGCTGACCGGCATGGTGGCACTGGTCAACATGATGGTCGGCGAAGTGATCTTCGGCGGCGTCGGCGCCGGTATGTACGGCATGTTGCTCAACGTGTTGATCGCGGTGTTCCTCGCCGGCTTGATGATCGGCCGCACGCCGGAATACCTCGGCAAGAAGCTGCAGGCCAAGGAAGTGCAATTGCTGGTCGTGACCTTGCTGGTGATGCCAATCGGCACGCTGGTGCTGGGCGCCATCGCTGCCAGCCTGCCAGGCCCGGCGGGTGCCATCAGCAACCCCGGCCCGCACGGTTTCAGTCAGCTGCTGTATGCCTACACCTCGGCCAGTGCCAACAACGGTTCGGCGTTCGGCGGTTTCAGTGCCAACACCGCCTTCCACAACCTGATGTTGAGCCTGTCGATGTTGCTGGGGCGTTTCGGATACATCCTCCCGGTACTGGCCCTGGCCGGCAGCCTGGCGATGAAAAAGACCGCTCCGATTGGCCAGAACAGCTTCCCTACGCATGGCCCGCTGTTCGTGACCCTGTTGACCGTGACCATTTTGCTGGTGGGCGGCCTGACTTTCCTGCCGACACTGGCACTGGGCCCAATCGCTGAACATCTGAGCATGGGCTTCTGAGGGATATGAAAATGAATATGCCTGCAAAAAATGCGGCCCCGGTGCACACCCAGGAGCCCGCCAAAACCGCCATCTCTGCCTTGTGGCGCCCGGCGCTGGGCCAGGCGTTCGTCAAGCTGGACCCGCGCCAGCTGCAACGTTCGCCGGTGATGCTGGTGGTCGAGCTGACCGCCATCCTCACCACCGTGTTGTGCTTCGTGCCCGACACCGCCGTGCCGACGTTTGTCGCCGTGCAGATCGCCGTGTGGTTGTGGTTCACCGTGCTGTTCGCCAACTTCGCCGAAGCCTTGGCCGAAGGTCGCGGCAAGGCTCGCGCCGACAGCCTCAAGGCTGGCAGTGAAGGCCTCAGCGCACGTCGCAAGGAGGCCGACGGCAGCTTCAAGGTCGTGCCGGCCACCAGCTTGCGCAAAGGCGACGTCGTACGCGTCGCCGCCGGAGAAATGATCCCCGGTGACGGTGAGGTCATCGAAGGCATTGCGGCGGTCAACGAGGCGGCGATCACCGGCGAGTCCGCGCCAGTGATCCGCGAGTCCGGCGGCGACCGTTCGGCTGTCACCGGCAACACGCGGCTGGTGTCGGACTGGTTGCTGATCCGCATCACCGTCAACCCGGGCGAGTCCACGCTGGACCGCATGATCGCCCTGGTGGAAGGCGCCAAACGCCAGAAAACTCCCAACGAAGTCGCGCTGGATATCCTGCTGATCGGCCTGACCCTGATCTTCCTGCTGGTGGTGGTCACCCTGCAGCCGTTCGCGCACTTCGCCAATGGCAGCTTGCCGCTGGTGTTCCTGGTCGCACTGTTGGTCACGCTGATTCCTACGACCATCGGCGGCCTGTTGTCGGCCATCGGTATCGCCGGCATGGACCGTCTGGTGCGCCTCAATGTGATCGCCAAATCCGGGCGCGCGGTGGAAGCGGCGGGTGACGTGCATGTGTTGCTGCTGGATAAAACCGGCACCATCACCTTTGGTAACCGTCGCTGCGCGGCAGTGATCGCCGCGCCTGGCGTCAGTGGTCGGGACTTGGCCGAGGGTGCGCTGCTGGCATCGCTGGCGGACGACACCGCAGAGGGCAAATCCATCGTCGAATACCTGCGCGCCTTGCACCCGCAGGCTGAGCCGACCCTGGACCAACTGACCTCGGTGCCCTTCAGTGCTGAAACGCGTTTGTCCGGTGTCGATTACGAAGGCCGTGTGTTCCGCAAGGGCGCGGTGGATTCGCTGCTGGCGTTTATCGGCCAACAACGCCGCGACCTGCAACCGGCACTCTCGCGGGAAATCGACAAGATCGCCCAAAGCGGCGGCACACCTTTGCTGGTGTGCGCCGACGGCAAGTTGCTCGGTGCGATCCACCTCAAGGACGTGGTCAAGCCTGGCATCCGCGAACGGTTTGCCGAGCTGCGCAAACTGGGGATTCGCACCGTGATGGTGACGGGCGATAACCCGCTGACCGCTGCGGCGATTGCTGCCGAAGCCGGCGTGGACGATGTGCTGGCCGAAGCCACGCCAGAGAAAAAACTCGCGCGTATTCGCCACGAACAGAACGACGGTCGTCTGGTTGCCATGTGTGGTGACGGCGCCAACGACGCCCCGGCACTGGCCCAGGCCGACGTCGGCATGGCGATGAACGACGGTACCCAGGCGGCGCGCGAGGCGGCCAACATGGTCGACCTCGACAGCGACCCGACCAAGCTGCTGGACGTGGTGCAGATCGGCAAGGAACTGCTGGTAACACGCGGCGCGCTGACCACGTTTTCCATCGCCAACGACGTGGCCAAGTACTTTGCGATCCTGCCGGCACTGTTCGCCTCGATCTACCCGCAATTGGGCGTGCTCAACGTGATGCATTTGCAGAGCCCGCAGAGCGCGATTCTCTCGGCCATTGTGTTTAACGCGCTGATCATTGTGGTGCTGATCCCGCTGGCGCTGCGCGGTGTGCGCGTGCAGGCGGCGAGTGCGGCGGCGTTGCTGCGTCGCAACCTGCTGATCTATGGGCTGGGCGGGATTGTGGTGCCGTTCGTGGGCATCAAGGCAATCGACATGCTGCTGACCGCGCTGCACCTGGTTTGACCCGATTCCTGTGGGCGCCACGTCGGCGCCCCCAGGCTGCAATGACTCACGTGAGGAATCTGAAATGTCCACCATGATCCGCCCGGCCTTGAGCCTGCTGGTACTCATGACCCTGATCACCGGCGTCGCCTACCCATTGGTGGTGACCGGTGTCGCGCAGGTCGCTTTTCCTGACCAGGCCAACGGCAGCCTGGTGCGCGATGCCGACGGCAAAGTGCGCGGTTCCAGCCTGATCGCCCAGGATTTTACCGGTGATCAGTGGTTCCATCCGCGCCCGTCGGCCGGCGCATTTGCGACGGTTTCCAGCAGCGCGAGTAACCTGGGCCCAAGCAACCCTGCGTTGGCCACGCGTGTTTTCGATGATGCCAATAAACAACTAGTGCCAGGCCAGGGGCCGGTGCCGTTGGCATCGCTGACTACCTCTGGCAGCGGTCTTGATCCACACTTGCCTCCACCGGCGATTGCCTATCAACTGGCGCGGGTGGCAGCCGCACGAAATGTGCCGGTGGCAACCCTGCAGCGCTTGCTTGATGAGCACATCGAAAGCCCGTTGGTGGGGCCGCCGGTGGTGAATGTGTTGGCGCTGAACATGGCGCTGGAAAAGTTGTAAGAAGTGGTGCCGTCATCGCGGGCAAGCCCGGCTCCCACAGGGGAATACATTCCAACTGTGGCAGCGGGCTTGCCCGCGATAGCGGCCTGAAGGACTCCAGATAAACACCTGAAGGAACCGCAAAGCATGAGCGACTCCGGCCGCGCCGACGCCCTCTTAGCCGATCTGCCCCGGGACGGCCGTGGCCGGCTCAAAGTCTTTCTCGGCGCTGCGCCGGGCGTGGGCAAGACCTACGCCATGCTCCAGGCCGCCCACACCCAGCTGCGCCAGGGCGTGCGGCTGATCGCCGGGGTGGTCGAAACCCACGGCCGCGCCGAGACCGAGGCCTTGCTCAGCGGCTTGCCGCAGCAACCGTTGGTGCGTACCGAATACCGCGGCGTGATGCTCGAAGAAATGGACCTGGATGGCCTGCTCGCCGCCAAGCCCAAGCTGGTGCTGGTCGACGAACTGGCCCACAGCAACGCCCCCGGCAGCCGGCATGAAAAACGCTGGCAGGACATTCAGGAACTGCTCGCCGCCGGCATCAACGTGTTCACCACGGTCAACGTCCAGCACCTGGAAAGCCTCAACGACCAAGTGCGCGGGATCACCGGCGTGCAAGTGCGCGAAACCCTGCCGGACTGGGTGCTGCAAGAGGCAGACGAGTTGCTGCTGATCGACCTGCCATCGCGCGAGCTGCTGGAGCGTCTGCGCGACGGCAAGGTGTATGTGCCGGAGCAGGCCCGTGCGGCCATCGACGCGTTTTTTACCCAGACCAACCTGATGGCCCTGCGCGAGCTGGCGATGCAGACCGCCGCCGCCCACGTCGATGACGACCTGGCCCAAGGCTATCGGCAACTGGGCCAGGCTGCGCCGGCGGTGCGCGGCCGCTTGCTGGTGGGCGTGGATGGCGATGCGCAGGCCGAACGCCTGGTGCGTCACGCCAGCCGCGTCGCTCAACGCCGACATTTGCCCTGGAGCCTGGTGCATATCGACAACGGCCGCGCGCGCGATGAGCAAGCGCGCCTGCGCCTGCAAAACGCCCAGCAACTGGCCGAGCGCCTTGGCGGCGAAGTGGTGTTGTTGCGCGCGGGCGAGGTGGCGAAGACGCTGATCCAGCATGCCGCCGAACGCCGCGCGAGCCTGCTGCTGGTCGGGCAGTCGCGCATGCGTTGGCGGCGTCGGTTGTTCGGCGGTGGGCTGGCGGCACGCTTGCTGCGCAATGCGCGCGGTCTGGAAATCAACGTGCTCGACAGCGACGACATGCCCGCACCGCCGCGACTGCCGGATGTGCGCGGGTTGGTGTGGTTCGATTATGGCCTGGCAGTCGTCGCGACGATTGTGGCGGCGGCGTTGGCCTGGGCCGTGGCCAGCGTGTTGCCGCTGCCGAACATCTCGCTGGTGTTTCTCGCGGCGGTATTGCTGGTGGGCGTGCGCAGCAGCCTGGGGCCGTCGCTGGTGTGTGCGGCGCTGTCGTTTCTGACCTACGATTTTCTGTTTATTCCGCCGAATTTCTCCTTCGCCATCCAGCGCGAGGAGGACGTGTTGACCCTGCTGTTCTTTCTGCTGATGGCGGCATTGACCGGCAACCTGGCCGCACGTCAGCGTCGGCAGTTGCAGGCCTTGCGCGATACTCAGGAAGAGACCAGCGAACTGCTCGACCTGTCGCGCAAACTCACCGCCGCCACCGATCGCCAGGCGGTGATCAGTGCGGCGGCCCATCATCTGGAAGGCTGGAGCGATCTGGAGCTTTGCCTGGTCAACCGGGACGCGCATGGAGACTGGCAGGTCGAGACCGGTTCCGCGCTGAACCTCACCGAATCCGAACGCGCCGCCGCCGATTGGGCCTGGCAGCACGATCAGCCGGCCGGCATGGGCACCGGCACGTTGCCGTTCGGGCGCTGGTGGTGGTGGCCGCTGTCGGGCGAGGAGGGGCCGCTGGGCTTGCTTGGCGTGAGCCCCAAACCGGGCCTGGAGCTGAGCGGGCAGCGTCGTCGCCTGCTCACCGCATTGAGCCAGCCGCTGGCCCAGGCGTTGGCGCGGGCGCAACTGGCGCAGGAGCTGGAATCGGCGCGTCTGCACGGCGAAACCGAGCAACTGCGCAGCGCCTTGCTGGCCTCTGTATCCCACGACCTGCGTACGCCGTTGACGTCGATGCGCGGCAGCATCGACAGCCTGTTGGCGCTCGGCGAGGCGATTCCTCTGGAGGATCGCCGCGAATTGCTTGAGGGCACCCGCGATGAAGCCGAGCGCCTGGACCGCTATATCCAGAATTTGCTGGACATGACGCGCCTGGGCCACGGTGCGCTGAAACTGGCGCGTGATTGGGTTTCGCCCGGCGATATCGTCGGCAGCGCCCTTGGCCGTTTGCGCGCGGTGCTGGCGCCGCTGCAGGTCAAGACTGACGTGCCGGCCGAGCTGCCGTTGCTGTATGTGCACGCCGCCTTGATCGAACAGGCGCTGGTCAACGTGCTGGAAAACGCCGCGCGTTTCTCACCCGCCCAAGGCCGTTTGGAGGTGAGCGCGGGCGTGGCGGATGACCAATTGTTTTTTGCGGTAGCCGATGAAGGGCCGGGGATTCCCGAAGACGAGCGCGCGAAGATTTTCGATATGTTCTACACCGCCGCCCGCGGTGATCGCGGCGGGCAGGGCACGGGCCTGGGCCTGGCGATTTGCCAGGGCATGGTCGGCGCACACGGTGGGCGTATCAGCGTCGCCGAGGGCATTGAAGGACGGGGCACGTGCATCACCTTGTTCCTGCCGTTGCCGACTCAGCCTGGCCTGGAACGCGAGGCTTGAGCTACCCTCTTTTTTTCACGGATTTTGATTGGACACCATGAGCCAGACCGCGACGATTTTAGTCATTGATGACGAACCGCAGATTCGCAAATTCCTGCGCATCAGCCTGGCCTCCCAGGGCTACAAGGTGATCGAGGCCGGCACCGGTAACGAGGGCCTGGCCCAAGCGGCGTTGAGCAAACCGGATTTGCTGGTGCTCGACCTCGGCCTGCCTGACATGGACGGCCAACAAGTGCTGCGCGAGTTTCGCGAGTGGTCGACGGTGCCGGTGCTGGTGCTGTCGGTGCGCGCCAGTGAAGTGCAGAAGGTTGAAGCGCTGGATGGCGGCGCGAATGATTACGTGACCAAGCCTTTTGGTATCCAGGAGTTTCTCGCCCGCGTTCGCGCGCTGCTGCGCCAGGCACCGGCGGGGGAGGCTCAGGAAGCGGCCTTGAGTTTTGGCCCGCTGACGGTGGACCTGGCCTATCGCCGCGTGCTGCTGGACGGTGCCGAAGTGGCGCTGACCCGCAAGGAGTACGCGGTGCTGGCGCAACTGGCGCGGCATCCGGGGCGGGTAATCACCCAGCAACAATTGCTCAAGGATATCTGGGGGCCGACCCACACTGAAGACAGTCACTACCTGCGCATTGTGGTAGGGCATTTGCGCCAGAAGTTGGCGGATGACCCGACTCAGCCACGGTTTATCGTGACTGAGGCGGGGGTGGGGTATCGGTTGTTGAATGCCTGAGTTTCGCGGCGTCCGCGCAGGCCTCATCGCAGGCAAGCCAGCTCCCACCATTGAATGTGTTCACAGATCACAATGTGGGAGCGGGCTTGCCCGCGATAGGGCCATCAGTCACAGCACACATTTCAACTCTGCTCACTCTCATATTTGTCCAGCGTATCCCTGGCAATCTCCCGCCCCAAAGCGATCAACTCCGGCGCCTTGTAGAACTCGAAAAACCGACACACACGCTTCGGCACGTTGATCAGCACGTCCGGCGGGTAACCGGCGATCTTGTACTGCGCCAGCGATGTCTGCATCACCTCGAAACTCTGGTTGATCAGGTCCAGCAGCGACGCCGGCCCGACGTTGTCGATGATGAACGAACCGGTTGCTGACTTTGGCGCCCCGGCCTTCTCCGGTGCAGCCGCAGGTTGCTGGGATTCGGGTTCGGCCGATTCCAGCCAGGGGTTAATTTCCGCTGTCTGGGCGTGCAAAGCCTCCTGCTCAAGCTTCATCAACTGTTCGGCTTGTTTGCGGCGAAACGGCAGGTGTGAACCCAATGACTTGGCCAAGCTGTTGAAACGACTTTTGAACGCCGGCGGACGCTGGATCACGGGCAGTTGGTAATGTTTTTGATTGGTGGCGTTGAGGTTGACCGCGATGATCAAGTCGCAGTGGCTCGACACCACCGGCACGATCGGCAGCGGGTTGAGCAGACCGCCGTCCACCAGCATTCGGTTGCCCTGCATCACGGGCGTGAACAGGCTTGGAATCGCCGCGGAGGCGCGCATGGCCTGGTGCAGGCAACCTTCCTGAAACCAGATTTCCTGTTGGTTGGTCAGGTCTGTCGCTACGGCGGTGTAGGGAATGCGCAGTTCTTCGATATTGATCTCGCCGACAATCTTGCGGATCTGGCCGAAGACTTTTTCGCCACGAATCGCACCCAGGCGAAAGCTTACGTCGACCAGGCGCAGTACATCGAGGTAGTCGAGGCTTTCGATCCAGTTGCGGTACTCGTCAAGCTTGCCGGCCGCATAGATTCCACCCACCACGGCGCCCATGGAGCAGCCGGCGATACAGGCAATGTCGTAGCCGCGCCGTTCGATCTCCTCGATCACGCCGATATGGGCATAACCGCGGGCTCCACCGGAGCCCAGCACCAAGGCAACACGCTTCTTCATGGTCCATGTCCTTCCCAAGGCAGGTGCTCACAATGCACCCATTGAGGGGCAAGCTTCAATCTTCGCCGGGGGCTGTAATATTTTTCCAGGATAAGCGCAGTGCTCGGGTATGCTCTGACGATGGGCGCTCTGATTTCAGGCTGCGGACAAGGCACTTTTCCTTGTAGGCAACGTCTACACCCTACGACTGTTTTTCTTTATTTGAGGTGTCATCGATGAAAGCCTGGATGTGTGTGCCTGTGATTGTGTTGGCCCTGGCCGGCTGTGCCGGGAAAACCGCATACCGCGACAGCTGTGGCACGCAACTGGATGCCGCGTGGCATGAGCTGGACCTGGCCAAGGCTGAAGGTTTTGCCGGCACCGTGAGCTACTCCAAGGCATTGTCCTTGTTGACTGGCGCCAAGACCCAGCAGCAATTCGAAGCGTTTGAAGGCTGCTCCAACAAGGCCGAAAAGGCGCGGTTCTATATTCGTGAGTCGCGCGCCGGACGTTAAGTCCTAGCGGCAACCAGGATATTCATCGTCAAGGGAGGAAGGCATGTCAGCTTTGGTCGATCAGTTAGTCGCTCAGGTCATTGGCCTGGAAGTAGGGTTGCTGAGCTGCCAGGCTCGCCTCGCCGCCGTCACCGACGATGAAGCCCTGCATGACCTGCGCACCACTGTGCGGCGCCTGCGCAGTTTGTTGCGCCCGCTGCGCGGGTTGCCGGGAGTCGAACAACTCGAATTGGCCGCCAGCACAGTCGGCCAGATGACTACGCCGCTACGCGACCGCGAGGTCCTGGCGGCGTATCTGCATCAGCACGGCTATCACCAGGCCGCTGAACGGCGCCTGCGCCTGCAACCCGACGCCTATCGCCATGTGGCGCAGAGCCCGGAAGTGGCTCACTTGCTGCAGATTCTCGACGCGTTCCCACGCTTTATCCGGGCTTCGCAGCACCAGAAACTGCTCAAGGGCCTGCGCCCGCGCATCGAGAAGCGCTTGGGCAAGCAATGGCACAAACTCGGTGATGCCCTCAAAGACCCGACCCATGATCGCCACCGCCTGCGGTTGCTGATCAAGCGTGTGCGTTACGCCGCCGAGGCCTACCCCGAACTGGACAAACTGCCTGCCAAAGCCATGTCGCGCCTCAAACTAGCCCAAGGCGCTCTGGGCGATTGGCACGACTGCTGGCAGTGGCTGGCGCAGGCCGGGCACCAAGCGGATTTGCAACCCTGCGTGCCAATGTGGCATCGCACCATGAGCAAGGCAGAAGGCGAGGCGGATCGGGTGCTGGACAAACTCAGCGCGGATTGTTTCTAGGCCGGTCCGGTTTTTGGCCGGAATGAGCGCTGTACCTTGTCAGCCCGATGGTTAACATCGCCCCATCGGTTTTCTTGATGTGAGGTCGCCATGCGCTTTAGTGATTTGCTCGACGCAGCCCGTAACAACCCGTTGGACGTGACCATCCCCGCCGAATGGGCTCAGGGCCGCGCGACCTTTGGTGGCCTGGTGGCTGCGTTGCAATACGAAGCCTTGCGCGCCCAAGTGCCGGCAGACCGGCCCCTGCGCTCTTTGGCCATCACCTTTGTCGGCCCCGTTGCGCCGGATGTGCCGGCCAGTTATCAAGTCGAAGTGTTGCGTGAAGGCAAAGCGGTCAGCCAGTTGCTTGGCCGCGTGGTGCAGAACGGTGAAGTGGCGACGCTGGTGCAGGCCAGCTTTGGTGCGCCGCGTGAGTCAGTGATAGATGTCGCGAGCGAGGCGCCGCCTAGTTTCAAACACTGGGATGAATGCCAGGAGCTGCCCTATATCAAGGGCGTGACCCCCGAATTCATGCGCCACTTGGCCATGCGCTGGAGCGTCGGTGGGTTGCCGTTCACCGGTAACAAATCGCGCGACATGGGCGGTTGGGTGCGCCTGCGCGGTGATGTAAAGGAAGAGCCGCTGACCGAGTCGCACATCCTCGCCTTGGTCGACGCATGGCCCCCGGCCTTGCTTCCGCACCTGACCCAGCCGGCGCCGGGCAGCACGCTAACCTGGACCATTGAATTTATCCAGCCGCTGCAAGACCTGACCACCCTCGACTGGTGCCAGTACTACGTCAACATCGAACACGCCCGCGACGGCTACGGGCATGCCGCGGCCGCACTCTGGAGCCCGACCGGCGAGTTGATCGCCATCAGCCGCCAGACCGTGGTGGTCTTCGCCTGAACCTCAGAACCGCTGGCTGCCTTGCGCTTCCAGTTTGCGGCCGTGGCGCTGAAGCGCCACGCCTGCCAACACGCCGATCACGCCGACGGCAAAACTGGCCAGGCTCAGGCTGAACACGCCGGATGCCATCAACAGAAAACCGATGATCAGCAGGGGTACGGCAATTAATTGCAGCCCCAGGTTGGTCGGGTGCTGATGGGTTTCTGGGTGAATGCGCCATTGCCAGGCGGGGAAGTTGGGATGACGTTTGCCCATGATGGTGAATCCTCTGTCCGTTGAAGTAGCTTGGACAGAGTTTATGTAGGGGAGGGCGGGGTGGCGAATTGGGGCTGGCTATCGGCCTCATAGCTTTGATGTTGGTGTCACCCTTTAATAACTGGCGGAATCAGGGGCATTTATGTAGACGGAGGCCCCGCAGAGAGACGGATATCACGTCTTGAATTCAATCAACGACTCCTCAGACTCAGCGTTCACGCGAAAAAAATCCTCATACTTTCATATTGTTATTTTCAACGTGTCGAATGTGGGGGATATTCTTTATGGTGATGTCACTAAGTCCCCCATAGCTAAGATCAATGCGACACGTGTTGAAACCTTCGAGGTTCCATTTTTCGGTTGGTCTGTCTGGATTTCAGCTATATCAATGCTAGAGTTATATGAGGTCTATCGTTATCTCTATCTATAGAGAATAAGACTATCTCTCCTGTTGCAATCGGTATGGGGAATACCTTGTTAAAAACACTTCTATCGAAATGATTCCAAACTTATTTTCCAATCTCAAAATTAGGGTGGTCATTCGCACCCGGTAGTTTTCCTGTGCGCGTCTTTCCAATGGTACTTAAATGGAGATGAGTGCCCTGGTTTCCCAGCCTGAAATGGGTAAAGATATAAGGTTTAGTTTTAGTTTTGGTTTCATGGTTTTTAGTTATTTAAAATAGTAATCATCTGGGCCGTTTATATATACATTAGGGTCGCTAAGTGAAATGAATCTGGCTTTGAATTCTATTGAGGCATTTTCGCTGGTTGCGTGAAACTCGAAGTGGTCATTGTGTTTTTTTATTTCCACCTTGAATACCTCGTGGGCGGGTATGTTTTGTATTTTTAGTTCTTTAATGTTATGACAAATTAATCCTGTCCTGCAGGTGTTATAGCCTTTGTTCTTCCACTTTTCCGGCAACTGGTCCGGAAATTCTGGTATGTCAAACCCTAGGCCGACACAGGGTTGGTCGTTATCAATCCTCATGGAGAAAAGAGCAATCCTGTCAATTGCTATCGGTTGGCTAAAAATCTTTCCGAAAAATATACTTCCGTCTAATTCATTCCAATATTTCATTTTTGCTTCCTAAATGGATAGTGTTCCTTTGCCCCGGGTATGCTGCCTTTTCGGGGTTTATCAATTGGTCGTAAGTTGAAGTGTGCGGAATGGTCTCCTATTCCATCTGCTCTGCCAAAATTATGCCCTGCTGAGTGGTCTTGTATAAGCACTTTTGAGCCGTCAGATTTTGTAAATTGATAGACCCTTGTGTCAATCGGTAAGCCGTTGTTATTCAATATATTTTTATCGTTCAGGTCTGTCATTCTTTCTATCTTGTATTGTTTTTCTCTTCCTGTTTCTGGGTCTACGAAGACGTCAGGGCGCTGCACCATTGGTATATTTGCATCTCTTTTAGCTTGCCTGAATGCTCCTTTGCGAGAAACTTCGGGAGTGTCCGGTTCGTTCGGTGTTTTACAGCGTGGCTGCCTCGCTCCTTTGGGTGGGCAATTGGCAGTCAGCCCTAACGGATCTATCCACCCTGTAGGGTTGGGCACGTACTGGTACGCATTGATCCCACCCGCCAGCTTCACAGGATCAGGTGTCAGGTAACGACCAATATCTGGATTGTAGTAGCGATGGCGGTTGTAGTGCAGGCCGCTTTCTTCGTCGAAGTATTGGCCTTGGAAGCGCAGCGGGTTGTCGATTGTGTTGATGTCGAGGCGGCTGATCTGGCCAAAGGCACGGTAGTGCGCGGACCAGACGATTTCGCCGTCGGGAGCGGTGAGTTCCTGCGGGGTGCCGAGGTGGGCGAGTTGGTAGTGGAAGGGCTGGGTATTTTTTGGACCAAAGCCCTCCAGCAGGACCAGCGGACGGAAACTGTCCGGTTCGTAGAGGTAACTGCGATGCCTGTCCGCGTGATGCTCCGCAACCAGCTTGTCGCCTTGCCAGAAAAACTCCGTGGTTAGGTCGCCGACGGTTTTGCTGATACGCCGACCGAACGGGTCATAGCGATAGCTGGCCGTTTGCCCGTTCGGCTGGGTAATGCCGATCAGCCGATGCTGGCAGTCGTAGCGGTACTCGGTGACGAGTTGATGACCCTTGCCGCGTCTTTGGCGGATCAGATTGCCGAAGGCGTCATAGTCATAATGATGATCGCCTTGGATCACCAACCTATTCCCCGCCACGATGTCCGGGCCGGGACGATCCTGCATGAGCAGGTTACCCGCCGGGTCGTGGCCGAAGCGCTCTTGCTGGTCTTGCGAATGATCCGCGCGGGTCAGGCGGGCGAGGGGGTCGTAGTGGTAGTGGTGTTCGCCTTTGCGGGTGTCGAGCAGGCGGGTGAGGTTGCCGGTTTTGTCGTAGTCGTAATGGCGGCGGTAGAGGTTGTGTTCTTCCTGGGTCACCGCGTGGGCGTGCAGGCGGTTTTGCTCGTCGTAGTGGTAGCGGCTGAGCAGTTGGCCTTGCTGGCGTTGGCGTTCTTTTCCGGTGTTGAAGAGGTGGGATGTTAGGGTTTTGCCGTTCAGCTCGACGGTGGCGAGGTGGCCGCTTTTGCCGTGGTTAAAGGTGAGACGGTTGTTGTCCGGCAGGCGCAGGTTTTTCAACTGGCCGCAGGCGTCGTAGCCGTAGCGCAGGGTGCCCCAGCCTTGGTGGTCGGCGATGAGGCGGTTTTGGCTGTCGTATTCGTAGGCTAACGCCCAGTGGCCGTCGTCGACGCTGAGGAGGTTGCCCTGGCGGTCGTAGGCGTAATCGACCACTCCACCGTCTGGCAGGGTTTTTCGTACAAGGCGGCCGGAAGGGTCTCGCTCGTAGCGGGTAATGAACTGACTGCCATCGTCGCCGTGTTCGGTCTTTACCAGCAGGTTGCCGTTGAGGTCGTAGACGTACGCCGTACGCTGGCCGTCAAAGCCGATTTCCTGCTGGATCAGGCCGTTGGGATGGTAATCCAGCCGGTAGGTTTCGCCGACTTCGTTTTCGATTTCGGTCAGCAATAACCGCACGTTGTCGTAGCGGTATTTAACCTGGGTGCCATCGGCGTTGAGACGGCGGCTGATCAGATGCAAACCGTCGGCATATTCGTAACGAGTGACGTGGCCCAGTTCATCACGTTCGGAGGTGATTTTTCCGTAGGGGTTGTAGCTG
>NZ_CAWOAW010000014.1:780479-959714 GCF_963879675.1 Pseudomonas sp. Larv2_ips
TGAAAAGAACAAGTGCAAGCGTGCTGCCAATGGGCGTCGACCATAACGCGTGCTAGCTGATACAGAACTTGTGTATCAGAACCCTCGCTCCTTGATCAGCTCAATCAGCGCCCTCAAGCCGGCCGGTACATGCCGCCTTCCAGGGTAGTAGAGACGCAACGAGTCAAACGTTGGTGTCCACTCTTCAAGCACGCGTATCAGCGCCCCCGCAGCCAGGTCTGCAGCAGCATTCCACTCTGTCAAATAGGTCAATCCCATCCCCGCTCTGGCTGCTTGAAGCATTAATGTCGGATTGTCCAGCGTCAACGCACCGTTTACATCTACGGCAATGGACTCGCCGTGACGCTCAAACTCCCAGCGATAGATCGAGCCGCTCGGCATGCGGCTGCGAATGCATTCATGGGCGCTCAAGTCCAGCGGGCTTAAAGGGGTAGGGTGGCTGGCAAAATAGGCTGGGCTGCCCAGTACGGCAAATCGCTGAGGTGGGCTGATATCGACGGCGATCATGTCTTGTGGGACGCTGTCGCCAAGACGGATACCTGCATCGAACCCTTGAGCCACAATGTCGACCAGTCGACCTTCAGTGACGATATCCAGCTTCATCTGCGGATAGCGCCGCATGTACTCCAGCAATAACGGCATCACCTGCTTGGCGGCGCCTGCTGAGGTATTAAGCCGCAAGGTGCCACTCGGTGCCGACTGGCTATTTCCCGCTTGTTCAAGCGCCACGCGAATAGTCGAAAGGGCTGGCGTAATGGTGCTGACAAACTCCGCACCGATTTCCGACAGTGACACGCTGCGTGTCGTACGGTTGAACAAGCGAACGCCCATCCGTGCCTCAAGTGCAGCGATTGAATGGCTCAGCGCTGATGTCGAGACATTCAGTTCCGTCGCCGCTGCGCGAAAGCTGCGATGCCGGGCGACTGCCAGCACCGCCTCCAATTCGTTCAATCCTGAGGTGTTCATTGTCCTGAGTTGCTCATCAAGTCATGCCGATTTATACGAATTATCAGGTCAATGATAGTGGCTTACCGTGAGGCATACCAATTCGGTGACTTCGGAGATTCCCATGCATCAGATCCACCAGATCTATATCAATGGCCAATTTGTAACGCCTCACGGTGAAGAGCTTTTTGACCTGTTCAACCCCGCCAACGCCCAATGTATTGGTCAGGTTCGCCTGGCAGACGAACGCGACGCTATGAATGCCGTCAGCGCGGCAAAGCAGGCGTTCACCGAGTTTTCGCGCACCACAAAAGCCGTGCGTGTCGACTATCTCAAGCGTATGCACGCCGCCATTGTTTGCGTAGAAGCAGAGCTGACCGAGACAATCATCGAAGAATATGGCGCCCCGGTATCCCGTGCATCGTGGATGGCCAAGCATGCCGCCAGCGTCTTGCTTGACGCGGCGACCGTGCTGGAGGACTACGATTTCACCCAGCACCTGGGTATCGCAGAGGTGACGATGCAGCCCATCGGTGTGGCCGCACTGATAACGCCCTGGAACAGCAACGCCGGCTTCATCTGCGGCAAACTCGCTGCTGCATTGGCCGCTGGCTGCACTGCCGTGATCAAACCGAGTGAAATGAGCGCCACCCAGACCTCAATCGTTACACGCGCCCTTCATGAGGTGGGCCTGCCGCCTGGAGTGTTCAACATTGTTACCGGCCGTGGTGAAACCGTCGGTGCTGTATTGAGTACACATCCGGATATAGCCAAAGTCTCGTTCACCGGCTCTACCGCTGTAGGCAAACAGATCCTGCGCGCAGGCGCTGAAACGCTCAAGCGCATCACGCTGGAATTAGGCGGGAAGTCGCCGGTATTGATTCTCGAAGATGCGGACTTGAAAACGGCTATACCGATGGCGCTTCAGGCCGGGTTCATGAACAGCGGCCAGGCGTGCATTGCCGGCACCCGCATGCTTGTGCCCGCCCAACGCTTGGCTGAAGTAGAAGCGCTGGTAACCGAGCAGGTCGCCGGTATCCGGGCCGGCAACCCTAATGATCCTGCCACCAGCATCGGTCCTATGGTCAGCTTCAAGCAGTGGCAGCGGGTGCAGCGATACATTCAGATCGGCATCGAGGAGGGCGCTTACCTATTGGCGGGTGGCCCCGGCTTGCCTGATGGCATCGACGCCGGCTGGTTCATCAGGCCCACCGTCTTCAGTCGCGTTACCAACCAGATGACCATCGCTCGTGAGGAGATCTTCGGGCCTGTTCTGTCGATCATCCCCTACGATGACGAGGAGCAAGCGCTGACAATCGCCAACGATACGCCCTACGGCCTCCAGGCTTACATTCTGTCCTCAGACCTGCAAAGGGCGCACGCACTGGCCTCCCGTATCGACGCCGGTCGCGTGTTGATCAATACCCTGGCCCACGAGCCGCGTGCACCCTTTGGCGGCTTCAAACAATCAGGCATAGGTCGCGAGTACGGCACCTTCGGATTGGAGGCCTTTCTGGAGCCTAAATCCGTGCTCTCCTGACAAAACAGCATGCCGTTGGGGAAATCGATGCAAAGTGTTTCTGCATTTTTGGTATGGTGCAGCACATTTTCACAAGGATTGATTTTTCATCCGCAGGACGCGGCGTCGACCTTCTTCAACGAGATGCTGTAGAAATGCCTGAACCGATACCGATCAAGGATCACGAAAAAGAAAACCGTCTGGTCAACAAGCGCCTGCTTGCCTGTGCGTTATTGGTCATCGGCATCACCTGCGCCCTGGTGGGCCGCATGTATTTCCTGCAAGTGGTGCAGTACGACTACCACTCCACTATTTCCGAAAACAACCGGGTCCATGTGCTGCCGATTACGCCCACGCGCGGGTTGATCTATGACCGCAACGGCGTGGTTTTGGCCGACAACCGTCCCAGCTACAACCTGACGATTACCCGTGAACGCACAACCGACCTCAAGGGTGAGCTGGATGCCATCGTCAACCTGCTGCACCTGCCCGCCGAAGACCGTGCGGTGTTCGACAAGGCGCTGAAGCAGGCTCGTCATCCTTTTGTGCCCGTGACGCTGTTTTACGAATTGACTGAAGAACAGATCGCCGTACTGGCCGTTAACGAATTCCGTTTGCCTGGCGTGGATGTCGAGCCGCAATTTGTCCGTCATTACCCGCTGGGCGCGCATTTTGCTCACTCGATTGGTTACGTGGGCCGAATCAATGAAAAAGAATCCAAGGCCCTTGATTCGGTGGAGTACCGAGGTACGCAGTCCATCGGCAAGACCGGTATCGAGCGGTTCTACGAGTCCGAATTGCACGGCCATGTCGGCTATGAAGAGGTCGAGACCAATGCGCAGGGCCGCGTACTGCGCGTGCTCAAGCACACCGACCCGATCCCCGGCAAAAACATCGTTCTGAGCCTCGACGTCAAACTTCAGGAAGCGGCGGAAGAAGCCTTGGGCGATCGCCGTGGTTCGGTTGTCGCCCTCGATCCGCAAACGGGCGAAGTACTGGCGATGGTCAGTAAGCCGAGCTTTGACCCTAATCTGTTCGTGACCGGCATCAGCTTCAAGGAGTATGCGGCGCTGCACGACTCCATTGATCGGCCGCTGTTCAACCGTGTGCTGCGCGGGCTTTATGCGCCCGGTTCGACCATCAAACCGGAAGTGGCCATCGCCGGTCTCGACAGTGGCGTGGTTACCGCACAAACCCGCGTGTTCGACCCCGGTTACTACCAGTTGCCCGACTTTGACCACAAATACCGCAACTGGAACCACAGCGGCGACGGCTGGGTGGACATGGACGCGGCGATCATGCGCTCTAACGACACCTACTTTTACGACCTTGCCCACAAGCTGGGCATCGACCGTCTGCACGATTATTTGGCCGAATTCGGGCTGGGACAGAAAGTCTCTCTCGACATGTTCGAAGAGTCAGCCGGCCTGATGCCTTCCCAGGCCTGGAAACGTGCGACACGACGCCAGCCGTGGTTCCCGGGTGAAACGGTGATTCTCGGCATCGGCCAGGGCTATATGCAAGTCACGCCATTGCAGCTGGCCCAGGCCACTGCCTTGATTGCCAACAAAGGCGTATGGAACCGGCCGCATCTGGCCAAGACCATCAATGGCGTGCCGCCGGTGGATGAGAACCCGATGCCCAACGTGGTCCTCAAGGACCCGCGTGATTGGGAACAGGTCAACCATGGCATGCAACTGGTGATGCACGACCCGCGCGGTATCGCCCGGGCTGCGGCAGTCGGCGCCCAGTATCGCATCGCCGGCAAGAGTGGTACCGCGCAGGTGGTCGCGATTAAACAGGGCGAGCGTTACAACCGCAACAAGACCCTGGAACGCCATCGCGATAACGCTTTGTTTGTCGGCTTCGCGCCGGCCGAACACCCGAAAATCGTGATCTCGGTAATGATCGAAAACGGTGAAGCCGGCGGCCGTGTGGCGGGCCCTGTGGTGCGTCAAATCATGGATGCCTGGCTGCTCGACCAGGAAGGCCACCTCAAGCCGCAATACGCGACGCCGGCCAAAGCCCCGGGTGACCCGCACGTCTGACTCAGACCTTCCACTCGTCCCAGTGCTCTATACCTTGATAGGCGAGCCAGGGCACATCATGGGCCGTCCAGATGTGCGAGGTGGGCCGCACGCCCGGATCATCATCCAGCGTCGCCACTCGCACAATCACGTGGGGCTGATGCTTACGCTCCGCCATCAGATGTGAGCCACATCGCGAGCAGAAATGCCTGAATTTGCCCGGCGACGATTCAAGCGATGACAGCAGCGCTTCGCCCTGCGTCCAACGGAAATGTTCGCGCATCACCCCGGCCGTGGCCACGAACGCTGCTGCATGCACCTTGCGGCAGCTGTCGCAGTGGCAGTGGCTGATGGGCATGTCCAGGCTGTCCACTTGGTAGCACACGGCTTTGCAGAAGCAACTTCCATTCAACGGGTCAGTCATAACGTATTACCTGATCAAGGATGGGGTCATCGTCATCGCGCGCACACGCCAAGGTTGCGCATTGGTCGATGTCGCCTACTGTCAATGGAGGAGGTGACTTATGCACGTATTAGATCGCATCGAACGAAAAGTCCTGCTCAACGCTCCACGTAAACAGGTGTGGGAAGCCCTCACAGATGCCGAGCAATTCGGCAACTGGTTCGGTATTGCCCTGAAGGGCAAAACCTTTGCTGCCGGGGAAACCCTCGAAGCCCCCATTACCTACCCAGGCTATGAACATGTGGTGTGGAAGGCCAAAATCGAAAGGGTCTTGCCACAAACCCTGTTTTCCTTCTGGTGGCATCCTTATGCGGTCGAGGAGGGTGTCGACTACGACAGTGAAACGCCTACTCTGGTGGAGTTCACCATCGAAGATCGTGCGCCAGGCATTTTACTGAGGGTGGTTGAATCCGGGTTTGATGCGGTGCCCGAGGCCCGACGCCAGAAGGCCTTCAAGATGAATTCCCGTGGCTGGGATGAGCAAATGAACAACATCGAAACCTATCTGGCCCAGGCGCGTCGCGCCTGACTTAACCGGGCATCTTGATGATGCCCGTGTTCATCGCTGTCAGCCTTCGTGAGTTGTGGTGATTTCCAGGGTGTCGGTGAAGGTCACCAGCACACGTTGCCCGACCTTGAGGTCCTTGAGGCCGGCGCGGATCTCCGGTTTTTCAACGTTCAGCACTTTCGTCGCACCGGTGGGGTTTTCCAGGGTCACTTGGTTTTTGTTCAGGTCGATATGGGTAATCTTCAGCTGTACCTGGATCTGACGGAAAGCCGCACCGCCAGGGTGCGGGTTACTGGCCGTGGCACGCACCACGCCGGTACTTTCGCTTGAGTCCGGGGCACTTTTATCTACGTCGGTGTCGAGTACCGCAGCCACCGAATGGGTGGTCAGCACTTTTACTTGATCGCCAACCTTGAGATTGGCCAAGTCTTTGGCGTCATCACTGAGTTGCACATGCACCGGGTTACCCTCGGCACCTTCCAACACCACCTGCTGGGTGGCGGCATCGACCGACAGCACCTTGGTGGTCACTACATCGGCTTCAAGGGATTTGGACAGCGGGATGTCGGCGGCGTAAGCGGCAAGGTTGCCGGCGCACACCAGGGTGACCAGAGCAAGGGCCCGGCGCACGGAGCGAGGTACATTCATTGAAGGGACTTCCATGTGTGAGAAACCCTTGAGTCTAGTGACGAGTCAGCGATGCGCAAATTCGCTGACCCGCCACGTTGTAACTTTAGAAATCCACCGTCGCCGACAGCTTCGCCACCCGCGGATCGCCCTGGGTCAAATAGCCACCCAGCGCAGATTCCCAATACTTGGTATTGGCCACGTTCTCCACGGTCGCGCCCAACGTCACATCGCGCTGAGCCACTTTGAAGTTGTAGCGCGCACCCACATCGAAGCGATTCCAGGCTGGCAGGCTCAGGTTGTTTGCTGCATCGGCGTACTGGCCGCCGGTGCGCAGCATCCGGCCGTTGACGCTTACGCCTTGCAGGCCCGGCACATCCCACTCCACCCCGGCGTTGAGCTGGAACGACGGCACGCCAATCGCGCGGTTGCCGTCGTTGGCGCCGTTTGCCGTGCCGTTGACTTCGGTGTGAATAATCGTTGCGCCGCCCAGCAGGCGCAGGCCGCTGACCGGTTCACCGAAGACGTTCAGCTCAACGCCCTTGTTGACTTGCTCGCCCTGGAAGACATAGGTGGCGGTGCCGTCCGCATTCAGCTGGGAGTAACCTTGAGTCGGCTGTTCAATGCGGTACACGCCCAGTGTCGCTCCGTAGGTGCCCATATCAACCTTGACGCCCGCTTCGGTCTGTTTCGAGCGGGCCGGTGCGAAGGTCTGGTTGGCGTTGGTCACGCTGGTGGCGCTGCCAAACGTGCTCGGAGCGGTCGGCCCCGACGCCAGGCCTTCAATGTGGTTGGCATACAGCGACACATGGTCCCAAGGCTTGAACACCAAGCCATACACCGGTGTGGTGATGCCCTTGGCGTAATTGGCAGTGCGCGTGCCGGTGCCGTACGCATAGCCTTGAACCACCAGTTCCTGGCGGCGCAGACCTGCCGTGAACAGCAGGCGGTCATCCATAAAGCCGAAGGTGTCCGACACCGCTGCGCTGCGGGCGAAGGTCTTGGCGGTGATGCCTGGGTCGTTCAGGTCGCTGCCGGAAGTGAAACCGCCTTTGGCCGGTGCAGACACGTCGGCCGGATTGTAGATATTGGTTGGCTGGCTGCCGGCGGCAAAGTCGAAGGCGTTGCGGGTCTGGGTCCAGATGCCGGTCAGGCCCAGGTTCAACTTGTGGCTGACAGCGCCGGTCTGGAACTTGCCGTTCAGGCCGGCCATCAGGCTGGTGTTGTCTTCTTGGTGCGCGATGTTCGAGCCGCTGACCGTGGCATTCCCCAACGCGTCGTTCAGGGTGACCGACGAGTAGCGCCCCAGTTCGTTGGTGTGCTTGGCACCGCCGGCAATGTAGGCGGTCCAGTTGTCGTTGAGGTCGTACTCGCCCCGCAACATGCCGAACGTGTCTTCGAGGCTGGTGGTGCCCCAGTTCGGCGCGTAGTTGGTGTCGGCAGACGGGGCGTTGGGGATGTGGGTCAGGCCACTGCCGAGCAACACCGTATTGCGCCCGCCGTTCACTTGCTGCTTCTGATAAACAAAGTCACCCGACAGGCGCAACGCATCACCGCGGTAATCCAGGCCGACCGAGAACAGTTTCGAGCGCTGGTTCTCGTCGTCAACGGCCGTATCGCCTTCACGCTGGGACAGGTTTACCCGCGCACCAAAGCGGTTGTCCTCGCCAAAGCGCTGGCCGATGTCGAGGTGTTCACCCACTCGGCCATCACTGCTGATGTCGGTGCTGAAACGGCGCAACGGTACATCTTCGGCGCGCTTGGGCTGCAGGTTCACGCCACCGCCAATGCCGGAGCCGCCGGGCGTTACACCGTTGATGAACGCGTTGGGCCCCTTGAACACTTCAACCCGTTCCAGGGCGTCGGTGGACATGATCTGGCGCGGCAGGATGCCGTACAAACCGTTGAAGGAAATGTCGTCGCCATTGAGCGGCAGGCCGCGAATCACAAAAGCCTGGGCCTGGTTCGCATAGCCCGATGCCTGACGCACCGACGAGTCGTTGAGCAGCACATCGCCGACGGTTTGCGCCTGCTGGTCGCGAATCAATTTCTCGGTGTAGGAGGACATGCTGAATGGCACGTCCATGATGTCCTGGTTGCCCAGCACACCCAGTTGCCCGCCGCGTGCAACCTGGCCACCGGCGTAAACCGGCGGTAACGCGTTTGGCGCGGGCGCGTCGGCGTTGATGTTGGTGGCACCCAGTTCCAGTGTGTTGCCGTCCTGATGGTTATTCGCATCCTGCGGGGTGACTGGGGCTGCAGCATGAGCAGCAAGGCTCGCGGAGCAGCAAAGGGCGAGCAGGGTAGGGCGAAACGGCACACGAAGTCGGGTACGGGAGGGCATGGTCGATCCTGACGGCGAACCGTCAATGTGAGGAAAAGGGCAACAACGTTGCGCGTCCTCGCTGCGCGGATACGACTCCGGTGCGAATGATAGTGATTGTTATTAATGTTCTGCAACAAATTTATGAGATTGCGGTCTGCGTGCGCGTTAACGTGCCGCGTTTACGCGGATGCCGAGTAGAATCACGCCCTGAAAGCGATTCCTGAGGTGCGGCACGGTGGATTTACAGCAGGGTTTTGTCCTGACCCGGCATTGGCGCGACACGGCGGCGGGTACGGAGGTCAGTTTCTGGCTGGCCACCGACCAAGGCCCTCGGTGCGTGCGCCTACCCATGCAAACCTCGGTGATGTTTATCCCCGAGGCCTATCGCAAACAGCTCGACTGGTTGCTCAAGGGCGAGCGCGATATCGAACTGCGCCCGCTGCAGCTGTGTGATTTCCATCACCGCCCGGTGTTGGGCCTCTACACGCGCCAACACCGCCAGCTGATGGACCTGGAAAAACGCCTGCGCGCCGCCGGTGTCGATGTCTACGAAGGCGACGTTCGCCCGCCCGAGCGCTACATGATGGAGCGCTTCATCACCGCTCCCGTGTGGTTCGGCGGCACACCAGACGCCAACGACGTGCTGATCGACGCGCAGATGAAACCCGACCCCGACTACCGCCCGCCGCTGAAACTGGTGTCCCTGGACATCGAGACCACTGCCCAGGGCGATCTTTATTCCATCGCCCTCGAAGGCTGCGGCGAGCGCCAGGTGTACATGCTCGGCCCGCCGAATAAAACCGACGCGGTGGACTTCAAGCTCGACTATTGCGACACCCGCGCGCAACTGCTCGAGCGCCTCAACCAATGGCTCGCCACCCACGACCCCGATGCGATCATCGGCTGGAACGTGGTGCAGTTCGACCTGCGCGTGCTCCACGAACATGCCCAGCGCCTCAATGTGCCGCTGCTGCTTGGCCGTGGCGGTGAAGCCATGGCCTGGCGCGAACACGGCAGCCGCAATCACTACTTCGCGGCGGCAGCGGGGCGGTTGATTATCGACGGCATTGAAGCCCTGCGTTCGGCCACCTGGAGCTTTGAATCCTTCAGCCTGGAAAACGTCGCGCAAACCCTGCTCGGCGAAGGCAAGGACATCTCCACGCCGTACCAGCGCATGGACGAAATCAACCGCATGTTCGCCGAGGACAAGCCTGCGCTTGCGCGCTACAACCTCAAGGACTGCGAGCTGGTCACGCGCATTTTCGAGAAGACCGAGTTGCTCAAGTTCCTGCTGGAGCGGGCCAGCGTCACCGGACTGCCGGCCGACCGCAACGGCGGTTCGGTCGCCGCGTTTACCCACCTGTACATGCCGCTGATGCACCGCCAGGGCTTCGTCGCGCCGAACCTGGGCGACAAGCCACCACAGGCCAGCCCCGGCGGTTTTGTCATGGACTCGCGTCCCGGCCTGTATGAGTCGGTGTTGGTGCTCGACTACAAAAGCCTTTACCCGTCGATCATCCGCAGCTTTCTCATTGACCCGGTGGGCCTGATCGAAGGCCTCAAGCACCCCGAAGCGAGCGAGTCGGTGGAAGGCTTTCGCGGCGCGCGGTTCTCGCGAACCCGGCACTGCCTGCCCGCCATCGTCACGCGTGTCTCCGAAGGCCGTGAAGCGGCCAAACGCGAGCACAACGCGCCGCTGTCCCAGGCGCTGAAAATCATCATGAACGCCTTTTACGGTGTGCTCGGCTCCAGCGGGTGCCGCTTCTTCGACACGCGCCTGGCGTCCTCGATCACGATGCGCGGGCACCAGATCATGCGCCAGACCCGCGGACTGGTTGAGGCCAAGGGCTATGAAGTGATCTACGGCGACACCGACTCCACCTTCGTCTGGCTCGGCAGCGCGCATTCTGCGGACGACGCCAGCCGCATCGGTCGGCAATTGGTGCAGCACGTCAACGACTGGTGGCGTGCGCATTTGCACAGCGAATACGGCCTGCAAAGCGTCTTGGAACTGCAATACGAAACCCACTTCAGCCGCTTCCTCATGCCGACCATCCGCGGCGCGGAGGAGGGCAGCAAAAAGCGTTACGCCGGCCTGGTCGTGCACGCCGATGGCCGCGAAGACATGGTCTACAAAGGCCTCGAAACCGTGCGCAGCGACTGGTCACCGCTGGCCCGGCAATTTCAGCAGGAGCTTTACCAGCGCATCTTCCACCGCCAGCCCCATCAGGACTACGTGCGTGAGTACGTGCGCCGTACCCTGAGCGGCGAACTCGATGACCTGCTGATCTACCGCAAACGGCTGCGCCGCCAGTTGGACGACTACGAGCGCAACGTCCCCCCGCATGTGCGCGCCGCCCGCCTGGCAGATGAATACAACGACCGCCTGGGACGCCCGCGCCAGTACCAGCGCGGCGGTTGGATCAGCTACGTGATCAGCGTCAACGGCCCGGAACCGCTCGAAGTGCGGCAGGCGCCAATCGACTACGACCACTACGTCACGCGGCAATTGCAGCCGGTGGCCGACGCGATTCTGCCGTTCGTGAACGATGATTTTGGCACCCCGGTCGGCGGGCAGATGGGCCTGTTCTAAAACGCTTGCCTGGATGGGATCAGAGCCTGCACTCTTGGCCTCTGACGACCACCCGCAGACGGCGCAGCTTTTCATGACCCAGATCACCTTGACCGGCACTCACGTCGAACTCCAACCCTTGCAGCGAGAGCACGCGAGTGCCTTGCTCGACGCCGCCGCCGACGGCGAGCTGTGGAACCTGAAAGTCACTAACGTGCCCGGCCCGGACACCGTCGAGACGTACATCGACACCGCCTTGGCCGGGCGCAATGCGGGCAGTGTGATTCCTTTCACCATCGTGCGCAAAAGCACGGGTGAAGTGGTCGGCAGCACACGATTCTGGAAGGTCGACCGGGCCAATCGCAAACTGGAAATCGGCCACACCTGGTTGGCGCAATCGACGCAAAAATCTGCGATCAACACCGAAGCCAAACTGTTGCTGCTGACCTACGCCTTCGAAGTCCTCGACTGCGTGCGTGTGCAATTCACCACCGACGAACTCAACGAAAAATCCCGTGCCGCGATCCTGCGCCTCGGCGCCGTACAAGAAGGCATCGTGCGCCACGAACGCATCATGCCCGACGGGCGCAAGCGCAACTCGGTGCGCTTTAGCATCATCGATTCGGAATGGCCGCAGGTGAAGGCCAACTTGCAGGCCAAATTGCTGCGCTAAGGAGGAAACGCCCATGTACACGCTTTACGGCATTGATGAATCCGGCTCCTGCATGATCGAAATTGCCCTGCAACGTTGCGCGGTGCCGTGGCGTCGCATCGACGCCAGTTCCTGGGCAGATGGCGAGGGCAGTGAAGCCCTCGCGCGCATCAACCCGCTCAAACAAATCCCCACGCTGGTCACGCCTGATGGCCAGGTGCTGACCGAAAGCGCCGCCATCCTGATCCACCTGGGCCTGGAATTTCCCGCCTCGGACCTGCTTGCCGGCAACCGCGCACAGATCCTGCGCGGCCTGGTGTACATCGCTGCCAATTGCTACTCGGCCATCGGCATCATTGACTACCCGCAACGCTGGCTGGGCAACGCGGATGAAGCGGCGCAGACGCAATTGACCACCGGCACGCGGCGCTATCTGCACCATGCGTGGGTGGTGTTCGCCCAGCAGTTCGCCGACCAGCTGTTCGCCCCCAATCAGGTGCCGAATGCACTGGGCATCATGGCCGCAGCCGTGTCGCGTTGGGACGCGGCGCGCGAGGTGTTGAGCAACCTGGCGCCCAGCTTTGCGCAGGCGTTGGCGCAGGTGGATGCCGACCCTGTCGTGGCGCCCGTGTTTGCGAGGCATTGGCCGGAATGGGGCGTCTCTTGATGTTTCCGCAATCAGAAGAAACAATCACCGTAGCGCGCGCCCAACCCCTTGCGTAGCAGGCTTCCTGACCTACGCTTCTTAACGAGGTGTAGGAATCATCCTTGAAATTGACTGTCGCAGACATGAAACTCAAGAACCCTGCATGGAATTCAAAGGAGGTGCGCATGCTCATCCGGTCGCTGACCCTGGCTACCTTGATGGCTTTTACGGGGCCGCTGTTGGCCGCGGATGATATCAACCCGCTCAAGCAGGACTTGGGCAAGTCGCGTCCGCTGGTGGTGGTGGAACTTGACTCCGGTAACGAAGCATTGGCGAACCTGAAAAAACAGCTGGATGAGCCTGCCAACAAGCAGTCCTTTGAAGAGCGCAGCATGGTGTTCTACACCGTGAAGTTCGGCAGCATCGGTGCCGAAGGCGAGAAATTTGCCAAGGACGCCAAGGACAACAAAAAGCTCACGCCGCCTGAAACCAACGCGCTGATCCGTGCCCTCAAGTTAGGCGCCGGCAGTGGCACCAAAGTGATTTTGGTCGGCAAGGACGGCGAGAAGAAACTCGAAAAAACCGTGCCACCGGATACCCTCGACGTGAAGGAATTCTTCAGCGCCATCGACCAGATGCCCATGGCTGAAAAAGAACTCGCCGCGCCTGCCGAGCCAGAACCCGCCGCGCCCGCCAAAGGCGCAAAAGCGGCCAAGCCCGCAAAAGCCGGCAGCAAGGCCGCCGCGCCACAGCTTGATGATTGAACCTACATAACCCCTGTGGGAGCGGGCTTGCCCGCGATGACGGAATGTCAGTCAAAACACCTTTGAATGACCCACCGCTATCGCGAGCAAACCCCCTCCCACAGGGGTTTAATGGTTTTCTGAAGGTTTGACGGCTTTGCGCACCGGAAACGGAAAGTAGAAAAACCGCAGGAACGCCACCCGCTTGATCACTTCCCCGATCATCAACGGCACCACCACCGCCACCACCAGGCCCACACACGCCGCCAGAAACGAATGCAGGCCCAGGCGTTCGAGCAGGTCGACAGTCTTGTGCTGGATTTCGCCATGGAAGATCAACAGGATCAGGGTCGACTGACCGATATAGGTCATCGCCCGGGTCAGCGGTGCCGACACCATCATTACCCGCGCCAGTGCCCAGCATGCGTACACGCCGATCACCGCCAGCACGCTGGTCCACAGCCAGCTGTCGTAGCGACGTTGCGCCAGGTCCATGGTGTCCCAGGTAGCAATGAACACCGCGGCAAATAACAGGATTGAGACCAGGCATGTCAGCCACGATCCCGAATGTGTACGCAACCAATCGCGTGCCAGGTAGCCGGCGATGAAGTAGGTGCTGCTGATCAAGGTGATATCCAGGCTGAACGGCAGCCCCGGCAACACCCAGTTGTGGCCGCCCAGCGTCACCGGCAATTGCCAGAACACTGGCAGCAGCCAAATTCCGAGAAGCAGCTGCGCCGTGATCAGCACGCAGGTCACCCACAACGACAGCTTCAGGCGCTGGATCAACCGCAGCATCACCCAACTGAACAGAATCGCCACCCAGAAGTGCGGCAGAAACCACATGGCCTGCCACGGAATGGTGTCCACCGAGGCATACAGCACGCCGCCAATATCCGGCAGCAGCGGCTGGCCGCGCAGCAGGGCGCGCACGATGACGTACGCCAGCATGGTGAAGAAAAACGGCTTGAGCAGCCCGTCAGCCTTGCGCACCGCCATCTCCACGAACGGTTGCTCGGGTTTGAAGAACACGCCGGACAGGAAAAAGAACAACGGCAGGATGAACGAAGCGAGGATCGGATACAGCAGGTCCGGCGAGGTGGCGACGAACCAACTGTGGGCAAACACGATCACCAGGATGCCGATGCCCTTGGCGATATCCATCTGAATCCAACGATGCTTCATCTGACTATTCCCGATCGGTCATTCACGCCTTGCGCCACGGCTTCAGCCACAGCCCCATGCCCAGCAACATCACCATGCCCGCCAGGGTACTGAGCCCCAACTGCAGCCATACGCCTTGAATTGGAAACAACACCCACGCCGCCACGCCCATCACCACCGCACTGAGCAGCCAATGCCGCGCCCACGCCAGGGCGTCGAGCAAACCCTGGCGCTGCATCAGCAGCAAGGCCGTGCAGATCACCCCGGCCAGCGCGGCCAGCGGTATACCCGCCAGGCCGAACACAAAGGGCAGGGCGCCCAGCAGCAGCACATTGACCAGGCTGCCGAGCAATTCACAACGCAACGGCTGGCGCGTGTCGCCGGCCGCGTAGGCATAGCGTGCGAGCAGGGCGTTCCAGGCACCGAACACCAGCGGCACGGCAAACCACGCCAGCAGCAACGGCAGTGGCGAATCCGCCGATTGCTTGGGCAGCAGTAACGCCACCAGGCTGGGGGCCGCGGCCACCAGGCCGACGCCTGCCGGCAGTGTCAGCACGCTGGCGGTCTCCAGGCCGCGCTTGAGCAGCGCCAGGCGCTCATCGCCCTGGCGCCGGCTCATCATGCCCAGCAGCACCTGGTTGAGGCTCATCAGCGCAATCAACGGCAGGTTCATCAGCTTGCGGGCGAGGTTGACCCAGGTCACCGCCCCTTCGCCGAGCAGCGACGCCACCAGTCGCTCGATCAGCGCCAACCCCTGGCTGGCGCCATTGCTCAACAGCAGTGGGCCGATGCGCTGGCCCAGTTCGCGCAGCGGCGTAAAGCTCAGTTGCCAGCGCCACGGCCGCCAGCCCTGGCGCCAGATCGAGGGCAGCAACGCCAACGGCATCAACAGGCTGCCGGCCAGGCAGGCGAGCGCCAGAGAATGGGGTTGGGTGGCCGTGCCCGCCACGGCGAGGTAGGTCACCGGCGGCAGGTTGAACAGCAGCGAACCCAGCCCCGCCAGCACAAAACGTTCGCTGGCCTGCAACGGAATACTGAACAGCGCATGCAACATCAAACCCGGCACGCACCAGGCAACGATCTGCAGGTTGCTGGCCGCCAGTGCCGTGGCGCTGGCCGCCAGCCCCGGGCCGAGCAACTGCACCAGCCACGGCGCCAGCAGCGTCAGCAGCAGGCTGGTGACCAACGCAATCAGCATCAGGGCCGGAAACAGCACCGCCAGCCAATCCAGGCGATCGTCGTCCTTGCGTTGCAGGTACAGCGGCAGCGCGGCGGCGCTCAATACGCCACCGGCCAGCGACATGCGCAACGCCTCCGGCAAAAACAGCGCGATCAGGAACGCATCACTGCGCTCGCCCGCGCCCCAGGCGGCCACCAGCAGCCACTCGCGGGCGAACCCCAGGCACAGGCCCAGCAGGGTCGCAAGCGTCAGCCAGACGGCGGAGCCGAGCATGATTAAAGCCGCGCGCCGTCAAGGGCCGGCTTGCGGTAAGCCACTGTCTTGACCTGCGGCAGACGCGCCGGGAACAGCCGGCGTGCCTCCAGTACATTGAGGCCAACCATCAGCCAGAACAGCGCCACCATCACCACGGCAAAGCTGAAGTAGTGGTCAAACAACCCGCTGACCAGTGCCGACAGAATCCCGGCAGTGCTGCCCAGCCACAGCGCGTTGTCTTTGGTCAGACGAATCGGGCCTTTCTGCGGGCGTGCTTCACGCCACCAGCGCACGGTCACGGCGACAAACAACAGCATGCCGACAATGCCGGTCTTGTAGATGAAGTTCAGCCACAGGTTGGAGATGCCCAGCAAATGCGTGCCTGGCACTGGCGGGTCGACCTTGAAGCCGATGCCGAACGGGTACGAAGCCACCGCCTGCGGGAACATGCGGTATTCGTCGAAACGTATTTCGGTACTGGCGTTGTCCGACGAAAAAATCGTCGCCAGGCGGTCCTGCAACGGCGGATAGGCCATCACCAGCGCGACCGTCAGCGCCGCACCGATCATCAACAGCCTGCCGGTGTAGGGCACACGCCGCGTCGCCATCCAGATCAGCACCAGCGCCAGGCTGACCATCGCGCCACGGCTACTGGCCAACAGCAATGCGGCGGCGCCCAGGCACGCCACGCCCAGGCCCAGTCCACGCTTCCAGCCTTGTTCGGTCATGCCGTAGCAGAACGCCAACGGCAGCAGCAACGCCATGATCCCGCCGATGGCATTCGGGTGCATCCACGGCGAGCCCATGCGCGATGACATCGCCTCCAGGCCGAATTTCAACATGTCGAAGTTGCCGTAGTTGAACAGCGCCAGGATCGGCGCAATTCCCGCCCCCGACCGGGTACGCACAAACACCGCAATCGACAACACCAGCATCGCCAGCGTGCCCAGCAGCAGGGCGATCACCAGTGATTCGCGGTGTTTGTAGTCGGTCAGCAACTTGGCGCAGAGGTACACCGCCGACAGGCTCAGCAACCAGCGCAGCCAATTGGCCACGCCGCTGGTGTCGGCGTGGATCGTGACCTGGCCGACGATAAACGGGAACACACTGAACAGCATCAGCCACAGCAGCATCTGGTCGGTGGGGCGACGTGACAGGCTCGGCGTGTCGGCTACGCGCGACAGAAAGCTGTGCCACAGCACCGCGCCCCAGGTCAGCGCCAGGATCGCCTCACTCACCGTACTGCGAATGCCCAGGTTGACGGTCGAGTACGGCATGAAGGTCGCGACGCCGGCGAACAGCAGCAAACCCCAGAACGGGAAGCGCAGGATGGTCACCGCCGCGGCCAGGCCGATCACGGCGAGAAACGCCTTGGCTGGAGAGAGCATCAGGGCCAGCGCGCCGAACAACAGGCCGAACAGGATCGCGACGAGGCTTGCCAGGGAGAGTCTCATTTCAATTCCTCGATCAGTTCAGCCAGGCGCCGGCGATAGGCCTGATGGTTGAAGCGTTGCGCCCATTGCCGGCGTTGTTCGGGTGATTCTTCAGCCGGGCGGTCCGCCAGCGCCAGCATCAATTGCACCAGCGCCGGGCCGTCGGTGGGCGAGAAGCGAGGTGCAGACGGCGGGGTGATTTCATCCAGCGAGGTGCCGCTGGCCACGGCCACTGGGGTGCCGACGCTCAGGGCTTCGATGACGGGTAGACCAAAACCTTCCGCATACGACGGCTGCCACAGGCGCGAGGCCTGGCGGTACAGCGCGTGCAGCTCGGCATCCGAGACGCCGCTCAGGGCGCGAATGCCCGGCAGGTTGCGCTGGGTTTCGGGCAAATGCTCAAGGCTGCCCACCAGCACCAACGCCGGCACGGCGGGTGACAGGCTGCGGGCCTGCTGCCAGGCGTCGACCAGAAACGGCACGTTCTTGCGCAACTCACGCGTGCCCACCAGCAGCCAGTAATGCTCGGGCATGTTACGCGCCGTCAGGTCTGCCGCCAGCTCGACAAAACTGTCGACTTGATTGGGCAGCACCCGAATCTTGCCCGCCGCCTTGGGAAACAGCCGCGCGGTTTCATCGGCGCTGTACTGTGAGGGCGTCCACACGCGGTCGGCGCTGTGCACCGCGTACGCAATCGAAAGCCGATCGCTGGTCTTGTAGATCAGCGCTTTGAGGCGGTTGGCGTGATAGTTGTTCAACGTGATCTGGAACAGGTCATGCAGCAGCACGACGGTGCGCAAACCTTTGGGCTTGGGCGGCAACGGCAGGCCCATATTGAACGTGCTGATGTACAGGTCGATCTGCTGCTCGCGCAAGGCTGCCGGCAAAAAACCGGCCTCAAAGCGCAGACGATTGTGTGGCTGGTGCATCGCGGTTTTCGCGCAGCCCCAGGCCGGGCAGTGCGCCTGCAAGCGGGTTTCATCGCCCAGCGGTGCCACGGTAAACCGCGCCAGTTCCACACCCGGCAGCGTGCGCAGGGCATTTTCCAGGGCGTACACCTGGCGGCTGATCCCCGATTGCGGCGAGGTGCCGACGGTGCGGTAATCCAGGCCTATACGCATGCGGGTTCCTTTTGATTGAGCGGCGCGAGCGTCGCGTATACCTGTTCCAACTGGCTGGCGGCCACGCTCCAGTCATGCGCGCGGCGTACATAGGCGCGGCCCGCTTCGCCCATGGGCGCGGCGGCGTCGGGAAACTGCAGCAGGCGTACCACGGCGTCCGCCAGGCTGTCGGCGGTTTGCCCACCGAGGTAATCCAGGCCTTCAATCAGGTCCAGGCCCGACACGCCTTGTTCGGTACTCGCCAAGGGCAACCCGGCAGCCAGGGCTTCGAGCACCTTGAGCTTGGAACCGCCGCCGTGGCGCAACGGCGCCAGAAACACCGAACAACTTGATTGCAGGTTCAACAGGTTCGGTACAAACCCTTGCCACTCGATACGCGGGTCCTTCCAACGCTCACGCCAACTGCCGGGCATGCCAAACCCGCACACGCTCATGCGCGCATCCGGGCAGCGCGCCCAGACCTTGGGCAGGATTTCATCCAGGGCCCACTCGATGGCGTCCACGTTGGGCGCGTATTCATAGTTGCCCAGAAACAGCACGCGGCGCGTGGAGGGGTCGGGCCGGGCGGCGGCGAAGTGATCGCAGTCCACACCGTTGACCACCACCGGCACCGGTTTGCCGGCGATCCTGGCCAGCACCTGCGCGTCGCTGTCGGTCACCGCCACCACCTGCGCGGCCTGGCGCATCACGCGGTGTTCCCACCGGCTGTAGCGCCATTGGTCGTAGCGAATAAATGGCAGCGCCCAGCGCGGCAGGCGGTCGTAGGTGGCCGCACCCAGCGCCGACTCAACGTTATGTTCGGTCAGCACGAACGGCTGCGATTGGCGCGCCAGGGCATCTTCATAAGGTTGGAACGTGTAGGTGTGCTCGATCTGCACCACATCCCAATGCTCTTTGAGCAACTGATTGAATGTGTCCTGCAGCGCGCCCGACAGGCCGTTGACGCTGGCCAGCAGCGGGTACGGTGCAAACAGGCCGGCCACCAGGGTTTTGACGCTGCGCAGTGGGCGGCGCGGCAGCACGATCACCTGCTCGAGGAAGGCCTCCAGCACTTGGCGATCGGTCAGCGACACCGGGTTTTTATCGTGCAGCAGCAAGGTGATTCGATGCCCACGCGCGGCCAGGCTGCGCAGCAGATGGAACTGGCGCGTCTTGCCGCCGCTGGTGGCGGGCCAGGGCGAGTAGGGCAGGATCCATAAAATGCGCATGGCGGGCTTCAATCCCATAACAGAATTTGCAGGTTCGACTTGACCGGGACGGTCAGCCCATTGGTGCCGCTTACCGGGGTTTGCGTCCCGCGCAGCGGGTCGTACAGGGTGGCGCTGGTGAGGCTAGGCAAGTGTGCGTTGCCGCCTTCGGCCGACCAGAAGAACCACAGTTTGTGGCCGTCGGCGCGGGTCCAGCCAATGCTGAACAAGCCGTCGGGCAATTGGTCGGCGGCGGGCGGATCGCCGGGCGTGAGCTGCGGCCCGCTCACATCGAGGAAGTTTTTCAAGGCGGTATAGACCGGCTTGGGGTTGGCGTCGATGTCGAGCAGGCCGTAGAACTGGTCACGCACACTGGCACGCTGGTCGAGGTCGCTCAAGGTGAACAGAAAGATCCGGTCGTAATCCATCGCGCTCATCAGTGCTACCCGGCGTACCACATAATCAGCCTGGCCCTGCAAGGTGATCAGGTCCTGGGCGTCTTTTGGCCCGGGGTAGGTTGACCAGCCCCACTCGGTGCTCCACAGCGTTTGCACGCCGCTATTGCGCAGCGCCTGGTTGAGCGCGGTGGTTTTGGCGATGAAGTCCAGGTTGGACGGATCGTTGCCCTCGGGCAATTGCGTATAGGGATGGTAGGAAATCACCGTGTTCAGGCTGGCCACCCCCAGGGCGCCGAGGGCGTCAAGCATGGTCTGGCCGTTGGGCATTTCGCTGAAAAACGCCATGCCGGCAGCCACCACCGGTTTGTTCGCGTCCACCGCGCGCAAAGCGGATGCGGTGGCTGTCAGCAAGGCGGCGTAGCCCGCGGGGTCGGCCACCGGGCGCCAGAAACCGAGCAAATTAGGCTCGTTCCACACCTGCCACGCGTTGACACTGGGGTAGCGTTGCGACAACAGCGCCATGCGGTTGGCGAACACGTTCGGATCTTTGGGCGGGTACTGGTCCTGATAGGGCGCACCGGCTGGCGCGGTGGTCGCGAAGGGCGCCGAACCGACGAGGTAGAACACCGACTTGAGCTGATTGGCCTGCAGGTTGCCGACCAGTTGATCCAGGGTTGCGACCTGATACTGGCCCTCGACCGGCTCCAACTGGTCCCAGTGCAAATCCAGGCGTACCCATTCCAGGCCGAGTGCCTTGAGGCGGTCGATCTGCTGTTGATACAGCGTCGGGCTGAACCACAGGAACTGCGCGTTCACGCCCAGAAAATCCTTCCACACCACCACCTTGTTGCCCTTGAGCACATGGTTTTCGGCGTCGGCCTGGCGGCCCCACAGGAAGGCCGTCAGACCCAGTGCGGCAATGACCGCAAGGGTCGCAAGGTAGGTCCGTTTACGCGGCATAAGGGGCTCCCGCAATCGCCTGCTCGAAGAGGTGCTTGAACTTCTGCGCGGTCAACGGCCACAGGCGTTCGCGGCCAATTTCACCGGCACGTTCGGCCCAGTCGCGGGCCAGCGACGGCGTGCGCGCCAGGCGCAGCAATTGTTGGCTCAACGCCGCCACATCGCCCTGGGGATAGATCGCGCCGTTGCCGCTGGCGACTTCTTCGGCAAACGCGCGCGCATCCGAGGTGATCGCCCCGCGGCCACACGCAGCGGCCCAGGACAGCGCGCCGCTGGTGCCGCGCTGGCGCCCCAGCAAGCCGAGTTTTTTTGATTCGCGATACGGCAGCACCATCACGTGGTGCGCCTGGATCGTCTGTGCAATCTCGCTGGCCGGCAAGTTCAGCCGCCAGTCGATGGCGCCCGCCAGGCCGAGTTCGGCGATCTGGCTGTTGAGCTGCTCAAGGTAGTTGCCGCCCGCACCAAACGCCATTTCGGCGGCAGTGCCACCGGCCAGGGTCAGGCGCACACGGTCACGCAATTCGGGGGCTTGCTTGAAGACGTCCGCCAGCGCTTGCAGCAGGTCTTCAATGCCTTTGCCACGGTAGATAAAACCGAAGTACAGCAGGTGCAGGGTGTCCAGCGCCGGTAACGGCGCGGGAGCGATAGCCAGGTTGGCGTGGTTGATCACCGCCACTTTGCCGGCCGGCAGTTGCATGCGCTGGCTCAGGCAATCGGCGCCCAGGCGCGTGAGGGTAATCAGCCGCGTCAGGCCTTGGGCCACATGGCGTTCTTCACGCAAGGTCAGCGGGTCGGCCAGCACCACCGCCGCTTGCGGCAATGGGCTGGGCAAACGTTCCAGCAGGTTCAGCGGAAAAGGCAACTGCTCGCGTCGCCAGACGATACGTTCAGGGTCATGCACCGTCGCCGTCAGCGGCAATTCGGGGTAAGCCTTGCGCAGCTCGCGCAGGGCCAGGAACTCCCCCAGCCGGCCGCCGCCCAGTTCGGCGTGCACCAGGTCCACACTGCGCCAGTCGAAGGCGGCGATGGCCTGCCGGATGGCTTCGCTGTTGCCTTCCACGCCGCTCAATGGTGTCGCCACCGTCACGCCCAGCTGCTCCAGGGCCGTCTTGAAGTGGTTCGCGTAGTCGGCGATCCCGTTTTTCTCCGGCGGCAAAGGGGCGAGCAGGGCGATGTGCATCAGAACGCCCCCCGGTATTTGGCGATGGTTTTAAGCACCCTGGCCGGCACTTCGAATTTGCGCCGGTTGATGATGATGCCGTCCACCTTGCCAAACGCGGTGTTGAGGATCGACAGCGCGTGCTCCACCACCGGCACTGTGCTTTTCTGCGCTTCCACCACCAGGGCAATCAGGTCGGCGCGGCGCAGGTTGATAAAGGCATCGCGGTTGTCCAGCAGCGCAGATGCATCCAGCAGCACCACTTCGCCCGGAGCGGCCGGTTCGACGCCGCCAACCCGCACCGAAATGCCGTTCTCCTGCAGCAAGTGGCGCAGTTGCTCCACCACAAAGGTCACCCCTTCGCCGTGGCGCGCCGAGGTCAACCCCAGTGTCAGGCCTTGCTCGGCCACGCGGTCCAATTGCAGCAAGCCGTACAGGCGGTAAATGCTCGCATTGAACGCGTTGGTGCTCTGCGCGGTGCTGGTGTCCAGTTCCGGCAAGGTCGTCCACAGGGGGAGGCCGAACTTGCGTTCCACCAGCCCGCCATCGTGAATGCGCTGGTCCAGCAGGTAGCACAGGTAGATCACCAGCAAACCGACGACGATGGCAAACGGGATCGCCAACATCAGCATCAGCAGGGTTTTCGGGAAGATGCGGCCGGGGTTGAGGGTGGCTTCTTCGATCACCGCGATGTTGCTGATCTGGCTGTTGTCCAGCTCACGGTCGATGCGCGATTTTTCCAGGTTGTCCACATACAGCGCGTAATTGCGCTCGGTGGCGCTCAGCTCGCGCGAAAGACGCGCCAGCTCCGGTTCAATCTCCAGGGCCTGCTTGCGCTGGGCTTCGAGGTTCACCAGTTGTTTCTGCTGTTGCACAAGCTGAGTGCGCAGGGCCAGGTTGTTGCTCGACTCGTCCAGCAGCACGCGCTGCAAGTGAATTTCCAAGGTGTTCGGTGCGCGGTTTTCCGAGGCCTGCACCGTGTTGCTTTCATTCGCAACCTGGGCCTGCATCGCCCGAATCGACGCGTCCAGGGCTTTGACGGGCGGCGCGTTGTCGGTGTAGGTGCGCATCATGTCGGCCTTTTCCAGCAGCTTCTGGTTAAGCAGGCGACGCAAATCCTGCTGCTGCGGGTTCAGTGCGATCTGGCGCACCGTGGTGACTTCCTTGGGCTGCCCCTTGAGCTGGTCGCGGGTGCTCTGGATGGCGCTGTCGGAAGACGCAATCAGGCGCGTGGTGTTGAAGGTCTCGCCGCGCAACACGTTGATGCGCTCCGACAAGTCTTCCAGGCGATCGGTGATGCTTGCCGCGCCGATTTCGTTCAAGTGCTTGAGGATTTGCTCCTTGTAGCTCTTGATCTCGGTGGCGCTGGTGTTCACCTGACCTTCATAGAAAGCGTAGAGGCTCTTGCGCCCCAGGGCCTGGGTGCGTTCGGTGATGTACGTGTCGACCCAATCCTTGACCACTTGCTGGGCGATTTGCGGGTCGCCCCAGGTAAAGCTGATGTCCATCACCGTGGAGCCCACGGCATGGCTGACCTCGAAGTTTTTCTCCAGGCTCGCTGCCAGGCGTTCCACCGGCGTGGTTTTTTCGAGGATGCCGACAGTTTCCAGCACCACGCGAATACCGTCGAACACCGCGCCCACGCCTTCCTTGACGTAATACTTGCTGCGCTTCCAGAAGCCTTCCGGCGGCGGCGCGTTGGCGATGACTTCCAGGTAGTGCTCGGCCACCGTGCGCACGATCGGGCGACCGGTCAGCAAGCGCTCTTCATCGACAATCGGGTCACGCTGGGTGCTGGGCATGACCAGCGCCTGACGGTTGCTGATCTCGATGGGCAAGGTCGAATCGCGCCCCGGCTTGACCAACAGGCGCGCGGTGGATTCGTACTTGGCCGGCAGCAAAAAGGCCCCCAGCAAGATGATCACCAGCGCCGCGATGGCTGCCAGTTTGAACTCATGCCGGAAGATGAAAAACAGGCGCAGAAGATCACGAAAAGAACGGATCTCGATCATGGGATGTCGCTCCTTCAGTTATTGCCGCCGCTGGTTTTGGTGTAGTTGTAGCCAACCCCAATGGACTTGGTGAACGGGATCAGTTGGTTCAAGTAGGTATCCACCCCTTGGATGCGCTCGCCGACGTTGGATTTGGGCACGAACACCACATCCCCGCGTTGCAGGTGCACCGGTTTACGCCCGTTCGGGCCGGGCTTGAGGTATTGGCTGAAGTCCAGGAAGTAGGCGTGGTAGGCGCCCTGGGCATCTTCGCGCAGCAGCGCGACCATGCTGGCATTGCCCGAAGGGTTCACCCCGCCGGCGCCGACAATCGCTTGCTCCAGGGTGTTGGCCGTGCCGAGTTGCACCGCGGTCGGGTTATTCACCGCGCCTCCGACGATCACCGAATTGCCCGGCGCCTGGTTGATGTTCACTGTCACCCGCGGCTCGCGGTACACCGGTGCGAGCTTGTTGCTCAGCTCCGCAGCCAGTTCCGATGGCTGACGCCCGGCGACCTGAATCGGCCCCAGGAACGGGTAGTTGATCTTGCCGTCGGTCTGCACCGTGTACAGCGTCAGCTCATAGATGGTGCTGACGTTGAACGCCGACAGCGTCGGCATCTCGCCGGCATCGCGCACGATCCGCAACTGATCGCCGATGCGGATGCGTTCCACGGCCGGCGGCAACTGCGCCAGCTGGTCGAGGGCGCGCTTGCCGTCCTCAACGGTCTTGTCATCCGGCGGGACAATGCGTGCCGGCGTATTGCAGGCGGCCAAGGCCATCATGGCCAGGAGGAGCACGGTTTTTTTCATAAGGGCGGACTTCCTGTTAGTCATGCTGCTCACCTCCAATAACCGGGGAACATGCTGATGCGCCGCTTGAGGGCGAGGGGGAGCCGGCGTTCCTGTTGGCCCAGCCGATAGCCGAGCAACTTGAACGCGCTGCGCACCAGTACTTCGGGTACGCGGTGCAATGCACCGGCTGCGCGCAATGCCGCGAGCTCAGCCAGTACATAGCGTTTACCTTCACCGCCGGCATCGCCAAACGCCTGGCGAATCCATGGCTCGCGACCGTAGAACACGCCAATGTCGAAGTAGCGGTGAAACTCATCCATGAGTCGGTAATCGTGGGAGTGGTACACCCGCGCCGTGGCGGCGTAGCGCACTGTGTAGCCTTCAAGCAGCATGCGCGCAGCGACGTAGGCGTCTTCGCTGCCGATCACATCGGCGGGAAAACCGCCGACCGCCTGCAGGGCGCTGCGCCGGTACACGCAAAACGAGTCGGAGCTGAAGCAGGTCTTGATCCCCAGCTGCGGCGCATCGGCCAGGCGCTTGCTGCGGCTGTGTTGCGGGTAGTTGAAGTGCCGCGACTGCGCGCCCAGCACGCCGGCGCCGGGGTGCGGCAATTGGCGGCCGTAGGCAACGCCGTTGAGCGGGTCTTGCTGCAGCTCATCGAGCAAATTGGCGAAGGTCTCCGGGTCTGCGGGAATCGCGTCCTGGGTCATCACGATCAGCGCCTCGCCGCTCACTTGTTCACTGGCCCAGCGCCGTGTGCCGCCGTGGTTGAAGTCGCGGGCGTCGATCACCTCGACCCGGGCGCCGAACTCGCGAAAGCGCGCCACGGTGTCATCGCTGGAGGCGCTGTCGACCACCAGCATTTCGTCCGGTTGCAGCGTCTGCATTTTCAGCGCAGGCAGCAGCCGCGCCAGGTGACTGGACGCGTTGCGGGTCGGGATGATCAACGAGGTGCGCATGTCACTTTTTCACTTCTGCCGGGGCACGCCCGTAGATGTCGTCAAAGCGCACAATGTCGTCTTCGCCCAGGTACTCGCCGCTCTGCACCTCGATCATCACCAGGTCGATGATGCCGGGGTTGGTCAGGCGGTGTTTGTGCCCGGCCGGAATGTAGGTGGACTCGTTGGCGTTGATCAGGAATTCGCGCTCGCCATTGGTGATCTGCGCCGCGCCGCTGACCACCACCCAGTGTTCGCTGCGGTGGTGGTGCATCTGCAACGACAGTGACGCCTGGGGTTTGACCACGATGCGCTTGATCTTGAAGCGGCTGCTTTCCTCCAGCACCGTGTAGGTGCCCCACGGCCGGGTGACGGTGCGGTGCAGGCTGTACGCCGGATGATTCTGGCGCTTGAGTTCGGCGACGATGTAACGCACATCCTGGCTGCGGTTGGCATCAGCGATCAGCAGCGCATCCGGGGTGTCGACGATGATCAGGTCGTGTACGCCAACGGCGCCGAGCACGCGCTTGGGCGAGTCGATGTAGCAGTTGTGCACGTCATGCAAAATCGCTTCGCCATTGACCTGGTTGCCGTGGGCGTCGCTGGGCGTGAGCTGGCGCAGCGCTTCCCAGGAACCGATGTCGCTCCAGCCGATGTCGCAGGGCACCACGGCGACCTTTTGGGACTTTTCCATCAGGGCCACGTCGATGGAAATGTCCGGGGCGCTGCCGAAGGCGTCCGAGTCCAGTTCGCGCTGGCGCGAGGTTTTGTTTTGCAGGCTCTGGCTGTGGTCCAGTGCGGCTTTGGCCGCCGTCAGCACGTCGGGGGCATGGGCGGCGAGTTCCTCCACCAGGGTGCTGGCCTTGAAGCAGAACATGCCGGCGTTCCACAGGTGTTTGCCGCCGTCGAGGTAGGCTTGGGCGGTGGCCAGGTCGGGTTTTTCGACAAAGCGTTTGACCCGGTTGCCGGTGCCCAGCGCGTCGCCTTTTTCGATGTAGCCAAAGCCGGTTTCCGGATGGTCGGGCTGGATGCCGAAGGTCACCAGATAACCGGCTTCGGCCAGGTCGCGGGCCTGGGTGACGGCCTCGGCAAACGCGACTTCATTGAGGATCAGATGGTCGGCGGGCATCACCAACAGTTGCGCCTCATCACCGAAATGTTCCTGCACATGCAGCGCCGCCACCGCAATGGCCGCCGCTGTATTGCGCCCGAACGGCTCCAGCAGAAGGTCCAGAGGCAAATGGGCCTTGTTGACCACGCGGTAGTCATCCAGGGTGCGAAACAGCAGGTCGCGGTTGGTCACCGTCAGCACGCTTTCCACGCCGGGCAGTTTGGCGGCGCGCTGAAAGGTTTTTTGCAGCAGGCTCTGACCGTCACGCATGCGCATGAAAGGTTTGGGCATGTTCTGGCGCGACACCGGCCACAGCCGCGTGCCCGAACCACCGGAAATAATGCAGGGGATTAATCCGTTGAGGGTATTCATCAATAGACTTCCTTGGTGGAGAGGACGGCTGGGACCGTCATGAAGACGATGTACAAGTCAAACCACACCGACCACTTGGAGATGTACTCCAGGTCGTACTCGACACGTTTCTGGATCTTGTACAGGGTGTCGGTTTCACCCCGGTAGCCGTTGATCTGCGCCCACCCGGTGATGCCCGGCTTGACCCGATGCCGCGAACTGTACTCGCTCACCGCCACCTCGAACGGAATGCCGGCAGCCTTGGTCGCGGTGGCGTGTGGGCGCGGGCCCACCATCGACATGTTGCCCAGCAGCACGTTGAACAACTGCGGCAGTTCGTCGATGCTGGTCTTGCGAATGATGCGGCCCACGCGCGTGATGCGCGGGTCCTTGCGGGTGGTCTGTTGTTCGGCGGTGAAGTCGCTCTGGTCGGTGAACATCGAGCGGAACTTGAACACGCGAATCTCGTTGTCGTTGTAGCCATAACGGTTCTGGCGAAACAGCACCGGCCCTTTGGAGTCGAGCTTGATCGCAATCGCCGTCGCCAGCATCACCGGTGACAGCGCCACCAGGGCCATGCTCGCCAGCAGCAAATCTTCACAGCGCTTGATCACCGGCGACCAACCGCGCAATGGCAACTGCGAGGTGTTGAACATCAGGATGCCGCCCACGTCCGTGATGCGGCTGTGGCCGTAGCGCAGCGCGGCCATGTCCGGCACCAGCATGACGTTCACCGACATCTGGCGCAGGCGATTGACCAGCCCGTGGATACGCTGCTCGGCAGCCCAGGGTAGGCAGATCATCACTTGGTTGACCTGCTCGGCGCGGATCAGTTTTTCCAGGTCGCGGGTGTTGCCCAGCAAGGGCAGGCTGCTCAATTCCTTGGGGATGCGCTCGGTGCGGTCGTCGATAAAACCGATCAGGCCGGAACGGATATCGCCATTGCGTTGCAGGTGATCGGCGACGTGCACGGCGGTGTCGGTGAAGCCCAGGATCACTGTGCGCTGCAGGTATTTGCCCTTGCGCATCAGGTTGCGGTAAAGGCGCAGCATCACCAGGCGTTCAATGCAGAACAGCCCCAGGCTGGCGAAGTACCACGCCACCAGGTTGCGTGGCGTCAATTGCGGGAAGAACTGCAGGATCTGGTACATGAACAGCAAGATGCAGAACGCCGCCGACCAGGCGACTATCTTGGCTCTCAGGCGCAGGCGATTGCTGAACAGCTCTTCGGAATAGATACCCAAAGCCTGGAACAGAATGATGGTCATGATCGCAAAAAACAGCAGCAGACCGAGGAAGTGGGAACGCAGCTCGGGAGCCAGTGGGTCGAGGAACAACACCAACACCAATGGCGGCAAGATGGCAGTCAGGCCATGGATCAACTTGACGAAAACAACAAAGAATTCAACAAAACCAGCGCGGGTCAGAAACAGGCTATCGACTGACGACTTTTCTCGCATAAAAACATCCCTCATTGCACTCCAGACTTACTGTTCGCCTGTTGGTCCGTCCGCAGCAGGCTGCGCGAAGGAGGCAAGACGAACGACGGCTACTCTGGGTAAAACGCAACTATTTCTTCATCCAAGTGAAGCCATCCAAATGAAGGAAACTTGCGGGGTAGTGGCTTAAGGAGTGTTCCTTTTCAGTTGCTTAGTCAATTTGTTGACTATGGTGCGGAGGTTGCGTGCTAGACGCTTTAAGCTGGAAATTTCGTGGCATTTTATTGACTTTCCTTGTTCGAACACGCGGTGAAGGGGTGTGATTTTGAGTGTAGGAACAAATGTGAGAATTTTCCTGCCAGATGGGCAAACCTTTTTCGAATAGAGGTAGGAAAAGGGGACAAGGAGGCGGTGGCAGGGCGCACCAAATGCCCTGCCACCGGGGACATCGCGGGATTAGAAGTTGCCTTTCACACTCACGGTAAAATTGCGTGGTTCGCCATAAAAGTTGCCCCAGGCGGCGGTGCCCACGGTTTGATAATAGTGTTTGTCGAAAACATTGTTGCCGTTGAGCGCCACGGTCCAGGTGTCGTCCAAGCGATACGCCAGTCGCGCATTCCACACCGCGTAACCGGCCTGTTCGAGCTTGATGCCCTGCACGCGATAGTTGCTGCTCTGGGCGTTGACGCCGGTGCCCACGCTCCATTTCGACAGCGCGCCATCCAGTTGGTAGTCACCCCACATGCGCAGCATATGCCGCGGCACGTAGCTGTTGGACACGCCACCTTCCACGGCGCTGTCGATGTTCTTCAGGGTTTTGGTCTGGGTATAGGTGTAGCCGCCAAACACCTGCAAGCGCTCGAGCAATTCACCGCTGACTTCGGCTTCTACACCCTGGGCGCGGGTCTTGCCGGTGTCGCTGTAGCAATAGCCGTCGGAGGACGTCGGGCAGACGCTGAGGTAATCGGTTTCAGCCGTGTTTTTCTGCACCGCGCGAAACAGCGCAAGGGAGCTGTTGAGGCGCCCCTCGAACCATTCGCCCTTGATCCCCAGCTCGTAGTTGTCACCGATCTGCGGCTTGAGTGCGGCGCCGTCGATCGTGGCGTAGGAGCTTTGTGGCTGGAAGATATCGGCGTAGCTGGCGTACACCGAGAGGTTTTCGTCGAGGTCATAAATCAGTGCGGCAAACGGTGTGACTTCGCCGGTTTCCCGGGTGCGCGCATCCTGCACGGCCCATTCGCCCCAGGCCAGGTTGTTGGACTGGCGGCGGTTCTCATACCAGCTCACGCGGCTGCCGACGATAAACAGCAACGGTTCGGCCAGGCGCAGGCGCAACGTGGCGTAGGTGCCGTATTGGGTGGCGGTTTCCTTGACCGTGCCGCCACGGTACATGTTGGGCCAGAAGGTATCGTTGGCGGGTTCCGGCAGGTGGTGATCAGGCTGGTAGATGTTCACGCGCGTCGGCAGGTTCTGGATTGCATACACATCATCCTGGGTGCCCCGGCTACCGTTGGCGCCGATGATCAGTTCGTGTTCGAGGCCGAAGGCTTCGAACTTGCCGTCCAGGTAGGCGTCGACGCCGAAGTCCCGGTGGTCGTAATCCATCAAGGCCGCGTAGGAGTTGGCCGTCGGTGCCGGGTTGCCATAGACGATGGTGCCTTCGCTGGCGGCGTATTTGATGTCTTGCAGGTTGCGGCTGTGCACGGCCGCCACGTTGAGTTTCCAGTCATCGCTGAAGTGGTGGGTGAGGTCGGCGAAGAACGTGGCGCGCTGGCTTTGCCAGTCGTTCCAGGATTGGCCCAGGCAGGTGGAGCGGCTGAGCTTGGCGCTTTTGCCGTCGCTGTAGCGCGGCAAGCCGCCCCAGCAGGGCGAGGCATCAACGTCTTCATAGCTGGCGCCGACGCCCAGGGTGGTGTCGGCGTCGAGGTCGAAATCCAGTGCCGCGTAGGCCGCCTGGTCCTCGCGCTTGGCGATATCCATATACGACCCGCGCGTTTGCTGGCTGACGGCCGCGCGGCCGCGCACGGTGCCGCTGTCATTCAGCGCGCCGCCGGTGTCGAGGTCGGCGCGGTAGTTGTCCCAGGTGCCGGCAGACAGCGACAGGCTGGTGGTGGGTTTGGCTTGGGGCCGCTTGCGTACAAAATTCACTGCGCCGCTGGCGGTGCCGGCGCCCTTGAGCATGCCGGCTGCACCCTTGAGCACTTCCACCCGATCGTAAATCGCCATGTTGGCGGTAAAACTGTCGGCCTGTACGTAGTCCTTGCCCATGTCCAGAGGCACGCCGTCGTACTGGTACTGGCCGAGCATCTTGAAACCCCGGGAGTAGAAATACTTGCCGCCCATGGGTGACTCATAGGTGGTGATGCCCGGCGTGCGCTCCATGACGTCATCGATGGTGGTGACGTTCTGATCGTCCATCAATTGTCGGGTCATCACGCTGACCGATTGCGGGGTTTCCCGCAGGCTGTGTTCACCTTTGCCGATCGTCACCGCGCCGGTGGTGTAGGCGCCGGTGCCGTCGGTGGTGGCCCCTGCACGGGCGCCGGTGACGGTGGTGGCGCTCAAATTGAGCGCGCCGGATTCGGCCGTTTGCGGCAGCAACAGCCAGGTGCTTGCACCCTGACGCTGGGCTTGCAGGTGTTGCCCGCGCAGCAGCTGGTGCAACGCTTGCTCGCGGTCAAGGCTGCCGGTCAGGCCCTGGCTGGACTTGCCGGCGACACTGGTGGCGTCGTACGACAGGCTGATGCCGGCCTGGCGAGCGAACTGGTCCAACGCGTTGGCCAGGGCGCCTGGCGCGATGTGCCAATCGCGCACCTGATTATCGACGGCAGCTGTGTCGGCCAGCACGGCCGAGGGCAGGCCGCCCCCGCTGAGGCAGGCGCCGAGCGCGGCGGCCTGCACCGCGCGCTTGAGGGAAGAACGTTGGGAAGGAAACGCTTGCATGACCGCGAAATGCTCCTGAAGGAAGTGGACAGAACCGGCCTGTTGATCGGCCTTTCCTTACAGGTCGAGCGGCAATGTGCATTCACCTCATTTATTTTTCAGCACTTACACGCGAGGGGTAACGGTGACCCAGTAGCGGCTGCGGTACTGAATGCTCACCGGCAACGATTGCGCCACCAGGCTCAACACCTGATCGGTGTCGTCCAGTTGGTACGTGCCCGACACGCGCAGGCTGGCCACCGCTTCGCTGCAACGCACCAGCCCGTTGCGGTAGCGGTTCAGTTCGGTGAGGAAGTCGTCCAGGCGCATGTTGTGGGCGCTGATCACACCTTCGCTCCAGGCCCAGGGATCCAGGCCGTTGGCAATCGATGGGCGAATGCCGTGGCGGTCGAACAGTATGTGTTCACCTGCCTTGACGATGTGTCGGGCGTTGGATGAATGCTTGTCGACATACACCGCCACGGTGCCTTGCTGCACATCGAGCAAAGTGCCTTGAGAGGCTTCGCGCAGCAGAAACCGCGTGTCGAGGGCGCGCAAAAAACCATCGCGAGTCTGCACCCACAACGGTCGGCTGTCGGCACTGCTATTGACCCGGATCTCGCCCTGAAGCAGCTGCACCTGGCGCCGCTCGGTAGTGAAGGCGGTGTCGATCGCGCTGGCGCTGTTGAGCTGCACCTGGCTGCCGTCGCTCAACGTTACCCAGCGCCGTTCGCCAGTGGCCGTGCGGTAGTCGGCCAGCAAGGCGGGCAGGGGCGTGTAGTCGCGACCGAGCCAGGTCAGCCCGGCGGCGCCGGCCAGCAGCCCCAACACCTTCAAACCTTCACGCCGGCTGATGCGGCGGCGCGCGCCATCCAGGGCATGGTGGCCGATGCGAGCGGGAACCTGGGCAAACTCATCATGCATGCTCGCTACGCGTTGCCACACCCGCTGATGCTCGGCGCTGGTCTGCAACCACTGCTCGAACGCGGCGGTGCTGGCGTCATCGGCGACGTTGAAACGCAGCTGTATCATCCACTGGATAGCCTGGTCGAGCAGGCGCGGGTCAACGTTCGGCATACCGCAACCGGTAGCAGGCGTGCAGCGCCTTGGACAGGTCTCGCTCGACGGTGGCTTTGGACACGCCCAGGCACAAGGCGATTTGCGCACACGTCAGGCCATCCAGTTGCGCGAGCAAAAAGGCTTCGCGTACGCGTGGTTTGAGCTGGTCGAGCAAGCGATCGATGCGCTCCAGGCTGTCGAGGATCAGCAGCCGGGTCTCCTCCGACGGCACTTGCAGTTGCGGGAAGTGCGCGAGGCTTTCAAGGTAGGCGCGTTCCAGTTCGCGGCGCCGATACTGGTCGATCATCAGACTGCGCGCGATGCTGCTCAGGTAAGCGCGCGGCTGCTGCAAGGTTTGCTGTTTGCGCGCGATGAGCAGGCGCATGAAAGTTTCCTGTGCCAGGTCGGCAGCGTGTTCACGGCAGCCGGTGCGCCGGCTTAACCAGCCGCGCAGCCACGAGTGATGAGCCTGGTAGAGCTGGCCGAGGGTGGCAGGGTCCAGAGGTGGGTCGCTCGACATGGGCATCCTGCGCAGCGGTCTTAATTGATAATGTTTCGCATTCTAGACGCTGGTTGTGGTCACGAGCAATCGCCCGGTGCCGTCATGCGCAAAGAATGTATCCAGCACAATTTTTTGTGCGCACACGGCCGGCCGATTTAGCCTGCAGGCTTTTACGGCGCAGGGCTTGAGCATGATCGATCTTTCAACCTTGTTGGTTTTTTCAGGGGCGGTGGTGTTGCTGCTGCTATCGCCAGGGCCGAACATGGCATTTGTTATCAGCCATGGCCTGAGTTATGGCTGGCGCGGTGGCGTGGCCTCGAGCCTGGGGATCTGCGTCGCGGACCTGCTGCTGACCGCGTTGACCGCCACCGGTGTCACGGCACTGGTCGCCAGTTGGCCGCCGTCGTTTGATGTGATTCGTTATGCCGGCGTCATTTACCTGCTGTGGCTGGTGTTCAAGACCTTGCAGAAAAGCCCGCGCCTGGAGGCTGCCCAGGTGAAGCGCGTGCGCCTGGGCCGTGTGTTTGCGCAGGCGATGCTCAATAGCCTGCTCAACCCTAAGGCACTGTTGTTTTTCATGGTGTTTTTGCCTCAGTTCGTCAATCCGCAGGCCGGTTCCATCACGCTGCAATTGCTGATGCTGGGCGGCGTTCTGACCCTGATTGCCGGTGTATTTCACGCGTTGCTGGGAATGTTTGGCGGCGCGCTCAGCCGTTTTTTTGCCGGCCGCGCACACAGCGCCAGGCTCCAGAAATGGGGCCTGGCGACGGTGCTCATGCTGCTGGCCGCGCGGCTGGCGCTGATGTCTCGGCCAGCGTGACAGGGCAGCTCAACCCAACCGGGCTGCTGCCCGGGCCACGATCTCGCCGCGCACGCGCCGCGATTCGGCCGTACGCTTTCTGGCTTCTTCCAGTACGTGCGCGGGCGCGGTCTGCGGGCTGCCCGAATCGAACGGCGGGGCGGGCGCGTATTCGATCTGCAACTGCACCAGTTGCGCCGCGGCCTCGCTGTAGAGCTCGGCGGCCAGGGTCAGGGCAAAGTCGATTCCTGCCGTAATTCCGCCGCCGGTCAGCAGGTTGCCATCACGCACCACGCGCGCTTGCACCGCAATGGCGCCGAGTGGGGCGAGCAGGTCGTGATAGGCCCAGTGCGTGGTGGCCCTGCGGCCGCGCAGTAAACCCGCCGCGCCGAGAACCAACGAACCGGTGCACACCGAGGTCACGTAGCGTGCGGTCTGTGCCTGGGCCTTGAGAAACTCCAGGGTGTGCGAGTCTTCCATCAAGGCACCCACGCCGGCACCGCCGGGCACGCAAATCACGTCCAGGCGCGGGCAGTCGGCGTACGTCATGGTCGGCGTAAACACCATGCCGGTGCTGGAGGTGACCGGTGCCAGGTCTTTCCACACCAGATGCAGTTGCACATCCGGCAGTGAACCCAGCACGTCGTAGGGGCCGGTGAGGTCCAATTGCTGGATACCGGGGAACAACACAAAGCCAATCTGCAAGGTCATCGATGAAGCTCCGATAAAGGGGTAGACGGCCTCACTCTAGAGGCCTAGGCTTTGGCGCATACGCCATTGAGCCCACACATTACGCCAAACATGACCCGGACCATTCACGTACTCGCCTTCAATAACGCCCAAGTGCTCGACGTGACCGGGCCGTTACAGGTGTTCGCCACCACCAATGACCTGGCGCGCCAGCGCGGCCAGCCGTTGCCTTACGCGGTGTCGGTGGTTGCCGCCCAGGCGGCACCGGTGATGACCTCCGCGGGGCTGGCCTTGGTGGCCGAGCCGTTGCCTGCGGCCGATACGCCGTGCGACACGCTGGTGATCGCTGGCGGCTGGGGCGTGTATGGCGCCGCCGAAGATGCCGCACTGGTCGATTGGGTCACGCAAAAAGCCCGGCACACTCGACGCATGACCTCGGTGTGCACCGGCGCGTTTCTGCTCGCCGCCAGCGGTTTGCTCGATGGTTGCCGCGTGGCCACCCACTGGACACGCTGCGAGGAACTGGCGCGCAAATTTCCGTCGCTGACGGTTGAGGCCAATCCAATTTTCATCCAGCAAGGCTCGGTATGGACGTCCGCTGGCGTGACGGCGGGCATCGACCTGTGCCTGGCGCTGGTGGAAGAAGACCTGGGCCGCGCCGTGGCCCTGGAAGCGGCGCGGCACTTGGTAGTGTTTCTTAAGCGCCCCGGTGGGCAAGCGCAATACAGCGTGGCGTTGTCCCTGCAAAAGGGCGACGGGCGCTTTGCCGATTTGCATGCCTGGGTGGCCGAAAACCTCACCCTCGATCTGAATATTCCCACCTTGGCCGCCCAGGCCGGCATGAGCGAACGCAGCTTCGTGCGGCACTACCGCGCCGAAACCGGCCAGACCCCGGCGCGCGCAGTCGAGCTGATCCGCGTTGAAACCGCGCGTCGGCAGTTGGCCGACAGCACGGCGTCGATCAAACGTATCGCCGTGCAGTGCGGTTTTGGCTGCGAGGAAACCCTGCGGCGCAGTTTCCTGCGGGCGCTGGAGGTCACGCCCCAGGCTTACCGCGAGCGCTTCTGCGCACCGACTTGAACGAAAACGTACACATTTGTATCAAGGTGCTATGTTGACGCGATTACCTTCCGCAGTAGGCGCCTGCCTCTGCGCCGTTACTCCCTCCGCCCCCCGGCGTGACGTCTCTCATGAAACCAGTGTCTGCGATCAGCGCCAGTCCCTCGCCGGATGATTGCGCGAGCGAGCCGATTCATATTCCCGGGACAATCCAGCCCCACGGCGTGCTGTTGACCTTGAGCGAGCCGACGCTGGTGGTGCTGCAAGCCAGCGCCAACCTGAATGCCGAGCTGGGCCTGGGGCCGGGCCCGTTGTCCGGGCAGGCCTTGGGCAGCCTGATCGGCGATGACGCGCTGGCCCGGGTTCATCATGCGCTCACCGACCTGGACGCCGATGAGGACGAGCTGCATCAGGTCACGCTCAATGGCAGCCTGTTTGACGCGTTGCTGCACCGCCACCAGGGCTTGTTGTTTCTGGAGCTGGAGCGCTCCGTAATGCCCGGACATTCCGCCGCGCTGCACGTGGCTCGCACCCTGCGGCGCCTGCAGTCGGCAAAGACCCTCGAGGGGCTGTACCAAACCTGCGTCACCGAGATTCGTGCCTTGACCGGCTACGACCGCGTCACCCTGTACCGCTTCGAGCAGGAAGGCCACGGCAAAGTCATCGGCGAATCCCTCAGCGACGGCATGCAACCTTATCTGGGGCTGTGCTTTCCGGCTTCGGATATCCCGCCGCAAGCCCGCGAACTCTACCGCCTGAACTGGATCCGGGTGATCCCCGACGCGACGTACACGCCGGTGCCGATCCTGCCGGCCCTGCGTCCCGACACGGGTCAAGCGCTGGACCTGAGTTTTGCGGTGTTGCGCAGCGTCTCGCCGGTGCACTGCCATTATCTGAAAAACATGGGCGTGCGCTCGTCGATGAGCATCTCTTTGCTCAAGGATGATCAGCTCTGGGGGCTGATCACCTGCGGCCATCGCGAACCCCTGCGCGTGCCTCATGAGTTGCGCACCGCGTGTACCAGCATCGGTCAGTTATTGTCGATGCAGATCAACGCATTGCAAGACCAGGACGCGCGCCTCCAACAACAGGAAAAAGCCAGCATGATCGACGCGCTGGTCACCGCCATGGCGGCGGACACGGGCGACGTCATGGAGAGCCTGTTGCCCTATGCGCAAACCCTGTTGAACCTGGCTGCCGCCGATGGCTTGGCGATTCTGGTGGAGAAGCGCCTGCATCGCTTTGGCGTTTGCCCCAATGAAACCCAGATACGCGCGTTGTACCCCTGGATCGAGCAGCAGGGCAAAGGCGTGGTGGCCACTCACCAGGTGTCTGCGCAGTTTGCGCCAGCGGCTGCCTATCAAACCTATGCCAGCGGCCTGTTGGCCTTTCGCCTGCCCAAGCCGGTGGACAACGCGGTGATATGGTTTCGTCCCGAGGTCCAGACGTCGGTGCACTGGAGCGGCGAACCGGTCAAACACCGCGACGCGCAAACGGCCGGGTTGAGCCCGAGGCTGTCATTCGAGCGCTGGAAACAGCAGGTCGACGGCAAGGCGCTGCAGTGGTCTGCCTCGGAGCTGCAAGCCGTAGAGGCCTTGCGCCGTCACGCTCTTGAGCATGACCTGGGCCGGCAGGTGCAGCGCGAGCATGCCGCCGTGCGTGCGCGGGACGAACTGGTCGCAGTGGTCTCTCACGACTTGCGCAGCCCGCTGACCATCCTGCTGATGCAATGCGGCATGATGCGCAAAATGGTGCCGGTCGACGATACTCGCGCAACCCTGCGGCTGAACACGGCCATTCAAACCATGCAAACCGCGACGGCGCGCATGAACACCTTGCTGGAAGACTTGATCGACATTTCACGCATAGAAGCCGGGCGTTACCGGGTAACCCTGCAACCGCTGGAGGTGAGTGCGAGCCTGGAACAGCTGGGGTTGATGTGGCATCCGCTGGCGGCGGCCAAAGGCGTCAACCTGACGTGGCATGCTCAGCCTGGGTTGTTGATCCAGGCCGACTCGGAGCGTCTGTTCCAGGTGTTTTCCAACCTGCTTGGCAATGCCTTGAAGTTCACCGACGTCGGCGGGACGATCGAGGTGATTGCCCAGGCGGCCGGCGATGAAGTGCTGTTTCGCGTGTGCGACAACGGCGCAGGGATCGGCGCGGCGCAATTGCCCTTCATCTTTGAGCGCTACTGGACGTCGCGCGAGGGTAACCCCACAGGCAGCGGATTGGGCCTGTACATTTCCCACGGCATCATCGAAGCCCACGGCGGCACGATCTGGGCAGAAAGCGTGGAGGGGCAGGGCAGCGTGTTCAGTTTCAGGATCAAAGCTGCCCGGTAACGTTCAGGCCCGATCCAGCAATTCGCAGATCGCCCTGAGCGTGGACTGTGGCGCTTCCTGAGGAATGTTGTGACCCACACCGGGCAAGACTTCACGTCGGTAAAAACCGCTGAAATGTTCCTCGTCGTCATCCACCGCCGGGGCCGGGCCTAGGCCGTCATCAGCGCCGCACAGCGAAATGGTCGGCACCGGAATCGGCGGCTGCGCGGCCAGTGCCTGCTCGATCGCCTCCAGCGCCGGGTCGCCCGGCGCGTACATGAACCGGTGGCGATAGGAGTGAATCACCACGTCGACAAAGTCCGGGTTATCAAATGACGGCGCCGTGCGGCCATACAGCCCCGGTCCCTCAGCCCAGGTCGGCGACCATAGCCGCCACAACAACTGGCAGAACTCACGGCGATTGGCGCTCAGACCGTCGACGCCACGCTGGGTGTGAAAGTAAAACTGATACCACAACCGATGCTCCTTTTCCGGCGCGCGTGGCTCAAGCGACTTGGCAATGTCCTGGATGTTGTAGCCATCCCCGGTCACCAACCCGCGTACCCGTTGCGGCCATAGAGCGGCGACGATACACGCGGCGCGTCCGCCCCAGTCGTAACCGGCGAGCGTGGCCTGCGCGATGCCGAGGGCATCCATGAAATCCAGCAGGTCCTTGGCCAACGCCGCCTGTTGGCCGGAGCGCATCACTTGCGCGTTGATAAACCGTGTTGGGCCATAGCCACGCAGGTAGGGCACCAACACCCGGCAACCGCGATCGGCCAGGGCCGGCGCGATCTCATCGTAGCCACGCGGGTCGTAGGGGAAACCATGCAGCAGGATCACCGGTTCGCCGTCTTCGGGGCCGTGGGCTTCGTAGGCGATTTCCAGCATCGGCGTACGGACGTATAGCAGCGGGGCGAGCGTAGTCATGAGGGGCGCTTATCGACTGGCCAAAGTAGCTGCAACTCTAGCTCAAACCCGTGACGGCACGGAGTGTAAATCAAGTCAGTCGTTTGACTTGTCTAGCCCGACCTGACGCAACCCGATGCAATTGCCCCACGGATCGCGCACCTGAGCCATCCACTGCCCGCCCTCAATCGCCAAAGGCCCGCGATACAGTCTTGCGCCCGATGCCTCCAGCAGGCGCATGAGGCGCAGACGATGGGGTTCAAATGAGCCACGCCTTTTGCGCGAGGGTTTCACGGATGATTGCCTTGAGGTTTGGGCTGTTTAGCAAGTCAGCGGTTTTTCAGTGAATGCTCGGGCCAAGCCTGCGTCAATAACCCCAACACCATCAGATCATGCCGTTGGCCATTCCAGAACCCGGCTTCTCGCAACGTTCCTTCGGCGATGAAGCCCAGGCGTTCCAACAATGCCAGTGACGCGGTGTTTTGCGGATGCACCATGGCTTCAACCCGATGCAAGTGCATGTGCGCGATGCCCCAATCGAGCATCGCCCGCAACGCTTCGCTCATCAAGCCTTGGCCACGGGCGGCGGGCGCCAGTTCACAGGACAGGGCGCAGCTGTGCCAGGCGCGATTCCATTTGAACAGGCCGCAGCCGCCGATCAGTTCGCCGTCCCGTTCAATCCCCCAGCGTGTGCCGGGGTTGGGCTGGGTGCGCCATTGGGCGAAGGTGTCGATCAGCGCGTGGGCCTGGGCGAGGTCGGTCATCGGGGCGGCGCCAAACCAGCGCATGTTGGCAGCGTCGCGGTGGATGGCGAACAGGGCCGGGGCGTCCGTCGCGCGCAGTTCGCGCAGGCGCAGGCGCTGGGTGGCAAGCGTCGGGAATGGGTTCATGAGCCGGTCGTCGCCATCACCTGAGCCCGATCAATCACGCATCCAAAATGGTGCCGCCACAAATCCACGCCCAGTGTTCCCGACCGGTCCAGCGACGAGCCCACGGTCAAATCGCTGATCAGCGTCGGCTGCAGGCCGGCATCAAATAACGCGAACCCGGCCGCCAGCACGCACGTATCGGTTTGAATGCCACACACCAGCACGCGATCCGGCGCCAGGCTTTTCAGGTAGTCCAGGGTTTCGGGTGTCGGCGCATAGCCGTGTTTGATGAAGACGCGCTCGGCTGCGATCAGGCTGTCGTCATCCGGCGCGGGTTGCCAGCCCAGTTGGCGGGTGAAGGGGGTGATGCTTTCGTCATGGCGCTCCACGGTGGCCACCGATGGCAGGCGCCCGAGCAGGGCGTTGATGCCATCGACCAGCCATGCGGGTGGGTTGAAAGAGGGTTGCACGTCGATGATCAACAATACCTGGCGCATGAGGTTCCTGATGGCAGCTCGGGGGCTGCCCATTGTGCACGCTGCGGGGTTCAGCGGGGCGCCTCAGGTCAAAATCAACAGCAGGAAGCTGAACCCGATCACCTGTGGGAGCGGGCTTGCTCGCGAATGCAATGTGTCAGCCTCTGCAGGCAGTCACTGACACTGCCGCTTCGCGAGCAAACCTGCTCCCACAGGCGGCCCTCAGTATTTGAGGTGGAAATGCCGCGGCTGTGCGTCGGGCCTGCTCAAGGTTGCCAGGTGGTCTTTTCGCCGCTGAGCTTGCGGTCCAGAAAGGTCGCCGCGCTGATCAGCGCCAAATGGCTCAACGCCTGCGGCGTATTGCCCAAGTGATGCGCCTGGCTGTCGAACTCTTCGGCGTACAAGCCCAACGGGTTGGCGTAGCGCAGCAGTTGTTCGAATTCCAGGTGGGCCTTCTCCACTTGCCCGGCGCGCGCCAGGCATTCGACGTACCAGAACGAACACGCGGCGAATGCGCCTTCGGTGCCTTGCAGCCCGTCGATCTGGCTGTCGTCGTTGCGGTAGCGGTAGACCATGCCGTCACGCACCAGGCTTTTCTGGATTGCTTCGAGCGTCGACAGCCAGCGTGGGTCGGTCGCCGCGACAAAGCGCACCAGCGGCATCAGCAGCATCGAACCATCCAGCGCAGTACTGCCGATGTGCTGCACGAAGTGCCCGCGCTCTTCATTCCAGAAGTTGCTCCAGATATCCGCGTAGATCGCCTGGCGTGTCTGGTCCCAGCGCGCAAACGGCGCGGGCAGCGAGCGCTTGGAGGCCAACCGGATTGCGCGGTCCAGCGCCACCCAGCACATCAGGCGCGAATGCAGGAAGTGATGCTCCTCACCGCGCATTTCCCAGATGCCCACGTCTTGCTGGTTCCAGATTTCGCACACCTGATCTGCCACTTCCACGGTGTGTTTCCAGCCTTCATGGGAAATCGCTTCGCCGTATTTGTTGACCAGGTACACCGCGTCCATCAGTTCGCCGTAGATATCCAGCTGGACCTGGTCAAACGCTTCATTGCCGATGCGCACCGGTTTGGCGCCGCCGTGGCCGCTGAGGTGATCAAGCGTGGCTTCCGGCAGTTCCTGGCGCCCATCGATACCGTAAAGAATATTGATTTTGGTCGCCTGACCGCAGCAGTCGCTGACGCGGCCTTTAAGCCAGCGCATGTAAGCGTTGGCCTCTTCGATGAACCCCAGACGCATGAAGGCGTAGACGGTAAACGAGGCGTCGCGGATCCACGTGTAGCGGTAGTCCCAGTTGCGTTCGCCGCCGGGGGTTTCCGGCAGGCCAAATGTCGCGGCGGCGATGATTGCGCCGTGCTTGCGCGAGGTCAGCAGCTTCAAGGCGAGTGCCGAGCGGTTGACCATTTCGCGCCAGCGCCCGCGGTAATTCGACTGCGCGATCCAGCCGCGCCAGAATTTCAAGGTGTGCGCCAGCGCCAGGTCGGTGCAGCCGTTGTTGACGCGGGGGTCGTCCTGGCCGCCGAGCACGAACTCAGCGCCTTCTTCCTGGCCCAGGGTGAAGCTGGCCACGGCGGCATCGTCTTCGATCTGCATCGCGTGGCTGCCCGCCAGCCGCAGGCCAGGCAGGCCCTCGGCGGTGAACGACACGATACCGTCGGCGAGGCTGGCGTGGGTCGGCGTGCGCGCATAGTCGTGGCGCACGGCGCAGCGCAGCTGGATTTTTGCGCTGCCGCTGACCACGCGCACGCGGCGAATCAGCAGCGGCAGGTCGTCGATTTCTTCACTGATGACCAGCAGGTCGGTGATTTCCACCACGGCTTCATCGCTCAGCCAGCGGGTTTGCAGCACGTTGGTATCGGGCAGGTAGATTTGCTCACGCCGTGCGTTTGTCAGTTCGGGAGAGAGTTGAAAAACACCCGCCTCAGGCGTGTCGAGCAGCGAACAGAAGATCGACGGGCTGTCGAATTCCGGCCAGCAGAAAAAGTCGATGCTGCCGCGGTCATTTATCAAGGCCGCGCTGCGCATATCGCCAATAATGCCGTGGGCATCGATGGCGCTTTGGGGTTCGTTCTTGAAATCAACCATTGCCACGAAACTCCGGATAAAGGCTCATGCCACCGTCAATGAACAGGGTGCTGCCGACCACGTAGTCGGACGCGTCGCTCGCCAGCCACACCACCGCGTTGGCCACGTCTTCGACGTCGCCGACGCGGCCATAGGGAATCAACTTCAACAGCTCTTTTTCCGCCGCGCCTTCGGTGGCGGCGCGGTTGATCGCCGTACGAATGGCGCCCGGCGCAATGCCATTGATGCGGATGCGTTGTTCGCTGACTTCCTGGGCGAGGGTGCGCATCAGCATCTCCACGCCGCCCTTGGAGGCGGCGTAATTCACATGCCCGGCCCAGGGAATGATCTGGTGCACCGAACTCATGTGGATGATTTTGCCGGCGGCACGCGACACGCCCTCGCGCACGCCCTGGCGATTGAAAATCCGCACGGCGGCGCGGGCACACAGGAACTGGCCGGTAAGGTTGACGCCGATCACGGTGTTCCAGTCCTCGAGGGTCATGTCGACCAGGTTGGCGTCTTTTTGCAGGCCGGAATTGGCCACCAGAATGTCCAGGTGGCCGAAGGCATCGAGGGTCCGGGCGAATAATCGTTCTACGTCGGCTTCTTTGGACACATCGCCACCGATGGCAATCGCCTGGCCGCCGTTGGCGTTGATCTGCGCGGCAAGGGTTTCGGCCGGCGCCGCCTGCGAGTTGTAATTGAGCACCACGGCCGCACCGGCCTCGGCCAATGCCTTGGCGGCGCCTGCACCAATGCCGGAACTGGCGCCGGTGACCAGGGCCACTTGTTGCTGCAACGAGATCTGCATAGCCCACCCACCGTTTTAAGAGAGTCTTTGCAGCTGACTGGCGGCGCGGGGCGGAAGTTCACCGGTTGTCTCAAATGCGACGATGGCTGTCTGTTTCGCTCGTTTTTGCCAGTGCGCTTTTCGCTAGACTCAAGGCCCGTTGATGCGAGCCCCGCCTATGACTGCCCAATCGCCGCCCAGGCCGTGGCTTGAAGCCTATGCCGACAATTACCGTAATGATGAGGTGGTGCTCCCGCATTGCCATGCCCAGGCGCAACTGATTCATGGCGTGGCGGGGGTGATGGTGGTCAGTACTGCGCAGGGCAGTTGGCTGGTGCCGTCCGGGCATGCGCTGTGGGTGCCGGCCGGTACGTCGCATGAAATCCGCATGGCCGGTGACGTGCACATGCGCACGCTGTTCCTGGCGCCGGATGCGGAGCCCGGATTGGGTCGGGTGTGCCAGGTGATTGAAGTGTCTGCGCTGCTGCGCGAATTGATCGTCGCGGCGGCCTTGATTGCAGGGCAGAACACCCCGCGCATGCTCGCGTTGATCGAGCTGATTCGCATGGAGTTGCTCAGCGCGCCCGTGGTGGCCATGCATGTGCCGGTGCCGGCGGAGGCGCGCCTGGCCAGGCTGTGCACGCATTTTATCCGCCACCCAGCCGATGACAGCAGCCTGGAGTCGTGGGCCGACCTGCTGAACATGAGCGCGCGTACCCTGAGTCGGATTTTCCAGCGTGAACTGGGCATGAGCTTTGGCGAGTGGCGCCAGCGTGCGCGGCTCGCCCTGAGCCTCAAACTGTTGGCCCAGGGCGTGCCCATTCTGGAGGTGGCGCTGGAGCACGGTTACCAGAGCCCGAGCGCGTTCAGCGCGATGTTTCGCCGTGCCATGGGTTACCCGCCGAGCCATTTTCGGCCAGGGCCTTGAGCCACGCTGCGCAGTTGTCCGTTCAGCGACGATAGATGGCCTGGGCGCGCGCGAATCCCCAAGGTGAGACCTTTACGCTGCAAGGCCCTTTCCTGAACGAGCCTTGTGATGCCCAGCTCTGTTTTTGACCGCTTCCACCGCTTGGCCATTGTGGGTGTGATCAGCGCGCTGGCCGGGTGCAGCAACGCGCCTACGACGCGGGTTACGGCGCAGCCTGCAGCGATCTTATCCCTGGAAACCGCCGAACCGCTGCCGGCGCGTTGGTGGCAGTTGTACCGTGACCCGCAACTGGATGCCTTGGTGGAACGGGCACTGCGCGAGAACAAACACCTTGAGGCTGCTGGCGCGCATGTCGATGCGATGCTGGCGCTGTTGCAGCAGGTCGAAGGTCAGCGCCGCCCGTCCACTGAGTTGTCTTATGGCCTGGCGTATGGCCGCAGCCGCGATGACCAGACCTTGGCCCAGGCGACGGGCCAGTCGGCGGGCGGGCAGTGGAGCCACACCCCTGAGTTTGCCTTGAGCTATACGCTGGACCTGTGGGGCGCCGTGCGCTACCGCATTGCTGCGGCCCATGCCGATGCGCAAGCCGCACGCGCCGTGGAGGATGAATTGCGAGTGACCGTGGCGGCGCAGACCGCACGGGCCTATGCGCAGGCCTGCGTCTACGCGCATCAGGCCCAGGTGCAGCGTGATGCGGTGCGCCTGTTGGCGCGCAGCCTTGACGTCACTCAGCGTTTGCAAAAGGCCGGCGCCGCCAATGAACTGGAGGTGGCACGCCTGCAAGGCCTGCTGGAGGAAACCCGCGCGCCGTTGGCGCTGTTCGCTGCGCGCCGCCAGAGCGCGCTGTATGAACTGGCGGTGCTCAGTGGTCAGCCGCCGGAACAAGTGAGCGCTCACAGCTGTCAGCAAGGCCCGCGATTGCAGGCGCCATTGCCGGTCGGCGAAGGCTGGGCGCTGGTGCAACGCCGTCCCGATATCCGCCGCGCCCAGGCACAGGTGCGTGCGGCCACCGCGGCCATCGGCTTGGCCCGCGCGCAGGTGTATCCACAGATTACCTTCGGCGCGATGCTCGGCTCGTCGGCCGCCAGCCTGGGCAAACTGGGGGACGCCAACGCCGTGGTGTATGGCATCGGCCCCTTGCTGTCCTGGCAGTTTCCCAACCGGCAGATCGCCCTTGCGCAGGTCACCCAACGGCGGGCCGAAGCGCATCAGGCGCTGGCGCAATTCGACGCCACCGTGCTCGACGCGCTCAAGCAGGTGGAGCAAGCGTTGGTGCTTTACCAAGGCGAACAGCAGCGCCGCCAAGCCTTGGTCGCCGCCCTGGCGCATAGCCGCCGAGCGTTCGACCTGGCCAACCGCAGCTTCCTGGCCGGTGGCCTGGATGCGCTGGCGCTGCTGGACAGCGAGCGCAACCGCGTCAGCCTCGAAACACGCCTGGCTCAGGCCGACCTGCACCTGATCAACCGCCAGATCGACCTGTTCCAGGCGCTGGGCGGCGGTTGGCAGCGCCCTGATCCATCACCTTCCTTACCCGTAGCCACCCTTGGAGCCCGCCGATGAATCAGGCCGTTGAAGTCATTGCACCCACGTTGATGCAACGTCACCGCCGCACGTTGGTGGTGACGGCGTCGGTGGCTGCGTTACTGGGCATCGCCCTGTTTGGCAGCTATTGGTGGAAAACGGGGCAGTTCCTGGAAGAGACCGACGATGCCTATGTGCGTGCCGATTGGGTCGCCGTCAGCCCCCGGGTTGCAGGCTATATAAGCCAGGTGCTGGTGGACGACAACCAGTGGGTCAAGGCCGGAGACGTGTTGGTGCGTATCGATGAGCGCGATTTTATCGAGCGTCTCAACAGTGCCCAGGCGCAGCTGCAGCAAGCTGAAGCGGCGGTCACCGCGCAACAGGCCAACCTGCAGACCCTCGACGCGCAATCCGGCGAGCAACAACAACGTATTGTTCAGGCCCAGGCCGCGCTGGCCAGCGGTGAGGCTGAAGCACAACGCGCGCGCCTTGATTACCAGCGCTATCGCGACCTGGTGGCGCAGCAGGTCGCCAGTGCCCAACACCTGGAAACGGTAAGTGCCAGCCAGGCCCAGGCGCAGGCGGCGCTGGCCCAGGCACGTGCGCAGGTGCTGCGTCAGCAGGCGCAGTTGCAGGTGCTGAAGGCGCGCCGCCAACAGGCCCAGGCCCAACTGCAAGAACGTCAGGCCCATGTCGGCGAAGTTCGCACCGCCGTGGGCTTGGCGCGTAACGCGCTGGAGGACACGGCGATTCGTGCGCCGTTTGACGGCGTGGTGGGCCAGCGCAAAGCGCGCCGCCAGCAATACGCACTGCCTGGTCTGCCGCTGCTGGCCGTGGTGCCGGTCGCGCAGGCGTATGTGAGCGCCAACTTCAAGGAAACCCAGTTGCAGCGCATGGCGCCCGGGCAGTCGGTGGACATTGCGGTGGACAGCTTCGCCGGCCGGCACTGGCGGGGCGAGGTGGAAAGTATCGCCCCAGGCTCCGGCGCAGTGTTTGCGTTATTGCCGCCCGACAATGCCACGGGCAACTTCACCAAGATCGTCCAGCGTTTTCCCGTACGGATCCGCCTGCTGGCGCAGGAAGGTGACGGCCCACGCATCCTGCCGGGCATGTCGGTGATTGCCACGGTCGACACGCGTGGGGCGCCTGCTCATGGCGGTTGATGCGCGCTCACCCCAGGTGTCGTTGCGCGCGTGGGTGGCGGTGATCGGCGGGCTCTTCGGCTGCTTCATGGCCGGGATGAACGTGCACGTCACCAGCGCCGCGCTGCCGGAAATCGAAGGCGCCTTGGGCGCCACGTTCGAGGAGGGTTCCTGGATCTCCACCGCGTACCTGGTGGCGGAAATCATCATGATCCCGCTCACCGCGTGGCTGGTGCAGGTGTTTTCATTGCGCCGCGTGATGCTTTTAGGCTCGGGCGTGTTTTTGCTGGCCTCGGTGGCGTGCTCGCTGGCGCCGAACCTGCAAGCCATGATCATCATTCGGGTGATACAGGGCGCGGCCGGCGCGGTGCTGATCCCATTGTCTTTCCAACTGATCATTACCGAGCTGCCGCCCAGCAAAGTGCCACTGGGCATGGCCCTGTTCAGCCTGGCCAATAGCGTGGCCCAGGCTGCGGGCCCGTCGATGGGCGGTTGGCTGACGGACGTGTACTCGTGGCGCTGGATCTTCTACCTGCAATTGTTCCCCGGCATTGCGTTGCTCGCCGCGGTGGCCTGGTCGATTGATCGCCAGCCCATGCACCTCAAGCTGTTGCGCCAGGGCGACTGGTGGGGCATCGCCTGCATGGTGATGGGCCTGGGTGCGCTGCAAATCGTGCTGGAGGAGGGCGGGCGCAAGGACTGGTTCGGTTCGCCGTTTATTGTGTGGATGAGTGTATTGGCCGTGGTCGGGCTGCTCGGGTTTATCGCGCGCCAACTGTGGGGCGCGCATGCCTTTATCAACCTGCGCCTGTTGGGGCATTACAACTTTGGCGTGGCCAGTGTGGCGATGTGTGTGTTCGGCGCAAGCACATTCGGCCTGGTGTTTCTGGTGCCCAATTACCTGTCGCAATTGCAGGGCTACAACGCACGGGAGATTGGGCTGAGCCTGATCCTCTACGGGCTGGTGCAACTGGTGATGGCGCCGTTTTTGCCGCGATTGATGAGGGGGTTGAGCGCCAAGCTGCTGGTAGCGTCGGGCTTCGCGATCATGGCGCTGGGGTGCTGGATGGGCGCGCACTTGTCCGCCGACAGCGCGAGCAATGTGATCGTGCCGTCGATTGTGGTGCGCGGGGTCGGTCAGCCGCTGATCATGGTGGCTTTGTCGGTGCTGGCCGTGCAGGGGCTGGCGAAGGCCGAGGCGGGGTCGGCCTCGGCGGTGTTTTCGATGCTGCGCAACCTGGGCGGCGCCGTCGGCACGGCGTTGTTGGCGCAACTGGTGGTGGTGCGCGAGCGTGTGCATTCAGCGCGGATCAATGAGTCGGTGACGCTGTTCGACTCGGCCCTGCAACAACGCCTGCCGGACGCGGGCGTGTTGCAGGCGCAGTTGCCGGACCATCAAGCGACGTTGCAACTGCTCGACCAGAGCATCCATCACCAGGCGTTTCTGATGGCCTACAGCGATGCGTTTTATCTGGCCTGTGTGGCATTGGCGTTGTGTGCGCTTGCCGCGCTGATGCTGCGGCGCGGGTGACGTGCCGAGAACGGCGCGGGACGACGGGAAGCAATTGCTCCACTTAATAGGAAGCATTACTATTCACGCCCCGCCTCCCCAGTGCTCACTCGATGACTCCTCAGCCGCCCCGCAGAACAGGCTTTTTCGAGCACTACGAAGAGTTGATCGGAACCTGGACACGCCGCCTGAGAAACCGTCAGCAGGCCGAGGACCTGGCCCACGACACCTTCGTGCGGGTGCTTGAGTCGCGCGCCAGTGAGGTTGAGCAACCGCGCGCCTATTTGCATCAAACCGCGCGCAACATCGCCGTTGACGCCTATCGCCGCGAAGACCGGCGTGAGGCGCTGGCGCTGGAAGCATTTGACCAGCGTTCGCCCCACGGCGGCGACCCGGAGCATTTCATGCACGCCATCCAGTTGGCGGACTCCATTGAGCGGGCCCTGGCCGAGTTGCCGCTCAACTGTCGCAAGGTATTTATCTGGCAGAAAATCGAGGGCCTGACCCAGCAGGAAATCGCCGTGCGCCTGGGCCTGTCAAAAAACATGGTGGAAAAGTATATGATCCGCACCTTGCGGCATCTGCGTGACCGCCTGGATGCGATGGCCCCATGACCCGCTTTGAAACAGGACCTTCCATGATGGATAGCCGCGCTCGCGACGAAGCCGCGCAATGGTTTGTACGCCTGCAAGAGGCCGACTTGAGCAGCGCAGAACGCCAGCGCTTCGACGCCTGGCGCAATGAGCGTCCCGAGCACCAATACGAATTCGATGTGCTGCAAGGAATGTGGAGCGCCGCAGACCTGCTGCCCAAGGCGCGTTTGCAGGCGTTGTGTGAGGCGCCGGTCGAGCGCCCTCGACGCCGTGCCGTTGTGCGTTACGCCGTCGCCGCCAGTGTGGTGGCGATTGCCCTGGGCCTTGGGCTGTTCAGCGGGCTGGATCAGCCCAAGCCTTACAGTGCGCAATTCAGTACGCGCGTGGGTGAGCATCGCCAAGTGGCCTTGCCGGACGGCTCGGTCATGGACCTGAACAGCCGCAGCGTGGTCGCGGTGCACTACGAAAAGGGCCGGCGCGGAGTCGAGATCAAGGAAGGCGAAGCGATGTTCAGCGTCGAGCATGACACCAGCCGCCCGTTCATCGTGGTCGCTGGGGCAGGGCAGGTGACGGTCACCGGCACACGGTTCGATGTGCGCCGTGACGACGATCAGACCCGCGTGGTGGTCGAGGCCGGCACTGTCAAGGTACAGGGGCGCTCGACGGATCAGAGGGTCACGCTCACGGCAGGCCGCGGCACGCATGTCGATTCCCAGGGACAGGTCGCAGCGGCTTATGCGGTGAATGCTGATGAACTGACCGCCTGGCGCAGCGGGAAACTGGTGTTCAACAACGCCACCCTCGGCCAAGTGGCCCGTGAAGTATCGCGCTATCGTGAGCAGCCCTTGCGGGTCAGCACGGCGGCGGTGAGCAACCTGCGCTTGACCAGTGTGTTCAACGCCCGCGACACCGACGCCTTGCTCAAAGCCTTGCCGCACATACTGCCGGTCGCCCTGCGCAGCTTGCCCGATGGCAGCCAGGAAATTATTTCTCGCTGAAATTCAGGTTTTTTCCGAGTTCTTCGTCTTCTCCTGCAACTGCAACTGGTTTGCATTAACAGCCGCACACTCTTGCGATCACAGGACTAGGTTCGACGTGAAAAAACTTACCGTCTACAACAATAAAATTTCCCGCTGGGCGCCTCTGGCGCTGGCGCTCGCCGTCAGTGCCGCGCTGCCTGCGGCCTATGCTGGCGACGGCATCCACATCCGCGCTCAGCCTTTGGGCGCAGCGTTGAGCCAGTTGGGCCAGCAGACTTCCCTGCAAGTGTTTTTCAACCCGGACATGGTCGCCGGCAAGCAAGCGCCTGCGGTGGACGGTAACCTCTCACCCGAACAGGCCCTGCGCCAGCTGCTGCAAGGCAGCGGCCTGGATTACCAGATCGACGCCGGTTCTGTGACCCTGCGCCCGCAAAGCACCGGCACCGGTGAAGCCGGTTCGCCGCTGGAGCTGGGCGTCACCGACATCAAGGTGGTCGGCGACTGGTTGGGTGATGCGAACGCTGCCGTCGTGCAGAACCACCCTGGCGCGCGCACGGTGGTGCGCCGTGAAGCCATGGTGGAGCAGGGCGCAATGAACGTCGGTGACGTGCTGCGCCGTATCCCTGGCGTGCAGGTGCAGGAATCCAACGGCACCGGAGGCAGTGATATTTCCCTGAACGTCGGCGTTCGTGGCCTCACATCGCGCCTGTCGCCACGCTCCACCGTGCTGATCGACGGCGTGCCGGCGGCGTTCGCCCCGTATGGCCAGCCTCAACTGTCGATGGCGCCGATTTCCGCCGGCAACCTGGACAGCATCGACGTGGTGCGCGGCGCCGGTTCCGTGCGGTATGGGCCACAGAACGTCGGCGGTGTGATCAACTTCGTGACCCGCGCCATTCCCGAGACATTCTCCGGTGAAGTCGGCACCACCTTGCAGACGGCTGAACACGGTGGCTGGAAACACGTCGACAACGCCTTTGTGGGTGGCACCGCCGACAACGGTATTGGCGTTGCGTTGCTCTATACCGGCGTCAACGGCAATGGTTACCGCGACAGCAACAACTCCAATGACATCGACGACGTGATTCTCAAGACTCACTGGGCGCCGACCGATCAAGACGATTTCTCGCTTAATTTCCACTACTACGACGCCAGCGCCGACATGCCCGGGGGCTTGACCCAGAAGCAATTTGACGCCAATCCGTACCAGTCGGTGCGCGACTACGACAACTTCAGCGGTCGCCGCAAGGACGTGTCGTTCAAGTACATCCGGCAGATCGATGACCGTACCCAGGCCGAAGTGCTGACCTACTACACCGACAGTTTCCGGGGCAGCAACATCGCCAACCGTGACCTGAAGACCATCGGTTCCTACCCGCGCACCTACTACACCTTTGGCATCGAGCCACGTGTGTCGCATGTGTTCGACGTGGGCCCCAGCACTCAGGAAGTCAGTCTCGGTTACCGCTACCTGAAAGAAGGCATGCATGAGCAAGCCAGCAGCCTGAACCTGGTCGACAATGTACCGACGCCGGGTGGCCAAAACGATGGACATGTTTACCAGGACCGCACCGGCGGCACCGTCGCCAATGCGTTCTATCTCGATAACAAAATCGATATCGGCAAATGGACCGTCACCCCGGGTATCCGCTTCGAAAACATCGAAACCCGCTGGCATGATCGCCCGGTGGTCGCCCTGAACGGCGTGCGCACCGTGGAGAAAAATCGCAAGATCGAGAGCAACGAGCCCTTGCCGGCGTTGAGCGTGATGTACCACATCTCTGATGCCTGGAAGCTGTTCGCCAACTACGAAACTTCGTTCGGCAGCCTGCAGTATGCGCAGATCGGGCAGGGTGGCCGGGTCAACCAGACGGCCGATGGCCTGAACCCGGAAAAGGCCAAGACCTACGAGGTCGGCACGCGCTACAACGACAGCGTGTGGGGCGGCGAAGTGACATTGTTCTACATCGACTTTTCGGACGAGTTGCAATACGTCAGCAACGACGTGGGCTGGACCAACCTGGGCGCCACCAAGCACCAGGGCGTCGAAGCCTCGGCCCACTACGACCTGTCGAACCTCGACCCGCGCCTGGACGGCCTGACCGCCAGCGCCGGTTTCACGTACACCAAGGCCACTTCAGAAGGCGATGTACCGTTCAAGGGCCGCGACTTGCCGCTGTATTCGCGTGAAGTGGCAACGGCGGGCCTGCGTTACGACATCAATCACTGGACCCATAACCTGGACGTCTATGCCCAGTCCGGGCAACGCGCGCCGGGCACTGGCACCACTTACATCACCCAGGGCACTGCCGATGGTCAGTACGGCGATATTCCTGGTTATGTCTCGGTCAACGTGCGCAGCGGCTATGACTTTGGTGCGCAACTGTCGAACCTGAAACTGGGCGTGGGCGTGAAAAACGTCTTCGACCAACAACATTACACGCGCTCGAGCGACAACAACGCGGGTTTGTACCTTGGCGAGCCACGTACCTTCTTCGTACAGGCAAGCGTCGGGTTCTGACCTGCCGTTGACACGAAAAATCGCAGCCCTGGGGCTGCGATTTTTTTTGCGCCTTTCCTACAGGTTTTTAAGCGACCTGCTGCCGGGTCAGGAACCTATTCCGACAGATGCGCCACACAGGGGAAACCTGAACGACTTCGACGTCACGCTGGCGTGGCAGGTTGGTAATCGATCCCCTTGCACTGGAGGCACTTATGTCGGTATCGGCTCTCGATACGTCTGTTTCTGTTTCATCAACCGCTGACACGGCGCTGGCTGATTCAAAGCCCGAAGCCAAGGCCAGCCGTGCGTTTTCTGTCGCGCCGTCCTACGACAGCCACAGCGCCGGGAACGTGAGTTATAACCTGTCGGTCAACGTCTCCGGGCCGGTGTTTGGCGCTCATCAGCAAACAGCCCAGGGTCACAGTGATCATCATCATTGGGCGCCGGCGATGAATCACTCGGCCTCGCAACAGGGTTTCATGCAGCAGTTTCAACACGCAATGGGCCATTGGTTTGGTAGTCAGCGACCCCACGCGCATGCTCATCACAACGGCGTACCGCCAACGCTGGTGCCGGTTGGGTCGGGTAAACCAGACCTCGTCTACTCCCACAAAAGTAATGACCAACTGGCGCAGTTGCTGTTGAACAACTTCGCTGCGTTCACCGGATCAAGTCACTCCAAGACCCTGAGTGCTCGCACCCTTAGAGACATGGCGGCAAAACAGCTGGGCAGTGATCCCAACGTGAATGAAAACATTCGCACCGCCCGAGAGGTATTGCGGCGTACCGGCATGATGGACGCCCTTGGCAGTCGAACCGACCTGCACGCCCTGGCTAAACTCATCCGTGACGACAACCCCTTCAAATACAAGGATGACAAACAAATAGCCCAGGAAATGCTCAACCATTTCAATCAATTGAAAGATTACGTTGGGCACGAAATCAACGTCAGAGACCTTCAGGCGCTGGGCAAAACACCCATGACGGGCATTCCGTCGATCGACCATTTAATCCAGCTGAGTAAAGCGTTTACCGGCCGCGGCGATTCGCTGAAGAAAATGGACGCAGACGCGGATGGCCGGATCAACGTGTTTGAAATCCTGGTCGCACTGACCCGCTGATTGAGTACGCGCGATGCAATCGGCGCGGCGAACGCTTCGTGGCGCTTGCTGCGCTGGATGGGCCCAACGGCTTAGCGCACTCGGTAGTCTTTCAGAACGTGAATCAGGGCCTGGATATGACTTCAACTTCGTTTCAACCCTGCCCAAGGGGAGGCCTCGACACCTTCGCCCATGGCGTCGACGTTGAGCGCTCAACAGCGGTGACAGGGCAAGAGCTGCCGAATGACCTTCTGCCTGCGGCCTCGCCGAATGGGTACGCGGCAGAAGTGCAGCGCATGAAAGCGCTCGCGGGGCAGTGCAAGTTCCGGGCACCGGTCGCCGATGATTTCGCCCGCGGCATGCTTGCGCCTGGGGAGGCGAGCCGCAACGAAAGCAAAGGGGCGGGCGCCTGGGCTGTATTGATCCATGGCCTGAAAACTGTCTGGCGTGGGAGAAAGTCGGATTGACCCAGGGCCTCATGGTTTTTACATGCTGTTATTGGTATTCAGCCACTGCCCGGAACTATCGTGCCCAACTCGCCACACATCGGTTGCTTGCTCCTACGCAATCAACCACTGATCCGGAGCACCTCGGTGTTGAATTTCAGGCAAGCACAGATCAGCAAAAGGTCGGGAGATGACGTATGACAATTGAGGGTGCATTACCGCGCATGCTGCCAACGGCCATGGGCGGCCCGCAGGTTCGCTGGCCTTCGCCGCCGCCTGTGGCACAGCCGTTTTGCGAGGATCAATCTGTTGCGCAAGACCTGCCGCCGCCGCGGCGGCACGGCTTGCGCGCTACCGTGCCGTCGTTGCGGCACCAGGCGCTGCAGAACGCGCCAACGGCTCGCGCAGACACCACGCTTCCGGGCCCGAGCTTCACCGATAGGCAACTGGCGCTCGAGTTGCGAAAGAACTTTGACGTGTTTGAAAACTACAGCGAGGGGGGCTGTGTGACGCCGTCCTCGCTGCGCCAATTTGCAGCCGAAAAGCGTGAGGGTGAATAACGTGCGCGACCGCATGATCCTGGTGGTCAGGGAAATTCTCAAGCGCCCGCTGCTGAGCGACGCAATCATCGATTGCGACGGCTATATCACCCGCGACAGCCTGGAAGCCGCTTGCGCATTGCGCGGCAACAGTTCACCCAACGCCTTCAGCCAGGACCCTTTCCATGGCCAGGGCAATGCCAGCGTCGTGCAGGCGTTGCAAGGTCACTTCAAACAGCTGAGGGACACGCTCAAGGACCGTACCGTGTTCTTTGAAACCTTTGAGTACGTGGATATTTCGCTGCTCAAAGTGGTTATGAATGACCCCGATGACAGCGACTCACTGGGCAGGCCGATTCTTGAACCCACCACCGGATTGCCCAGGAAGAAATACAGCGAACACTGTGTGTACACGGCAAAAAACATCATCGAGCGCCCAGGATTATTGCGCTCGCTGGAGCGCGCCAATACCCAGCGCTTGTTTGGTCGCTCCAGGCACGAGGGCTGGCTGTGCAACAAAAGCCTGGAGCGCTGGCTGGAACAGCACCAGATGCACAAGGCCCGGTAGCGTCCAGGCCGTGTGCGGCAGGCAATTTACACCTTGAGGATTTTGCCGCTGATGGCCACCCCGGCCAGCAGCATCGCGACCAGCACGAAGGCGATGCTCAAGCTGCTGCCGTGAGCGATAAAGCCGATCATGGCCGGGCCGGCAAGAATGCCGGCATAGCCCAGGGTCGTAATGGCCGGTACCGCAATGTGCTCCGGCATGACTTTTTGCTTGCCGACGGCGGTGTACAGCACCGGCACGATGTTCGAGCAACCAGCGCCCACCAATGCATACCCCAGCAGCGCGGTTTCCCAGGCCGGGAACAGCGTGGCGAGCAGCATGCCGGCGGTGGCCAGCGAGCCGCCGATAACAATCACACGGGTGGCGCCCAGCCGTCGCACAATGGCATCGCCGGTCAGGCGTCCCGCAGTCATGGTCAAGGCAAATGCCGCATAGCCGAGGCCGGCGTAAGCCTCATCCAGGCCACGCTCGGCGCTGAGGAATACGGCACTCCAATCCAGCACCGCGCCCTCAGCCAAAAATACGATGAAACACAGGCAGCCAATAAACAGCACCACACCGTGAGGCACTGCAAACGCCGGGCCCGAGCTTTCACTGCCGTAGGGCAACAGATGTGGCCCGGCCTTGAGCAGCGCGACCGCCACGATCACGATCACCACCAGGGTCGCCTGCAACGGCGACAGGCCCAGGCCGAGCAACCCGGAGACTCCCGCCGCACCGACAATGCCGCCGAGGCTGAACAGGCCGTGAAAGCCCGACATCATGGTTTTACCGCTGGCACGCTCAACGATGACGGCTTGCAGGTTGACCGTCGAATCCACGGTGCCCAGGCCTGCGCCGAACAGAAACAGCCCGGCCATCAGCAGTGGGATCGAGCTGACCGTCGCGAGCATCGGCAGGGCCAGGCAGATCATGATAGTGCCGCCCGTCAGCACGCGTCGGCAGCCGAAACGTGAGGCCAGCGCACCGGCCACCGGCATGGCGATGATCGAACCCACTCCCAGGCACAACAGCAGCAGACCCAGCGTGCCCTCGTTGAGTTGCGCGCGAGCCTTGGCATACGGCACCAGCGGCGCCCAGGCGGCGATGCCGAAGCCGGCGATGAAAAAAGCGATACGGGTCGACATTTGTTCCAGTCGCCCGGGAACCACGGGCGCTGGAGTGGGAATGGCAGTCATGAAAAATCCTTGGTTTTGCGTTCAGCGAACGATGTCCGGCGCGACATCCTTGCATATCAGGCGCTCTCGAGCGAGCCGGGTTCCCTTCGGATGACCCGATCGACAGTTCTGTAATACGCTGCCGTCTAGTGTGCAGGCAATTGGACGGACACGCCGATGAAGATTTTCAAGCGGGTGGCAATATGACCCAGTTCTATGATGCGCGGGGCAATATCTACGCGGTGGTCAGCCCGGCCTATCTGCGCAGCCGTGGTGTCGATGTGCCCGAGCGCGCTGACTTGGCGGCGCACACTCGCAAGGACTGGGCAGCATCGGCAATCTCCTCCGAGTGCGGCTGGGGCGCGTTGCCTCGACCCGCCAATGCGAAGGCGCACCGTTGCGATGGTTTGCTGGTCGGGCCATTTCAATCCGCGCCGCCGTTCGACCTGCTGATCGTCAATACGGATGGCTCCCTCGCCGAACGCAGCGGCAACGGTCTGACTATCTTTGCCCAGGCGTTGGCCGATCAGGGCTTGATGGTTCAGACGTGTGAATTGCGCGTGCACCATGACCAGCCGGCCACGGCGTCGCCTGTTGCCACCCGCGTGGAGCCGGCGTTGTACGAACAGGTGGCAGGTTTCTGGCTGGCATTGGGGCTACCGATGTTCGGCCCCGGCGCAGTGGCTGCTGCGGGTGTTAATGCGGTTGCGGTCAGGGAGCGTGAGTTCAGTCACGTGGCCGCGTTGGCGGCAATCAACCCGCACTGGGCCTGCAGTCAGTTTGTACGCGTGGGCAACCCTCATTGCGTGACGCTCGTTGAGCACGCCAGCGCGTTACCCGACAATCGGTCGATGCAACAGCCTGAACTGTTCGGGTTGTTGCAGGCGATTGCCTTCGCACCGCCGCTCGGGCGTGGTCAACCTTGTGGTGCCGGAATCAATCTGCAATGGGCTGCCCGATCTTCGGACAATCACCTGATCGCGCGGGTGTTTGAGCGGGGAGAGGGTCCCACCGCGTCCTCAGGGACCAGCGCCAGTGCAGTGGCCTGCGCGGCATGGCGAGCAGGTTGGGTCACGGACGGCGTGGTAACCGTGGTCATGCCAGGTGGCACTGCGCCCATACGGTTGCAGAGCCAGGGTAAAACACTGCTGAACGTCAGCCTGTTCGGGACTGCCAGGGCTCAAGCCTGATCGTGACAGAGCAGCTGATGGCGTGGGTTAGTGTCAGCTGTTTCTTTATTGGTTAGTTAGGTTTGTGAAGTTAGTGTGGGAAATTTCTTGTTGTTCTTAGTTTCTTTATTAATGCGCTGTAATGTTTCGTAAAAGACACTTCCGACCCCAATGTACGAAACTTCTTTTTTGTTTTTGAAGAGCCGAATGTCGCCTGAAATCGCTAAGCTTCACTGCGTTAAGGCGCTTTTTCCCAGCTGTTCGATCAACATCCGACGGGAGAAAGCCTTTCAGTCAACTATTTGATGATGGGTAACTACGGATGGTGAGTGCGTTAATGTCAACACGTTTCAAATTGATACTTCCAGAAGTTGCCAGCGACTTTCAAGTGCTCGCTTTTGAAGGCAATGAAGTCATTGATCAGCCTTATTTCATTCAACTGCAGGTAGTCAGTGAAAACGCCTCGCTGGACCTTGAGGCACTGCTCCATCAGCCTGCCTATCTTGACTTCGGCGCGGCGGACGCAGGGCTGCATGGGCAAATCCACGCCATCGGCCGTGATGATCCGGGCGCACGGCTGACCCGTTATCACCTCACCCTGGCCCCCCGGCTGGCGTGCTTGGCCCACAGGCGCGACCAGCGGATTTTCCAGCAGCGCAGTGTGCCGCAGATCATCGCTGCGGTGCTTGAGCATCACGGTATCCTTGCCGACGCCTATTGCTTCGAACTCGGCCCGGTGGTCTATCCGCCACGCACGTTCTGCGTGCAGTACGCTGAAACCGACCTGCACTTCATCCAGCGCCTGTGTGAAGAGGAGGGCATTCACTACCATTTCCGCCACAGCACGAACAATCACGTGCTGGTGTTTGGTGACGACCAGACGGTGTTTCGGCGCTTGCCTGCGCAGCGCTACTGTCCGGTGCATGACTATGTCGACGAATCGGGGGTGATCCAGGGTTTCGAGGTGCGCCTGGAAACCCGCACTCGGCATACGGCTCGCCGCGATCATGATTTCGAGCACCCGTTGTTGCGCTTGCACGACACGGCAGGCACTGCCTGGGCGCAACCTTTGGAGGATTATCGCTACCCTGGTGGCTTCTTTGACCCTGCACGGGGCAAACAATTGGCGCGCCGAAGCCTGGAGCGCCATCAGAGCGACCGTCATCACGCGCTGGGCAGCAGTGATCAAGCTGCGTTGAGCTGCGGCCATTTCCTCGAACTGCGCGATCACCCCGATCCGGCCTGCAACGACCTTTGGTTGATCACATCAGTGCGTCATGAGGGTTATCAACCGCAGGTACTTGAGGAAGCGGTGGTTGAGACGGACGTATTCCAGGGCTACCGCAACCGGTTCATCGCCACACCCTGGCGCGCGCCTTATCGGCCTCGTCTGAAGCACCCGAAGCCGACCATCAATGGCAGTCAAACCGCCACGGTGACAGGGCCTGCGGGCGAGGAGGTGTATTGCGATGCTTATGGCCGGGTGAAGGTACGGTTTCATTGGGATCGCCTGGAAAACGCCGATGACAAAAGCAGCTGCTGGGTACGGGTAGCGTCCGGTTGGGCGGGGGATGGCTTTGGCGCAATGATGATTCCGCGCGTGGGCATGGAGGTGCTGGTGACCTTCCTGGAGGGCGATCCCGACCGGCCATTGATCAACGGCTGCCTGCCCAATGCGTTGCACATGCCGACCTATCCTTTGCCGCAGCACGGTACCCGCAGTGTCTTGCGCAGCCGCAGTTCGCCGGGCGGCGGGGGAGCCAACGAACTGCACCTTGAAGATCGCCGTGGCGAGGAACTCATCTACTTGCGCGCTCAGCGTGATCTGGAGCAGAAAGTGGGGCACGACAGTCGCTTGGAGGTCGTCGGAGAGCGCCACGAAATCATCCGGGGACTGAGCACGGCTCACCTGCAAAGCGGCGAGCGTCGTCATATCGGGGGTGATCGCAATGTCGAGCTCAAAGCGCATGATCACCTGGACGTGCAGGGCGACAGTCAGACACGGGTAGGGCGTTTGCTGGTCATAGAAGCCGGGCAACAAATCCATCTCAAGGCAGGTGCCAGCCTGGTCATCGATGCGGGCGCGCAACTGAGCCTCAGGGCTGGGGGTGAGTATGTGCTGGTTCAGGCCGGCGGTATTTTTACCAGTAAACCCATTACCGTCGGCGGCTTGCCACCCCCGAATTCATCAACGAGCCCCTTTTCAGCAGCAATCGGTCCGAAAATGGCGGCTGCACAAGGCCTCGTCATGGCGTTGGCCCGGCAATTGGGGGCTGATTTTTGTCCTGTGTGCGAGCAATGCCGCGAAGGCCAGTGCGCTATCAAGCGGAGGGCTGCTTGATGCAGAGCACGCCTGGCCGCTGGATGGCCCAACAGCAACAAGCGGGCCGCCGACTGTGTCTGATCCTTGACGGCAACCATGACGCACGCCAGCCGCTGCTGGCAGCCCGTAATCTGTCGCAATATTGCAGTCTTTACGGTGAGAGCGCTGTGGCCGAACTGGCAGCGGTTGGTCCGGTGATCCTGCTATTGGAGCAGGCAAGTGAGCCTGCGCTGTTCGACCTGCTGCAGCACCCGCAATCTGACTGGGGTTGGTTGGCAAGCCTGCCCGACGACGACCTGGCCGGTGCGGCCCGACATTGGCGCGAGCGCATGCTGGTAGGGCTCGAGGGCAGCCAGGCGTTGTATCGCTTTCATGACAATCGAACCCTGGCTCGCGTGTTGGCTCATCTGCCGAGCGAGCACTGGCCGGTGTTCCTCGGCCCGCTGATCAGCGTGTGCTACTGGCACGAGGGCCATTGGCACCACGGCGATAATCCGGCCCCGGGTGAGTATCCGGTGCCAGTTCCGGCACCCTGGCTCAACACCCCCAACCCCCATACGGCGGCCATCCTGCACGCCAATGTCCTGCGTTACCTGCTGACCGAGCACAGCGAAGACCTCGCCGCACTGGTTGAATTCCAGGACCCTCGAATCTGGTTATCTCAGGTATTGGAACAGGCTCGTGCGTGGCAATGGCGTGCGCCGCAACAGCTTGAGTTCCTGGTGGTGCGCAGGCTGGAAGAGGCAACGCGTACCAGCGTCATTCAGTGGCAGCCAATGCAAGGAGAAACGCCTGGGGACCACTTCGAACGAGTATCGGCGCAGTGGCGCAGGCTGGGAGGCAAGCATGGATAAGCGGCTGCGTGGTGCATTGGTCGCGCTGGGTGCGGGATGGCTTTCGGGATGTGCGGTGGGGCCGGTCAATCACTTCACGTTGGAGGTGGATTTGCCTGCGGAGTTTCGGTTTACAGGGGCGGCTAACTACGGTCCTGCAAGGGACCAGTTGTGTACCTTGCCGCGACGTCGAGGCAAGAGGCCAGAGCGGAAGATCTTTATTGCTGATTACAAACCGGTGGCCGAACGAGTGAGCTATGACCTGCCGCTGACTGAAACCATCGAGGGATGCCCATCGGTGTTGAAGAGCGTGGAGTTCGACATTTATGCGAAATGGGGCGAGCGCGACGCAGATGTCGGTGGAGATTCAGCCGCTATCTATTTCGCAGATCCTGTCGAATCTGAGCGCGTAGCAGGGATGCCCGGCTCAGGTGTGCAGGAGCTGGCCGGTCAATGCAGGTGGTTTTTTCGCACGGTGGGGCCCTTGCATGCAATCAGAAAAATTCTGGAGTGCAGAGCGTTGGACGCAGGAGGGCAGCGGCAGAAAGTTCGAGCGGGCGGTGTCGTGCAGCGAGAGCTGTTACCTGGAAAAAAAGTCAGGCTGGAACTGGCGCTTTCAGATCAGGAAGAACCGGCTTTTGACCGGCGGTGGATAGCTGTACCGGGAGGTTGGAAACGCTGCAGGGGTAAAAGCTTTGAGGATCAGCAGGGAGCTTGCGAGCCCGATAACAAGGACTTCAAACCTATAAAGATGCCGGATGGACGCACCTGTGATGTCTATCCCACCTGTAATTGACAAGGAGTCGAGTCATGAATCAAGAAGCGCGCAAGCAAGCTTTTTTCAGCAGCAACATGCCTGCATGTGCATTGAAAGGGCATTGGGCAAGCTTTTGTCTGGTTGATGAAACGGGCAGTGGGAAGGCCTACGGCGGGCTTGCTTACACTGTCTATGACAGTACGGGCCACTCGTACAATGGCAGGCTGACTGGGGAGGGGTTTGCCAAGCTACAAGGGTTTTACTGCGGTCCCGTCGTGCTTATTCTGGAGGGGCTGTACGCTGGAAATGAGCAGCCGTATTTTGAATTGAGTACGCGCAAGACTTACAAATTGCCCATCACCGAACTCCAGGCACGGGCCGAACAAACCCGCTTTTGCACTGCTGACGGCCAGCGTATCGAGAGAAATCCTGCACAGCGCAAAGCGGACCGGTTTTATCAGGTAGAAGTGCGCGACCTGGTCCGGCATGTTGCTCACTTACCGCCGTTGGCGCCCCGCACTTACCCACCTCAACGCCATGCGTTAAGAATGATGGCTGAGTTGGGCTTCGGTCCGCCTCAGCCGACTTTGTCAGGTGTGGTGTTGTTCCCCAACCTGCATACCGTGCTGGAGGTACGACCTTTGCGAGCCCTGCGCCCGATGCTATCCACAGAGGATCGTTTCTGCGCCTTGAACCTCTACCAATTGGCGTTGATGGCTACCTTGAGTTACTGCGATTTTGGCCAGCAGCCTCCAACGAATCCGGTGGATCAAGTCAGCTTTCCTCTGGATCCCGGCATAGGGAATCTGTTCGTCGAAAAGCTTTCGGCCTATCAAGAAGCCTGGAATGTTGATCGCGAGCAGGTGCAGCGCTTTTACCCGCTCTATGAGGAAGTCCCATACTCCCAGCGTTTTGAGATCGTGCCCTTCGACCCTGACGTGTACCCACAGAACCGCTCTGAGCTTGGCGCAAAACAGGAGCATCCTGCTCTGGTGCATTTTTTCAACGATGAGCAGTTCGGAACGGACACTCAGGCGTTCATCACTCATCACGCTGAAGTCATCCTGATCGCTGTGCGAGGCACCGCCAGCGGCGCCGATGCACTGCGAGACGCCGACGCCCACCAAGTGCCGTTTTCTGACGGCGTGGGCAAAGCCCATAAGGGCTTCTATCAGGCGTATCTAGCGATGCGCGATTTTATTCTGCGATACCTCGAGCAGTTTCACAGCGGCCAGCGCATTGTAATCTGCGGCCACAGCCTCGGCGGTGCCATCGCCTTGCTCCTGGCAGAAGGATTGCGACGAATCCCCGACACTCAGTACAACATTCTCCTCTACACCTATGGCGCACCCCGCGCCGCCGACGCCGAGTTCACCGAAGGCGCCTCAGCGCTGGTCCACCATCGCATCGTCAACCACAACGACCCGGTGCCCAGCGTTCCGGCCACGTGGATGAACACCACCGCAAAACTCTGGGTTCCGGGTGTAGTGGCGTTGTTCAGTGCACCCGGTCCGGGTGGGCTTCTGTTTGCCGCCGGCCTGGTGCGTGTGGGTGGCAGTCCCTACCAGCATCACGGCGAACAGCAGCACTTCATGCCGATCAAACTGGCCGATGGCACGCATTCCTCGGTGTTATGGACGCCCGGTTGTGAGTCTATTCTGCAGGCCGGTTGTAACCGTGCCTTGCAACTTCAAGGTGACATGCCCAACCGCGCCAACGTGCTGAAACAATTGTTTCAGGCCAGCCAGCACTTCATGACGGCCAGTTACATCCCGGCGGCCTGGGCCACGTTGCGTCGCTGGCAACAAACCGTTGATAGCCAAGGGCCTCTGGTCACGCAGAGAGAATTTGAGCTGCTGGACCGTGCCCTTGAGAGCATGACTGCGCAGTTGCGCGACAAGAACCGTGAGCTGGACCGTCGCCGCCCCTCAAACCAGCGTGGCTATGGGCACGAACATAGCCAGGCGTTGAACGCAGAAATTGACCGGTTGCGCACCAGTCGCCAACGCTTGGAGTCCCTGCGCTGGCGGCGCCTGGACGCCCGCGACGTGTATGGCAGTCACGCCGATCGCGCGCACCTGCAACCCAGCCTGAAGCGTTGGTTCAGCCACCGTGAAAACCGTGAGTTGGCGCAGGTTGCCAGTATTCCTGCGCCGATTCATGACGGTTCAGGCAAGGTGCATCCGCTCGACCTCGACGCCATTGTGTAGACAGGCCGGTTACAAAAACTCCACCTGCGCCGGTTGCCGTTTCATCAGCACTTTGCCATTGCGGATTGAGTACAGCGGCAGGCCCTGGCTGCGAATAACTTCGTAGTCGCTGTTTGCCGACAAGATCAGCAAGTTGGCCGGGCGCCCCGGCTCCAGGCCATAACGCTCGCCCAGGGCCATGGCCTTGGCGCTGTTGTCGGTGACCAGGTCCAGAGCACTTTGCAGATTGCGATAGCCGAGCATATGGCAAATGTGCAAACCGGCTTCCAGGACCCGCAGGATGTTGCCGTTGCCCAAGGGGTACCAAGGGTCGACGATCGAATCCTGGCCAAAGCATACGTTCATGCCGGCTTCGAGCAGTTCGTTGACGCGGGTCACGCCGCGGCGTTTCGGGAAGCTGTCGAAGCGGCCTTGCAGATGAATGCTTTCGGTGGGGCAGGAGACGAAGCTGATTCCTGAGTGCCCCAGCAGGCGAAACAGTTTGGCGCAATACGCATTGTCGTAGGAGCCCATGGCCGTGGTGTGGCTGGCGGTGACGCGTGCGCCCATGTCGCGGCTGCGGGCTTCTTCGGCCAGCACTTCGAGAAAGCGCGAGTGAGGGTCATCGGTTTCGTCGCAGTGCACGTCCACCAGGCAACCCGTGCGTTCGGCCAGGTCCATGAGGAATTTCACCGAGCTGACGCCTTGGTCACGGGTGTACTCAAAGTGGGGAATGCCGCCGACGACGTCGGCGCCCAGGCGAATGGCCTCGGCCATCAACTCGCGGCCATTGCGGTAGGACTCGATGCCTTCCTGGGGGAAGGCGACGATTTGCAAGTCGATCAGGTGCGAGCTGTCTTCGCGTACCTCAAGCATGGCTTTGAGTGCCGTGAGCTCGGGGTCAGTGACGTCGACGTGGGTGCGGACATGCTGAATGCCGTGGGCTGCCAGGGTTTGGATGGTTTTTTTGGCGCGAGTCTTGGTGTCTTCCTGGGTGATCGTGGCTTTACGCTCGCCCCAGCATTCGATGCCTTCGAACAACGTGCCGCTCATGTTCCAGCGCGGTTCGCCAGCCGTAAGGGTGGCGTCGAGGTGAATGTGGGGTTCAACAAAAGGCGGTATGACCAGGTTGCCAGCGGCGTCCAAATCACCGGCCCTTAAAGCAGGTACCTCGGTTTGCGAAGTGATGCTGGCGATCCGGCCGTGTTCCAGGTGCAGATCATGCAGGCCTTCACGGTTGCGCAGGCGGGCGTTGATGATATGCATGGGCAAGTTCCTCTTGGCTAAAGACAATCAGGCAGTCAGCCGCCAGATCATCAGGGCTATTCCGATGTCCAGGCGGTCGTATGAGTTGCCCAGCGTCAGCCCGCTCAGGGCTTCGATACGCTGGACGCGGTGCGTCACCGTGTTGCGGTGCAGGGCCAGGCGCTGCGCGGCGGCCACAAGGTTACCATTCTCGTGAAACCAGGCTTCCAGGGTCGGCATCAGGCAAGGGCCATGGTGGCGGTCGTGGCGCAACAACGGGCCCAGGCGCTCATTGAGAAACTGGTCGAGCAGGGCGCGATCACGCACGCCACTGAGCAGCTTCAATACGCCGAGTTCGTCATACACGCAAAGCCCGGCGCGGTCGCTGAAACGTCGCGCCGCCGCCAAGGCCTGGCGTGCCTCATCCTGCGCCTGAGCCAGGCTCGCGGGTGGGTGGGCAGCGGCGCTCAGGCCGATAAACAGTTTCAAAGGGGCCAGCCGCAGGTTCAAGGGGTTAAGCCAGGCAACCCATTGTTGGCGATTGGCCAACGCTTGCACGGCATCGGTGGCCGGCAGCAACAATGTCCAGTGGCCAGCCCTGCCCACAATCGGCAATGCTGCATGATGCCGCGCCGAAAACTGGCGCAATCGACGCGCGATACTGTCGTGCTGCCGGGCCAATTGCGCCTCCGTCTGCGCAGTATCACCCTGGGCAAATAATGCCTCGCCACCCTCCAGTTGCAACTGGACAACCTGCCAATGCCCGGCCAGCGACATGCCCAGCTGCGCTGCCCGATTCAGTAACACCTCAAGGGACTGATAATCACCGGCGAGCAAGCGTTCCAGCACGTCGTGTCGCGAACGGCCCAGTTGCTCGGACTGGATCAGCGCCGAACCAATCGCCTGTGTCACCAGCACCATTTTCAGCGAGTAAGGCTGCTCGATCAGCGGCATGCCGGCCGCTTCGGCGGCGCTCAACAGGCGCTGGGGGATTGTCTGGATATAGGCCGGCCCGGTGAGGATCACCAGACCGGCAACCTGACGCTGGCACGCTTCTTCCAGCAAACGCAGGAGGTTGGGTTCATCGCGTGGGTGATTGATGCCGGTGACGAACACCAACTCGCCGCCCAGTACCCACTCGGCAATTCCGCTGTTTTCCGCGACATACGGCCAGCGCACGGCGTTATCCAGACCGCTGTCACCTGCGCGCAGGCGCATCGATTCAAGGCCGGGCAGGGCCAGTACATCGGCGACGGTGAGGCTCATGCCGGGGCATCAGCCAGCGGCGCACGCACACGCAGCACGGCGGTCAGCACGACGTAGGTCAGCGACGCGGCAACAATCCCCACCAGTGGCGCCACCCAGGGCGAGTGGAACGCCAGCACCGTGCCCACCGCGTACGCCACCAGCCCAGGCCAATTAAATGCCGGCAGGCGCGTCTCGGCCAGGCGCGGGTACTGGCCGCGATAGCGGTAGAAGAAGTCTGCCATTATCACGCCGCCAATCGGTGGGATCACTGTGCCCAGCAAAATCAGGTAGGGCACCAGCATGTCGTACATGCCGAGCAGCGCCAGCAGGGTGCCGATCACCGCACCGGCCAGGGTCACGGTCTTGCGGCGACGGGTCCGCAGCAAGTTGCAGCCGGCGACGGCAAAGTTGTAAATGGTGTTGTCCTGGGTGCTCCAGATATTGAGCAACAACATGGCCATGGCCGCCATCGCGAAGCCTTGCAGCAACAACACTTCCACCACGTCTGGCTGCTGGTAGACGATGGCGCCATAGGCCCCGATCAGTACCATCAAACCATTGCCGATAAAAAATCCGATCAGGCTGGCCAGCACCGCGACCTTGGCCGAACGGGAAAACCGCGTCCAGTTGGTAGCCTGGGTCGCACCGCTGACAAAAGTGCCAAACACCAGTGTGATCGCGGTGGACAAATCCAGCTCGCCCGTCGGCACGACTGCCAGCAGGCCGTCCAGCCCGCCGACTTTTACCGTGGCGACCCACATCGACAGAAACAGCAAGATACCCATGGCCGGCACCGCGATGTAGGACAGCACCTCCAGCCCGCGATATCCCACATACGCCGTGGCGCAGAACACCATGCCGAACAGCACCATCAGGCCCAACACGCTGCCCTGGCTCAGCTCGAAATACTTGCCCAGCACCACGGCGGCGGTGGCCGTGCCCCAGGCGTACCAGCCGATCTGGGTAAAGCCGAGGATCAAGTCGCTGAGTTTGCTGCCGACCTCGCCAAAGCAGAAGCGGCCCATCAACACTGAATTCAAGCCACTCTTGAACGCGATGTAACCCAGGCCCGCGGCGTAAATGCCCAGCAACAGGTTACCCAGGGCCACAACGCCGAGCATGTCGGTAAAACTGAACGCTACGCCCAGCTTGCCGCCGGCAAACATGGTCGCGGTGAAAAACGTGAACCCCAGCAGCACCATGGCGGTGGATGCCAGGCCCTTGCGCGCATGCATCGGCACTTCGCTGAGGGGGTAATCGTTGCCCGGTTCTTGCTGAGTCATGGCCCTGCTCCCTGAATGAGTGACGCAGGCCTGTTGCACCGCGCGTGCCAGATCGGCAGAAGTGACAGGCGCACGCAAGATGCTGTGCACCGTGCCCAGTATTTATAGCCACATTGGGGAGAGTCGCAGGGAACAGTGGTCTTTGTGCCCAGTCGGGCACGAAAGCGGTGCAGCGGTGATACAAATTGGATCAGCTGCTGCTAAAGGCGTTTGGTCATGTACACGCGGCGCAGACCCTGTTCCACGGCGCGATGGGTTTGCACGTAGCCACGGCGTGTGTACAACGCGATGTTCTCGGTCATGGTTTCATGGGTGTACAGGTAAATCGCTGCGTAGCCGGCGTCGATGGCGCGTCGTTCGGCAAAATCCATCAGCAGTCGTCCGAATCCCAAGCCCTGGGCGTCAGGTGCTACAGCGAGGTTGTCCAGCAGCAAAGCGCCTTCGCCCTTGAGCAGGATAGTGAACCCCTGAACCTTCCCGGCGTTGTCCAGCACGTAAACGCCGCCGGCCTCGACCAACAGCTGATAGTCCTCAAGCATCGGCCCGGGCTTGCGGCCGATCCGCTCGATGTAGGGCGAGTAGGCGGCTTCGACAATGGCCTCGATGGCAGCAACGTCATCAGGGGTGGCGGGGCGCATCATTGCAGTGTGCTCCTGTAACAAATGACTCAGTCTGCTGGTGCTTCGAAGATCGCTTCGATACTGCGCTCGAACACCTTGGCGATCTTGAACGCCAACGGCAAGCTCGGATCATAGCGGCCGGTTTCGATGGCATTGACGGTCTGGCGCGAAACCTCCAGGCGCTGTGCAAGGTCGGCCTGGGACCAACCCCGTTCGGCCCGCAACTGGCGTAGCTGATTATTCACTGGTAGCGCCTTGTGCCGACGATCGTGGCCACGCACCAGACGCCGCCCATGATCGGCCACACCATGAAAGCCGACAGGCGTGGAAAACCGGCGGTTTCCAGAAAGCCGTAGCTGAACGTCGTGAGTGCGGTGCAGACAAACGCCACAGCGAGAGCATCCAGTTGGATCTTGCGGCCCATTTCATCCATGGCGTTCACGCGGCGGACGATCGAAACCGCCATCGCGATCATGGGAATCACCGGCAGCAACGCCAGGGCGATTTTGGCGACCCCGTCAGGCATGGATCGAACGAGCGAGCTGGAAACCACGACGCACAAAATGTACACCACCATGACGACTGCGAATTCCATCAGAAAGCGTTTGGGCGACATGACTCTCTCCATACGTAAAGTGTGCTTTACGTTAGGTATGATCAATTACCATGTCAAGGCTGCTTTACACTGAGGTTTTCCAGGCATAAAAAACCACCCGCAGGTGGTTCTTCAACGTGCCATCGCTTACTCGCCGCGATAGATGCAGCCGCTGGTGCAGGTCTCGTGGATGCGAATCGCACTGAGTTCCGGCAGCAGCGGTTTGAGCTCAGTCCAGATCCATTTGGCCAGCACCTCGCTGGTCGGGTTTTCCAGACCTGGGATGTCATTGAGGTAGTTGTGGTCGAGGCGCTCGTAGAGCGGCTTGAAAATCGCCTTGATCTCCGAGAAGTCGCGAATCCAGCCGGTATGCGGATCGAGGTCGCCGCTCAGGTGGATCGCCACCTTGAACGAATGCCCATGCAGGCGTCCGCATTTATGGCCGTCCGGCACGTGGGGCAGGCGGTGGGCGGACTCGAAGGTAAATTCTTTGAAGATTTCCACAGTATTTTCAGCTCGGTCAGGTATCTGGCAGGCGGCGAGTTTAACAGCTTGATCCTTCGCCGCGCATACCGCTTGGTCATAGCGCCAGCAAGTGCTCGCCCAATGTGCCGTTATCTGCCAGTTCCAGGAACTCATCGCCCAACCGTCGGCTCTCGCTCATTGCGGTTTGCCAGTACTTGTTGCGGCTCGGGTCATCGCCCATGAAGCGCTTGAAGTCGCTGCGGTCCGGCAATTTGCCGTGGGGCAGGCGGGCCAGGTAGTCCCTGGACGGAGCCAGCAGCAACACGTCCTGCAAGCCCTGTTGATTACTGCGCCGCCACGGCAGGCCCTTGTCGAACCAGCCGGGGATGACCCGGTCGGTGAAGTGCGGGTACAGCACGATGTCATCGCCGTGGTAGGGCAGGTCGAGGTGATAATCGAGCAGGCCGCCATCGCGGTAAGTGCCGGCGCCCGCGCCGGGCAGGTCGCGTACGCCTTGCATCACCATGGGGATCGAGCCGGACGCCAGCAGTGCCTGGCGCAAGTTGCGCAGGTCCAGGTCGAGGAAGCGCGAAGGGAAGTCCTTCAGCGGATGCACCGGCGGCGCCTGGCGCGGGTCGTGGATGATCAGCCGTTCGAAGTGCCGCGCCAGCCGCGCACGGCCGCGCAGGTTGTCGGCAATGACCGACGACAAGCCCAGACCGAGCCGACCGCGATGGTCATCGGCGAGCAGGCCGTGGCTTTTGACCACCATGATGTTCAGGCGATAGTCGGGGTTGTCCAGCACCCGTGCATCACGGCCTGCGAGCAGGTCATCGAGCATGCGCTGGCAGCTACGGCTGACCTCGGCCATGGTCACGCCCTTGGCAAAGCGTTGTTCGTTGTACAGGCGGCCGAGGTCGAGCAGGCCTTGCACCGGGTCGGGCAGGCAGGCGCTGGCAAACCGCCAGGAGCCGATGGAGGCGCCGATCAGCGCACGCTCGCGTGGGGCGCGCGGCAACCAGTCGCCGAACAAGGCCAGGTCCAGCCCCTGGATGCCCAATGCCTTGGGGCCGCCGGCCGCGCCGGGCAGGATACCGACATCCGCAGGTTTGAGGCCCTGTTCGCGAATGCGCGCAAAGGCGCGTTTACCGGCCTTGAGCGTCAACGCGGGAAATTTGATGTGGATGGCTGTCATACCAGTCTCTGTTCAAGCGAGCGGAGCAGTATAGGAAAACTCGCGGGTGATGGGTAAAAGAGGGCGATTGAAAAATGCCATGGTGGCAATTCAGTTTCAGTTAAGTTGCAGCGGGTACGTTGGCCTGCGTAGGAAAAACATCCTGAAACGGAGATTTGCCATGAAGCGCCTCACAGCGCTGGTCGCCGCCGGTATCATCGCCTGCACCTCGGCACAGGCCTGGGCAGTGAACCCTGACAAACCACTGACATTGCCTGGCACTGTTACAATCGTCGCCTTTGATCAGCTGGAAGCCACGGCCCTGGCACTTCACCCAGGTTCGACCCTGCTGGACACCGACCTCGACGAGGCCTACGGCAAGTACTTGTACCAAGTCGAACTGGAAGATGCCGACGGCATCGAGTGGGAAGTCGAATTGGACGCGCTCAGCGGGCACGTGCTCAAGAATCATCAGGAAACGTAATGAAGGTATATCGACGCGCCAGTGGTTTGATGGTGCTGGTGCTCCTGGCTTTTTGTTCCAGCCTGGCGGCCCGCGACCTCAACCAGGATGAAGCTTTGGCACTGCGCCAGCAGGGCGTGATCCTGCCGCTCGAGCAACTGTTGCAACAGGCCATGGCGCGCTACCCCGGCTCTCGGTTGTTGGAAGCCGAGCTTGAAAAAAAACACGGCCAATATGCTTATGAGGTGGAGCTGGTGACCACCGAAGGCGTGGTGCGCGAGATCAAGCTGGATGCGACCACCGGCGTGCTGCTCAAAGATAAGGAAGACGACTGATGCGCCTGCTTCTGGTGGAAGACAACGTTCCCTTGGCCGATGAACTGCTGGCCGGCCTGCAGCGCCAGGGCTATGCCGTCGACTGGCTGGCCGATGGGCGCGATGCCGCCTATCAGGGCCGCAGCGAACCCTATGACCTGATCATTCTCGACCTGGGCTTGCCCGGCCTGCCGGGGTTGGACGTGTTGGCGCAATGGCGCGCAGCCGCCCTGGCCACGCCAGTGCTGGTTCTCACCGCGCGCGACTCCTGGGCCGAGCGCATCGAAGGGCTCAAGGCCGGTGCCGACGATTACCTGAGCAAACCCTTTCACCCCGAAGAACTGCACTTGCGTGTCCAGGCGTTGTTGCGCCGCTCCCATGGCCACGCCAACCAGCCCACCTTGCAAGCTGCCGGGTTGCACCTGGATGAAGGCCGCCAGTGTGTACTGCGCGACGGCGAAGAGATCCAGCTGACCGCCGCCGAATTCCGCCTGCTGCGCTACTTCATGCTGCACCCGGAACAGATCCTGTCGAAAAGCCACTTGGCCGAGCATCTTTATGATGGCGAGACCGAGCGCGACTCCAACGTGCTGGAAGTTCACGTCAACCACCTGCGTCGCAAGCTGGGCCGTAGCGTGATTGAGACTCGGCGCGGCCAGGGTTACCGCTTTGGCGCCAGCCCTGCATGAGGTCGATTCAGCGGCGCCTGAGCCTGGGGCTGATCAGCGTGATGGTGATCGTCGGCGTGGTATTGGCGCAAACCAGCCTGTGGTTGTTCGAGGCCGGATTGCAGCGCTACCTGGAAGCGGGCTTGCGCAACGACAGTGAAAACCTGCTGGTGGCGCTGGTGCGCGGCCCGAACGGTGTGCAACTGGATGAACAACGTTTGTCGCCGGCCTATCAGCGGCCGTTTTCCGGGCATTATTTCCGTATTGATTTTGCCGACATCCATTGGCGATCCCGTTCGTTGTGGGACCAGGAATTGCCCCGGCTGCCGGAAGCCGGGCTCAAGGGCAACCTGCAACTGGGCCCGGAAGGCCAGCAACTGCTGGTGTTGCGCTCGGACTACAAGCGTTTTGGCCAATCGATTTCCATCAGCGTGGCCCAGGACTACACGCCGGTGCGGGAAAGTTTCCGTCTGATGCGTCAGATCGGCCTGGTGATGGGCCTTGCGGCATTGCTGCTGGTGCTGATCCTGCAACGGGTCACGGTGCGCCGCGCCTTGCGCCCGCTGGAAACCGCCCGCGAACAGATCGCTCAACTGCAACAAGGCCAGCGCTCACAACTCGACACTCAAGTGCCGCTGGAACTGGAACCCCTGGTGGCGCAGATCAACCACCTGCTGGCTCACACCGAAGACAGCCTCAAGCGCTCGCGCAACGCGTTGGGCAACTTGGGGCATGCGCTGAAAACGCCGTTGGCCGTGCTCTTGAGCGTGGCCTCCAGTGAGCAGCTCAAGGCCCATCCCGAACTGGTCAAGCTTTTGCGCGACCAGCTGGAGCAAGTGCAGCAACGCCTGAATCGCGAACTCAACCGCGCGCGCCTTGCCGGCGAAACCCTGCCAGGTGCCTTGTTTGATTGCGAAAAAGAGCTGCCCGGCCTGCTGGCCACGCTGAACATGATCCACGGTGAACACCTGGATTTGAGTTACCACGTCACGCCCGGCCTGCAATTGCCCTGGGACCGTGAAGACTTGCTGGAGCTGTTGGGCAACCTGCTGGACAACGCCTGCAAATGGGCAGATGCGGAAATACGCTTGAGCATCAGCGAAACGCCGCACAGCTATTTACTGGCCGTTGAAGATGACGGGCCGGGCATTCCGCAGAGTCAGCGCGACCAGGTGTTCAGCCGGGGTACGCGCCTGGATGAACAGATCGACGGCCATGGTTTGGGGCTGGGGATTGTGCGCGATATCGTCGAGGTGTGGGGCGGAGTGTTGCAGTTGCAGGAGAGTGAGTTGGGTGGCTTGAGGGTGCTAATCGAATTGCCCAAGCGCCAGGCCTGATACACCACAAAATATAAAAATGTGGGAGCGGGCTTGCTCGCGAAGACGGAGTGTCAGCCAGCAAATTCGGCAACTGACACACTGCATTCGCGAGCAAGCCCGCTCCCACATTGGACCTGCTCAAGGGTCAGAATCTTTGCAACTCACTCACACGCGAAACTGATCCATCAACCCCTGCTGCTGATTCGCCAGGCTATTCAGCGCTTGGCTCACCCGCGCCGATTCATTCGCCTGCTCCGACAGCGACTCGGTCACATCGCGGATCGTCGCCACGTTGCTGTTGATCTCTTCGGCCACTGCGCTTTGCTCTTCGGCGGCGCTGGCGATTTGCAGGTTCATGTCGCTGATCACCGTGACCGCCTCGCCAATCTGGCGCAGGGCGGTGACCGCCTGGCCGACCTGCTCGACACTGCCCTGGGCCTGGCGATAGCTGTTGCCCATGGAGCCGACCACATCGGTGGTGCCGTTTTGCAGCAGTTCGATCACCACGCGGGTTTCTTCCACCGATTCCTGGGTGCGCCGTGCCAGGTTGCGTACTTCGTCGGCGACCACGGCAAATCCACGGCCGGCCTCACCCGCGCGGGCGGCTTCGATGGCGGCGTTGAGTGCCAGTAGGTTGGTTTGCTCGGCAATGCCTCGAATCACTTCCAGCACCGAACCGATTTTCTCGCTATTGGCCGCCAGGCCTTCGACCTGAGCCATGGCGGTGCTCATGTCCGCCGCCAAGTGCCCGATGTTGGTGGTGGTGCGGTCGATCACGGTCAAGCCCTCGCGGGTGGCCTGGTCGGCGTCGCGCGCGGCTTGTGCGGCTTGGGCGGCGCTGCGGGCCACGTCCTGGGCGGTGGCGCTCATTTCGTGGGAGGCGGTGGCCACCTGATCCACCTGGCGGTACTGCTGTTCCATGCCGGCGCTGGTCTCAGTGGCAATTGCGGCGGATTGGTCGGCCGTGCCGCGGGCGTCCTGCACTGAGCGTTTGACCTGGGCAATGATCGGTTGCAGTTTGTCGAGGAAGCGGTTGAACCAGCCAGCCAGTTGGCCCAGTTCGTCCTGCTTGTCGTAGGCCAGGCGACGGGTCAGGTCGCCTTCGCCGCTGGCGATGTCTTCCAGCATGCGAGCCACGCCAAGGATGGGTCGGGTCACGCTGCGAGCCATCAGCCACACCAGTACCAGGCCGACCACGGCCGCGAGCAGGCCCAGGCTCAGTTCCAGCAGGGTGCCGCGCGTGTTATCGGCATCCAGTTGCGCCTTGAGTGCCTCGGCGGGGCCCACCAGGACTTTTTCCGGCACATCCAGCAACACACCCCACGGCTTGCCGCCGGGAATCGGTGCGAACGGCGCCAGTACCTTGAGTTGATGGTCGGTGCGCACGCTGCGGATCTGCGTGCTGGCCGCCAGTGCGTTGATCAATTGCGCGCCGCTGGCCGTGTCGACTTTATCCAGGCGCTGGCTGAGTTTGCTCGCATCCGGGCTGTAGCCGGCGAGCAAACCGGTGGGGCTGAGGATGCTGACTTGCGTCTGGCCGTCATACAGCTTCTGGCTGGCCTGTTGGCTCACGGCCTGCAAGCTGTTGAGGTTGATGTCCACCGACAGCGAGGCGATGACTTTACCGTTGACCATCAGCGGAAACACGATGCTGGTCATCAGCACGTTTTGCCCGTCGATCACATAAAAGTACGGCTCGATCACGCAGGGTTTCAAGGTTGTGCGCGGGCAGGTGAACCAGGCATTGGCTTTCTCGCCGCTGGGCCCAATGCGGGTGTCGGACATGTCGCTTTCGGGCAGTGACATGGAGGTCAATTTGCCGGGCGTCGGTTGCGACCAGTACAGGGCAAAACGGCCTTTGTCGTTACTGCCCAGTTCCGCCTGATTGGCGAACAGCTCATCCTTGCCGTCCAGCGCATTGGCTTCAAACACCAGCGACAACCCGAGCAGGTCCGGGTTGGCCTGGAGCGCGGCCTTGACCTGGCGGGTCAGGTCTTCGCGGGTGTCGAAGGCGTCGAGGAAGCGTTTTTCCGCCTGTTCGCGCAAAAACAGTACCTGACGGGCAAAACCATGGCCGTACTGGTAGGCGTCCATGAACTGCTGGCGAATGCCCAGCGCCTGCACCTCACCCTGGGCCTCGATGCGTGCCTGGGCGGACTCGTCGAGCATCTGCATGCTCGAGGCTTTGACCTGCTGCGAGCTGTGCTCCATGCGATACAGCGACAGACCCACCAGCAGGGTCACGATCCCCAGCAGGCACAGGCCGGCGAGCAGGGTGATTTTCCATTGAATGGAGAGCTGTCTGAGGAACATCGAGGAGCATCCTTAACCTGAAAACACAGAGAGTCAGGCTATCGGCCGCGTTTTGCCGTTCTTTATTATTTAAACGTTCAATTGAACGCTGAAAACGACGCCGTTTTTTGACATGCGCGCCCGCCTGCTGCAAAGTGCGCGCCCTCTAATAAGACCTCCCAAAGCCTGCACGCCGGCGGCCAACCCCATGGCCGCCCGGGCGCGGGCATGCCTGTTTTTTATGTTTCTGTCTTGAGGTAACCATGATTAACGCAGTCATCGCCGCGGTCGGCACCATGCTGGTGCTCAGCTTGTCCCGCGTGCATGTGGTCATCGCCATCATTGTCGGCGCCCTGGTGGGTGGCTTGACCGGTGGCCTGGGCATCGAGGCCACGCTCAAAGCCTTCAACGGCGGCTTGGGCGGCGGGGCGACCGTGGCGTTGTCCTACGCCTTGCTCGGCGCTTTCGCGGTGGCGATTGCCAAGTCCGGTCTGGCCCATGCCCTGGCAGACAAGGCGCTGATGCTGGTCGATCGCCAGGAAGCCACGGGCGGCAGTCACGTCAAATGGTTGCTGATCGGTCTGCTGTGGGTCGTGGCAATTGCCTCGCAGAACATCCTGCCGATCCATATCGCGTTTATTCCGCTGCTGGTGCCGCCGCTTTTGTATGTGCTGACCAAGCTGCAATTGGACCGTCGCCTGATCGCCTGTGTGATGACCTTCGGCCTGATCACGCCGTACATGTTCCTGCCGGTGGGCTTCGGCAACATCTTCCTCAACCAGATCCTGCTGGCCAACGTGGCCAAGAGCGGCGTCGACATCAGCCAGGTCAACGTCACCCACGCCATGGGCTTGCCGGCGCTGGGCATGGTGGTTGGCCTGCTGGTGGCAGTGTTTGTCAGTTATCGCAAAAAGCGCGTGTACGACCTGGAGAAAATCGAGCGCGTCGAGCAAGTGGCCGTGCAGTACAACCCGCTGACCCTGCTGGTGGCCGGGCTGGCGATTGCCTCGGCGTTCATCATTCAACTGTGGCTGGACTCGATGATCATTGGCGCCCTGGCCGGGTTCCTGATCTTTTCGGTGTCGGGCATCGTGCGCTGGCGCGAAACCGACGACCTGTTCACCGAAGGCATGAAGATGATGGCGATGATCGGCTTCATCATGATCGCTTCCTCGGGGTTTGCCGAAGTGCTCAAGGCCACGGGTGACGTGCGTTCGCTGGTAGAAACCTCGGCGGCATTCATCGGCCATAGCCGTGGCGTGGGCGCGCTGCTGATGTTGCTGGTGGGGCTGCTGGTGACCATGGGCATTGGCTCGTCGTTTTCCACGGTGCCGATCCTCGCCGCGATTTTTGTGCCGCTGTGTGTGCAACTGGGTTTCAGCCCGTTGGCGATTGTGTGCATCGTCGGCACCGCAGGCGCCCTGGGCGACGCCGGCTCACCGGCGTCGGACTCGACCCTCGGCCCGACCTCCGGCCTGAACATCGACGGCCAGCACCACCATATCTGGGACACCGTGGTGCCGACGTTCCTGCACTACAACATCCCGTTGCTTGCATTCGGCTGGCTCGCTGCGATGACCCTTTAATGATGTGAAACACCTCCCGCGCCACGGGTAACGAGTGGCCTACAGATCCGTTGCAGTTGGCCGATAGCCTCTCCAAGTCGCCACTAATAAGAGAGAAAAGCCATGCGTCTGAGTCTGAAGGCCAAAGTCCTGTCCCTCGCCGTAGTGCCGGTATTGCTGTTTGCCGTGGTCATCAGCCTGACCACCGTGTGGATCCTCCAGGGCCAGGCGCGCAACGAGGTGGATGAAACCCGCCAGCGCCTGCTCAACGACGCCAAGGCCACCCTGCAAAGTTACGTCGAGGTGGCCATGACCACCATCAAACCGCTCTACGACGCCGCCGCCCCTGGCGACACCGCCGCGCGGGCCGAGGTGGTCAAGTTGCTGTCCAACACCCACTACGGCAAGGACGGCTACTTCTTCGGCTACGACTCCGAGACCATCCGCCTGTTCAAGGGCAACAGCCCCGACGGCGTGGGCAAGAGCTTCAAGGACAACCGCGACCCCAACGGCGTCTACGTCAACCGCGACCTGGTCAAGGTCGGCAAGGACGGCACCCACTACCTGCAATACAGCTCGACCCAACCGGGGCAGACCGAGTTGGTGCCCAAGCTTGGCTACACCGAATACCTGCCCAAGTGGGACATGGTGATTGGTACCTCGGTCAACCTCGACGGCATCGAAGCCCAGGTGGCGGTGGTTGAGGCCAAGGTCGAGAAACGCATGGAAGGCGTGCTGCTGAGCATCCTCGGTGTGGCCGTGGTGGTGTTGCTGGTGATTGCCGCCGTGGGCATGGTGACCGCCAATACCATCCTGCGGCCGTTGAACTTGATGAAAGCCAACCTCGACGATATCGCGGCGGGCGAGGGCGACTTGACCCGCCGCCTGGCCATCACCAGCCAGGATGAACTGGGCGATCTGGCGGGTGCGTTCAACCGCTTTGTCGACAAGATCCACGGCCTGGTGCGGCAGATCACCGAGATGACCTCGCAACTCACCGGGTTGGTCGGGCAGGTGTCCGAGCAAGCCCAGCGCTCGGAAACCGCGATGGAGCGCCAACGTCACGAAACGGACCAAGTGGCCACCGCCATTAATCAAATGTCCTCCGCCGCCCATGAAGTCGCGCGCAGCGCCCAGGGCGCCGCCGTCGCCGCGCAACAGACCGACGCCGAGGGCCAGGCCGCCAAGCGCGTGGTGGACGGCAGCATTGCGCAGATTCATGCGCTGGTGAATGACATCCGCAGCAGTGGCGTGTCCCTCGACAGCCTGCAACAGGACGTGTCGTCGATTGTCAGCGTGCTGGGGGTGATCCGTTCGATCGCCGAACAGACCAACCTGCTGGCGCTCAACGCCGCCATCGAAGCCGCGCGAGCAGGCGAGGCCGGCCGTGGTTTTGCGGTGGTGGCCGATGAAGTGCGAGCGTTGGCCAGCCGCACTCAAACCAGCACCCAGGAAATCCAGGGCATGATCGACCGCCTGCAAAAAGGCACCGAAGCCGCCGTGGACGCGATGCGCCGTTCCAGCGATGCCGGCGACGGCACCTCGGCCCAGGCCAACCAGGCCGGCGCCTCACTGGACACCATGGCGCAGCTGATCGGCACCATCAACTCGATGAACGCGCAGATTGCCAGCGCCGCCGAAGAGCAAACTGCCGTGGCCGAAGAGATCAACCGCAGCGTGCATCAGATCGCCGTGGCGGTGGACAGTGTGGCTGATGAAACCCAGCTGGGCGCCCAGACCTCTCGCAGCCTGGCGGATTTGGGCCAGCGCCTGGGGCAGTTGGTGGGTCAGTTCAGGATCTGATCTTTCATAGGTTTAACCTATGTTTAACTAACGTACATACGAATATACCGCTCACCGCCCCTCGGTAAGACTTGAGCCCCAACCACAACAGGGGCTCACCTCAATGCCGCATCCCGACCCGCTTCAGCGCTTGGCTGAACTCGACACCAACACGGTTTCGAACGCACTGGATGTCCTGCAACTGCCCGGCGCCGTGGTGGGCATCCGGCCGTTGTGGGACTGCCCCACGGTGGTCGGCCGCGCCAGCACGGTCAAGCTGGCGCCCAAGACCGACGCCGCTCCCGGCGTGCACCTGATTTCCCCGGTGATCGACGCCATTACCGGCGATGACCGCGTGCTGGTCATCGCCGGAGGCATCGACGGCGTTTCGTGCTGGGGCGACATCATTGCCAATGCCGCCGTGGCCAAGAGTATTCGCGGTGCGGTGATCGACGGGTTCAGCCGGGATATCGACGGCAGCGCGTCCATTGGATTCCCGGTGTACGGCCGTGGCGTGACCATGGTCAGTGCGCGACACCGCGTGGTGCAGGTGGGCGCTGGCGTGACGATCAGCGTCGGTGGCGTGGATGTGTCGGAAAACGATTTCGTCATTGCCGACCGCTGCGGCAGCGTCTTCGTCCCCGCCGCAGTGATTGAACAGGTACTGGATTTGGGCGAGCGCATCGCCGCCCGTGAAGCCGGTATGGTCGACGCAGTACGCAGCGGCCGTTCGGTGGCCGATGTGATGCACGACAGCCAATTCGACGCCATCCGTGTGGAGCCCGCCCAATGAATGACCAACAGCTGGTCGCGCTTTTTGAAGGGCTCGACACGCCCGGCGTCTCGGATGCCATGGATAAACTCGGCATTTGCGGCCAATGCCTGGGCATCGCACCGCTGGATAACTACCGTGGCACTGTCGTCGGCCCAGCCTTTACCGTGCAGTACGTGCCAGCCGCCACACCGCCGGGTTCGGTGGGCGACTTTATCGAAGACGTGCGGCCAGGAGACGTGGTGGTGCTGGCCAACGCCGGTCGCACCGACTGCACCGTGTGGGGCGACATCATGACCCAATACGCCGGCAGTCGCGGGGTTGCCGCCACGGTGATCGATGGCGTGTGCAGGGACGTCAGCAAAGCGTTGGGCGATGGTTATCCGATGTTCACCAGAGGCCGCTACATGCGTACCGGCAAGGACCGAGTGCAAGTGGCGTCGGTAAACCAGCCGGTGGCCATCGGCGGTGCCCGTGTGTGTGCCCGGGACATCGTGGTGGCCGATGCGAATGGCGTGCTGGTGGTGCCCCGCGACCGTGCCGAAGCCGTGGCGCGCACCGCGCGGCAGATTGAACACGCGGAGTCGCAGATTCGGGCGCAGCTCGAGGCGGGCAAGACCCTCAAGCAAGCGCGCGAAGCCCTGGGTTATCACCAGTTGCAGAGGAAAGACTCGTGACCCTCGAACGTCTGAACGCGCGCCTGGCTCACGCCCAGCCGTCTGCCACCTACCGCATCATCGACCGCGTCGCCGCCCGCCGCGCCGAAGGGGCGCAGATCATTTCGCTGTGCGCCGGCGAGCCGGATTTCGACACCCCGGAACACATCCGCCAGGCCGGTATCGACGCGATCCGCAATGGCCACACGCGCTACACCCAAGTGGCCGGTGTGCGTGCCTTGCGTGAAGCGGTCGCGCAAAAATTCCGCCGTGAAAATGGCCTGGCTGTCACCTGGCAGGACACGATCGTCAGCAGTGGCGGCAAGCACGTGATCTACAACGCTCTCGCCGCCACGTTGAACGACGGGGATGAAGTGATCGTGCCCGCGCCTTACTGGGTCAGCTACCCGGAAATGGTCGAGCTATGCGGCGGCACTGCCAGGATTGTGCCGTGCAGCGGCGAGGATGGGTTCAAGTTGACGCCAGCGACGCTGGACGCGGCGATCAACCCCGCGACGCGCTGGCTGATCCTCAACTCGCCCTCCAACCCCACCGGCGCGGTGTACAGCCAGCAGGAGCTGCGCGCCCTGGCCGACGTGCTGTTGGCGCATCCGCATGTGCTGGTGCTGGCGGACGATATCTACGAACACTTGCTGTTCGACGGGCAAACCTTCCACACCCTGGCTGAGGTTGAACCCGAGTTGGCGCCGCGGGTTTTGACCATGAACGGCGTGTCCAAGGCATACGCCATGACCGGTTGGCGCATTGGTTTCGCCACTGGGCCGCGTTGGTTGTTGGCGGCGATGGAAAAGCTTCAGGGCCAACAGACCTCAGGCGCCAGCGCGATTTCACAGCACGCGGCGATTGCTGCCTTGAACGGGCCGCAGGCGTTTATCCAGCAGTCGCGGGCCGTGTTTGAGCGTCGGCGTGACCTGGTTGTGTCCTTTCTAAACAACACGCCGGGCCTGGAATGCGCGCGCCCGTGCGGCGCGTTTTACGCGTTTGCCTCCTGCGCCGGTTTGCTGGGGCGCACCACGCCTGCCGGCACGCGGCTGCAAACCGACGAAGACGTAGCGCATGCCTTGCTCGATGAAGCCAACGTTGCCGTCGTGCACGGCAGCGCATTCGGCCTGGCGCCGTACCTGCGCATCGCTTACGCCCTGGACGATGACGCGTTGCTGCAGGCGTGCGAGGCCATCCGCCGGTTCTGCGCGGCGACGCGTTAGAGGTCGCGCATCAGCAGGCCGAAGCGCAGGTCCATTGCGGCCGGGAGCGGCACATACACGGTGTGCCCGTCGCCCGGCGCGACCTCAATGGCGTCACCCTTGGCGTTGTGCAGCACGGCCAGGTCGAAGTGAAAATTCCCGGCGGGCGTCATCAATTCCAGATGATTGCCCACGGCAAAGCGGTTCTTCACCTTGACCTCGGCCAGCTCCCCACGGCGCTCGCCGGTCAACTCCCCGACAAACTGCTGACGTTGCGACACCGAGCTGCCGTGCTGGTAATTCTGGTACTCGTCATGCACGTGGCGGCGCAGGAAACCTTCGGTGTAGCCGCGCTGGGCGAGTGATTCCAAATCGCTCATCAGCCTGCGGTCGAACGCGCGCCCGGCCACCGCATCGTCGATGGCCTGGCGATACACCTGGGTGGTGCGTGCGCAGTAGAAGTGCGATTTGGTGCGGCCTTCAATCTTCAGCGAATGCACGCCCATGTGGGTCAGGCGCTCCACGTGCTGCACCGCGCGCAGGTCCTTGGCGTTCATGATGTACGTGCCGTGTTCATCCTCGAACGCGGGCATTTGCTCATCCGGGCGATTGGCTTCCTGCAGCAGGAACACTTGATCGGTCGGCGCGCCGATGCCCAGGGTTGGCTGACACGTTTGGACGATGTCGCCCATGGCGTTTTCCACCGCCGGCGTGGCCTGATACTTCCAGCGACACGCGTTGGTGCAGGTGCCTTGGTTGGCATCGCGCTTGTTCAGGTAGCCCGACAGCAGGCAGCGTCCGGAATAGGCCATGCACAGGGCGCCGTGCACGAACACTTCCAGTTCCATGGTCGGCACGTGTTGGCGGATTTCCTCGATCTCTTCCAGTGACAGCTCGCGCGACAGAATCACCCGGCCGATGCCTTGTTGCTGCCAGAACTCGACGCTGGCCCAGTTCACCGTGTTGGCCTGCACCGACAGATGGATGGGCATCTGCGGAAAATGGTGGCGCACCAGCATGATCAGCCCCGGATCGGACATGATCAGCGCATCCGGGCCCATGTCGATCACTGGCGCCAGGTCCTTGAGGAAGGTTTTCAGCTTGGCGTTGTGCGGCGCGATGTTCACCACCACGTAGAAACGTTTGCCCTGCGCGTGGGCTTCCTGGATACCAAGCGCCAGGTTGGCGTGGTCAAATTCATTGTTGCGTACACGCAGGCTGTAACGCGGCTGGCCGGCGTAGACCGCATCGGCGCCGTAAGCGAAGGCGTAGCGCATGTTTTTCAGGGTGCCAGCGGGGGCGAGCAGTTCGGGGGCGATGACAGATGGCATGGGTTTGCGTCGCAAAAGGTCGCGAGGGTAGTGGAGCTTGATCTCGGATTTATTGATCCAGATCGCCCTTTGTTGATTTTGTATCGTGGTGTATCGGCAGGCAGGTTTCGACATAGGCGCGATACGTCGGCGGTTTCCAATGGGGCATCCCCCTCGCCACAAGGTAATTGCCATGCGACTTATCTCGGTGCTGTTCGCCGGCCTGCTGTTAGCCTTTGCCCTGGTGTCCAACCAGGTGGCCAGCCAAGAGACCCAAACCACCCAGGGTGCGATGCCCTCACTGGCGGGCGCGGTCGAGTGGCTCAACTCGCCACCGCTGAGCACCGACGCGCTCAAAGGCAAAGTGGTGCTGGTTGATTTCTGGACCTACGATTGCGTCAATTGCCGCCGCGCACTTCCCTATGTGCAAGCCTGGGCCAGGCAGTACGAACAAGACGGGCTGGTGGTTATCGGCGTGCACACCCCGGAATACGCCTACGAGCACATCACCGGCAATGTCAGGGACCAGGTGCGCAAACTCGGTATCACTTACCCGGTGGCCGTCGACAACAACTACGCGATCTGGCGCAGTTTCGATAACCAGTACTGGCCCGCCCATTACCTGATCGACGCCAAGGGGCAGGTGCGTTACAGCCACTTCGGCGAAGGCCGCTATGACGCTCAGGAGCAGATGATTCAGACGCTGTTGAGCGAGGCAAAGGCGCAGGCTTCCGGGCAATAAGTGATGCGGTCTATGCTTGTGCGATAAACGATGGCACTCCCAGCATTCGCAGCGGACTAAGCAACAGGGCCTGCACAGGGCCTTGGCTTTTCTGACATGGACCGGACATGAATCAAACCAACCTGCAATTCAAAACCCTGCTGTTGCTGCTGGCCCTGGTGACCATCGCCTTTATCTGGATATTGCTGCCGTTTTACGGCGCGGTGTTCTGGGCGGTGATTCTCGGCATTATCTTTGCCCCGATGCAGCGGCGCCTGCAACAGCGGTTCGGCTGGAACCGCAACCTCACGTCCCTGGCGACGCTGACGGTGTGCCTGATCATTGCGATTTTGCCGGTGATCATTACCAGTGTGTTGCTGGTGCAAGAGGGCGCGACCCTGTACAAAAATATTGAGAGCGGCAAGTTGGACGTGGCGGGGTATATCGAGCAATTCAAGAATGTCCTGCCGCCATACTTCCAGCACCTGCTGGACCGCTTTGGCATGGGCAACCTGGAAGGCCTGCGGGAAAAGATCGTCAAGAGTGCAATGCAGGGCAGCCAGTTCTTTGCGACCCAGGCGTTCAGCTTTGGCCAGGGCACGTTTGATTTCCTGGTGAGCTTCTTCATCATGCTGTATCTGCTGTTTTTTCTGCTGCGCGACGGTCCGGAACTGGTGCGCAAAGTGCGCACGGCGGTGCCGTTGGCCGAGCCGCAAAAGCGCCGTTTGCAGCTCAAGTTCAATCGTGTGGTGCGGGCCACGGTCAAAGGCAACGTGCTGGTGGCCGTCACTCAAGGCGCGCTGGGTGGTTTGATTTTCTGGTTTCTGGATATCCCGAGCGCGTTGCTCTGGGCGGTGTTGATGGCGTTTCTGTCGCTGCTGCCAGCCGTGGGCGCGGGGATTGTGTGGGGCCCGGTGGCCATCTATTTCCTGTTGAGCGGTTCGATCTGGCAGGGCGTGGTGCTGGCGGTGTTCGGCGTATTCGTGATCGGCTTGGTGGACAACGTACTGCGCCCGATCCTGGTGGGCAAGGACACCAAGATGCCGGATTACCTGATCCTGATCTCGACCCTGGGCGGGCTGTCGGTGTTTGGCCTGAACGGGTTTGTGATCGGGCCGCTGGTGGCGGCGTTGTTTATGTCGAGCTGGGCGCTGTTTGTCGAAAGCAAACCGCGGGTCAAGCTGCCGCTGCCTTAGCGGTTACAGAAGGCGAGCTTCAGGCGTGCAGTCTGAAGCTCGACGCTTGTTGAAGCTGCTTTTCGGCGGCCGATAACGACGTGAGTGGGCCGCTGATGGGCTCGCCATCGCGTACCAAATACCAGCAAGCCAGCAGCCCCAGCTTGCGAAGAGGGGCGGGAACGGCGCTGCCGATAACGGACATGATCTGAACAGTGGGCATAGAGGCCTCCAATTGCTATGGAGGCCACCTTACGGCGCTGCGGGCCGAAGGAAAAATCAACCGGCTCGATAGTCGTCATCAACACAAGACGTCAATCCACCACTTGATCAAGCATGATCACCACTTCCTGCTCACTGAGCAGCCCCTTGTGCACCAGGTTTTGCGCCAACAACGCCAGGAACTTCGCGCTGCGATGGCCTTCAAGGTGCTTGAGCTCTGTGAGTGCACTGTAGACCTTACTGGACGTGCACAGGCCGGCGGTGCGGTGCGGGTTTTGCGTGGGCATGGTCAGTCGTCCTTAATTGTTATTGGCTGGACAGAATCAATAGTGAGAGGGTTTCGTGACACAAACATGACAGCGCAAGCCTCGTTCGAGCAAGTAGACATTAGCCATAATCATGTGCGATTACGCCTCGAGCATTGTCCTCACAGCGACCTTTGCAGGGTAAATCCGGACCTTTAAGGCAAAAAAAAGGCCCCGCGTGTAAGCGGGGCCTGATCCTGTGATGTCAATTGCGTGTTACCAGCCGCGGCCGTAATAGCCATGGGGAGGGCCGTAGTAACCACGTGGTGGGCCGTAATAAACCGGCGCCGGGCGATAATAAACCTGCTGTTGCACATACACCGGTGGTGGCGGCGCGTAGTAGACCGGAGGAGGCGCGGCATATACCGGTTGCGGCTGAACGTAGACCGGTTGCTGCACGTAGACCGGCTGGGATTGGCTGGCAACCACCGAGCCGACAACGGCTGCGCCGACTAAAGCACCCAACACGGCCGGGCCACCCCAACCACCACCGTGGGCGGAGGCTTGGCCTGCCATAGCGAGTGCGCCGATAAGCAAGGCGATTTTGGGGATTTTACGAATCATGGTCATTCCTCGGTTAGCCCCTGCGCTTGTGGTCTGCAATCAATAGACTCAAGGATTGTCGCGGGGATACTTTTAAGACAACGTATTTCTGAAAAACAGCACAGCCGATAGGTAAAGGTTGTGTAAGGTCTGTACCCAATTGCTTACTCAAAGGAGTTTTACATGCAGATGCACCCCAACAAGGACACCCAGCTGTGTATGTCATTGTCGGCGCGCCCCGGGAATTTTGGCTTGCGTTTCCATAACCATCTGTATGAACAGTTGGGTCTGAACTTCTACTATAAAGCCTTCAGCAGCCAGGATTTACCCGGCGCGATCGGCGGTATACGCGCACTGGGCGTTCGCGGTTGCGGCGTTTCCATGCCATTCAAGGAAGCCAGCATTGCGTTGGTCGATGAGCTGGACGACTCGGTCAAGGCCATTGCCTCCCTCAACACCATCGTCAACACCAACGGCCATCTCAAGGCCTACAACACCGACTACATCGCCGTCGAGCAACTGCTGAAAAAGCACGCGGTACCGAAGCAATCCACCTTTGCCCTGCGCGGCAGCGGCGGAATGGCCAAGGCCGTGGCCAGTGCCTTGCGCGACGGTGGTTACGCCCATGGCGTGATTGTGGCGCGTAACGAAGTGGCCGGTCGGGCCTTGGCTCACAGCCTGGGCTACGAATGGCACGCAGAGCTGGGGGACTTGCGCCCGCAGATGTTGGTCAACGTGACACCGATCGGCATGACCGGTGGGGCAGAGGCGGATCAACTGGCGTTTGAAGCAGAAGCTGTGGATGCCGCCGATACCGTCTTCGATGTCGTGGCGATTCCCGCCGAAACGCCGCTGATCGTGCGCGGGCGGGCCAAAGGCAAGCGGGTGATTACCGGGCTCGAAGTGATCGCGATCCAGGCGTTGGAGCAATTTGTGCTGTACACCGGCGTGCGGCCAACGGATGAACAGTTTCAGGCCGCAGTGGCCTTCGCCCGAAATTAACGCCTGCGCAGATCCAAATGTGGGAGCGGGCTTGCTCGCGAATACGGTGTGTCAGTCGACGAATGTGCCCACTGAACCACCGCCTTCGCGAGCAAGCCCGCTCCCACATTGTTGATCGAGTTATGCCTGTTCCAGGTGTGCCAGGCGTTCTTCAAGCGCTGCGATTCGGGATTCAAGCTCTTCGATACGATCCAGAGAAACCGCCCCCGTCGACCGCTCCACCGGATTCCCCCGTGCCGCCAGAATCACCTCGATATCCGCCGGGTCCCCCAGCGCATGGGTATAACGGTCTTCGCGCTGCCCGGCCTGACGCGGCACCAGCACCGCCAGCCCGCGCGCAATCAAACGCTCCAGCTGGTGTACAACTTGCTCGGCGTCTTCAAAATCATGCATGCGCCCGCTGCGAGTCAGCAGTTCATTGACCGTCTGTGGCCCGCGCAGAAACAGCAGCCCGATCAGGATCACCTGGGCCGGCACCAGCTCCAGCGCCTTGTCCACGCGATGTTCCCAGCGGTCGGCGCGGCTCCCCATCACCAGGCGGGTAAAACCCTGGCCTTCCAGCGCGCGCAGGCTTTGGCCGACCTGGCCCTGGCTGAGGTTCGTCACCGGTTCGCGGCTGGTCTTCTGGTTGCACGCCAGCACCAGGGCGTTAAGGGTCAGCGGGTAGGTTTCCGGGTTGGTCGCCTGTTTCTCGATCAGGCAGCCCAGGATGCGGATTTCCGTGCTGTTCAGGCGCGGCTCAGGGGTCTCGGTGTCGTGCTCGGCGGTCATCGCGCTTTCCCTATGCAGTGAACCCACTAGCCTAATCCTGAAAAAATAAAAGACAAGCGGCACGCGCGGCTGGCATGTCTATAATCGCCGCTGGTTCCAAACCCTGCCATTACCGTGAGACTCTCATGACTATTTCCCTGTACGCCGCCTCCATCCCGGTCTTCAAGCAAATGCTCAACGCCCTGAGCGATGTGCTGAACAAAGCCGAAGCCCACGCCACCGCCAAGAACATCGAGCCAAACGCCTTGCTGCAGGCGCGTCTGTTTCCGGACATGTTCCAGCTGGTGCGCCAGGTCCAGATCGCTGTCGACTTCGCCAAAGGCGTTTCCGCGCGCCTGGCCGAGATCGAAGTGCCGAAGTACGAAGACAGCGAAGTGACCTTCGCCGACCTGCAAGCACTGATCGCCAAGGTGCTGGCATTTGTCGACACCATCAAGCCTGAGCAAATCGACGGCAAGGAAGGCATCGAGATCATCACCCGCCCAGGCACGCCGAAAGAAAAGCGCTTCAGCGGCCAGTCCTACCTGCTGACCTACGGCCTGCCGCAGTTCTTCTTCCACGTCACTACCGCCTACGCTCTGCTGCGTCACAACGGTGTGGAAGTGGGCAAGCGTGATTACATGGGCGCTTTCTAAGCCCATAAAAAAAGCCCGGGGTTGTTCTTGATCGAACGCCCCGGGCTTTTTCATGCCTGACGGTTAAGCCAATTGCTCATCCTTGCCCAGGCACGCCGCAGCAGTAAACAGCACATCGGTGGACGAGTTGAGCGCGGTTTCCGCCGAATCCTGCAGCACGCCGATGATGAAACCGACGGCCACCACCTGCATGGCGACTTCGCTGGGAATACCAAACAGGCTGCACGCCAGTGGAATCAACAGCAGCGAGCCACCGGCCACACCCGACGCACCACACGCACAGATCGCCGCGACTACGCTGAGCAGCACGGCGGTCGGCAGGTCGACGGCAATGCCGAGGGTGTGAACCGCTGCGAGTGTCAGCACGGTGATGGTGATGGCCGCACCGGCCATATTGATGGTGGCGCCCAGCGGAATCGACACCGAGTAGGTGTCTTCATGCAGGCCCAGGCGTTTGCTCAGCGCCAGGTTCACCGGAATATTCGCCGCCGAACTGCGGGTGAAGAAAGCGGTGATGCCGCTCTCACGCAGGCACATCAGCACCAGCGGGTACGGGTTGCGGCGCAGTTTCCAGAACACGATGGCCGGGTTGACCACCAGCGCCACGAACAGCATGCAGCCGATCAGCACCATCAGCAGGTGAACGTAGCCGAGCAGGGCGCCGAAGCCGGAAGTGGCCAGGGTTGAGGCCACCAGGCCAAAGATGCCAAGCGGTGCGAAGCGAATCACCATGCGCACGATCAGTGTCACGCCGTTGGACAAATCCTCCAGCACGGTGCGGGTGGTTTCACCCGCGTGACGAATCGCGATGCCCATGCCGATGGCCCAGGCCAAAATGCCGATGAAGTTGGCGTTCATCAGTGCGCTGACCGGGTTATCCACCACACTGAGCAACAGGCTTTGCAGCACCTCGCCGATGCCGCCGGGCGCACTGACGCTGGCATCGTGGGTGGCGAGCACCAGCATCGAGGGGAACAACGTGCTGGCAATCACTGCGACCACGGCGGCAGCGAATGTGCCCAGCAGGTACAGAAACAGGATCGGCTTGATATGGGTTTCCTGGCCGTGTTTATGACTGGCAATCGATGCCATCACCAACACGAAGACCAGAATCGGCGCCACGGCCTTGAGCGCGGCGACAAACACCTTGCCGATAAAACCGGTGGCCTTGGCCGCCTCTGGCGCGAACAACGCGAGAAGGATGCCGGCGACCAGGCCGAGGATGATTTGCGTGACCAGGCTGACGCGAGCCAGTCGTTGCAGGAGGGAAGGGGCAGCAGTCATAAACACATGTCTCTATTTTTTTGAAGGCACAGCGGCGCACGCATAACGGGCTGTAGGACGCGGGGCGCGGAGTCTAGCACGCTGTACAAAGTGTTCCGTGCGATGCGGCATTCGGTCACCCGCGCCTGCGGGCCTTGGCCAAATCCCGACATACTCTGTTAACATTCTCGCCTCTCACCTTTCCTATCCGTCAGCGAGCCCCTCGGGCTGTCGTTGATGTCGTCGTTTCTGGAGTTTTCATGCTGTTTCCCATCCTGCTGCTGTCGGCCGCCGGCTTCACCGTGCTGACCACAGAATTCATCATCGTCGGCCTGTTGCCGTCCATTGCCCGGGACTTGGATGTCACCGTGTCCCAGGCCGGGCTGCTGGTGACCTTGTTTGCCTTTACCGTGGCGGCGTTTGGCCCGTTTCTCACGGCGTACTTCGCGCGCTTTAGGCGCAAGCGTTTGTTCATCAGCATTCTGATCATGTTTGGCGTGGCCAATACGGTGGCCGCGCTGGCGCCGAATATTTGGGTGATGGCAGTGGCACGGTTGATCCCCGCGTTGGGGCTGCCGGTGTTCTGGGCCTTGGCCAGTGAAACCGCAGTGGATATCGTTGGCCCTGAATACGCCGGGCGCGCCATCGAAAAGATTGGCTTTGGCATCGTCTGCGCCACCGTGTTCGGCATTCCAGTGGGCACATTGATTTCGGACATGTTCGGCTGGCGCACCGCGTTCGCGATCCTCGCCGTGGTGGCGTTGGCCAAGGCGTTGCTGCTGTTTATCTACCTGCCGGTGACTAAGCCGAAGAACGATCAAGTCACCCTGCGCTCGCAGTTCAAGATCCTGCGCAACCCGGTGATGCAAGGCCATATTCTGCTGTCGATCCTGGTGTTCAGCGGCATGTTCACCGCTTACACCTACCTGGCCGACATCCTCGAGAGCCTGGCCGGGTTCGACGGCACCCTGGTGGGCTGGTGCCTGATGGGCTTTGGCGCGGTCGGCCTGCTCGGCAACTCCCTGGGCGGGCGCGCAGTGGATCGCCACCCCTTGATCGCCTCCATGGTGTTCTGCGGGTTCATGATCGCAGGCATGGTGGCCTTGGTTCCGGCAATTCACTCAACGATTGGCCTGGCGGCGGCGATGGCCGTGTGGGGCGTGACCCAGGCGGCGATGTTCCTGGTCAGCCATGTGCGGTTGATGAAGGCCGCGCCCCATGCCCCGGCGTTTGCCGCTTCGTTGAATATTGCTGGCGCTAACCTTGGGATCGGCTTGGGCGCAATGGTCGGCGGGCATGTGATCGACACCCTCGGCCTTGGCAGCCTGGGTTTTGCGGCGTCCGGTTTTATCCTGGTGTCGATCTTGCTGGCGCTGTGGCTGATGACCGCCAGGCAACCGGTCGCATCCCACGCCTGAACCCTCAGGGCAGGGCGGTAAACAGCTCGCGCCTTGCCCCTTCGGTAATCGCCACAATGCCGGGGTGCTTGATTTTGCGTTCCACCGAGATCGCGTAAAACGACTCGGTGACCGCATCGGTCTGGCCCATCAGTGCCACGCCATACTGGCGCAGCACCTCATCGGCAATCACGCTGGGGGCAATAAAAATGCCGCTGCCGGATTGCCCGAATGCCTGCATCAAGGCGCTGTCGTCGAACTCGCCGATGATCTTCGGTTGGATCTTCTGCTCGGCAAACCAGCGCTGCAAGCGGCTGCGCACCACCGTCTCGGCTCCCGGAATCAACAGCGGTGCGCCCTGCAAGCATTGTGGGAAATCGCCGCCATACCTGTCAGCCAATGCCTGGGTGGCGAAAAAACTGATACCGCATTCACCCAGCTTCTGGCTGTAGCCCTTGATGTCCAGGTGTGTGGGCATGGGGCTGTCGGAAATCACCAAGTCCAGGCGCTGGATCGCCAGGTCGGCCAGCAGGCGGTCGAGTTTATCTTCGCGGCAGGTGATGCGGATCGGTTCGCTCAGCTCCATGGTCGGCGCGATCAGCCGGTACACGATGGATTTAGGCACCACGTCCGCGACGCCGACCCGGAACAGGATCTGCTGTTCGTTTGGCTCTGCGCGCAGCAACGCCTCCAGCTCATTACCGGTCTGGAACATCTGCTCGGCGTAGGGCAGGGCGCGGCGCCCGGCCTCAGTCAGTTCCAACTGGCGCCCGACGCGTTGAAACAGCGCGATACCAAAGGTTTGCTCAAGCAGACTGATCTGACCGCTGATGGTCTGCGGCGTGAGGTTCAATTGCTCACAGGCGCGCACGATGCTGCCGGTCTTGGCCACTACCCAGAAGTAATGCAGTTGTCGGTAATTGAGCATCACGGTCTACACTTCGTAAAAAACGAAGTATACGTCAGAAAAATACGAATTTTCCTGAACTGTTCGCCTGCATAGAATGCCTCGCTATCGAGGGGCCACTATTTGGACCCGCTGGTTCTAACGAGGAATACATCATGAAACTCAATTCCCTGGGCGCCGCGTCTTTGCTTGCGCTTTCATTGATAGTGGTCAGCGGCTGTGATCAGGTGGAAAAAAGCGCCCAGCAAGTGCTCGGCAAGGCCACTGATTCCGCCAAGCAAGCCATCGATGACACCCATAAGGCCGCCGAGCAGGCATTTTGTGAAGCGACACAAGGCTTGATCAGCCCGCAAAAAAAGGATGATCAGGAAGAAAAAGAACCCGAATCGAACAGCAAAGAAGCCTAACTTCCCAGCACAACGTCAGGACTGACCTATGGATTACCTTTTACAACTGGCCGCCAGCCCCACCGCCTGGATCGCACTGGCCACCTTGATCGTGATGGAAATCGTGCTGGGCATCGACAACCTGATCTTTATCTCGATTCTCACCAACAAATTACCCGAGAAGCATCGGGCCAAGGCACGCCGCATTGGTATCAGCATGGCGTTGGTATTGCGCCTGGGCCTGTTGAGTACCATCGCGTTTATCGTGCAGTTGACGGCGCCGGTGTTCGAAATCTTCGGCCAGGCGTTTTCGTGGAAGGACATGATCCTGATCGCCGGTGGCCTGTTCCTGGTGTGGAAGGCGACCACCGAAATCCATCACAGCATGGACCCCGAGCCGGAGGCGAAAGAAACCGTCAGCAATGCCGTGACCATTGGCTTCGCCGCGGCCATCGGCCAGATCCTGCTGCTCGACCTGGTGTTCTCCATCGACAGCATCATCACCGCCGTGGGCATGACCGAGCACTTGCCGATCATGATCATTGCTGTGGTGGTTTCGGTGATCGTGATGCTGGTAGCGGCTGAACCGCTGGCCAAGTTCATCAACGACAACCCGACCGTGGTCATGCTGGCCCTGGGCTTTTTGATCATGATCGGCATGACGCTGATCGCCGAAGGCTTCGGCGCCCATGTGCCAAAAGGCTACGTGTATGCGGCCATGGCGTTCTCGGCAGCGATTGAGTGCTTGAACATCGCACGACGTAATCGCCACCAGCGTTTGCTCGCCGCGAGGCAGTAACGCCAGAAACACAAAAAGCCGGCTGAGCTCACAAGCGCCCAGCCGGCTTTTTGCTGTCTGATAGAATCTGCGCACTTGTTACCTTGAGGTCCACCATGAACGAGCCGATTCGCCTCACCCAGTACAGCCACGGCGCGGGTTGCGGCTGCAAGATTTCACCGCAAGTGCTGGAAGTGATTCTTGCCGGCAGCGGCGCACAGAACCTCGACCCCAACCTTTGGGTCGGCAACGCCTCACGCGACGACGCGGCGGTGTACGCCATCGATGACGAGCGCGGTGTGGTCTCCACCACCGATTTTTTCATGCCGATTGTCGATGATCCCTTCGACTTCGGCCGTATTGCCGCCACCAACGCAATCAGCGACATCTACGCCATGGGCGGCGACCCGTTGATGGCCATCGCCATTCTGGGTTGGCCAGTGAATGTACTGGCGCCGGAAGTTGCCCGCGAAGTCATCCGTGGCGGCCGTTCGGTGTGCGACGCCGCCGGCATTCCGTTGGCCGGTGGGCACTCCATTGATGCGCCAGAGCCGATCTTTGGTCTGGCCGTCACCGGCATCGTGCAAAAACGCCACATGAAGCGTAACGACACCGCCACTGCCGGCTGCAAACTGTACCTGACCAAGCCTCTGGGCATCGGTATCCTTACCACTGCCGAGAAGAAGGGCAAACTGCGCGAAGCGGATATCGGCCTGGCCCGAGACTGGATGTGCACGCTCAACAAACCTGGTAGCCGTTTCGGCAAGTTGGCCGGCGTAACCGCCATGACCGATGTCACTGGTTTCGGTCTGTTGGGTCACCTGGTGGAAATGGCTGACGGCAGTGGTCTCACGGCGCGCATCGAATACCAAAAGGTCCCACGCCTGGCCGGGATCGAGGACTACCTTGATCAGGGCTGCATGCCGGGTGGCACCTTGCGCAACTTCGACAGTTATTCGAGCAAGCTTGGGCGCCTGCAAGAGCTGCACAAGCGCGTGCTCTGTGACCCGCAAACCAGCGGCGGCCTGCTGATCGCCGTTACCCCGGAAGGCGACGCCGAATTCCACACCGTGGCCGCCGAACTGGGCCTGAGCCTTGAGCCCATCGGCGAACTGGTTGAGCGACAGACCCACGCGGTAGAGGTGGTTTGATGGCAACTGACATCACCGACTACCGCGACATCTTCCTCAATGACCGGCCGATGATGGATACCCGCGCGCCGATCGAGTTCACCAAAGGCGCATTCCCCGGTGTGGTCAACCTGCCGCTGATGACCGACGACGAGCGCCAGCGGGTCGGTACCTGTTACAAACAGCAAGGCCAGCAAGCCGCTATCGTGCTGGGGCATGAACTGGTGTCCGGCGCGATCAAGGCCGAGCGTATTGAACAGTGGGCGCAGTTTGCCGAGGCCCACCCTGAGGGCTACTTGTACTGCTTCCGCGGTGGGCTGCGTTCGCAGATCGTGCAGCAATGGTTGAAGACCGAAGCCGGTATCGAGTACCCGCGAGTCGGCGGTGGCTACAAGGCCATGCGTACTTTCCTGCTGGAAACGCTGGAGCAGGCGACTGCGCAGTGTGAGTTTGTGCTGCTTGGCGGCATGACCGGCACCGGCAAGACCGAAGTGCTCGGCCAATTGCGCAACGCATTGGACCTGGAAGGCCACGCCAACCATCGCGGCTCCAGCTTTGGCAAGCGCGCCACCGCGCAGCCGTCCAACATCGACTTCGAAAACCGTTTGGCTGTGGACCTGCTAAAAAAACGCGCGGGTGGTATCGAGCAATTCGTGGTCGAGGACGAAAGCCGCATGATCGGCAGCTGTGCGCTGCCGTTACCCTTGCACCAGAGCATGCAGGCGTTTTCGATGGTGTGGTTGGAAGACAGCGTTGAAGGCCGCGTAGAACGAATCCTGCGGGATTATGTGGTCGACCTCTGCGCCGAGTTCATTCAGGTGTTTGGCGAAAGCGGTCAGGCACTGTTCGCCGAGCGCTTGACGCAGAGCCTGGCCAATATCCATAAACGCCTGGGTGGCGAGCGCTTCCAGCGGCTGCAGGCGATCTTGCAAGATGCCCTGGCGGAGCAGGCCCGCAGTGGTGCCGTGGACCTGCACCGGGTGTGGATCGAAGGTTTGCTGCGTGAGTACTACGACCCGATGTATGCCTTTCAGCGAGAACGCAAAGGTGCGCGGATCGAGTTTGCGGGCGAGCAGGGCGCCGTGGTGGAGTACTTGCGCGAGCGCAGTGGCAAGTCAGAATAATCAGCGGTGGTTAAGGGCCTCTTTGCGAGCAAGCCCGCCCCGGCATTTCGATCACGTTCCTATTGGATAAACGCGGTTAAATGTGGGAGCGGGCTTGCTCGCGGAAGCGCCTTGAACCTCACCCGAAATCTACAGGATGACCGCCCCGATCAACCCGCACACCACGCCCACCACCATGGTCAGCACGGCCACCGTCACCAGCACCCGCGCATCGAAATCCTTGCGCAGCATCAACAGTGACGGCAGGCTCACGCTCGGTAGGGTCATCAGTAAGGCCACGGCCGGGCCGGTGCCCATGCCCAGGGTCATCATGGTTTGTACGATAGGGATTTCGGCGGCTGTAGGAATCACGAACAGCGTGCCGACGATTGCCAGTGGCACCAGCCACATCAGGCTGTTGGCCATGGCCCCATCGACATGGGGAAACAGCCAGACCCGCGCGGCGCCCAGTACCAGCACGGCAATGATGTAGATCGGGATCGTGCTCCAGAACAGCTGCCACAAGGTGCGCAACCAGCGGCTCAGGAACGGTTGCGATTCGCTCAGGCTGGCGTCGGCGACCGCGTTCAATGCGGCTTCGGGCACCTGATCGGGCCGGGCAATCCGCTGTGCCACCAACGACACCCCGACCACCAGCACAATCCCCGCCACCAGCCGCAATGCGGTAAAGCCCCAGCCCAATACAAAGCCCATGAACACCAGCGTCGCCGGATTCAACACCGGGTTAGCGATCCAGAACGCCAACGCCGCACCCACCGACACGTTTTGACGGCGCATGCCCGCCGCCACAGGTGCCGCGCAGCAACTGCACATCATCCCCGGCAGGGCGAACAGCCCACCGCGCAGGGTCGAACCCAGCCCGGCACGGCCAAACAGGCGCAGCAGCCAGTCGCGGGGAATCAACACTTGCAGCAGCGAACCCAGAATCACCGCCAGCACGGCAGCTTTCCAGATTGCCAGGAAATACACCTGGGCGTAGGCCAGCGCGGCGGTCAGGGGCGCGGTTTGCTGGTCATTGAGAATCGAGGCGCCGATGCTGTGGTTATCCGCCGCGACGAATGCCTTGAGGTAGTAGGGCGACCATTTCACGTAGTAGAGGCCGATGCAGGCCACCAGCAGGAACAGCGCTGGTTTCCACCAGAACGACCAGCCCCGGTTGGGCTGGGTGGAGAGGAGGTTGGGCATGGTGCTGATCCGCAGATGATTCAATAGCGACGCATCATACGCTTGTGCCGCGCCGGCTTCAGATATCTGCGCTGACCTGAGTTGCATCCGGGCATGTCTGCTGGCCGTTATCCAGGCCTTGCTTGTAGTTGCGGCTCAGCAGCGACGCCTTGCCGTTGTGCCAGGTCAGCGTCAGCACATACAGCGTGTCGAAGTCACTGCCCGACCAATCGTCGGTGATGGTGTGTTTTTCACCCGAAGCCTCACTGGCGACTTTGTTGATCAGCTCCGGCAGGTAGCCGTGCGACCAGGCGGTATAGATGATCGCGTTGTGATACTTGTCTTCCACCAGTTCGTCGGCGAGAGCGCTGGTGTCGTTGGCCGAGAATTTGATGTTTACCGGCAGGCCCAGCTTGATCGCGCTGGGGCTGATGGTCATCAGCGGTCGAATGTAGCTGTAGGAATTATCGTGCTCGCCTTCTTCGACATTACGCGTCGGGTTGGGCGCAAACACGAAATTGGCTTTGCCGAATTTCTCCGGCAGCACGGTGGCCAGGTTCATTGCGCGGTTCAGACCCTGGCAATTGAGCTGGCCGAGGCCGCCGACGGGTTTTTCGCCGTGGCGCAGGAATACCAGGGTTTGCACGCCATCCACCGGGCCCGCGCTGCTGATGCGCGACTCCAGGCTCAGGCCGATGGCGCCGCCTGCCAAAAGCAGCGGCAACACGATGTATGAATAACGTTTAAGGCGTTGCGCAAGGCACAGAGGCTTGATTGTCATTAGGTTCGAGTCTTCAGTGCATCGGATTAAGGCGGACAAGCCGGGACCCAGCGACGCATCCGGCGTCCTGCGGTTTTTCCGTGTCGATGTAACAGGGTGTCTCCTTTCACCGTAATGGCGCACTTAAGAGTGCATATCGGCATTTTGGTTCGCCTGCGCGCACGATAGCGTGGTTATGTTGCGCAATGATGACCCATGCAGGACGGCGGTGGGGTGGCTATCATGGGGACTTTCCGCCTGGGGATTTCCCGATGAATGCACTCGCCGCTTTCCCGATCAACAGCAAATGGCCCGCTCAGCATCCGGAGCGTTTGCAGCTCTATTCGCTGCCCACGCCCAACGGCGTCAAAGTGTCGATCATGCTTGAAGAACTGGGCCTGCCCTACGAAGCGCACAAGGTCAGTTTCGAGACCCAGGACCAGTTGTCCCCGGAATTTCTGTCGCTGAACCCCAATAACAAGATTCCCGCGATCATCGACCCCAACGGCCCGAGCGGTCAGCCGCTGGCGTTGTTCGAATCCGGTGCGATCCTGATTTACCTGGCGGAAAAAACCAGCCAGCTGCTTTCCGAAGACCCGGCCACCCGCTATGAAACCCTTCAATGGCTGATGTTCCAGATGGCCGGTATCGGCCCGATGTTCGGCCAGGTCGGGTTCTTCAACAAATTTGCCGGCAAGGCGTACGAAGATAAACGACCGCGTGATCGCTATGTCGCCGAGTCCCGGCGATTACTGGAAGTGCTGGAAAAACGCCTGCTGGGCCGCACCTGGATCATGGGTGACGAGTACAGCATCGCCGACATCGCCACCTTTCCGTGGATTCGCAATCTGATCGGCTTTTATGAGTCCGGCGATCTGGTTGGCATCGCCGACTTTCCCAATGTGCTGCGCGCGCTGGACGGCTTTGTCGCACGTCCGGCGGTAATTCGTGGCTTGAACATACCTGCGTGACCCGAGAGCGTTGAAGCATGCCGACTTTTGATTTCAAGCAACTGGATGTATTCAGCAGCGTTTCGCTCAAGGGCAACCCACTGGCAGTGGTGCTGGGCGCTGACAGCCTCACTGACCAGCAGATGGCCGATTTTGCTAACTGGACCAACCTGAGTGAGACCACGTTTTTGCTGACGCCGCGTGATCCTCGGGCTGACTATCGGGTAAGAATTTTTACCACGCTCACAGAGCTGCCGTTCGCCGGGCACCCGACGCTGGGCAGTTGCCATGCCTGGTTGCAGGCGGGCGGCGTGCCGAAGGGCGATGAGATTATCCAGGAGTGCGAAATCGGCCTGGTGCGTGTCCGTCGTGAAGGCGGCGAGTTGGCGTTCATTGCGCCGCCGTTGTTGCGCACCGGCCCGCTGGATGCACCGCTGCTTGAGCGCGTGCGCCTGGGTTTGGGCCTGGCGCCCGAAGCCATCGTGAGCAGTCGATGGGTCGACAATGGCGCGGGCTGGCTGGCGGTGATGTTGGCCGATCGTGACCAAGTGCTTGCTTTGCGCCCGGACTACTCGCAACTGCACGGTCTGGCGATTGGCGTCATTGCAGCTTGTGACCCGGCGCGGGACGCCGTGGACACGCACTTCGAAGTCCGCGGCTTTATCGCCGGCGACGGCGCTCAGGAAGACCCCGCCACTGGCAGCCTGAATGCCGGTATCGCCCAATGGCTGTTGAGCGAGGGGCTGGCGCCCGACTGTTACGTGGTCAGCCAAGGCACGGCCATGGGGCGCGCCGGGCGTATACGCGTGGAGCGCCATGGCGATGAAATCTGGGTCGGTGGTGCGGTTGCGGTGTGCATCGAAGGGCGAGTACAGCTCTAGATCAATGAATTGTTACGAGCTGCGCAATACACTGTTGGCCCCTTGGCGTTTGTGCTGCCGGGGCCAAGGGGCATAAGCTTTCGCCCCAACTATTTCTGCCGCTATTCAGGACAGCCATGACCAGCCAGTTCCCCCAAGCCCGTCCACGCCGCCTGCGCCGCTCTCCGGAGCTGCGTGGCTTGTTCCAGGAAACCGAATTCACCCTCAACGATTTGGTACTGCCGATTTTCGTCGAAGAAGAAATCGACGACTTTGTGCCGATCACCAGCATGCCGGGTGTGCAGCGTATTCCTGAAAAGAAATTGGCCGCTGAGATCGAGCGCTATGCCCGCGCCGGGATCAAGTCAGTAATGACGTTCGGCGTGTCCCACCACCTGGACGCCAACGGCAGCGACACCTGGAAAGAACGCGGCCTGGTCTCGCGCATGTCCTCGATCATCAAGGACGCCGTGCCGGAAATGATCGTGATGTCCGACACCTGCTTCTGCGAATACACCGACCACGGCCATTGCGGCGTGATGCACGGCGCCCACGTCGACAACGACGCGACCCTGGTCAACCTCGGCAAGCAAGCCGTGGCCGCCGCCCGCGCCGGTGCTGATGTGATCGCACCGTCCGCCGCCATGGACGGTCAAGTCCAAGCGATCCGCCGCGCCCTGGACGATGCCGGCTTCACGCATATTCCGATCATGGCCTACTCCACCAAATTCGCTTCGGCCCTCTACGGCCCGTTCCGCGAAGCCGGCGGCAGCGCGCTCAAAGGCGACCGCAAAAGCTACCAGATGAACCCCATGAACCGCCGCGAAGCCGTGCGCGAATCGCTGCTCGATGAACAGGAAGGCGCAGACGCGCTGATGGTCAAGCCAGCCGGTGCCTACCTCGACATCATCCGCGACATCCGCGAAACCTCGCGTTTGCCGGTGGCGGCGTATCAGGTGAGTGGTGAGTACGCGATGATCAAGTTTGGTGCCCAGGCAGGGGCGATTGATGAGGCGCGGGTGGTGCGCGAAACGTTGGGGTCGATCAAGCGTGCGGGTGCGGATTTGATTTTTACTTACTTTGCGATGGATTTGGCGTTGGCGGGGATTTAATTCCGGTCGGTGACCCTGTGGCGAGCGGGCTTGTTCGTCACGGGGCTGGGATTGCTGTAAAGCACTGCGCTGGCAAACAATGAACGTTGCGAGATGACGTTGAGGTTATAAAAAACAATCGAGGCTTTCAATGTGTGCTTCTGTAGTCCGTAAGACGGTTCAAGAGTATCTGCATGAACGCTCTTTGATCGTATACAGGTGTGCTGAAGTAAGTTGCCATCGTTTTAAATACAGAATCGAAGCTGTCGTTGATAGATAAATAGTGGTCGATCGAATCGATAAACCACTCCTGTTCAATATTTGTATATGACAAAAACTCAGGTTTGGTCAACTCATCAAAAAGCTCTGAAAGCTCCTTTTCATTATTTATATCTTTTGATGCAATCAGCTTTTCTCTATCTAGATCGTCAGTATTTTCAATATCATAGGTGAATAATAAACCGCGAATTATTGACATGCTGGGTTCTTCTTTCATACTTTTCATGGTTTTCTCACTCCGTATATGCTGTTTTAGGGTTGCCTTGGCTGTTGAGTATTACTCGGGCGTTGCGCTTTTGGCCGTACTGCATGCCATCGGCGGAATATCCATCGCCAATTACCCTCTCCATGTTCATGGGTCTCAATGATGCGGCATGACCGTTTCTTCTGAAAATGAGCTGTGCTCTAAATATAGCGTTCAATTGATCCTTATGATTGAGGTATCGAGTCGCGGCAGGTGGGTATTTAGGCTGACCGCTATTCGGACCTGATGTATAGACTTCGATAATTCCTGTTGTCGGGTTCCTTGCTGTTTGGAGTCTTTCCAGTTGAGATTCGAGTGTTGTCTGGGCGCCGTGTTTTTCCAAGAAATGCGCGCCTGGTGTCAATTTTTCTAGCTCATCCAATCGCCTGTACGCGTTTGCCTCTGTAAGTTCATCAATCCTCGCCTGTCGCTCTGCACGCGACATTTGTGGTGTAGCTGGCTCTGCGTGGTTAACGCCTACCGGCGGCTCTTTGTCGATGATACTTGGCGCGCAGCCATTGCCGCCGGGGCATGTGTTCAATCCCAGCGGATCGACCCACCCCGTAGGATTGGGCGCGTACCGGTACGCGTTGATCCCACCCGCCAGCTTCACCGGGTCCGGCGTCAGGTAACGACCAATATCTGGATTGTAGTAGCGATGGCGGTTGTAGTGCAGGCCGCTTTCCTCGTCGAAGTATTGGCCTTGGAAGCGCAGCGGGTTGTCGACTTTGTTTATGCCGAGGCGGCTGATCTGGCCATAGGCACGGTAGTGCGCGGACCAGACGATTTCGCCGTCGGGGGCGGTGAGTTCCTGCGGGGTGCCTAGGTGGTCGAGCTGGTAGTGGAAGGGCTGGGTGTCTTTCGGGCCAAAACCTTCCAGCAGTGCTAAGGGCCGAAAGCTGTCCGGTTCGTAGATATAACTGCGATGCCTGTCCGCGCAATGCTCCGCAACCAGCTTGTCGCCTTGCCAGAAAAACTCCGTGGTTAGGTCGTCGACGGTTTTGCTGATACGCCGACCGAACGGGTCATAGCGATAGCTGGCTGTTTTCCCGTTCGGCTGGGTGATACCAATCAGGCGGTGCTGGCAGTCGTAGCGGTACTCGGTAACGAGTTGATGACCCTTACCGCGTCTTTGGCGGATCAGATTGCCGAACGCGTCATAGTCGTAATGATGATCGCCCTGAATCACCAACCGATTCCCCGCCACGATGTCCGGACCGGGTCGGTCCTGCATCAGCAGGTTGCCGGCCGGGTCGTGGCCGAAGCGCTCTTGCACGTCTTGCGAGTGATCCGCTCGAGTCAGGCGGGCGAGGGGGTCGTAGTGGTAGTGGTGTTCACCTTTGCGCGTATCGAGCAGGCGGGTGAGGTTGCCGGATTTGTCGTAGTCGTAGTGGCGGCGGTAGAGCTTGTGTTCCTCTTGCGTCACCGCGTGGGCGTGCAGGCGGTTTTGGTCGTCGTAGTCGTAATGGCTGAGCAGTTGGCCTTGTTGGCGTTGGCGCTCTCTGCCGGTTTTGAACAGGTGAGAGGTGAGGGTTTTGCCGTTCAGCTCGACGGTGGCGAGGTGGCCGCTTTTGTCGTGGTTGAAGGTGAGGCGGTTGTTGTCCGGCAGGCGCAGGTTTTTCAGTTGGCCGCAGGCATCGTAGCCGTAGCGCAGGGTGCCCCAGCCTTGGTGCTCGGCGATGAGGCGGTTTTGGCTGTCGTATTCGTAGGCTAACGCCCAGTGGCCGTCGTCGACGCTGAGGAGGTTGCCTTGGCGGTCGTAGGCGTAATCGACCACTCCACCGTCTGGAAGAGTTTTTCGTACGAGGCGGCCGGAAAAGTCTCGCTCGTAGCGGGTGACTAGCTGACTGCCGTCATCGCCGTGTTCGGTTTTCTCCAGTAAGTTGCCGCTGAGGTCATACACGTAAGTCGTGCGCTGACCGTCAAAGCCGATTTCCTGCTGGATCAGCCCGTTTGGGTGGTAATCAAGTCGGTAGGTCTCGCCGACTTCGTTTTCGATCTCGGTCAGCAGTAACCGCACGTTGTCGTAGCGGTAGTTGACCTGGGTGCCATCGGCGTTGAGGCGGCGGCTGATCAGGTGCAGGCCGTCGGCATATTCGTAACGAGTGACGTGGCCCAGTTCATCACGTTCGGAGGTGATTTTTCCGTAGGGGTTGTAGCTGAATTCTCGCGTCGCTCCATTGGGCTTGGTGAGTTTCAACAAGCGCCCTGCGGCGTCCCATTGATACTGCGTCAGCGCGCCATGCTCATCCTCACGCGCAACTTGTCGTCCAACATCGTCATAGCGATAACGCTTAACCCCACCATTCGGCAGTTGTTCCTCAACGAGCTGTCCACGCTCATTCCAAACCAGCCGATGAGACCCGTTATCCGGGTACCAAACCCCAATCAGCTGCCCGTGTTTGTCGTAGGTGTAGTCTGTAATGTGGCCGTCAGGATCTGTCTGACGCGTAACGTCGCCTTGTTCGTTACGCTCATACTTCCAAACCGCCTCACCCCGCCGTACGACCCGTACGAACCCGTTGTCATGCTCGTAGGCAGTCGGCTCATCATCCCCAGGAAACAACGCCACCAAACGTCCGGCTTCGTCGTACTGATACGCCGTCACCGCCCCCAGCGGATCCTGCTCAACCGTCAGCCGGCCCTTGTCATCGTAGGATTTGAAATGCTCAGCGCCATCGGGATCAATCCGCTGTACCAGCCGCGCCCGCTGATCGTGGACATACACTTCCTGGCTACCATCAGCGTTGTGAACCGTGACTTTGCCGCCGTCTTCCCACGCATACCGCGTGTCCATCTGCGAAAAACTGGCCCAGTGCCGAACACAGCGCGCCGCCTTGCCGGAACGCTCCCACTCCCAAAAGAAACTCGCCCCACCGGCCAATTGCCGCTCAAGAATGACGTGCCGCTCGTCGTACCGATAAACCTCGCGTTCGCCTACGGCATTGGTCGCTGAAACCAGTCGCCCAGCGTCGTCATAGACGTAGGAAACGACGTTCTGCTCCGTCACCCAAACATACGGCTCACGGCCTTTGGCGCGATGAACTTGATAGTCCACCGCCACAATTCGGCCCAGTTCGTAACGCAAAAACAAACAACGGCCGACACCGCTATCCAGCCGCTCAATCCGCCCCAAACGATCACGAGAAATGCGCAGTCGGTTGTCATACGCATCACTGATCGCCGTCAGTACACCATCGCGAAAGTGGTAAAACCGTGATGCCTGGGCCAGCACCAACTCATCGGGCAGGGCACCCAAATAGATCGCCGCTTCAGCCAAGCTGTTGGTGATCGCCGGTCGAGCGGCGGTAGGCAAGGGCAGGGCAGTCGATCGATTTTCATGATCCGTCCAAACCACCGAATCACCCGTCACCACCAGCCGCTGCGCCAGCGAGTGACTCCAGCCAAACCCCAACCCACAATCCACTTCCACCGCACTGGTGCGATACAACCGCGTCCACTCAAACGGCAAAATCCCGTCCAGCGCACCATCGGTAAGCGTCAGCAATTCCTCCCCGGTGACCATCGACACCGGGCAGCCATTGGTGGCGGTTTTGTCGGCAGGTGCCGCGGCATCTCCCTGGGGATTTTTCGCAGCGACAGGCACATCATCGACGTGTTCCTGGCGCACCAACGCGGTCTGCTGTTTCTTGCTACGAACCGCCGGCACTGGGTTGGAAACCAACTGATCCCCAGCCTTCAACGGTGCAACCGGCACCGTCTTGATTGGGATTGCGGCACTCCGCCCCAGCAACGGCTTAACCACTTTGGCATGCGGCTCCAACCGGGGCATCACCAGCTTATTAGCCAGCAACTCCAACAACTCCGACGTCCGCTCAGACTTGATATGCCCCAGCACCTTCGTACCCAGGCGCAACGCCACACCCACGCCTGCTGTTGCCCAAATCAGCAGCAGGTTGATCAACACCTCGCCAGTGATTTCCCCCATCAATTCATGCATTTCTTTCGGCGGCAGCATGCGCATCCAGCTGACCATTGCCGACACGTAAATGAACAACAATGGCTCATCGCTGAGCACCAGCAGGCCGTCGGCGATCGCGTCGTTGCCGAGCTTCAGCAGCTCATCAAGTTCAGTTTGGGAGATGTAGTGCAGCAACTTCTCGCTGTTGGGCTTGATGTCCGCCAGTAAATCAACCAGTTGAGTTATGTTGTCCCACAGGTTGTAAAGCGCTTTGCCCATGCCACTTAGAAACGCCGTTTCCACCATCCTGCGCTGGTCTTGCGGGATAGCGTCCGTAAAGTCGTTCCAACGTGCCTCAAGCGTGCTGTTCCATTCGTCGCGCAGGCGCGCTTCCAGTTCCGCGATCACCGACTGATAAGACGCATACAGCGCCTTGACGTGATCCTTGGAAACGTTGGGATAAAAACTGATTCGGTACTGCTGGTTGCGATCACACTCGGTGATTTCAAGAATGCCGCTGGGGCCGATGGACTTGTGGATCGGCTCACCCAGTGGGCCACCGTTGGGGTCGACGCGTTGCAGTATCACCGGCGTATCGCCGATGGGCACAAACTGCGTGCTTTGGAACATGTGCACCAGGGTCAACGTGCCGTTGGCCTGGCAGGTGGCGACGGTGCTGCTGGGAAAAATGGAGGGGGCTATGGGCGCGACCAGCGTCACTTCATCGCCAACCTTGAACACCTGCTCGACATCCAGCTTCGAAAAGCTCCAGAAGCTTAAAGCCCAGTCGTCAAAGGTGTTCAGGCAGCCCCGGAAATCACGTAAGACGCCTTCAACATCCGGCGCTTTGACGTCCATGGGCCTCAAGGCCAGCCGGCCAATAGCCGGGTTCAAAAGGCAGCCCTTTCAGCCCAGGTAGTCATTGAGAAATACATCGGCGGTCCCTCGCACTGAATAGTCAGGCGAGAGACTTTGAAGAGGTTCGTCAGGTAAATATGTCGGCGCTATTCGCCGGGGAGGCTAGGAGGTTTCGGCAAAATTTCGGGTAAACGCAAGGGCGATCGTAGGAGTCGGATTACAGGTTAAAAAGTCCTATAGCTTCAACTGCCCTATCGCCTTGCTCAACTCCCCGGCCAGCGTCGCCAGCTCATTGCTGGTGGTCGCTGAATCCACGGTCTGCTGCACCGTGTTTTCGGTCACATCGCGAATGCTCACCACGGCGCGGTTCATCTCTTCGGCGACATGGCTTTGCTGTTCGGCCGCCACGGCGATCTGGGTGTTGCTTTCGCGCATCTGCGCCACGGCGCCGGTGATTTCGGCGAGGGCTGCGCCGGCTTCCTGGGCTTGATGTACGCAGTCGTCGGCCTTGAACGAGCTTTCCTGCATGAAGTCCACCGCATCGCGGGTGCCGGCCTGCAGCGCCGAGACCATGCGGGTGATTTCGTCGGTGGAGCTTTGCACGCGTTTGGCCAGGTTGCGCACTTCGTCGGCGACCACGGCGAAACCACGGCCCATTTCGCCGGCGCGGGCGGCTTCGATGGCGGCGTTGAGGGCGAGCAGGTTGGTCTGTTCGGCGATGCTGTGGATTACGCCGACCACGCCGTTGATTTTCTGGCTGTCCTCGGCAAGCTTCTGGATCATCTCGGCAGTCTGTTGCACGCCGGTGGAAAGCCCGGCAATCGAACGCTGTACCCGGCTGACCACTTCCTGGCCGCTGCCGGCGAGGGTGTCGGCGGTTTGGGACAGGTCGCGAGTGGCGCCGGCGTGCTGGGCGATGTGGTAGACGGTGGCGGTCATCTCATTGATCGCGGTGGCGGCCTGATCGGTTTCGCTCTGCTGGCCGAGCATGCCGTGCTGCACCTCGTTCATGCTGCTGGCCAGGCGCGCGGCGCCATCATCCAATTGCTGCGCGGTGCGTGCCACGGTGCTGACCACCCGCTGGTAGCCGGCTTGCATGGCGTTGAAGGCGCTGGCCATCTGGCCGACTTCGTCCTTGCAGGCCAGGGGTACGCGGGCCGACAGGTCGCCGGTTTTCTCGACGTGCAGCATCACGTCCTTGAGGGTGTTGAGTTGGCTGAGCAGAAAGCGGATCAGCAGTTGCGAGGCGCCGAGCATCGCCAGCATCAGAATCAACACCGCCACCGCGTAGTTGGCGAAGCGTTCGCCGAACACTTGGCTCAGGCTGCGTCCGTAGGCCAGCACGGCGACCTGCTGGCCGTCGTCACGCGCGATCAACTCGGCGCCGATCAGCGGGTTTTCACCGAACAATGGCATGTGATTAAGCTCGACCCAACCGCTGGCAATGCCCAAGGCTGACAGATCCTGATTGGCCAGCTGTGGGACTTGTCCACGGGTAAACGTCAGCCAATGCTCGCCCTTGGGCAATGGCTTGTCGGCGGGCCAGGCACTCAACAACCGCGCCTGCGCCTGTGCCGCAGCCTGGGAGGCATCGCTGCGCGCCTGTTGCTCGAGTTGCACGGCGTAGAGCACGAGCAACAAGGTGGTGATGAAGGCGACCGCGTTGACGGCCCAGAACTTGTATTTCAGCGAGATATTGCTAAGCCAGGCACCCATGGAAGGTTTTCTCTGATAGCGGAAACAGCATTGGCAAGGTGCCATTATTGTGCCGCTACTCAGGAAGCCGGTTTTGACATGGGTCAATGCGCCGCATTAATCCACTTCAGGCAAACCAAAAAATGCGCGCGAACAGGCGGTGCTGTGTGCAGCCAAGTCTTCCAGGGTTTCGTTGCGGTGCAGGGCGACTTCGCGCAGCACTTCTGGCAGGTAGGCCGGTTCATTGCGGCCGTTTTTCGGCTTGGGTCGCAACGTGCGCGGCAGCAGGTAGGGCGCGTCGCTTTCCAGCATCAGACGGCCACGTGGGATTTCCCTGACCAGCGGGTGCAGATGCGTCCCACGGCGCTCGTCGCAGATCCAGCCGGTGATGCCGATATGCAAGTCGAGGTCGAGGTAGCTGAACAGCGCCGATTGTTCGCCGGTGAAGCAATGCACCACGGCAGCGCTCAGGTGGTCGCGGTAATCCTTGAGGATCTCCAGCAAGCGCTGGTTGGCGTCGCGCTCGTGAAGAAACACTGGCAGTTTCAACTCGACGGCGAGTGCCAGGTGTTCTTCGAGGACTTTTTCCTGTTGTGGGCGCGGGGAAAAATCGCGGTTGAAATCCAACCCGCATTCGCCCACTGCACGCACGCAGCTTTCGCTGAGCACACCCCGCAATTGCCGCGCGCTGTCGCCGTTCCAATCGCTGGCGCAGTGGGGATGAATGCCGGCGGTGCTGAACAGGCGCTGGCCGCTTTCATCGAGTTTTATGCAGAGTTCCAAAGCCTGCTCGCTGCCCTCGATACTGGTGCCGGTGAGCACCAATTGCTGCACGCCGGCGGCATAGGCACGGTCGAGAACGGCCTGGTGCCTCTCGTCGAAACTGGGGTTGGTCAGGTTGACGCCGATATCAATGAGTTGCATGGTGCTATCTCCGCCTGCGGCCGGAAAGCATATCAGAGCTGTAGATTTATAAGAAAAACGAAGAACTACAACGAGTTATAGCTGTCTTTGAACGTCGCAAGTGACATTGTGGTCGGTCGTACGCCGTCCTCCATGCCACCGTTGCGCGCCTTGCCAGCGCATAAAGCGCTCTGTTTCTGACCTCCAGCCTTTCGCCTTTCGCGAGGGTGCTGGCCAGTATTCTTTCCGGAGAGCGGATGATCCGACCCTCGGCGTTGCTTATGTTGTGCCTGACGTTGCTGCTGCCCATGGCGGCGGTCGCACGTCTGGATGGGCCGCTGGAAGTGACCAAGCCCGGCAAGGTACGCGACCTGGCGCAGATTCGCTCCAGTCGCACGCTGCGTGTGCTGGTCAATCAGAGCCGTAACAGTTCCGGTGAGGTCCAGGGCCAGGCGATCGGTGTTGAATACCATCGCCTGCGCGCCTTCGAGCAGTACCTGAACGGCCACGCCCGTGACGGGGAAGAAATCACTCTCAAAATTATTCCAAAAGCCAAGGACCAACTGCTTGGCGCGTTGGCCCGGGGTGAAGGCGACCTGGTGGCTCCCGGTGAATTGCTTGATGTGAAGGCTGCGCACAAGATCAGCACCAGCGACCCCATTGCCAGTGATGTACCGTTGTGGCTGGTTGGCGTGAAGGGCGAGCGACGCTTTACCAAGCTGGAGCAGTTGTCCGGGCGCACGCTGGCCCTGACGACCGGCAGTGCAGCGGCGGATGCGATCAATCAGGTCAACCAGCAACTGGCCCTGCACAAGCGACCGCCGGTGAAGGTGGAATGGGTCGATCCGACCCTGGCGGTGGAAGATGTATTGGAGATGGTCCAGGCCGGGATCTTCCATCTCACCATCGTCGAGAAACCCATTGCCGAACGTTGGTCGAAAATCCTGCCCAAGTTGCGCTTTGATCGGCAAGTGGCTATCAGCGAGCCGGGCGATGAGTACTGGTTTGTGCGCCAGGATGCCTCAATGCTGCGGGCCAGTATTGACCGTTTCCTCAAGACCTACCGAACCCCTTCCGACCAGGACGTGGCGTTCCAGCGTATCTACCGACGCCTGTATCAGGTGCGCAATCCATTGGCTCGGGCTGACCGCCAGCGCTTGGAAAAACTGCGCCCGGTCCTGCAAAAGCATGCCCGCGAGCAGGGCATGGACTGGTTGAACCTGGCGGCGCTGGCGTTCAAGGAGTCGGCCCTGGACCCCGGCGCGCGCAACAATGGCGGCCCGACCGGGCTGATGCAGATCACGCCTTCGGCGGCGCAGCGGGTGGGCGTCAACAATATCGAGAGTCTGGACAGTAATGTGCAAGCAGGCGCCCGGTATCTGGCGATGATCCGTCGCAAGTTCTTCGCCAGCCCCAAGCTTAACGAGCGCGAGCGTATGGCCTTCGTGCTGGCGGCTTACAACATGGGGCCGGAGCGGGTGCAGGGCATGCGGGCCGAGGCTCGGCGCCGCGGTCTGAACCCCAATCAATGGTTTTTCCAGGTCGAGCGTATTGCCATGGAGCAAGTGGGCATGGCTGGCGTCAGCTATGTTAATAGCGTGAACAAGTACTACCTGGCGTTTGATCGAGAGCGAGAGTCTCTGGAGCCGTCAGCGCCAAAACTTGCTTCGCGCAAATGATCGGATTTATAGATGATTATTAGGCGATTTTTGCGCTTTTATGATTGCCTTATCCGATTAATATAGCGGCCAACCACCCCCTACCTGGAAAAGGATTAGCACCATGAGCCCATTGATCAACCGTATCCTGTCTACCCGCGCTGGTTATGGCCTGACCATCCTGCGAATTTTTGTTGGCATCATCTTCGCTGCCCATGGTTCGCAAAAACTCTTTGGCTGGTTTGGTGGCTACGGCCTGGCGGGCACTGCGCAGTATATGGAAAGCCTTGGGCTGACTCCCGGCACCTTGATGGCGGTGCTGTCGGGCGGCACGGAATTCTTCGCCGGCCTGGCATTGATCATCGGTTTGCTGGCGCGCCCGGCGGCCTTGGGCCTGACCTTCCTGTCGCTGGTGGCAATCTTCTCGGTGCATATTCATAACGGTCTGTTCATGGCCAACAACGGTTATGAGTTTGCCCTTGCCTTGCTCGGCGGCGCTTTGGCGGTGCTGCTGGAAGGGGCGGGCAAACTGTCTGCCGACCGCGCCATCGCCCGCTGATACCCAGATAAAACCCGGAAAAAGCCCGCCCTGTGCGGGCTTTTTCGTTGCTCGGGATTCTTGACACTGCCCCACCGGCTTCTCTAGGATGCTGCTCATGCGCCGATTTAAACAGCTAATTGCGGGGCGCCACTGGGCTCGATACAGCCCGACAGAAGCATGCACTCATCGAGAGTCAGGCTTCGAAATACCGCTAAAGCGCTGGTTCGGTGTTGCCTCTCACCTGCCCGCAGACTTTTGAGGCAGAGACACGACACGATGAATGCACTTCGCCCCCTCATACGCCTGGCCCCGATCACCGCGGACCTGACTCAGCGCAATCCGAAAATCCTCCTGGGTGGCAAGCACCAGCCTACGCTGCTGCGTTACCTCGATGGCTGGCCGCGTCGCACCGGGCGGCCTTCGGCGTTCCTGATCCAGTTTGTGGAAGATGGCGACTCCCTGGCCCGATTTGCCACCAACAGTTTCGACCTTGCGGTAATTCAGGCGCCTAGCGCCGCTGATGCCGATGAAGTCATCCGTCAGCTGACGCGCATTGCCCGCCAAGGGCTGATCGCTCGTCGTTGAAGGCTTAGAGCTGGATGGCGGTCACGGCCGATCGACGTCGCCGGTTGTAAAGCGACACCATCCACGCGATAAGGCACAACAGCAGCGGTACGGCGCTGATCAGCAGCAGTTTCAGGGTTAGCTCCACTTTATGCACCGATGCGTAAGCCTCGACCTTGAGCGCCTGTAACTCCATGGGCAGTCGCAGGCGTTCCTTGTTCAGTGCCTGCAGCTGGGCATTGGTATTCACCGCTTGGGTGCCGAAGCCGGTGTCTGGCGGTTTCAGGCGTTGCCATTCGTGCTCGGTTCGCTCAAGCCGTCGTTCAAGTTCCCCCGCCTTTTGGGCGTAGGCCTGTGCAGCGACTTCGCGCATGTCTGAAAGCGGGTTGGGCGATTGGCTGGCCGTTGCACGGGGCTGAATGCTCGCGAGAACATCAGGAGCCGCCAGGTTATCCAAGGTATTCAAGATAAACGTAACGTTGCTGTTGGCGGCCGAGCTGATGACAGAGTCCATGAGTAAATCAGTGTCGGCGACCACCACCACCTGAATGTCTGCGGCCTTTTGCAAACCAGCAGACTGCCCGTCGACACCGTCTGGAAATGCGGAATAGGCGGGGCCGCTGAGGCGAGCCGCTATCACCTGGCGTTGGCCGACAGCAGACGGTTGTTCGATCAGTGAGTCGAGTGCGGTGGTTGATGCAAAGCGCGCAGCGTCCAATAGCGCAGACTGCGTGGAGCTTTGCAGCAGCGGGGTGAGCAGCGTGCGGCTTTTCCTGATGCGAGAAAGTGCGCCACTGCTCGAGACAATCACCGTATCCAGTTTCCACGCGCTGACGTCGTGCGCCGTCATCGCCTGGCGCGGCAGGCTCAACCTGGCCGGATGGAAGACGGTAGGCTTGCCAGCGCCGGGGGACGCCGACGAGGCGTAGAGATTATCCATCAGCAGCTTGTCCGCCGGCATCTGTACACCCCATGCGGCAAGCAGGCCGTCCAGCATGGGATTTGCCGGCGCGGCATCTGACATGCTCTCGCTCAGTGGGTCGAGAAAGATCATCAGTTTTCCGCCCCTGAGGACAAACTGTTCGATCGCGTACAGGGTTCGCTCTGGCAGTGCGCGCGGGTGGACGACCATCAGCGTCCCGATCGATTCAGGCACTTGGGGAATGTTCGCTTCCAGGCTTTCGAGGGTGAAGTGCTGATGCATTTTCGCCAGTAACAGCCCGCCGGACTCGTTCAACGCCAACCCTGTCAGCACGCCAATAACGGGTGGCGCTGGGTGCCCCAGTGTGTAGATCAAGTGGCTTATTTCATATTCGAGCATCGGTTCGTCATCCAGGTTGAATGCGTCGATACGTTGTGCAGCCTGGCCTGCGCGCACACCTATCAGACCGAGAAACCCGTGTGTGTCGTCCAGCCCGAACAGGCCCGCTTTATAGGCCTCTTCTGAATAAGGCCCCGGATCAATAACGTGCAAGTTAATCCTGCCCCTGGCGGCTTTTTCGAACTCCTCAAGCAGGTCTCCGACCCGTTCGCCATAGCGTTTCAACGCTTGGCTTTTTCGCGGATCATGGCGTGAGTTGAAGTAATACAAATCCAGTGGTTCCTCAAGTGAGGCGAGCAGTTGCCGGGCCTGCGGCGACAACGTATGGATTTTGTGTTGTGAAAAGTCCCAACGGATATCGGGAAGGTTGTTTACCCAGACCAGATTAAAGGCCAGAAAGAGTAATGATATGACCGTAAGTGTCATACCCGTGCGAATAGCGGATCGCATGCGGTGCTTTCCTTCTCAACGGGTTTTGTAATTGAGTGTGACTGCTGTTGCCGCAAGAAAGGCAAGGATCATGCTGACGAAGTACAGGCTGTCATGGAGTGTCAGTTTGCCGTTGTCGAGAGTGCCGAAGCGTAAGATCGGGTCAAGCGCGATCAGACTGTCTACCACCCAAATAGGCGCCTGGTGCTCAAGGGCATCCAGTGCTGAAGAAAGCATGCTGACTGTAAGCAGCAAACCGAGCGAAAGTAGGAAAATAACGATGCGCCGATGAGTCAGTGCGCAAATAAAGCATCCCACCGATAGATAACTTCCCGCGAGCAACCCGCTCGCCAGAAATTGTGAGGTGATAACGGCGTTGTCCGCAGCGCCCAGGTAGTTGGCGACAACCACCAAAGGGAAAGTCAGGGCCAAGGCAATGCCACACACGACCCATGCGGCCAGAAATTTCCCCAACACCCGTTCGACGGTCGTGATGGGCAGCGTTTTCATCATGTTGCGCATGCCAGGGTTATGTTCGTCCGACCACAGCTGCGTTGACAAGCTTGGAATCAGCAGCAGGTAGAGCCAAAGGTGTAACTGGAAAAACACCTGTAAATCAGCACCGCCTTCTTCGAGCCATGGGCTCGTATTCAACCCCAGTGCCGCGCACAGCAGTACAAACGCAGCAACACTCAGGTACGTGCCTGGCGTACGGGCATAGCTGACGAGTTGACGCTTGAAAATCACCGGCAGCAGTTTCAAAGAGATACCTCATGACTCAAATGGCGAACGACTTCGTTCAGGCGCCCTGTTTCCAGTTTCAATGACGTGATGTTCCAGCCGCGATGGGCGATAAGTGCGTTGATATGGGGATAGATGCTGTGACCGGGCAGGGCCAGAACGGTCACGGTGCCGGGTGTATGCCGGTCTTCTTCTATGCCGGCGACGCCGGGTAAGACGGCCAATGCGAGTAAATCCAGCGGGGTTTCTGCGGCCAGGGTGACGGCCCGGTAGTGTCGGGATTTGCGCTGAAACTCGGGCAGCGGCGTGTCAGCCACCAACTGGCCGCGCGCGATAACCAGTGCCCGCGTGCATAGGCTGGCCAGCTCGTCGCAATGCCGGGAGGCGATAATCACCGCCATTTCTTCGGTCAGGGACTGGACCAGTGTTCTGAATTTGATCCGTTGATTCGGCGCCAGACCCTCGGTCGGTTCATCCAGCAGAAGCAGGCTGGGTGTATGCAGGATGGCTTGCGCGATGGCTACCTTGCGCTTCAAACCTACGCAAAGCGCACCGACAGGAACGTTGAGCACACGCGACAATTCCAGGCGCATGGCTGCTCGATCCACCCGGCTGCGTTTTTCAGCGCCGCTGAACCCTCGAACGTCGGCAATGAAGTTGAGAAAGCCTTTAACGGACATCGTCTGATGGCTGAGCCCGGCCTGGAGCTGATAGCCGAGGACTTTGCGTGCTTGAAGTGGATGGGTCTGGGTGTTGAACCCATGGACGGTGATGGACCCGGAGGAGGGATTGGCGATGCCGGCGATCAAGTTCAGCAAGGTTGTTTTGCCGGCGCCGTCTTCCCCGAACAGACCAATACATTCCCGGCGCTGAGCAAACAATGAGAAGTTGTTGATTACTTTGCTTTTGCCCAAGTGCTTAGTCAGGCTGCTTATCTCGAGCATTTTTTTACCGATTAAGTTTGGCTGAGCGTATGGGACGTGCGCGTCGTGGATAGTTGAGCGTTAAAAAGGTTACGTTTAATCAATACGCTTGGGAACGCGCGGGCGAAGTTATAAGAAAAGTCCTACGTCAAGCCGGATAACTTACTGAAACAATTGCGCTGTTTCGAGAATGGTTAACGGTCGGATTCTTTATCTGGCGTTTATGTAAGGTTTGCTCTTTTGTAACGAGACCTGATTATCATGATGCTTCTACGTACTCTTGTTCTAGAACGCAGTGGCCAGGACGCGCCGGTTAACGGTGCGCTGCTCTGCGGGTTTGCTGTTGCCCAGATCGACTGCAACTTTCTCGTCTATAGCCTTGATGAAGAGACTGAGCCGGGCAACTCCAGGGTTTACATCGCCGCGTTACGGAAAAAACTCGACCGGCATTTTCTGGGCAGTGTCGAGTCCAAGGAAGACCTGCAAGTGGCTATGCAAGTCTTCAAGCAAATCCTGATGGCCGCGGCAGCCTCCGGCACTAAAGCCAGCGCAGTGAACGACAGTTCGATCGCTTTCCATTTCATTGATTTGAAAGGCTGCAAATTACCGCCGGCCAGACCGGAGGATCATCATTCGATGATCATCAAGAAGGCATTGGTAATGAAGGTGATTACCTTGGGCATGTCTGCGCCTGTCTTGCCTGCGATCGAAAGTGCTTCCTTGATCGTGCCGTCCATTCGCTTCTCGTCACAAATGATCCCGCCCGCCAGAACTTCAAGCCCACCCACGCCCGTCGAGCCGCCGGTGCTTGAGCCTGTGGTTGCTGAGGCGTTGGATATCCCCGTCGCAACTGCGCAGAAGGTAGCGCTGGCAGAGCCCGTTGCGCAGCCGGCTCAACTGGCACCGAGTGAACCCGCGCCAGTGCAGCGCTCCGTTGAAATGGAACATGCATTGATGCCTGAGCTGGACAGCACGCTGACCAATCTTGCCAAGGTCGCCCAGGACCTGACGCAACAAAAAAACGCGGTCATTGAGCGAGAAAAAGTGCTTGAGCAGTGGCAGGCCCGGCTGCAACAAAAGCAGGGCGAACTGGATGAAAAGGATCGTGAGCTGGAGCAGCACGCGACGCAATTGCAGGAGCAGCAAGCATACGTCAGCCAGAAAGCCCAGAAGCTGGCGCTGGCGATGTCGCAGGTGTCGGGTATGCGACAGCGGTTGCAGGGTGTGCTGCTTGAACTGGATCAAACCCTGGAAGGCTAGAGTTGAAGCAATGTGCTTGCTGATCTGGCTACTTTTCATAGTTCATTTATCATCACCCCTGCCAGTCGACGCCAAGGCATGATGCTGTGGCGTTTCGGCACCATTGGACATTGTCTGGGGATGCAAGCGTTTGAGTACCAAGCTGATTACCAAAGAAGGTCATGAGGCGCTAAAAAAAGAGCTGGATTATCTGTGGCGTGAAAAACGTCCGGACACCACGCGTAAAGTGACCTGGGCGGCGTCTCTGGGGGATCGCAGCGAAAACGCGGACTACCAGTACAACAAGAAGCTGCTGCGCGAAATTGACCGGCGGGTGCGCTACTTGCGCAAGCGGCTGGAAGATATGCGCGTGGTGGAATACATGCCTGAGCAGGAAGGCAAGGTATTCTTCGGCGCCTGGGTTGATATCGAAAACGAGCAGGGCGAGACCAAGCGTTTTCGTATCGTTGGCTATGACGAGATTTATGAGCGCATGGACTACATCTCCATCGACTCACCGATGGCCCGGGCGTTGCTCCGTAAGGAAGTCGACGATGAGGCCATCGTGCAAACCCCGACCGGCGAGGTGTGCTGGTGGATTACCGGTATCGAGTATGTGAAATAAACGCTGCTGGCCCGTATTCCGAATAGCGTACGGGCCATCAAGGTTTCAACCTTCGCGCAATACCGTCAGTGGGCTGGCATTCAACGCACGACGCGTGCCGAATACGCCGGCACCGCCGATCAGTACGGCACCGATCACCGGCAGCAGTAACAGCCACGGGTGAGGGTGCCAGGCCAGGTCGAACGCGTAGCGGTACAACACCCCTGTCACCAACTCCGTACCCAGCGCTGCCAGCAGGCCGCTGACTGCGCCGAGCAAGCCGAACTCGATGCGGCGTGCCTGGACCAGCAACTTGCGCTCTGCGCCCAGTGCGCGCAGCAATGCCCCCTGGCGAATGCGCTCATCCAGGGTGGCTTGCAAACCCGAAAACAGCACCGCCATGCCGGCCGCCAGAACAAACAACAATACGTATTCCACTGCCAGGGTCACTTGGGCGAGGATGCTGCGCAACTGCTCCAGCAAGGCCTCGACCTGCAGGATGGTGACGGCCGGGAACGCCCGTGACAGGTCAACGATCTGCTGATCATGGCCTGGCGCCAGGTAGAAGCTGGTCAAGTATGTTGCGGGCAGGTCCTTCAAGGTGCCCGGCTGGAAGATCATGAAGAAATTGGGCTGGAAGTTATCCCAGTTGATGGTCCGCAGGCTGGTGACCCGCGCTTCACGATTTTCTCCGCCGACGGTAAAGATCAGATGATCGTTGAGTTTGAGCTTCAGGCTTTCAGCCACCTTGGCTTCCACCGAAACCCCGGGGACCTCATCGCCCGGTTGCTGTGACCACCAGGAGCCGGCTGTCAGCACATTGCCCGGTGGCAAGTCGGCCGCCCATGTCAGGCTCAAGTCACGCTGCACCGCTCGGTCTCCGCTCGAGTCTTTGCTGACAATTTCCTGTACCGGTTCGCCATTGATGCTGATCAGCCGGCCCGGCACCACGGGGTACAACGGCGCCGATTGCGCTTGCACATCCAGGAGTCGGGCGCTGAAGGCGTCCTTGTCGGCCGGCAGGATGTTCAGGGCGAAATAGTTGGGCGCATCCTTGGGCAACTGGTTTTGCCAGGTGTCCAGCAACTCGCCACGCAGCAGGGCGATCAAGCCCATGGACAGCAGGATCAGACCAAACGCCAGCGACTGCCCGGCCGCCGCCAACGGATGACGCAGCAACTGCCCCAGGCCCAGACGCCAGGGCAGCGTGGCGCGGGCCAACAAGCGCCGCAGGCTTTGCAGCAATAACAGCAGCAAGCCGCCGAGGATCAGCGCAGCCACCACGCCGCCGCCCAGCAAGGCGAAGGTCAGCACCAGGTCGAGGCTGAGGCGCCACATAATCAGGCCGAGCGCGAATAGCGCCGCGCCATACACCATCCAGGTACTGGACGGGATCGGCAGCAGGTCACGGCGCAAAACCCGCAGCGGTGGCACACGCCCCAGCGCCGCCAGGGGCGGCAAGGCGAAGCCGGCGAGGGCGACCAGCCCGGTGCCGATGCCCGCGACCGCCGGCAGCAGCCCGCCGGGCGGCACGTCCGCCGGCAGCAAGTCGTGCAGGAAATAGAACAGACCAAACTGCGCCAGCCAGCCCAGCAGGGCGCCGGCCAGGCTTGCCGCCACGCCCAGCACGCTCAGTTGCAGGGTGAACAGCAACATCGCCTCGCGGCGCGACAGCCCAAGGCAGCGCAACAGTGCACTGGCATCGAAGCGTCGGCTGGCGAAGCGATTGGCCGACAACGCCACCGCCACGCCAGCCAGCAAGACCGCCACCAGGCTGGCCATGTTCAGGTAGCGCTCGGCCTTGCCCAACGCGCCGCCGATTTGCTGGTTGCCGTCTCGCGAATCCTGCAGGCGCTGGTTGGCGGCGAGGCCTGGCTTGACCAGGTCGCGATAGGTTTGCAGCGCCGTGCTGCCTTGAGGCGCGCGCCACAGTTCACGGTAACTCACGCGGCTGCCGGGCTGCACCACGCCGGTGGCATCGAGGTCGGCAAGGTTGATCATGACGCGGGGTGTAAGGCTGTAGAAGTTACCAGCGCGGTCTGGCTCGTAAGTCAGTATGCGCGTCAGCCGCAGGGTCTTCATGCCGACATCGATGCTGTCGCCGACTTTCAGGTCCAGCGCCGTCAGCAGCCTTGCTTCCACCCAGGCTTCACCGGGCTTGGGCCCGCCGCCTGGGGTTTCAGTGCCGAACGGTTCAGCCGCACTTTTGAGCTCGCCACGCAGCGGGTACTGCTCGTTGACCGCCTTGATGCTGGAAAGCTGAATGCCATTATCCGTGGCGATGACGCTGGAGAACTCAACGATGCGAGCATGATCCAGGCCCAGTTCGGTCCCGGATTTGATTTGCTCGGGACGGGCTGGCGAGCTGCCTTCGAGCACCAGGTCGGCGCCGAGGAACTCGGTGGCACGCAACAGCATGGCGCCATTGAGGCGTGCACCGAAGTAGCCGATGGCGGTGCTGGCCGCCACGGCCACCACCAGCGCAAAGAACAATACGCGCAACTCGCCGGCGCGGGCATCGCGCAGCAATTGACGCATGGCAAGGCTGAACAGGCGCAACAGCGGCAAACGTGCCATCAAGGCTCCAGGGGCGCGACCATCAGGCCGGCTTCAAGGCGGATCAGGCGTCGGCAACGGTGGGCCAGGCGCTCGTCGTGGGTGACGAGTACCAGGGTCGTGCCGCTTTCTTTATTAAGCTCGAACAGCAGGTCGCTGATACGTTCGCCGGTGTGGCTGTCGAGGTTGCCGGTGGGTTCGTCGGCAAACAGCACATCCGGTTCGGCGGCGAAGGCTCGGGCGATGGCAACCCGTTGTTGCTCGCCACCGGAAAGCTGGCGTGGCGAGTGGGTCAACCGTTGGCCCAATCCGACGCGCTCGAGCAGGTGTCTGGCGCGCTCGCGGGCGTCCTTGCGGCCGTCGAGTTCCAGCGGCAGCATGACGTTTTCCAGGGCATTGAGACTGTCGAGCAGCTGGAATGACTGGAACACGAAGCCCACGTGCTCGGCGCGGATGCGCGCGCGCTGGTCTTCATCCAGGGTGCTCAAGGCTTGGCCTGCCAGTGTGACTTCGCCACTGCTGGGCAAGTCGAGGCCGGCCAACAGGCCCAGGAGGGTGGATTTGCCGGAGCCGGAGCTGCCGACGATAGCCAGGCTATCGCCCTTGTTCAGTTCCAGGCTAAGTTCGTGCAGGATAGTCAGTTCACCTTCCGCGCTGGGAACCACTTTGCTAAGGTTCCGCGCGGTGAGAATGCTTGCGCCCATGGAGAATCCGATGCGAATGTGGTTTTTGAGTGCTGGCCTGGCCTTGATGTGCATGGCCCAGAACGCAGCGGCGGGTACAGTCCTGATCGTTGGCGATAGTATCAGTGCCGGTTTCGGCCTGGATACCAGCAAAGGGTGGGTGGCCTTGCTGGAGCAGCGGCTCAAGCAGGAAGGTTTTGACGACAAAGTGGTCAATGCGTCCATCAGCGGCGACACCAGCGCAGGTGGTCTCGCGCGGCTGCCGGCGGCGCTTGCAGAGCATAAGCCGGACCTGGTGATCCTCGAGCTGGGCGGTAACGATGGCCTGCGCGGCCAGCCGCCAGCGCAATTGAAACAAAATCTTGCGTCGATGATTGACCAGTCCAAGGCCGGCGGCGCCAAGGTGCTGCTGCTGGGCATGCAGCTGCCGCCCAACTACGGTCCCAAATACACCACGGCGTTTGCCGAAGTGTATGGCGCCTTGGCCAAGGAAAAAAGTATCCCGCTGGTGCCGTTTTTCCTTGAAGGTGTGGGTGGTCATCCAGAGTTGATGCAGGCCGATCAGCTGCACCCGGCGGTCGGTGCCCAGGGCAAGTTGCTGGAAAATGTCTGGCCAACGCTAAAACCGCTGCTATGACGCTTTTATACCGGCAGGCTTTCGGCTAAGGTGGCGCCCCCCCGATCTGGAGCCCCCGATGTCGCGCCCTGCCTGGTCCCTGTTCAATTACCAACTGATCGAGCCTGACGAGCAGCTGGACCTGTTCGCCTGCCAGGAAGTTCGGGTGCATCTGGTCGCACGTCAATTGGAGTTGGGCGGCTCGATCGATCGCACGCTTTGCGGGACTTTATTGCCCGCACAACCGCGTTGGTCCTCGGTCGACCGCTCGATCTTTCAAGACCAGCGACTGTGCCCCCTGTGCCGAGCCATCCTCGAATCGCAGAAGCGTGGCACACCGCCGATCTGGCCGGAGCTGCGTTTCGAGCTGTAAAGGCTTGCGCACGGTCGCAGGCCCTCTGCCTTACCCTCTGACACCCGTGTACAATCAGTTTTTTCCTACCCGTCGTTCTGCGAAGGATTTTCCGGATGTTGTCGCGCCTTTCCGTCGTTTCCTGCTGCCTGTCCCTCGCTGCGCTCTGTGCAGTCGGCTCGGCATCAGCGCTGCAGTTGCCCTTGCCGCCGCCAGGTGAAGACATTGTCGGTCAGGTTCAGGTGATCAAGGCCAAGTACGAAGACACCTTTGCCGACCTGGGCACCACCTACGACCTGGGTTATTCGGAAATGGTCGCGGCCAACCCTGGCGTCGACGCCTGGTTGCCGGGGGCGGGCACGGAGATCGTGCTGCCGACGCGTTTCATCCTGCCGCCGGGTCCTCGTGAAGGCATTGTGATCAACCTGGCGGAATACCGGCTTTACTATTACCCCAAGGGCCAGAATGTGGTTTACACGTTCCCCTTGGGCATCGGCCGTGAAGGCTGGGGGTCGCCGGTCGCGCACACCACCATCACCGGCAAGATCCCCAACCCGACCTGGACGCCGCCCGCGTCGATCAAGGCCGAGCACGCTGCCAATGGTGACCCGCTGCCTAACGTGGTGCCTGCCGGTCCGGACAACCCACTGGGCCCGTTCAAGTTCACCTTGGGCACGCCGGGTTACTTGATTCACGGTTCCAACATGAAATTTGGTATCGGCACGCGTACAAGCCACGGCTGCTTCCGCATGTTCAACAACAATGTGCTGGAAATGGCCGACATGGTGCCGGTCGGCACATCGGTGCGCATCATCAATGATGCCTACAAGTTCGGCAGCAGCGGCGGCAAGGTCTACCTTGAGGCGCATACACCGCTGAACGATGACGGCACGCCGTCCGTGGTCGACAAGCACACGGCGGTCATCAATGCCCTGCTCAAGCGCGAAGACCTGGCCAATAACCTGCGGGTGAACTGGGATCAGGTGCGCGATGTGGTGGCGGCCGAAGACGGTCTGCCAACGGAGATTGGTGTACCGGGCGCCAATGCGCCAGTGGCGTCCAGTACGCCGGTCGATCTGCAGCAGTAAGCCTGCTCGACCCCAGGCCCGCCTCAGCCTTGCGCTGCGGCGGGCTTTTTATTGCGTGGGTTTTCGGGGCCGAATCCCAGGCAATAAAAAGCCGACCCAAGAATGGATCGGCTTGATAACAACCCCGAAGGATTATTACTTGCGGCTTGCTTTTTCAAGCATGCGCAGAGCGCGCTCGTTAGCTTCGTCAGCAGTCTGTTGTGCTTTTTGAGCAGCAGCCAGAGCTTCATCAGCTTTACGGTAGGCTTCGTCTGCACGAGCCTGGGAGCGAGCTGCTGCGTCTTCAGTTGCAGTCAGACGAGCTTCGGTTTCTTTGGAGACGCTGCTGCAACCGGTAGCCAGAACTGCGGCCAGAGCCAGAGCAGAGAATTTCAGAACGTTGTTCATCGTGTTCCCCTTCAAGGACTTTCTATTAAATGGCTACTTTCTCAGAGTGAGCGGATAGCCGGCGTACATACTACTCATTACTTGTAGTAAGTAAACTGACGTAGCGCAAGAAGCAAAAAAAATTCTTGCGCCGAATCTGTTTTGGCTAATCTTTGGGAGGATTGTATAAAAAGCCTCCAGATTTTTTCATTTCCCTGGGAACTCGATCCAGGCTGAGAGGTCCGGCCCGCATGTGCCGGGTCCGGTAAACAGGCAAAGATTTATATATCGACGTTGACACTTTTTTTCAGTTGGCCGTTACCGCCTCGTGCATCTTTTGCGTATGTAGAGGTGACTTTAAGAGCGGCAGTTCGTCTCAAGATTCAACTGCCGGCAATGTTCAGGCTATCGATCACTCATTGATCGAGGCCCTTTCTGTAACCGCCAGCGGCAAGGGATGACGAGTGCGCCTTGAGCTATTGCAGCATTGGTGACTACTATTCCCTACGTGCTGGTTGTGAGCGCTATAGGTTTTCTCGTTGTCGAAACCGGCACGGGGTGGCGTAGATGTTCCTTCGCCGGAAAAACATCGGTAAGGTAGGGGTCAAAATCCAAGACCCGCGAGGAGTAGTGATGAGCGAGGCGTTGTCCATCCACCATGACCAGGCAGGTCATCAGTTCGAGACCAATGTGGACGGTCATCGTGCCTATCTGACCTATATGGACCTCGGTAAACAGACCCTGGATATCTATCGCACCTTCGTGCCCAACGCGTTGCGGGGCCGTGGCATTGCTGCGGCGTTGACCGAAGAAGCGTTGAAGTTCGCCGAAGAGGCCGGCTACACGGTGATCCCCTCGTGCTCTTATGTAGAGCGATACATGGAGCGCCACCAGCGCCATGCCGCGAAGCTGTAACTGAGCGACCGCACCACGAAAAACGCCGGGCTAAGCCCGGCGTTTTTGTGTGCGCAATTCAGCGTTTCAAGTGCGTTTGCGTTTCGGCAATACGTCCTTGAGCTTGGCGTGCATGCTGCGCAGGGTGGTTTCGGTGGCGGACCAGTCGATGCAGGCATCGGTGATCGACACGCCGTACTGCAAGTCGGCCAGGTCTTTTGGAATGGCCTGGCAACCCCAGTTCAGATGGCTCTCGACCATCAGGCCGATAATCGACTGGTTGCCTTCGAGGATCTGGTTGGCGACGTTTTCCATTACCAGCGGCTGCAGGGCCGGGTCCTTGTTGGAGTTGGCGTGGCTGCAGTCGACCATGATGTTCGGCTTGATCTTGGCCTTGTTCAGCGCCTGCTCGCACAGCGCAACGCTGACCGAATCATAGTTGGGCTTGCCGTTGCCGCCGCGCAGGACCACGTGCCCGTAGGCATTGCCCTTGGTGGTGACGATGGACACGCCACCTTCCTGGTTGATCCCCAGGAAGCGGTGCGGGCTGGACACCGATTGCAGCGCATTGATCGCGACGGTCAGGCCGCCATCGGTGCCGTTTTTGAAACCGACGGCCGAAGACAGCCCGGACGCCATTTCGCGGTGAGTCTGGGATTCGGTGGTGCGCGCGCCGATGGCCGACCAGCTGATCAGGTCCTGCAGGTACTGCGGGGAGATCGGGTCGAGGGCTTCGGTGGCGGTGGGCAGGCCCATTTCAGCCAGGTCCAGCAGCAATTGACGACCAATGTGCAAGCCGTCCTGAATCTTGAACGAGTCATCCAGGTACGGGTCGTTGATCAAACCTTTCCAGCCGACGGTAGTGCGCGGTTTTTCGAAGTAGACGCGCATCACCAGGTACAAGGTGTCGGACACTTCAGCCGCCAGCACTTTGAGGCGCTCGGCGTATTCGTGGGCAGCCTTGAGGTCGTGGATCGAGCAAGGGCCGATCACCACAAAGAGGCGGTGGTCGGTGCCGTCGAGAATGTCACGGATGACTTCGCGGCCCTTGGTGACGGTCTGCAGGGCAGCGTCGCTCAGAGGGATTTCGCGCTTGAGCTGATCGGGCGTGATCAGGGTCTCGTTGGATTCGACGTTAAGGTCGTTGATCGGTAAATCAGCCATCGTGTTACTCGTCAGGGTCACGGGTGCCGGCCGCCAGCCATCCCCGTGCGGCGGAGCACAGCATGATTTGAATGCAGGGGGGAGGAACCTTAGCGCGTAACACGGGCCCGCGACAATGGGCAAAACCGGCTTTAATCCAGCGCCGGCGCCACAAAAGTCTCGCGGGAGAACTCACCGGCATGACGCGAGACCCACTCGCGAGCCATGGCTTCGAGTTGCGCAGGTGTCGGCTCGGCGTCTTCATGCAAGCGGCAGTAGCGTTCGATCTGGCACACTTGCTCGCCCATTCGCGCACCGAACAATGCGTGCTCATCGGTAAAAGAGATGCCGATGCGATAGCCTTTTTCGAGCTTGCGGCACCAGGCTACATAGCCCGGATAACGGGCGCTGGCGCCCAGGGAAGGGATGCGCAGATCAACCGCCGTGCCCTGGCGCCAGGCACGCGGGCAATTGCAGGCGACGCCGCCCAGGCCGATAGTGTGCAGGCGTTGGCGGGGAATGGCGGGAGCGGGGCGTTGGATTAACTCGACAGCGACATCATCAGGGTGAGGTAAAAAACGACCCATGTACACGGACTCCGAGCACCGTCCAGTTGACGGCGGTGGCAGCAGTATAGTGAAGGAACTGGAATTGACCGACCTGGATATTGACCAGCAACTGCTGGGATTGCCAGGTATTTCGCTGGTGGTATTTACCAGTGTCGGTTGTTCCAGTTGCCGCTGGGCACGTCAGCAGCTGCCGGGCTGGCGTTTGCCGGTCGACCGCGTGTGCTGGGTGGATGCCGGGCACAACGGCGGTGCGGTCGAGCGCTATCAGATCTTTCATTTACCTGCCTTGTTCCTCGTGTGCGAGGGTCAATTCCTTGGGCAGTTACACACCCGTCTTGCACTTGCCGACCTTACCGAGGCAGTGAATCAAGCACTCACCCGCACACCAGAGGATTTGCCATGACCGCAGTTGCATCCCCGTCACCACGCATTGGCATTATCGGCACCGGTGCTATCGGTGGGTTCTACGGCGTGATGCTGGCGCGTGCCGGGTTCGACGTGCACTTCCTGTTGCGCAGCGAATACGCGGCGGTCAGCGAGCACGGCCTGCACCTCAACAGTACGCTGCATGGCAAGTTGCACCTGCACCCGGTGCAGGCCTACGCCCGCGCTGCGGATATGCCGGCGTGCGACTGGCTGCTGGTGGGCACCAAATCCACCGGCAATGTGGACCTCGCGCCGACCATCGCCCAGGTCGCTGCCCCGGACGCCAGGGTGGTGCTGTTGCAAAATGGCCTCGACGTCGAGGACAGCCTGCGCGAACACCTGCCGCCGTCGCTGCACTTGCTGGGTGGCCTGTGCTACATCGGCGTGCACCGCTCTGCGCCGGGCGTAGTCGAGCATCAGGCCTTGGGCCGGGTCAATCTTGGTTACCACAGCGGCACCGCGGCCAACGATGAATCGCGCCAGCGGGCGATTGTCGAAGAGGGCGCCGCGCTGTTTCACCAGGCCGGTATCGAATCCCAGGCCATGGCCAATGTGCACCAGGCCCGCTGGCACAAGCTGGTGTGGAATGTGCCGTATAACGGCCTCTCCGTGTTGCTGGGCACTGGCACCACCGCGCTGATGGCCGATGAATCGAGCCGCGAGTTGATCCAGGCATTGATGGCTGAAGTGGTCAAAGGCGCGCACGCCTGCGGCCATGAAATCCCTGCCAGTTACGCCGAGCAGATGTTCGCCATGACCGAAACCATGGACGACTACCTGCCCAGCATGTATCACGACCATGTGCACAAACGTCCGCTGGAATTGGCGGCGATCTACGCCCGGCCATTGGCCGCGGCAAAAGCGGCGGGCTGCGAATTGCCACGCATGCAGGCGCTATACCAGGCCTTGAGTTTTATTGATCGGCACAACCGCTGATTCGGGGGAAACACCATGGCGAAGGGATTGGGCGACAAACTGGTGCTGGCGATTTCGTCGCGCGCACTGTTCGACCTGAGTGACAGTCACAAGGTCTACCTGGCCGAAGGGGTAGAGGCTTATCGCAAGTACCAGATCGAGCACGAGGAAGAAACCCTCGAGCCCGGCGACGCCTTCCCTTTGGTCAAGAAGCTCTTGAGCCTCAACGCCAGCCTGGGCCGTGCCCGCGTCGAAGTGGTGCTGGTGTCGCGCAACAGTGCCGACACCGGCTTGCGCGTGTTCAATTCGATCCAGCATTACGGCCTGGATATTTCCCGCGCCGCGTTCGTCGGCGGGCGCAGTCCCTATCCTTACCTGGCCGCATTTGGTTGCCACCTGTTTCTGTCGACCCATCCCGACGATGTGCGCAGTGCACTGGATGCCGGCTTTGCCGCGGCGACAATTCTGTCGGGCGGCCCGCATCGGGCCTCAAGTGAAGAATTGCGGATTGCGTTCGACGGTGATGCGGTGCTGTTTTCCGATGAGTCCGAGCGTGTCTATCAGTCAGGCGGGCTGGAGGCATTTCTGGCCAGCGAGCGCGAGTCGGCGCGCCAGCCGTTGCACGGTGGTCCGTTCAAGGGGTTCCTGGCGGCGCTTAACGTGTTGCAGAGCGAGTTCGCAGACGAGGCGTGCCCGATTCGCACAGCGTTGGTCACCGCGCGTTCGGCGCCGTCCCACGAGCGGGTGATTCGCACCCTGCGCGAATGGGATATCCGCCTGGACGAGTCGTTGTTCCTCGGTGGTCTGGAGAAATCCGCGTTTCTGGAGGCGTTCGCCGCCGATGTGTTTTTCGATGACCAGGCCGGTCATTGCGAGAAGGCCAGGGAAGTGGTGGCCACCGGGCATGTGCCCCATGGCATCAGCAATGAGTTGAAAATCCACACCGAGAGCTGAGCCCCAGTCCCGCAGGCGCTGCTAAGCTCATTCAATCCCCGCCATCCTGGCCGTCCAGGAGGTTCTATGATTCGTTCGATGCTGTACGCCACGGACCTCGGTCTGTATGCGCCCTATGTCATGCAGCATGCGCTGGCACTGGCCCGAACGTTCAAGGCGGATTTGTATGTGATTCATGTGGTCGAGCCGATCGGGCTGTTCGCCGAATCGGTGCTGCAAAGCTACCTGGATGAGAAAGCCCTGAGCGAATGGCAGAGCCAGGGGCTGACCACGGTGATGGCAACCATCGAGCAGCGGGTGCTGGACAGTTTTCGCGAGGAGCTCGGGGAAGGGGAGCAGGACCTGAAATTGATTCGCTCGGTGCGCGTGATCCAGGGGGACCCGTGCGAGGTCATTCTCGACCAGCTGCAAAAACTTTCCGTCGACTTGTTGATCGTAGGAAGTCACAGCCACGCAACGGCCGCTGCCACGCCGCTTGGGCGCACGGCCGCCAGGGTGCTGCAGTTGGCGACAGTGCCGGTTTATATGGTGCCGTCGCTGCAGCGCCGACGCAGTGACGATGCCTGATCGGTAAAAACGATAAAAAGTTCTAGATTTATGCATCTAACCTTTAATATAGTTATATACCGTCGCTGATACCCGTGGCGTCTATCTGCTTTGAGGGACACATATGAAGCTTCAACAACTGCGCTACATCTGGGAAGTGGCGCACCACGACCTCAACGTTTCCGCTACCGCTCAAAGCCTTTACACCTCGCAACCCGGTATCAGCAAGCAGATCCGCCTGCTCGAAGACGAGCTGGGCGTCGAAGTGTTCGCGCGCAGCGGCAAGCACTTGACCCGCGTCACCCCGGCCGGCGAGCGCATCATCACCACCGCCGGCGAGATCCTGCGTAAAGTCGAAAGCATCAAGCAGATCGCCCAGGAATTCTCCAACGAGAAAAAAGGCACCCTGTCGATCGCCACCACGCACACCCAGGCGCGTTATGCCTTGCCGCCGGTGATCCGCGATTTCATCAAGCAATACCCGGACGTCGCCCTGCACATGCACCAGGGTTCGCCGATGCAGATCGCCGAGATGGCCGCTGACGGCACCGTCGATTTCGCCATCGCCACCGAAGCCCTCGAGCTGTTCGGCGACCTGGTGATGATGCCGTGCTACCGCTGGAACCGTTGCGTGGTCGTGCCCCAGGGTCACCCATTGGCCAAGCTGCCGAAGTTGACCCTCGAAGCCCTGGCCGAATACCCGATCGTGACGTACGTGTTCGGTTTCACCGGCCGCTCCAAGCTCGACGAAGCCTTCAGCCATCGCGGCCTTACGCCGAAAGTAGTGTTTACCGCAGCCGACGCCGACGTGATCAAGACTTACGTCCGACTGGGCCTGGGCGTGGGTATCGTGGCCAAGATGGCGGTCGATACCAACCTCGACAAAGACCTGGTGGTGCTCGACGCCAGTGAGCTGTTCGAGTCCAGCGTGACCAAGATCGGTTTCCGTCGTGGCACGTTCCTGCGTGGCTTCATGTGCGATTTCATCGAGAAATTCGCGCCGCACCTGACCCGCGAAGTCATGGCCAAGGCGATCCAGTGCCACAACAAGCAAGAACTGGAAGAGCTGTTTGACGGCGTAGAACTGCCCGTCCACTGAGTGGCTTATCGGGCCTCGGTAACCGTGAAGTGTTGCCGGGCGCCCGCCACCAGAATCTCCACCTCATCCCCTTCGAACTTGCCCAGCAGGCTGTTGCCCAGCGGCGAGCGTGGGGTGATGACGGTCACCGGTTGGCCCACCACGTCGACCTTCAAGCCCGCCGCATCCGGCGCCAGGAACAGCCACTGCTGGCGACCGTTCTCGTCTTCCAAACCCAGCAGCGCACCGACTTCTATGCCGCGTTGATCATCGTAAGCACGCAACTGCAGGTTCTGGCACAGCGCGAGCGATTGCTTGATTTCTTCGACGCGCTTGGCTTGCCCGGCCGCGAGGTAAGACGCTTCCAGCCCCAGCGTGTCGTACTTGTTCTCGGCGATGTTCTCTTCGTGGGTCGCGGTCTCGTAGGCGGTCTGCGCGGCGCGCTGGGCAATGTCGAGGTCGACGGTGAGTTTTTCCAGGATCAACTGGAGGACGGCGTGCTTATTCATGGGCATCAATCGCAGAATTGCAGGACATTCGCCTTGCTCTTTTCATTGGGCGCGTTCTGGTCCTGTTGCAGCCAGAACTGGCATTTGGGGTTGGACAGGTTGCGCGCGTTGTTGCGCGCCTGGTCCAGGGTTTGCTGTTGTTCCTGCTTGCGAAGGTTTTCCTGGTACTGCTCGAACATACGGTTCGGCGGTTCTGGCGCAACAACGGTGGCGGGCTTGCCCAGTTGCTGAACGGCCTGAGCCACCGGCGCCAGGCTTTGCGGGAACACGTAGCGCGACGCCAGCCAGGTGGTCAGCACAATGGCAATAAAGCCCAGCCACAGGCCGAACGCCACTGCGATACTGAGCTTGAACAGCGACAACGAGCGATCAGACATAGTGGCCTCCTGGCGGGCATTTGCGGCGTGGCGGCGATTGTCGCACAGCCACTGTGCAGAATAATCGCGATCAAGCCTTCTGCATCGACGCATTTATGCGGACAATCGAGCCTTTGAGTGTTGGAGCCCGGAATGAAAGCCCGCTGGGATATTTTTTGCAGCGTCGTCGACAACTACGGCGACATTGGCGTGACCTGGCGCCTGGCCCGGCAACTGGTGGTGGAGCACGCCTGCGACGTGCGCTTGTGGGTCGATGACTTGCGTGCTTTTGAACGCATGTGCCCAGAGATTGATGTGCAACTGAACCCGCAATGGCAGGAAGGCGTAGAGGTGTGCCATTGGCCGGCACAATGGCGCGACACGCCTTGCGCCGATGTAGTGATCGCAGCCTTTGCCTGCCAGTTGCCCCCTGAGTACATGGAAGCCATGGCCGCGCGCGACCGCACGCCGTTGTGGATGAACCTGGACTACCTCAGCGCTGAAGACTGGGTGGTGGGGTGCCATCGCCTGCCGTCGGTGAAGTTCAAGGGCGTGCAGAAGTATTTCTTCTTTCCTGGCTTTCGGCCGGGCACTGGCGGGCTCTTACGCGAAGGCGGCTTGCTGGAGCAGCGTCAGGCTTTTCAAGAAGATCGCGCCGCGCAGCGGCAATTCCTGCAAGCGCTGGGCGTATTTCCGGCAGATGGCGCGCGTTTGATGTCGCTGTTCGCCTACGAAAACGCCGGGCTCGCCCGTTGGCTGGACGTGCTGGCGACGGACGGGCGTGCCACTCATCTGTTGGTACCCGAAGGGCGCATCCTTGGCGATGTGCAGCGCTGGCTCGGCGTGGAAGGCCTTGCGGTGGGGGCGGTGCATCAGCGCGATGCCCTGACGGTGCAGGTATTGCCGTTCGTACGCCAGGAGCAATATGACCGTCTGCTGTGGTGCTGCGACTTCAACGCCGTGCGCGGCGAAGACTCGTTCGTACGCGCCCAATGGGCCGGGCGGCCGATGCTGTGGCACATCTATCGCCAGGACGAAGACATCCATCTGGACAAGCTTGATGCCTTCCTGCAGCTGTACACCGGGGCCTTGTCGCCCGCCGCCAAGGCAGCGGTGGTTGCCCTTTGGCAAGCCTGGAACGCTGATGGCGATATGGCACAACCGTGGAAAATGCTGCTGGAGCACTGGCCAGAGGTGAGTCAGAACGCCCAGGCGTGGTGTCTGGAACAAGGCTTGCAGGCTGATCTTGCGACGGCGCTGGTACAGTTTTATGAAAGTTGGATATGATACGCGACCTTGATTTTTGTAAATCCCATCCAAATTTCGGATATACGCAATGAAAACTGGTAAAGAACTGAAACCCGGTACAGTGATCCGTCTCGAAAACGACCCTTGGCTGGTTCAGAAAGCTGAGTTCACCAAGTCTGGTCGTAACAGCGCAATCATGAAGACCAAGCTGAAGAACCTGCTGACCGGTTACAAGACCGAGATCGTTTACAGCGCCGACGACAAACTGGACGACGTGATCCTCGACCGCAAAGAAGCGACCCTGTCCTTCATCAGCGGCGACACCTACACGTTCATGGACACCACCGACTACACCATGTACGAGCTGAACGCTGAAGATATCGAAGCTGTTCTGCCGTTCGTGGAAGAAGGCATGGAAGACGTTTGCGAAGCGATCTTCTTCGAAGACCGCCTGGTTTCCGTAGAGCTGCCGACCACTATCGTGCGTAAAGTTGCCTACACCGAAGGTTCCGCTCGCGGCGACACGTCGGGCAAGGTCATGAAGCCTGCCAAACTGGCTAACGGTACCGAGCTGCAAGTGGCTGATTTCATCGAAATCGACGACCTGATCGAGATCGACACCCGTGAAGGTGGTTCGTACAAAGGTCGCGCCAAGAAGTAATTCTGGCCCCACCGATACGAAAAAAAGCCCGACCTTGAGTCGGGCTTTTTCATGGGCGCCTGTTTACTTCAGGTGTTGCTTGAGCTCTTGCGAGGCCTGCAGCAAGGCTGAACGGACTTCCGGCACCTGGCTGACCACGTTGAGTAAACCGTAGTCGTGGATCATGCCGTTGTAGCGCACGGCGGTCACCGGTACACCGGCCTGGTCCAGCTTGCGTGCGTAGGCTTCACCTTCGTCACGCAGCACATCGGCGCCAGCGGTCTGGATCAGCGCAGGCGGCAAGCCCTTGAGTTGATCCGTGGTGGCCCGCAGCGGCGACGCGTAGATCTGCGCGCGCTGATTGGCATCGGTGGTGTAGTTGTCCCAGAACCACTTCATCATGTTTCGGGTGAGGAAGTGCCCCTCGGCAAATTGGTTGTAGGAACCGGTGTCGAAGTTGGCGTCGGTCACCGGCCACAGCAACAGTTGGAACTTGATTGCCGGCGTGCCTTTGTCCTTGGCCATCAGGCTGACGACTGCCGCCATATTGCCGCCGACGCTGTTGCCTGCGACCGCCAGGCGCTTGCCGTCGACATTGATCTCCTTGCCGTGCTCGGCCACCCATTGGGTCGCGCCGTAGGCCTGGTTGATCGCCACCGGGTAATGCGCTTCCGGCGAAGGCGTGTAGTTGACGAACACCGCCACCGCGCCGGAACCCACCACCAGATCGCGCACCAGTCGCTCGTGGGTTGGGTAATCGCCCAGCACCCAGCCGCCACCGTGGAAGAACATAAACACTGGCAATGCGCCTTTGACCCCGGCTGGCCGCACGATGGTCAGGTCCAGCGGCTTGCCATCAACCTGAATGGTTTTCTGACTCACATCGGCGCTGGGCAGCGTCAACTTCACACCTGCCTGGGCGCCGGTCAGCACGGCCCGCGCGTCTTTGGGCGTCAACTGTTCCATTGGCTGACCGGTGCCTGCGTTGAGCACATCCAGGAAGGCCTGGGTGGTGTGCTCAACGTCGCCGGGGGCGGCGAACGCGGTGTTGATCGACAGCGCGAGCAGGGTACCGGTGAGGGCTTTACCCATTGTGTTCATGTGCTTCTCCAGTGGCGACAAAGGGCGTCAGACAGTCACGTGCAGGCGTACATCGACATTGCCGCGGGTGGCGTTGGAGTACGGGCAGACTTGGTGAGCCGCGTCGACCAGGCTTTGCGCGTCATCCTGCGCCAGGCCCGGCAGGCTCACGTGCAGGTCGATGTCCAGGCCGAAACCGCCGGGGATTTGACCGATGCCGACGTGGGCCGTAATCGAAGCGTCATCCGGAATTTTGCGTTTGGTCTGACTGGCGACGAACTTCAGTGCGCCGATGAAGCAGGCCGAGTAGCCGGCCGCGAACAGCTGTTCAGGGTTGGTGGCTTGGCCGCCAGCGCCGCCCAGCTCTTTGGGCGTGGAGAGTTTGACGTCGAGGATGTTGTCGCTGGAAACAGCACGACCATCACGGCCGCCGGTGGCGGTGGCTACTGCGGTATAGAGAGTTTGCATGGTGTCGTCCTCTTGAGTTTTTAGCGCTAAATGTTTGTGCGCTAAGTAGTTGGTGAGGCGAATGTATAGCGCTAATGTTTAGCGCGCAAGATAAATTTACAAAAATATTTCCCGGACATTATTTTCTGGGGCAACCCCAAACAAATGTGGGAGCTGGTTTGCCTGCGATTGCGCAGTGTCAGCCACTGTATTCATGACTGATGTACCGCGTTCGCAGGCAAGCCCGCTCCCACCTTTTTACTGCGTGAATGCCTTTAAATTGCGTCTTGCAGATTGCCCCGCAAGGCAATCAAATCACTTTGCAACTTGCGCAACTGCTCCAGCTGTAACCCGCTGGCGCCGAGGATGCACTGCGGGATGCCCATGGCTTTTTCCTGCAACGCGCGGCCTGCCGGGGTCAATTCCACCACCACCACACGTTCATCTTCGCGGCTGCGGGTCCGGCTGAGCAGGCCTTCGGCTTCCAGCCGCTTGAGCAGCGGCGTCAGCGAACCCGGATCGGTCAGCAGGCGAGTGCTGATTTCGCCGACGGTCAAACCATCTTCTTCCCACAGCACCATCATCGCCAGGTACTGCGGATAGGTCAGGCCGAGGGCTTGCAGCAGCGGCTTGTAGACCTTGGTCATCAGCAATGAAGTGGAGTGCAGGGCGAAACACAGCTGGTTATCCAGCATGAGGGATTCGCAGGGGGCGGGATTTTTGCGCATGACAGTGCCTCGAAAAAGCGTATATGGGCTGGAATCTAGCGATCAAACCTTTAATGCGCCAGATAATTCTGCCTGTGGGGTCAGACCAGGCCGCTTTGTAATGCCAGATCCCAGGGCGGTACTGGGCTGAAGCGGGACTTGAGGTATTCCAGCAGCAGGCGGCTGCGTGCATTGGCCTGCTGTTCCAGACGCAGCGCGTAAATGCCGGTGGTTTCCGGGCTGGGCAGGCCGTTTTCGCAAAACAGCGGTAACAACTCACCACGCACCAGGTATTCACTGGCCAGCCACGTCGGCAAGTGCGCGATGCCCAGCCCGGCGAGCGCGCCGCACAGCAGGGCTTCGGCATTATTGGCACTCAGGCGGATGCGTTGCGGGCGATAGGTGGCGCGGCGCCCGTCCAGCTCGAAGCGCCAGGCGAACATCGGCGCCAGGCCGTCCCAGTCGAGGCCATCGTGCTCGCTCAGCTCCCGAGGATGAGTCGGCGTGCCACGTCTTTTGAGGTAAGCCGGGCTGGCGCAGGCGATGCGCACGATGCTGGCCAATGGCGTGGCGATCAAGCGGGTGTCGACGATGTGCCCGGCGCGCAGCACCAGGTCGACCTTGCCCAAGTGCGCGCCCTGCATGTCGACAAAGCTGTCGATCAAATGCAGGTGCACATCCAGCCCCGGATACACGTTCAGAAAGTCGGCAATTACCGGCGCCAAGTGCCGTCGACCGAAGGCTGCCGGCGCGTCCACGCGAATCAGGCCCTCCGGCGCGTGGCTCAACGACACCGCCTCGGCACGGGCCAGCTGCAACTCGCTGACAATCCGTCGCGCCCGTTCGGCAAACGCCAGGCCTGCCGGTGTTGGCACCACGGCATGGGTGCTGCGCTGAAACAAGCGGCTGCCGACCGAGCTTTCCAGGCTGTCAATGCGCCGAGCCACTGCTGAAGGGGTCAGCGGATGGCGGCGAGCGGCGGCGGAAAAACTGCCGGTTTCCAGTACATCAAGAAACAGGCTCAGTTGATCGGTCAAGGTACTGGGGTTCATGAATAGGCGCTTATGCGAGTTCGGCACAGCCATTGTGCGTTGCTGTGCGTTTCCACGCCACAGGCGACTGCGTAGCATGCGTCGCCTGGGGCTTTTGGAGTGATGCGCGGTGTTGGATTTAGCGATGTACCTGGTATTGGGCGCAGCCCTGGGCACGGTCGGCGGGCTGTTCGGCATCGGTGGCGGGCTGATTGCCATCCCGGTGTTGGGCGTGTTGTTTGGGCTGGATCAACAGCTTGCCCAAGGCACTGCGCTGGTGATGGTGGTGCCGAATGTGATGCTGGCGCTTTGGCGTTATCACCAGCGTAACCGTATCGAATTGCGCCACGCGTTGCCGTTGGGCGTCATGGGTTTCTGCTTTGCCTGGCTGGGTTCGATCTGGGCGGTGGGTCTGGACGCCGGCGCGATGCGCATCGGTTTTATTGCATTTCTGCTGACGCTCTCCGCTTACAACCTGCTGCGCATGTTCACTCGCAATGCGCCGCCGACTGCGCAGATGCGTTATTCCTGGCCTTGGCTCGGCGTGCTCGGCGCCGCCTCGGGTTCCATGGGCGGCTTGTTTGGCGTGGGTGGCGCGGTGGTGGCGACGCCGGTGCTGACCAGCCTTTTTGGCACCACCCAAGTGGTCGCTCAAGGCCTGTCGCTGGCGTTGGCGCTGCCCAGCACCAGCGTGACCCTGGTCACCTACGCCTGGCATCAGGAGGTGGATTGGATGATCGGCGTGCCGTTGGCTGTCGGTGGCCTGCTCAGTATCAGTTGGGGGGTAAAAGTCGCCCACGCGCTGCCCGAACGGGTATTGCGCGGCCTGTTCTGCGGCTTTCTGGCGGTGTGCGCGGTGATGCTGACGTTTAAAGTCTGAAGCCTTCGAGGATGTACTCGGCCAGGCATTCGGTGATGGGCGAGGCCATCGCCGGGTTGCGCAGCAGGCGCAGGCTCATCGACGGCAGAGGCGGAAAGCCTTCATCGCTGCCCAGGATCCGTAAGTCGTCGGTCACCAGGCCTTCCATGCTGACCATCACCGCCAGTCCCGAGCCGACCACGGCTTGAATCGCCGCGACGTTGGAGCTGTGGTACGCCAGGCGATAGTCGATGCCGGCAGCATCCAGCGCGGCGCGGGTCCATTGGGTGCAAAAGCTGTCGACGCCGGAAATAGCCAGGGGCAGGGTCTCGTGCTCATCCACGCAGAAGCACGGCGCCGCCACCCAGACCATGCGCTCACTGCGCAGCAATTCGCCGATTTCATTGCCGGGCTCGCGGCTGATCACGGTCAGCGCCAGGTCGCGCCGCTGCATCAACACCGCTGACGACTCGCAGTGCATTTCGATCTGGATCAGCGGGTAGGCTTTGGAAAACCGTTTGAGAATCCCCGGCAGGAAACGCATCACGTAATCGTCCGGTGTGCCGATGCGCACCAGCCCGACCATGTGAGGTTCACGCAGGGTGTTGAACACCTCACTGTGCAGCTTCAGGATGCGCCGTGCATAACCCAGCAACACCTGGCCTTCCGCCGTCAGCCGTACCTGACGACCGTCACGCTCGAACAGCTTGCGCTGCAGCACGTCTTCTTCGAGGCGCTTCATTTGCATGCTCACCGCCGACTGTGTGCGGTTGACCAGTTCACCGGCGCGGGTAAAGCCGCCCTGATCGGCGATGGCGACGAAGGTGCGCAGCACTTCGGTATCGATGCTTGGGTAGCCGGACAATTGATCAATCTCCGAGATGTATTACATAAGAAACATTCGTTGGATTGATCATAGTGCCAGGCACACACTCTCGTCATCCCCATTGGAGGGCGAGAAGATGAAAGGTCAGAAAGGTTTTGTGTTGATGACGAAACGTCCGTTTTCCGGATTTTTTCAGCGGGTTGCCCGTTGGCAGGCACTGCACCATGAGCGTCAGGCGCTGGCGAGTTTGAGCGACGATGCGCTCAAGGACATCGGGCTTAATCGGGGCGATGTGGAGCAGGACAGTCACCTGCATTTCTGGCAAGACCCGCTGCGAAAGTAATCTGCAATGCAGTAGGGTAGTCGGCGAGCCCACACGGAGAGACTCATGCCCGCCGACCTGTCTTTTTCACTCAAGCACGCTCGACGCATGGCGCTGGCGGCCCAGGGTTTTTCCGGGCGCCAGGCGCCGGCACTGATCAAGGCCACGCACCTCAATCGTTTGATCGAGCGCTTGGGTGTGCTGCAGATCGATTCGGTCAATGCCGTGGTGCGCTCGCATTACCTGCCGCTGTTTTCCCGCCTTGGCCAGTACTCCCCGCTGATCCTCGAACAAGCTGCCTGGAGCCAGGGGCGGCGGCGCTCGCTCTTCGAGTATTGGGGCCATGAGGCCTCGTTGCTGCCCATGGCGCTGTACCCGTTGATGCGCTGGCGCATGGAGCGGGCCAGGCAGGGCCAGGGGATTTATGCGCAAATGGCGCGGTTCGGGCGCGAGCAGCAGGCCACTGTCCAGCGCGTGCTGCAGACCGTCGAGCAACAGGGCGCGGTGGGTGCTGGCAGCTTGTCCACCCGTGAGGAGCGCGCCGGCCCGTGGTGGGATTGGAGTGATGAAAAGCACGCACTGGAATGGTTGTTTGCCGCGGGGTTGGTCACGGTGGCGGGGCGGCGTGGGTTTGAGCGGCTCTATGACTTGCCCGAGCGCGTCATCCCTGCCGACATCCTTCTGGCCACGGTGAGCGAGGCCGAGGCCCAGCGCGGTTTGCTGTTGCACAGCGCGACTGCCTTGGGCGTCGGTACCGAAAAAGATCTGCGCGATTATTTCCGCCTGGACCCTGCCGACAGCCGTGGCCGGTTGGCCGAGCTGGTCGAGGATGGGCTATTGCGGATGTGTGAGGTGCAGGGCTGGAAGCAACCGGCGTACTGCCTGCCGGAACCGAAGGTGCCGCGCAAGGTACCGGCCAGCGCCTTGTTGTCGCCGTTCGACTCGCTGATCTGGGAACGCAGCCGCACCGAGCGATTGTTTGATTTTCGCTACCGTCTGGAGATCTATACCCCGCAAGACAAGCGGGTGTACGGCTACTACGTGCTGCCGTTTTTGCACAATGAGCGGATCGCCGCGCGTGTCGACCTGCGCGCCGAACGCGCCCATGGGCGGCTCGCCGTGCATGCAGTGCACGAAGAAGAGCCGGGGCTGGACGAGGAGGGGATGCAGGCGTTGGCCTTGAACCTGCGGCAGATGGCTGATTGGCTGGGGCTGGAACAGGTCCAGCTCAACTGCCAGCGGCCAAGTGCCGCCCGCTTAAGAGTGGCAATGTTGCAAACCTGAGGGGTGGAAGGCTTTTGAGCTGAATCGGGCTGCCTGTGGCGAGCGGGCTTGCCCCGCGTTGGGTGGCGAAGCCGCCCCAGTACGGCCGCTGCGGTATGCCTGGGCGGGTGGGGTGGCTGGTTTTGGGGCTGCTTCGCAGCCCAACGCGGGGCAAGCCCGCTCGCCACAACAGGCCCGCTCGCCCAAGTCTCAGCGTTTGACCTGTTTCAAAGTCTCGGCAATCAAAAACGCCAATTCCAGCGACTGATCGGCATTCATCCGTGGGTCGCAGTGGGTGTGATAGCGGTCCGACAAGCCATCTTCGGTGATCGGCCGCGCGCCGCCGATGCATTCGGTGACGTTCTGCCCGGTCATTTCGATGTGAATCCCGCCGGCATACGAGCCTTCGGCTTGATGCACCTGGAAGAACTCTTTCACCTCGCCCAGAATCTGCGCAAAGTCGCGGGTCTTGTAGCCACTGCTGGCCTTGATGGTGTTGCCATGCATCGGGTCCGAGCTCCACAGCACCTGCTTGCCCTCGCGCTGCACGGCGCGGATCAGGTTGGGCAGGTGGTCGCCCACCTTGCCGGCACCCATGCGCGCGATCAGGTTGAGGCGGCCGGGGTCGTTGTCCGGGTTAAGAATGTCGATCAGGCGGATCAAGTCGTCGGGGTTCATGCTCGGGCCGACCTTCACGCCAATCGGGTTGTTCACCCCGCGCAGGAATTCGACGTGGGCGCCGTCCAGCTGGCGGGTGCGGTCGCCGATCCAGAGCATGTGCGCCGAGCAGTCGTAGTAGTCGTTGGTCAGGCTGTCGCGGCGCACGAAGGCTTGCTCGTAGTTGAGCAGCAGCGCTTCGTGGGCGGTGAAGAAGCTGGTTTCGCGCAGTTGCGGCGAGCTGTCCATGCCGCAGGCGCGCATGAAGGCCAGGGTTTCGTCGATACGGTCGGCCAGCTGGCTGTATTTTTCGGCCAGTGCGGAATTGGCAATGAAGTCCAGGTTCCACTTGTGCACTTGATGCAGGTCGGCAAATCCGCCTTGGGCAAACGCGCGCAGCAAATTCAGCGTGGCGGTGGACTGGTGGTAAGACTGCAGCAGACGGTCCGGGTCCGGCACGCGGCTTTTTTCGTCAAAGCCGATGCCATTGACGATGTCGCCACGGTAGGCGGGCAGGGTGACGCCGTCGATGGTTTCATCGTTGGCCGAGCGCGGCTTGGCGAACTGACCGGCCATGCGCCCGACTTTCACCACCGGGCAGCCGGCGGCGAAGGTCATCACGATTGCCATCTGCAGCAGCACCTTGAAGGTGTCGCGGATCTTTGCCGCAGAGAACTCGGCAAAGCTTTCGGCGCAGTCACCGCCCTGCAGCAGGAACGCGCGGCCCTGGGTCACTTCGGCAAACTGACGGCGCAACTCGCGGGCTTCCCCGGCAAACACCAGCGGCGGGTAGCTGGCCAGGTTCTGCTCCACTTGCAGCAAGTGCGCAGCGTCCGGGTACTGGGGTTGTTGCTGGATCGGCAGGGCGCGCCAGCTGTCGGGGCTCCAGGGTTGGCTCATCGTGAACTCGATTGGTTGATTGACGGTGGGGCGCCAATGTTATCAGCAATTAGTGCGTGACCTGTTGCCGCCGGTTGGCCGACAATCGCGCCTTTGCCGTGCGGTAAACCCTTTAGGAGTAGTGATGACCGAGGAGCGTGTCGAGCGCCTGCTGGCCGAAGTCCATGATGACTTCGGCATGATCCGCGTGCTTGAAGTGGCCGATTACCGCTTTCTCGAGTTTGGCGACGCCATCGAGCAAAGCTGCGTATTCACCGCCGACCCGAGTTGGCTGGAGTACGACTACACCCGCGCGATGCTGATTGGCGCGTTGTGCCACGAGCAACCGGAGAGTGCGCTGTTCCTCGGGCTGGGCGCCGGCACGCTGACCCAGGCGTGCCTCAAGTTCCTGCCGCTGGAAGACGTCGAGGCCATTGAGCTGCGTCCGGACGTGCCGCGCCTGGCCATTGAGTACCTGGGGCTGGATGACGATCCGCGCCTGTACATCCGCATTGGCGACGCGCTGCAGTTGCTCGATAGCGCCGAATCGGCCGACCTGATTTTCGTCGACCTCTACACCGATGTCGGCCCGGGCGTGGGGCACCTGGCCTGGACCTTCCTGGAAAACTGCCAGAAGAAACTCAACCCCGGCGGCTGGCTGGTCATCAACCAGTGGGCAACCGATGATGGCAAGCCACTGGGTGCGGCGTTGTTGCGCGGGTTGTATCACCGGCATTACTGGGAGCTGCCGGTGAAGGAGGGCAATGTGATTCTGCTGGTGCCTTCGGAGCTGGATCAGGCACTGGACCTGGGTGCGCTGACGGCGCGTGCCGACGCTTTGGCGCCGCGGTTGGGGTACTCGTTGCAGGCGTTGATCAAGGCTATTCGGCCGGCAACGTAGTTGCCTGTTCTGGCCTATTCGCGAGCAAGCCCGCTCCCACATTCGACCGCATTCCAAAGGATGTACGCGTACAACTGTGGGAACGGGCTTGCCCGCGATGAGGCCGACACTGTCCACTCAAATCCCCTTGAACACCCCCGGGCGCTTCTCAACCATCGCCCGCACGCCCTCTTTGGCATCTTCACTGTTGAGCAGCTTTTCCACCAACGGCTGCAACCCTGCCGCCGCGACCGCTTCACCTTGCATGCGCGCCTGGCGGGCCGACGTCAGCGTCGCCTGCACGCCCAGTGGCGCCTGGCGCGCGATGCGGTTGGCAAGTTCGATGGCGCGGGGCAGCAAGTCTTCGCTGGCCATCACTTCCTGCACCAAGCCCAGCCTGAGCGCCTCGTGTGCATCAAATTCATCGCCGGTGAGCAGCCAGCGCATGGCGTTGCCCCAGCCGGCCACCTGATGAAAACGTAGGGTCGCGCCGCCAAACGGAAAGATTCCACGCTGGACTTCCATTTGCGCAAAGCGCGTGTTGCTCGCGCAAATATTGATATCGGCTGCCAGCATCAACTCGATGCCGATGGTCAGGCAATAGCCCTGGGCCGCGACGATCACCGGTTTGCTGACCCGCGGCCCGGCGAACACACCCCATGGATCGCAGCCACCCAGTGGCGGTTGCCAGCCTCCGGACATCACGCCGCTGACATTGGCCAGGTCCAGCCCGGCGGTGAAGTGGTCGCCGTGGGCAAACACCACGGCCACTCGCGCCTCGTCGTTTCGATCAAATTCACCATAAGCCAGGCTCAGCTCATTGAGCAGATCCAGATCAAAGGCATTGCGCTTGGCCACTCGGTCCAGACCCAACAGCAGGACATGGCCCTGTAACTCACGGCTGACGCGACTGCTGCTGGCTTGATTCATCGGGTGTGCCCTCAGGGCTCGGGTGGGTTTCAGACCAAAGGTCTTGATGGGCAGGTGAACCGTTTAAGCGTTATGACCAACAGGGCCGGGCCTTTGAAAAATAGACCCTGGCGCGGCGATCCGCAAAGGCTTTGATGCAGCGCGGTTTATCGGCGCTTTGCGATAAAAAAAGCTCCCTTTTTCAGCTATTTCCGGTATAGTGCGCGCCGGCCTTTAACCGGGCCGCGTTTAGGTAGCGCAATTCCCCGAAGTCAGCTTCGGCTGCACGTCCGCACAGCGGACTCTTCCTTGACGAATCTTTTTCATTCATTCGTTTTCGCAAATCCCCGCCGACAAAGCAGCCAGGGCGACTCTTGAGTCTCAACACGGCATGCGCAGCTTTGGAGCATGGGTCTTTGCGGATGCACTTAGAGGCAGACCCATGACCCAGGAAACCGGCGGCTTCGCCGCTTTTAATCTTAACCCGAACATTCTTGCTGCCGTCATCGCGACTGGCTACGAAGAACCTTCGGCTATTCAGCAGCAATCGATCCCGATCATCATGGCCGGCCAAGACATGATTGGCCAAGCGCAAACCGGTACCGGTAAAACCGCCGCGTTCGCCTTGCCAATCCTGCACTGCATCGATCCTGCCAAGCGCGAGCCGCAAGCCCTGATCCTGGCGCCAACCCGTGAGTTGGCGCTGCAAGTAGCAACCGCTTTTGAAACCTACGCCAAGCAAATGCCAGGCGTAACCGTTGTGGCCGTTTACGGCGGCGCGCCTATGGGCCCACAACTTAAAGCAATCCGTAACGGCGCACAGATCGTTGTCGCCACTCCGGGCCGTCTGTGCGACCACCTGCGTCGTGACGAAAAAGTGCTGTCGACCGTGAACCACCTGGTTCTGGACGAAGCTGACGAAATGTTGAAGCTGGGCTTCATGGATGACCTGGAAGTCATCTTCAAGGCGCTGCCACCCACCCGTCAGACCGTATTGTTCTCGGCCACCCTGCCACAGTCGATCCGTGCCATTGCCGAACGCCACTTGCGCGATCCGCAACACGTGAAGATCCAGACCAAGACTCAGACCGTTACCGCGATCGAACAGGCTCACCTGTTGGTTCACGCTGACCAGAAGACCTCGGCTGTATTGAGCCTGCTGGAAGTCGAAGACTTCGACGCCCTGATCATGTTCGTGCGCACCAAGCAAGCGACCCTGGACCTGGCCAGTGCCCTGGAAGCCAAAGGCTACAAAGCCGCTGCGCTGAACGGTGACATCGCCCAGAACCAGCGTGAGCGCGTGATCGACTCCCTCAAGGATGGCCGTCTGGACATCGTTGTGGCGACCGACGTTGCTGCCCGTGGCCTCGACGTTCCACGTATCACCCACGTGTTCAACGTTGACATGCCGTACGACCCAGAGTCCTACGTCCACCGTATCGGCCGTACCGGCCGTGCCGGTCGCGAAGGTCGTGCACTGCTGCTGGTGACTCCGCGTGAGCGCCGCATGCTGCAAGTGATCGAGCGTGTAACCGGTCAGAAAGTTGCCGAAGTCCGCCTGCCGGATGCCCAGGCCGTTCTCGATGCTCGCATCAAGAAACTGACCAACAGCCTGTCGCCGCTGGTGGCTGACGCTGAATCGACCCACGGCGATCTGCTGGACCGCCTGACTGCCGATATCGGTTGCACCCCGCGTGCCCTGGCTGCAGCCCTGCTGCGCAAGGCTACCAACGGTCAGGCCCTGACCCTGGCTGCGATCGAGAAAGAACGTCCACTGGTGCCGAACAACGCTCCGCGCGGTGATCGTCCAGAGCGTACCGGCGACCGTCCAGACCGTGGTGATCGTGAGCGTCGTGCTCCGGTTCCATTGGCTGAAGGCCGTGCTCGCTGCCGTACCGCGCTGGGCGCGCGTGATGGCATCGCGGCCAAGAACCTGCTGGGCGCTATCCTCAACGAGGGTGGCCTGGCACGTGAAGCGATCGGTCGTATCCAGGTGCGTGACAGCTTCTCCCTGGTGGAGCTGCCGGAAGACGGTCTGGAAAAACTGCTGGCCAAGCTCAAAGACACACGCGTTGCCGGTAAGCAGCTGAAGCTGCGTCGCTACCGCGAAGATTGATCCGCCTTTGGGCTGATTGATCGCACAAAAAAATCCCCGACTGGTTCGGGGATTTTTTTTTGCCTGAATTTGAGGTCTGGATCAGTACTCGATCAAGTCACAAACGGGCTTGCTCGCGAATGCGCTGGATCAGTCAATATTCCCGGTGACTGACACCCTGCATTCGCGAGCAAGCACGCTCCCACCTTTAGATCTGTGTTAGCCGAAGCGGTAGATGTCCATCCCGAGCGCACCCATGGTGAACCCCTGGTGCGCCACGCTGAATGCGCCACCCGCGCCCCGCGCAAAATACAGCGGCAACAGGTGCTCTTCACTCGGATGGCTGCGCACGGCTTGCGGCGCCTGGCGGCGATAGTCGTGCAAGGCCGCCTCGTCGTTGGCAGCGAGTTTGTCCACTACCCAGTCGCGGAAATCGCGCGCCCAAGGCTCAATGCTCTCAGGCCCGGCCTGCCAGTTCAGCTCGCCCAGGTTATGGGTGATGCTGCCAGAGCCGATCAATAGCACACCTTGTTCGCGCAGGCCGGCCAGCGCATGCCCGACTCGGGTCTGCAGGGCAGGGCCCATGCGGCTGGGCAGCGACACCTGCACCACCGGGATATCGGCTGCCGGGTACATCAGTGACAGGGGCACCCAGGTGCCATGGTCGAACGGGCGCTGATCATCGATGCGCGCCTCCAGGCCATCAGCCTTGAGCAGTTCGATTATCTGGGCTGCCAACTGCGGGTCACCGGGTGCAGGGTACTGCACGGCGAACAATTCCCGTGGGAAGCCGCCGAAATCGTGCCAAGTCTCGGGCGCGGCGCTGCCAGTAACGAGCAGGCCCTGGCTTTCCCAGTGCGCCGAGACCACCACAATGGCTGTTGGCCGTGGCAGTTCGGCCGCCAGGCGCTTGAGTGCCGGGCCGCTGGCACCGGGTTGCAGGGCGAGCATGGGCGAACCGTGGGAGATAAACAGGCTGGGGAACATAAAAGGGGTCCTGAGCGTTAATATGGGACCATCTTCAATCAGATCATTGATCTAAATCTAATATAAGTTTTAGCGCCTTTTGATCGAATTTTCAGGGTGATTCCATGGAGCCTAAGTTTTGGCAAGAGCGTTGGGCACGCAACCAGATTGGTTTTCATCTGCCCGAGGTCAACCCCTGCCTGCAACGCCACTGGCCAAAACTGGCCTTGGCTGAAGGGGCAAAGGTGTTGGTGCCGCTGTGCGGCAAAAGCCTGGATCTGATGTGGCTGGCAAGCTTGGGGTATCGCGTGTTGGGTGTGGAGCTGTCCGAGCAGGCGGTGGAGGCGTTTTTCAGTGAGCAAGGGCTGATGCCCAGGATCAGCCAGCGTGGCGTGTTCAAGGTGTACCGGGCAGACTTGATCGAGGTGTGGTGCGGCGATTTCTTTGCCTTGGACGCCGAAGCGCTGGCCGATTGCTCCGCGCTTTACGATCGCGCGGCACTGATCGCGTTGCCGCCGTTGATGCGGGCGCAGTACGCCGAGCATCTGAACGCCTTGTTGCGTCCGGGCTGTCAGGGTTTGCTGATCACCCTCGACTACGATCAGACACAAAAGGCCGGGCCGCCGTTTGCCGTCGCTGATGAAGAGGTGAAGCTGTTGCTGGGGGGGCATTGGTCTGTGCAGGTATTGGAAGAGCAGGACATCCTGGGCGAGAGTTGGAAGTTTGTGCAGGACGGGGTCACGCGGCTGGAAGAGCGGGTTTATCGGGTTACAAAGGGTTGATTGTTGCGCTGGCTGGTTTCTTTCGGGTGATTGAGTGCATATCCGTTGGTGCGGTCACGGCGGCTGGCGGTTGCGCTCTTACGGCGGGTCACTTTTGGCAAACGCCCGGAATGCCGGCCCAGCCAAAAGTAACCAAAAGGTCTTCGCCCCACCACTTGGTGCCTCGCTCCGTTTGAATCCGTGGGCCGCCGTGATGGGCCATCCCTGGCCCAACACGGCTAACCCGGCGTCCTGGCGGGTTAGCCACGGTTTCAAGCCTGCGTTCGGCCAGCGTGGTTGACGGGGCCTGTCAGCTCAAAGTCAAAAGCAGAGCACGGCGGCGTGGTAGCCGACCTGAGTGGTAGAAGCAAAAGCAGATCAACAGCACAGCAACGCACTTCTACCTGATGCACTGAGAACCCAATGTGGGAGCGGGCTTGCTCGCGAAGGCGGTGTGCCAGTGACACATGAGCTGACTGACCCACCGCCTTCGCGAGCAAGCCCGCTCCCACACGTTGACCGAGTACAGCTCCCAGCACCGCACGGCTTGGCTTTTCTGTGGGAGCTGGCTTGCCTGCGATGCATGCAACTCGGTGTGTCAGGCATAACCCGTCGATGCCATCGCAGGCAAGCCAGCTCCCACATTGGGTTGAGTTGAGCTTCTTTGGTGCTTTTGCGAAGTGACCCGCTGTAAGAGCGGCGCCCATCTCCTCTGTACCCAGCACGCACCCACAAAAAAAGGGGCGATCAGATCGCCCCTCTTTTTGCGTTACTGCTTAGCTATCAGCCCCGGCGACGCAGTGCGTCGATCCGCTCTTCCAGCGGCGGGTGGCTCATGAACATGCGAGCAAAACCTTGCTTGATGCCACCGTTGATACCAAACGCCGTCAGGCTGTCCGGCATGTGCACTGGCAGGCCTTGTTCGGAGCGCAAGTGTTGCAGTGCTGCAATCATCGCGCCGGTACCGGCCAGGCGGGCACCGGCTTCGTCCGCGCGGAACTCGCGTTTGCGCGAGAACCACATGGTGATCGCGCTGGCCAGGAAGCCCAGCACCACCTCGGCAAAGATGGTCGCCACGAAGTAGGCAATGCCGCGGCCTTCTTCGTTCTTGAAGATCACCTTGTCGACGAAGTTGCCGATGATTCGCGCGAAGAACATCACGAAGGTGTTCACCACGCCTTGTACCAGCGCCAGGGTAACCATGTCGCCGTTGGCCACGTGGCCGATCTCGTGAGCCAGTACCGCCTTCACTTCGTCGTAGGAGAAGCGTTCGAGCATGCCCTGGCTCACCGCAACAAGGGCGTCGTTCTTGTTCCAGCCGGTGGCAAAGGCGTTGGCCTCATACGCCGGGAAGATCCCGACTTCAGGCATCTTGATGCCAGCCTCGCGGGACAACTGCTCAACGGTCTGCAGCAACCATTGCTCATGGCGGGTGCGTGGCTGGGTGATGACCTGGGTGCTGGTGCTCATCTTCGCCATCCATTTGGAGATGAACAGCGAGAAGATCGAGCCGGCAAAACCAAAGACTGCACAGAAGACCAGCAGCTGATTGAGGTTCAGATCAACCCCGTTGGCCGCCATGAACCCGTTGAAGCCGAATAGGCTCAGGGTGATGCTGGCAATCAGCACGACCGCCAGGTTAGTGGCCAAGAACAGCAGGATGCGCATCATGGTTGTAGAATTCTCCTCATGCTTAATATGTCGCGTACTGCGGGGTATATAAGGTGCGGCCTGGGGCGATTCAACCGAGCGACTATTTCAAACTGTGTCCTACAGCCTGAATGTAGAGCCTTGAAAGGATTTTCCGAGCCGAAAAGCCCACCGCGATCACCCCATTCAAGCCTTCGCACCCCGTAATTATAGGAGGCTGACCGGTCCGTGGCGTGCAGCGGCTGGGAGGAGGGCGCGCAGCGTAGAGAAGTGTTGCCAGATACTCACCGTACGACCGAATGTCGGTCGTACGGCGGCATGTGCGTTATTGGCGATAAGACTTGAGGAAGTTGCCGATGCGACCAATGGCCATGTCCAGGTCATCCACTCGCGGCAATGTCACCACGCGGAAGTGATCCGGCCACGGCCAGTTGAACGCCGTTCCCTGGACCACCAGCAGCTTTTCCGACAGCAGCAGGTCGAGCACGAATTTCTCGTCGTTGAGGATCGGGCAGACTTTCGGGTCGATCCGCGGGAACGCATACAGCGCGCCCATGGGTTTCACGCAGCTGACGCCGGGGATCGCGTTGAGCAGTTCCCAGGTGCGGTTGCGCTGCTCCAGCAGGCGGCCCTGGGGCAGCACCAGGTCGTTGATGCTCTGGTAGCCGCCGAGGGCGGTCTGTATCGCATGCTGGCTCGGCACGTTGGCACACAGGCGCATATTGGCCAGCATGTCGATGCCTTCGATGTAGCTCTGGGCGTTGTGCTTGGGCCCGGAGATGGCGATCCAGCCGGAGCGGAAACCCGCCACGCGGTAGGATTTGGACAGGCCATTGAAGGTCAGGCACAGCAGGTCCGGCGCCAGGGAGCCGGTGCAGATGTGCACGGCGTCATCGTAGAGGATCTTGTCGTAGATCTCGTCGGAGAACACCACCAGGTTGTGCTGGCGTGCCAGCTCGAGCATGCCCAGCAACACTTCCTTGGAGTACACGGCGCCGGTCGGGTTGTTCGGGTTGATGATCACCAGGGCCTTGGTGTTCGGCGTGATCTTGGCCTTGATGTCGGCCAGGTCCGGGAACCAGTCGGCGCCTTCATCGCACAGGTAGTGCACCGGGTGGCCGCCAGCCAGGGTCACGGCAGCGGTCCACAGCGGGTAGTCGGGCGCCGGCACCAACACTTCGTCGCCGTTGTTGAGCAAGGCCTGCATGGACATCACGATCAGCTCGGACACGCCGTTGCCCAGGTAGATGTCTTCGATGCCGACACCTTCCACCTGCTTCTGCTGGTAGTACTGCATCACGGCTTTACGCGCGCTGAACAAGCCTTTCGAATCGCTGTAGCCCTGGGCGGTCGGCAGGTTGCGGATCACGTCCTGGAGGATTTCGTCCGGCGCTTCGAAACCAAACGGCGCCGGGTTGCCAATGTTCAGCTTGAGGATGCGATGGCCTTCCTCTTCCAGGCGTTTGGCGTGCTTGAGCACTGGGCCGCGAATGTCGTAGCAGACGTTGGCGAGCTTGTTCGATTTGCTGACCTGCATGGCGATGTGATCCTGAAAATGAACGATCCAGACGGCGTGGACACTACCGTACTGCGAATCCTGCGAGGCCTGCACCCATAAATACGTTTGAATGCCGGTAGCGCGGGTGCCAGACTGGCGTTTTGAAGAGGCGCAATCATACGTGCCGCCTGTTCCGTGGAAAAGATACAGATCAGGCTTTTTCAGTTGCCGAGGTGGATTGATGGATAAGTTGCAGAAAACCCTGGATGAGTGGCGGGACATGCTCGACCCCGCGCAGTATCAGGTGTGTCGTCTCAAGGGCACCGAGCGCCCTTTCAGCGGCAAATACAACGAAACCAAGACCGACGGTGTGTATCACTGCATCTGTTGCAATGAGCCGCTGTTCGATTCCAGCACCAAGTTTGATTCCGGTTGCGGCTGGCCGAGCTTCTACGCGCCGATTGCCGACAGCGCGATGATCGAGATCCGCGACGTCAGCCACGGCATGGTCCGCACCGAAGTCACCTGCGCCAAGTGCGATGCGCACCTGGGGCATGTGTTCCCGGATGGCCCGCCGCCGACGGGTTTGCGGTACTGCATCAACTCGGTGTGCCTGGACCTCGTCCCGCGCTAGGGCAGGCAGCACCCTCCACATGTGGGAGCGGGCTTGCTCGCGAATGCAGTGTGTCAGTGACCAATGAGCTGGCTGACACACCGCATTCGCAAGCAAGCCGCTCCCACTGTTGTATCGAGCGTGAATGAAGGGATTGATGTGAGCAAATAGGGCCTCATCAATGCGGTCAATTAAATTGCACACAATTGAATTGCCTACTATCTTTCCAGGTCTTCCCCCTGTTTGAGGCACTGCCATGAGCACCAACCTGCTGAGCATCCCGTGCACCACCATCAAAGGTGAGCAAAAGACCTTGGCCGACTTCGCCGGCAAGGCCATTTTGGTGGTCAACACCGCCAGCAAATGTGGTTTCACCCCGCAGTACAAAGGCCTCGAGCAACTCTGGCAGCAGTACAAGGACCAGGGGCTGGTGGTGCTGGGGTTCCCCTGCAACCAATTCGGCAAGCAGGAGCCCGGCAACGAAGGCGCGATTTCCGAGTTCTGCGAATTGAATTTCGGTGTCAGTTTCCCGCTGTTCAAGAAGATCGACGTCAACGGCAGCGAGGCCCACCCGCTGTTCGTGCAGCTTAAAAAACAAGCGCCGGGCTTGCTGGGGTCCAAGGGCATCAAGTGGAATTTCACCAAATTCCTGATCGGTCGTGACGGTCAGGTGGTCAAGCGTTTTGCCCCGACCACCAAGCCCCAGGACCTGACCCAAGAGATTGAAGCCCTGCTCAAATGATCGATGTATCCGCCGTGTCCCTGGCACTGGACGACCAACTGTGTTTCAAGCTCTACGCTGCCTCACGGGCGGTGACGCGTGCCTATAAACCGATGCTTGACCAGTTGGGCCTGACCTATCCGCAGTACGTGGTCATGCTGGTGCTGTGGGAATGGCACGAGGCAACTGCGCCGCAGCCGACCGTCAAGGCGTTGGGCGAGCGGCTGATGCTCGATTCGGGCACATTGACGCCGCTGCTCAAGCGTCTTGAGCAGCTCGATCTGGTGAGCCGCCAACGCAGCGCACGGGATGAGCGGGAAGTGCACCTGGGTCTGACTCATACCGGTGTGCAGTTACGCGACCAGACTCACCGCCTGAAAACCCGCTTACTGTGTGACAGCGGCATTGACTTGAACCAGGCCGACGCTTTGCGCGAAGGCCTGGACCAGTTGCTGGCGCAGATCAAAGGCTTGTCGTCTGCGGCACCCACAGGTCCAACAGAGCCTTGAGTTCTTCGCGGCGGAACGGTTTGGCCAGGTAGTCATCCATGCCCGCGGCCCGGCAACGCTCGCGCTCTTCCGAGAGGGCGTTGGCCGTCAAGGCGACAATCGGCAAATCGGGCCAGCGCCCGCTGCGGCGAATCTGCCGGCTGGCTTCGTAGCCATTCATTACCGGCATGTTGCAGTCCATCAGCACCATGTCAAAGCGCTGCTCTTCAAGGAACTTGAGCGCTTCGCCACCGTGCGCGGCCACCACCACTTCGCAGCCGAGCTTGCTGAGCATGCCTTTGGCCACCAGTTGATTGACCGGGTTGTCCTCCACCAGCAGGATGCGCGCCCGGTGCGTAAACGGCGCGGCTTCCATCTGGATCGGGTCGAGGATCAGTGGCGCGTCGCTGCGCAAATTGCGTTGCAGGATCTGATACAGCGCGTTGCGGCTCAAAGGGCGCGCCTGTTGCTGCAGCGGCGCCAGGGCTGCCACTTCCTCACTGGGCATAAAGTTGCCGTAGGCGGTGACCAGCAAAATGGGCGCCTTGATGGCTGGGCGCAGGCGGAACAGGCACTCCGGGCAATCGGTGATCAACAGGTCAGGGTGTTGCCCGCTCAGGTCGTCGTCTTGAGAATAAACGCGCGGTGCCAGCCCCCAGTGAGGCAACAGGGTGCTGAGCAATTCTGTCAGGCCGCTACCCGCGCTGGTGATGGCGATGACTTCGCCTGCCAGTGGCGCGTAACGAGTGGCGGGCAAATGCGTGGGCAGTGGCAGGTCGGCGCAGAACTGGCTGCCAAACCCGACTTCCGAGCTGATGCTCAGCCGGCCCTTCATCGCTTCACACAGATTATGCGTCAACGCCAGCCCCAGCCCCGTGCCACCAAACTGGCGGGTGATGCCTGCGCCGGCCTGGGTAAACGGCTGGAATATCTTCACCTGCGCATCCTGAGCGATGCCGATACCGGTATCGCACACTTCAATCTTCACCCGGCCCTCACTGGCGCTCAGGCGCACGTCGACGCGGCCAAAGCGCGTGAACTTCAAGGCGTTGGAGAGCAAGTTGCTGACGATTTGCCGCACGCGTGTCGGGTCGCCAATCACTTGGGCGGGAAACAGCGGGTCGATCAAGCACGTCAGTTCAACGCTCGGTGCTGCGTTCTGCGACAGCAGGTTGGCGGTGTCTTCCACCAGCGAGCTGAGATCGAACGGGATACGCTCCAGCTCCAGCTGGCCGGCATCAAACTTGGACAGGTCGAGGATATCGTTGAGCAACTCCACCAGCACTTTGCCGGAGTCATGGGCAATCGACAGTTGCTGACGCTGCTCGGCATTCAACGGGCTGTCCAGCGAGAGGGCGATCATGCCCAGCAGGCCGTTGAGCGGCGTGCGAATCTCGTGGCTCATGTTGGCCAGGAACGCCGCCCGTGCCTGGGCCATGCCCAGCGCCGTCATCTTCGCAGCCTCCAACTCATCATTGGACTGGCTCAGGCGTTGGTTGCTGGCCTTGAGCTCCAGTGTGCGTGCGGAGACGATATCTTCCAGCTGGCCCAGGTACTCGGTGAGTCGGTCCTCGGCGTGGCGGCGCTGCTGGATTTCGGTCTCCATGTTTTCGAATTGCTGGTTGGCGACACTGACCAGCACGCCGATTTCGTCGTTTTCGTGCCCTGGCGGGCAATCCAGGTGTGCCTGTTTGCTGGTGCTCAGCGCGCGAATAATGCGCACCAGCGGTTGGGTCAGCATCACGTAAAACAGGCCCAACAGGATGCCGGTCAGCAGCAGGCTGCGGGCAAAACCGTTAAGCAGTGTGATCTCGGCGCGGTGCAGGAAGCGGCTGCCGAAGGCGTAAGTGTCGACGTCCAGGCGCAACACGCCCAAGGAATCATTAGGCATGTGGCTCAGGAACAACCGGTCCTCAAACTGGCGGTTGGCGCCAAACAGAAAATCGCTGATGGGCCGGTAGGTGCTTTCCTTGCGCGGGCGATCGACGTCGGCCAGTACCACGCCATTGTTGTCGACCAATTGCGCACGGGTGATCGCCGGGGAGTGCAGCAGGCCCAGCGTCAGTTCCTGGGCGAGTTCGGCGTCGATGTTGTAGGCGATACGGGAGGCGGGGTTATGGCTGATTTCGATCAGCGAGCGTATTTCACGGTTGATGGATGCGTCTTCGCTGGCATAATCAATGCCGATTTGGATCAGACTGAGCAAGGTTCCCAAGACGAAACCGACCAGCACAGTCAATCGAGCTTGTTTATAAGACAAGCGGTGGGCGAACTTGATATCCATCGGGTGTTGAACCACTTCACGTTTCCCTTCGCCCGGCAAGCATAGCTGAACATCCACCGGCTTTGGCTTGCTCGGCATAATCGTTGATTTTTTTACAGGTGCAGCCCTGTCGCGGTGTGCCGCAGGGTTGCCAATACGCCATCTTTTGCAAGAACTTGCCAGAGGAATAGTCGTGGATAATCGATTGAATGCCTTTCTTGAGCGTGCCGATGCGGTACTTGCACGCCTGGAACCGTTGTTGCCGGCGCCCCGTCAAGCCATCGACTGGGACCAGTGCCTCGCCGCCCGTTGGCAGCGCGAAGGCCGCAGCGGCTTTTTGCTGCCCCTGGAAGTCAGCCTGGACATGCGCCTTAGCGACCTGATCGGTGTGGACAAGCAACGCGAACAACTGGCTCGCAACACCCAGCAGTTTCTCGAAGGCCTGCCCGCCAACCACGCGCTGCTGTGGGGTTCGCGCGGCACGGGTAAATCGTCAATGGTGCGCGCCTTGCTCGCCCAGCACGCCAAGGCAGGCTTGCGCCTGATTGAAATCGAGCGCGATCACCTGGCCGACTTGCCGCGCGTGGTCGAGCAACTGCTCAAGCTGCCGCAGCGGTTCATCCTGTTCTGCGACGACTTGTCGTTCGAGGCCGGCGAGGGCGACTACCGCGTGCTCAAGAGTGTGCTGGATGGCTCGCTGGAGCAGGCGCCGGAAAACGTGCTGTTGTATGCCACGTCCAACCGTCGTCACCTGGTGCCGGAAAATCAGAGCGACAATGACAACTGGAAACGCGTGGACGGCGAGTTGCACCCCAGCGAGGCCGTTGAAGACAAAATCGCCCTGTCCGACCGGTTCGGCCTGTGGTTGTCTTTCTACCCGTTCTCTCAGGAACATTTCCTGAACGTGGTCGAGCACTGGATTGGCGAACTGGCCAGCAAGGCCGGTTTGCAATGGCAGCGCGATGAAGCGCTGGATATTTTGGCCGTACGTTGGGCCACCGGGCGCGGCAACCGCAATGGCCGGTGCGCGTATCAATTCGCCCGTTACTGGGTGGGTCTCAAGTTGTTGGAGCGTCAACCATGATCGATTTGCAACAGGCCGGCACGGGCCTGGATGGCTATGCAATGCTGTGTGCGCAACTGGAGTCGCTGTTGGCCGATGAACGCGACTTCATCGCCAACAGCGCGCAGTTCTCTGCGTTTCTGTTCAACCAGCTGGATGACCTGAACTGGGCCGGCTTCTACCTCAACCGCAACGAAGAGCTGGTGCTTGGCCCGTTCCAGGGCCAGATTGCCTGCGTGCGCATTCCGTTCGGTCGTGGGGTGTGCGGCGCGGCGGCGGCTTCGCGGCAAACCCAGCGGGTGGAGGACGTTCACGCGTTCCCTGGGCATATCGCCTGTGACAGCGCTTCCAACAGCGAACTGGTGGTGCCCCTGGTCAAGGACGGCCAACTGATTGGCGTCCTTGATCTGGACAGCCCGTCGCTCTCGCGTTTTACCGCGCAGGACCAGGCGGGCATCGAACAGCTGGCAGCGATTTTCCTGCGTCTGACCGACTGCTGACCGGTGGCGGCAGGGAGAGTGCAAAACACTCGCCCTGCCTATTGCAAGGCGTCCAGTTCATTAAGGCGCATCTGCAGCATCCTCTCCAATTCAAGCATGCATTTTTCCAGGGTCTTGATGCCGGTTTCGATCCTCGGCCGATCTTCACCTTGCGCGCAGGCGTGCTCCAGCGCTTCACATTCGCCGGCCAGCGCAGCGGCCTGCACGATGCGCGCAGCTCCCTTGATCTTGTGGGCCTGGTCAATGATGGCCTGGGGCGATGCCTGTTGCGCCAACATGGCGGTCAGTTCCTGACGGTCATGCCGGCTGCTGTTAAGCAATTCCTCGAGCAGGCGGCGACTCAGCTGTGGGTCGCCGCCCGTCAGCGCCTCCAGGCTGCTGAGGTCGAGCCTCACACCGCCGGGTTGCTGGCCGATCTGCGCCAGTTGCCGCTCCAGCACTGTCAGGCTGATTGGTTTGAACAGGCAGTCGTTCATGCCCGCTTGCGCGCAGCGCAGTTTCTCTTCCGGCTGAGCATTGGCGGTGAAGCCCAGCACGACGCAGGCCGGCAGCTGTTCGCGCTGTTCATACTCACGGATCGAGCGGGTCAATTCGTAGCCGTTCATGATCGGCATGTTGCAGTCGGCGATGACCAGGTCGAAGCGTTCCTGACGCCATGCCTTGAAGCCGGCGGCACCGTGCTGGGCTGCGGTGAACTGATGTCCCAGGTAACCCAGTTGTTGGCACATCAGCAGGCGGTTCGCGGGATGGTCATCCACCACCAACACGTTGAGCACCGGCGCAAGCGCCGGGGGCGCGGGTTTGAGTTCACCCACGGGCTGGACCGGCTGCAGGCGCGGCATTGTCAAGTTGACATGCACTTGGGTGCCCACCATCGGCACACTGCTCAGGCTCAGTTGCCCGCCCATCATCGCGCACAGGCTTCGGCAGATCACCAGCCCCAGGCCGGCGCCGCTTCTGGCCAGGTGCCCGGAGTTGTCGGCCTGGGCAAACGGCTCGAACAGGCGCAGTTGGTCGTCGCGACTGATACCGATGCCGGTGTCCTCGACCACCAGTTTCATTTCGACCTGCTGCGGTTGATCGGTGGGTTGCACGTCCACCTTGATGTGCACCCGCCCGCGCTCGGTGAACTTGATCGCATTGCTCACCAGGTTGGACAGCACCTGTTTAAAGCGTAACGGGTCGATCAGCACCTCGGTGTCATCCTGCTCGGGCTTGAACTCCAGCAGCAGGCTGAGGGTTTTCTGCCGTGCCAGGCCGTCGAACACGCGCACCACCGATTCGATGACTTCCCGCAGGTTCACGCGTTCCGGCGCCAGGCTCAAACGGCCGGACTCGATGCGCGCGATGTCCAGAATATCGCCGATCAATTCCAGCAGGTCTTTGGCCGAGTTGTAGGCCACTTCGATCGCCGGGCGGTCGAGATGGCCCTGGTCAGCCCGCTTGAGGGTCAACTCCAGCATGCCGATCACGGCATTCATCGGCGTGCGGATTTCATGGCTCATGGTGGCAAGGAAGGTGCTTTTGGCCCGGTTCGCTTCATCGGCGCGTTCCTTGGCGGCGCGCAACTCGTCGAACAGCTGGCGCCGCTCACTGATGTCGATCCAGCCCCCGATGATGCCCTGGACTTCACCGACGGAGTCACGGTAAGGAAGAATCCAGTGATAGATCGTCAGTTTTTTTCCGTGCAGGTGCAGGGTGCGGTCGAGAATCAGTGGGTTGCCTTGCGCCACGACTTGCTGGTAGTCCGCGTGGTATTGCGCGGCTTCCGATTCCCGGGCCATGTCCATCTGGATCACGCTCTTGCCGATCACGTCTTCACGCTTGACGTCGAAGACCTGCAAGTAACTGTCATTACAGGTTTGCAACAGGCCGTTTCGATCACGCACATAGATCGGGTGCGGGGTTTCGTTGACCAATGCGCGCATGAACTCAAACTGATCGTTAAGGGCGCGCTCGGCCATTTTTCGATGTTTGATCTGGCGGCGCATGTGGGCGTTCCAGGTCAGTGAAATCAGCAGCAACAGCCCGGTGCCGACGATGATTTGCGCGATCAACTGGTGGTAATTGCGCCAGTAACTGTCGGGGGCGGCGGTATAGCCTCGCCAGCGACTGTTGATCACGCCCATTTCGTCTGGAGCAATGCTCAGCAGGGCCTTGTCCAGGATTGAACTCAATTCGACGGCGCGGCGAGGTGTTGCCAGGGCGAACGTGGCGGGTAGGGTGCCGATACTGGTGCTGATCTGCAGTTTGTCCTGGAAAACCTGGGAGGACAGGAAGTAGTTGGCGATCACCAGCGAGTTGACGGCACCTTCCACATTGCCTTGGGCCAGCATTTCGGATGCCTTGAAGGTGTCGCTGACCTCCACCAGGCGAATCTGCGGGAAGTCCTGCGTGAGGATTTTTTCCAAGGGGTTGCCCACGGTGATCGCCAGGCGCTTGCCTGCCATCTGCTCCAGGTTCGAGGGCGCGCCGGGCTCTTTGCGGGTCAGCAGGACGTAGGAGTTTTCCAGGTAAGGGCGACTGAAGCTCAGCGAAGCCTCCCTTTCAACGCTGGGGACAATGGCCCCGATGATATCGGCTTTACCGGTGGTGACCTGCTCGATCATCGCGTTGACTTCGCGACTGCGCAGGATCTTGAAACGTAACCCGGTGCGCAGGCGTATCAGTTCCAGCAAGTCTGCGGTGATGCCGCGAAAATTGCCTTCGGCGTCGAAAAACGTCAGCGGTGCGAAGGTCTCATTGACGACGACTGTCACCACCGGATGGTCTTTGAGCCAACGCTCTTCGCGCTGGGTCAGCTGTAGTTTCTTGTCGGTCAGCAAGATATCGCTGCCGGCGCTCCAGCGCTTGGCAATACTGTCGCGTTCATTGATGGGGATGGCGGCCAGCACCGAATCGACGATGCTCAGCAAAGTGCGCTGATCCTGGCGCAGCGCAAAGCTGAAGCCGTAGGCTTCATGCTTGCCGAAGTTGGCCATGCGGATGTTTTTCAGGTAGCCCTTGTTGATCATGTAATGGGTGGAAATGGTGTCGCCCAAAAACACGTCGGCCTGATCGAACGCCACCGCATTCAACGCGTTTTGGTACGAGGGGTAGGCGCGGATGTTGGCCTTTGGATACAGCTTCTGCACTTCGCTCAACGGCAGGTAGTGGTAGACCAGGCTCAAGCGCAGTCCGGCCAGCCCATTGCCCAGGTTGTAGGTTTCACCCTCACGGGTCACCAGCACGGGTTGGTCCACCGCGTATGGCTGCGACAGGATGAGATTCGGGTTGGCGGCTTCAAAGCCGTTGGAGGAGCCCAACAAGTCAATTTCGCCCGTTTCAAGCGCGTGGATCGAGGCTTCTCGGGTGGGGTAGCGCACCACCTTCACGGGCAATGCCAGGGCTTGGGCCAACAGCCCTGCGTAATCGGCGGTCAGGCCCTCGTAGTCGCGGCCGCTGGAGGTCAGGTCGAAGGGCGGGTAGTCCGGAGCCGAAGTGCCGAGCACCAACTCGCGTTTGTTCTGTAACCACTGGCGCTGGGCCTTGTCCAGTTGAACATCCAGTTGTACCGCACTTGCACGGCTCAACAGCGTGAAGTGTTCCGGGCCGGGAGCGGGGTCCGCAGGCACCGTCGTGCTGAAACACACACCGGCGATTAATATAATCAAATAGTCCTTTATACGGCTGGGCATCCGCTTTCTCACACTAGCGCGTTTCGTTTTGCCATCTCGATAAGTTCTACCAAGGACTTGGCTTTAAGTTTTTGCATCAGCCTTTTTTTGTAAGTGCTTACTGTTTTGTTACTTAAAAACATGCCTTTGGCGATTTCCTTATTGGTACGGCCTTGTGCGAAAAGTTGTAAGACCATCAGTTCCCGATCGTTCACTGTTTTAAACAGTTCAAGTTCCAGCGTGTCTGTGCCGTCTGCATTACCATTGAGCGCCTGGCTGGGAAAATAGTTGTAGCCCGACAATACGGCGCGGATCGCACTCAGCAGTTCGCTCAGGTCGCCTTCCTTGCACACATAGCCATCCGCGCCCGAGCGCATGCAGCGCGTGGCAAACAGCGTCGGGCTCTGGGCGGTCAGAATCAGGGTTTTCATCGATGTGTTCATGGCGTTGAATCGGCACAGCACTTCGAGGCCGTCAAGTTTGGGAATGCTGATATCCAGAATGATCAAGTCCGGCAGGCATTCGCGAACCATTTGTATCGCATCACAACCGTTGTCCGTTTCACCGACGACTTTATAACCCTCATGTTCCAGCAACATGCGGATCGCCAGCCTGATAACGGGGTGGTCATCAATGATAAAAACCGTGTTCATAATCACATTCCATGCAAGTGCAAATAAAGCGGGCACATTAGCTCAGAAGAAGAGGGAGGAGCATGAACCATGGTGGGAACAGGTATAAAACAGGAGAATTCCTACATGAAAAAAGGTAGTTGCCTACCAGTTGTTAAGGCTTTGTGACGCTGGATGTAAGCAGGTTTTAAATCAGTGCGGTCATTGGCAGTGCCAGCGATTCAGCGCTTGGTTCAGGTATGTTTTCGTAGGGGGGCAGAGTTTAAAGTCCTACATTTATAATCGGACCAGAGGGGCAATCAACTTTTCGAATTCGTCTTTATTCAGCGGTTTGGATAAATAACCAAGCAGCGGCAAACCACGCTGCAGGGCTTGGGTGGTCAGGTTGAACAGTTCCGAGGAAGGCAGCCCGCTCAGCAGAATGGCGCCGGTTATAAAGTGTTGGCGACTGGCGATTTCCACCAGCTCCAGGCCGAGTAAATCAGGCAGGCACTGGTCGCACAGCATCAGGTCAAATGGCCTTTTGGACTCAGACATCGCGCGGATCGCCTGTTCGGCATTTTCTGCCAGAGTCAGGTGGTCGAAGCCGAAGGTGTTAAGCAGGCACTGGGTGGCCAGAAGCTGAAAGGGGTGATCCTCCACCAATAGGATTCGAAGAGGGTGTCTGGGCATAGGGGCACACGGGTCAGTCAAGCGTCGATGGGGTGGCGCGTAGGAATTGCTCGCCAGGTCCGCCAGAAGCGGGCGTGATTATTCCTTGAATGAGTGTACGAATTCGATCAGGCAGCTCTGTTCCCTTCGTAGGCAGATTCTGTTCGGGGAACAGGCGGCGTGATCGAAAGCGTCATTGTGGGCTCGAACGCCCGGTCATCTCCCGTGCCATCTCGGTGGCGTAGCTGTCGGTCATGCCGGCAATAAAGTCGATCATGCGCATGAACGAGGCGTGCAACGGCCACGCCGGGTCCGGTGCGCTGTTGCCGAGCAGGTCGAGGATGCGCCGGTTCTTGAACGACGGCGTGCGCCCGCCGTGTTGCTCCAGCGCGGCACCGCAAAACGCATTCAAGAGGATTTCGAGGGTGGTGTAGGCACCGATTTCATGCAGGGTCTTGCGCTTGTCCTGGAAGATTTTCTTGCGGGCCATGTCCTTGGCATCCAGCACGCAACGCTTGGCGGGGCCATGCATGTGCTCCACCAGATCGCCCGGCAGTGTGCCGGCCAGCAACGCATCCTGCTGTTCCACGAAAGCCCGGGCAGCGGCATTGGTCAGGTGCTCGATGGCCTTGCCGCGCAAAATCGCTAGCTTGCGCCGGCGCGAGTCTTGCGCGCCCAGTTGTCGATAAGTCTGGGGCAGGTCGTCACCGACCAGGTCGAGCAACAACGACTCGACCTCGGCGTATTCGAGCAACTCCATTTCCAGGCCGTCTTCGAGATCGATCAAGGCGTAGCAGATATCGTCTGCCGCCTCCATCAGGTACACCAGTGGATGACGGGCCCAGCGTTGTTCTTCCAGCTGCGGCAGGCCCAGCCTGTGGGCGATCTGCTCAAGAATCGGCAGCTCGCTCTGGTAACAGCCGAACTTATGCTTCTTGTAGCCCAGCGAGTCCGCGTGGCGGGCGGTCCAGGGGTATTTCAGGTAGGTGCCCAGGGTGGCATAGGTCAGGCGAGTGCCGCCGTCGAACTGGTGGTACTCAAGCTGGGTAAGCACCCGAAAACCCTGGGCGTTGCCTTCGAAATTGAGAAAGTCATTGCGCTCGGCGCTGCTCATGTCGTCCAGCCAGCCGCGGCCGGCCGCCTGTTGGAACCAGTGGCGGATGGCATCTTCGCCGGAATGCCCGAATGGCGGGTTGCCGATGTCATGGGCCAGGCAAGCCGATTGCACGACCATGCCCAGATCGCTGGGGTCGCACCAGTCGGGCAGGGCGCTGCGCAGGGTTTCGCCCACGCGCATGCCGAGGGAACGGCCGACGCAGCTGACTTCCAGGGAGTGGGTCAGGCGCGTATGAATATGATCGTTGCTGGACACCGGGTGCACTTGGGTCTTGCGGCCCAGGCGGCGGAAGGCGCCGGAGAAAATAATACGGTCATGGTCTTTGTGAAACGGGCTGCGGCCGAGTTCTTCCGGGCTGTGCAGAGGCTTTCCAAGACGTTCGCGGGTAAGCAGGGTGGGCCAATCCAAGGCGGGTACTCTCCGTGCGGTGAATGACCCTCCCAGCTTCCCGGTTCAGCTGCACCGGGGCAAGCGAAAATCTACAAGCCGGCCGCGTCTATATCGATTAACAGCAAACGCTGACCGTTATCGAAGAATTGTCCGGCGGTCAGGCAATACTGATTGGTGGTGGCGTCGCGGTAAGTCTGGGAGAGGGTCAGGCGTCGCTCCTCCCAGCCTTCGGCCAGCAGGTGATAGAAGTAGGGGCGCCACGACCAGTTATGCCCCAGGTAGCGGCTGTCGGCCTGCCAGGCGTCCTGGCGCCATTCGAAGTTGGGCGTCAGCTGGGTGCCATGCCGGTCGCACTGATAAAAGCGCAGCAGCCAGGGGAAATCCGGCAATTGAGGTAACTGTTCCAGCGGTGCCTGGCCCTGTGCCCAGTTCTGCAGGATCAGCATCAGCTGGGCCAGTTGCAGGCGCAACTGCATGATGCGGCCGCGTTCAGCCAGTTTTTGCTGCACGTAAACCGTGCGCAGCCGGGCAAACTGCGGCACGAAGGCATCGGTGGCAAACCAGTCGAGTTGCGCTTGGGCAAACAGGTAACCCTGTACGTACCGCGCGCCGCATTCCAGGGCGAAGCTCAGCTGCGCCTCGGTTTCCACGCCCTCGGCGATGATCCAGCAGCCCGTCTTTTCGGCCATTTGCGCCAGCGCGCGCACGACCTCACTGCTTGGTCCGCCCTTGGCGGCTTCCTGGAACAGGCGCATGTCCAGCTTGAGGATATCCGGCTGCAGCGCGAGCACCCGGTCAAGCTGGGAGTAGCCGGCACCGAAGTCATCGATGGCAATGCGTGCACCGGCCTCACGATAGCGCGCCACCACCTCGGCCAGACGCTGGATGTCACCGCCCAGTTCGGTGATCTCGAACACAATGCGCTGCGGATCGACGCCATGCGCATGCACCTGCTTCAGGCTGGGCAAGGCTTGGCCGGCGCGCAGACGGTTGATCCAGCGGGGCGAGATGTTCAGGCTCAGAAACCAGTCTGCAGGCGCTTCATGCAGGCGGCTCAAGGCATTGTCGCGGATCTGCCGGTCGAGGCGGCGCAAGGCCACGCCTGGCGTGCGCGGGTCGGCAAACAGCGGGCCGACTGACAGCAAGCGGCCATCAGCCTGGCGCAGACGGCCGAGTGCCTCGACGCCGGCGATGCGCCCGGTGGCAGTGTCGATGAATGGCTGGAAACAGGCGAGCGGTTGCCCGTCGATCACGGGGCCTCCTTAAGAGAGCTGGCGAAAAAAGGCCCGGCCCTCAGTAACGAGGGCCGGGCCGATTCTGTTTGCAAGAATGCAGCCAGTCGCGATTAACCCTTGCGCCCTGCCATGGCCAATTTGATCAACGGGATCAAACCGGCGCCCAGCCGCACCAGGCGCGTCACGCTGCTGATACTGCCGGCCTTGGCGCCCTTGCCGGTAAAAAAGCCCATCAGCGTCACTGCAGCCACGCCCCACAGCGGCGCATGCTTGATGCCCAGGCTGTCCTGCCAGTTATGGCGCAGGTCACGCACTTTGTTCAGCGGGACCATCAGTTGCTGAGACTCATGGCGGATTTCCTGACGGTGCATTTCCATGCGCAGGCGGATCAACGCCTTGCGCATTTCCCGGCGGGAGGTGTTTTGCGGGATTTCAGTCATGCTCATGGCAGCAGGCGCTCCCGATCATTGGCCAGCTCTTCGAGGGTGGCGTGGAAGGGCGTGGATTCATCGAATATCGCCGCTTTCAAGCGCACTCCGCAAAACGCTGCGGCCAGGCTGTAGAACACGCAAAGGCTGATAATCCCGGTGAGACGGTAAGTGTCCCAGACCAGAATCATCACCAGCGCCGATAACCCCACCAGCAACAATAGGGCAAACACCAGCGCCAGGCCTGCAAACAGCAGCAAGCTGACCGTGCGGGATTTCTGCTCCTGCAACTCGATGCCAAACAATTCGACGTGGCTGTGCAGCAAGCCCAGAACGGCCGCGCCCAGGCGTCGGGAAGTGGAGCTTGAGCTCGTGGACGAGCCGGATTCGCCGATAGACATGGTATTAGCGCCTTGTAGCCAGCAGACCGATCAGAAAGCCAACGCCGGCGGCAATGCCGACTGACTGCCAAGGGTTGGCTTGCACGTAATCTTCGGTGGCGGTGACAGCCGCCTGGCCGCGTTCACGCAGGGAATCTTCGGTCAGTTGCAGGGTTTCGCGGGCCTTGAGCAGGCTGTCGTGGATTTTTGTGCGCAGCTCGTCGGCCTGGTCGCCGGCCAATACCGCGGTGTCGTCCAGCAACCTTTCAGTGTCACTGACCAAGGTTTGAAAATCCGCCATCAGTATTTCTTGAGCAGTCTTTGCAGTTCTTCGGGCCATGGTTATCTCCGTGATTGGCTGATCTGTGCGTCTGGTGCGTTACGTTTGTTTTCGAGTCACCGGTAACGGTGAAGGTTCACTGCAATTGTCTGGTACAGCTTTTGCTTTGCCTTGGTGCGCCTGCCCCAGGGTATGCGCTGAATCCGGGCGACCCGAGGCTAATGCCTTGAAAAACCTTACCCTAAATCAATAAAACCCGCGGAAAAACCCTGTCGGCAACGGCCTGTTGTGTTGATCGCTGCGCTAAAGCGGTTCACACCTTCTGCACAGAGGTGGGATCGGTGGTGCCAATTTAGTGCGCGACACCCCGGCTTGAACCGCTTTGGTGCTTTTTGCCTTTAATGCAGGCCTGCCAACCTCCATGGAAAATATGCAAAGTGCGGTGGACACGCTTGTTCACAGCTCCAACACCCTGTTCATCCTGATCGGTGCGGTCATGGTTTTGGCCATGCATGCCGGCTTCGCGTTCCTGGAAGTCGGTACCGTGCGCCAGAAAAACCAGGTGAATGCCCTGTCGAAGATCCTCAGCGATTTCGCTATCTCTACCCTGGCCTATTTCTTTATAGGCTATTGGATCTCCTACGGCGTGACCTTCATGCAACCGGCGGCGGTGATCAGCGCCGATCATGGCTACGGCCTGGTGAAGTTTTTCTTCCTGCTGACGTTTGCAGCGGCGATTCCGGCGATTATTTCCGGGGGTATTGCCGAGCGCGCCAGGTTCGCTCCGCAGCTGTGTGCCACCGCGCTGATCGTGGCGTTTATCTATCCGTTTTTCGAAGGCATGGTGTGGAACGGCAACTTCGGCCTGCAAGCCTGGCTGCTGGCAACCTTTGGTGCCAGCTTTCACGATTTTGCCGGTTCCGTGGTGGTGCATGCCATGGGCGGCTGGCTGGCGCTGGCGGCGGTGCTGCTGCTGGGACCGCGCAATGGTCGATACCGGGAAGGGCGCTTGGTGGCCTTTGCGCCGTCGAGCATTCCGTTCCTGGCGCTGGGCTCGTGGATCCTGATTGTCGGCTGGTTCGGCTTTAACGTGATGAGCGCGCAGACTCTTAATGGCGTCAGCGGCCTGGTCGCCGTGAACTCGTTGATGGCCATGGTCGGCGGCACCGTTGCCGCGTTGGTGATTGGCCGCAATGACCCAGGCTTCCTGCATAACGGTCCGTTGGCCGGGCTGGTGGCGATCTGCGCCGGTTCCGACCTGATGCACCCGGTGGGCGCGCTGGTCACCGGTGCGGTGGCCGGTGGATTGTTTGTGTGGTTCTTTATCGCGGCCCAGGATCGCTGGAAGATCGACGATGTGCTGGGTGTATGGCCGCTGCATGGCTTGTGCGGCGTGTGGGGCGGCATAGCATGCGGCATCTTTGGCCAGACGGCCCTTGGCGGCCTGGGCGGTGTGAGCCTGATCAGCCAGTTGATCGGCACGGCATTGGGCGTGGCGGTGGCGCTGGTCGGCGGGCTGTTGGTGTACGGCGTGATCAAGCGCGTGCACGGGCTGCGCCTGAGCCAGGAGCAGGAGTACTACGGCGCGGACCTGTCGATCCACAAGATTGGGGCGGTCAGTCAGGATTGAGCGGTTTTTCGGTCTGCGCATCAAAGCCGTGCAATAGGCGATAACGGTCATGGCGCACCTCATCCACCCGCGCCTGCACCTGGTGGTCCGGCAGGCCCAGCAGGATCAAGGCGTGGGAGGCGAGCATCAGGCTCGATTCCAGTAACTCGGGCACCACTTCGCTGGCGCCCGCAGCTTTCAACTCGGCCAGTTGGCTGTCATCGCGCGTGCGCACCAGCACGGGGACGTGCGGGTTGATCCTCCTGGCTTCTTTCAGGACGGTCAGGGCCACATCGCTGTTATCCACGGCAATCACCACCAGCCGCGCGCGCTCCAGGCCGACCGCACTGAGCAAGGCCCCACGGCGGCAGTCGCCGTAATGCACGCTGCTGTCTTCGGTAGCGGCCTCTTTCACGCGCTCGGGGTCGTCATCCAGGGCGATGAACGCCTGATGTTCCCGGCGCAAAAAGCGCCCGATGGATTGCCCGACGCGGCCATACCCGCAAATCACCGCGTGGCCATGTAAGTCGGCATTGAGCGCGGTGATTTCCTCCAGTTGCACCTGCTGGTTGGGCTTGCGGTGCAGGCGCAGGGCGATGCCCGGTGCGGCGCGCAGCAACAGCGGGGTCAGCAGCATCGAGCAAAAGGTGGCGGCCAGCAGCAAACCGTTGAATTCGTCCGGAATCAGCCGGCTCTGCTGCATCTGCGCCATCAACGCGAAGCAGAATTCGCCGCCTTGCGCCAGGGCAAGGCCGCTGCGCCATGCGGTTTCACCGTCGCTGCCGCGCAGCTTGACCAGGGCTGCCACCACACAGCCCTTGATCAGCATCAGCGCGAGGGTCAGGCCGAGGATCAGCAGGCTGTGGCTGACGAACAGCTGCAGGTCGATAAGCATGCCGATGCTGACGAAAAACAGCCCAAGCAGAATGTCGCGAAATGGCCGTATGTCCGCTTCAATCTGATGCCGGTAATGGCTTTCCCCCAACAGCATGCCCGCCAGAAAAGCCCCGAGGGCAGGGGAGAGGCCGAGCAAATGCGTGAGCCAGGCGGTGAGCAAGACGATCACCAGCGCCAACAGCACAAACAGTTCAGCCGAATGGGACGCGGCAACTTCGTGGAACAGGCGGGGCAGCAACCAACGACTGGCGAACAGCAATCCGACGAACAACAGCACGGTTTTGCCCAGCGTCAGCGGCAGTGCCCAATACCAGGCGTGTTCGCTGCCGCCGGCAAACACCGGCACCAACGTGAGCAGCAACACCGCCACCACATCCTGGAACAGCAATACGCCAATTGCGTTCTGGCCGTGGCTGCTGAAGATTTCCCCCAGGCTGCTCAGCTCCTTGCTGACAATCGCGGTGGAGGACAATGCCAGCCCCGCGCCGAGCATCAGCGCGACGCTTGGCGACAGACCGAAGCCCATTAACAGCCCTCCCAGCAAGGCTGCACACCCCAGCACCTGCAAACTGCCCAAGCCAAACACCACGCTGCGCAGGGCAAGCATCTTGGTCAGGGAAAACTCCAACCCCAAAGAAAACAGCAGGAACACCACCCCCAATTCGGCAAGGTCGGGCAGCTCTTCGCTGTCATTCACCCAATCCAGAGCGGTGGGCCCCAACGCCAGGCCCACGCACAGGTAACCCAGCACGGGCGGCAATTGCAGGCGGCGAAACAGCGCTATCACCACCAGGGATGAGGCCAGAATGATCAGCAGATTGGCAAACACAGGCGGCTTCCTTGCAGGTTGAGCGGACAAAAAGGCGCGAGAATCGCTGAATCAGTTATAGGCCATGGTGATCTGGGTCAGGCTTTCCATTCCAAGCGGGCTAGTTGTGGCCAGCGGGCCCGTCGTGGTGAGCGGGCTTGCTGTGGCGAGCGGGCTTGCCCCGCGTTGGGGCGCGAAGCGCCCCTGAAGCCTGCCTACGAGTCCATCCAGAACAAACACACCAGCCGCCTGAGCCGTTTCGCCAATCAACGCAGATCAAGCCCGCTCGCCACCGGTATTTGGCAGGCTTAGAATGGTTGCCCGTTTCCTGATCAGGCCTATTCGCCATGCTTCCTGAATGCCAGTTGTTCGGCACCCTGGGTTGCCATCTTTGTGAGATTGCCGAAGTCGAAATCATGCCGCTCGTCGAACACGGGTTGCTGGTGGAACTGGTGGATATCACCGACCCCGATGACCTTACAGACGCCTACAGCCTGCGGATTCCGGTGCTTCGCCGGGTGGATACCGGGGCCGAGCTGGACTGGCCATTCGACACAGCACAGGTGGTTGCCTTCCTGTCCTAGGCGTTCTCCGATGGCGAGTTTCCAAATATTACGTTACTGTATGTTTGTACAGCGATTGAATAGAGGGAACGCCCGTGGTGAATGTTGAACAATTGAAAAGCAGCGTCAATCGCATGTCCGCCGACGTCGTGCGCGACGCGGTGAACGAGCTGCGCCTCGACGGCCTGGTCACGGAAGGCAAGACGCCGTTTAACAAAGTGCATTTCAATACCTGCTTTGCCGAAATCGAAGCGTTGTTCCAGCGCGCCGGTTATCACAAACAGTTGGATGTAGTGGGTTACCAAGGGTTGTTGTACGCGCTTTACGATCCCGGTCGCTGGGAAGCGGTGGACGTGCTGCGTTGGCTCAAGGAGTTCACCGAAGCGGCCAGCGCTTCGCCGATCCTGCGCGCGCAATTGGCCAAGGCCTGAGATCCGCCCTAGGCTCCATCGCGCTCCATGCGGGATAATGCCCGCCTGATTTTCCAGGCCTCGAGCATTGTCATGTCATCTTCCGGTTTTTCCGCGTCGCAACACCAAGCCAGCACGTTGTATTTGCCACCTGGCCCGTGGACGACGGTGCTGGAGTGTCTGTGTGAGCATTTCCCTGCGATTGGCCGTGAACGCTGGCTGGACCGCATCGCCCGTGGCCGTGTACTCGACATCAACGGCACGCCGATCCAAATGGATTTGGCCTACAAGGAAGGCCTGTGCATTTACTACTTCCGTGAAGTGCCGAATGAGAAAGTCATTCCGGTTGAGGAAACCATCCTGTATGCCGACGAGCACCTGGTGGTCGCCGACAAACCGCATTTTCTCCCGGTGACCCCGGCGGGCGAGTACGTTGAACAGACCCTGTTGCGCCGCTTGATCCGGCGCCTGGATAACCCTGCTCTGGTGCCCTTGCACCGCATCGACCGGCACACCGCAGGGCTGGTGCTGTTTTCGGCCAACCCGCACAGCCGTTCAGCCTATCAACAGCTGTTTCCAACGCGGCGCATCGACAAATTCTACGAAGCCATCGCTCCCGCGTTGCCTGATTTGACCTTCCCCATGGTTCACAAAAGCCGTCTGGTGGAGGGCGAACCGTTCTTTCGCATGCAGGAAGGCCCCGGCGTCAGCAACACCGAGACGGTGGTAGAAGTCCGTGAGAAAAACGCCGACCTGTGGCGTTACGGCCTGTTCCCCGTTACCGGCAAGAAGCACCAGTTGCGCGTACACATGACCGCGCTGGGGGCGAGTATCTGCAATGACCCGTTCTACCCCGACGTCATCAAGGACGCCGAGGACGATTACGCCAACCCGCTCAAACTGCTGGCCCAGGGCGTGCGGTTTATCGACCCGGTCACCGGTGAGCAACGCGATTTCCGCAGCCTGATCACCCTCGACTGGTAAATCCCGGAAACGACAAGGCCCGCGCGAGGCGGGCCTTGTGGGTCCAGCGTTAAGACTTACAGGTCTTTAACGGTACGAACCTGATCCTTGTTGATGCGAGTCTGCTTGCCGTCAAGTTGTTCGAACTCGTAGAAGCCCGAAGCCTTATCGAATTTAGGGGTGTCGACGGCCTGGATTTCGCGACCGTCATTCAGGGTGATCACTGTAGGCGAGGCGCAACCGGCGAGAGTAGCGAGGCCCAGTGCAAGCATGAGAGCGGCGATGGTCCGTTGAGTCATGAGTGTGTCTCCGAGAGAATGCTTTTAAATTGCTGACCTTGTGACGCGCGGCGCGTCGACAAAGTTCCTTGTGCGAGGTTCATTCTGACACGCCGCAGGCTGCGTGCAACAGTTCAGGTGTATTCAGGTTGGCCAGGCGCGGGTCATTGGCCGGGCACTCCAGGCCCACGCCGCCCAGTTGCAGCAGAATCTTGCGCGGGCTGCGTTCACCGGCGTCCCAGGCCCGTTCTACCTCAGTTTTAAGGTGGGTTGGGATGATGCAAATCAAGGGTTCCCAGAATTCGCCCTGGCGCACCATCACCGGCACCTGCGGCGTGCGGCGTGCAGTTTCACGCAGATCGGCAAGCAGCGCCGCGTCGATGTTTGGCACATCGCAGGGCAGTATCAGCAGATGCGCATGGCGCGCGGCGGCGAGCCCGGCGCGGATGCCTGCCAGCGGGCCGGGAAAGTCCGGGCTGTCGTCGCTCACCAACTGGTCGGCGTAGGGCGCATACAGGTCATGGTTGCGATTGCACGAGATGATCAGGTCATCCGTCAGCGCCCGGGTCAGGCGTTGCAGGTGGGCAATCAACGGCTGGCCGTGCCACGCCAGCAGGCCCTTGTCCTGACCACCCATGCGTTGGCCACGGCCACCGGCCAATAGCAGAATCGAACAGGGCAGGGGCGAAGAATCGAGAGACATGGCGGTTCCGCAGCGGCAGGTAAATAGGGCCCTGTGATATAACATCGGGCTGTTCCTTCGACAACCGGACCGAGCCATGAACGCCAAGGCTGATGCGCCCTTCGTACCCCTGAATATTGCTGTACTGACTGTCAGCGACACCCGCACCCTGGACACCGACACCTCGGGCCAGGTCTTCGTCGACCGGCTGACCGCCGCCGGCCACACCCTGGCCGAGCGCGTGCTGCTCAAGGACGACCTCTACAAAATCCGCGCGAAAGTCGCCCACTGGATCGCCGAAGACGTGGTGCAAGTGGTGCTGATCACCGGCGGCACCGGCTTCACCGGCCGCGACAGCACGCCCGAAGCGGTGAGCTGCCTGCTCGACAAACACGTCGACGGCTTTGGCGAACTGTTCCGCCAGATCTCCGTGGCCGATATCGGCACCTCTACCGTGCAATCGCGCGCCCTGGCCGGCCTGGCCAATGGCACGCTGGTGTGCTGCCTGCCGGGTTCGACCAACGCGGTGCGTACCGGCTGGGACGGCATCCTCGCCGAGCAACTGGACAACCGTCATCGCCCGTGCAACTTCGTTCCTCACTTGAAGCAGGCCCAACCCTGCGAATCCCGTGGATAAGCCCGGCAAAACCGGCGCCCTGATGCCAGTGGAAGACGCGCTGCGCCAACTGCTGGACATGGCCGAAGCCGCGCCGATCCGTGATCCGCACGTGGTGCCGCTGGCCGACTGCGACGGCCGCGTGCTCGCGCAAGACCTGATCTCTACGCTCGACTTACCGCCCTGGCCCAACAGCGCCATGGACGGTTACGCCCTGCGCCTGGAGGACTGGAACGGCGAGCCGTTGCCCGTCAGCCAGCGCATCTTCGCCGGTCAGGCGCCGCAGCCGTTGGCGGCTGGCACCTGTGCGCGCATCTTTACCGGTGCGCCGGTGCCCGAAGGCGCCGATTGCGTAGAGATGCAGGAAAACGCCGTGGTCCACCCCGACGAACGCGTGAGCTTTACCGAGCCGTTGCACGCGCATCAGAACATCCGCCCGCAAGGCCAGGAAACCACCGTCGGCGAGTTGGTGTTGAGCGCCGGCACTCGCCTGGGCCCGATCGAGCTGGGCCTGGCCGCCTCACTGGGGCACGACCGCTTGAACGTGGTGCGCCGCGTGCGCGTGGCCGTGTTGTCCACCGGCGACGAGTTGATCGAGCCCGGTTTGCCGCTCGGCCCGGGGCAGATCTACAACAGCAACCGACGCGTGCTGTGCAGCTGGCTGGCGCGCATGGGCTGCGAGGTGATCGACGCCGGGATTCTGCCGGATGACCTGGAGAAAACCCGCAAACGCCTGTCGGACCTGGGCACTGTCGACCTGATTCTGTCGACCGGTGGTGTGTCGGTGGGCGAGGCTGACTTTCTCGGCATCGCCCTGCGTGAGGAGGGCGAGTTGGCCCTGTGGAAGCTGGCGATCAAACCAGGCAAACCGCTGACCTTCGGGCATTTTCGCGGTGTGCCGGTGATCGGCCTGCCCGGCAACCCGGCCTCGACCCTGGTGACCTTTGCGCTGCTGGCGCGGCCTTATCTGCTGCGCCGCCAAGGCGTGCAAGATGTCGAGCCATTGCGTTTCGAAGTGCCGGTGGGTTTCACCTGGCCCAAGCCGGGCAACCGCCGCGAGTACCTGCGCGGGCGTATCGAGCAAGGCAGGGCGATCATCTACCGCAACCAGAGCTCCGGCGTGCTGCGCAGCGCGGCGTGGGCAGAAGGGTTTGTGGAGGTGTTGGAGGGGACGACGCTGGCTATTGGGGATCGCGTCAATTTCATTCCCCTGAGTGAAGTCCTGAACTGACAATAGAGAATTACTGTGGGAGCTGGCTTGCCTGCGATAGCGGTCTGCCTGTTCCAGATAAGCAAGCTGACACATCGCTATCGCAGGCAAGCCAGCTCCCACATGTGTATGCGTGAATGTCTGAGTTGCTCAGTAATCATCCCCACGCTCAGTCACATCCCGCTCCACCGGCTCGGCATTCGGGTCGTAGCCTACCGGGAACTTGCCCTTCAGCGTCCACGCAAACGCGATAATTTCTGCCACCGTGCGGTACAACTCTTCGGGGATGCTGTCGCCCAGCTCCATGCGCGCCAGCAGCTTGACCAGCTCGGCGTTCTCATAGATCGGCACTTCATTTTCCCGCGCCAGCTTCAAAATAGCTTCGGCCAATGCATCGTCGCCCTTGGCCGTCAGGGTCGGCGCTTGCTGGCCGTCGTACTTGAGGGCAATCGCCTGGCGTGGTGGGGTTGGATTTTTCATGCGGTTTCATCCACCCAGCGTTGTTCCAGGCCGGTTCTTGGTCCGCGCGGTGGGGTGCCGAGGTGGCAATCCAGGTCGCCGACGTTGAGGCCCGAGGTCACCAGGCGCTCGCGCAAATGGCCCAAATGGCTTTCGATCAAACTGGCGGTAAAGGGCCGGGTTGCCCACAGCTGGCTGGACAGTTTGCCCTGGGTCAGTTGCGCCTGAACCTGCAATGGCCCCAGCGGCTCCATGTCGAATGCCAACTCGACGCGCCAGAGCATCTGCTTGGGGTCTTTCTTGTCTTTGCGTTCGGGCTGGTCCTTGTCCGGCGTCGGTTCCTCGCGCTGGAACTTGACCTGCAACGGCACGATGTCCTGCAAGGTGCGCATGGGGATTTCCAGTTGCCAGGTGGTTTGCAAGCGGCCATCGGCGGTGGTGCCGGTTTGCTCCAGGCTCGACAGCTGATGGCTCTGCAGGCGCGAAATCGCACCGGCGGCCAGGCGCAGCAGGTTTTCCAGGTCGCTTTCGCCTTCCAGGCGCTGCATCAACCGATCCGGCAGCGGAAAGCCGGCGGGTGCCTGGCGCGCGCCGATCTGGCCGAGCGTATTCAGCGGGTTACGCACAAAATTGGGCAGTACCTGAGCTAGGGTATTGGCGGCGAGGATGGCATTGAGGTTGGTGGCACTGGGCAGGGCCGGCAGCAAGTCGGCGACCAGGCGCAGCAACGCGCCTTTCATGTCCAGCGGCGGGATTTGCGGGTTTTGCCCGGCGAGTAACTTGGCCTCCAGAAACGCGCCGCTGTTCTGTACCAGCTGCGCCAACACCTTGGGATTGCTCACTTGTGCCAGGTCGGGCAACGCCGCCAGCAACCGCGCCGCCGCGGCGCGCAGGTCGGTGGACGTGCTGTCGTCGGTGGGCAGGTTTTGCAGGGCGGTGAAGACCACGTCCAGCGAGCCTTGGCGACTTTGCTGGGTGGAAAGCTGTTGAGCCACCGCCAATTGATCCTTGAGCCCGCTCAAGGGCACGAAGTTCAAGGTCTGCGCATTTTGCACCACGGCGCTGAGCAAGCTGCCCACCCGCAGTGGCTGCGGGCTTTCCAACGTCAGCGTGGTGCCGGCGAGGGCGTTGTTGAGCACCGTCACCAGCGAGCGGTAGATCGCCGGTTGCGTGGTGCCTTGCGGCAACATCTGGGTGGTCAGCACCTTGGCTTGCAACAGCGTGCCCACCGGCATTTGCGTGGTGTCGATACGGGTGAGGGCGGCCACGTTGGCGCTCAAGGCCTGCTGCAATGAGAGCGTCAGGTTGCCGGCTGGTGTCTGGCTCACCGCTACATTGCTGCCCAACGGCAGAGGCTGGGCGCTGCTGGCTTGCACCAGGGTCTGGCGGCCGCCTTCAAGGGTCAATTTGAGCAACAGCTGAAACGCATCGCCGCCTTGTTTAAGCGCGATCACCTCGGCGTTGGCGGTTTTCCCAGGGTCGATCAGTCCGGCCTGCGGCTCCAGCAGTTTGAGCAACTCGCCGGTCGGCGGCAGCGGGGCAGGTCCGGGCGCCGGGGCAGGAGGCAGCGTAGGAAGGTTGATCTCACCGGTCATCGTGCGCATCGTCTCTGGGGAAATTGCCCTCTTTAGAGTAGGGCATCACATGTATAATGCCGCCCGTCTGCAAAGAGAGCGGTAAAAACCTCACAACTATTTGATCCAGCTCTCTAAAATCGGTCGCCAAAGCCGTTATTGTGCATCTCTCTATAACGGCCGCTGCACCGCCGACTTGAACCGTAAAGGCCCGCGATCTCTTGACCAGCCCTCTTCTTGAAGCCGTAGCGCTCGCCTGTGAACGCGACCTGCGGATGCTGTTCGAACACCTCGAACTGCGTCTGACGGGCGGCGACATGGTGCAAATCAGCGGCCCCAACGGCAGCGGCAAGACCAGTTTGCTGCGCCTGCTGGCCGGTTTGATGCAGCCGACGGCAGGGGGCGTGCGTCTCAACGGCAAGCCGCTCAACGAACAACGCACTGAGTTGGCCCGCAACCTTGTCTGGATCGGCCACGCCGCCGGCATCAAGGACGTGCTCACTCCGGAAGAGAACCTCAGCTGGCTCAGCGCCCTGCATCACCCGGCCTCCCGTGATGCCATTTGGCAAGCCCTGGCGGCCGTCGGCCTCAAAGGCTTTGAAGATGTTCCCTGCCATACCCTGTCCGCCGGCCAGCAGCGCCGCGTAGCGCTGGCGCGTTTGTACCTGCCGGGCCCGCCGCTGTGGATTCTCGACGAACCGTTCACCGCCCTCGACAAACAAGGCGTCGCCCAGCTCGAAGAACACCTGGCCCGGCACTGCGAGCAGGGCGGTTCAGTGGTGCTCACCACGCACCACACGCTGACGCGCATGCCCGCCGGTTACCGTGATCTGGATTTGGGCCGGTGGTCGGTATGAGTGTGTTCGCGCTGTTGGTCGCCCGTGAAGCACGGCTGTTGTGCCGTCGCCCGGCTGAATTGGCCAATCCGCTGGTGTTCTTTGCCATCGTCATCGCCTTGTTCCCGTTGGCGGTCGGTCCCGAGACTAAACTGTTGCAAACCTTGTCCCCAGGATTGGTGTGGGTCGCTGCGCTTTTATCGGTGCTGCTCTCGCTGGACGGGCTGTTTCGCAGCGATTTCGAAGACGGTTCCCTCGAACAGTGGGTCCTTTCGTCGCACCCGCTGCCACTTCTGGTTCTGGCCAAGGTACTGGCACACTGGGCTTTTTCCGGCTTGGCGCTAGTCTTGCTCTCACCGTTGCTGGCAATGATGCTGGGCTTGCCCGTCGAATGCCTGCCGGTATTGTTGCTGTCCCTGTTGCTCGGTACGCCGGTGCTCAGCCTGTTGGGGGCGGTGGGCGCAGCGTTGACCGTCGGTTTGAAGCGGGGCGGCCTGTTGCTGGCCCTGCTGATTCTGCCTTTGTATATCCCGGTGTTGATCCTGGGCAGCGGCGCCTTGCAGGCCGCGCTCATGGGCATGCCGGCGACCGGTTACCTCCTGTGGCTTGGCAGCCTGACCGCCCTGGCGGTAACCCTGACACCCTTTGCTATAGCGGCTGGCCTGAAGATCAGCGTCGGCGAATAATGAGGTCTGGTTAAGCGTTATTAACCAGTAAAGACCCTGAGTTTCTCGCCAAGACGAGAAACCACCGTGATGGAAACAGCAATGAACTGGACCTGGTTTCACAAGCTCGGCTCGCCCAAATGGTTTTACGGCATCAGCGCCAAGCTGCTGCCGTGGTTGAGCGTCGCCGCCGTGTTGCTGATCGGCATCGGCCTGGTCTGGGGCCTGGCCTTCGCACCGCCGGACTACCAGCAAGGCAACAGCTTTCGCATCATCTATATCCACGTGCCTGCCGCGATGCTGGCGCAGTCCTGCTACGTGATGCTGGCCGTGTGCGGCGTGGTCGGGCTGGTGTGGAAGATGAAGCTGGCCGACGTCGCCCTGCAATGCGCGGCGCCCATCGGCGCGTGGATGACCGCCGTGGCGCTGGTCACTGGCGCCATCTGGGGCAAGCCGACCTGGGGTTCATGGTGGGTGTGGGACGCGCGCCTGACCTCGATGCTGATCCTGCTGTTTCTGTACTTCGGCCTGATCGCCCTGGGCAATGCCATCAGCAACCGCGACAGCGCCGCGAAGGCCTGCGCGGTGCTGGCGATTGTCGGCGTGATCAACATCCCGATCATCAAATACTCGGTGGAGTGGTGGAACACCCTGCACCAGGGCGCCACGTTCACCCTGACCGAAAAACCGGCGATGCCCGTGGAAATGTGGGCGCCGCTGCTGCTGATGGTGCTGGGGTTCTACTGCTTCTTCGGCGCCGTGCTGCTGATGCGCATGCGTCTGGAAGTGCTCAAGCGTGAGGCCCGCACCAGCTGGGTCAAGGCCGAAGTGCAAAACAGCCTGGGAGCGCGGGGATGAGTTTCAACTCTTTCAGTGATTTTCTCGCCATGGGCCACCACGGCCTGTATGTCTGGACGGCCTATGGCATCTGCCTGGCAGTGCTGGCCCTCAACGTCGCCGCGCCGATCCTGGCCCGCAAGCGTTACCTGCAACAAGAGGCGCGTCGTTTGCGCCGGGAGACCGATAAGTGAATCCGCTGCGTAGAAAGCGTCTGTTGATCATCCTGGCCATCCTGGTCGGTGTGAGTGTTGCCGTGGGCCTGGCGATGAGCGCCCTGCGGGAGAACATCAACCTGTTCTACACCCCGACCCAGATCGCCAACGGCGAAGCGCCGGTAGACACGCGCATTCGCGCGGGCGGCATGGTGGAGAAGGGCTCGCTGAAACGTTCCGGTGATTCCCTCGACGTCACCTTCGTGGTCACCGATTTCAACAAGGCCGTAACCATCACCTATCGCGGCATCCTCCCGGACCTGTTCCGCGAAGGCCAGGGCATCGTCGCCCTCGGCAAGCTCAATGCCGACGGCGTGGTGGTCGCCGATGAAGTGCTGGCCAAGCACGATGAGAAATACATGCCGCCGGAAGTCACCAAGGCCCTGAAAGACAGCGGCCAACCCGCTCCAACCCCAGCAAAGGAGGGCTAAGTTGATGACGTCCGCACTGTTTATTCCCGAGCTGGGCCAGTTGGCGATGATCCTCGCCCTGTGCTTTGCCATCGTGCAGGCCGTGGTGCCGTTGCTTGGCGCCTGGCGCGGCGACCGCCTGTGGATGAGCCTGGCCCAGCCGGCCGCCTGGGGGCAGTTTGCCTTTCTGTTGTTCGCGTTTGGTTGCCTGACCTATGCCTTCATGACTGACGACTTTTCCGTCGCCTATGTCGCCAACAACTCCAACAGCGCGCTGCCCTGGTACTACAAATTCAGCGCCGTGTGGGGCGCCCACGAAGGCTCGTTGCTGTTGTGGGCCTTGATTCTCGGCGGCTGGACCTTCGCCGTGTCGGTGTTCTCGCGCCAACTGCCGCAAGTCATGCTGGCGCGGGTGCTGGCGGTGATGGGCATGATCAGCATTGGTTTTCTGCTGTTCCTGATCATGACCTCCAACCCATTCAGCCGCATCCTGCCGCAGATCCCTGTGGACGGGCATGACCTCAATCCATTGCTGCAAGATATCGGCCTGATCGTGCACCCGCCGATGCTCTACATGGGTTACGTGGGTTTCTCGGTGGCCTTTGCCTTCGCCATCGCTGCCTTGCTCGGCGGGCGTCTGGATGCCGCCTGGGCGCGCTGGTCGCGGCCGTGGACCATCGTCGCCTGGGCCTTTCTCGGTATCGGCATCACCTTGGGCTCGTGGTGGGCCTATTACGAACTCGGCTGGGGCGGCTGGTGGTTCTGGGACCCGGTCGAAAACGCCTCGTTCATGCCGTGGCTGGTGGGCACCGCGCTGATTCACTCGTTGGCCGTCACCGAAAAACGCGGCGTGTTCAAAAGCTGGACCGTGTTGCTGGCCATCGCCGCGTTTTCCCTCAGTTTGCTTGGCACGTTCCTTGTGCGTTCGGGCGTGCTGACGTCGGTGCATGCGTTTGCGTCCGACCCGGCGCGCGGCGTGTTCATTCTGATCTTCCTGCTGTTTGTGGTGGGCGGCTCGCTCACCCTGTTTGCTTTACGCGCGCCGGTGGTCAAGAGCCAGGTCGGCTTCAACCTGTGGTCGCGTGAAACGCTGTTGCTGGGCAATAACCTGGTGCTGGTGGTGGCCGCCTCGATGATCCTGCTCGGTACCTTGTACCCGCTGGTGCTGGACGCGCTGAGCGGCGCCAAGCTGTCGGTTGGCCCGCCGTACTTCAACGCGTTGTTTATCCCGCTGATGGGCCTGCTGATGGTGGTGATGGCAGTCGGCGTATTGGTGCGCTGGAAAGACACCCCGGTGAAATGGCTGGCTGGCATGCTGATGCCGGTGCTGCTGGGCAGTGTGGCCTTGGCGGTGATCGCAGGCTTTGCCTATGGCGACTTCAACTGGGCGGTGCTCGCGACCTTCCTGCTCGCCGCCTGGGTATTGCTGGCCGGCGTGCGCGACATTGTCGACAAGACCCGCCACAAAGGCCTGATCAAAGGCTTGCCGACATTGACCCGCAGCTATTGGGGCATGCAGGTCGCGCACCTCGGCATCGCCGTGTGCGCCCTCGGCGTGGTGCTCTCCAGCCAGAACAGCGCCGAGCGCGACCTGCGCCTGGCACCCGGCGAGTCCATGGACCTGGCCGGTTACCACTTCATCTTCGAAGGCGCCAAGCACTTTGAAGGCCCGAACTTCACGTCGGACAAAGGCACTATTCGTGTGGTGCGCAACGGCAAGGAAGTGGCCGTGCTGCACCCGGAAAAACGCCTGTACACCGTGCAAAGCTCGATGATGACCGAGGCCGGCATCGACGCCGGTTTCACCCGCGACCTTTATGTGGCGCTGGGCGAGCCGCTGGGCGACGGCGCCTGGGCGGTGCGCGTGCACGTCAAACCGTTTGTGCGCTGGATCTGGTTTGGTGGGTTGCTCACCGGCGTGGGTGGCTTGCTGGCCGCGTTGGACCGGCGTTATCGCGTCAAAGTAAAAAGCCGGGTGCGCGAAGCCCTCGGCCTGCAAGGAGCGCCGGCATGAAGCGTTGGTTGATGGTGTTACCGCTGGCGGCCTTTCTGGTGGTGGCGGTGTTTCTTTATCGCGGGTTATACCTGGACCCGGCCGAGCTGCCTTCGGCGATGATCGGCAAGCCATTTCCGGCGTTCAGCCTGAAGACCGTGCAGGGCGACAAGACCCTGACCCAGGCCGACCTGCTGGGCAAGCCGGCGCTGGTCAACGTGTGGGCGACCTGGTGCATCTCGTGCCGCGTCGAGCACCCGGTGCTGAACAAACTCGCCGAGAAGGGCGTGGTGATCTACGGCATCAACTACAAGGACGACAATGCGGCGGCCTTGAAGTGGCTGGCGGAGTTCCACAACCCGTACCTGATGGATATCCGCGATGAAGACGGCAACCTCGGTTTGAACCTCGGCGTGTACGGCGCTCCGGAAACCTTCTTTATCGACGCCAAAGGCGTGATTCGTGACAAGTACGTCGGCGTGATCGATGAAGTGGTCTGGCGCGAGCAACTGGCCGCCAAGTACCAGGCGCTGGTCGATGAGGCCAAGCCATGAAGCGTTTGTTAGCCGCTGGCGTGTTGGCGCTGGGGTTGGTCGGCGTGGCCCACGCCGCCATCGACACCTACGAATTCGCCAAGGACGGTGACCGTGAGCGTTTTCGCGAACTGACCAAGGAACTGCGCTGCCCCAAGTGCCAGAACCAGGATATCGCCGACTCCAACGCGCCCATCGCCGCCGACCTGCGCAAAGAGATCTTCCGCATGCTGGGGGAGGGCAAGGACAACCAGCAGATCATCGACTTCATGGTCGAGCGCTACGGTGATTTCGTGCGTTACAAACCGGCCCTTACCGGCAAGACCGCGCTGCTCTGGTTCGGCCCCGCCGGGCTGCTGCTGACCGGTGTGGTGGTCATGGCCGTGATCGTCCGCCGCCGCCGCGCCGCGCCTACCGATGGCTCCGACGCCTTATCCCCCGAAGAGCGCAAACGCCTCGACCAATTGCTGGACACCAAGACTGATGATTGATTTTTGGCTCGCAGCAGGGTTGCTGCTCCTGATTGCCCTGAGTTTCCTGTTGATCCCTGTATTGCGCGGCCGTCGCGCCCAGCGTGAAGAGGACCGCACCGCGCTGAACGTAGCGCTTTACCAGGAACGCGTCGCCGAGTTGCAAGTGCAGCAGGACGAAGGCGTGCTGAATGCCGCGCAACTCGACACCGGCCGCGCCGAAGCGGCCCGTGAGCTGCTGGCCGATACCGAAGGCGCGGAAACGCCTCGCGAATCGCGCCTGGGCAAACCGTTGCCGTTTTTGGCGGCGTTTCTGGTGCCGATCCTGGGCGTCGCGCTGTACCTGCATTACGGGGCCAGTGACAAGGTTGAACTCACCCGCGAATTCTCCCAGCCGCCGGTGTCGATGCAAGACATGACCCAGCGCCTGGAACGCGCCGCCGCTGCCCAGCCGGATTCGCCGGAAGGGTTGTACTTCCTCGGTCGCGCCTACATGGCCCAGGACCGTTCCGCCGATGCGGCCAAAGTCTTCGAGCGCACCGTGGCTTTGGCCGGTCGCCAGCCGGAACTGCTCGGCCAGTGGGCGCAGGCGCAGTATTTTGCCGACAACAAACAGTGGTCGCCCAAGGTGCAGGCGCTGACCGATGAAGCCTTGAAGCTGGACCCCAAGGAAGTCACCAGCCTTGGCCTGTTGGGTATTGCCGCCTTTGAAGGCCAGCGTTATCAGGACGCCATCGACTATTGGAACCGCCTGTTGGCGCAGCTGCCACCGGAAGACAATTCCAGGGTCGCGCTGCAAGGTGGTATCGACCGAGCGGCGGAAAAGCTCAGGGAGAGCGGCGGTACTGTCGCTCAAGCGCCCAAGGCTGTTCTTAAAGTGCGCGTGGATTTGTCCGCCGAGGTGAAGGCCAAAGCCCTGCCCACCGACAGCGTGTTCATCTTCGCCCGTGCCGTCTCCGGCCCGCCTGCACCGCTGGCGGCCAAGCGCGTGACCGTCGCCGAACTGCCTGTCACCGTCGAACTGGGCGATGCGGACGCGATGATGCCGCAGTTGAAACTGTCGAACTTCCCCGAAGTCCAACTGGTTGCGCGCATATCCCGGGCCGGTCAACCGACCGCTGGCGAGTGGATCGGCCGCAGCCAACCCTTGGCCAGCACTGCCACTGCGCTGCAGCAGCTGACCATCGACAGTCCGGACAAGTAAATCGAGGAAAACGCCTATGACCGCCTTTGCACGCATCACCCTGCTCAGCCTGATACTCGGCCTGAGCGCTTGTGCGGTCCACCGGCCACCTCCGGCACCCACCGGCCCGACCATCCCGCCGTCGGGCCCTTCGACCCAGCCAAGCACCCAACCGTCCGGCCCGGTGACCCCGCCGCCGAAACCGCTGCCAAGCAAATCGCCGACCTTCGCCCCACCACCGGGCGCCGCCAGCCACTGGGACGGCAAGATGCAGGTGTATGTGCTGGAAGAACAGCCCGACACCTTCTACCGCCAGCGCACCTATTACCGCTGGAGCAACGGCTGGAGCCGCTCCATCAGCCCGAACGGGCCGTGGGAAGAGACCGATGTGCACGGCGTACCGCCGGGGCTGAGCAAGCAATACGCGCAATGACAAAAGGCGACCTTCGGGTCGCCTTTTTCATACCCGTGGAATGCATTCTTGCATCCACTGGAGGCCAAATGTGGGAGCGGGCTTGC